>NZ_QUEP01000001.1 GCF_003478035.1 Clostridium sp. OF03-18AA
CACTTCAAATTTCTTCAAAATTAAGTGGTGGGTAATTCACGAGCGGCGTGAGCTATGATGCTGCAAAAAGATTTGAATTGAGGAACGAAAAGTGTCAGGGAAGAGAGAAATAAACGGAGTTTTTATGATCCCGTTCGGACTGGTGGCGGGATTTGCAGACGGGCAGGAGATCCGGATCACGGAGCTTGCGGAACAAGGATTTTGTTTTCGGACATTGGATGAGATCCGCGAAGTAAAGGGATTCCGGATCTGTTTTTATGATGGTTTCAACGGGCTGAAGGCAGGGAGTCAGGAGAAGAAAAGCGGGGATCCGTATACGGAAGTTGAGATCCATTCGTTTGAGATGGAAGTGCGTGTGGAAGATGGACCGGGGATTCCGGTATATGAGTATTCGGTGTTTGTGGAGCAGGAGAAATACCGGGAATGCGCTGGAAAATTGATCCTTTGGTATGATAGATTTGTGCGGCTGAAGCTGGAGTGCGAGGACGGGGAACTTGCAATGGCGCTTACCGGGTATCCGGCAAAAAAGGATGAACAGTTTGCGGAGAATTTCATTGAACAGAAAAAAGAGTGGTTCGGTGAAGGAGAAGACAGGGCGAGGCTGGAAACGCGAATCGAAAATCAGTCAGGTATAAGGGAAAATTGCATCGCAGCAGGAGATTTTGAACTCAAAGAATACAAAGAACATAAAGAATACAAAGAACATAAAGAATACAAAGAATATAAAGAGCAGGAACGGAAGAATATCGAAGTTGCTGTGGAATTGGACCGTCCGGAGCTTTATGAGCGATATTTATCCATGAAATTCCGCGATTTTATGGACTGGTACTGGAATGTGAATGGGGCTAAAGAGCTGGGAAAACGAATGCCGGTTCCAGAGCGGATTTATGTGGGAAATGCCTTCTGCCATCTGCTGTTTCCTGAAAAACGGCAGTTGTTTGAGATCTTTAAAAAGGCAGAGTCGGAAGGTCTGGCTGTGACAGTTACATTTTCATATCTGCGGGAATTCATGCTGAAACCGGTGGAAAAACTGTTGGATGAGCTGGAAGAATGGTGCAGAAATCGGGAGACATTTCTGGAGATCGCGGCAAACGACTGGGGTCTGCTGGAGCTTTTGAGAGAGCGGAAGGAATGGAAGGAAGAAAAAGAAGTTCTTGTGCCGTGTATGGGGACTCTGTTAAATAAAAGAAAAAAGGATCCACGGATGGGATACAAGCAGGGAGAGACAGGATATTTTCGGGAGAACAGCCTGAATGCGGAATTTTACCGGACGTATCTGAGGGATATGTTCGGGATCCGGCGGTACGAGTGGGAGTCCTGCGGATACAGGCAGGAATTCCCGGAAGGAAAGAACAGCATCCACGTTCCGTTTTATCAGACGAATACCTCCCAGTATTGTACACTGTATGCTGCGCGTAAAAATGGAGAACGTGGAAAGCAGGAACTGCCGGAATCGTGTCCGGGATATTGCGGGGAGAAAGTCTTTCTGTATCCAAAGCATTTGAAGATGGTGGGGCGGTATAATTCGCTCTTTGCGCTGGATGGGAGTTCAGTTTCCGGAATGGCGGATACAGAAGGTTGGAAAGAGAAAAGAATTGATAGAATCGTAGTAAATTTACTGTAACTAATATGCAATTAAAAATAGCAGATAGTCAGAATTGTACTTGTGAAAAAAGAAACGAAATGTTGCAGGTGCGAACTTTCAGAAGTTGGGAAGCTGAATTTAAGGAGAAATACAATGAAGATCACGGCGGGACTTGGATCCATCGATGAATATGTGCGGTACGTCGAGGCCGGGGCAGATGAGTTTTTCTGCGGATACGTACCTTATGAATGGAATAAAAAATACGGGACGGTGTTGCCGTTAAACCGTCGTGAGGTTCTTGGCATTAACGTGCAGATCGGGGCGGAGAGTGAGCTGAGGATTCTGGCGGCGCTGGTGAGAAAGTATGGGAAGCCGGTACATCTGACGTTTAACTCTCTTTATTATACGCCTAAGCAGTATCCGGAAATCGCGGATCTCCTTCGCAGGTGTATGGAGCTTGGATTCTCAAGCTTTATTATTGCGGATCCGGCACTGCTGATCTACCTGAAAAATAATGGGATCCGCTGTGAGATCCATCTGAGTGGGGAGACGGCAGAGGTAAACAGCCGGATGATAGATGCATTTGACCGCTTGGATGTCAGTCGGCTTATCTTTCACAGGAAGAACAGCTTCGCGGACATGGAGTCGGTGATCCGGCATGAGAGGGAAAAGGGCAGCAGGGGTGTATATGAATTTGAGGCATTTGCGTTAAACGAGCTCTGCCAGTTTTCGGGAGCGTTCTGTAATTCCCTGCACTGCGATGAGATGGGGCATCTCTGCCGGGTCCCGTATAAGATAGGAAAAGTTAAAGGAAATAGAGAGAAAAAAGAAGAAGGTTCAGAAACGGAGAAGCTGGTCTCACGGACGGAGAACACAGTGAAGGATGCGAATGATGAACGAAGCGCAGATAAACCGAACGAAGAGTATGAGGAACGAAGATATGATTCCGACAGCTATCTCTGCGGTGAGACAGGATGTGGGCTCTGCGCACTGTATCGGCTGCGAAAGGCCGGAATCACCCATTTAAAGCTTGTGGGGCGTGGAAATTATGTAGATTTTATGGAAAAGGATATCCGGAACCTGAAGACAGCTCTGGATATCCTTGAGCATGTGGATACGGAAGAGGAATATATCAGGGATATGAAGCGAATGTTGTTTCCGTATGGATGCAGCGGACTGTGTTATTATAGAGAAACGGAATCGGTTGCCGGGAAGACAATTTAAATACAGTGTCCAGGAACCGGGATTGGGAACCGTATTAACACTCGATGGCTACCTTGATCACACCGTCCATCTTATTTTCAAAGAGTGTGTATGCTTCTTCGATCCTGTCTAACGGGTATGTATGTGTGATAAGTGGTTCCGTATTCAGTCTGCCCTCTGCGATCAGCCGCAGTATTTCCTCACAATTGCAGCCGTCTACACCGCCGGTCTTGAACGTGAGGTTCTTGCCGTACATATCCGGCAGCGGCAGTGTCTGAGCCTTGTCATAAAGAGCAACGACCGTCACGACCGCATTTGGTCTTGCACATTCCCATGCAAGGCGAAACGTGGATTCGGCTCCTGCGACTTCGAGAACGACATCTGCTCCGCCATGGTCACTGTTGTCACGAACATAATCTGCACAAGCTTCGGGTGATACGGTAAGGATTTCCGGATAGTGCTCATGGATAAAGCGGATACGGCCTTCGTCTCTTTCACAGACAATGATACGCTTCGGGTTCTTCAGCATGACACAGAGCAGCGTACAGATGCCCGTAGGTCCGGCTCCGATGATCAATACCGTATCCTCCTCTTTGATCTCAGAAATACGAGCTGCCCAGAAACCGGTGGCAAGAACATCTCCGACCAGCAAAGCCTGACGGTCTGTAACATGATCCGGGATTTTATTTAACCCCTGATCTGCAAACGGTACACGAACATATTCTGCCTGTCCGCCATCGATCCGGCATCCGAGAGCCCAGCCGCCATTCTGATCGGTGCAGTTGTTTACATATCCATGCCTGCAGAAAAAACATTCCCCGCAGAAGGTTTCCACGTTTACCGTGACTCTGTCACCGGGCTTCACATTCGTTACGGCGCTGCCGATATCTTCAACAATACCGACCATTTCATGTCCGACGGTTATACCCGGCACAGCGCGGGGGACGCTTCCGTGTTTAATGTGCAGGTCACTTGAGCAAATGCTGGCGAGTGTTACCTTTACAATGGCATCTCGTTCATCCATAAGAACTGGCTTCGGTTTTTCCATCAATTCAAATTTTCCTTTGGAAACATAAGTATACGTCTGCATTTTTTATCCATCACTTTCTTTTTTATTGATTCTTTTATCTCAGTCGAGAAGATTTCCACATTTTTTAGTGGTGAGTAACAGCAAATTTGTCTCAGTGGGAGTCAGGTCTCCGACTTGAATCATGTCTTTGGTGGGCCCAGGGTCAAAAGCATTCTTCCGGGCAAGCCTGCTTCGGACTTCGAACCGCATAATCTTAATATTATATTATAGCACTTATCTGCGCGGATAGATACAAAATTCCCTTTCCGGATCCGAAAAGGGAATTTTATATCCTGATTCTTATTTGTGATGAAATGCAGCGCGGAGGATCTGTCTAATATAAAGAAGCAATGATTTTTACACACTGATCGATTCCGAGCACACCGCTGTTGAGTGTCAGATGATAATTCTGTGCATACCCCCATTTCATGTCGGTATAGAACCGGTGATATGCGGCACGGCGTTTATCCTTATCGCGCAGACGATCCTCCGGGGACTGTTCCCGTTCTCCATAAACCTCGACGATGCGCAGGGCACGGAAATCCATATCCGCATGGATAAAGACCTTCAGGCAGTCGGCCTTATCCTGTAAAATGTAATCAGCACAGCGTCCAACAATTACACAGGGGCCTTTTTGTGCAAGCTCCGTGATGACCTTATATTGATGCTCCCACAGAATATCTTCATTTGTGAGGCCAAATAAGCGGTTTGAAAATGCAGATGAGAGGAAGCTGCCGGGCGTATATTCACCGGCTTCCTTTACATACTCCGGTGTAAAACCAGTTTCTTTTACCATTTCCTGAATGATCTCTGCATCATAGCAGGGGATGCCCAGCTGTTCTGCCACTTTTTTTCCGATGGTGCGTCCGCCGCTGCCAAATTCACGGCTGATCGTAATCACTCTGTTTTTCATACGTCTTATGCTCCTTTCACATTTAATCCATGATATGTTTTTATGATAATCACTGCTGAGATGATAAAGGTCAGAATATCTGAAACCGGCATGGAATACAGAACACCGTCCAGACCGAAGAAAACCGGAAGGAGCAATGCGAAGCCAACTCCGAATACTACCTCACGGAACATGGAAAGCATGGTAGATGTCAATGCCTTGCCCACGGCCTGTAAAAAGATGAAACATGCCTTGTTGACACACGCGAAGATCATCATGCAAAGATAGGTACGGAATGCCTTAACAGCAAAATCGGTATAGTAGCTGCTCTCATTAGAAGCGCCGAAAATAGCGATAAGCTGATGCGGGAATCCTTCCGCCAGTATGAGCGCGACTGCGCCTACCAAAGCCTCGGAAATAAGCAGCCGGGTAAACAGCTCCCTCACACGCATGGTCTTTTCTGCACCCATGTTATAGCCGACGATCGGAATACAGCCGGCTGCCATGCCGACTACGATAGAAATGACGATCTGGAAAAATTTCATTACGATCCCGACGACTGCCATGGGGATCTGTGCGTATTGCTCCTGTGAGAACACAGCGTCCAATGCACCGTATTTACGGAGCATATTGTTGATCGCTGCCATTGCGGCCACAAGGCTGATCTGAGAGAGAAAGCTGGTAATACCAAGGGTGAGCATCCGTCCGAATATATTTGGAGAAAGTGCATAGTCGCCGGCTTCCGGCTTGATGATCCGCATGTGCAACAGATACCAGACGGCGAGAATTGCCGTTACCACCTGACCGATCACTGTGGCTATGGCTGCACCCATCATGCCCCACTGAAGGCCGAAAATGAAAATCGGATCAAGAATGATGTTGATAACAGCGCCTGCCAGTGTGGAAATCATGGCAAATTTCGGGTTCCCGTCTGCACGGATAATGGGATTCATAGCCTGACCGAACATATAAAACGGAATCCCAAGAGTAATATAGAAGAAATATTCCTGTGAATGCCGATAAGTTTCCTCATTGACCGTACCGCCGAACATGGCGATGATGCTGTTTGCAAAGATCAGATATACGGCGGTCAGGATAAGACTTCCTACAATGATCAAAACCACCGCATTGCCGACACTGCGCTTTGCCCGGGCTGTTTCATTCCGGCCAAGCGCCATGCTGACAAAGGCACAGCAGCCGTCACCGACCATAACAGCGATAGCCAGTGCAACAACCGTCAGCGGAAAAACAACGGTATTAGCTGCGTTTCCGTAAGAGCCGAGGTAGCTGGCGTTTGCAATAAAGATCTGATCAACAATATTGTACAATGCACCTACTAACAGTGAGATGATGCAGGGAACCGCGTACTGACGCATCAGCTTATCAATACGCTCTGTCCCCAAAAACTGATTTCCAATTTCCATAATGATCTCCTTTTTCTTAAAAAAATAAGAAATGCGTAAGCTCCTTTAAATCCGGACTTACGCATTTCTGCAACACGATCTGTCTATAAAATTGTTCTTTATCGGTCACTTCCCACCTCCTTTCAATTTAAATCGAACACCCGTGAGACTTGGCGCTTGATTCTGGTATTCCTATCAGAATCACTGCGCATCCTTGCGGAGCATTTATCTCGGTCGGAGACCTAACTCCCACGGAGATAAAAAAAGTGTGGCGCTTCTGCAACTGGATTTACGCAGAAACGCCACACGATGTAGCATTATTATAGCAAAAACGGAAAAAAATGTAAAGCAGTGGATTTTGATTGAACATAATATACAAAGTTAAATTATAATACGATATATAATGATACATATTGACAAATGGTTATAATATGATATATAATGAATATCAGATGAGAGATGTGAATTTTGAAATAGATTTTGAAGGCGAAAGGGAGGGGAAACATGAATCTGGAATTGTACTTGGAACAGATGAAAGAGCTGGTCAACATTGACAGCGGCTCTGGAAATGTAGCCGGAATCAACCGGGTGGCAGATAAATTGGCTGGCTGGTATCAGGAGATCGGCTGGAACGTAGAACGAATTCCTGCCGATGGAGGTCGTCAGGTTCTTCTTATTACAAATCATGTATCCGAACATTATGATGCGATGTATATCGGTCATATGGATACGGTATTTCCGGACGGGACGGCAGAGAAAAGACCATTTCGGATCGAAGGAGAAAATTACTACGGTCCGGGTGTTGGTGATATGAAAAACGGTGATCTTGCAATGTTTCATATCGCGGCAAATTTACCGGAAACTGAGAAGAAATGCCTGAATATCGCAATGGTCTATAATCCGGATGAAGAGATCGGGTCGATCTACTCAAAAGAGATCACGGATCGAATCGGCTGTAAAGCAGATCACATTTTTGTCATGGAATCTGCCGGAAAAAATGGAATCCGCCATTGCTTTGCGAGAAAAGGTTCCCTGACGTATGATATTGAGTTTCAAGGTCAGGCGGCTCATGCGGGCTTTATGTTTGAAGTAGAAAACGCGTCTGCGGTTCTTGAAATGGGACATTACATTGTGGAATTAATGAATTTGGCGGACAGAGAAAAAGATACAACGGTAAATGTTGGTGTCGCAAATGGCGGTACAGCTAGAAATGTAGTTGCAGATCATGCAAAAATCAGTGTTGAAATGAGATTCTGGGATGACAGTGAAAGAATCCGTTTGAAAGAATATGTAAATAAGATAACAAAAGGACAGCCGTTTGTTCCCGGAGTGAAAACAACGATCACGATGCAGAAGGAAACTCCGCCGTTTATAAAAACAGAGGAAGCGAAAAAGTATATTGAACGGGTCAGAAAAATTGCCGAAGAACAGGAAATTCCATTCGAGGAAAAAGACCGCGGAGGACTCTCTGACGCGAACCATCTTTCAAGATGCGGCAATGCGATCGTTATGGATGGAATGGGACCGCATGGAGCGAATGATCATAGTGAGAAAGAGTACGGATATATCGGATCCGTTGAACCATGTGTAAAGCTCCATCTGGCAATTCTAAACGATATGTTAAATAAACAATAAGCCGAAGGGAGAGAATCTGATTGATAAAATATGTTATAAAAAGACTTTTTTATGCAATACCGGTGTTTCTTGGAATTACATTTACGGTGTATTTGCTGATCAATCTTGCTCCCGGTGGACCTCTTTCAATTTTGGCTTCATCCGGAGAAATGTCACTCAGCGATCTGGAAGCGCTGAAAGCTTCACTGGGACTTGATAAGCCGGTTCTTGTCCGGTATTTTCTGTGGCTGGCAGACCTGCTGCATGGAAATCTTGGAACATCATACCGTACCTCCCAGACAGTCAGCATGATGATCGGACAGCGTATCATCCCATCATTACTGCTTACTGGAACCGGTATTATTGGTGCGATCATCATAGGAATTCCGCTTGGAGTGGTTTCAGCCTGTAAACCGAATTCGATATGGGATCATATCAGTACATTTGTTGCTTTTATCGGAGCATCGGTGCCAAACTTCTTTTTAAGTCTTCTTCTGATTTATGTATTGGCTGTAAAAATGAAATTGTTTCCGACGAGCGGCATGTATTCGGCAGGATCTAACGGCGATTGGAAGGATCTTCTCTATCATTTGGCACTTCCGGCTTTCGTGTGTGGAATCCAGCCAATCGGAAATTATATCAAACAGACAAAATCGAGTGTTCTTGAGGTTTTGAATGAGGAGTACATAAAAACAGCAAGATCAAAAGGACTTAGAAATGTCGTTATTGTGATCAAACATGCATTTCGCAATTCACTGATTCCGATCGTTACAACCTTAAGCCTTTCTGTCCCGTTTCTGATCGGAGGAGCTGTTGTAACAGAACAGATATTTGCCTGGCCGGGGATCGGAAGTCTGATGATCACTGCGATCACAAGTCGTGATTATCCGGTGATCATGGGAGTCGCTGTTTTGATCTGTGTCGTTGTTCTCGTTGTAAATCTGATTCTGGATCTGATCTATGCTGCGTTGGATCCGCGAATTAAATTTAAATAGGAGGGCATCAGGGCATGAAAAAAATATTAAGTAATCAGGCAGTAAAAAAATTTATGCATAACCGGAAAGCTGTTTTAGGCCTTATCATTGTCTGCTTTCTTGTTTTGGCAGTCATCCTGATCCCGATATTCATGAAGCTCGACCCATATACGACTGACCGGGCGGTAGGATTCAACAAAGCCCCATGTTCCGGTCACCCTCTGGGCACGGATGATGTGGGAAGAGATCTGTTCGCAAGGCTTTTATATGGAGGAAGAATCTCACTGTTTGTCGGAATCATGTCTACGATCATTTCGGTTTTGATCGGAATTCCGTTAGGACTGATCGCCGGTTATTTCAGAGGAATTGCAGAAACTGTCATCATGCGTGTCGCAGATGCATTTATGTCATTCCCGACAATGGTCCTGATTCTTGTTCTCGTTGCGGTGTTCGGACCGTCGATCCTTACGGTCACGGTGGTGATCGGAGTCCTGGGCTGGACTGCAATAGCAAAGCTGATTTACGGCAATGTTTTATCGATCCGGGAACGTGAATATATTCAGGCAACAAAAGCGATTGGAATGAGTACTCCAAAGATTCTGCTTTCAGAGGTACTGCCAAATGCGATCCCTCCGGTATGGGCAAATATTTCATTCCGGGTAGCAGGCGCAATTTTAACAGAATCCTCGTTAAGCTTTCTCGGAATGGGTGTCCAGACACCACAGGCATCCTGGGGAAATATCATATTTGCAGCGCAGAATCTTCTTGTATTGACGGCACGTCCGTGGGTGTGGTTCCCACCGGGAATCTGCATCATTCTCGTTGTTGTAGGATTTAATTTTATCGGAGAAGGTGTACGAGATGCCCTTGATCCAAAAACAAAATAGGGCAGTATATATCAAAAAATTTAAAGGAGGATCATTATGAGATCAAGTAAAAAAATTGCAGCATGGATGCTTGCGGCAGCCATGGCAACAGGACTTCTCGCCGGCTGCGGAGGCAGCTCGGGAAATGAGACGACAGCGGCTGCATCTGCAGCGGAAGGAACAACAGCAGCGTCAACGGCGACGGATAAGACGGGAGATTATTCCGATAAGGTCATTACATACGGTTTGACAACTGCATGGGATACCGTTAATCCTTACGGATCTACCTCCGGATCGATCTATCAGAATCTGGTCTGCGACAAGCTGTATGACCGCCTTGCATTTATTGAGGAAGCAGGTTCCGGAGTATCACCGAGAGCGGCTAAATCATGGGAATCTGCTGATGATGGAAAAGCTGCAATCTTTCACTTAGATGAAAATGCAAAATGGCACGATGGTCAGCCGGTAACCGCAAAGGATTGGGTATTTACCGCACAGCTGATCACAAATCCGAAGTTTGATTACGGACTCAGAAGTGAGTTCAACACATGGGCAGGAACCGATGATAATGGTCTTGAAACGGCTGAAAAATCCGTCGGAGTTGAGGCTGTGGATGACTATACATTGAAGATTTCTTTTAAGAATGTTACTCCGGTCGAGGATTGGCTGATCCTTCATAACAAGTATTTCTATGTACTTCCGGAACATCTTCTTGGTGATATCGCACCTGAAAAAATGAAAGATGATGAGTTCTGGAAAGCACCGATCGGTTCCGGTCCCTGCACCTTTATCTCTGAGCTTTCCGGAAGCCAGCTGGAGCTGGGATCTTTTGCGGATTATCAGCTTGGTGCGCCGCAGTTTGGCAAACTGATTCTGAAAGTGATCGCTTCCACGAATACGATCACATCCATTGCAGCAGGAGAGATGGATGGATTTTATCAGCAGCCAACGACTGATGATGCACTTGCGGCAAAGGATATGGGACTTACGGTGACAGAATCAAGTGAACCGACCTTCGTAGGCGTATTCCTGATCAATAACCAGAATGTATCAGATAAGCGTATCCGTCAGGCAATGAGCTATGCAATCGATAAGGATCTTCTGATCGAGCAGAATCTGCAGGGAAAAGGCATTGTACCGGCAACCTGTGTGATCCCGGGATCGGAATATGATTGCGGACTCACCTGGTCCAGAGATGTAGATAAGGCGAAAGAGCTTCTCGCAGAGGCCGGATGGGATTCATCAAGAACACTTAAAATGGCAGTAACCTCCGCAAGAGAGAGTATGGCAGCAATCATTCAGCAGAATCTTGCAGAGGCGGGAATTACGATCGATGTTCAGACAGTTGAGCTTGCAACGATGTTCTCAGGACTTCAGGATGGCACTTATGATCTTGGAATTTGCGGCTCAACAGCAATGTCCTATCCGCTCTGGATGTCCGGATATTATGACAATAAGAATGCGACATACTGCCAGATCACAGATACCGCATACGCAGAGCTTCAGGATAAGATTGCTGCTGAAACAGACGAAGCAAAGAAAAAAGAACTGGTAAACGAATATCAGCAGCTTCTTTGGGATGAGATGCCGTTGGTAATGCTCTATAACGGATATACTTTCGGAGTTCAGTCGGAGAGATTCCAGGGATATAACGCATTTGAAGGCGGAGTCAATAACCAGGCTGTCTGGAAATGGTCTGTAAAAGAATGATTAGAAACCGATGACAGGATTGTCACAAATTTAGAAGGATGATGACAGGAGGGGAGCAGATGGATGAACATTTGCTGGAAGTTAAAAATCTGAAGGTTTCCTTTAAAGTAGGAAAAAAGAAGCTGACAGCAGTGGATAATGTTACTTTTTCACTGGACCGGGGAAAGGTGATCGGGATTGTTGGAGAGTCAGGATGCGGAAAAAGCGTCACGGCCACTTCGATTATGCGTCTGGTATCTCCTTCTGTCTGCGAAATTGATGAAAACAGCCAGATCCTGTTTGAAGGGGAAGATCTGTCAAAGGCATCAGAAGCCAGAATGAGAAAGGTGCGGGGAAATGAGATCTCCATGATCTTTCAGGAACCGATGTCGTCTCTGAATCCGGTATACAGGATCGGAGATCAGATGTTAGAGATGATCAGGACCCATCATCGTGAGATACCGAAAAAGGAAGCATTAAAACAGTGTATTGAAATGCTTTCCAGAGTGGGGATTCCTTCTCCGGAGCAGCGGATCAGGGAATTTCCACATCAGATGTCCGGTGGTATGAGACAGAGGGTAATGATCGCAATGGCATTGCTCTGCCAGCCAAAGCTTTTGATCGCAGATGAACCGACAACGGCCCTGGATGTGACGATTCAGGCCCAGATCCTCAGAATTTTAAAGAAGCTTGCGGAGGAGTCAGACACATCGGTGATTTTGATCACACATGATATGGGTGTGGTGGCAGAAATGGCAGATCATGTCATGGTCATGTATGCTGGAAAATCAGTGGAATATGGAACCGCAGAAGATATCTTTGATCATCCGATGCATCCATACACGGTGGGATTGCTGAAATCAATTCCAAAGCTTGGAAGTGGTCAGGAAGATCATCTGTTTACGATCGAGGGAACGGTTCCGGGGTTGGATGAGATGCCGGCCGGATGCAGATTTTCTACGCGATGTCCATATGCAACGGAGCAGTGCAAAAAAGAAGACCCGGGAATGCAGGGAGAAGCAGGACATTTTGTACGATGCTTCCGGTTTATGGATCCCGAGATACAGGATAGCAGGGAGGTGGAATAATGGAGACCCCTTTATTGGAAATCCGGGATGTAAAAAAATATTTTCCGGTAAAAAAAGTACATGGAAAGGAAATTACAGTAAAAGCGGTGGATTCCATTAACCTGAAGATCAATCAGGGAGAAATCGTAGGCCTTGTAGGCGAATCGGGCTGTGGAAAATCAACGTTAGGAAAGTCCATTTTAAAGCTTCATGAGATAACTGGAGGACAGATCCTGTTCCATGGAGAAGATATTACAAATTATAACGAACGCCAGATGCGTCCGCTGAGGGAAAAAATTCAGATTATTTTTCAGGATCCGTATGCGTCCTTAAATCCAAAGAAAAAAATTGTTCAATCCGTTATGGCACCGCTGGATGTGGCGGGAAAATATACGAAAGAAGAAAAACTGGAAAAGGTCAGGAAGATCCTGCGGGAGGTCGGTCTCAGTGATAAATATCTTGAAAAATATCCGCATGAAATGTCTGGCGGACAGAGACAGAGAGTCGTGATCGCAAGAGCCCTGATCAACGATCCGGAACTTGTCATTTGTGATGAGCCGGTATCGGCGCTGGATGTGTCAGTTCGATCACAGGTGCTGAATCTGTTAAAGGATCTTCATAAGGAAAGAAATCTAACGTACATTTTCATTTCTCATGACTTGAGCGTAGTGGAGTATCTCTGCGACAAGGTGGCGGTCATGTATTTGGGGCGCATCATGGAATATGCAGGAAAGAGGGAGCTCTATGGGAAGCCTCTTCACCCGTATACAAAAGCATTGCTGTCAGCAATTCCGGTTCCGGATATCCACGCGAAGCGGGATGAGGTGATCCTTCAGGGAGAATTGCCGAGTCCGTTAAATCCGCCGGCAGGCTGTCTGTTCAGTACAAGATGTCCGATGGCGACAGAGAAATGCAGACAAAGTCGTCCGGAATTAACAGAGATCACGGGAGACGATGGAACAAAGAGAAGTGTTGCCTGTTTTTTATATCAGTAAACATTGTAAAAATATAACATGCGAGAAGTGCGCAGAGGAGGAAATCAACTATGGAAGTAAAACAGATCATTGCGGAAATTAAGGAAAAGATGGATCAGAGAGGCGGATTAAAGCATATGTATTTTGTTGCCTGCGGTGGATCAAAGGCAGCTATTTTCCCGGGACTTTACCTGATCCAGTCGGAAGCAAAAAATTTCAGTGCGACAACCTATACCAGCAATGAGTTTGTACATGCGACTCCGAAAGAATTAGATGAGAGATGTATCGCAGTCATCTGTTCTCTTAAGGCTACACCGGAGACTGTAAAAGCTGTCGAAACAGCAAATGCAGCGGGAGCAATCACGATTGCCATGACGGGAAATATGCAGACTGGTATGGCAAAGGTCGGTCAGTATGTTGTGACATATTCAAACGGAGATCATCAGGATTACAGCGACTCCAATCAGGCAAATGCGCTCCGTATCGGCTTTGAAGTTCTCCATCAGTTTGAAAACTGGGATAAATATGACAAAGCAATGGATGCGTATCAGTATATTGATGAGATCGTTTCAGAGGGAAAGAAAAACTGTCTTCCGGCTGCACAGGCATGGGCTGAAAAAGTCGAACATGAGCCGGTCTTCTATGTCCTTGCATCCGGTCCGAACTATGGAGTTGCTTATTCCATGTGCTGCTGTCACTTTATGGAGATGCAGTGGAAACATGCGGTATGCCTGCACACAGGTGAGTACTTCCATGGACCGTTTGAGACAACCGATAAGAAGCTTCCGATGATCCTGTTAATGAGTGAGGGACGTACAAGAGCGCTCGATGAGAGATGCCTGAAGTTCCTGAATACATATGCTGAGAACTTTATTATCATTGATTTTGAAAAGCTGAATGGAGGAAAAATCGATCCTTCGGTTGCAGAATTCTTCAATCCGGTTGTCATGATCCCGATTGAGCGGTATTATGTATCTCAGCTGGCAGAAAAAACAGGTCATTCAATGGATGAAAGAAGATATATGTGGAAGGTTGAGTATTAATGATAAAGGTAATTGGCATCGGAGATAATGTATGTGATCAGTATTATCCTGCAAAGATCATGTATCCGGGTGGTCAGGCCATGAACTTTTCTGTATATGCAAAAATGCTGGGGGCGCAGTCTGCGTACCTCGGCGTTTTTGGAAAGGACAGAGTGGCAGAACACATTATTTCTGTTCTTGATGAGATCGGGGTCGATCATTCCAGATGCAGGCAATATGCCGGCGAGAATGGATACGCAAAAGTCCGGCTTGAAAATGGTGACAGACAGTTTATCATGAGCAACCGCGGAGGGATCGTAAATGAGCATCCGTTGGATCTAAAGCCGGAGGATATTTCCTATATCAGGGAATTTTCCCTTGTTCATACCAGTAATAATGGTCACTTTGATTCACAGTTAAAAAAAGTAAGAGAAACTGGAATTCCGGTTTCTTATGATTTTTCCGGTCACTGGAATGAGGAATATTATTTAAAAGAGATCGCGCCTGTTGTTGATTACGCATTTTTCTCCTGCGGAGAAATTGATGAGGAGACCGCAAAGGCAGCATGTAAGCGCTTTGTATCGGAAGGCTGTAAAATTGCAGTGGCAACTATGGGAAAACGCGGATCCCTCGCTTTTGACGGAAAAAAGTATTACAGACAGATCCCAAAGCCTGTTGATGCAATCGATACATTGGGAGCCGGAGATTCTTTTACAACTGCCTTTTTACTTTCCCTTTTAGATGGAGAAAAAATCGAGACAGCAATGGAAAAGGGAGCTGAATTCGCTGCAAAGACATGCATGGTGAGAGGCGCTTTTGGATACGGCGTTCCGTTTGAGGATCCGGAGCCTGGTGACTGCCTGTAAAAATTTTGGGATCGAACAGGGAACTTGCTCTGGAAAGGAAATTGTCCTTGCTATTTGTCTGAGCTGTTATTAGAATAGTATTGAAAAGAATTTAGACAGTGGGGGAAAATGAATGTTAAAGCAGGATGCGATGACTCCGTTATATGTTCAGCTTATGGATACAGTGGAAAAGGATATCAAAAGCGGAAGATATAAACCGGGAGATAAGATCATGACGGAATCAGAGATGGCAAAGACGTATGGTGTCAGTCTGATCACCGTGAGAAAAGCAATCGGTTCCCTCATGGAAAAAGGACTTGTTGTTCGGAAACAGGGAAAGGGAACGTTCGTAACAAAGCCAAAATTTTCCAGAAATATCAAACGTCTCCAGAGCTTCAGTGAGATGTGTGAGCAGATGGGAGTCGTGCCGGGGGCACATATGCTGGAAAATAAGATCGTGGATGCTGATGGAAAGATTGCGGAGAGACTTGGAATTGAGACGGGCAGTAAAGTGATCTTTATATCACGTCTGAGATTCGCGGATTCAGAACCGGTTGTAATTGAAAAAAACTATTTTCCGTTAAAATATGCATTCCTGTTAGAAGCTCAGTTTGAGGATAATTCCCTTTTTGATTATTTAAAAGAGAAAGCAGAAATGCAGGTTACAAGCTCGGAAAAACTGATCGAGCTTTGCAGAGCAACACAGGAGGAAGCAAAATTACTCGAAGTCCGAAAGGGCGACTATCTGATGTTCGTTAAAAGTACAGCATACGATCAGGAGAATGAGCCATTGTATGCGGGAATTCAGATCATAAATGGGGATCGATTCTCTCTGTATGTATATGAGACAAATGGGGAGCATTGACCATTTAGGAAAAGACCGCTGTTTTCACAGAGCGATTTGTGGAAACAGTGGTCTTTTTTAATGAAAATTTTGATGGGACTTTGGGCTGTTAAAAGATAGTACGAGCAATTGATATGTGTCTGCAGGCAAATGGAGATTGCAGAGGTCATAGTGAGAATGGGTTGGGTTACATTTTTATTGATTTGTATATTGACTGATGGTAAAATAATAACAGATAATATATTATATATTTTGAATGTAATCATGTAAAAATAGATAAAATATTATCTAATAAATGTACGAAAAACGAAATCGAAAGTGGGAAAGACTATGGAAGGTTTTATATGGGAGACAGCGGAAGAACTGGATCTGAAGTTGGCGCAGAGGGTTCGCAATATTAGAAAACGGCGTTCAATCTCGCAGGAGAAGCTGGCGTCGATGAGCGGTGTGAGTTATGGTTCTGTTAAAAGATTCGAGTCTACCGGTCAGATATCCTTGTTGTCTCTGACGAAAATCGCAATGGCACTGGATATTGCGGATGAACTCAGGAATATTTTTTCGCAGGTACCATACAGAGACATAAAGGAGGTCATAAATGAAACAAGATAATGCGCTGCAGGTGTATTATGATGAAAAACTTGTGGGGACATTGGCCATGACAGCAAATCGAAAAGCAGCATTTCAGTACACCGATGAATGGCTGGAACATGGATTTTCGATCAGCCCGTTCTCGCTGCCGTTAAAAAAGCAGGTGTTTGTGCCCACAAAGGATTATTTTGGCGGCCTTTATGGCGTGTTTGCGGACAGTCTTCCGGATAATTGGGGAAGATTGCTGCTAAATCGTCTGCTTCGTGAGCATAAACAGGATCCGGATAAACTGACGGTTTTAGACCGACTGGCAATCGTTGGAAAATCAGGAATGGGTGCGTTGACGTATTATCCGGAAAGAAAATTTCCAGAGCAGCGGGATAATCCTGACCTGGATGAACTGGCGCGGGAGTGTCAGAAAATATTGAACACAGAATATACAGACAAACTTGACGAATTGTACCGGCTTGGAGGAACGAGCGGAGGAACAAGGCCGAAGATCATGACTTCGATTGGAAATGAAGAGTGGATCATAAAATTTCCGGCCCATGTAGATGGAAAAGATGCGGGAAAAATGGAGTATGATTATTCATGCTGTGCCCGGAAATGTGAAATTACGATGAGTGAGACAAAGTTGTTCCCATCTGGAATCTGTAAAGGCTATTTTGGAACCAGGCGGTTTGACAGAGTCCCTGATCAAAATGGAATAAAGCGAGTCCATATGCTGACAGCTGCAGCGCTTCTCGAACTGGACTTTGAACAGCCGAGTCTTGATTACCACAGTCTGATGAAACTTACGAAGATATTGACGAAGGATCATTATGCGGATGTGGAAAGTATGTTTCGAAGAATGTGTTTTAATGTTTTTGCGCATAACAGAGATGACCACTCAAAAAATTTCACCTATTTATATGATGAAGAAAAAGATCAGTGGAGACTGAGCCCTGCATATGATCTTACTTATAGTAATACGTACTATGGGGAACACACAACGACCATCGACGGAAATGGAAAAGATCCGGGAAGAAAAGAATTATTAGCTGTTGGCACTACGGCTGGAATGAAGAAGAACCGGTGTATAGAAATTATTGATGAGATCGAGAGGTGTGTGGGAGAGATGCTTGGCGACTACCTATAGAATGCGTTCTACTATGAGCCTGAAAAGTTACAATGTTTCAATGAAATACACAATTAATTCACAAAAAAATTAGCACTCACCTCTTGACAGTGCTAATAATATGTGTTATATTACATGCAGAACAAAGGAAGAGAGAAAAAATCAAAGGATCTCAAGGAGTTCCCAAGATTGTAAAATCTTCTGAAGTTCTTTCAGATAGATGACAAACAAGAAAACAGGAATTCTGATTGGAGGAATGATTTATGTATATGCCGAGTATTTTTGGAGAAAGTTTATTTGATAATATGTTCCCGTTTGATGAGAAGTTCTTTACAGAAAAGAAGGATCCGTTGTATGGTAAGAATGTATCCAGACTGATGAAGACAGATGTCAGAGAGACAGAAAAGACGTATGAGCTTGATATCGATCTTCCGGGATTTAAGAAAGATGAGATCCAGATTGAACTGAAGGATGGTTATCTGACCGTCAGTGCCGAGAAAGGTCTTGATAAGGACGAGGAAGATAAGAAAGGCAAATACATCCGCAAGGAACGTTATGCAGGTGCTCTGAGCAGAACCTTCTATCTTGGCGAGGAGATCCGGGAAGAGGAGATTAAGGCAAAATTCGAAAACGGTATCCTGAGCGTATCAATTCCGAAAGAGGAAGAGAAGAAGGTTGAAGGTCCGAAGCACATTTCCATCGAAGGGTGATCTGACAGCCCCGAGCGGTAACGATACAGAAACGCATGCGAAGCTGCCACGTATCTAAAAGATTAAGCCGCCCGGCGGATGAAAATTTCGCTGGGCGGTATTACTGACAACAAACACAACAAGTACTTCAGAATTGAAGGGAGGCTTGCGATCATGAATATCAGCAAATTTACACAGAAATCAGTGGAAGCAGTCCAGAACTGCGAGAAGCTGGCTTATGAATATGGAAATCAGCAGATCGACCAGGAACATCTCCTGGTAAGTCTGTTAAAGTTAGATGACAGCCTGATCTTAAAGCTGATCACAAAGATGGGAATCTCCGGTGAGCAGTTTACAGATGAGGCGGAAGCAGCACTTAAAAAGCTGCCGAAGGTATCCGGAGGCGGACAGGTCTATCTCACTCAGGACCTCAATAAAGTCCTGATTGACGCCGAGGACGAGGCAAAGGCGATGGGAGACGAATATGTTTCCGTCGAGCATCTGTTCTTATGCCTGTTAAAACAGCCGAACAAGGCTATGAAGGAACTGTTCCGTACTTATGGGATCGACCGTAATAAATTCTTACAGGCTCTGTCCACGGTCCGCGGCAACCAGAGAGTTACCAGTGATAATCCGGAGGCAACCTACGATACCTTAAATAAATACGGTTCTGACCTTGTAGAGAAGGCAAGAGACCAGAAGATGGATCCGGTGATCGGCCGTGACGCCGAGATCCGGAACGTGATCCGGATCCTTTCCAGAAAAACGAAAAACAACCCGGTTCTGATCGGTGAACCCGGTGTTGGTAAGACCGCCGTTGTAGAAGGTCTTGCACAGCGTATCGTCCGCGGCGATGTGCCGGAGGGCTTAAAAGATAAGAAATTATTCTCACTGGATATGGGTGCCCTTGTTGCGGGTGCGAAATATCGCGGTGAGTTTGAGGAACGTTTAAAAGCCGTTCTCGATGAGGTGAGAAAGAGCGAGGGACAGATCATTTTGTTCATCGATGAGCTTCACACCATCGTAGGAGCCGGAAAGACGGAAGGCTCTATGGATGCCGGCAATATGTTAAAGCCGATGCTTGCCCGTGGTGAGTTACACTGTATCGGTGCGACAACTCTGGATGAGTACCGGAAATATATTGAGAAGGATCCGGCTCTGGAACGTCGTTTCCAGCCGGTTATGGTTGATGAGCCGACGGTTGAGGATACGATTTCGATCCTTCGTGGACTGAAGGACCGCTATGAGGTTTATCATGGCGTAAAGATCACCGATTCCGCGCTTGTAGCGGCGGCAACCCTTTCCAACCGTTATATCAGCGATCGTTTCCTTCCGGATAAGGCTATCGACCTCGTGGATGAAGCCTGCGCAATGATCAAGACGGAGCTCGATTCCATGCCGACGGAGCTGGATGAACTCTCCAGAAAGATCATGCAGCTGGAGATCGAGGAGGCGGCTCTCAAGAAAGAGACAGATCATTTAAGTCAGGAGCGTCTTGCGGATCTTCAGAAGGAGCTTGCGGAGCTTCATGACCAGTTTGCGACTCAGAAGGCTCAGTGGCAGAACGAGAAGGCGACGGTTGATAAGCTTTCCTCCATCCGTGAGGAGATCGAGGCAGTCCATCGTCAGATCCAGGATGCACAGCAGAAATACGATCTGAATAAGGCAGCAGAGCTCCAGTACGGTAAGCTTCCGCAGCTTGAAAAAGAGCTGAAGGAAGAGGAGGAGAAGGTAAAGAACGCAGATCTGAGCCTTGTCCATGAGAGCGTTACCGAAGATGAGATCGCAAGGATCATCTCCCGTTGGACCGGTATCCCGGTTGCAAAGCTCACGGAGAGCGAGAGAAACAAGACTCTTCATCTGGACGATGAGCTCCACAAACGTGTTGTCGGTCAGGATGAGGCAGTTGAGAAGGTTACAGACGCGATCATCCGTTCCAAGGCCGGGATCAAGGATCCGACAAAGCCGATCGGTTCCTTCCTGTTCCTCGGACCTACCGGTGTCGGCAAGACAGAGCTTGCAAAGACGCTTGCGGCAAGTCTGTTCGATGATGAGAACAACATGGTCCGGATCGATATGAGTGAATACATGGAGAAATACTCCGTATCCCGTCTGATCGGAGCGCCGCCAGGATATGTCGGATACGATGAGGGCGGTCAGCTCACAGAGGCAGTCCGCAGAAAACCGTATTGTGTCGTTTTGTTTGATGAGATCGAGAAGGCACATCCGGATGTATTCAATGTTCTGCTTCAGGTCCTCGATGACGGACGTATCACAGATTCCATGGGTAAGACCGTGGACTTCAAGAATACGATCATTATCCTGACCTCCAATATCGGTTCCCAGTATCTGCTTGACGGCATCGATGAGAACGGTGATATCAAGCCGGAGGCAAAGGCTGAGGTCATGAACGATCTGCGTGCCCACTTCCGTCCGGAGTTCTTAAACCGTCTTGATGAGACGATCCTCTTCAAGCCGCTTACAAAGAACAACATCGGAAGCATCATCGATCTGCTTGTTGCTGATATCAACAAGCGTCTGGCGGATAAAGAGCTTGTGGTTGCACTTTCCGATTCTGCAAAGCAGTTTATCGTGGACAACGGTTATGATCCGGTATACGGCGCAAGACCGCTTAAGAGATATCTGCAGAAGAATGTGGAGACTCTGGCAGCCCGCCTGATCCTGTCGGATGGCGTCCACACCGGAGATACGATCAGGATCGACGTGGTCGATGGAAAACTCAATGCGTCTGCGGAGAGAGGAACAAAAGAATAATTAGAAAACCGGATTCCGGGCGGGTGCCTCGAAAGGCAGTCCGGAACCCGGATAAAAGAAAAACGTAACTATTCAGTACCTTCATAGTTACACGCAAAAATCCATTCCAGATCAGCTTCGCTGATGGGATTTTTGCCCTCCAGCCTATGTTTTCTTACGGTCAGCGCAGCAAGTGCGCAGACCTACTGAACAGTTACAGAAAAACTTCATCTCTGGAAACCTTCAGACTGATATCACAGCCTGAAAAAATTCCGGAGATGAAGTTTTTTTGTGCGACAGAAGTGACTTTTAGTGCGTCTCTCCTCCGACCACTTTGATATCCTGCTCATATTCAACAGCGGCCTTCACAGCCGCTTCCAATGCAGCCGTAATATCCGCAATGGCCATAGACGGGGTTGCCGGTTTATTGACAACCTGGGAAACGGCATACGGAACGTGGATAAAGCCACCGCGTACATTTGGAAATTCCTTTTGGATATAGTATAAAATTCCATACATGACATGGTTGCAGATATAGGTTCCTGCGGTGTTGGAGAGGGTAGAAGGATAACCGGCGTTCCTGATCTCCTGAACCATCGCCTTCACCGGAAGATTGGAGAAATAGGCAGCATCTCCGTCTGCAAAAATCGGCTCATCGATGGGCTGGTTTCCTTCGTTATCCGGGATTCTTGCATCTGTTACATTGATCGCAACACGCTCCGGAGTCACACCGAACCGTCCGCCGGCCTGACCGATGCTGATGACGATATCCGGGCGGAGCTCCAGCATCTTTTCATGGACCTTCGCAATGGATTTATTGACGACGGTCGGGATCTGCAGCTTTGTGATCGTTGCGCCTGCGATCTCATCTTTCATGGCTTTTACAGCTTCCCATGCCGGATTGATCGGCTCTCCGCCGAAGGGGTCGAACCCGGTGATCAGTACGTTCATGTAAATTCCTCACTTTCTTTAAAGCCGCCTCTGCAGCGCGGGGGATTTTCAGTCCGGAAAATCCACGCCGTGATATTAACGGCATATTTTCTCAGGAGACTTATTTGACAAACAGAGTCTCCGACGTTATGATAGATAAGGATATTATACAGGAAAATAAAAGAATTCGCAAACGCAATTCCTGTACACGGACAGGAATTTTCTAATGTGCAAACGCGCGAAGATGTAGATTGTCACATGCGACCGCGTGAGGCGCGAGAATATGCCAGGCATATTCTTTTTTAGGGAACATCCCGTACAGTACAGAAATGCAAAAACAGATAGAAAAGAGGAAAAATTATGTTTCGCAGAATCGGAAAAAATGATCCATGCTGGTGTGGAAGCGGGAAGCCATATTGTGAGTGCCATATGGCATTTGACCAGAAGATCAGTCGTGCCCGCTTCGCAGGCCACGAGGTTCCGTCCCACAAGATTATCAAGACACCGGCACAGATCGAGGGGATTCGTGAGAGCGGAAAACTGAATGTGGCAGTCCTTGATTATGTGGCGGAGCACATCAGAGCGGGAATTACCACGGAGGAGATCGACCAGTGGGTATACGACTTTACGACAAAGCACGGCGGGATTCCGGCACCGTTAAATTATGAGGGATTCCCGAAGAGCGTGTGTACCTCCATCAATGATCAGGTATGCCACGGAATCCCGTCCGGAGATGTTGTCTTAAAAGACGGCGATATCATCAACGTGGATGTCTCCACGATCCTTCACGGATATTTCTCTGATTCGTCCAGAATGTTCCTGATCGGCAACGTGGATCCGGAAAAGGAAAAACTTGTCCGCGTCACGAACGAAGCTGTGGAAAAGGGTCTCGAGCAGGTAAAACCGTGGGGATTCTTAGGAGATATGGGGCAGGCAGTCCATGACTATGCGAAGAAGAACGGATACACCATTGTCGAGGAAGTCGGCGGCCACGGTGTCGGTCTTGAGTTCCATGAAGACCCGTTTGTAAGCTATGTGACAAGACGGGGCGAGGAGATGCTTATGGCACCGGGGATGATCTTTACCATCGAGCCGATGATCAACATGGGCCGTCCGGATATCTTTGTGGATGACAGCAATGGCTGGACGATCTATACCGATGACAGGCTTCCGTCTGCCCAGAGGGAGATCATGGTACTCGTGACAGAGACCGGACATGAGGTCCTTGCGTGGTAGAAAAACAGGGAGAAAAACCGTTACTGTTTGCGCAAGGCGTAAACAGTGACGAAAAACCTGATGAAAAACAGGAAAATTCCTTGAATAGTATCTGAAAATTCGGTATAATATAGTCAAATAACAGTAAACGTGAGATTTGAATAAGGAGGATCGTGTATGGAGTTAAAGTATGACAAAATTCAGACGACCGGTACAGATACCCCGTTAAAAATCGTAAAGGGACATTTTGCAACGAATCATGCCCACACGAATTACTATTTTGACCTGACGACGGTAAAGAGCCGTCTGAGTGAGGCGGGAGGAATTGCCCAGGCACTCGTACATATGTATCTGTACGATATGATCGTCGATACAATCGTATGCATGGAAGGGACCGAGGTGATCGGAACGCTTCTTGCGCAGGAGCTGACAAAAGGCGGTTTCATGTCGAAGAACGCCCATAAGACGATCTACGTTATCAAACCGGAGTTCAACAGCAACAGCCAGATCGTGTTTAAGGACAATTACCGCGCAATGATCAATGGAAAGAATGTGCTGATCCTCACCGCGACCGTGACAACAGGTCTGACGATCAACAAGGCGATCGAGGGTGTCCAGTACTATGGAGGAATTATTCAGGGGATCTCCGCAGTATTCAGCGCACTTGAGAATGTCAACGGAATTCCGATCAAGTCGGTATTCGGATTAAAAGATGTTCCGGATTACCAGTACAGCGACTACAGAAACTGCCCGTTATGTAAGGAAGGAAAGAAACTGGATGCGCTGATCAATCCGTATGGATATTCAAAACTGTAAAAATAATTTGAAATAGGAGCAGCTCTGCAGGCCGGGGAAATCCCAGTGCCTGCAGAGCTTTTTCTTTTAACAGGGAACTCCGATGAATTCCCAGTTAAATAAAAAGGCACTGACGAGCCAGCGATGTTACATAACTCTGGTTCATACAAGATATAAAAAGAAACTACTTGCAATTTCTGACAAAGTGCTTATAATAAAACATAGTAACATTGCTGAAGGGCAACTGGAAAGGAGACGCAAAGATATGACGAATCTTATTCTACTCGCAGTCGTGATTCGAATTATCGTCAGCATTATCGTCGTGGACGGGAATGCTTATTTGCGTTATACTGAATCCGGGATTGCCTGATAGAAACTTGAAAGAACAAGTTACGAAAGAAAGCAAAGCCTTACAGTGTAACGCTGTAAGGCTTTTTTATACCTGAATTTTGATACGGACATTTGTCCGTACCGAAAAAAGAAAAGACGGGAATGTCTGACAGAGTCGGACATTCTGAAAGAAATAAGATGAGGGGAAAAACAGCTATGAAAATGAACGGAGCGCGGATCCTGGTGGAAGAGCTGATCCATCAGGGCGTGAGAGTGGTCTTCGGATATCCGGGGGGCGCAGTGCTTGATATCTATAACGAACTCTATCTTGCGTCTGACCGTATCGGACATGTCTTAGCGGCCCATGAGCAGGGAGCTGCCCATGCCGCTGACGGATATGCGAGAGCAAGCGGAAAGACCGGCGTGGTCCTGGCGACAAGCGGTCCCGGTGCTACAAATCTGGTGACAGGGATCGCGAATGCCTACCTCGATTCCGTACCGATGGTCGCGATCACAGGAAACGTCGCGGTAAACAGTCTCGGAAAGGATTCTTTCCAGGAGGTGGATATCGTCGGGATCACACAGCCGGTAGTAAAACACAACTTCATGGTCCGGGACATTAAGGATCTTCAGAAGACGATTATTGAAGCCTTCGAGATCGCGAATTCCGGACGTAAGGGACCGGTTCTCATTGATATTCCGAAGAACGTCCAGTCTGCGGAATACGAGTATGTGGAGGACTTAAAAGTCCCAAGTGTTGTAAAGAAGCCGAGAAAGTCCGAGTGCGGAGACATTGGTGAAGTTGTTGAGATGATCAAAAAGGCGAAAAAGCCGTTTATCTACGCAGGCGGCGGTGTCGTGGCAGCAGGAGCCCAGAAAGAAGTCCTGGAGCTCTCAAAACGGGTCGACGCGGCGATCGGTCTTTCGATGATGGGAATCACCTCCGTTCCGGCCTCCTATCCGCTGAATCTTGGAATGTGCGGCATGCACGGAAAATATCCGTCCATCAAGGCCCAGTCCGAATGTGATCTGCTTCTGGCAGTTGGTGTTAGATTCTCCGACCGCGCGACAGGTGACTTAAACGAGTACACAAAGAAATGTATGACGGTCCATATCGATATCGACCGCGCGGAGATCGGAAAGAACGTCAGCCCTGATGTGAGCCTCTGGGGCGATGTGAAGGAGATCCTTACGAAGATTCTGGAAGCGCTCCCGGAAGAACGGCATCCGGAGTGGGTGAGTGAGCTTGAGGGCTATAAGAACGAGATGATCCTCCCGGCACCGAAACCTTACGGACCGGAAGCCATCATCGAGGAAGTTCACAGACATTGTACCGAGGACACAGTGGTCGCTACCGACGTCGGACAGCACCAGATGTGGACCATGCAGTTCTACCCGTTTGAAAAGCCGCATACGCTTCTCACTTCCGGCGGTCTCGGAACCATGGGATACGGTCTCGGTGCAGCCATCGGCGGATGCATCGCAGCGAGAGGCAGAAGAACCGTTCTCTTCACCGGAGACGGAAGCTTCGGAATGAACTTAAACGAGATGGCAACGGCGGTAAGCCAGGAGCTTCCGATCACCATCGTCCTCTTTGACAACGATGTTCTCGGAATGGTAAGACAGTGGCAGACAATTTTCTACGACTGTCACTATTCCCAGACGATCCTGGACAGAAAGACGGACTTCCCGGCTCTGGCGAAAGCCTTCGGTGCTGACGGATACGCGGTCTACACGATGGAGGATCTAAAGAAAGCCCTTGATGTAGCTGACAAATCCCAGGGACCGGTTCTGATCGATTGTCACATTGATATGGATGAGAAAGTCCTGCCGATGATTCCGCCGGGACGATCTATTAAAGACATGATTGTGGAAGGATAAGGTGACCATGGAAAACAAAGTTGAAAAGTTTGCGGTCGCCATGATCGTAAACAACCGCTTCGGCGTTTTAAACCGCATCGCTGGTCTTTACGCAAAGCGCTGCTATAATATCGATAATATCTCTGCAGGAACGCTTGATGATCCGAATTATACAAGGATTACCATCGTCTCCACAGGAGATGAATATATGAAGGATCAGGTGGTCCGTCAGCTGGAAAAACTCATCGATGTCCGCGCGGTAACCCTTTTGGAGCCGGAGAACACCGTTTTTGCCCAGCACATGTACATTAAAATGCACCTGACAGGGACCCACAGAGGTTCCAGTAAGCATCAGGTACTGGATCTGATCAACGAGTACGGCGGAAAAGTCGTAGACTTCGGTGAAGAGCATCTGACAGCCGAGATTACCGGAGACAGCAAAAAAGTTGAATCTTTTATTGAAAAAGTCAGAGATTTTGGTATATTAGAACTTAGCCGGTCGGGAGAGATCGCGATCGGTTTAGGGATAGACAACACATTACGTGTCGATCACAATGAAGAATAAGGAGAAGAAAAACTATGGCAACCATGTACTATGAGAGAGATTGTAACTTATCACTTCTTGACGGAAAGAAAGTAGCTGTTATCGGTTACGGTTCCCAGGGTCATGCCCATGCTCTGAACTTAAGAGATTCCGGCGTAGACGTAGTAGTAGGTCTTTACGAGGGTTCCAAATCCGCAGCTAAGGCAAAAGAGGATGGTTTCACCGTAATGCTCACAGCAGACGCTGTAAAGGCAGCAGATATCATCATGATCCTTGTAAATGATGAGAAGCAGGCAGCTCTCTACAAGAACGATATCAAGGCAAACCTTACAGCAGGCAAGACACTTGCATTCGCTCACGGCTTCAACATCCACTTCAAACAGATCGTTCCGCCGGCAGACGTTAATGTTATCATGATCGCTCCGAAAGGACCGGGCCACACAGTTCGTTCCCAGTACGTTGGCGGAAAGGGTGTTCCGTGTCTCGTAGCTGTTGAGCAGGATCCGAGCGGAAACTCCATGGAAGTTGCTAAAGCATACGCTGCAGGCATCGGCGGAGCAAGAGGCGGTATCCTCGAGACAACATTTAAGGAAGAGACAGAGACAGACCTCTTCGGTGAGCAGGCAGTTCTCTGCGGCGGCGTTTGCGCATTAATGGAAGCTGGTTTCAACACACTTGTTGAGGCTGGTTATAAGCCGGAGAACGCATACTTCGAGTGCATCCACGAGATGAAACTGATCGTAGACCTGATCTTCAACGCTGGTTTCGAGGGAATGAGATACTCCATCTCCGATACTGCTGAGTATGGTGACTATGTAAGCGGTAAGAGAATCATCGGCGACGAAGCGAAGAAGGCTATGAAGCAGGTATTAACAGAGATCCAGGATGGTACATTCGCTAAGAACTGGATCCTTGAGAACCAGGTTGGCAGAACAACCTTCAACGCAGCAAGAGCAGCACACGCTGATACACTTGCAACTAAGACAGGCCGCGAGTTAAGAGCAAAGATGGGCTGGAAGCAGACACAGGATCTTGACGAGGCTAAATAGTCGCGTAGGAAAATGAGCAGTGCAAAGGCGGCGGGGAAAGATTCACGTTGTGCTTGCACATAAGTGAATCTTTGCCGACGGCTTTATAGGGCGAATGCCCGCGCACGAACGGACGCAAGTCCGTGAGTGTGCCACTGCGGGGCAGCGAAACCCTAAAAAAATTCTTCAGGGCCAGGCATCACCGCCTGGCTCTGGATTTCATAAGGAGAAAAACAATGAATTCAGATAAAGTAAAAGCAGGCGTAGAACATGCGCCGCACCGTTCCCTTTTAAAGGCAGACGGATACAACGATGAGCAGATGCGCCGCCCGTTCGTCGGCGTCGTAAACTCTTTCAACGAGATCGCTCCGGGTCATATGCACTTACAGAACATCGCACGTGCCGTAAAGGACGGTGTTCTCGCTGCAGGCGGAACCCCGATGGAGTTCGATACGATCGGTGTCTGTGATGGTATCGCCATGGGACATGACGGAATGCATTTCTCTTTAAGCTCCCGTGAGCTGATCGCTGATACCATCGAATGTATGGTAAAGGCACACTGCTTTGATGCTCTCGTATTTATCCCGAACTGTGATAAGATCGTTCCGGGTATGTTAATGGCAGCAATGCGTCTGAACCTTCCGTGTATCTTCGTGTCCGGCGGTCCGATGCTCTCCATCAACCAGAGAGACTTAAATACTGTATTTGAGGCTGTCGGCGCAAGAAAAGCAAACCTGATCAACGATGAGGAACTCGCTGAGATCGAGGGAAGCTCCTGCCCGGGCTGCGGTTCCTGTTCCGGTATGTTCACTGCAAACTCCATGAACTGCCTGACAGAGGTTCTTGGTCTCGGTCTTCCGGGAAATGGTACGATCCCGGCTGTATACGCAGAGCGTATCCGCCTTGCAAAGACAGCTGGTATGCAGGTTATGAAGCTGCTTGCCGATGATATCCGTCCGCGTGATATCGTAACACCGGCAGCATTCGAGAACGCGCTGACAACCGATATGGCTCTCGGCTGCTCCACAAACTCCGCACTTCATCTTCTTGCGATCGCTCACGAGGCTGATATCGCTCTTGACCTTCATATGATCAACGACATCAGTGAGCATACTCCGAACCTGTGCCATCTTGCACCGGCCGGACATCACCACATGCAGGATCTGATGGAAGCAGGCGGAATCTCCGCAGTATTAAAAGAGCTTCTCGATGCAGGAATGATCCAGGGACAGTGCAAGACTGTAACAGGAAAGACGGTTGCTGAGAACGTTGCACATGCAGTAAACCGCAATCCGGAAGTTATCCGTCCGATCGACAATCCGTACACAAAGACAGGCGGACTTGCCGTTCTTTTCGGAAACCTTGCTCCGAACGGTGCGATCGTAAAACGTTCCGCTGTAAAACCGGAGATGTTAGTCAACACCGGTACTGCAAAGTGCTTTGACTCCGAGGAAGAGGCGATCGCTGCGATCTACGCAGGAAAGATCGTTCCGGGCGACATCGTTGTCATCCGTTACGAGGGACCGGCAGGCGGCCCGGGAATGAGAGAGATGCTCTCCCCGACATCCGCGATCGTTGGCATGAAACTCGATACGACCGTTGCTCTCCTGACAGATGGCCGTTTCTCCGGCGCATCCTGTGGTGCAGCAATCGGACATATCTCTCCGGAGGCAGCTGCAGGCGGCCCGATCGCTTACATCAAGGACGGCGACAAGATCGCGATCGACATCCCAAACTACAGCTTAAAGCTTCTCGTTTCTGATGAAGAGATGGAAGAGAGAAAGAAGACCATGAAGATCCGTGAGCCGAAGAAGCTGACCGGATACTTAAAACGCTACGCAAAGAACGTATCCTCCGCAGATAAAGGTGCGATCGTAGAGTAGGCGAAGGATTCATAGGGCGGACGCCCGAAGCTTCCTGACCGCGAAAGCAGACAAGAAGATGTACATCGAAATTGAAGAAAATGAAAAAGGGCGGCGGGCTTGTTGAGAAGCTGCGCCGTCCTTTGCATCAAGAGAGGAAACCATATGAATGAGATCGTATCAAACCTGCTCGTATACGGCAGCCTGCCGGAAGACTCGATCCTCTGGCAGCTTGCGGATATCTGCGAAAAATTAAAAAATCAGACAGAGTCCAAAGACGCACTGCGTGGACGCGTATTCCATCAGGTGAAAAATCTTCTGACGGTTGCAACAGACTATGCATTTGATAAAAATTTATGGCATAATTACCTGACCTTCCTGCTGATCACGAACGAGAATCCGTTCAGCCTCGTCTGTGAAAAGATGGGGGCTCAGGACGGAACGGTCAACAACTTTGTGACTCATGACTTTGAGATGTTTAAAAAGCTGTTCGACTATGATTTCTCCTGGATGGAAAAAGAACTTTCCATCGACTGCTTCACCCAGCTGACTCACTATAAGGCGATCCGCAAAAAAGAGCTGATGTACAATAAAAATGTCAGCGAAAAGGTGAGAAATTTAAGTGAACAGCTTGAGACGGCTGAGTCCGGAGCTGATTTCTTCAAATATGTGACGGAATTCTACAAGGACTTCGGTGTCGGCATGTTCGGTCTCAACAAGGCGTTCCGCATTGCTGAGAATGGAGACGGCTCCGTCCGCTTCCTCCCGATCAACAACATGGATGCCGTGATGCTGGACGACCTCATCGGATATGAGCTTCAGAAGAAGAAACTTGTGGAGAATACCCAGGCGTTCTGCGACGGAAAAGCGGCGAACAACGTCCTGTTGTTCGGCGACAGCGGTACCGGTAAATCCACGAGCATCAAGGCGATCGTCAACCAGTTCTATCCGCAGGGCCTGCGCATGATCGAGATCTACAAGCACCAGTTTAAGGATCTCTCGACGATCATCGCCCAGATCAAGAACCGCAATTACAAGTTCATCATCTACATGGATGATCTTTCTTTCGAAGAATTTGAGATCGAGTACAAGTTCTTAAAGGCCGTTATCGAAGGCGGCGTTGAGACGAAGCCGGACAATGTCCTGATCTATGCGACATCAAACCGTCGTCATCTGATCAAGGAGACATGGAAGGACAGAGAGGATATGGAGCACAGCGAAGATCTGCACCGTTCCGACACTATGGAAGAAAAACTCTCCCTGGTCAACCGTTTTGGACTTTCCATCTACTATGCGAAGCCGAACAAGGAAGGCTTCAACGAGATGGCGATCGCACTTGCGAGACGTGCAGGCATCACTCCGGATATCATGACGGACGAGGAGATCTGCTACGAGGCGAACCGCTTCGAGATGCGCGGCGGCGGACTTTCCGGCCGTACTGCCCAGCAGTTTGCGAATTACCTGCTCACGATCAAATAAGAATACTTACAGAGTACGAAGCCCTGGTATGGAGACATGCCGGGGCCTTTTTTGTTTAACAGGAAATTCCGAAGGAACTTCCTGTTAAACAAAAAAGGCGCTACGTGCCTAAGATGCACACTCGCGCGAAGATGAAGATTGTCGCAAGCGACCGCGCTCGGCGCGAGAATGTGCCGAGGCACATTCTTTTGTATAACTGTTTCGACTCAAAAATTCGCTAAGATCCGCTAAGAGAATGCTGAAAAATATTTAGATATTTACAAAATAATAGAATATAGTCAGAAAATGACGAGCAAAAACCCGAAATCACACCTGTTTAACCTTGAATTCGACAGAAAGAAAATCGTATAATTTCTACATTCTTACCGGAGAAGATCAAAACGTGAAAGATCGCGGCGGCTATCCGAAAGGATCAGGGGAAATGAAAGAAAAAGAACGCAGAGTGTAACAGGAGGAACATTATGGCAGAATTATCAATTGCGATCGCGGATGACAACAGACAGACTTTGAATTTACTTGGCGAGATCCTGGAGAAAGAGGACGGGATCCATGTGGTTGGAAAAGCAGATAATGGCGAGGACGCATACAATATGATCGTCCGAACAAATCCGGACATTGTCCTCATGGATGTGATCATGCCGAGACTTGACGGAATTTCTGTCATGGAAAAGATAAAGAATAACACACAGATGAAGAACCACCCTTCGTTTATCATGGTGACGGCGGCCAGCAGTCAGGATGTGACAGAGGATGCGTTCCGCCTCGGAGCGAATTATTATATCATGAAACCGTTCAACCGCGACGTGATCCTGGACAAGATCCGCAGAGTCTGCCGCGGACGGGCGAAAGCGGCGGGCAATGTACATACGGAAATGAAACGGGTACAGCCTTATCTCGACAAGGAGAACTACATGGAACAGAATCTGGAGACGGATGTGACCCAGATGCTGCATGAGATCGGGATCCCGGCACATATTAAGGGATATCAGTACCTGAGAGATGCTATCATCATGTCAGTCCGGGATACCGAGATGCTGTCATCGGTCACGAAGATCTTATATCCGACGATCGCGAAGACCCATAAAACGACGCCGAGCCGCGTGGAGCGCGCCATCCGCCATGCGATCGAAGTGGCCTGGGGAAGAGGAGAGCTCGACACACTGAACAGCCTCTTCGGATATACGGTAAACGGCGGCAAAGGCAAACCGACAAATTCAGAATTTATTGCATTGATTGCAGACAAAATCCGACTGGATTATAAACGAATCTGAAAAATCTGAAAAAACAAAAAAGACCCACTTTCTAATTTTACAGGGATGTGTTATACTGAATCTAATAGCGGGGCACAGAGCGCTGTTCACTGGCAGGGATCTTTTGAACGGAAGATCCCGTATGATGCAGTTCTGGCTGCGGATCCTGCCGACAGGGGATGGAAAGACCGACGGGATCACGTTACCGGGTCCATATCGGTGAACGGTAACGCAAGAAAAGTGGAAGGATGGGTTATCATGAAAAAAATATTGTTTGTCGCTTCCGAAGCTGTACCTTTTATCAAGACGGGCGGACTTGCCGATGTTGTGGGTTCCTTACCGAAATGTTTTGATAAAGAATATTTTGATGTTCGGGTCATGATCCCGAAATATCTCTGCATCAAAGATAAATTTTTGAGCAACCTTACTTATGTAAATCATTTCTATATGGACTATCTGGGACAGAGCCGTTATGTCGGGATTCTTGAATATGTTTATGAGGGGATCACCTTCTATTTTATCGACAACGAGAGCTATTTCTGGGGAGATAAGCCGTATGGAGACTGGTATTACGATCTGGAAAAATTCTCATTCTTCTCCCAGGCGGCCTTATCCGCACTCCCGGTAATCGGTTGGAGACCGGATGTGATCCACTGCCACGACTGGCAGACCGGACTGATCCCGGTATATCTGAAAGGCAGATTCGGCGAGGGCGAATTCTTCCGCGGGATCAAATCCGTTATGACGATCCACAACCTGAAATTCCAGGGCGTTTGGGATGTGAAGACGATTCAGAGATTTTCCGGTCTTCCGGACTATTTCTTTACTCCTGATAAGCTGGAAGCTTATAAAGACGGAAATATGTTAAAGGGCGGTCTCGTGTACGCGGATGCGATCACGACGGTCAGCAATACTTACGCGGAGGAGATCAAGACTCCGTTCTACGGGGAAGGACTGGACGGACTCATGCGCGCCCGCGCCAATGATCTCCGCGGTATCGTAAACGGAATCGACTACGATGTATTCAACCCGGAGACGGACCCGGATATCGTTCAGAATTATAATGCGAAGAACTTCCGAAAAGAAAAAGTCAAAAATAAACGCGCACTCCAGGAAGAGCTCGGACTTGCCAGAGATGATAAGAAATTTATGATCGGTATCGTCTCGAGACTCACGAGCCAGAAAGGTCTTGACCTGATCCAGTGCGTTATGGACGAGATCTGTACAGACGATGTCCAGTTAGTGGTCCTCGGAACCGGCGATGAGAACTATGAAAATATGTTCCGCCATTATGACTGGAAGTATCACGACAGGGTATCGGCGCAGATCTATTATTCCGAGCCGCTGTCCCACAAGATCTATGCGGCCTGCGATGCCTTCCTGATGCCTTCCTTATTTGAACCGTGCGGACTGAGCCAGCTCATGGCGCTCCGGTACGGCACGGTGCCGATCGTCCGTGAGACCGGCGGCTTAAAGGATACGGTGTGGCCGTACAACGAGTTTGAGGGAACAGGAACGGGATTCTCCTTTGCAAACTACAATGCCCACGAAATGTTAAACATCATCCGCTACGCGAAACATATCTTCTACGATAAGAAGCGGGAGTGGAACAAGATCATTGACCGGGCTATGGCTGTAGATTTTTCATGGAATAGCTCCGCAAAGAAATATCAGGAATTATACGACTGGCTGATCGGATATTAAGTTGTTCACACAATCCATTCCCGCCCACGCATCCATGTGGGCGGGAATGTCGTTTACGCGAACAACGAGCCAGAGTCCGCGCTTGCGCGAGACCCTGGCGACTGTCGCGATAACAAGTGGAAACCCGCGAAGCGTGTTTTCACTTGTCTGAATAGCCGCCTGATAATGCTTTTACAGAAAAGAGGAAAACATGACGATATGGAATGAACTTCTGGGAAACCAGGTGCTGATCAGTGCTGTGCTGGGGTGGACGGTCGCGCAGTTTTTAAAGACCGTGATCGATATGGTCCTGAACCGGTCTTTTAATCCTGAACGGATCTTCGGGTCAGGCGGAATGCCGAGCTCCCATTCGGCTACCGTCTGCGCGCTCACAACAGCTTCCGGAATGAAATACGGAGTCGGAAGTTTTGAGTTTGCCGTCAGCTTTGTCCTTGCGATGATCGTAATGTACGATGCGATGGGCGTGAGACGGGAGACGGGAAAACAGGCGAAGCTGCTGAATAGTGTATTTTTTGAGAATATTCTGAATCTTGATGGAGTATTTCTTCAGGAAAAATTAAAGGAATATGTGGGACATACGCCGCTGCAGGTAGTTGCCGGGGCGATCCTGGGGATCCTGATCGCAGTGCTCATTGGTTAATTGTACTAAATTGAATATAAAATATACACAATTATGTCTAAAGAGTATTGCGAAAAAACACGAAAATATGTGAAAAAATCACGAAAGATTTACAAAGGGATGTTGCAAATTTTGGCAACATCCCTTATAATATGTACAGACCTTTTTTCCGACACTCAATTTTTTTGTGCGAAATCTCTAAAACCAGAGATCGTGTGATGGGGCACGGGGTTACCGCAAGGGGAGCAAAGAAATGAGGGCAGCCACAGACATCTTAAGTCTAAGCTAAATCTAATTCTAGGAGGAATAACAACTTATGGCAAAGTGGGTTTATAAGTTTGAAGAAGGCAGTGCAGCTATGAGAAATCTTCTCGGCGGCAAAGGTTGTAACCTTGCTGAGATGACAAATCTCGGTATGCCGATTCCGCAGGGATTCACAGTAACAACAGAAGCCTGCACAGATTACTATAACAGCGGAAAGCAGATCACAAAAGAGATCCAGGACCAGATCTTCGAAGCTCTTACATGGCTCGAGGGCGTAAATGGAAAGAAATTCGGTGATACAGAAGATCCGTTGCTCGTATCTGTACGTTCCGGTGCGCGTGCATCCATGCCGGGTATGATGGACACCATCTTAAACCTTGGTTTAAACGATGTAGCGGTTGAGGGCTTCGCAAAGAAGACAGGAAATCCGCGTTTCGCATATGACTCCTACAGAAGATTCATCCAGATGTATTCCGACGTTGTTATGGAAGTTCCGAAGTCCTACTTCGAGAAGATCATCGATGAGATGAAGGAAGCAAAAGGCGTTCACTATGATACAGAGTTAGACGCTAACGATTTAAAGGAACTCGCTGAGAAGTTCAAAGCTGTATACAAAGAGGCTATGAACGGCAAAGAGTTCCCGCAGGATCCGAAGGAACAGTTAATGGGCGCTGTAAAAGCAGTATTCCGTTCCTGGGACAACCCGCGTGCGATCGTTTACCGTCGTATGAATGATATTCCGGGTGACTGGGGTACCGCAGTAAACGTACAGACCATGGTATTCGGTAATAAGGGAAATACCTCCGGTACAGGCGTTGCGTTCACCCGTAACCCATCCACAGGTGCAAAGGGCATCTTCGGTGAGTATCTGATCAATGCACAGGGCGAGGACGTTGTTGCCGGTGTTCGTACACCGCAGCCGATCACTCAGCTTGAGAAAGATCTTCCGGAGTGCTACAAACAGTTCATGGAACTGGCTATGAAGCTTGAGAACCATTTCCACGACATGCAGGATATGGAGTTCACGATCGAGGAAGGCAAGCTCTACTTCTTACAGACACGTAACGGTAAGAGAACTGCTCCGGCTGCAATCCAGATCGCATGCGATTTAGTAGATGAGGGACAGATCACTCCTGAGGAAGCTGTTTGCAGAATCGAAGCGAAATCCCTTGATCAGTTATTACATCCGACCTTCGATCCGGCTGCGTTAAAGGCAGGAGAAGTGATCGGACAGGCTCTTCCGGCTTCCCCGGGTGCTGCAGCTGGTAAGGTCTGCTTCACAGCAGATGACGCTAAGGCAGCTGGTATCGGCGGCAAGGGCGAGAGAGTTATCTTAGTTCGTCTTGAAACTTCTCCAGAGGACATTGAGGGCATGCATGCGGCCCAGGGCATCTTAACAGTTCGTGGTGGAATGACGTCTCACGCTGCAGTAGTTGCACGTGGTATGGGTACCTGCTGTGTATCCGGATGCGGCGAGATCAAGATCGACGAGGAGAAGAAAGAATTCACACTCGGCGGACATACCTTCCACGAGGGAGACTACATCTCCTTAGATGGTACAACAGGTAAGATCTACAACGGCGATATCAAGACTCAGGAAGCATCCGTAGGCGGAAACTTCAAGAGAATCATGGATTGGGCTGACTCCTTCAGAAAACTTGGCGTCCGCACAAACGCTGATACACCGGCTGATACAAAGAACGCTGTAAAACTTGGTGCAGAGGGCATCGGTCTTTGCCGTACTGAGCATATGTTCTTTGATCCGGAGAGAATCCACAACTTAAGAAGAATGATCGTTTCCGATACTGTAGAGGCAAGAGAGGAAGCGTTAAGCAAACTCCTTCCGTACCAGAAGAGCGATTTCAAGGCTATGTACAAGGCACTCGAGGGCAGACCAATGACAGTCCGCTACTTAGATCCGCCGCTGCATGAGTTCACTCCTAAGACAGAGGAAGAGATGGCAGAGCTTGCAAAAGATATGGGCAAGACTGTTGACGAGATCAAGAAGAAATGCGATGAGCTTCATGAGTTCAACCCGATGATGGGTCACCGTGGATGCCGTCTTGCAGTTACCTATCCGGAGCTTGCAAAGATGCAGACACGTGCGATCATGGAAGCTGCGATCGAAGTAAAAGAAGAAGATGGATATGATATCATTCCGGAGATCATGATCCCGCTCGTTGGCGAGAAGAAAGAGCTCAAATTCGTGAAAGATATCGTTGTTGAAGTTGCTGAGCAGGTTAAGAAAGAGAAAGGCTCCGATATGCAGTACCACATCGGTACAATGATCGAGATCCCGCGTGCAGCTCTTACTGCAGGCCAGATCGCTGAGGAAGCTGAGTTCTTCTCCTTCGGTACAAACGACCTGACACAGATGACATTCGGCTTCTCCCGTGATGATGCCGGTAAGTTCCTTGATTCTTACTACAAAGCAAAGATCTACGAGTCTGATCCGTTCGCAAGACTTGACCAGACTGGTGTTGGCCGTCTCGTAGAACTCGCTGTTAAAGAAGGACGCGCAACACGTCCGGAGTTAAAGTGCGGTATCTGTGGCGAGCACGGTGGAGATCCGTCTTCCGTAGAGTTCTGCCACAAGGTTGGCTTAAACTACGTAAGCTGCTCACCGTTCCGTGTACCGATCGCAAGACTTGCTGCTGCACAGGCTGCTCTTCATGAGAAAGGTTACAAATAGGACCTGACTGACGCAGAACGAAAATCTGTATCATTATAAATGAAAAGATAAAATCCCCCGGAAGCGATTCTGGGGGATTTTTGACAAAAGAGTTTTCGGGAGATCCCGGGGAGAATGTTATGAAAATTATCAATATCGGTTCTTTGAACATCGATCGGATTTACGGTGTGGAACATTTTGTCCAGCCGGGGGAGACGATCAAAGTGCATACATATTCTGAGGCCTGCGGAGGTAAGGGATTGAATCAGTCGATCGCCGCTGCGCGTTCCGGAGCGGAGGTACACCATGCAGGTGCTGTGGGATCTGACGGAGGAATGCTTCTGGAAATTCTTAGAATTTCCGGAGTTCATACAGGAAAAACGAAGATTCTTTCAGGAGCAAGCGGTCATGCCGTGATCCAGGTGGACAAAAACGGGCAGAACAATATCATTATCTGCGGGGGAGCAAATGATGCTGTCTCAATGGGCATGATCGACGATGCTCTAAGGGAAATCAGTGAAGGAGATATCGTCCTTCTCCAGAATGAGATCTCCAATGTGGGATATGCCGTGGAGCAGGCGAAGAAAGCCGGGGCAAAGATTGCCCTGAATCCATCACCAATCAATGAGAATCTGAAGACGATCCCGATGGATCTTATCGATTATTTTATTCTCAACGAGATCGAGGGGAAAGAAATTTCCGGTGCAGAGAGTGAAGAGCCGGAAACGATCATGGGAAAATTAAAGGAAAAATATCCGAAAGCAGCTTTTGTCCTGACGTTGGGAGAAAAAGGTTCCTGGTATTTTGATGAAACCCGGTGCTTTAAACAGGAAATCTATAAGGTAAAAGCAGTGGATACGACCGCGGCAGGGGATACGTTCTGTGGATATTTCCTTTCGGGACTCACAAAAGGAAAAGAGATCCCGGAAATCCTAAAAACGGCGAGTGCGGCAAGCGCGATCGCGGTCAGCAGGAGTGGAGCGGCGCCGAGCATCCCTACATATGAAGAAGTGGAGAAATTTATGGCAGAGCGCAGCTAAAAGGGACTTACGGATCTGTCATTGACAGCTGCATTCGGATGTTGGCATCGAAAATATCCGGTATCGTCAGAAAGTTATAAATAGCGGTATCACTGTTTGCAGCAATCAGCTGAAGAGCTATAAAAAATGTCATGAAAGAAAGCATTGAGTAAAAAGCTTCCGTTCATGACATTTTTTGATTTACGTGAACAACGAGCCAAAATCCGCGCCTGCGCGAGACCCTGACGGCTGTCGCGATAATGGGGAATCAGTCTTTTGACATACAGATCGTTCCAGTCCTCTGGAGCTCCAGGATCCCGAAGCTTCTCACAAGCTCGATAAAGTCCGTGATCACATCCGGAGCGGCATGGAACTCAATGACCATGCTCTTCGGGGAGACGTGGACGATCTTGGCGCCCATGACGCTGCAGAGTTCGATCAAAGAGCTGCGGTTTGTCGCGGAGTAGGAGACTTTGATGAGCATCATCTCGAGAAGGACGCTGCGGTTCTCTTCAAGGCGGCGCACCTTGATCACGTCAAGCTTTTTGTTTAAGTGTTTCTCGATCTGATCGACCGTGCGCTGGTCGCCGGTGGAGACGATCGTCATGCTGGAAATATCGTGGCGTTCGGTCTCACCTACGGCAAGGCTGTCGATGTTGAAGCCTCTTCTCGCAAAGAGACCGGATATCTGGGAGAGAACACCGTCTTTATTTTCTACAAGTACAGAAAAAATACCTTTCATCTTGCGTTCTCCTTATTTCGTATTATTGTGGCTGTCGACTTCGCAGACCATGAGGCATGCTTTGTCGCAGGCGAGGAAACGGTCGAGCTCCGCGTCAAGAGTTTCGTTGCTGTCGCAGTGGAAATATTCCATATCGTAGGCAGCGGCGATTTCGGCATATTTCGGATAATCGTAGAGCTGGACACCGAAATAATGTTCCTCGTAAGTCTTTTCCTGATGCTCACGGACGAGACCGAGATAGTGGTTTCTCATGACAAGGATCTTTATCGGGACCTTGTTTACTGCGATGGTTCCAAGCTCGTACATGGACATCTGGAAGGAACCGTCACCGCAGACAACGACGACCTGCTTGTCCGGAGTACACATCTTCGCTCCGATTCCAGCCGGGATCGAGTAGCCCATAGTTCCCATACCGCCGCTCGTGAGGAAACGGCCGTTTTTCATCACATAGTTGTCGGCGGACCAGAGCTGGTTCTGTCCGACATCGGCAACATAGATCGCGTCATCATCCATTTTCTCGGAGAGATGCTGGACTAAGAGCATCGGATTTACGAGCTTGTCACTGAAAACACGGTGGTCAACGGTACTCTTCTTGATATCGTGGAGTGTCTCGATCCACTGTGTCGTGTCGATGGAGATATTCTCCTGCAGGAGGCGGTCGAAAATATTCTTGATATCGCCGACCAGTGGGATCGTCGGTCCAAGGTTTTTGCCGATCTCAGCGGTATCGATATCGATGTGGATGATGTTGACCTGCTGTTCCAGGTTTTCCGGCTTCGGAACGGCGCGGTCTGCGATCCTTGCGCCCGCGATGATCAGAAGGTCACTGTTTGCGACCGCGCGGTTTGCGTAAGGTTTTCCGTTGTTTCCGAGCATACCGAAGTAGAGCGGGTGGTTCTTCGGCATGACACCGATTCCCATCATCGTTGTGACAAGCGGGATATTGTTTTTCTCGCAGAACTGGCGGACACATTCCTCACCATTTCCGAGGATCACGCCGCCGCCGGCACAGATCAACGGCTTTTTCGCCTTGTTGATCGCTGCGACTACTTTATGCATCTGCGGGTTGTTTCCCTTTGTGCTCGGCTTGTATCCGCGGATATTGACCTCGGACGTATAGTCGAAGGATTTCTTTAAGAGGTCCATCTGGACATCACACGGGATGTCGATGAGGACCGGACCTTTTCTTCCTGTGGAAGCGATATAGAAAGCCTCCTTGAAGATACGAGGAATATCATCGGCGCTTTTTACAAGGTAGCTGTATTTTACAAAAGATTCTGTGGAGCCGCGCATATCGGCTTCCTGGAACACATCACGGCCTAAAAGGTTCGAATTTACCTGACCGGTGATCGCGATCAGCGGAATACTGTCGGCGTAGGCAGTCGCGAGAGCTGTGATCAGGTTTGTCGCACCTGGACCGGAAGAAGTTACACAGACAGCAGCCTTTCTGGAAATACGTGCGTAGCCGCTTGCGGCGTGTCCGGCAGCCTGTTCCTGGCGGACGAGAACGTGCTCGATCGTACCGGCATTATATAAGGCCTCATAAAAAGGAGAAATCGCAACTCCCGGATATCCGAAGATCCTGGTGATCCCCTCTTCCTCGAGGCATTTTACCATAGCTTCTGCACCATTCATAAACTTAATATACCCCCTCAAGTAAGCGTTTAAAAGATGTCTGGGGGCAAAAAAATGATGATTTTGCCCTTTAAAATCTTTGAAGATAGTTAATAAGAATTATATCGCATACTGAGAGGGGATGTCAATGTGAAAGGGCGGGAGAAAGGGCATTTTGCAGGATTTTATGGGGAAACCTGCGAACTTGAAGCGAAAAGGAAAGTATGTTATGATTGACTGGTAAAGTTTGGAAAATACGATAAAATGAAATAAAAAATCTGACAGAACGGGAGTTTAGACAAGTGTCAAACTCCCGACGAAAGTGGTTTCAAGATTCAAAGAATATTTTCTCATGTCATTTCCTTCCGCCCTCATTTTGCCACTTTTTCATAAGAGAAGCGTAAGACTCGTCAAGTTGCATTTCGTTCGGAGATAAGCTATAATGGAATGAGTGCTAAATTTAAGTGAGGTGGATCGCTATGAAAAAATCGATCAAGACAGCTATCTTCGCCTGCATCTTCGCGGCGGCATTCCAGATCACGGCGTTTGCCGGATTTACCTGGAGAGTTGAGAGTGCAGACAGTTCCTATGTGGGGACGACGAATGTGACTGTGACAAATACATCGGGAAAGAAAGAGACGGAGGATGCGCCGATCGTGAAGAGAGGAACCGTCGTGACGTTTACGGAGGCGGCAGCGAGTGCGACTTATACGGTAAGGGCATATGATGGGATGGGAAATCCGATCCGGGATTTCAGCGCGTCTCTCGGAACGGTAAAGAAAGGCGGTACTCTCCAGTATACACTGGACTGGAACGCGAGAAAGTCGGAAGGAAAGTCCTCCTACACAGGACAGGCCGGTGTCTTTGAAATCCAGGCGAAGGATTCCGACGGAAAGACATGGAGACAGAGATTTGTGATCAATAATGTCTGCGCGTCAGGTGTGCTCTCCAATATGTACCTCTACAGCAAAGGTGCTCTCTACCAGTGGAAGAGCAATTCCAAAGGCTGGTGGGTGGACAAAAAGTCCGGCGGCTACCTCACAAATGCCTGGTTCCAGTCGCCGGTGAGCGGACTCTGGTACTATATGGGCTCTGACGGATATATGCTGACGAATACGACAACTCCGGATGGATATAAGGTCAATGCAAGTGGTGTGTGGGTGAAATAGTACTGCACTATAAAGATTCTGGAAAAGTCATGGCAGGAAAAGCCCTGTGTTCAGATATTCTACGGATCTGAAATGCGAAATATCGGTAAAATGTCGCCATAGTGTGTGTGTAAAAAAATTGCATGTCATAAATGATAATTTACTTAAATGAGAAAAGTTCTCAATAAGAATCTTCCATTTTCTGCAAAAAGGTGTATGATAAAAATAGTTAGCAGCACCTAACAAACGGCTCGCGATCCACCCGGATCATATGAAAAACTTCCGATGGGAACGGCCGCTTTTAACGCAACTCCTGCGGGAGGGAAATGGAGCAGATCATGGGAAGATTTTATCAGCTTTCAAAGAAGATTTCGGAGCAGGAGGCATCGGAGATCATGCGGGAAGTCCTGGAACTTCCGGATATCCGGGATGCCGAGATCATTGATGACCGCAGCCGGGTCAGAGTTGAGACGAAGGACAATGTGTTTATCGATGTGATGAGTACGGTTGTAAATATTTTCCGCCGCGTGGCAGGCGGATGCGAGCTGTCCTTTGCGGGATTCGCTTATAAGGACTGAGGAGCAATAAAAAGAAAAGTGTGCGGGAAATCGCGCGCGGCAATAAAAAGCGCAGGATCATGGACTTATTGGAGTCTGTGATCGCTGCGCTTTTTTGTTGAATTGCATTTCAGACATTTTTAAGGACGTTCATAATGAAAATGGAACTTTCGAGAGAAGTTTTACATTACTCAATTCTTCGCTTCAGAAGAATATTTCTTAATATGTTCCTTGATCGCCGCAAAGCTCTCAGCACTGATATCGTGCTCGATACGGCACGCGTCCTCGAGAGCTGTCTTTTCACTGACTCCGAGGTCCATCAGCCATTTGGAGAGGGCCGTGTGGCGCTCATAGATCGTCTCGGCGATCCGGCGGCCTTCGTCGGTCAGTGTAATGTGTCCCTCGTCATTTACCAGGATCAGATTGTTGACCCGGAGATTTTTCATTGCGACACTGACGCTTGGTTTCGAGAAGCCGAGCTCGGTCGCGATATCGATAGAACGCACATACGGCTGTTTTTCACTTAACATTAAAATTGTCTCAAGATAGTTTTCAGCGGATTCCTGGATTTTCAAATAATTACCCCCATATATTGGAACATCATGCAGCTTTGTGCCGGAAATCTCCGGATTAAACAGAGCTGCGTCTGCAGGTGTCAGTCAGTTAAACGAAGCTTACAGGATTTTTATCTTCCTGTTCATGTCTTATCACAGTCAGCATAACGTGTGTGCAAGGTTGCCTTTTCACGGGCATGGAGTGCCCGTGTACTGCAACGAGTGCAGACCTGTTGAACAGTTATAATTCGTCCTTCTACTATAACACAAGATATGGACTGAGTCAAAGTTAATTCCACTTGTTTTTGAAAATCTATAAAGATTTTTGAACCGAAAAGTCCGGATCGGCAGCATGAGTGATCGGGCTGTTCGCTGCCATTTCGCGTGGCGGGATAAATGCGATAGGAGCATACGATTAGCTAAAACTAACTAATGAGAAAAACTCTCAATAGCAGATATTGACATTAAAGTTAGTTTATGCTAACCTTATATCATCAGTTAGACGGAGCTAACCTTTAAGCAAAGGAGGAATATTACATGAGCGTTGTTATTATCGGCGGACATGACCGCATGGTCAGACAGTATAAAGAAATTTGTGAAAATCATAAATATAAAGCGAAAGTTTTTACCCAGATGAAGACAGGACTCGATAAGCTGATCGGAAGACCGGATCTTCTGATCCTGTTTACAAATACGGTATCCCACAAGATGGTACGCTGCGTACTGGACGAGGTGGATGAGGACCGTACCGATATCGTCCGCTGTCATACGAGCAGCGGAACAGCACTGGCTGAAATCCTCGAAAAGCATAGCGCGTGATGTTCAGAAAGGCGGTATACGCATGAGCGAAGAGATCTTCGGGGCAGTACAGAAGCTCCCGGTGAACGGAACGAAGAAGCAGGTTGTTTTGCAGTGCGCGCCGCTTCTCACAGGGATCAAATTATCAAATCTCCTGAATGTGCGCTCAGATCAGAAAGAGGAAGTGCTCCGGATCTTTGAAGGATCACCGGTCTGCTGCAGAGTGCTCTACGAATTTCAGGGAAGATTGTCCATCCTTTTATATCGTCCGGGAATGCTTGCGGCATACCTGGAGCGCGAAGATGTAAAAAAACTGATGACATCTTTCGGGTATGAAAATCCGGATCTGGAAGAAACTTTGAACAGGATCGCGGATGCTTATCAGGATCATATGAACGGAAAGCGCGGATTTCCGCATGAGATCGGACTTGTCCTCGGCTATCCGCCGGTGGATGTGGAAGGATTTATCGAAAAAGAAGGCAGAGATTTTCTGTACTCCGGATACTGGAAAGTATATGGAAATCTGGAAGATACATTAAAAACATTTGAAGCTTATGATCAGGCGAGAGATTATGTGATCGGCATGACCGGAAACGGGAATGAAATCAGGGATATCCTGGCGGCATCTTAAATACCGCCGGTTCCAATTATAAAAGCGGCGGACGGCGAGGTCCGGGTTACCGCAAAACAAATTTCAGGAGGAAATCAAAAATGGATAAGGTTATTGTTGCATACTGGTCCCAGACAGGAAATACAGCTGCTATGGCTGCAGCAGTCGGCGAAGGAATCACAGAGGCAGGAAAAGAGGCTGTTGTCACAGATATCTCTTCCGTTTCCATGGATGACTTAAAGGAAGCTTCCGCTTTCGCACTCGGATGCCCGGCAATGGGAGCTGAGGTTCTTGAGGAAGGCGAGATGGAGCCGTTCGTAACAGAAGTTGAGGCTTTCGCAGCTGGCAAGAAGATCGGTCTGTTCGGTTCCTATGGTTGGGGAGACGGCCAGTGGATGAGAGACTGGGAAGACAGAATGAAAGCTGCAGGCGCAACTGTTGTCGGTGGTGAGGGCGTGATCTGCCAGGAAACACCGGATGACGATGCACTTGCAAACTGCAAGGCACTTGGAAAAGAGCTCGCTGCATTAGCATAAGAGAGCAACTGCAAAGAAGTGTGCCGGGAAATATTCTAATAGGAAGATAAAAAGACACAGCCGGGAGAGGATGCAGTCCCGGCTGTGTCTTTTTTGTTTCCATGCATTTGGCATGAAGATCAGAAAAACGTCCGTATAAAATTGCCCTTGCAGAACCGGTACTGCCTTGTCGGACGGCCTTTTCCCTCCTGCTTCTGCGACTCGATCTCTTCTATTAAATTGGAGTCGAGAAGCTGCTGAAGGATCCGGTTGCAGCTGCGGCTTGTGATATTGAGCCACTGGGAGAGGGAGGCGGCTGTCATGACCGTGTCTTTATCCATCTGGAAGAGACCGACGATCTTTAAGAGATTACTCTCATTGATCCCATTCTTCTGGGAGTAATCAAGCGCTTTCGTGTTGGAATAACTGTAGTTTAAGGATCTGGTGAGGGAGAGCGGTCCTGTGAGAGCGTTGTCCTCGCCGGAGATGACGAAACCATCGTTCTTTCCGTATTTGACTGCTTCCTGCAGTGCGAGATCTGCCTGATAATGGCTTTCGCCCAGTGATTTTCCGAATCCGGCACCGAGACGGAATTCGAGGTCGCCCTTCTGGTCCAGGAAAGCGATGAGATCCTGGATCCTGCTGAAACTGCTCTTATAGAGATCACTGTCGAGAGCGAGCTCGAACCGGTTAGAGACGGCGTGAATGACGAAATCGTAATTGTATTCCTTCCGGAAATCTAGGAGATATTTGTGCAGCGTGATCTCCAGATATTCCCTGTCCTGGGAAGAAATATTATCCGGATAGACAAGCTTTATGAGGATCACGAGCTTGTTGAGCTGGCTTTTCTGCTTTAAGCGGATGGAGTTTACCGCGTGGCGGATCGAGTCGCGGACCATCTCCTCGGTCGGAAGAAAGTGGATGTACGGGATCTGGAGCTTATTGAGGACCTCCAGCTGATTGGTCGTTCTCGTAAACATCATATCGATCTTTTTCTCTTTCCACAGCTCTACGGCGCGTTCCTTTAATGTCTCATAATTATAGACGGGATTTTCAAAGCAGTAGGGCATGTGCTCCGGATCCAGGTATTTTTTCAGATTCATGAAATCATTGACCGGAGTCAGAAAATCGATATAAAGTCTGTTCAGCGGAACATCAGGGTAATGGATCACGAAATTTAAAAGAATGGACAGGAGCGTCTTCTCCGTATAGGAAATAAAGGTGCAGGGGACTTTCAGGTCGTCCACATGCGTCAGAATATAGGAATATCCGAGCTCACCGGAGAAGAAGAGGACATCCGAGATGTCTTTACACTGGTCATATATGTCCTTAATTTCCTCCAGACTCTCGTAGACATACTTGTGAAATACGCATCCGAAATCGTTGTGTTCGATCGCTTTATCGATGACAGCCATTGATTTTAAAGGACTTATGATGCTGATACTGATCATGGCCGAACCTCCTTTTATATATGAAAAAATGATATAAAGACATGCTATTAACGACAGCTATGTCGATAAATCGGCTTTTGTAAGAATCGTACCACAGATTGTTGACAAAGTCAAAAGGGTATGTTAGAATAAAGACAAATAAAGGACGTAAGCAAAATGAGTCTTAAATAAATCAAGGGATTCGAAAGATCCGTATTGAGGGAAATACAGAAGCTTTCGGATCGCGTGATGCAGCGAGAAATCCTGTATACATAGTGAAAACAACGTATTATATATGGTATTTAAACTGTATATACAAAAGATACAAAAGTTTTCTCGGAAATCCAATTAAGGACTTGGTTGAGACTCACGAGCAAAGGAAAGTCTTTTATTAGTGCAAAATGGCACAGGGGTTTAAGAACCAACATTTAAGGAGGTATTTGCGAGATGAGCAAGTATGTTGAGAGGGTAATTGAGGACGTAAAAACTAAATACGCTAACGAGCCGGAGTTCTGCCAGACTGTAGAAGAAGTATTATCTTCCTTAGGTCCGGTTGTAGATGCACATCCGGAGTATGAGAAGGTTGCCCTTCTTGAGAGAATGGTAATCCCGGAGAGAGTTATCGAGTTCCGTGTTCCGTGGGAGGATGACAACGGAAACATTCATGTAAATACAGGTTACCGTGTACAGTTCAACGGAGCAATTGGACCGTACAAGGGAGGTTTAAGATTCGCACCGAGCGTAAACCTTTCCATCATGAAATTCTTAGGTTTCGAGCAGACATTCAAAGACAGCTTAACAACACTTCCGATCGGCGGCGCTAAGGGTGGTTCCGACTTCGATCCGAACGGCAAGAGCGATAGAGAAGTTATGAGATTCTGCCAGGCATTCATGACAGAGTTATATCGTCACATCGGTCCGGATGTCGATGTTCCGGCTGGTGACCTTGGTGTTGGCGGACGTGAGATCGGTTATCTGTTCGGTCAGTACAGAAAACTTAGAGGAGCTTACGAGAACGGCGTATTAACAGGTAAGGCTCGTTCCTTCGGTGGTTCCTTAATTCGTCCGGAAGCTACAGGTTTCGGTGCTGTTTACTACCTTGAGTCTGTTATGAAACATGAGCATGACACATTAGAGGGTAAGACAGTTGCAGTTGCTGGTTTCGGTAACGTAGCTTGGGGCGTTGTACAGAAATTAACTGAGTTAGGTGCTAAGCCTGTTACACTTTCTGGCCCGGATGGATACATCTATGATCCGGATGGAATTACAACAAAAGAGAAATTCGACTTCATGCTTGAGATGAGAGCTTCTGGACGTAACAAAGTTCAGGACTACGCTGACAAGTTCGGCTGCAAGTTCGTAGCTGGAGACAAGCCGTGGGGCGAGAAAGTTGATATCATCATGCCGTGTGCTACACAGAACGATGTAGACCTTACACAGGCTAAGAGAATCGTTGCTAACAACATCAAGTACTACATCGAAGTTGCTAACATGCCGACAACAAACGAAGCTCTTAGATTCTTAATGGATCAGAAGAACATGGTTGTTGCTCCGTCTAAGGCTGTTAACGCTGGTGGTGTTCTTGTATCTGCTCTCGAGATGAGCCAGAACAGCGAGAGAATCTCCTGGACAGCTAAGGAAGTTGATGATAAGCTTCATCAGATCATGACAGAGATCCATGATGGTTCTGCTGAGTGCGCTGAGAAGTACGGCCTTGGTTACAACCTGGTTGCAGGTGCTAACATGGTTGGTTTCCAGAAGGTTGCAGATGCTATGATGGCTCAGGGTATCGCTTGGTAGTTTGAAGCGAACCTCGGATATCGAAGCCCGCGGTTTCTAAAAACTGCATAAGGGCACTAGGTACTGAATATAGGGGATGCTGTCGGGGAGTGTGCCCGACGGCATCCCTTTTCTGATTTATTGGAAAATGGATCAGAATTACTGCTGATGAGAGAATTTACTGTTTGTTTTTGCAGAAAAATGAAATATATGGGAATGTTTGGTGCAGATTCCGGATATTTGTCTGTGAGAGAAAAACAGTAAAGCAGAAGCGGGGAAAAAGAACATTTTATTCACAAAATGCTCAATGGGAATAAAATATTCTTTATTAAGAAAATAAATCAAATTCGCGAAAATACTTTACAAAATAATGTACTTCAAGTAAGATAGATGAGTACGGGGTATGATCCTCCATGTGGTTGATGGAGGAAAGGAACATTGTCCTGAAAGGAGAGTTTTTTATTATGAATTGTCTTATTATCGACAAAGTATGGGGTGGAATCGCTGAGGAACTCAGCAAAGTTATGAATGTTAAGACAGCTGCTAATCTTCCGTGCAGCAAAGAGGAGCTTATTGCAGAGATCGGTGATGTTGATGTCCTGATCATGCGTGTAGACCCGAAGATCGACAAAGAGATCATCGATGCTGCAAAGAACTTAAAGGTTATCGGTGTTTGCTCTGTTGGTTTAAACCACATCGATATGGATTACGCAAAATCCAAAGGAATCCAGGTATTCAACGCACCGGGCTTAAATGCAAACGCAGTTGCTGAGCTGACATTCTCCAAGATGTTAGATATCTCCCGTGGAACATTCGTAGCAAACTACGATGTAAAAGTAAAACACGAGTGGGATAAATATAAATTCGAAGGCCGCGAGCTGAGAGGCAAGACTCTTGGTATCATGGGCTTTGGCCGTATCGGTCAGCGTGTAGGTGAGCTTGGCCGTGCATTCAAGATGAACATCGTTGCTTACGATCCGTTCCTTCCGGACGACGTATTTAAGCAGCAGTGCGCAACAAAGGCTTCTATCGACGAGCTGATCAAGGTTGCTGATTTCATCTCTATCCATGTACCGCTGACACCGGAGACAAAGAATCTCTTCAATAAGAAATCCATCGCTGAGATGAAAGACGGCGCTGTTGTTCTTAACATGAGCCGTGGCGGTATCGTAAACGAGGCTGATATGTATGAAGCTCTGAAAGAGGGCAGAATCGGCGGCTACGCAGCAGACGTTATGGAGAACGAACTTGCAGGCAGCGGCTTAACAGGTAACGATACATTCGCAAGCCCGCTGTTCGAGTGCGATAACTTCATCGTATCCCCGCACATCGGTGCTCAGTCTGTAGATGCTTCTAAGGACATCGGTGTTCATATCGTTGCTAAAGTTAAAGAGGCTCTTGGTTTATAATTCAGAGAACTCAGAAGAACCCGGAGACGGACTGTCGCCGGGTTCTTTTCATTAAGACTTCAAAAATAAGGAGGACATAAAAATGGGCACAATTACGGAGTCAGCAAAGGCTTTCATGCCGAAATTATCTGAAATCAGAAGAGATTTTCACATGCACCCGGAGGTTTCCCAGCATGAGGAAAGAACCGGAAAGAAGGTTGCAGAGTATCTGAAGGAGATGGGATGCGACGAAGTATATGAAAATGTCGGCGGATACGGTGTAGTCGGAGTTATCAAGGGAAAGAAACCGGGTAAAGTCGTTGCTCTCCGTGCGGATATGGACGCATTACAGATCCAGGAGATGAATGAGGTTCCTTATAAGTCCCAGAATGACGGTGTTATGCATGCCTGCGGACATGACAACCACATGACGGGTCTTCTTGGTGCTGCAATGCTTCTCTGTGAGAGAAGAGAAGAGATCGCCGGAACGGTGAAACTGATCTTCCAGCCTGCGGAGGAGATGTCTCCGGTTGGCGGATCCAGAGGAATGCTCCATTCCGGATATATGGATGATGTGGAAGCTGTATTCGGTCTTCATGTATGGCCGGATCTTCCGCACGGCAAGATCGGGGTGAAGGCAGGCCCGTTAATGGCTGCAACAGACCACTTTACGATCAATATCCATGGTAAGACTGCCCATGGCGCAAAACCGAATCAGGGTATTGACGCTGTTGTTCTCGGTTCCCAGTTCGTTATGGCCGCACAGACCATCGTCAGCAGAAAAGTTGATCCGCTTGACAATGCTGTTGTGACATTCGGTATTTTTAACGCAGGAACAAGATACAACATTATCGCAGGTGACTGTACACTGGATGGAACCGTTCGTACATTAAATGAGGACACCCGCGCGATGATCGAGGATTCTATGAGAAAAACTCTCGATGGTCTCTGCTTACAGTCCGGTGCAACTGCTGATATCAACTATGGCCACGGCTATCCGGCACTTGTAAATCATGAGGAGGACGCTGAGCTGATCCGCAATACAGCAATCAAGCTCTTCGGCAAAGATGATGTTGTGGATGTAAAACTCCCGGCTATGCCGGCGGAGGATTTCTCCTTCTATCTGAAAGAGAAGAAAGGCGCGTTTGTATGGCTCGGTACCGCTAAACAGGATCAGGATCCGGTATGGCCGTTACATAACAGCCGTTTTGATGTGGACGAGGATATCCTCTGGAGAGGTTCTTCTCTGTTAGCGCAGACTGCGATTGATTATTTAAATAAATAATAAGTGATTTCAGGGCGGCGGTTGGAGTGAAACTCTGGCAGGCTGCCCTGTTTTGACTATGTGGTCAGCAGTTGAAAATACATGGTGAAACCACGATAACGAAAGGGGTCTGTTTGGAGGATTCCTTACAGTAGGAGGAAACGATATGACAGCAGGAAACGCGATCCTCATCGTTGCGATCGTGACTGGGCTGGGTCTGATCGGAGCTCTCTTTTTTGTGATGTTTAAGATCCGGCAGATTTCGCGGGAATTTTTCGGAACCTCGAATCTGATCGAAGGGCTGAAACGTCAGGAAGCGCTGGAGGACGATACACCGAAGTCGGTGTCCGGAATGACGAGGGTGGAACTTCCTCGGATCGAGAAGGATTTCCCGGAGTTTCACTGGCCGGAGTGGAAACAGAGGTGTGAAAATCAGCTAAAAGGCTATCTGGAGGCCTTGGAGCACCGGGATCTTTCTTATCTTGGAAACGTGTCCCTGTCATTGAAAGATCAGGTTCGCCTGAAGATCGAGGAGATGGAGGAGAAAGAGATCCGGGAAGAATTTGACGCGATCCATGTCCATCAGACGGAGATCTCCAGATATGACAAAAACCCGGGAAAGTGCAGGATCAGGATCCAGTCCTCTGTGGAGTATCTGCATACATTAAGGACGCCGGATAAAAAGAAAAATGTGGAGCGGGAAAAAGAGCAGCACCGCTTTAATATGGAACTCGTCTATATCCAGGATATCACGAAGATCAGGGACGGAGAGACTGCGATCGGCGTCAGCTGTCCGCATTGCGGGGCTCCGATCGCGGGACTTGGAGACCGTGTCTGCCCGTACTGTGGAGGCGCTGTTGAGCCGGTGAATGTGAGAGTGTGGGAGCTGCACCGGATCGAAGAGGTGTGAAAAAAGAGACAGTCGCCAAGGTATCGCGCAAGCGTGGATTTTGGCTCGTTGTTTGTGTAAATAAAAAACGTGTGAAGAATGATTACTCATTTTCACACGTTTTTTTAGATGAAACTTATTTTGCTTTCGCAGTTTCCTGCTTTTTGATCTCCGGTAAGATCAGACCAAGTGCTGTGAGCACTACCGGTGTGATTACATTTAATGCTGTGGAAGCGATATCGCCTTCAACATACATTCCGAGGAGACAGCAAGCTGCGGTTACGAAGAAGCACCAGCCGCCTGCAACAAGGGCAACTGTCTGGTTCTTTGTAAATTTGTACTCCGGGTTGAACTTGTTGAGGGATTTTCTGAGAGCAATGTATGCTGCGAATACCCACAAGTAACGAAGCGGCATGGTTACAGAGTTCAGTTTGTTTAACTGAGTCAGAACGGATGCAGCACCCGGTACGAAGGACTGGATCAGGATGATGCTGCCGGATAAGCAGATAACCATCTTGATACCGTTGATGTATGCGCCATGCTCATTCTTCTTTAAGAGGCCGGACGGAACGAACTGTCTTGCGTCCTCGTTGTCAAGAAGTATACGAAGCGGAGCGTCGATACTTAATACAAGTGTGGAGAACTGACCGATGGCGTTGCATGCTGCGTAGATAACGAGCAGGAGGTTGCCAACATGGTAGTACTCACCGAGCTTCTGGAAGGACCAGTAAGCGCCGTTGGAAACGTAGGACTTGAAGCTGTCTGTGCTCTCGTTGATGACAGCCGGATCAAACATCATGCCCATCGCGATACTTCCGAGGATCGCGCAGACCATAACCATAACGGCTAACATGATCATACCCTTCGGGAATCCCTTGGACGGATCTTTTACCTTATTTACATAAGGGGAGATCTTCTCGCATCCGCCGACTGCGAATACAAGGATGGAAAGGGATGTGAAGTAGTTCACGTTGAACTGCGGGATCAGACCTTTTACTGTGTAATCAGCAGATACGAAACCGCCGTTCGGGTTGATGACCGGTGCTGCGAACATCATTAAGATGAACAGGATGGACATTACGAACATACTGGAACCAGCGATCGTCGCTAATTTCTTTAACGGGTTTAAGCCGCGGCTTGCAACCCAGCAGAAGAACAGGAAGACAGCGAGTGTTGCCATCTGTACAGCGATCGTCGGGAATGTGTCGTAAGTGGAGCCGTTCTGGAATACCATCCAGCTTAATGCCTTTAATCCGCCGCTTCCTTTACTTGCGATGTAAGTTACATGGCAAGCCCAGTAAGTCCAGCCAGCGTAATAAGCGCATTTCGGGCCGATCGTTTCGTGGATCCAGGAGCTCACGCCGCCGCCGGACTGTTTGAACGCGGAGCCGAGCTCACCTACCATCAGGGCATAAGGCACGAAATAGAGAGCGAACATCAGAATCCAGCTGAAGATTACCTGTACTCCGTTGAAGTAAACGAAGCCATTCAGCACGTTTCCGAATCCCCAAACCGTGGAGAATGCCATGAAGGCCAGGGTGTACCAGTCGATTTTCTTGGTGTTTTCCATAAGAGACCTTCCTTTGATATAAAATTGTATTTGTCCGTTTGACACGAACTTGTTTAGTATAACATAAATTTTTGAAAAGATGAACCATTTATTATAAGGAAATAAATGAGATTCGGTTAATAAAATTCTGCGAAAACTGGATACAACGTGAAAAAATGCAGAGTTCAGATGAGATTATAAAGGAAAAAACAGGATTCCGGAAAAATAAAAGGGAGATTACAAAAGGGGAGTGAAAAAGTAAGAGAGAACAAGATCTGAATGTCTTTACTATACGGACAAATGTGAAAAATTGGCGGAAAAATCGGAAATGGATGCGGAATACCATCAGAAATTTCCCGACGGATCCATCCCGGAGGAGAAAATATTACAAAAATATCCTTTATGTTGGTAGGTAAATAGGAAAAAAACAGAATAAAAGAAAACTGTAACTGCGGATGCAGGGATTATTTTGTGGAAATTGGATTTCCGGTTTTCTGATTATGTGGTAAAATAGTAAAAGATCTATTCAGACGAAGCCGGAGAGGCGGATCAGATGAGAGAAAGAAGAGGAAGACTATGAGGGAATGAAAAAGTCTGCGGGATATTATTGATGCGGTGGGAGCCGTGAAATTACAGAGAGGACAGGTGATGAAGGATGGGATATTCCGGATATGAGTGGCTGTGGCTGTTTTTTGCCTACAGCTTTTCCGGCTGGGTTCTTGAGACCGTGACAGCGGCGGTGAGGCAGAAACGCTTTGTAAACAGAGGCCTTGTAAACGGACCGCTCTGTGTGATCTATGGAATTACCGGATCTGCACTGATGCTGGTATGCAGAGACCTCAGGGGGATCTGGCTGTTTCTTGGAAGTATGATCTTTTCCACGCTGGCGGAATGGATCGCCGGTCATGTGATCGAAAAAATGTACCATGAGCGCTGGTGGGACTATTCTCATGTGAAATGGAATCTGGATGGCTATATCTGCTTTCCGGTCTCCGTGATCTGGGGCGTTCTGGGATTTGTCACCATGCGATGGGGAGCGCCGCTTCTGATTGACGTATTCCGGATGATCCCGATGACTCCGGCCCATCTTGTGATCTGGATCCTCAGCGGGATCCTGATCCTGGATGTCGCGGCAACTCTGTGCATCCTGTCCGGAAGAAGCCGGAGGATCCGCCAGTGGCAGGGCGTTGACTCCTGGCTGACCGGTGTGAGTTCCAGACTTGAGCGCAGGATCTACGGCTGGGTGGACCGAAGGATCCAGAATGCGTACCCGGAAGCGGCTTACCGCAGGGAGCTTCAGGCCGAGGCCGAGCAGAGAAAGACCGTCTTTGCCTACGGACTCTGTTTCTATAAGATCGCACTTTTGCTTGTTGTCGGCGCATTTTTGGGAGATATCGTGGAGACGATCTTCTGCCGGCTGACGGCAGGAATCTGGATGAGCCGGAGCAGTTTTGTCTGGGGCCCGTTCAGTATCGTCTGGGGAGTGGCTCTCGCGGCGGCGACGATGCTTTTGTACCGCTACCGGAAATATTCGGACCGCTTTCTGTTCTTTATGGGCACATTTTTAGGAGGCGCGTATGAATATACCTGCAGCGTCATGACGGAGATCATGTTCGGAAAAGTATTCTGGGACTACAGTAAGATCCCGTTTAACCTTGGCGGGCGCATCAACCTTCTGTACTGTTTTTTCTGGGGGATCGCGGCAGTTGTCTGGATCAAAGGTGTTTACCCGGTGATGTCCGCCTGGATCGAGAAGATCCCGATCCGCTTTGGAAAGATCGCGACATGGCTGCTCCTTGTCTTTTTCTGTGTGGATATGGCGGTTTCCGGACTGGCGTTGATCCGGAGCAGTGAACGGGAAAAGGGAATCCCGGCGACATCGTCCTGGCAGCAGGAGATGGATGAGCATTATGGGGATGACGTGTTGAAAAAGATCTATCCGAATGCGCTGAAGGTGGATTAAGGGAGAAAAAGTTAAGATGGATAAAGAAAAGCAGCAGCAGATCAAATATCAGCTGCTGCTTTTTAAAACGCGCATTTTTGAGGACTGCCGGGGCAGCTTCCGTTGTTTTTATGAGAGAGTAGCTTCGGGCAGTGCGGGAGTTATGCTTCCGCTTTCCAGAGTCCATGAAGATTGCAGTACTCATAAACTGCGATCAGCTTTTCACCGTCAGCGAGGAAGAACTCTGCTTCTGGTTTGTCTTCCGGAGTAAGAGAACGGCAGTGGGTTCCGAAATTTGTCTCGATCAGGATCCACTGGATATAGTGTTTTTCCATCATCGGATGTTCCACAGAGCCGACTTTTACGGAAACTTTATTTCCGTTTACTTCGAAGGCCGGGACATGTTTTTCGTGTGCACCGTCCGAAGTGCCGGGGATCAGTTCCGTCATTTTCTCTCCGCAACAGACAACCGGGACGCCGGAATCGTTCATTTTTGTGATGATATTCTTGCAGTGATTGCAGATATAGAATTTTACGCTCATAGAGGACCTCCTTGTGAATAATCTAAAATAATAATAGCAACTGTTACTGATATAATACCATAAGAAATACCATATTGCAAGGATTATTTAAAAAACAGAATAAGATTTTTAGCTTTCAGTCTGTATTTGCTGGGGGGTCAGAAGAATAAATTTACAGGCTTATGATTTATGGAAAGCCACAGCAGCAAAACACAGGAAAATCTGGCTACAGGATCACACCGTGGATTTTCCGGGCTATGTGAGAGTACAGAATGGAAAACTGGAGAAAGGATCAATAAAAAGAAGTGCTGGGAACGGGAAAAAGAGCTTGGGACAGGAGAGGGAGTTTTGTCCGGCTGAGATTAAAAAAAGGACGCTGCAGATTTTGCAGCGTCCTTTGAAATTGCGAAATGGAAGCAGTTCCAATAAATTTAAGATCAGATCTGCGGGCCAGCGGCAACAAGTGCTTTGCCGGCTTCGTTGCTCTCGTATTTTGCGAAGTTCTTGATGAATCTTCCGGAGAGGTCTTTTGCTTTCTCTTCCCAGTCAGCAACGTTTGCGTATGTATCGCGTGGGTCGAGGATCTTGGAGTCAACGCCCGGAAGCTCGGTCGGAACTTCGAAGTTGAAGTACGGGATCTTCTTTGTCGGAGCGTTTAAAATATCGCCGTTTAAGATCGCATCGATGATTCCACGGGTATCTTTGATGGAGATACGTTTTCCGGTTCCGTTCCAGCCTGTATTTACGAGGTATGCCTTAGCGCCGCTCTTTTCCATCTTCTTAACGAGCTCTTCCGCATATTTTGTCGGATGGAGTTCGAGGAATGCCTGACCAAAGCAAGCGGAGAAGGTCGGTGTCGGCTCTGTAATTCCGCGCTCGGTTCCGGCAAGTTTTGCTGTGAAACCGGACAGGAAGTAGTATTTTGTCTGCTCCGGAGTCAGGATGGATACCGGCGGAAGTACGCCGAATGCATCTGCGGAGAGGAAGATCACGTTCTTTGCTGCCGGACCTGCGGAGATCGGGCGGACGATATTTTTAATATGGTCGATCGGATAGGAGACACGGGTGTTCTCAGTTACGCTCTTGTCAGTGAAATCGATCACGCCGTCCTTGTCGAGAGTTACGTTCTCGAGAAGAGCGTTGCGCTTGATCGCATTGTAGATATCCGGCTCGGAATCTTTATCGAGGTTGATAACCTTCGCGTAGCAGCCGCCCTCGAAGTTGAATACTCCGTTGTCGTCCCAGCCGTGCTCGTCATCACCGATCAGGAGACGTTTCGGATCTGTGGAAAGAGTTGTCTTACCGGTTCCGGAGAGACCGAAGAAGATCGCGGTGTTCTTGCCTTCCATATCGGTGTTTGCAGAGCAGTGCATGGAAGCGATGCCCTTTAACGGAAGGTAGTAGTTCATCATGGAGAACATACCTTTCTTCATTTCTCCGCCGTACCAGGTATTGATGATAACCTGCTCGCGGCTTGTGATATTGAAGACAACGGCTGTCTCGGAGTTTAAGCCGAGTTCCTTGTAGTTCTCAACTTTTGCCTTGGATGCGTTGTAAACAACGAAATCCGGCTCGAAGTTCTCGAGTTCTTCAGCAGTCGGTTTGATGAACATGTTCTTTACGAAGTGTGCCTGCCATGCGACCTCAACGATGAAACGGATCGCCATGCGGGTATCTTTGTTTGCGCCGCAGAATGCGTCGACAACGAAGAGTCTCTTATTGGAAAGTTCTTTTAATGCGATATCTTTTACTGCCTTCCAGGTTTCCTGAGAAGCCGGATGGTTGTCGTTCTTGTATTCGTCAGATGTCCACCATACAGTATCTTTGGAATTTTCATCCACAACGATAAATTTATCTTTCGGTGAACGGCCGGTGTAGATACCGGTCATAACATTAACTGCTCCGAGTTCGCTGACCTGTCCTTTTTCATAGCCTTCGAGTTCCGGTTTCATTTCCTCCTCGAATAACATTTCATAAGACGGGTTGTAGACGATCTCTGTGGTTCCGGTGATGCCATACTTGCTTAAATCAATCTTTGCCATCGCTTATCTAACCTCTTTTCATAAATTTGATGAAAATTTTGTACATGTTCAGATTTGAACAGGTACCATTACCTGGAATTTTTACAGGCAATAATGATATCTTTCAATTCCATTATACATGAAAATTGGACAAAATCAACAACAAAATAGCAAACTTTGTTAAAATAATATCATTCTTTTGCTGCGATACGTTTCTTGCACTGAAATTCTAAGAAAATAAAGGAAAGACGTTATTTTCGAAGGAAAAGAAACAAATTGCAGTTGACAAAATTAGATAGTTGTACTATCATCCAAATTGGTTGATGGTACAACTAAAAAGTACATATCTGCGGGTGGGACCGGAGACGGCTGCAACAGCAGGAGAAGCTCATAGAGCGCGTTTTGAACAGGCGGAAAGGTTTGACGGAAAGAATTCTGCCAGAAAGGAGATCATATATGGATCAGACGGAGAGAAAGATGACGAAGATCGCCCGTGAGGTCGGAAAATTTACGGTGCAGACGATGAAAGAAGAGGGGATCGGAACGGCGGAATTTGATTTTATCCATCTTGTCCGCCACAATCCGGGGATCACCCAGACGGAGGTCCGGGAAAAGTTAAAGATCGATAAGGGAGCCGCGGCAAGACGGGCGGCGAGTCTCGAGGCGAAAGGATATCTGGAACGGAAGCCGAATCCGGCGGACGGCCGGAGTCAGCTGCTTTTTGCGACGAAGAAGGCGGAGAAGCTAAAAAATTCAAAGGCGGAGATCGAGACGATCTTTTATGAATGGCTTTTATCCGAACTTCCGGAGGACGAGAGGAACAGATTCTGCGAGACACTGGATAAGCTTTACTGGCGTTCGAAAAATGAGAGGCGTGCGGGGTTTGAAACGGTCTCTAAGCTCGTCGCAGAGCGGCAGAAAGAGGAATCCTGCGGCCGGTATACAGACCATCAGAAGGAACAAGCAGTGAAGCATGACAAAAGAGGAAACGATCATCATAAATAAAAAGAAACTTCATCCGGACCGGATCCTGGATTATTTCCGGGAGGAATGGAAGGTCCTGGCGCTGATCACGGTGTCTGGACTGATCTACAATCTGGGTCTCATGGCGGGACCATGGTTTGAAGGAAAAATGGCGGGCTGCTTGATGAGGATCCTGAGCGGGGCGGAGCGGCTCCCGGCAATGCTCCGGCTGGCGTCTGCTTACGTGATCGTGATCGGGCTGGTGCAGCTGGCCAGATACATCAAGCGGTTTTATGTGCGCCGGTTTGCCAACAATGTGAACAGGAGAATGAAGAGGATCCTCTACCGGACGCTGGTACATAAATCGCGTGTGGAGCTGGAGAAAGAGGGCGCGGGAAATGTCATCACGAAGGCGATCTCCGATGTGGACGACTGCGTGGAAGGCATGAGAAAGTTCACGACGGAGATCTTTGACACGGGCGTGGCGCTTCTCGGCTATATGGGAATGCTGTTTTACTACGACTGGAGACTTGCACTCTGTTCACTGATCTTTCCGCCGTTTTCCTATATTATCGCGGAGAAGATGAAACGGATCGTCCAGAGAACGGGGGCTGCTTACAAGGAACAGACCGGAAAACTCAATGCAGCGACACTGGACCGGATCACAAACGCGATCACATACCGGGTGTTCGGATGTGAGAAGGAGCGGGGAGAAGATTATGAGGTCCATCTGAAAGAGTATGAGCGTGCGGCAGTCAGGGCCAATATCTGGAACGCGGCCCTGCCGCCGGTCTACAAGGTGATCGCGATGGCGGGAACCGTGATGATCCTGTATTTTGGCTCTAAGAACATCCTTGGAAGCGGCTGGACGAGCTGGGATGTCGCAGCATTTACGACCTTCCTCGCGTGCTATACGAAGCTTTCCGACAAGTCCTCGAAGGCGGCGAAACTCTTCAACGCGGTCCACAAGGCACAGGTGTCCTGGAAGCGGATCCATCCGTATATGGAGCGGGCTGCTCAGGCTGAGGAGGAGGATGAGATCGCAGAGCAGACTGAAAAATTCAGTGCAAAAACAGGCGAAAGTCATACGGAACACGGCGTCATTTCCGCAGATCATCTGACATTCAGCTATCCGGGCAGTGCGCCGATCTTTGAGGATCTTTCCTTCACCGCGAAACCTGGACAGATCATCGGAATCACGGGTCCGGTGGCGTGCGGAAAATCGACGCTCGGAAAGACATTTCTCTGCGAATATCCGTATGAAGGCCATCTGACATATGGCGGCAGAGAACTCTCCTCCTGTACGGAACAGGGGCGGAGCAGACTCATCGGATATCTCGGACATGATCCGGAACTTTTGGGCGACAGCATCAGAAATAATGTTCTTTTGGGAGATGACAGTGATGTCTGGACATGGCTGCGTGCTGTATGCTTTGATGAGGAGGTCCGGGAGATGGAGGACCGGGAAGATACGGTTGTCGGAAACAGCGGCGTCCGTCTCTCCGGCGGTCAGGCGGCGCGCCTTGCCCTGGCGAGAATGCTTTGCCATGGAAAGCCGGTGATGATCCTGGATGATCCGTTCTCGGCTCTGGACAGGAGCACGGAGAAACAGGTGTTTGAACATCTGAAGGAGCTCTCGAAGGACCGGATCGTATTCCTGATCTCCCACAGACTGTATCTGTTCCCGGAGTTCGACCAGGTGATCTGGATGGAACACGGGACGGGAACATGCAGCACGCATGAGAAGCTGATGGCAGAAAATAAACAGTATGCCGAGTTGTATCACGCGCAGGCTGCGGAGAAAGAGTCTGCGAATGATGCAGAAGAGATGCAGAAAAAGGAATGTGGAGCTGAAAACAAGGCGTCAGGAGAAATTCGGAAAAACAGGAGATCATCGTCTGATGGGAATGAAAACGGTGGGGAAAGGAGGAAAAAGCAATGAGTGGAAAGAAGAATATCAGTGCGGCATCGATCATCGGAAAAACGGTCACGCGGGAAAAATGGCTTTCCATCGGGATCGTTCTGACGGTGACGGGAGCGGTTGCCATTTCTCTGCTTCCGCCTCTTGTTCTCGGAAAAATCATTGACCGGATCGCCGGCGGAAATTTTTCGGGATTTTCCATGGCGGCGGAGTATTTTCTGCTGATCTTCCTGACCGGGGCGCTGGAGTCCCTGAGAGAGAGTTTCCTCACTGTCTTTGGTCAGAAGATGACGCATGCGTTCAGGAGCGAGCTCTCCGATAAGCTTGTCCGACTGAGTGCAGACACATTAAATAAGGAAGAACCGGGAGCTGTGGTTTCCAGATTTGTCGGCGATGTTGACACCGTGGAAGCGCTGTTTACCTCCGGGATCATCAGCATGTTCGCGGATGCATGCAGAGTCGTCAGCATTTTTGCGGTGATCTGGTTCCAGAACCGCGGACTCGCACTGCTCTTGATCATTCTGATCCCGGTGATCTTTGTGTTCACGAGGATCGTACAGAAGCGGATGCTCACGGCGCAGCTTGCAAACCGTGTGGCGGTGAGCCGTGTCACAAACCATGTTCCGGAGACGATCCGCTGTATCCGGACGATCCACACGCTGGGAAAAGAGACGTACATGGAGAAACGGTATGATGACTATATCGGGGAGAGTTATTCTGCAATCGAGAAGACAAACTTCTATGATGCAGTCTACTCACCGGTGATCCTGTTTCTCAACGCGGTCGCCGTTGCGGCCGTGATGCTGCTCGCCGCGTCCGGAAATGCGAAGGTCCTGGCTTTGTTCGGCATGTCCGTGGGAACGTCGGTTGCAGTCATCAATTATATTTCCCAGGTGTTCTCCCCGATCGAGAATCTCGGAATGGAGATCCAGACGATCCAGTCGGCGGTTGCCGGTGTATACAGGATCAATGAGTTCCTGGCGAAAACGGAGAGGGAGAACATGAAGGAGACCATGCCGGACCATGCCGGAAAATCGGAGCCGGGAAAGGAAAAGGACGGAGAGACTGATACCGGAGATAAGCGGAAGGAAAAGAAGAACACAGAGGGAGAAACGTGCATGGATCACGGGGGATCGAAAGAAGAACCCTGTGTAGAATTTAAGAATATTACTTTCGGCTACGATGACCATGTTGTTTTGAAAAATTTAAGTTTCGCAATTTACCCAGGCGAGCAGGTGACGCTGACGGGGCGCACCGGCGCCGGAAAGAGTACGATCTTTAAGCTGCTTTTGGGACTTTACCGGCCGAATTCCGGTGAGGCGCTGATCGAGGGCGAGGAGGCATACCGGATCCCGGACAGGGAGAAGCGGACGAAGTTTGGTTATGTGGAGCAGTCGTTCCACATGGTCCCGGGGACGGTGCGCGACCAGATTACGCTGTTTGATGCGGCGATCGGGGATGCGGAGGTTCAGGCAGCTGCAGAGCTTGTGGGGCTTCACGAGACGATCATGGGGCTGGATCAGGGATATGACACGTTATGTAAACCGGAAATCTTCTCTCAGGGACAGTGGCAGCTTTTGTCTATCGCAAGAGCAGTTGCCGGAGAACCGAGGATCCTGCTTCTCGATGAGATCACGGCGAATCTGGATGCAGATACGGAGGAGATGGTGCTCCGGGCGCTGAAGAGTGCGTCTGAGGGGCGGACGGTGATCTCAATCTCGCATCGGGTTTATCAGAGAGATGCGGGGGAGAGGATCAGGTATTTGGAGATTTAACAAGAATCAGCAAGAATTCTCCCACATCTAGGGAGTATGTCACTTTTCATTTACAAATTAAGGAAACGGGAATATAATAAGCCGAAGAAAAATACCGCTTTTTGTCAGGTTTGCATTCGGGAATCGTTGGTTCCGGAGGGTACTTTCCTGGCAGGGCGGTCTGGCGGGAGGTAAAAAATGTCAATTTTATTTGCAATTGTATTCCTTGTGTTGATCTTTAAATGTGTCGGTCTTGTCCTCGGAGTCTGCGGAAAGCTTCTTGGTGCGGTCCTCAGTCTGTTTGGATTTATCGTATCGATCGCGATCGGAGCTGTCGTGTTCGGACTTTCTACGGCGTTTGCGCTGGTGCTGTTATGCATCGCGGCAGTATGGCTTTTGATCAAGCTGATCTTTTAGAGTTTTGCTGAACCGGTAAAATCCGCGGCGGAGTCTTGACAAACGGGAGAAAATCCATTAAAATCCATCATATATGCATATCAGACAGGCATTGAAGAGGGAAAGTAGATGAAGGGCGGCATTCCAGAGAGAAAGCGGATGGTGAGAGCTTTTATGTGCGCGTTGTTGAACCGGCCTCGGAGCTTTGTGCGAGAGATGGAAAATGTCGTAATGGACAGCTAAGATCACGGAGATCGGGATTGCTGCGGAACGACTGCATCGTTAAGTACAGCGTAGATCCGGCGTTAACGGATATCAGAGGAGAGTTTCCGCGACAGGCGGAAGCTAATTTGGGTGGTAACGCCGGCTGTCGGTCCCTTGCGTGGGGAGCGGCAGCCTTTTTTGTTTCACAGGAAATTCCGATGGAACTTCCTGTGAAACAAAAAGGCACTGCGTGCCTAAGATGCGCACTCGCGCAAAGATGAAGGCTGTCGCAAGCGACCGCGCGAGACGCCTGAATGTGCCAGGACACATTCCTTTTTAACAGGAAATTCTCCGCATCTGAAACAGAGAGACATGCAGACAATGAATTTTTATATAAAGGAGAAAACAATGGCAAGAGACAAGAAACTTGTGGAATCCATCACTTCCATGGAAGACGATTTCGCGCAGTGGTACACAGACGTTGTAAAAAAGGCAGAATTATGTGATTATGCGAGCGTAAAGGGCTGCATGGTCATCAAACCGGACGGATATGCGATCTGGGAGAATATCCAGCATGAGCTTGATAAGCGCTTTAAAAAAGCAGGCGTAAAGAATGTTTACATGCCGTTATTCATTCCGGAGAGCTTACTTGATAAAGAGAAAGACCATGTCGAAGGTTTCGCACCGGAGGTAGCATGGGTGACTCAGGGAGGTCTTGAGCCGCTTCAGGAGCGTCTCTGTGTCCGCCCGACATCCGAGACTCTGTTCTGTGATTTCTACCAGAAAGACATCCACTCCTACCGTGATCTTCCGAAGGTTTACAACCAGTGGTGTTCCGTTGTGAGATGGGAGAAGACGACAAGACCGTTCCTCCGTTCCAGAGAGTTCTTATGGCAGGAGGGCCACACAGCTCATGCGACTGCTGAGGAAGCTCAGGAGAGAACGATCCAGATGTTAAATCTCTATGCTGACTTCTGTGAGGATTTCCTTGCGATCCCGGTTGTCCGCGGACAGAAGACAGACAAGGAGAAGTTCGCAGGTGCAGAGGCAACCTACACGATCGAGTCCTTAATGCATGACGGTAAGGCACTTCAGTCCGGAACCAGCCACAACTTCGGGGATGGTTTTGCGAAGGCATTCGGAATCCAGTATTCTGATAAAGATAACCAGTTAAAATATGTTCACCAGACATCCTGGGGTATGACAACCCGTATGATCGGTGCGATCATCATGGTACATGGTGACAACGAAGGTCTTGTACTTCCGCCGAACGTAGCTCCGACACAGGTTGTGATCGTTCCGATCCGCCAGCAGCAGGAGGGCGTTCTCGAGAAGGCAAGAGAAGTGGAAGAGGTTCTCTCCAACTTCCGCGTAAAAGTTGATGATTCCGACAAGAGCCCGGGCTGGAAGTTCTCTGAGTCCGAGATGAGAGGAATCCCGGTTCGTGTAGAACTCGGACCGAAGGATATCGAGGCAGGACAGGCAGTTCTTGTCCGCCGTGATACTCACGAGAAGATCACAGTTGCATTAAGCGAGATCGCAGAGAAGGTTGACGAGCTCTTAAAGACGATCCAGCACGATATGTACGAGCGTGCGAAAGCACATCGTGACGCGCATACTTACGATGCCCACAACATGGAAGAGATGAAGGACATCGCAGACAACAAGCCGGGCTTCATCCGTGCAATGTGGTGCGGCTGCCAGGAGTGTGAGGACAAGTTAAAAGAGCAGGTAGGCGTTACATCCAGATGTATGCCGTTCAAGCAGGAAAAGCTTGCTGATACCTGCGTATGCTGCGGCAAACCGGCAACCAAGATGGTTTACTGGGGCAAAGCATATTAATGAAACGATGGGATATCAAAGACCTGACGCTCGGGGGGCTGTTTACAGCCCTCATCGCCGTCGGGGCTTTTCTTAAGATCACGATCCCTGTCCAGCCGGTGCCGATGCATTTTACGCTGCAGTTTTTCTTTGTCCTGCTGGCGGCTCTGATCCTGGGATCAAAGCGGGCGTTTGCGAGTGTGATCACATATCTTGTGATCGGACTCTGCGGACTTCCGATCTTTGCGACGGGCGGCGGACCGGCGTATCTGTTAAAACCGACGTTCGGATTCCTGATCGGCTTTGCGGCGGCTGCTTTTGTGACCGGACGTGTATATGAGATCAGAAAGAGCACATCATTCTTCTGGCTGTTGTTTTCCGCGTTCTGGGGACTTCTCGCGGATTATGCCTGCGGAATGATCTATTTTTATGTGTGCAGCAATTTTGTCCTCGGCGTGAGTGTCGGCTGGAAGCTTGTGTTTATCAACTGTTTCCTCCTGACGGTCGGTGAGGATTTTATTTTATGTATTCTGGCGGCTGTGCTTGCAAAACGGCTGATCCCGATCCTAGGGAAGCTTGCAAAGTAAGAAGAAAATCCGGGTCGGTCTTTTGAGTAACGGTTCGGCAGGGCAGGCAGTGCAGACAGAACCTTGTGGAGTTTCGAAATGAAATTTCCGATAAAGAAAAAGGAGGTACCGGACCAGTGAGAATTGAGATGCCTTATGAGGCGGAATGGATCATTGACAATATACGAAGCCACGGATATGAGGCGTTTATCGTCGGCGGCTGTGTCCGGGACGCCGTTCTCGGAAGGATCCCGGGGGACTGGGATATCACAACCTCTGCAAAGCCGGAGCAGGTGAAGGAGATCTTCGGAAAGACGGTCGATACGGGCTTAAAGCACGGCACGGTGACGATCATCAAGCATGGAAAAGGCTATGAGGTGACGACATACCGGATCGATGGGGAATATCTGGATGGGAGACATCCGGAGACCGTGGAATTTACGCCGGATCTGAGGGAAGATCTGAAACGCCGGGATTTTACGATCAACGCCATGGCATACAGCCATGAGACGGGGATCGTGGATGAATTTGAGGGCATGGAGGATCTGAAACGCCGGGTGATCCGGTGCGTCGGCTGTGCGAGGGACCGCTTTACGGAGGACGCGCTGAGGATCCTAAGGGCTGTCCGGTTTGCCGCCCAGCTTGATTTTGTGATCGAGGATGAGACATACCGGGCGATCGCCGAGATCGCGCCGAACCTGGTCCATGTCAGCAAGGAGAGGATCCAGGTGGAGCTCACGAAACTCCTGCTCTCGGATCATCCTGAGAAGATCTGGATGGTGGAGGAGACCGGGATCGCATCGTATGTGGCCCCGGGATTTCCGGAGGTCTTTGAGCTGGAACTCCGGGAGAATGAGCCAGAAAGCGGAAGCATGATGCAGGAAAAACGGAATGACCGGGAGATCCTTAAAACATGCTGGAAGGGCGTTTCCTCCCTCACGGCGGATAAGTCCCACCGGTGGGCCGGATTTCTGCGCCATATGAAGCCGGAAGAAGCGGTGAAGATCTTACGAGGCCTGAAACTTGATAATGATACGATCGGGAACGTGAAAAACATGCTGAATGTTTTTCAGACACCTCCTGGTGCGGATAAGATCGAGATCAGAAGAGCCCTGAGTAAGGTTACGGAGTACCAGTTCCTCGGTGCCATGCAGTTAAAGAAAATGGACGGAGACCGGAGCGTCCCGGAGATCCTGCATCTTTTTGAGGAGATCAGGGAAGCGGGGGACTGCGTAAGTCTGAAACAGCTTGCGGTCAATGGCGGTGATCTTCTTGCGATGGGACTGGAACATGGAAAAGAGATCGGAGACGGACTCCTGTATCTTTTGAACATTGTGATCGAACATCCAGAACTGAATAAAAAAGATATATTATTAGAAAAAATCAGCCAATTCAAATAATACCAGAAGAACATTGTATGAAGGACATCTGCCGGGAATCCGACAGGTGTCTTTTGCTGTTGCGGATGTATGTTTGTGGGAATAATCACCATGGTTTTCTCATATCTTGTGCAGAAAGCTGGAAAAGGTCAGAACGGGATATGGGGGGATCAAATCGTGATCGACTGGAAAGAAGAGGCAGAGAAAACGTATGGATTTCAGGTGAATACACTGCGGCGGGGACGCGGGTCCTGGATCCTGGAGACGGATCAGGGGCTGCGGCTTTTAAAGGAATATCGGGGAAGCGTGAACCGTCTGGAGTTCGAGGAGGCGGTTTTGCAGTCTCTGGACGGGATGGAGACGGTAAAGGCAGATCAGTATGTGAGAAACTCCGAGGGAGAACTTTTATCTTCGGCGGAGGATGGAAGCCGGTATATTGTGAAACAATGGTATGCGGACCGGGAATGTGATCTGAAAGATGAGAAGGAGCTCCTCTCGGCGGCCCGGGCGCTGGCGCTCCTGCACCGGCAGTTTCGCGAAGTAAAAAGGCAGGCTGAATGGAATATGAGATCCATGGTCTCGCCGCCGCTTTTTGAAGCGATGCGACGCCATAACCGGGAGCTCAGGAGGGCGAGAACGTTTATCCGGGGAAAGCGGAAGAAAAATGAGTTTGAGCTCTGCGTGATCAGGAATTTTGAGTGTTTCGCGGTGCAGGCAGAGGAAGCGGAGCAGGGAATGGAACGGCTGTATGAAAAACATGGTGAGGAGATCATGAACGGATATGCGGTCTGCCACGGGGAGCCGGACTACCACCATATTCTGATCGGAAACGGATATACGGCAGTGACGGAATTCAACCAGATGCACCTGGGTGTGCAGATGGAGGACCTGTACTATTTTCTCAGAAAGATCATGGAAAAACATGACTGGAATGAGCGCCTGGGGAGACAGATCATGGAGACGTATGAGCGCGTGCTGCCGATCACGGAGCTGGAACGGCAGGTGCTTTACTATCTGTTCCGGTATCCGGAGAAATACTGGAAGCAGATCAATTTTTATTACAATGCCAACAAGGCCTGGGTGCCTGCGAAGAGCACGGAGAAGATCAAAAAACTGGAGGCACAGCAGAAGATGCGCGAGAAGTTTATCCGCTTTTTTTCCTAGTTGGGAATTTTCGGAACCGAAAATTCCGTATGATACCGTTGGAGTCGCGGATTTTGCCGATTCGGAATGCGGAGCATCGGCAAAATCCTGTTACAGTGTGCGGGCATGGAGTGTCCGTGTACTGTAACATGTTTATCCGGGTGCCTGAAAAATAATGAGTGTACAGGCTTGCAGAACAGGATTGTTATATGATAAGATATGATATAAAAATGCGGCTGTGACCGGAATATAACAGACAGCCGCACAAAGGAGGAAATCCCATGAAATGTCCATTTTGTGGTGCACAGGATACAAAAGTCATCGATTCGCGCCCGGCGGATGACAACAGTTCGATCAGACGCCGCCGTCAGTGCGAAGAGTGCGGGAAACGTTTTACGACGTATGAAAAATTAGAGACAATGCCGCTTATGATCATCAAGAAAGACGACTCCAGAGAACCGTACAACCGGGAGAAGATCGAGAATGGAATCCTTCTTTCCTGTCATAAGCGCCCGGTCTCTTCGGAACAGATCACGAAGATGATCGATGAGATCGAAAAACAGATCTTCAGTATGGAGGAGCGGGAGATCCCGTCCGTGACGATCGGTGAGCTTGTCATGAAAAAGTTAAAGATGGTGGACGAGGTTGCCTATGTCCGTTTCGCGTCCGTCTACCGGGAGTTTAAGGATGTGAACGCATTTATGGAGGAGCTCGCGAAGTTCCTGAACAATAAATAAGAGATGGGGAGAAAACTGCAAAGGGCTGAAAAATTCAAGCCGAACGCAGGGCAGCAGTATGTTTGAGACATTTTATCCGGGAAACTATGTGGACAGTGCATATGAGATCCCATACGAAAAACTTTATGAGAGAGGATATCGCGGGATCATCTTTGATGTGGACAACACGCTGGTTCCCCACGGTGCACCGGCAGATGCGCGGGCGATCGAATTGTTTGAGCGGCTCCGCGCGATCGGGTTTTCGACCTGCATCCTTTCCAACAATAAAGAGCCGCGGGTATCTCCGTTCGCTGACAAGGTAGGGAGTCCCTATATTTTTAAGGGCGGAAAACCGTCGAGAAAAGGATATGAGCGGGCCATGGAACGGATGAAAACAGACCGCGATACGACATTGTTCGTCGGGGATCAGCTTTTTACGGATGTCTGGGGCGCAAACCGGACAGGCCTCTACTCGATCCTCGTAAAGCCGATCAATCCCAAAGAGGAGATCCAGATCGTCCTGAAACGCTATCTCGAGGCGATAGTTCTCGCGTTTTACAGGAAACGATTGAAAAAAATGGGGCAGACAGCCGGGGATTTTTGCAAAAAATAGTTGAAAACCGCAGTAGAATAGTATAGAATAGGATAGAATCAGCTATTAGCGTGAAATGTGAAATAAAATAATTGGAAACAGTTTTAAGGAGGATTATCATTTATGGTATCAGCAGGTGATTTCAGAAATGGCGTTACACTCGAAATTGATGGACAGGTCGTACAGATCTTAGAGTTCCAGCATGTAAAACCGGGTAAAGGCGCTGCTTTCGTTAGAACAAAATTAAAAAACGTGATCAACGGCGGTGTTGTTGAGAGAACTTTCCGTCCGACCGAGAAATTCCCGGCAGCAAGAATCGACCGTGTGGACATGCAGTATCTGTATGCAGACGGCGACCTTTATAACTTCATGGATGTTAACACATACGAGCAGATCGCATTATCCACAGATGTTGTTGGCGATGCATTAAAGTTCGTAAAAGAGAACGAGACTGTTAAAGTCTGCTCCTACAACGGCAAGGTATTCTCTGTTGAGGCTCCGTTATTCGTAGAGCTTGAAGTAACAGATACAGAGCCGGGCTTCAAGGGCGATACAGCTACAGGCGCAACAAAGCCGGCTACTCTTGAGACAGGCGCTCAGATCAACGTTCCGTTATTCGTAAACCAGGGTGATCGCGTTAAGATCGATACACGTACTGGTGAGTACCTTTCCAGAGCTTAATCTGCAAAAACAAGTTTCAGAATCCCAGGGAACCAGGTGTTTCCTGGGACTTTTTTTACCCTTTTTTGTGCGAAAAATTGCGTAACAGGTTGCCAATTGGGTAAAATTTTCTTATAATGGAAAGGACAGAGAAAGGAAGTGAACACATAATGGAAGGTCGAAGTCATACGATGGAGGCAGACGCACACCCTGAACCGGTGGCAATACGCATGACCGGGGGCTGCTGTTATGTGTGTTGCCGAAATCAATCTGTTCAGTTGTAACCGGTGTCTTTGGATTTACCGGATGCAATGGCTTTGTCTCCATGATCGCATGAATCTTTGCCGGAAATTCCGGGCAGAAATAACAGATTGTGGGGGAAAAGAAAATGCCGAATGATGGAAATGAAACATTTGACATGGAGCATCTTCTGGAGCTGGCAGAGGAAAAAAAATACCGCCTGCTGAAGGAAGAGCTTGTGGAACTGAACGAGGTGGATATCGCATCGTTCATCGAAGAACTGGACTCTGAGCGCACCGTAATCGTGTTCCGGATGCTGCCGAAGGCGCTGGCGACCGAGGTATTTGCCGAGCTTCCGGTGGACAAGCAGAGCCACATCATCAACAGCATCACAGATAAGGAGCTTTCCGAGATCGTGGATGAGCTCTATGTGGATGATGCCGTTGACCTGGTGGAAGAACTCCCGGCGACGGTGGTCCGCCGTGTTTTACAGAACACGAAGCCGGAGACGAGAAAGCTCATCAACCAGTTCTTAAACTATCCGGAGAACAGTGCCGGAAGTATCATGACAGCCGAGTATATCGGACTGAAAAAGAACATGACGGTGGAGCAGTGTTTCGCCTACATCCGCCATCACGCAGTAGATTCCGAGACAATCTACACCTGCTATGTGATGGACGAAAAAAGGATGTTGGACGGTGTGATCACGGTAAAGGACCTTCTCCTTCAGCCGTATGAGCGCCAGGTCGGCGATATCATGGACACGCACGTCATCAAAGCGAAGACGACCGATGACCAGGAGCTTGTGGCCGATACGATGAACAAGTACGGACTTCTCTCCATGCCGGTCGTGGACAGTGAGGACCGTCTGGTCGGGATCATCACGGTCGACGATGTCATGGAAGTCATGGAGGAAGAGGCGACCGAGGACTTCGAGAAGATGGCGGCGATGCTGCCGAGTGAAAAGCCGTATTTAAAGACGGGCGTATTCACGCTGGCGAAGAACAGGATCCCGTGGCTTCTGATCTTGATGCTTTCCAGTACGATCACAGGTGGGATCCTTGTAAAATACGAGAATGCCTTTGCGGCGATCCCGCTTCTCGTGAGCTTTATCCCGATGTTAATGGATACCGGCGGAAACTCCGGAAGCCAGAGCAGCACGATGATCATCCGTGGTATGGCTGTCGGTGATATCGAGCCGAAGGATATCCTGAAAGTCGTGTGGAAGGAAGTACGGGTCGGTCTGATCGTCGGATTTGTGCTGGCGGTGGTCAATTTTATCCGCCTGATGATCCAGTACCCGGGAAATACGATGATCTGTCTGACGGTTGTGATGAGTCTTTTCTGTACCGTTATCGTCGCGAAGACGATCGGATGCACGCTGCCGATCGGGGCGAAAGTATTAAAACTTGACCCGGCGATCATGGCGTCGCCGATGATCACGACGATCGTGGATGCGGTGAGCCTGATGGTGTACTTTAATCTGGCGTGCCATCTGCTGGATATGACGGTGTAGAGGATGGAAATGATAAGAATGTCTGTCTGCGGACTTATCCGCGGATAAATATATATTAACAGGAGTATGGATTATGGAAAAAGTAAGAACAAGATTTGCGCCGAGCCCGACCGGCCGGATGCATGTAGGTAATTTAAGAACAGCTCTTTACACATACCTGATCGCGAAGCACGAGGGCGGAGATTTCATTCTCCGTATCGAGGATACAGACCAGGAGCGCCACGTTGAGGGCGCCGAGGACATTATCTACCGCACACTGGCAGAGACAGGCCTGGTCCATGACGAAGGTCCGGATAAGGACGGCGGCTACGGTCCGTACGTTCAGAGTGAACGTCAGAAAGCTGGGATCTACATGGAATATGCGAAAAAACTTGTGGAAAAAGGTGAGGCTTACTACTGCTTCTGTACCCAGGAGCGCTTAAATACATTAAAGAAGACCGTAAACGGTGAGGAGATCATGGTTTACGATAAGCATTGCCTGCATCTCTCCAAAGAAGAGGTAGAGGCAAACTTAAAGGCGGGAATGCCGTTCGTCATCCGCCAGAACAACCCGAAAGAGGGAACCACCACATTCCATGACGAGATCTACGGAGATATCACAGTAGACAACGCAGAACTCGACGACATGGTCCTCATCAAATCCGATGGATATCCGACCTACAACTTCGCAAACGTTGTGGACGACCATCTGATGAAGATCACACACGTTGTCCGCGGAAATGAGTACCTTTCCTCCTCTCCGAAATACAACCGTCTCTACGAGGCATTTGGCTGGCAGGTTCCGATCTATGTACACTGCCCGACCATCACAAACGAGGAGCACAAGAAATTAAGTAAGAGAAGCGGACATTCCTCCTTTGAGGATCTTCTTGAGCAGGGATTCTTAACAGAGGCGATCGTAAACTTCGTTGCCCTTTTAGGATGGTCTCCGGCAAACAACCAGGAGTTCTTTACACTTGAGGAGCTTGTAAAAGAGTTCGATTACCACAACATGAGCAAGTCTCCGGCTGTCTTTGATATGACAAAGCTCCGCTGGATGAACGGTGAGTACATCAAGAAGATGGATGATGACAAGTTCTTCGAGATCGCAAAACCGTACCTTGAGGCTGTGATCAAGAAACCGCTGAATTTAAAGAAGATCGCCGGAATGGTAAAGACAAGAATTGAGACTCTGCTCGATATCGCGGATCAGATCGATTTCTTCGAGGAAATGCCGGAATACAGCGCAGATATGTATGTTCATAAGAAGATGAAGACAACAAAAGAGAACTCCTTAGAGACATTGAAGGAAGTTCTTCCGATCCTTGAGGCGCAGGATGACTTCAGCAATGACGCTCTCTTTGAGGCTCTTTCCAAATATGTTGCCGATAAGGGCGTAAAGACAGGCTTCGTAATGTGGCCGATCCGTACCGCAGTGTCCGGAAAGCAGATGACTCCGGCAGGCGCTACTGAGATCATGGAGATCATCGGAAAAGAGGAGTCTCTGGCTCGTATTAAGAAGGGAATCGAACTTCTGGAAGCAGCAGAATAATGGATTTTAATCAGGCACAGATGACGGCCCTGGAACACCGGGATGGACCGATGATGGTCCTCGCGGGTCCGGGGTCCGGAAAAACGACAGTAATTACACACAGAATCAAGAGACTGCTGGAGGCGGGCGTTGACCCCTCCGGCATTCTTGTCATTACGTTCACAAAAGCGGCGGCCACGGAGATGAAGGAACGGTTTCTGAGACTGGCGAGGGAAGAAGACGAAAAGCGGAAACAGGCGGAGCAGAGAGCAGGCGGGAGCCGGACGGGGGCGGAAAAGCCCTTTTTTGGAACTGCTGATCCTGGTCCCCGGAGGCGCGAAGCCTGCGGGACGTCTCTGGAGGCGGCAGGTTCCCGTGTGAGCTTTGGAACCTTTCACTCGGTCTTTTACCATATTCTAAAGTGGGCGTACCGTTTCCCTGCCGGAAATGTGATCAGCGGGGAGGAAAAACGCCAGTATTTTAAGAAGTTTCTCGATGAATCAGAGATGGAGGTCGAGGACGAGGCGGAATTTATCTCCTCCATCATCAATGAGATCAGCTACGTAAAAGGCGAGCGCCTGGATCTGAAGTACTACTATTCCCAGAACTGCCCGGAAGAGTGGTTTAAAAAGCTTTATGACGGGTACGATGAGATGCTGAAAACGACGGGAAAGATCGACTTCGACGATATGCTCGTCATGTGCCATGAGCTGTTTACGGAGCGGAAGGACATCCTGGCAGCATGGCAGAAGAAGTTTAAGTATATTCTCGTGGATGAGTTCCAGGATATTAACCTTCTTCAGTATCAGGTTGTCCGGATGCTGGCACTGCCGGAGAACAATCTCTTTATCGTCGGAGATGATGACCAGTCGATCTACCGGTTCCGCGGGGCGAAGCCGGAGATCATGCTCGGCTTTGAAAAGGATTTTCCAGGGACAAAACGGGTGCTTCTGGGAACGAATTACAGGTCTACAAAGGAAATCGTGGAGACCTCTCTTCGCCTTATTGAGCACAATAAGGTCCGGTTTGAGAAGAAGCTGGAGCCGTTCCGGGGATCCGGACGTCCGGTGGATTTCCGGGTTTTCGATAATCCCGGACATGAGATGGACACGGTGGCGCAGAGTATCCGCGCGTACCATGACGCCGGGTATCAGTGGAGCGAGATCGCGGTACTGTTCCGAACAGGGGCAAATTCCGGCCTGATGGCGGAGCGGCTGATGGGCTATAATATTCCGTTTAAGCTGCGGGATGTGATCCCGAATCTTTACAGCCACTGGATCGCGAAGGATCTCTTCGCCTACATGGAGATCGCGGCGGGCAGCAGGAAAAGATCCGATTTTTACAGGATCATGAACCGGCCAAACCGGTATTTCAGCAGGGATGCCTTTGATACGCCGATCGTATCCTTTGACCGCCTGAAATCCTTTTACCAGGATAGGGACTGGATGGAGGAGCGGATCTGTGACCTGGAGGCGGATCTTCGCGCAATGGCGCCGTTAAAGCCTGTGGCGGCAGTCAACTATATCCGGAAGGCGATCGGATACGATGACTATCTGCGGTCCTATGCAGAATTCAGGCGAATGAAGCCGGAGGAACTTTTCGAGACGGCAGATAAGCTCGCGGAGAGCGCGGCGGAATTTGCAACCTTTGTGGAGTGGAAGGAACATGCGGCCCGGTATGAGGAAGAATTAAAGAAGCAGAATCAGGAAGAGCGCGAGGAGACGAAAGACCGCGTGACTCTGTCAACGATGCACAGTGCAAAGGGACTGGAATATCCGGTCGTCTTTGTGGTTGATGCGAATGAGGGGATCGTTCCACACCATAAAGCGGGTCTGCCGGCGGATATCGAGGAGGAGAGACGGCTGTTCTATGTCGCCCTGACACGTGCGAAGGACCGGCTTCATGTAGCGGCGGTGAAGGAGCGGTATCACAGGAAGACGGATGTTTCCCGGTTTGTGGAGGAAGCAGGACTGTGATCAAGTCGAATGTACGTGGGACCTGGTGAGCAATTCTGGTCAGCGCAAGTTGACAAATTCCTCACGGAATTACTGCACTTTGCACTCTGTTTTAAAAAGCGAGGAGAAACATGGGACTTGTTCATATTTACTGCGGAGATGGAAAAGGAAAAACGAGCGCGGCGGTCGGACTGGCCGTCCGGGCGGCAGGATGCGGAAAACGCGTGGTGATCGCGAGATTTTTAAAGACGGACAATTCCGGGGAAGTGGAAATTTTAAAGAAAATCCCGGAGGTTACGCTGATCCCGTGCCGGAAAACATTTGGCTTTGTCCGGTCGATGGATGAAGAGACGAAAAGGGAATGTGCGGCATACCACAGAGAGCTGTTTGGCGAAGCGGTGAAACTCGCGGAACATGCGGATCTGGTGGTGTTTGATGAGATCATGGCGGCTGTAAATTACGGGATGGTTCCGGAACGCGATGTCCTGGAATTTCTTGAAAACCGCCCCGGAAGAGATCAGACGGACGGGCTGGAGATCGTTCTCACTGGGAGAGATCCGTCGGAGAAGCTGATCGCGGCAGCGGATTATGTCTCGGAGATCTGTAAGAGAAAGCATCCGTTTGACCGCGGGATCATGGCGAGACGGGGAGTTGAGTACTGACGTTACAGTACACGGGCACTCCATGCCCGCGCACTGTAACAGGATTTTGCCGATGCTTCGCATTCCGAATCGGCAAAATCTGCTGTCACAACTGTATTGTACGGAATTTTCAGTTCAGAAAATTCCTACCGTGTGCAGTAACGTACTGATCGCTTCTTTTTAAAAGTAGCAATTCTTTCTATTGATTTTATGGCAGTTTACTGGTATCCTATAAAAAATGGCAGCCGTGACAGAAAAGAACCGCTGCAAGAAACGGCAGGATGCCGGAAATGAGAGGAATTTGAGATTATGGCAAAGGACAAAAATATGAATCAGGATGCTGCAAACGATGAGGAGATGACCGTGACTCTGACACTGGATGACGGAACCGAGTTAGAGTGCGTGGTCCTTACGATCTTTGAGGCGGCTGATAAGGAATATATCGCGCTTCTTCCGTTAGACGGAAATGAGGCTGAGGATGGCGAGGTATACTTATACCGCTACACAGAGATCAATGGAACTCCGGATATCCAGAACATCGAGAGCGACGAGGAGTACGAGATCGTTGCTGATGCGTTCGATGAACTTCTCGACACTGAAGAGTACGACGAGATTGTAGGCGAGGACGAGCTGGACGACTGATTTAAAAAATGAGAAACAGCAGTTTCCCATAATATGAACCGCTAAGGCGGCGTTTCCGACTTCCGATAGAGGGAGAATGGGGACGCCGCCTTTTTACGTGCAATATACGTGCGGGGCGTAGGATAGCGGGAGCAAATGGAAAATAGAACATAAGTTCGAAAATAACTGTACATTTCTATATAGACATGGTATACTTAAAAGCAGTTAAATATATTTTTAATTCCAGGATGCGAGACCGGAATAATATGAAAGAAGCATGAAACTAAAAAAGATGAAATAGACCGAATCAGGAGGAAACCATGGATCATTTTGAACTTGTATCAGAATATCAGCCGACCGGTGACCAGCCGCAGGCAATCGAACAGCTGGTAAAAGGCTTCAGGGAAGGCAATCAGTTTGAGACACTGCTCGGTGTGACTGGATCCGGTAAAACATTTACGATGGCGAACGTGATCCAGCAGTTGAATAAACCAACACTTGTGATCGCGCACAATAAGACGCTGGCAGCACAGCTTTATTCGGAGATGAAGGAGTTTTTCCCAAATAATGCGGTGGAATACTTTGTATCCTATTACGACTACTATCAGCCGGAGGCCTATGTGCCGTCGACGGATACTTATATTGAAAAGGACTCCGCGATCAACGATGAGATCGATAAGCTGCGCCATTCTGCGACAGCGGCCCTTTCTGAGCGGAATGATGTGATCATTGTAGCTTCGGTATCGTGTATCTATGGTCTGGGAAGCCCGATCGATTATAAGAACATGGTGATCTCGCTGCGCCCTGGAATGGAAAAAGACAGAGATGAAGTGATCCACAAACTGATCGATATCCAGTATACAAGAAATGAGATGGATTTTAAACGAGGAAGTTTCCGTGTGCGAGGAGATGTGCTGGAAGTATTTCCGGCATACTCCGGAAGTGAGGCGTACAGGATCGAGTTCTTCGGGGACGAGGTGGACCGGATCATAGAGATCGAGGCGCTGACCGGAGAGGTGAAGGCACAGTTGGAACATGTGGCGATCTTCCCGGCATCCCACTATGTCGTTCTGAAGGAAAAGATGATGCGTGCGACTGAGAATATTCTTGCAGAGATGAAGGAGCAGGTAACCTTCTTTAAAAGTGAGGATAAGCTTCTGGAGGCACAGAGGATCGCTGAGCGGACAAACTTTGACGTGGAGATGATGAGGGAGACTGGATTCTGCTCCGGGATCGAGAACTATTCCCGCCATCTCGTGGGTTCCGCACCGGGGCAGCCGCCGTGCACGCTGCTCGACTATTTTCCGGATGATTTTCTGATCATCGTGGACGAGTCCCATATTACGCTTCCGCAGGTCCGCGGCATGTATTTTGGCGACCGATCGCGAAAAAAGACACTGGTGGATTATGGCTTCCGTCTGCCGTCCGCACTTGATAACCGTCCGCTGAATTTTGAGGAGTTTGAGACACATATCAACCAGATGATGTTCGTGTCGGCGACGCCGTCCACTTATGAGGCGGAACATGAACTCCTGCGTGCGGAGCAGATCATCCGCCCGACAGGGCTTCTGGACCCGGAAATCTCTGTCCGTCCGGTGGAAGGACAGATCGATGATCTGGTGGGCGAGATCAATAAAGAAGTGGAAAAGCACAATAAAGTTCTCATCACGACGCTCACAAAGCGTATGGCGGAGGACCTGACGGATTATATCAGGGAAGCCGGAATTCGTGTAAAATATCTGCACTCGGATATTGATACGCTGGAGCGTGCGGAGATCATCCGGGATATGCGTCTGGACGTCTTTGATGTCCTTGTTGGAATTAACCTTCTCAGAGAGGGACTCGATATCCCGGAGATCACGCTTGTTGCGATCCTGGATGCGGATAAAGAAGGATTTCTTCGTTCAGAGACATCCCTGATCCAGACGATCGGGCGTGCGGCCAGAAACGCGGAAGGTCATGTCATCATGTATGCAGATACGATCACAGATTCCATGCGGGCCGCCATCGACGAGACGAATCGCCGCCGGGAGATCCAGCAGAAGTACAATGAGGAGCACGGAATCACACCGCAGACGATTAAAAAAGCAGTCCGTGATCTGATCGCGATCTCAAAGGCAGTCAGCACGAGTGAGGAAGAATTTAAGAAAGATCCGGAGTCTATGGATGCAAGGGAACTGGAGAAACTTGTAAAGGAACTTACAAAGAAGATGCGCCAGGCGGCAGCGGAACTGAACTTTGAGGAAGCAGCTAAGCTGCGTGACCGGATGAAGGAAGTGAAACAGATGCTGCTGGAACTGGAGGATCATTAGAACGCACAGCAGGAAGAAGAAATATTTTGTATTCCGGGGAAATGCTGTGGAAGGATTTTACAGACGAAGGTATGTGACTGCTATAAAAAAGGAAAAAGGACTGGGAGACAGAAGCTCTCAGTCTTTTTGATATGTGCACACATGCCTTTGCCCGCACCGGGCGGACGAATGTACCGGAATACGATTATTGACAATTATTCTCAATAAGAATACAATATTTCCAGATGACAGGAAGACTGCTATCGACTATGATAATGAAGGATGAACACAGGATGAAACTTTATGAAGGAAAGATTGGCACAACGTACCTGGTCGAATCGGTTCATGTGGAAGATGCGATCAACCGGCGTCTGGAGGCGCTGGGTGTAAATGAGAATACTCCTCTTCTTGTGATGAACAAGAAAAACAGCGGAACGATGATCATCAAAGTCCGCGGAACCCGTCTGGCGCTTGGAAGGCGGATCACAGGCGGGATCGAAGTTAAAGAGGAGGCGGCATCATGAGTGGAACAGAAAGACCGATCAATGTCTGTTTTGTGGGAAACCCGAACTGCGGAAAGACAACCTTGTTCAATGCATTTACCGGTGCAAAATTAAAAGTGGCAAACTGGCCCGGCGTTACGGTAGAGCGGGTGGAAGGAGAGACGAGCTATAAGGGCAGAAAGATCCATGTGATCGATACGCCGGGTATCTACAGCCTGACTTCCTATACAATGGAAGAACTCGTCACAAGGCGCTGTATCGAGGAGGACGATGTGGATGTGATCATCAACGTTGTTGACGCGTCCTCACTGGAACGAAATCTGTATCTGACGCTGCAGCTTCTGGAATTAAAGAAACCAGTAATTCTGGCACTCAACATGATGGATATCATCGAAGAGCGCGGAATGGAGATCGATCTTCACCGTCTCCCGGAGATGCTGGGCTCGATCCCGGTCGTTCCGGTATCAGCGAGAAAGAGGACAGGACTCGATGTTCTGATGCATGCAGTGGTACATCATTATGAGGAAGGACCGCAGGGGGTGATCGTTCACTATGACAGGACGATCGAAGACCGGATCCAGAGAGTAGAGGATCTTCTCCGTGAAAAATATCCGGACCTGACGAACCTTCGCTGGCATGCGATCAAGATGCTCGAGTACGATAAGGAGGTCATGAAGGACCATCCGATCGAATTTGAGAGTATCGTTCCGGAAACTCTGGAAAAAGAGATCATCAATGAAAAGTATGACTATGTGGAATCGGTTGTCAACGAATGTCTCTTTAACAAAGAAGAAAAATCACAGATGACGGATCGGGTGGATCGTCTTTTGACGCATCCGGTTCTTGGAATTCCGGTATTTTTCGGGATCATGGCACTTGTATTTTTCCTGACGTTTACCGTCGGAGATTTCCTGAAAGGTTACTTTGAACAGGGACTGGAACTTTTATCGTCGAGTGTACTTTCAGGGCTGCAGGCTGCGGGTGCCTCCGACTGGGTGATCTCCCTTGTTGTTGATGGTGCACTTGCTGGAGTCGGAGGAATCCTGACATTTCTGCCGAATATTTTTATTCTTTTTCTCGCACTTGCATTCCTTGAGGACAGCGGATATATGGCGAGAGTGGCATATGTCATGAATGAGACGATGGGAATGGTCGGACTTTCCGGTCGTGCGTTCCTTCCGATGCTGTTAGGATTTGGCTGTACGGTTCCGGCAGTCATGGCGACAAGAGCGTTGGAAAACCAGAGAGACCGTTTAAAGACGATCCTCATCACGCCATTTATGTCATGTTCAGCAAGGCTGACGATCTATGTACTCCTTGCTGATATGTTTTTTCCGAAGTCGGCGATGTTAGTGGCATATTCCCTGTACCTTGTCGGAGTTGCGATGGCGATCATCATTGCGCTGATCGTACACAAAACGACAGACAGCAAGACGGAAAATGCCCTTTTGATCGAGCTTCCGGAATACAAGATCCCGAACTTGAGAACTGTAGCGATCTACGTATGGGAGAAAGTAAAGGATTATCTGACAAAGGCAGGAACAACGATCTTTCTCGCATCGATCATTTTATGGTTTGTCATGAATGTGGGACCGACCGGATTCATCACAAACGTTGCGGACAGCTTTGCTGCAAAATTCGGTCAGATCCTGGTGCCGGTATTAAAACCGGTCGGACTCGGAAGCTGGCAGATCGCGGTAGCGCTGATCTCAGGAATTTCCGCTAAGGAGGTTGTTGTTTCAAGTATGTCCGTACTCTACGGGATCACAAACATCAACTCGGCAGCAGGAATGGCAGAACTTTCCGGAATCCTTGGGGGAACGGGATTCACGGCTGTCAACGCGTATGCACTGATGGTATTCTGCCTTCTCTATACACCGTGTATCGCCACGATCGCCACGATCAAACGTGAGACACAGTCCTGGAAATGGACCCTGGGGATGGTCGTATTCCAGCTGGTACTCGCCTGGATGGCGGCATTTGTCGTATTCCAGATCGGAAGCCGTCTGTGATCTTTGACAGAGCAAAAATATTGAGAAGCTCCCATCTTCTGACGAGCACTCAAAGGAAGCAGTCATTAGAAGAATAAGTGGGTGAAAAGAGAACAGTGCAACAAATCACGGTCAGGTTTGCGCTGATATGTCAGACTCTGTGAAATTACTGACCGTGGATCGGAACAAGAATCTGAAGGGGTAAAAGGGGTAACAGATGAACGAAAAAACTTTGCTTGAGGCCGTGGTGCTGGCAGGTGAGCTCATGCTTGTCAGCGGCGCGGAGATCTACAGAGTGGAAGATACTATGAACCATATGTTGAAACGCTCCGAGTATGAGCAGACGGAGACGATCGTATATGGAACAGGAATCTTTGTCACGTTAAGCGATCCGAATAAGGAACCGCTGACCCGGGTCAAACGTGTCGCGGACCGGTGTACAAGTATCAACCGGATCTGTCTGGTGAATGATGTGTCGCGCCATTTCTGTGAGGGAAAGATCACCGTGGAGGAGGCGCTGAGACAGCTGCGTGAGATCCAGTCACCGAAGACGATCCAGTATGACTGGCTGACACAGGGACTGGGGTACGTTGGGGTTTCGGCGTTTTTTGCCCCCATGTTCGGCGGATCCTTTGGAGACTTTCTGGCATCGATCGTAGTCGGTGTCTGCCTTGCGGTCGCGGCCTGGATCGGAAAGGCGCTGAAATTCAACGATTTCTGTTTTAATGCCTTTGGCGCCTTTGTGCTGGCATTTTCAGCCATGACGGTCTGTCATTCCTATCCGGGGCTGAATTCTGATACGATCATTGTCAGCGCTGTTATGCCTCTTGTCCCCGGGGTGACGTTTACGACGGCGATTCGTGATACATTGAACGGCGATTATGCTGCCGGTTCTGCGCGGATCCTCGAGGCGATCGTTGTGGGACTTGCGGTAGCATTTGGAGTCGGAGCAGGACTTGTCGCTGCACGCAGTCTGGAAGGAGGACTTTTATGATCATACAGGTATTCAGTGCGTTCTGGGCGATCGCGATGTTCTCGATCCTGACGGAAACTCCAAAGCGATTTTTACCATATGCCGCATTTTCCGGCGGTTTCGCCTGGTGGGCGTATTTGGTGATCAATAACCTGACACATTCCACTCTTCAGGCAACGTTTTTTTCGATCCTTGCAATGGCATTTTTAAGTCATATCCTGGCAAGGATCAAGAAAGCTCCGGTGACGGTTTTCCTGATCGCGGGAATCCTTCCGACAGTTCCGGGAGCAGGGATTTACCGGACTGTATATTATCTGATCCAGGGAGATCAGGCGCTTTCCACGCATTACCTGATCTCAACACTTCATACCGCAGGAGCGATCGCCCTGGCGATCTTTATTACAGATTCTGTCGTAAATCTCGTACATCTCTATCATGAAGGAAGTCATGCGAGAAGAAATTAGGCGGTGAGCTTGTTGGAAGCTTTGTGGGAGGCGTGCGGCAGGCGGGATCTACAAAAGAGCTTCGGAGTTGTCAGCGTAGATCTCCATCCGGTCGGTTTCTCTGCGGTAGCGGTACAGATGGTCAGAGAGAAAGTCTTCCGGCAGGATCGACTCGCGGTTGACATTCTGGATCGTATTGCAGAAGACATGGTAATCACGTTCCGTAAAAGCTTCAGAATCAGCAATGATCAGGACCTCGTGGATGCTGGAGGGAAGGATGAGAAGATCTTTCCCAAACGCATCCGCGAGGTCTTTTAATTTGTCCGGATAGAGTACGCAGGCGGCTCCGTGGTGAGCGGAACTGTTGGTAAGGACATAGAGCGTCGGAACCGGGCAGTCTTCCGGAACAAAATCGATGGAACCGGGGAAGTATTCCTCGATCACTGTCTCAAGGCGCCGGAAATTTGCCGGATAGATTCGGGGAGTATTTTCCGCTGCAAGCGAAAAAAGATCTTCCGGCGTCAAGTTCCAGGACGCGGACACCACGTTTGTGATGACGGAGCTGATCTGAGTTTCCCCTTCAGATTCTATGACCAGGGAGAAGATGACCGCGAGATCAAGGCAGGGGATCCAGGGAATCGTCTTTAAAAGTTCCTCGTTTTTATCCTGGGCGACGAGACGACAGGTGATCCGGTCCCGGAAATCTTCAAAATGGTTCAGGGAAGTTAGACCCGCCACGGAGAGCGGAAGTTCCGTATCAGTGATCGATACCATGTAATCGCAGAGCTCGGACATAGAATGTCCTTTTTCAAACTGTTCGTACAGCATCTCAAGGGAGATCACGGGAGAGCAGTGTTTTCCTGCTTTTAAGAGAGCCAGGGAGTCGAGGACGACCCCGTTGTTTTTCAGAACGTGTTCCCGGTGAATGGAATAGCCGGTGTCAAGCATGTTAAAAAGCTCTTCCTGCAGTGCAGCACAGAATTCTTCGTAGTTCATTGTAATACCTCCTGATGTGTTTTCAGATTCATAGATTTGATATTTGTGACGTGTAAGAATAGAATGTGTGTAACGATCCAGCCGGACGGATCCAGGGGATGAAGCTGGTCCCGGAGTTTACAGGTTGGTGGCCAGACATCGGGAAGAAGCTGCCGATGGAAATTTCTGTAAGGAAAGGATTGGACCGTTACGGATGTAAAACAAGTGAAAACACGCTTCGCGAGTTTTCACTCGTTATCGCGACAGTCGCCAAGGTCTCGCGTAAGCGCGGACTTTGGCTCGTTGTTCGCGTAAATAAAAGGATAGGTGTATTCTATCGAAATCCAGTTCGAAAATCAATCGTGATGATTCACAAGAATTGCCCCCTGAAATTGACACTCGAACGAAAAAATGTTGTATTTACAACATACAAAAGGAAGATATCGTGGTAAAATAGCAATAATATAATCCCAGGGGGCAAAAGTTAGAACTCTGATGCAAGTCTGCCCACAGAAAGATCTTTGCCCCTGGAATCCGGCAAGACTGATCCAGTTTAAGAGACGGATCATGGTAAGATCCGGACGGAAAGGAAAAAGAAAAATGGCTTTTATCAAAAATATCGACCATGAAAAAGTTTTAAACCTTGCTTCTCAGATCACAGCAGCACCGGGACAGATCGTCAGCAAGACACTTGCCCAGAATAAGGCAGTTAGTCTGACATTGTTTGCGTTCTCCAAAGGTGAGGAGATCAGCACGCACGATTCTACCGGCGATGCGATGGTTCATGTGATCGAAGGCGTCGGTCAGTTCACCGTAGACGGTGTGGAACATATCTGCAAAGCCGGAGATGTTCTCGTTATGCCGGCGAAGAAACCGCATGCAGTGTTTGCAAAAGAAGATTTCAAGATGCTGCTTACTGTGGTATTTCCGTTGGATTGATCGTTATTCTGGATTCTCTGGAAAAAGGATGTGCTCTGACAGAGCCGGGTGCCCTGCAGCAGGAGAGCAGGAAAATTTTCCGGAGAACAAAAAAGGTTGCTGTAACCCAAAAAGATCCCTGTGTGATCGGAAAGTCACACAGGGATCTTTGACATCATTGGTCAATGAATAAACATTGCATCTCCGAAACTGAAGAAACGATACCGTTCTTTGATCGCTTCCTGGTACGCATTCAGGATATGCTCGCGTCCTGCGAGAGCGGATACGAGCATAACAAGCGTGGACTCCGGAAGATGGAAGTTTGTGATCAGGCAGTCCAGGATCTTAAACTTGTATCCCGGGTAGATGAAGATCTCGGTCCAGCCGCTTCCAGCCTTTAAGATCCCGTCATCGCCGGTTGCAGATTCCAGGGTACGGCAGCTTGTGGTTCCAACGCAGATCACACGTCCGCCGTCTGCCTTGGTATCGTTGATCTTCTTTGCCTCGGACTCCTCTACGATATAGAATTCAGAGTGCATGTGATGATCTTCGATGGTATCGACCTTTACCGGGCGGAAGGTTCCGAGACCCACGTGAAGTGTTACATGAGCGATCTTAACTCCCATGTCCTCGATCTCCTGTAAAAGCTCCTTTGTGAAATGCAGACCGGCTGTCGGGGCGGCTGCGGAGCCCTCATGCTTCGCGTATACAGTCTGATAGCGGTTCTTATCTTTTAACTGGTGCGTGATGTACGGGGGGAGCGGCATCTGGCCAAGCTTATCGAGGATCTCCTCGAAGATCCCGTCATATTCAAACTGGATCAAGCGGTTCCCTTCATCGACGACATCGATGACTTTTCCTTTTAAAAGTCCGTCACCGAAGGATACTTCTGCACCGACCTTCATCTTTTTACCTGGCTTTACAAGAGTTTCCCAGACATTGTCGGATTTTCTCTTTAAAAGAAGAACTTCGATTCCGGCATCTGTTCCGACCTTATGTCCCATGAGACGCGCCGGGATAACTTTTGTATCGTTGATAACAAGGCAGTCGCCCTTTTTCAGGTAATGCAGAATATCGCGGAAATGACGGTGTTCCATTTCTCCGGTCTTTTTATCTAATACAAGCAGCCGGGAAGCAGAACGGTCCTCAAGCGGATCCTGTGCGATCAGTTCCGGCGGCAGTTCAAAGTTAAAATCTGTTACATTCATTTCTCTATCTCCTGTCTGGCATCTTTATCAAAAAGTTCCATGCCATTGTAGCAGAATCGGGAAGAAAAATCAATGAGGCGCGAAGGAATATGGGGAAAATCGGTGATCATCTGCAAAAGGCTCGGACATCAGCCGGGAAATAAAAATATATCTTGTTGTTTTAAGGTTATGGTGGTACGATAGGAAAATCAAAAGCATGGTGCATGCGGCAATCGGAAGGAGCAGTTGTAATGAAATATATCAATCAGTTAGAACACAGAGATATCCCCTATGAACATAATTTGGACCACGGCGGAGTGCCGGAGGAGAAGCGGAATGTGGCTGCAGCAGGCTGCGGACCGAGCTGTCTGTGCATGATGGTGGATGCGCTGACTCTGTCAACCTATGAACTCACAGACTGCCTGAAATTATCCAATGAGGTTGGCGCGAACCGTGAGATCGGAACGAGCCTGAAGATCCTGGGCCCCGTCGTTGCGGAAAGGTTTAACCTGAATTATGGGGAAACGAGTGATCTGAATGAACTGAAGGCGCACCTGGCAAAAGGCGGACTCGCCATCGCAAATTCCGGCGGAGACCGGGAAGGGTATACCGGGGTGTTCACTCATGGAGGACATTACATCCTCGTTGTATCGGCCGATGACAATGAGGCGTGCATTCTGGATCCGTCCTATAAAGAAGGAAAATATGAGGAGCCGGGCAGGGATGGAAAAGCGAGAGCCGTAGATGGCTTTGTTTACTGCAGCCTGAAAGTTCTTGCAGAGGACTGCGCAAACCGTACTCCGTCCTACTATCTGTTTTCAAGAAAGCATTAAAAATATGAAAAGCGCGGCAGCCGGGAAATGGAAAAGCAGTGCACCTGGAACTGCCGCGCATTCATGCGAAGATGCAGATCATCGTAAGCGACCGCGCGGGACTCCGGAAGGTGCCAGGACGCATGCATCCTTAGTTTAGAAAAATTGAGTGAAAAAATATACAAAAAAATAATTCTCATCCCCTTGCATGAATCAAAAAATTATTGTATACTATTAGAGATGCATCTGTAGCTCAGTGGATAGAGCAGTGGCCTCCGGAGCCGCGTGCGTAGGTTCGATTCCTATCAGATGCATTTTTTTATGCCCTGGGAAGCCAGGGCGGTTAGAATCCTGTAAACCTTTTGAAATAAGGGTTTGCGGGATTTTTCTATGCATCCACATGGAAACCGGAATAGACTGATATAGACTGTTTTTGACTGGTTCTGACTGCACTTTTTGTGGTCAGATTCATGGTCAACTTTTGGGTCAAATTTGGGTCAAACTTTTTGCCCGAAACCCGCATGTTTAAATGGATGGTATCGCTTTGATTGCGTTTCGTTTCTGCTCTTCAATGATGTGAATATAGGTGTTGTAAGTTGTGGTCACGTTACGATGACCTAATAACTTACTCACAACGGCGATATCTACGCCCTTACGGAGCAGAGTAGAAGCAAATGTATGGCGAAGTCCATGCAGTCCGATATGATGGATCTCAGCGGCTCCCAGGGCGTATTCCAGAGATTGGAATAGTGATCGCTCGGAGATCTGTGCACCGGAGTCGGTGGAGATCACATAAGGAGTTTCGATTCCTCGTTTCCTGTTGTAGTTCTGGATCTGTTCCAGCATCTCAACAGCTCTGTCGTTTAATGGAATCTCCCGGACACCTGCGGCGGTCTTTGTCTCACTGACCAGTTTTTGACGCTTTCCAGCATTCCAATTTTTATCACGGCTCTTTACAAGTGTGAAATTTTTATTGATCCGACATATGCGGTTCTCAAAATCAATGTCACTCCATTCAAGCGCGATCGCTTCTCCGCACCGGATCCCGGTGTTGAGGAGAAAGAGATAGGCTGGGACATGTTTATAAAACTGATTGTCATTCTTGAAAATCTTGTTGTTAAAGGCGTAGAACTTTGATATTTCCTTTGGAGTCAAAATATCAATCTCGCGTGTCTTAACGGCAACATGTTCCTCTTTTGGGACGATGACAGCGTCACAGGGATTCGTGGTGATGATACCGCGCTGCTTCGCATACTTGAAAAATCCGTTGAGAAATTCGTAGATCTTTTTAATATACGAGTAGCTCAGCTCCTGAGCTTTTGCGTTGATCAGCATCTGGATATCATCACTGTTGATCTGCGTGAGAGGGAGAAAGCCTAAGGCTGGTTTAATATGCACTTCATAGGTCGTTTCAAGGCGGTCGATTGAGTTGCCGCGAAGGTTGGGAAACTTATAAACGCGCATCCAATGCTCAGCGTGCTGCCAAAATGGCGTCTTATCTGCCTCGCAGAGGTATTTCTGACGATCAGAGTTATACTGCTTAATTAGTTTCTTTAACTCGCGTTCAGTCGGCGCGTAGAAGCTCTTATAAGCATACCTCCCATTGACTTTTCCGAGTGATACCCGGTATTCCCAACGACCATCTTTGCGCTGGTTGATCGTGCCCTCTCCATCATATCTTTTTGTTGTGTTATTTGTGGTTGCTGATTTGCTCATGGTTGTCCTCGCTTTCGATGATGCGATAATGCCATGTATCAGACCACTGTATTGATTGTGGTCATTATAGCATTTTCGCATCACTTCAAGCAACTAAAAGTTTAACTCTTTTCCGGCGTTTTTTGTCATCCAGTCATCTAACTGCTGTTTAGAGATATAGTAGTTGTTACCGATCTTGACAGCGGGGAGGAGACCAGAGTTGAGAAAACGCCGCATTTTATCTCTGCCATACCCGAAAATATGTTGGAGATCATGTTGGTTCAGATATTGGGGGATATCTGGGGCATCTTTAGTTAAAGAGTTATTCTTCACAAAAAATTCCTCCTTGGAGGTGTCCCGGATGGCGTATCCGGGACGGTTTAGCAAATTACTCCTCTGGTGTACCCCAGATAGAGATATAGGTCTCAGCATCCAGGTTATGCTCACACCATTGACGTGCCTCTTCTCGAGTAAGGGATACAATTTTTTCACCGCCGGTCAGATTGTTAATACCGGTAGGTCGAGCAAGACTTGTCATAGCTCCGCCGACAATATGTAACCAGTATTCACCGTTATCCTTACGATATAAGGTTTCGCAATAGCAGGTTAAGCCAGTCTTACCGTTCCAGTTCTCGCCGATCATTGTTGATGATGCGGAATCGTAAAGTCTATTATTCATTATAAATTGCATTTTGTTTTTTGGATAACGTTATCGTTTTCTCCTTTTTTTTATAAACAATGCATTGCTTATGATGTTAGTATATATGTTTTACCTCAAAAAAGGATGTAAAAAAATGCAGAAAAATATTGAAAAAAACGCAAAAAAATGCATGACAAATGATAAGATATATGCTATACTAATTATAGTTTATTGTTCGTTGTGTAAATGGAGTATGGGTCATAGTGCTGAAAGGAAGCATTATGGCCTTTTTTGTTGTTTCCCTTTTCAATATACCGGATCCCGAATCAATAATTAACATATGTTTCCATGGAGAAAACATATGGAATTGAGAGAACTGACAGATAGTCTGCAAGAAGCTATAACAAGCACATTTAGAGCGTTAAAAACAAAGGAGGTGAAAATTATGATAGATATGTTATTATTACCCAAACGTAGGACTCAAGAATATTACAACGGGAAAGATGATTCGGAATTAACATATAAGATATATGTGGCTTGTGTTACGTATTTAAGGAATAAAGAAAACGCAATTATAAGAAAATATATTGCAAATTTGGAAAAACAACTAAACAATAATATTTATGCGTTTTGTATTTCGGATTTTTTAGGATATGATATGCGTAAAGATACCATTTCATAGTTGTTTAATTCAAAACTGATTAATCCAGTAAATGTAAATCTGCTTATACTGCTACATCTAAATGGAATACCTATTAATATCAGAGTACCCAGTAATGCAAAATATAAATTAGATGCAAATGTAGCAATTGATCCGGATGTCTATATTGATGAGATAACAATAAAATTAAGTAAATAACATATGTTTTTTTGTAGGGAAATAAAGGAAAATTAAATAAGAATAATATTAATAAAATTATTAATTAAACGTATCAGTAAAAGATAAAAGCCAATCAAAAAAGAAAGAAAATAAATATATCTTAACTTATTTTTTATTTGAAAATTTTGTAATAGTTAATGTAAAAAGAGAGCCAAATAAGGCTCTCTTTTTTTTCGCTAATCTAATTAAAATCTACTGTGATCCGCCCTAAATTATCGATGACTCTTGCGTGTCCTGCAAGTTTTGATAAGATCACATCATTACTCGGAACTGTGTAGCCGGTTCGGTCACAATAATCAGCAAGCATACCATATTTCTTATAAGAACCGATCATATAAATATCATTTTGTGGATCCATAATATGGAATGATTCATCATGTGATGTTGCTTCATGACGTACCCAAATACCGTTGATACAATATGCCGTATATGAATGGTTTGCAGCCAAAGATGATACGCTTGTAGCCTGTAAATCAACGCACCAGGCTAATAAACACGCCGCATTTACAAAGCCATCGCATACTGCCTTGCCATCCACCAAGCAGCCATATGATAAACTGCAAGACGGCAAAGTTGAATCATATTCTGCCTGATTTACTCGCCTAGCTATGCGAACAGCTTTTTCGTAATCGGATGCGTTTTTCCAATCAAAACTATTAAGAAATTTTCTGATTTCTTTTTCTAATGCCAATGTTTCAGCAGAATTTTCAACTGCTTGATATCCCGGCATCTGCACACCCGCAAGTCTTGCAACTGCATAAATCGGTTCCGCCATTGTGTATGCTGCACTTGCATAAAGAATATTGTGTTTTTCGGCTGCGTTTTTCATTTGATAGTCAACTGTCCCAACATATCCGTATTTTTCATTCCTTGTATTTTCAAGTTCCGGATATTGTACACTTAAATAATCTCTTGACCACTTTGTGGTTAAAGTTCCGTTACTTCTAAATACAAACCAGTCTTTTAAATACGCCAATGGATACTGATCATTATTATTTGTTGTTTCAGTTTTTGTCTGTACAACACCGTTTACAGTCCATGCGCCATCCGCATTTACTGTATATCCATCCGGCGTTGTAGTATTGGCATACATATTTCCATTGGAATCAAAGCAGTAACTTTTGCCATTGATCCACTGCCATGTCGAAGTCGCATATTTGCCTTCACTATTCTGATACTTCCAGGTGTTTCCCTCCTGCTTCCAGTCTGCAAACGCAGTCATCGTAGAGAAGGAAAGACTTGCAGCAAGCGCAAGGGACGCTACACGCATAAACTTATGTTTTTTATTCTTCATACTATTTTCTCCTTTTGCATGTATATCGAAGTGAAAAGTCTTTTTAACATATAAATTATATCATGTATAGTTTGGGCTGTCCATATAATGCTTATTTCTTCTGCTTTGCAAAAACAATAAAATTAAAACGTATCAAATGTTAAAAAGGGAGAAGAACAGATTCCATCTCCCTTTTGCGTTTATCATCAGCCTACAATAAAGTTTACCTTCACAGGTACTTTAAATTCATGTTCTCCATTTAATTTCTGCGCGATACAGATTCTATGTCTCCCATCGTAGCAGATAATATGTCCGTCCAGACTTGAAAGCTGTATATCTACTGGAAACTGATAATCTCCACAAATCAACTTTTTCGCCATTCCAATACAATAGTCTGGTTCATACTCTTTTGGCATGATTCGATTTGGTGAGACATTGACAAAATAGAGATCAGCAAGCGTAAGACCTTCAATTGGGCAAGTGCCATTATGGCACTTGCAGCATTCGTCTTTCGCAAAGTTAAAATGGATATCGTCTCTAGTCTCGGGATAATATTTCCCATCTTTAATCAGATATGGATTAGTGCGCAGATGTATTTTCCGATACATTCGTAAAACCCTCCCTAAAATAATATGTTTTTTGAAGTCTACAAAAGCTATAAGGCGATAATAATAACGCTTCATTCCCAAGATTTTGTAATTCCTCCGGTCGGATTAAATTGGTTAATTGTTTATGTTCGCTGCTGCTATACTGGCGGTCGGATAATAATCCATGCGTACTGACACTAGCCTGGGTCTGATAATGTTGTCCTACCATGGATGATATTTCCTGCGCTGTCTGTGGATCCATCACGGATAGGATAAGCTTATAAGCAGCATTGTCGGTAATGACTCTTCTGGCAGTTTGTCCATAGGTGCGGTCTAACTGACTGTATGACTGCATCAGTAAGCATATTGTACAGCCTTTACTTCGCAGTGTTGCCATTCCATCAATCACAGCAGTCGCTTTCCCTAATTGCGGAAATTCATCCAATAGAACAAGCGTGCGAATAGGATTGTTATCTGGAAATTCGGTCATCGCATGCAAAAATTGGTTGATAATCATGGCAGTTAGAGGAGACCAGTTTTGCAGTCTGGATTCCGGCAATTCATAATAGATCTGATAACCTTCCAATAGATCACGCGGCAATATTGTACGTTCTCGTGTTAAAAACTCCTGCACGACCGGATCAGTGGCAAACAGCTCTATCGCATTGTGTACGGTTTCCATGATGGATGAGAGAGTTTTATCTGAGAGACCCTTGAAATGCTGCATGTGATCTCTTGCGTCACCCTCTGTGGTACTTATAATTTTATCCACAAGTTCCTCTGCGGGAGTGCTGTAAATGATCCGATTGGCTTCGATAAATGTTTTAGATGCATGATAAGCCCAGGTATAGACACCAGCCAGATAGTGACGCGCTGCCTGTTCCCAAAATGGATCCTCAGTATCCCGATCAGGAATAATCGCATACAGGATATCATTGAGCGCATGAGTAAATTCTGACTTTGGCGCAAGATACAACAATTCAAATGGGTCATATCCATAACTGTCCGGATTATACGGATCCATCACACGGCGGTTATATCGTACGGGAGCATTTTTTAACAACTCTCCTTTGATATCAATGGCCAAAAGTGCGCCTGTCCACATGTGCAACGTAGGGATTGCGACAGCTGCGGACTTCCCGCTTCCGGGTGTTCCGATGCAAATAATATGTCCGTCCATATTCTGCTGTTTACCAACATAACGCCGTCCGTAACGACCAAATAAAAACCCTGGGTTCCCGTTAAGATAGAGATGAGCATTTGGTGCTGGTCGTAATTCCTTACGTTCTACGAGAGGGAGAGAACGCTCGTTTCGGCGTTTCGGATCAAATGGTGACAGAAATGTAAAGTCACGTTCTCCGGCAATTAGATTACGGATATTTTGTATGGTAATCATACCAGATGGCACTAAGGCAGCCAGATCTAAAAGAGCGTTTACATGTAGTTTTGTTGGCAGCAAAAGGATTCTACAAGAGACCATCAATGAGGCACTGATCCAAAGTCCTGTAAATGCGGAAAAGTCAAAAAAGCAATTCAGCAATGACTTCCGTTCTTCTGGTAGAGGGCTTTCGGCGGGAAAACGTGCAGGAATCACAATTTTTGAGATAGGAATGTTTTCTTGCTTTTTTGAAACAGGGGTCTCAAGATCTTTCATGATTTTGGCATGCTCAGCATTTTTATTGAGATTTAAAAGCATAGCACTCTTAAGCCTGTCTCGTTTAGCAGTCTGGCGGATCTGCTCCGGTGTCTGGGGCGGATCAAGGTCATCAAAATTTTTGCGCAGCCGGATGCAGGGCGAAGAATTATCGCTCTCTGCTGTCATCTTGTTCATAGGTTCGGCTGACGGTGCGTTCATCTGCTTTTGCAAGGTCTCCGCGAACGAGGCTCTTTTCTTTTTTATAGTTGTCATAATGTTTAGCCTTTCTTTCGATATAGTTGACAATTGTTTCTTTCGTGTAGTCTCCACCCAGACGCCGCTCGTGACATGGCTTGGGCGATGCTGCATTTTTCCGTGTAAAAAATTCCGGGATATATCGGTATGCATTTTTGTGTTCCTGTACTGTGACACCAAAATTATCTTTCATAAGCCAGATAAATTCGCTGCTACTGGATGCCTGTTCCTTTGCGTATTCAATCTGGTTTCTCAGCTTGTCTTTCCAACTGATTTCCCCTTTAGCCGCAAGTGCAAGCTCCGCCCGTGTCAGACGTTCCTGGGCTTTGCTTTTGGTGTTGACCAGGCTGTGTTCATATCCGTGTTCTTTACAGATGACATTCCCTTTTTCCATCAGTTCATGGCGTAGTTTTCCCGTTGATTGAAAGCTTTTCCCAGCCTTAACATGCTGTTTACGATCGCCGCGGTAGCTGACGTTATTGATGACAACATGCGCATGCATGTGATCTGGGCGGTCAGTATGTACCGCAAGATACCATTGATAACAGTCAATTTTTGTGCGCTGACATAAGTCCTTAACCATGTCGCGGACTTCCTCGGGACTGATTTTCTCATATGTCGTGTTATAGCTGACGATCATATGGTAGTAGGTGCGGTTTCCGGCACCTGTGGGTTTATTGTAGTAACGCGCGATATCGGAAAATTCCTGTTCAGCATCCAGAATGTCACAGCCGTTTGTGCGGATCAGTTCCTCCGGGACAGTATCACCGCGGGTAATGTATTGCAGGATTCCCCGGACTGGTCGCTTACTGGGATAGATCTTAATGATCGGCATGGATCGTATTCTCCTTCAATTCTGTGATAAGATCTTTGATTGCGTCCAGATCATCGGCGATCCTGGCAAGCTCACTTGCTTCCAGAGATTGCGGATGCAGATAGACGGCTCGCACGATCTGGTTAAAATTTTTTCCAATGCGTGAAAGTTCAATCGTAAGCTCTGGGATTCCACTTATGATATTGATGGAGCTGCGGACGCAGGAGACCCGGATAAATTCGGACATGGAGAGACCATATTTTCTGCATTTGGAGATAATCTGTTCTTTCTGCTCCGGCGCGCACTTAAATCCGATGTAGGTGGTTTTAGTTTTAGATTTCATGTGATACCTCTCATATTATGCATTGATCGCAGGCAAGGGTGGGTTCCATAGGGCGGTTTCCGCCCTTGGCCAGATGGTTGCAGGTTTTACCGGCGACGTATCTGGCCTGGCGGTGCAAAGTCATGGTCACCCTCTAAAATGAGCAGGACTTTGGAGCGCCTCCCCGGGAAGGATGCCCGGACAGGATCACTCGTGCGCGGAGCACGGCGTGAGCCTGTGTGGGCTGACTGGACGGGGATATCACCCTTGCCTGCGATGTAGTTGTGGCTATTCGCTATAAATGTAATGGCGGACTGCGGTGCGCAGCTGTGCCGGAAAATCGGCGGCTATCTGCCGCAGATCGTACAGCGTATTACATAATAGGGGAGCTAAAAATAAGAGGATCACAATGTTGAGAAGCAGTTGACTGGTCTGGCAGCATCTGCTTAGATGTGTATCGGTATTTTTTTTGATTCGCATCTGATAATTCACCTCTTTTCCATTCAGTTTGACGTTGTTATGGTCAAATTTATGGTCAAATCAACACCAGTGGTCTAAAAACACAGCATTTATCGGTGGTTGTAGGTTATATATCAGTGGTTCGATTCCTATCAGATGCATTTTCTGATGTCCTGGGATACCGGGGCAGTGAGACAGGAAAGCGTCTGCCAGATCTGGGAAATGTCCCGGACTGACAGGCGTTTTTTTCTTGCATTCGCCCCTCAGAAACGATATAATGGGCGAAAGGATAAATTTTGGATCATAAATTATGAATAAAAGGGAGAAGTAGATTGGAAGGAACGATTCGTTTAAATAAATATCTGAGTGATGCAGGCGTCTGCTCGAGAAGAGAGGCAGACCGGCTTGTGGAGAATGGAAAAGTCATGGTGGATGGTGAAGTTGCTGTGATGGGAATGCAGATCCGCCCGGGACAGAAGGTGGTCTGTGACGGAAAGCCGGTGGGAGAGAAGGAAAAACCGGTATTCCTGATCGTAAATAAGCCCCGTGGGATCGTCTGCACGACTTCGGATAAGGATCATGCAGAAAATATCGTCGAGTTTTTAAACTATCCCCAGAGGATCTATCCGGTCGGACGTCTTGATAAGGATTCCGAGGGACTTCTCCTGATGACAAATCAGGGAGATATCGTCAACAAGATCCTGCGCGGCGGAAATGCGCATGAAAAAGAGTACGCGGTGGCTGTCGATCATCCGGTGACGGAAGAATTTTTAAAGCAGATGTGCGAAGGCGTCCGCATTGAGGATCTCGACGTGACGACAAAGCCATGCCGCGCGTGGAAGACCGGAAGCCACACGTTCCATATCGTCCTGACGCAGGGATTAAACCGACAGATCCGCCGGATGTGCCGTGCGCTCGATTATCATGTGATGAATCTGAAACGCGTGCGTATCATGAACATCCAGCTGGGTACATTAAAGCGCGGGGAGTACCGGGAGCTGACGGAAAAAGAGCTGAGCGATCTGATGAAACTGGTGGAAGGTTCGACGAATCTTCCGGCGAGAGAAGCTGCGAAGATCGGAAAACTGGTGGATCCGGCAAAAGCGGCCGGAAAAACAGCCCGCTCCGGATATCAGGGAAAGAAGAACGACAGGAAACCGTTTGTAAAAAATGGTGAGAGAAAGCCGTTCGAGAAAAAGAGCGGAACCGGAAAGGTCTGGAGAAATGTCCGCGAGGACAGCGAAAAGAAGCCGGAAAAGAAAGCCCCCGCATCCCCGGAAAGCTGGAAACCGGGTGCGCCGGAGCGCAAGGAGCATAAAATATGGACGACAAGATCAAGAGGATGAAGGAGCTGATCCCGCTTCTCTCTGAGGCATCGAAAGCCTATTATCAGGAGAGCCGCGAGATCATGAGCAACTTCGAATATGACAGGCTTTACGACGAACTCCTGAAACTGGAACAGGAGACAGGGACGGTGTTTGCCGGAAGTCCGACCCAGAAAGTCGGATATGAAGTCTTAAGTGAACTTCCGAAAGAGCGCCATGAGCGGCCGATGCTTTCTCTGAATAAGACGAAAAGCGTTGACGAGCTCCGGGAATGGCTCGGCGGACAGAAAGGACTTTTGTCCTGGAAGATGGACGGGCTGACTGTGGTCCTGACATATGAGGACGGGGTCCTTGCGAAGGCGGTTACACGCGGAAACGGCGAGATCGGCGAGGTGATCACGCCGAATGCCCGGACGTTTATCAATATTCCGACCTCGATCCCGTATAAGGGTCAGCTGATCCTGCGCGGGGAAGCGGTCATCAGCTATTCAGATTTTGAAAAGTTAAACGATTCCATCGCAGATGTGGATGCGAAGTACAAGAATCCGCGAAATCTCTGCAGCGGTTCCGTGCGCCAGCTGAACAGTGAGATCACGGCATCCAGAAACGTCCGTTTTATGGCGTTTGCACTGGTGCGGGCGGAGGGCGTTGACTTTAAAAATTCGAGAAAAGAGCAGTTTTTGTGGCTCTATGGCCTGGGATTTGAGACGGTCGAGTTCGTGGAGGTGACGGCGGAGACACTCTCCGATGCAGTCCGCGGATTTGCGGAGAAGATCGAACATTACGATATCCCGTCGGATGGTCTTGTACTGCTTTATGATGATATCGCCTATGGACAGTCGCTTGGGCGGACGGCGAAATTCCCGAGGGATTCCATCGCTTTCAAATGGGCGGACGAGATCCAGGAGACAACGCTTTCCTACATCGAGTGGAGTGCGTCGAGAACAGGACTCATCAATCCGGTCGCCGTGTTCGAACCGGTGGAGCTTGAGGGAACGACGGTGAGCCGCGCCAGTGTCCATAACATCAGTATCATGGAAGGACTGGAGCTGGGGGCCGGGGACAGGATTACGGTCTACAAGGCGAACATGATCATCCCACAGATCTCGGACAACCTGACAAGAAGCGGCGTCCGTGATATCCCGAAGATCTGTCCGGTCTGCGGCGGGGCGACGGAGATCCGCAGTGTGAATGATGTGAAGTCCCTCTACTGCACAAATCCGGAGTGTCAGGCGAAAAAGATCAAGAGCTTTGACCTGTTTGTGAGCAGGGATGCGCTGAATATCGACGGACTTTCCGAGATGACGCTGGAGAAGTTTATCGCAGCGGGATTCATCCATGAATTCGATGATATCTTCCATCTGGACCGTCACCGCGATGCCATCGTGACGATGGAGGGATTCGGGGAGAAATCCTATGAGAATCTTATTCAGGCGGCGAAGACTGCGTCCCATACGACGCTGCCGCGGCTGATCTTTGGACTCGGGATCGCGGGGATCGGTCTTGCGAATGCGAAAGTGATCTGCCGCCATTTCGAGTTTGACCTGAACGCCATGCGCGGGGCCGACGCGGAGGAGCTTTGCTCCATCGACGGGATCGGCGGTGTGCTCGCGGATGCGTGGGTGAAGTACTTTAAGAATGATAAGAACAATGAGATACTGGATCATCTGCTGGCGGATCTGACTTTTGAAAATGAAGTGAAAAATGAGGAACAGACGCTGGCCGGAAAGACTTTCGTGATCACAGGCTCCGTTGAACATTTTGCGAACCGCAAGGAACTGCAGGAGAAGATCGAGTCTCTCGGCGGAAAAGCCGCAGGCTCCGTGTCTGCGAAGACCAGTTATCTGATCAATAATGATGTGACATCCAATTCGTCAAAGAATAAGAAGGCAAGAGAACTTGGCATTCCGATCCTTTCCGAAGAGGATTTCCTGAAGATGATAGGAGAGGAAAAAAATGCCGATTAAAATACAGAATGGATTGCCGGCAAGAGCGATCCTTGAGAGTGAGAACGTATTTATCATGGATGAGGATCGTGCCCAGAGCCAGGATATCCGTCCGCTGGAGATCCTGATCTTAAACCTCATGCCGTTAAAGGAGGACACTGAGACACAGCTTCTAAGAGCGCTGTCCAACACCCCGCTGCAGGTGGAATGTACGTACATGACGATGTCGACCCATGAGTCGACGCATACCTCCGCGAGCCACTTAAATAAATTCTATGTGACTTTCCCGGAGATCCGCAAGAAACATTTCGATGGAATGATCATCACTGGAGCACCGGTGGAACTGATGGAGTATGAGGAGGTCAACTACTGGCCGGAGCTGACGCAGATCATGGAGTGGAGCAAGACGCATGTGACCTCCACGATGCATCTCTGCTGGGGCGCGCAGGCGGGCTTATATTATCATTACGGAATCCCGAAGCACCTGATGAAAAAGAAGCTTTCCGGTATCTTTACCCAGAAGGCGCTGGACAAGCGGGTTCCGCTCCTGAGAAGTTTTGATGATTACTTCAAGTGCCCGCATTCCCGTTACACGGAAGTCCGCGAGGAGGATATCTTAAAGCATCCGGAACTCCGGATACTCGCGAAATCCGACGAGGCAGGCGTATTCCTCGTGATGAACCAGGACGGCAGCCAGATCTTCGTCCAGGGCCATCCGGAGTACGACCGCATGACCTTAAACAATGAGTATCACCGTGACCTCAACAAAGGTCTGAATCCGGCACTTCCGCTCCACTACTACGAGCACGACGATCCGTTCTCGGTTCCGCCGCTCCTGTGGAGAAATATGGCGAACACGCTGTATACGAACTGGCTGAACTATTACGTTTACCAGGTTACTCCGTATACGTTGGCGGAGGATGCGGAATAAAACACAGAAGCACCTTAATTTTATGAGGATGATAGGATGTTTTGCCCCAGATTGGGGTATAAGAGGCTGTAAGAAATTCAAAGATATTGAACGGGAAGAGAAAGTGATAAGTGAAGGGCATATCGGATGGGAGAAAATCCTGTCCGATATGCCCTTTTAAAATACATTTTTAAAGTCACGGTAATCTACCGTCTCCCCGTATTCCACAAAATATCATGGTTGATCGTCTCGTAGAACATTTCGCGGACTTTGTCGTGGTCTTTTGTCTGGCCGAGGATCCACATGAGTTTGGTGACGGTGGCTTCCAGGGTCATATCGTAGGATTCGATGAGACCGAAGGCGTTTTTGATCTTCTGGCCGACTTCGTAGACAGACATGTTGCTGCCTTCCTGGGTGACCTGGGTGGTCATGACAATGACTTTTCCCATGGAGATCCATTTTTCGATGGAGCTGTAGAAATCGCCGGATTCATAGGACGGAAGTCCGCCGACACCGAAGGATTCGATGACGACTGCGTCGTAATGTTCCGCCATATAGTCGAGCAGGCTGGAGTCCATGGACGGGATCAGCTTTAAGAGGCTGACTTGGCTGTCCATCTCGTGGTAGAAGCGGACGCTCTCGCGGTCCTGCCATTTATCGTCGATATAGTATAAAATGTGCTCGTCCTGGATCACAGCGAGATACGGGAAATTGATGCTGGAGAACGCGTTGTAGCTCTTGCTGCGCTCTTTCTTTCCGCGGGTTCCGGCGATCACTTTTCCGTCAAATACGATCGTAACGCCGTGAGCACGGTCGGAAGCGGCAAATCGCAGGCTGTCTAAAAGGTTGGTCCTCGCATCCGTCACATCAAGGTCGATCGGCTTCTGGGCGCCTGTGATGACGATCGGCTTGCTGGAGTGCTGGACGAGGTAGGACATGGCGGCAGCTGTGTACGCCATCGTGTCCGTTCCGTGGCAGATCACGAAGCCGTCGTAATTGTCGTAATTCTCTTCCAGAACCTGAGCAAGCTTCAGCCAGTGCTTCGGGTGCATATTTGTGCTGTCAATGTTTAAGACCTGGATGGTCTCCACCTCACAGAACTTTTTTGCATCCGGTACATAAGACAACAGTTCATCACCGGTAAGAAGCGGTGTCAGACCGTTTTCGCCTCTCTTGCAGGCGATGGTTCCCCCTGTTCCGAGCAGCAGAAGGTGTTTCATGATTTTAAAATCCCCTTTCGTTTGCAATCATCTCACATATGGGTTATAGTATAACACAGGAGGAATCAGAAAGTAAAGGAAGGAGAAGAGTCAGATGGCAAATATTCCAAAAGATCCTGTGATGCTCTTGAGTTACCTGAACACCCAGCTGCGGGACTTTTATCCGGACATGGATGAGCTCTGCCGGGTTCTCGATCTGGACCGGAAGACGGTGGACGAGGCGATGGCGTCGATCGATTACGCATATGACAGCGCGAAAAACCAGTATGTGTGAGAAACCAGCAGGAAGATGAACCGCAGGCGGGAAAAGCGTCAGCATCGGCAAACTTTCACTCCGGAAAATTCTGCCTGTGAAAAGCAACAGACAATCTGCATAGTCCATCTTTAAATCACCAATACTGATTTCATGAATAAATGGAATCAGAAATGCCGGAGAAAACCGAAAAAAATAGGGAGATCCCGGGCAGGGATCCGGAGAAAATATGTGGAGAATTTTATCATCTGCGGGCTGACCGGATGGGGACTCGAGATCCTGCTCACATCCGCGGAGAGTCTTGCGGCCGGGGACTGGAAAATGATGGGAAGAACATCCCTCTACATGTTTCCGATCTATGGGCTGGGAGTGCTGCTTGGACCGATCGGAAGAGGAGTGGACGCGTGGATCGGGGATTTCGGGGAAATCTCTGTGCGGGACCGGATCATTCGCCATGGGATCCTTGATATGGTGCTGATCTTTCTGACGGAGTATCTCACCGGATCACTTTTAAGAAGATTCGGGATCTGCCCATGGGACTATACCGGAAGAATGCTTCAGATCAACGGGGTGATCCGCCTGGACTTCGCTCCGTTCTGGTTCGGGACCGGTCTCCTGTTTGAGTATCTGACAGGCCGGAAGACAAAAAGCCCGTTGCCGTAGGGGCTGTGTGCCAGTGGCACACGTTCAGCACCGGCCGAAGCGTACGGAACAGTTACAATTTGAGATGGATTTGAGATGGATTCCACCTGTATTTGAGTTGCAAATGAAGGTCATATTCGGTATAATAAATCTATATGAACCTCAACACAGTAACTCTTTAAAGTGTACGAAAAAAAGGGAGTCCCGGATAAAAGAATGTGCCCGGGAATGTGACCCGGAACACACGCCGTTCTGTGTGAACGTCCGCGGAATTTCCGGGGCGCGCAAAAGACAGAAAAGAGTAAGAAACAAGAGACAGCCGCGGAAAATGACGGCTGTGATCAGACAAGGGAGGTTTGTACTTATGATTCGATTGATTATGGTCCTGGTCGTTCTGGTCGGATTTCTGATCGTCAGTTATCCGTTCCTGGTGGCCCAGGTTTCACTTGGAAAAAAAGATCCGCATGCGAGAGATCTGGAGTCGATCCGGGTTGTCCGGGCAGTGTTCCGGTGTCTGTTAAAGCTTGCGGGTGTGACGATCACCGTAAAGGGTGAGGAGAATATTCCAAAGGACACAGCAGTCCTCTATGTGGGAAACCACAGAAGCTATTTTGACATTCTGACCGGTTATACGACGGTTCCGACGCTGCTCGGATTTGTGGCGAAAAAGGAGATGGAGAAGATCCCGATCCTCAGAACCTGGATGGTCAACGTGAACTGTCTCTTCCTGGACAGAAAAAATATCAAGGAAGGTTTAAAGACGATCCTTCAGGGGATCGAGAAGGTGAAAAATGGTATCTCCATCTGGATCTTCCCGGAAGGAACGAGAAATACGAACGAAGATATCACGGAGCTTCTTCCGTTTAAAGAGGGAAGCCTGAAGATCGCGGAAAAATCCGGCTGTCCGGTGATCCCGGTGGCGATGACAGGTACTGCGGAAGTTCTGGAAAAGCATTTTCCGTTCATCACTCCGTCCCATATCACCGTTTATTACGGAAAACCGATCAATATTAAAGAGCTGGATCCGGAAGACAGGAAACATCCGGGTGCATATACGAGAAATGTGCTGATCGGGATGCTGAAGGAGATGCAGGAAGAAAAGTGATAAAAGACCATACCGGTCGATCACTTCACAAATTCCGGAAGAAAAAGAGCGGATCACGTTTAAGGAAAAAAGGGTCCGCGTGCTGTAAAATGACAGAAAGCAGAGGCAATAGAAATACATGAAGAATCTTGACTTAAAAGAATGCAGGGACAAGCTGGATGTGATCGATAAAGAGATCGTCCGCCTGTTTGAAGAGCGCATGTCCGTCTGCGGAGATGTTGCAGAATATAAGATCGGAACGGGAAAAGCCGTTTATGATGCGACGAGAGAGGCGCAGAAGATCGCGGCAGTCCAGGATCTGGCGCACAGCGATTTTAACAGAGAGGCAGTGAAGGAGATCTTCTCCCAGCTGATGTCGATCAGCCGCCGGTATCAGTATGGTCTGTTATCCGCCCATGGAATGGGAATGGATACCGGTTTTTCCGAGGTAGAAGAGATCGCCAAAAAAGGAAAACGGATCGTATTCCAGGGCGTTGAGGGCGCATACAGCCATGCAGCGGCCAAAGCATACTTTGGTGAGGATGCGGATCTCTACCATGTTCCGGAGTTTGAAGATACCATGAAGGAGGTCGAGGAAGGACGCGCCGATTACGCGGTACTCCCGATCGAAAATTCCACGGCCGGTTTCGTGATCAACAATTATGACCTGCTCTTAAAATATAAGAATTACATAGTAGGCGAGATCTATGTTCCGGTTGCCCACATGCTTCTCGGCGTTCCGGGTGCAAAGCTCTCCGATATCAAGACAGTCTATTCCCACGCCCAGGCGCTGGCCCAGAGCTCTGATTTCCTCTCCGCCCATAAGGAATGGAAACAGATCGCAGTCTTAAACACAGCCGTTGCCGCGAAGAAGGTCATGGAGGAGCAGGATCCGTCCCAGGCAGCTGTTGCGAGCCGCACTGCGGGGGAACTCTACGGAATGGAGGTCCTCGCGGAGGAGGTCAATAACGTAAAGGGAAATACGACACGCTTCCTGATCCTCGGGAAAGAGCCGGTCTACGCAAAGAAAGCCGGAAAGATCAGTGTGGCGTTTGAGATTCCGCACAAGAGCGGATCTCTTTACAACATTCTCGGAAACTTCATCTTCAACAATGTCAATATGATGATGATCGAGTCCAGACCGATCCCGGAGAAGAGCTTTGAATATCGTTTCTTCGTGGATTTTGAAGGAAATTTAAGCGACGCGGGAGTCCGCAACGCCCTGACGGGGATCGCGGCGGAAGCTTCCGTCATGAGAATTTTAGGAAATTATTGATGAAAGACGGTCCGGTATTTTCCGGACCGATTCTTATAAGAGGAGGAAAAGCTATGGCAGCCCTTACATTTGCAGCCATCGATGTGGGATCGTTTGAGGTTGAGATGGGGATCTATGAGATCTCAAACAGGAACAGGATCCGGAAACTGGACCATATCCGCCATGTCACGGCGCTTGGGAGCGATACTTACAACAACGGAAAGATCAGCTATGAGATGGTGGAAGAGCTCTGCGATGTACTTGCGGGGTTTGCCGGGATCATGAAATCCTACAAGGTCACGGAATACCGTGCCTATGCGACGAGTGCGATGCGTGAGGCGAGAAACAACCGGATCGTTCTCGATCAGATCCGCGTCCGCACCGGCATCCAGGTCCGTATCATCAGCAACTCGGAGCAGCGATTCCTGGGATACAAGGCGATCGCCGTCTCGGATGATGAGTTTGATGAGAATATCCAGCAGGGGACCGCGATCGTGGATGTGGGATTTGGAAGCATGCAGATCTCGCTTTTCGACAGGAACCTTCTTGTGACCACGGAAAATCTGCCGCTCGGTGTTTTGAGGATCCGCGGCACTCTTCAGGACGTCAATACGACGGTGGAGCAGTACCGGGATCTCATCGGAGAGATGGTGGACAATGAGCTGGAAAACTATAAAAAGATGTACCTGAAGGATAAGAAGATCAAACATCTGATCGGGATCGGAGAAAATATCCTCTATCTGTTCCGGTATGAGGATCACGGAAAACCGCTCCGCAGAGTCACGAGAGAGCGCTTTGACGAGTTCTATGCGCGCCTTGTCACGATGAATGAGACACAGATCGAGGAGGCATTCGGTGTGAGCCGGGAGTATGCATCTCTGCTTCTTCCGTGCGTGGTGATCTATAAAAAGTTCCTTGAGATGACAGGAGCGGAGATGATCTGGATCCCGGGGATCCGCCTCTGCGACGGGATCGCGGCCGAGTACGCGGCGGACAAGAAACTCTTGAAATTCCGGCACAATTTTGACAATGACATCATCAGCACCTCGCGCACGATGGCGAAGCGCTACCAGTGCATGAGCCGTCATACGGAGACAGTGGAAAAATATGTGCTCCAGATCTTTGACACGATGCGGAGATACCATGGAATGGGGCAGAGAGAGCGGCTTCTGTTACAGATTGCCGTGCTGATCCACGCCTGCGGAAAATTTATCAGCGTCCGCAACTCCAACGAGTGCGCCTACAATATCATCATGTCGACGGAGATCATCGGGATCTCGCACCTGGAACGTGAGATCATCGCAAATGTGGTCCGCTACAACATCCGGGATTTCGATTACAACATGGTCCGGATGGAGACCGAGCTGGACGCTGTGACAGACAGCTTCGGCGGGCAGAATGAGGTCATGCTCCTGATCGCGAAGCTGACGGCGATCCTGCGTCTGGCAAATTCCATGGACCGCGGCCACGGGGACAAACTTGCGGACTGCAAGATGGCAGTAAAAGATGGAAAGCTCATGATCACGACGGATTATCCGGGCGATATCACGCTGGAGGCGGTATCCTTTGAACAGAAGGCGGCATTCTTCGAGGAGATCTTCGGGATCCGGCCGGTCCTGCGGCATAAAAAATACAGCTAGATGCCGGAGTGCAGACAGGGATATTGCTGCGAAACACGATGAATTCAGGATGTGAAAGGGTGTCCGGAGCCGGTTTTCGTCTGCGCACAGCGTGAACCGTGGACCGGCCGGATACAGGAAGGCAGAGAAATGAAAAAAGAGTTAAAAAAGGGGAATGCTCAGAAAGAACGGAAGGAGCAGGATCCGGCACGCTTCAATGATCCGAAAAATTATGTAAACCGAGAACTCAGCTGGCTGGAATTTGACTGCCGTGTTCTCGAAGAGGCAAGAGATAAGACGACACCGCTCTTTGACCGGCTGAAATTCTTAAGCATCACGGCATCGAACCTGGACGAGTTTTTCATGGTCCGGGTCGCATCCTTAAAGGATATGGTCCATGCGGGATATAAAAAGCCGGATATCGCGGGGATGACCGCGTCGGAGCAGCTGGAAAAGATCAGTGTGCGGACCCATGAGCTTGTCACTCAGCAGTACAACACATATAACCGGTCGCTGCTCCCGGCTCTTCGGAGCATCGGACTGAACCTCATCGAGAATCACGAGGACCTGACCCCGGAGCAGGGCGAATTTGTGGACCGCTATTTCCGTGAGGAGGTCTATCCGGTCCTGACGCCGATGGCGGTGGATTCCTCAAGGCCGTTTCCGCTTGTCAGAAACAAGTCCCTGAATATTGCGGCGCTCTTAAAGAAAAAAGAGGGCGGCAAGGAGCTGGAGTTCGCGATGGTGCAGGTCCCGGCTGTCCTTCCGAGGATCATCAGCCTCCCGGTGACGACCGATGAGAACAACCGTGAGATGCGGAATGTGATCTTCCTGGAGGAGATCATCGAGCGGAACATGCAGCAGCTGTTCTTAAACTATGATATCGTGACGTCCCATCCGTTCCGTATCATGAGAAACGCCGATTTCTCCCTGGACGAGGAGGAAGCTGTGGATCTTCTCGAGGAGATCGAAAAGCAGTTAAAGCGCAGACAGTGGGGCGAAGTCATCCGTCTGGAGATCGAGGACAAGGCGGACCAAAGACTTTTAAAGATCTTAAAGAGAGAGCTGGAGGTCAACGAGGAAGACATCTTTGAGATCCCGGGTGCGCTCGACCTGACGGTCCTGATGAAAATGTACGGGCTTGACGGGTACGACCACTTAAAGACCCCGAAATATACGCCGCAGCCGGTTCCGGCTCTGATGAATGACGATGATATCTTTACGAACATCCGGAAGGGCGATATCCTTCTGATGCATCCGTATGAGACTTTTGATCCTGTCGTGGACTTCGTGCGGAGCGCGGCAAAGGATCCGGAAGTTCTGGCGATCAAGCAGACGTTATACCGTGTCAGCGGCAACTCCCCGATCATCGCGGCTCTGGCGGCGGCAGCCGAGAACGGAAAGCAGGTATCGGTTCTCGTCGAGCTGAAGGCGAGATTTGACGAGGAGAACAACATCATCTGGGCGAAAAAGCTGGAAAAAGCCGGATGTCATGTTATTTACGGACTCGTCGGCTTAAAGACGCACTCAAAGATCACACTCGTGGTCCGCAGGGAGGAAGACGGGATCCGGAGATATGTCCATCTTGGAACCGGAAACTACAACGATTCCACTGCAAAACTTTACACAGACTGCGGAATCATGACCTGCAATCCGATGATCGGAGAGGATGCGACTGCGGTCTTCAACATGCTCTCCGGATATTCCGAGCCGTTAAACTGGAACATGCTTTCGGTTGCCCCGCTGTGGCTCAGAACGAAATTCCTGCATCTGATCAACCGGGAGACGAAGCATGCAAAAGACGGAAAGCCGGCATCGATCATCGCGAAGATGAATTCCCTCTGTGACAAGGAGATCATCGCCGCGCTGTATGAGGCGTCCTGCGCAGGGGTGAAGATCCGCCTGGTTGTCCGCGGCATCTGCTGTCTGAAGGCGGGGATCCCGGGACTTTCCGAGAACATTGAGGTCCGCTCGATCGTCGGAGAATTCCTCGAACATGCGAGGATCTTTATCTTTGAGAACGACGGAAGTGAAGAGATCTACATGGGAAGTGCCGACTGGATGCCGAGAAACCTGGACCGCCGTGTCGAGATTATGTTCCCGGTATTGAGAGAGGAACTCAAAGACAGGATTCGCAGATATATGGAGCTGGAGCTGGAGGACAACTTAAAGGCCCATGTGCTTCAGCCGGACGGGACATATGAAAAGCCGGATCGCCGAGGAAAACTTCCGGTCGGCTCCCAGATGGCACTCTGCGAGATGGCAGTCAATGCTGCGAAAGAGGAGCGGAAGAAAAAACAGCAGGACGAACAGGCCCGCGTGTTTATTCCGATCGAGAGTGAAAACTGATCCGCGAGCGGCTGTAAAAGTGGGCAGCAGAAGTGCAGCTCCGTGACTGACAGAGAAAAATCAAAAAGTTTATAAAAATTTTATTAGCACTCATCAAAAATGAGTGCTAATTTTATTGACATTTTGATTTTCTGGTATTAAAATATGTCATGTTGAATCGAACAGCTGTTAAAAATCCCTGAGATCCGGGGCGATACCGGCTGTCCTGAAAGAAGAAAAAAGTAGCTGTTTAAGAATGGAACGGTTACAGAGAAAATAAAAAAAAGCGGTCCGTCGGGCGGCAATACAGATCGTCCCCCGACGCGCGAATGGAAATAAGGAGTGGTTTAACATGGCAAAAAGCGGAAGTCTTTCAATCAACAGTGAGAATATATTCCCGATCATCAAAAAGTGGCTGTATTCCGATCATGATATCTTTTATCGTGAGTTAGTCAGCAATGGCTGCGATGCCATCACAAAATTAAAGAAACTGGCTCTGATGGGCGAGTATGAGACCCCGGACGATGAAACGTATAAAGTTCAGGTTACTGTAAATCCGAAGGAAAAGACGATCAAGATCGAAGATAACGGTCTCGGTATGACAGAGGATGAGGTTGACGAGTATATCAACCAGATCGCTTTCTCCGGCGCCCAGGATTTCCTGAACAAGTACAAGGATAAAGCGAATGAAGACCAGATCATCGGTCATTTCGGACTCGGTTTCTATTCCTCATTTATGGTAGCGGACAAAGTAACGATCGATACCTTATCCTACAAGAAGGACGCAAAACCGGTCCACTGGGAGTCTGAGGGCGGTACCGAGTTTGATATGAAGGAAGGCACTAAGGAAGGCCACGGAACCCTGATCACCCTGTACTTAAATGAGGACAGCGCTGAGTTTGCGAATGAGTACCGCGCAAGAGAGATCCTCGACAAGTACTGTGCATTTATGCCGGTCGAGATCTACTTAAACGATGAGACTGCTGAGCCGCAGTACGATACGATCGAGAAAGAGGAACTGACCGACAAGGATACGATCATCGAGACGATCGTTGAGCCGGCAAAGACCGAGGAGAAGGAAAAAGAGGACGGATCGAAGGAGACTGTTGAGGTGAGCCCTGCGAAAGAGAAATATAAGATCGCAAGACGCCCGGTTCCGGTCAATGATACGAACCCGCTCTGGAACAAGCATCCGAACGAGTGCACCGATGAGGAGTACAAGGAGTTCTACCGCAAGGTATTCCAGGACTTCAAGGAGCCGTTATTCTGGATCCATCTGAATATGGACTATCCGTTCAACTTAAAAGGAATCCTCTACTTCCCGAAGATCAACATGGAGTACGAGAGCATCGAAGGAAAGATCAAACTCTACAACAACCAGGTATTCATCGCGGATAACATCAAAGAAGTTATTCCGGAATTCCTGATGCTGTTAAAAGGCGTGATCGACTGCCCGGATCTTCCGCTCAACGTATCCAGAAGTGCTCTTCAGAACGATGGATTTGTAAAGAAGATCTCCGATTACATTACAAAGAAAGTTGCTGATAAGCTCTCCGGCATGTGCAAGACAGATCGCGAGAACTACGAGAAATACTGGGATGATATCAATCCGTTCATCAAATTCGGCTGCTTAAAGGACGAGAAGTTCGATGAGAAGATGAAAGATTACATCCTCTATAAGAACTTGGACGGCAAATATCTGACACTCGCTGACTGCCTTGAGGAGAACAAGGAGAAACACGAGAACAAGATCTTCTATGTAACGGACGAGAAAGAGCAGAGCCAGTACATCAACATGTTCAAGGAAGCCGGGATCGACGCTGTGATCCTTCCGAACCCGATCGATTCCCCGTTCATGCAGCATGTGGAGCAGAAGAATGAGGGCTTAAAGTTCCTGCGTATCGATGCGGATGTCAACGAGACATTCAAAGAGACGGAGGAGACCGATGAGGCCGCGAAGGAGCAGGAGAAGAAGGACGCCGAGACTCTCGCTGAGGTATTTAAGAAGGCGATCGGAAACGACAAGCTGAACGTGAAAGTCGAGAAGCTGAAAAATGAAGGTCTCGCTTCCATGATCACAGTCTCCGAGGAGAGCCGAAGAATGCAGGATATGATGAAGATGTACAGCATGTACGGCGGCGGTTCCGATATGTTCCCGGCTGAGGAGACATTAGTCATCAACGCAAACAACGGTCTTGTAAAATACGTTCTTGCCAACAAGGACGGAGAGAAGACACCGATGCTCTGCGAACAGCTCTATGACCTTGCGAAACTTGCTCACGGAAGTCTTTCTCCGGAGCGTATGACAAAGTTCATTGCGAGAAGCAGTGAGATCATGAAGGAAGAATATGGTGCATAAGAGAAGAGATTTTCTGATCACATTTACAGTTTTATGTCTGGCCATGTGTGCCTGCTCAGGTCTTCAGTACCTGGGCAGTGCGTTCTATCTCATGGTGCGGCACTGGGTGTTCAGCCTGGAGAGCGGCGGGGGTCGTCTGCTCTCCGGGCTCTTTTCGTCCCCGTGGACCGGAGTCCTCGTGCAGTATGTCTTCAGCATCGGACTTCCGTTCCTTGCGGTGATCCCGATGACCTGGTTTCTGCGGTCAGACCGGAGACCGGCCCAGAAACTTTCGGCGGAAGTATGGGTTTCTGCGCTGTTCATGGCGCTGGGACTCGGCTATATCTTTAACTTCCTGGGAGTCTTTCTTGACTCGTTTATTTCCATATTTACCGGTGTTCCGGCTGGAGATATGAACCCGGTGATGGACGCACTGGATGCACTGACGCCGGGAATGGTGATCTATACCTGCCTGGTGGCTCCGTTTATGGAGGAACTGCTCTTCAGGGGAGTGCTGTTAAGAAAAGCGAGACGATTTGGAGACCGGACGGCGGTCGTATTCACGGCGGTCATGTTCGGGCTGATGCATGGGAATCTGAACCAGTTCCTGTATGCGGTGGTGATCGGACTGGTACTCGGTTATCTCGCGGTGCGGACGAACCGGATCCTTTACAATGTCCTGCTCCATATGGCAGTGAATTCGTTTTCGATGCTGCTCGTGATGGTGGAGGACGGGCTCTATGCGCTGGGGCTTTCCTGGGCGGCAGCGGCGTTTTCGTTTGCCAGTTTTCTTATGGTCCTGCTCCTCATCGCGGCAGGGATCTATTTCTTCTTCCGGGACGGACGCCGTTACTGGTGGCAGATGGGGCAGCAGAACGGAGTGCCGACATCGTATAAAAAATATGTGTATCTGAATCCCGGATTTCTTTTCTATGTGATCATTTTCGGGATGGAGATGCTGTCGTATATGATGAAATGAGCGCAAGAGAGCCAGAAAACTGCTTGCAGATTTATGGCGAACGGCGAATGCCGATCACGATAGCTGCAATAGCAGCGGAGAATCTGAGTTTAAGATGATTTTGTACGTCACAGACGGATTGATCCGGCAGAATATACTGCGGGCAGTGGACACACTGCCGCGATAACGTGGTATGTTCTGCCGGATTTTTCGTTTGAAATGCTTGAAATGGGACCGGGCTCTTGGTATAGTAGTGGGAGACATCCGGACGGTCCGACAGGAGAAATGATCCGGGAGCGCACGCCGATCCGGAAAGGAAGAGCGGGGCGTCAGAATGAGAGTAAGAGGAGACAACATGCAGAGAATCGCGAAATTTGAAAAAGTAAGCTTTGAGCAGTTTAAAAAAGACTGGCAGGGGGAACACCCGCAGGATACAGACGATATGATAAAGGAGATCTATGACGGGATCCGTCTCCCGAAACGGGCGACCGCAGGTTCCGCCGGATATGATTTCTTCGCACCGGCCGCATTCACACTGAAACCTGGTCAGATGACAAAGATCCTTACCGGGATCCGCGCACGGATCGACGATGGCTGGGTGTTAAAGCTCTATCCGAGAAGCGGACTTGGATTTAAGTTCCGCCTGCAGTTAAACAATACCGTCGGGATCATCGACAGCGATTACTACGGATCCGACAACGAGGGCCACATCCAGGTGAAGCTCACCAACGACAGCCGTGAAGGAAAGACTGTGGAAGTGGAAGCCGGAACCGGTTTTTCCCAGGGAATTTTTGTGGAGTACGGCATCACGGTGGATGACGAGGCCGATGAAGTGAGAAACGGTGGATTCGGAAGTACGACACGCGCGTAGGAGACAGAGCATATTTCCGAAGGCGCGGAGGATGAAGAATCAGAAGTATCACAGAAAGAACAAAATTAAACATATAATTGAAAATGTATAAATATTATCAAAAATCAGAAAAAAGAGAAAAATCAAAAAAAGATGTACTGAATTTGAACTACGCGCCGGCTGCGGTCGTCTGTGAAGACCGGCAGTTCCATGCGAAAGTTCGAAAGCATATCGCATCAGCTCTTCTCATCGCTGGCATGCTTTTTCTCCTTACCGGCTGCGGTCATGTGACAGAGGAGATGAAGGCGGGGAAGGAAAACGGGATCGCTCTCATGGAGAACGGCGATTATGAGGGCGCTGTCGCGGAGTTTGACAGCCTGATCGATCAGACAAAGCATGTCTCATCCTTTGAGATCGATGTATTAAAATACCGCGGTGAGGCAGAATTTATGCTGGGAGATTACGGTGCCGCGGCGTACACATATGATACGCTGGTGAAGGTGGATAAACCGAGAGCGGAATACTATTATCTGGGCGCGGTGAGTCTCGCAAATTCCGGCGATGCGGAAGGCGCTGAAAACCGTCTGGAGTCCGGAACAAAGGCGGACGAAAAACATGCAGCTGCCGGCTATGCTGAAGCGATGGAAGCTCTTGGGGCGGCTTATATGACGGCCGGAGATGAGACGAAGGCAGATGAGATCTACCAGACGCTGGTGGAAGAAGGATTTTCCAGCACGGAAGTCTATAACCGCTGGATGATGGCGGCGATGAAAAAAGGCGATTACGAGGAAGCACTGCAGCACGGGGAAGCGGGACTTGCACTCTCCGATGACAGGGCGAAGAAGGAGATCGCCTTCAACCAGGCGGTGTGTTACGAGTACCTGGGGCAGTATGAGAAAGCGCTGGAGCTGTTCCGGAGCTATGAGGAACAGTACGGACAGGATGAGAAAGCGGATCATGAGATCGCGTTTCTTGTGACGAGATAGGAGAAAGAATGGCAGAATTGATAGAGATCGGTGAGCAGCAGGAGCGGGTGATTCTGTTTGCCGCCAGCACGAACGACTCCGATGACACGGAAGAATCCGTGGAGGAGCTGAAAGAGCTTGTAAAGACCGCGGGAGCGGAGACCGTCGGGACCGTGATCCAGAACCGGGAAAATATCCATCCGGGAACCTACCTTGGAAAGGGAAAGATCCAGGAACTGAAGGAGATGGTCTGGGAGAGCGGAGCGACCGGAGTTGTCTGTGACGATGAGCTCTCCCCGGCACAGCTCAAAAACCTGGAGGATGCCCTGGACACAAAGGTCATGGACCGGACGATGATCATTCTTGATATCTTTGCGGCCCGCGCGAAGACCAGGGAAGGAAAGATCCAGGTCGAGCTGGCGCAGCTCAGATACCGTGCCGTCCGTCTTGTCGGACTCAGAAATTCTCTGTCGAGACTCGGCGGCGGAATCGGCACGAGGGGGCCTGGTGAGACGAAACTCGAGGTGGACCGCAGACGGATCCATGAGCGGATCAGCCAGTTAAAATCGGAGCTTCAGGATGTGGAGCGCCACAGGGATGTGGTTCGGAAACAGAGAGAGCAGAGCGGAACTCTGACGGCGGCCATTGTCGGCTATACGAATGCAGGAAAGTCCACACTCTTAAATAAGCTCACCGGCGCCGGGATCCTGGCGGAGGATAAGCTCTTTGCAACTCTGGATCCGACGACGAGAGCGCTTGTGCTTCCGGGTGGGGAGAAGGTCCTTCTGACGGATACGGTCGGATTTATCCGGAAGCTTCCGCATCACCTTGTCGAGGCATTCAAGAGTACGCTTGAAGAAGCGAGGTACTGTGATGTGATCCTCCATGTGGTGGACTGCTCGAATCCGCAGATGGACATGCAGATGCATGTAGTCTACGAGACGCTGCGCCGACTGGACATCAAGGACAAAGAGATCATCACCGTGTTCAACAAGGTGGACCGTCCGGATGCGGACACTGCCTGCCGGGACATGTCTGCGGACTATAAGGTACGGTTATCGGCAAAGACAGGAGAGGGCATCGGGGAACTGCTCGATCTTTTTGCCGTGATCTTAAGAAACCGCAGGATCTATTTTGAGAAGGTCTTTGCATACAAAAATGCCGGGCGGATCCAGACGATCCGGAAGAGCGGACAGCTTCTCTCGGAGGAATACCAGGACGACGGGATCCATGTGAAGGCATATGTTCCTGTGGAACTGTTTGAAGAGCTGTATAAGGACTAGCGGACCGGCCGGTCAGCATCGGGAACTTTCTGTCCGGACGGGCAGAAAGCCGGAAGACAGAGAACGCTGACAGGGCGGACAGACACGCTCCGGCATGTGGGGAATGCCGGAAAATCGGACTTTGCAGCATTTGATATGAGGGGGTAATCTTATGGGGAAGACACGGGGAAAAGAATTTGCCCTGGATTTTCTGGCAGATGTGGCGGGCGGTTTTATCCAGGCTGTTGCGCTGCACTGCTTTATCGACAACATTGATATCGCGCCGGGAGGCGCCAGCGGTATGGCGATCCTGCTCAACCGTCTGACGAGCCTGCCGATCGGTACACTGACATTTTTGATCAACATCCCGCTTCTGATCGCGTCCTGGATCTATCTGGGGAAGGAAAAGACGATCAAGACATTGAAAACCGTGGCGATCATGACGGTGATCCTTGATGGACTGGTGACGCCGTATTTCCCGGTGTATTCGGGGGACAAGATGGTGTCCTGCCTTTTCGGCGGAGTGCTCATGGGGATCAGCCTGGCGGTCGTATTTATGCGCGGTTCCACAACGGGTGGCGGCGATATCGCCGCGAAGCTTTTACAGAAGTTCCGCCCGCACATGCAGACCGGAAAGGCTGTCATGGCTACGGATCTCGTGATCATTCTCCTGTCCATGGCGGTGTTCCGGAATATTGAATCGGGTCTTTACGGACTGATCAATATGGTAGTCGGAACGTATGTGATCGATGTGATCCTCTATGGTATGAATAAGAGCACGATGATCACGGTGATCAGCCCGAGATCCGGGAAGATCGCAAAGGAGCTGATGAGGAATCTGGAGCGCGGCTGCACACTGCTAAAGAGCCGCGGTGCCTACCGGGAAGAGGAAGGCGAGACGGTGATCTGCGTGCTTGATAAAAAACAGTTCTACCGTGCGAAGAAGATCGTCTACGGGATCGATCCGACCGCATTCATGATCGTATCCGAGGCTCAGGAAGTCTACGGGGAAGGATTCCTTGATTCTGACTGGGAAGTGTAAAAAATAAAGAAACGAAAAAGACGATCCGCCAGGTAATTTGCGGATCGCCTTTTTTCGTCACGGGAGTTCTGGGGGAACTCTCATGAGATGACTTCCGGCATCTGGGGAAGACGCCGGTGAAGGGGTGCGGCCTGACCGCGGCCGCGGGGTTATATCAAAGGATCGAATTATTCGATAATGCCAAGGCTCTTAGCGTACTCCGTATACTCGTCGTACCATTCATTGTAGAGATTCTGATCAACAACTTCATCGATGATCTCGTTGATCCTGTCTGTCAGGGCATCTTCCCCTTTCGGGATACCGATTCTTGTTCCCTGTGTCTCCGGATCAACTTTAAAGTAGAGGTTCGGAACGATCACGAGGTTGCTGTCCGGGTTGGATTCCAGATATAATCTTGCCATTCTGAGAGCAGCGACCATGACATCGGCTTTGCCGGTCTGGACCATCAGGAAACCATCGTTTGTGGAAGAAACACGGTTGTATTTTTTATAGCTCGGGATCTGTTCCTGTACGAACTGTTCCTGAAGGGAACCGTTCTGTGCAACGACAACCTTGTCCGAGAGATCATTGAAGGATTTGATGCTGTCGACATCTTCCTTGCGGACCAGGATACCGTAAGCAGTCTGCGGATCTTCGTCTCCGAAGTAATAACCTTTGGAGAGGTTCATGGTCTCAGCTCTTGCCGGTGTGTAAGCCAGAGCGGAGATCGCGAGATCATATTTGCCGGTCGTGATGCTTCCGAGAACGCTTGTGAAGTCCATCGGTTTGATGCGGACCTCAACGCCGAGGGATTCGCCGATATAGTTCGCAAGCTCGATATCGGAGCCGACATAGGCGTCATCTCCGCTCTTTGTCGGATCGATGAACTCGTTCGGAGCGAAGTACGGCTCGGTCGCGATCTCGATGTATCCGCGCTCCAGAATGTCGTTTAAACGATTGCCGGAACCGGTCGTCTCTGCTGCTACCAGACCTGCGTCTGTCTGCGGAGTTGTTGTCTCAGATGCCGTTGTCTGCGGGATCGTAGCGCCCATCGCGGAGGAACCGGAACATCCGGTGAGTGCCGCAGCGGATAATAAAAGTGACGTACCTAAGATGAAAAGCTGATTGAATTTCTTCATGGATGGTTCCTCCTTGTATGCTCTTGATTCAGTATGCTAATGAACTTTCGATTTAGCGTGGTAAATTGTTATCATGGTGAAGAGTATACAGGAGGAAAAGAGATTTGTCAAGTGGGTTATTAAAAAAAATTTGAGATCTACTTCGCGGATGCCTTGGAGAGCGCCGTTTTCACCGCCGATACGAGCGCCATGGAGGTGTACTGGGACCCGGCGGGGTATTCCAGACCTTCCAGACTCTGGTTTTCGAGGATCTGTTCTGAGATGAGATCCATGGCAGGAGCCATTAGAGGATACATAGTCTCAACGGAGTCGCTTAAAGGGACAAGGGACACGGAGCGGATCCCCGTGTGATCCACAGCGACCTCCACATTGACGTTCTCGCTGCCTAAAACGATGGGAGATGAATAAAGTCCCGGAACATATGTAACAGAGGCGGGAGCGGCCTGTGAGGAGCTCTCCGATGCCTGATCAGGAGCATCATGGGAGATGTTGTCCTTTTTAGGGCGGAACATAAAGAGAAACAGCATGATGAGGACGATGGCGAAGCCGATAAAAAGAGCCGTGTAGATGATCTCCTTCATCCTGAGGACGATGATCTTTGTTTTTGAACTCATAGAATAATAGATCCTTTTGGGGATGGTTTGTATTAATCATATGAGAGCGGATGAGAAAAAATACATGGCATTCCTTTTGCATGGCCCGGAGCATGGGCCGGAAGCCGGACAAAAAACTTGACATTTTTGTCCGGAACATATACGGTTTACATATCTGAAATTGAATAATGCCTGACCGGCGGAAATGCGGTCAGGGAGCAGGAGGACATAGAATGGGATTGTGCATGGTGATGGGCGGTTCCGGAGCCGGGAAAACAGAATATATCTATAGGAAGATCATCGAGCTGTCCATGAAGGAGCCGGATGGCCGTTTTTTTGTGGTGACGCCTGAACAGGCGACGATGCAGGCCCAGAAGGAGATCGTGAGACTGCATCCGAATCATGGAACGATGAACATTGATGTTGTGAGCTTTGAACGTCTGGCTTACCGGATTTTTTCAGAACTGTCGATTCCGCAGCCGGAGGTCCTGGACGATACGGGAAAAAATATGATCCTGCGGAAACTTGCGGGGGAGAAGAAGGACGAACTTACCATGTTTTCGTCTCATCTGAACCGCCCGGGGTTTATCGGGGAGATCAAGTCCATGCTCTCGGAACTCTACCAGTACGGGGCAACTCCGGAAGACCTTAAGATCCAGTCGGCAGGAGACGGTGTCGGTCAGATCCTTTCGGCAAAGCTCTCCGACATGGAGGTGATCTTTGAGGCATTCCGGGAGTTCACAAAGGAAAAGTACATTACTCTGGAGGAACTTTTGGATGTGCTCTGTCAGGTGGCGGAGCGGTCGGAGCTTTTAAAGGACAGTGTTATGGTTCTCGACGGGTATACAGGTTTTACCCCGATCCAGTACCGGCTGATCGGAATCCTGTTAAAAATCTGCCGGGATCTCTTTGTGACGGTTTCTGCGACAATGGAGCCGGGACTGGATCTTTCTGCGGAGTCCGATGAGACCGATCTCTTTGATATGAGCAGGAAAATGACCGGAAAACTGAAAAAACTGGCGGAAGAAAACGGCATAAAAATCTACCGCGATCTGATCTTTTACAAACGTCCGCTGGTGCGCTTCCGGAACAGTCCTGCGCTCGACCATCTGGAACGGACGTTTTTCCGTTATCCGTATCCCAGATACCGCGGCGGCACGGAAGAAATCCTTCTCGTGCAGGCGAAAAATCCTGAGGACGAGGCAGACTTTATAACAAACAGGATCGAGACTCTTGTAAAAAAGAACGGATACCGGTATCGCGATATTGCTCTGGTATGCGGGGATCTTCCGGGATACAGCCGTGAGATCACCAAGAGCTTTGAGGAAAACGGGATCCCGCTTTTCCTCGATGAGAACCGGGATGTCTCCGGAAATCCACTGATCCGCCTGATCCAGAGTGCTCTCGATATCCTGCAGAAAGGATTTGATTACGAGAGCATGTTCCGATATCTCCGAACGGGACTTGTAACAGATCAGACTGAGAAAGTGGACCGGATGGAAATCTATGTGCGTGCGATGGGAATCCGCGGCTTTGCCAAATGGGATGCAGTCTGGGACCGGACGTTTGATGGCGGAGAAAATCTGAATCTTCTTGAAATGAATGCTTTTAAAGAGGAGATCATGGCGCCACTGCGGCTGCTCCGGGAACAGTGTGGCGGCCGGGGAGTTCCGGTAAAGACAGTCACGGATGCACTGGCGGAGCTTCTGGAGATGCTCGGCGCGGAGGAAAAGCTGGAAAAACTGTCGGAGCAGTTTAAAACTTGCGGTATGGACCGCGAGGCGAGAGAGTATGAGGAAATTTTCGGTCTTGTCACGGAACTCTTTGAGAAATTTAAAAGTCTCCTGGGGGACGAATATGTGGCCAGAAGAGAGTACGCGGAGATCCTCTCCGCCGGTTTTTCAGAACTTTCTGTCGGGATGATCCCTGCAGGCGCGGACCGTGTGGTCTGCGGAGACTTAAAGAGAACACGTCTCGACAAGATCAAAGTCCTCTTTTTCCTCGGAGTCAGCCAGGGAATTGTTCCGGCGGACCATTCAAAGGGCGGACTATTTAGCGACAATGAGAGGGAGATCTTAAAAAAGAATTCCATGGAGCTTGCACCGACCGCCAGGGAAGAGGGCTTTATGGAGCGGTTTTATCTGTATCTCATGATGACAAAGCCGTCCGACCAGCTGATCCTCTCCTGGCCGGCGGTGACGGCGGAAGGAAAAGAGATCCGTCCATCCGGCATGATCGGGGAGATGAAAAAGAGATTCCCGGATCTTGTGATCCATGAGAGCGGGGAGGAGAAATGTCCGGATGTATCCGTGACGGCAGCAAAAAAATCCGTGCTTTCCTGGCTGCAGGAGCCGGAGAAAATGATGGATCCGGCGCAGGAAGAGCCGAGAGTGCTTTACCGCTTTCTCTCCTCGGAGAAAGAGACGGAGGCCGAGATGGAAAATCTTGCAAAAGCTGTCGCCTATTCTTATAAAAAAGGAGAGATCGGCAAAACGGCTGCGCGGGAACTCTATGGGACGCTGCTTCGGGGAAGTGTCACGAGAATGGAGGGATATGCGGCATGTGCCTATTCCCACTTCCTGAATCACGGACTTGGACTGCGTGCAGGAAAAGAGTATGAGCTTGATCTTTCCGATATGGGAAATCTGTTTCACCAGTCGCTCGATACGTTTTTCAGAAATATCCGGGATCACGGGAAGGATTTCAGAACGATCACGGATGCGGAGCGGCGGACTCTGGTAAGAAAAGCGGTGGAGGAGGTTTCTGCAAAGTACCGGAATACGATCATGAAAAGCTCTGCGAGAAATGCATATCTCGAAAAGAAAGTGGAGAGGATCACGGACCGGACCGTGCGGGCACTGATCTACCAGATCCGGAAGGGCGATTTTGAGCCGGAAGAGTTCGAGGTAGATGTCAGCACGAGGATCCCGCTGAAAGATGGGGAGGCGCTGAATCTCCGGGGAAGGATCGACCGGATGGATGTGTTTGAGGATGAGGATAAGGTCTATGTGAAGATCATGGATTACAAATCGGGAAGCACATCCTTTGATCTGGCGCTTTTATATCACGGACTGCAGCTTCAGCTCGTGGTCTATATGGATGCGGCGCTGAAAATGCAGGAAAACCGGCATCCGGGGAAGCAGGCGGTCCCGGCCGGGATCTTTTATTATCATATCGATGACCCTGTGATCGACCGCGAGGACGGGATGACGGACGAGGAGATCGAAGCCGGGATCCTGCGCAGGCTCAGAATGAACGGACTCGTGAACAGCAGTCTGGATGTGATCCGCCATATGGACCGGGACATCGAAAAGGAATCCGATGTGATCCCGGTTGCGTTAAAGGACGGATATGTCCAGGAGGTAAAGTCCTCTGTTGCCGGGGGAAAGCGGTTTGCCAGACTTGCAGATTTTGTGAACGGACAGCTGAAGACTATGGGAGGTGAGATCCTGGACGGAAATGTGGCGGTCAATCCGTATAAACAGGGAAACAGGACAGCATGTGACTATTGTCCATACCACAGTGTCTGCGGATTTGATCTGAAGACAGACGGATATGGATTCCGCCGTTTCCGCCCGATGAAGGCGGAGGAGATCTGGAAGGAGATCGACCCGGAGGAATCAGATGAAAATGAGACAGAGGAACAGGAAAGCGGAAACAGAAAACCGGAACCGGGGAGACGCAAGGACGGAGAGGAGAAGATGTGATGGCGACAACATGGACGGATGAACAGTTACAGGTCATTGAGACGAGGCATAAGAATCTTCTTGTCTCTGCGGCCGCAGGAAGCGGAAAGACTGCGGTCCTCGTTGAGAGAATCATCCGCATGATCACAGATCCGGATCAGCCGGTGGACATTGACAGACTGCTCGTCATGACGTTCACCAACGCGGCGGCCGCGGAGATGCGGGAGCGTGTGGAGACGGCTCTCGGATCACTTCTCGACGAAGACCCGGGAAATAAAAATCTGGAACGGCAGAGCACGCTGATCCACCATGCGAAGATCACCACGATCGACAGCTTCTGCCTGAATCTACTGAGGGAACACTTCCACGAGCTGGATCTGGATCCGGGATTCCGGGTGGCGGACGAAGGCGAACTTCTGCTCTTAAAAGCCGATGTGATGAAAGAGCTCCTGGAGGAATATTACGGGAGAGAAGATGAGCGGTTCCTGCAGTTTGTGGACACTTATGCGTCAGGGCGGACGGACGGAGGTCTCGAGGATTATATTTTAAAGGTATGGGAGTTTTCACAGAGTAATCCGTGGCCGGGAGAGTGGATCGCCGCCTGCCGGGACGAGCTTTCGGAGAGCAGTGAGGAAAGTTCCGGGGAAAAAGGCGGAAAGGAACCGGCCTGGATGAAATTCCTGATCCGGGATGTGGGACGCCAGGCGGAGGAATTTCTGGATGGTCTTTATGAGGCAGCAGAACTTGCCGCTGAGGAGGACGGACCGCAGGCGTATGCCCCGATGCTGGCGGAAGATATCCGGGCAATGGAAATACTGAAAGAAGCGGAGACTTACCGGGAGATCGCAGATGGGATTGCCGGACTGAAATTCGGACGTCTGGCGGCTGTCAGGGGAAAACAGGTGGATCCGGAGAAGAAAGAGCGGGCGGCAGCGCTCAGAAATGCCGCAAAGGACGGCATCAAAAAGATGAAAGCCCTTTATCTTCCGGGTGATGTGGATTCTGTGTTTTCCGACATGGATGCCTGCCGGGGACCGATCCGGATGCTTCTGGAACTTGCGGAAGAGTTTTCCGCCAGGTTCCAGGAGGCAAAAGAAGAAAAGAATCTGGTGGATTTCAATGACCTGGAACATTTTGCACTCGAAATCCTTACAGGCGGCAGTCCGGATCACAGACCGGGAGCAGTGGCGGATGAACTTTCGGGAATCTATGAAGAAATTCTCGTAGATGAGTATCAGGACAGCAATGAGGTCCAGGAGACACTGATCCGCTGTGTATCCAGAGAACGGTTCGGGACACCGAATGTTTTTATGGTCGGCGATGTGAAGCAGAGCATCTATAAGTTCCGACTGGCGAAGCCGGAGCTTTTTCTGGAAAAATATGAATCTTACGGGGATGAGGATGATCTGTACCAGAAGATCGAGCTCCATAAAAATTTCCGGAGCCGACGGGAGGTCCTTGAAAGCATCAATGATGTGTTTTATCAGATCATGACAAAGCAGTTGGGAAATATCTGCTACACGGACGATGCGGCCCTGTATGCGGGAGCAATATTTCCGGAAACGCCCAAAGAAGGCCAGGCAAAGACGGAGGTCCTGCTCTTAAATACGGGAGATCCTCTTTTTGACGGCATGGATGAGGAAAAAGCGGATTACACAGCACGGGAAGCGGAGGCGAGACTGATCGCTGCAAAGATCCGCGAGCTGACTGATCCGGAATCCGGAATGCAGATCTATAACGGAAAGACCGGTCAGTATGAACGATTAAAGAAAAAGGATATCGTGATCCTTCTGCGGAGTCTTTCCGGATGGTCGGAGGAATTTTTAAGTGTTCTCGGTGCAGCAGGAATCCCGGCGTATGCGGAGTCCAGGACCGGGTATTTTACAGCGGTGGAAGTTGAGACGATGTTAAATATGCTGGCGCTCATCGACAACCCGATGCAGGACATCCCGTTAGCCGGAGTGCTGAAATCTCCGATCGGCGGAATGAAGGACCGGGAGCTTGCTATTGTGATGGCGGACTTTAAGCGGGATCCGGACCGCGGGGAAGATATCGGATTCTATGGGGCAGTGAAGCACTATCTGGAAAAACATGGGAAACATGATGAAACGATGGCATCGGTCCGGACCGGGGAAGAGAGCGAAGAAGAGACAATCTTCCGGAAGCTGCAGACCTTTATGGATCTGCTTGCGGAGCTTCGGAGAGAATCCCTGTATCTTCCGGTTTCCAGACTGATCGGCCGTATCTTTGATCGGACAGGATACGACGAATATGCGGCTGCCATGCCGGCCGGGAAGACTCGGCAGGCAAACCTTGCCATGCTGGTACAGAAGGCGGAAGATTATGAGAAAACAAGCTATCAGGGGCTGTTTGACTTTATCCGCTATATCGAAAAACTGAAGAAATACAACACGGATTTCGGAGAGGCATCCCGGTCCGGGGAACATGATGATGCGGTGCGGATCATGAGCATCCACAAAAGTAAAGGACTGGAGTTCCCGGTCGTATTCCTCGCCGGATGCGGAAAAAAATTTAACCGCCAGGATGCAAGAGGGCGGATCCTGATCGACGAAGAGCTCGGGATCGCGGCAGATTTTCTGGATCCGGTGAAGAAAGTCAAGGCGCCTACTTTAAAGAAAAATGTGCTCGCAAGGCGCTCCAACCTCGAAAACATGGGGGAGGAGCTGAGAATCCTCTATGTCGCGATGACGCGTGCAAAAGAAAAGCTCATCATCACGGCTGGGGACAAGTACCTGGAGAACAAGATCGAAAAATGGGGAATGACCGGATCAGTGGGAGCACTGCCGTTTACCGTGCTGAGCGCGGCGTCCTCCTATCTGGACTGGATCTTGATGGCAGCCGGGGGCGCAAAAAGAACGATCGATGTGAAAAATGTCCCGATGAAGGATCTCCTTGTGGAGGAAGAAAAAAATCAGGAAGAGAAGGCAAAACTTTACCTGGAACTGGAACAACTCCGCGGGGAAAAGCCGGAAAAAATTCCGGAACTGATTCGGAAACCGTATCCGTTTGAGACAGATCTTTCCCTGCATGCGAAGATGTCCGTCTCGGAACTGAAGATGCAGGGACAGTTCACGGATGATGCGGAAAGCGCGTTCCTGGTCCGTTCGGAGCGGGAAGATCCGGCGGAAGAAACGGAACGGGGGCCAGAGGGAGAGCCGGAGAAATCTCCGGAAGCGGAAGAACGTCTGTCTGCCGCTGAGAAGAGGGCACGTCAGAAACAGGCAACAGACCGCGGTACCGCCTGCCACCGGATGCTGGAACTGATCCATTTTTCGGATATTTCCGGGTATGAGGATGTGAAAAAAGAATTTGACCGGGTTCTCTCTGAAAAGAGAATGCAGCCGGATGCGGTCCGCCTGGTGTCACCCGGCATGATCGCGAAGTTTTTCCGGTCCGGGATCGCCGGCCGGATGAAGATGGCAGACAGGCAGGGAAAACTGAGAAAAGAGAGCCAGTTTATCCTTGGAATTCCGGCCCGGGAGATGAAAGCGGCGGATTCGAATGAACTCGTTCTGATTCAGGGAATCATCGATGCATGGTTTGAGGAGAAGGACGGACTTGTGATCGTAGACTATAAAACCGATAGAGTGAAGGAAGGGGAAGAACAGACTCTTCTGGACCATTATCAGGTCCAGCTTCAGTATTATGCCCGGGCGCTCTCCCAGATCACAGGAAAAAGAGTGAAGGAAGCGGTCATCTATTCCCTGACGATCCAGAAGGAGATAAACGTACCGATCGGGCAGTAGAGAAGGCAGCTGCGGAAGGCTGCCGGAGCTGACTGAAAAGGAAGGCTGCATAAAAAAGACTGCCCGGCGCTTTTTATGCAAACTTATTTATTCCGCGATGATCAGCTCTTTCGCATACGGGAGAGATGCGATCCAGTCGCAGAAGGTGTGCCACTCGGTGAGCTTATGATTCTTTCTCGCGTGATAGATGTTCACGAGAGTCTCATAGTTCATCGTGCAGGTGCGCATCTGGTTGTAGCTGGACGGGAGGAGCTGGATCATGTCGTACCAGTCCTCCTTATTTTTTCCTTCGTTCATGTATTTCAGACGGATCTGTTCGAGGCGGTCCACAACGGTCTGCATATAAGCGAGCGTATCCGGAGTCATATGATCATGGCTGAAATCATCGATGTCGAACGGTTTGGAGTGGATCTTGTGCATGGTGCTTGTGGAGTTTGCGACGGTCGCCACTTTGTAGGTATCATATTCCTTCCACCAGTAGAGCGGAGCTGTAATGTCCACGGAGACGAAGATCTGGCGGATGAATTTGCGGTGGTCGCTTCCGGCCATGCGGAGACGTTTCGCAAGATCGATGTCATTCGGGCCGAAGACGAAATTTCCATCTTCATCGTAGCTGCTGTCCATGCGTGCCCAGCTGTTCATCGGGTTTCTTGCGCCGCGCATGGCGTTCTCGAAATTCATGACGCTTGTGCGTTCAAATTTTATCATAATGGGTGTTCTCCTTCATAAAAAAGTCTGGCGGAAGAGAAAGCAGCGGAAGGATTTTCCAACCGCCTGTCCTGCGCCGGATGCTTTCCCTATTATAACGGGTTTTGTGGGAGGATACAAGATGAAAATTAGGAGGATCACATGCTTTTTGGGCTGTTCTTCTGGGCAGATCGGGAATGCGGATATGACAGCTTGCGATTCAGGCGTCTTTTCGCTATAATAGGGAAAAAAGAAAGAAGAGTGGCTTTGCCATCAATATAAAGGAGGAAACAGCCATGAATATCATTGCGGCGGTGGATAAACACTGGGCGATCGGAAACAGGGGGAAACTTCTGGTGACGATCCCGGATGACCAGAAGCTTTTCCGTGAGGAGACAAAAGGAAAAGTGATCGTCATGGGAAGAAAGACGCTGGAAAGTCTTCCGGGCGGGCAGCCGTTAGCGGGGAGAGTCAATGTCGTTCTCACGAGAGACGAGTCTTACAGGGCAAAGGGGTGTGAGATCTTTCATGATCTCTCTTCAGCCATGGAATATTTAAAACAGTTTGCGTCGGAGAATATCTACATTATCGGCGGCGCGGAGATCTACAGGGCGTTCCTGCCGTACTGCGACACGGCCCACATCACATGGATCGACTACGAGTACATGGCGGATACATGGTTCCCGGATCTCGACAAAGATCCGGACTGGGAAGTGACGGCGGACAGCGATGAGCAGACGTATTTCGACCTTTGCTATGAATTCCGGCGGTATGAGCGCACGGGAAAGAAGGCTCTGGCATTGGGAGAAAAAACAGATTCTTTGCTGTGACGCATAAAAGTGATACAGAAATGCAGAAAAAACGCAAAACCGGAAGAATCGATGTTGCGTATCTGACTAAAAAATGTTACACTGAACTCAGTGTGTGTCAGTGACTTTGCAGACCCAGCTCCGATGGAGGGCGGGAGAATGATCTGAAAAGTTCTGTGTTGCAATCTGATTTCAGCTGCCGGAAAAGTCTTTTCGGCGGAACATGTTTGAGAAAACAGGAGGTATGGGATATGTATCCTATTTTAGAGGCAAAAAAGCTTGCGGATAAGATCTATCTGATGGTCGTAAAAGCTCCGAGAATTTCCGCAAACTGCAAACCTGGTGAGTTTGTGATCGTAAAGATCGATGAGAAAGGCGAGCGTATTCCGCTTACGATCTGCGATTATGACCGCGAGAAGGAGACGATCACGATCGTATTCCAGACAGTCGGTGCGTCCACAGAGCGTATGTCCACATTACAGGTCGGAGATTCCTTCCGTGATGTTGTCGGACCGCTCGGAAACCCGTCTGATTTCGTAAAAGAAGACATCGAAGAATTAAAGAAGAAAAAATATCTGTTCGTTGCGGGCGGTGTCGGAACAGCTCCGGTATATCCGCAGGTAAAATGGTTAAAAGAACATGGGATCGACGCTGACGTCATCATGGGATCCAAGACAAAAGATCTCCTGATCCTCGAGGACGAGATGAAGGCGGTTGCCGGAAACCTCTATGTGACGACCGATGACGGTTCCTACGGACATAAAGGAATGGTTACCGAGGTCATCAAAGAACTCGTAAATGAGCAGGGAAAGAAATATGACGTCTGTGTCGCGATCGGACCGATGATCATGATGAAATTCGTATGTCTCCTGACAAAGGAGCTTGAGATCCCGACAGTCGTAAGCTTAAACCCGATCATGGTAGACGGAACCGGAATGTGCGGTGCATGCCGTGTGACGGTTGACGGAAAGGTAAAATTTGCCTGTGTTGACGGACCGGAATTTGACGGACATGCCGTAAACTTTGATGAGGCAATGAAACGCCAGCAGATGTACAAGACAGAAGAAGGCCGTGCCCTTTTAAAACTCCGTGAGGGCGAAACCCACCACGGCGGATGCGGAAACTGCGGCAACGATTGATCGGTGATATGGAGGAAATGACATGGATGGAATGAAGAAAGTCCCGGTAAGAGAACAGGAGCCGAAGGTTCGCGCAACGAACTTTGAGGAGGTCTGTTACGGATATAATGAGGAAGAGGCTGTCGCTGAGGCGTCCAGATGCTTAAACTGCAAAAACGCGAGATGCGTTCAGGGATGCCCGGTCAAGATCGATATTCCGGCATTTGTAAAAGAAGTAAAAGAAGGAAACTATGCTGAGGCTGCAAAGGTGATCGGAAAATCTTCCGCACTCCCGGCTGTCTGCGGCCGTGTGTGCCCGCAGGAGAGCCAGTGTGAAGGCCAGTGTGTCCGCGGCATCAAGGGCGAGGCTGTTTCCATCGGTAAACTTGAGCGTTTTGTTGCCGACTGGTCCAGAGAGAACGGGATCGTTCCGGAAAAGCCGGAGAAGACAAACGGCATCAAGGTCGCTGTCATCGGTTCCGGCCCGTCCGGACTTACCTGTGCAGGCGATCTCGCGAAACTTGGCTATGAAGTAACGATCTTCGAGGCACTTCACGAGCCGGGCGGAGTTTTAACATACGGAATTCCGGAGTTCCGTCTTCCGAAACAGGGCGTTGTACAGCCGGAGATCGAGAACGTGAAGAAACTCGGCGTTGACATCGAGACAAACGTAATTATCGGCAAGTCTGTAACCGTTGACGAGTTGATGGACGAAGAGGGCTACAAGGCAGTCTTCATCGGTTCCGGTGCCGGTCTTCCGAGATTTATGGGAATCCCGGGCGAGAACGCAAACGGCGTATTCTCCGCAAACGAGTACCTGACAAGAAGCAACCTTATGAAGGCGTTCCGCGACGATTATGACACACCGATCGCTGCTGGTAAGAAAGTTGCTGTTGTCGGCGGTGGAAACGTAGCGATGGACGCAGCGAGAACGGCTCTCCGTCTCGGTGCAGAGGTTCATATCGTATACAGAAGAAGTGAGGCAGAGCTTCCGGCAAGAGCAGAGGAAGTTCACCATGCAAAAGAAGAGGGGATCATCTTCAATCTCTTAACGAACCCGACTGAGATCCTGACCGATGAAAAGGGCTGGGTAAAAGGCATGGTCGTAAGAAAGATGAAACTTGGCGAGCCGGATGCATCCGGAAGACGCCGTCCGGTCGAGATCGAAGGTTCCGATTATACGATCGATGTTGATACGGTCATCATGGCGCTCGGTACTTCCCCGAACCCGCTGATCTCCTCCACAACAGGCGGACTTGAGATCAACAAACATAAATGCATCGTTGCGGATGAGTCGAACGGAAAGACTTCCCGTGAGGGCGTATTTGCAGGCGGAGATGCTGTGACAGGTGCTGCTACCGTTATTCTTGCCATGGAGGCAGGAAAAGCAGGAGCGCGCGGAATCCACGAGTATCTGAGCGGTAAGAAAGCTGAATAAAAAGAGTTGTGCCTGACGGAGCGCAGATGCGTTCCGAAAGGCACCTGCTTGAGTCATCATGACAGAAAGAGCTGCCGTTGGAAGGGGATTCTTCCGCAGGCGGCTCTTTATACTATCTGGCCCGGGGGCGGCAGGATGGGACAGCCGCACCTTTTGCAGAGTTAATATACGAAACGGAGGAAAAAGAACATGAAGAGCCCCATGACCCAGGAACAACGCTACATAAAAATGACGGAAACCCCGATCTCCCGGCTGATTCCGAGCCTGGCGATCCCGACGATCATCAGTATGCTGGTGACTTCCATCTACAACATGGCGGATACATTTTTCGTGAGCCGGATCGGCACGAGTGCATCGGCGGCCGTCGGCGTGAGTTATTCGTTGATGTCCATGATCCAGGCACTTGGATTTACGCTCGGAATGGGAAGCGGAAACTATCTATCGCGGGTCCTCGGAAGCAGGGATGAGGAAAAAGCAGAGCGGATCGCTTCCACCGGCTTTTATTCCGCGATCCTGATCGGGCTCCTGTTCGCGGTCGTGTGTCTGCCGAATCTTGATGTGCTCGTGAGACTTTTAGGAGCTACGGACACGATCGCTCCTTACGCAAAGGATTATGCAAAGTATATCCTGATCGCGGCCCCGGTCATGACAGGGTCGCTGGCAATGAATAACCTGCTCCGTTTCCAGGGACTGGCTGTCTACGCGATGATCGGGATCACGACCGGAGGCATCTTAAATATGATCCTGGACCCGATCTTTATCTTCGGACTGGATCTCGGGATCTCCGGCGCCGCACTTGCGACTGCACTCAGCCAGTGCATCAGTTTCGGGATCCTGTTTTTCCAGAGTCTTTTGAGAAAGGACTGTGTGCACCTGAAACCGGGAAAAATCACGCTTTCTTTAGCCCTCTACGGTGAGATCCTTCACGGCGGGATCCCGTCCCTCTGCCGTCAGGGGATCGCGAGCATTGCGACTGCTGCGCTGAACCTTGCGGCAAACCCATTTGGGGATGCGGCGATCGCGGCTCTCTCCATCGTGAGCAGGTATATGATGTTCATCGGCTCCGCCATGATCGGATTCGGACAGGGATTCCAGCCGGTCTGCGGCTTCAATTTCGGTGCGAAGCGGTATGACAGAGTCCTGGAGTCCTTCTGGTTCTGTGTGAAGGTCTCGGTTGTCTTTCTGGCAGTTCTTGCAGTCGGAAGTTTTGTCGGTGCGCCGCAGATCATGCGTGCATTCCGGAAAGAGGACCTCGATGTGATCGAGATCGGGACCTGGGCGATGCGGTTCCAGTGCGTCACGCTGCCGCTGTCCGCCTGGATCGTCATGTCCAACATGATGACCCAGACGATCGGATACGGGTTCCGCGCATCACTTGTCGCGTCCGGCCGCCAGGGACTTTTCCTGATCCCGGCGCTCTTCATCCTTCCGTCCGCATTCGGGATCCGCGGACTGCAGTTATGCCAGCCGGTCGCAGATGCGCTGACATTTGTCCTGGGCGTGGTGATCGTTCTTGGAATTTTGAGGGAACTGAAGGAAAAGCAGAGAGAAGAAGTGCAGATGCAGCAGTAAAGGAATCCTGGACGAGGCGCAATTGCTGTTTCAAAAAGACGGAAATTTCTGAACCGGAGATTCTGCAAGATACGGTTGAGCGTGAAGTTTTTGATGATGTCAACAAGTGAAAACACGATTCGCGGTTTTTCCCTTGTTATCGCGACAGTCGCCAAGGTCTCGTGCAAGCGCGGACTTTGGTTCGTTGTTCGCATAAATAGAAAAGCCCGGGGAATTATGATCCCCGGGTTTTTCGTATGATGCTTCGCAAGGAAGCGCCTGATTTTTTTAGAATTTACCTTCATCAGCAGCCTGCTGTACGGAAACAGCAAAGACAGTAAAATAAGGAGTTTCGGGTATCAAAATTGACAAGTAAATGACAAATGAACGGCTATTCTACGCCGCTTTATAGGCATGAACGGCTATTTTACCATTATGGTTTATCTCATCAAATCGAAATTTGCTATGGCAATTTCTCCAGGTCTTTTCTTAACCATTCGACGTCACGTTCTGTATATGTGGATTCTGTAATATCTTGTATGGAATGGCCGGCCATCTCTTTTATTGCATACTCATCGATCTCTGCTTTTTTGCAGCGGGTAATAAATGTTTTCCTAGGATCGTGCGCACGATGTTCTGGATTGAGTCTCAGCTGCGCAACGACTTTTTTAAAACGGTTAGCGTATTTGTCATAGGTGAGTTTCCATGATCCGGAATGGGTCTTTCCTTTATCGTTGAGAAGATACTCGCTGCCTATGGATAATGCAAAGTCATAATTTTTCTTGACGAGATCGCGAACTTTGGAATGGATCGGGATGATTCTCTGCTTACCTGCGTCAGTTTTCATGCCGGCCTGCATATACCACTGATCGAGATGTACTTCATCTAATCTTAAAGTAGCAAGTTCCTGTGGACGCCAGCCCATGTAGCATTGTATAAGTACCCAGTCCACATAAGGGACCTTGTAGACGTTCTCCCACAGAATTTCCATTTCTTTATCAGAAAAAGCTATGTGCGGAGTGAGAGTTGCAACTGTTTCTGCGAGAACATCATCGGGAATATCGAATGCTCGTCCATAATTCATAGTGACGATCTCATGTTCTACGGCATAGTCAAGCATAAGATTGAACATGGACTTGATTCGCGCCTTTGTCCCGGCTGAAGCGTACTTCTTTTCTCCCTTATTTTTCCCACGCTCTTCAATCCGAAAACCATCCTCCATGCACCCTTTTATGTGTCGCACCCGGACGTCTTTGACGCGCATCTTATAAACATCAGAGCAGTAAGCCCAGGCAGAGGTGATACTTCTTGTTGCACTGGGGGCGATTCGTTCAAAATATTCGTCGGTCCACAATTCATACAGCTGTGCAACTGTAATGTCTGCATCTAAGTCATAAGGATTTTTATTGTATTCCATCAAGGCTTCGTAAGCGTCGTTATAGGTTTTGAAAAAAGTTTTCGGTTTCAAAGATTTTAGAATAAATCGTCCCAATGGATCCCGCCCCACACATACTCGTGCTCTGAAGGGTTCGCGCAAATTCTTTCCTTTTATTTCTGTGATGCTGCCGAAGCCGTTCGGAAGCCGTTTCCGTTTTGCCGCGGGCCCGCGTCCTTTTTTCTTTTTTACAGCGCTATCAAGTGGATATCCGCAATGGGGACATGAGAGTGCTTTATCGCTGACTTGCAGCCCGCATTCGGGGCATTTCATAAGTGCCATAGATACATTCCTCCTAAAAGGGTATAAGAAATACAGCCCTTGCCAGAATGTTCCAGAAATGCTATAATACAGTTGGTTGTGTATACAGTCTTTTCGGATTTTTATCTGGTAAGGACATTTATGATCGCCGTCCGGTGTTGGTAGCGCCGGGCGGTTTTCCATTTTAACTTTAAAATAACAGGTTTCAACATTATAGTTAAAAATCAGGTCTTGATTCTTATATCTATAAGTTCCTTCGGATATCCGGTACAGGCGCAGAACTGGTCGCTCGTGCAGCCGGAATACTCTTGAAGCATGTCATCGGGAATCAGAAGCTCCGCAGCAAACTGGTTCGCCTCCCGTTCGATACCGGACGTAAGCAGGAGAGTATGCTTCTTGATGAATGCACAGTTCTCTTTTCGATGCAGGAGCGCATGACCGAGCTCATGGGCAACGACAACTTTAAACAAAGGGCTGTCAGATGGAATCTCCTCGTTGATGCAGATCCATCGTTTCCGCTGTACCAGTGTATAATATCCTGCTACATTACTAAGCGGCATGGTTGCGATTCCTATCCCGGCGAATTTCGCGATTGCGACGGGATCCCGGCTGCCAACCATGCGTACATAGTACCGAACTAAGCGGCAAATCTTATGATCGATTGTTTCCAAATCGTCCACCTACTTTTCAGTTTTGTTCTTGTTCGGGTTATACTTAACCTTATTTTCTTTCTTGGTTTCTCTGATAATATACTCGAATGCATTCCGGATCAAGATCCGTGATGTCTCGTCGATTTCTTCCCCATCATAATATAATGGTCCGTTCTCGTTGTTCTCGAACTGTTCCATGACTTTATTGAGGGTCTTGGTGATGTCCTTTTCGTCTCTGGAGGTCAGCTCCGGGGATTTTTCTTTCGGCTCTTCTTTGCCGGTCATTAAATAGTCTAATGTTACCCCGAAATAATCAGCAATTTTCTGTAGCTTATCCTGCTTTGGTGTGTATTTTCCCTGTTTCCAATTAGTGAGTGTTGTAGTTGTTACCCCGGTCGCTTTAGCTACTTTATAGGGAGTTACATGGTGCTTCGATAATAGCTGTTCGAAGATTTCATACATGGGATTCCTTTCCGCCTAAAATAGCTTAGAAAAATTAGCTAATAAATATTGACAAGCTAAGATAACTATGCTATTGTATGAGTGTAGCTAAGATAACTAAGCTACAACAACGACATAGGCTTTGATTTCTTAAATAACTTAGGTGGTACTTTGATTATATAAGAAACCTTAGCTAAAGTCAATATATTTTGCTAAGGAGGTGTGAAAAATTGTACAAGAAATACGCGAAACTGCGGGACGAACGGAATCTTACCGATTATAGAGTTGCGGTCGAAACGGGAATTTCTACAGCGACTTTGTCTAATTGGAAAAATGGAAATTATGTTCCTAAATTCGATAAGCTTTTGCTTTTAGCAAAATACTTCGGTGTACCAGTTGAGTATTTCGCAGAGGGATCAGATTCAGAAGGGAGAGAAGCTCATGAGTGATTTAATCAAAGTCAATTATGACGCAGATCAGCCTACAGTATCTGCGAGAGATCTCCATGAGGGATTAGAAATTAAAACAGAATTTAGAAAATGGTTTCCGAGAATGGCTGAATATGGTTTTGCTGAAAACCTTGACTGGAAAAGGGTGTCCCAAAAATGTCCTACCCTTGGTGGTGAACAGGAAATGGTTGACTACCAGATTTCCGTAGACATGGCAAAGCAGATCTGCATGATCCAGCGGACAGAGAAAGGCAAACAGTACCGGGAATATTTTCTGGATCTGGAAAAAGCATGGAACTCTCCGGAAGCAATTATGGCGAGAGCCTTGCAGATGGCGAATAAGTCCATTGATAGTCTGAAGGAACAGTGCAAATTCCTTGGTGGACAGTTGGTGGAGCAGCAGAAGCTGATTGCAGAGCTTCAGCCTAAAGCCAATTATGTGGACACCATTCTTTCGTCCCGGTCTCTGGTGGTTACAACGCAGATTGCGAAAGACTATGGCATGACCGCAACGACACTTAACAAAATCCTGCATGATATGGGAATCCAGTACAAAACCAACGGTCAGTGGGTGCTCTATCACCCATACCAGGGGAAAGGTTACGTTTCGAGCAAGACAATTAAGATTGAGCGCAGAGATGGTCGGGCAGACGTGGTGATGCAGACACAGTGGACTCAGAAGGGAAGATTGTTCCTCTATGAGCATTTGAAAAAAGAAAAAATTCTTCCACTTATTGAGTTGTGCGATTAAGAAAACTGTTGGAATGGGAAGGGGTGAGAACGATGGAATATTTATCTCAGAAAGACAAAGTCATGGTATTGACTGATACAGACGAGCTTCTGTCACTTAAAAAAGTAGTTGGGCTTAGAGCCATGGCATTACATGAGGATGTGCTTTGTCTGAAGGAGGGCAAAAAGAACTCCGTGGGAAAAGAAATTTCCAAGACAGATATTGATCTTGATGTAAAAGTCCTTAATGCCCTGTCTGGTGCACTTCGAGCTATTAATACTTAGAACGTACGTGGCATCACTTTTGTTTTTGCTAATTCGACCGGTCTTGAGTTCAGCTCATTGATGGTTTCTTCATAGTACTGCGAATACTTTTTCTCGAACTCATCAAGAGGTAATTCAGCGCCTAAGACTTTAGCAATAGCATAAGCGTGCGCAAGCTGCTCTCCATTCAATATAAACACCTCCCCTCGTTTTTGTAGATAAATTATATCACGAAATGATGGAAGCGTGGAATGAAAAGAAGGTGATAACGATGACCAAACTTACCTTATATGAAAAGGTTGAGCTGGCAGATCACATCAAGAGAAAAATCGACAGTATGAATCTGAATGCGTTTGCGGAACGTGCGGCATATTCGATGTTTGAACTGCAGATGATTCGGGAGTTCGGCGAGACAATTTCAAAAGAACAGATTGCTGATGTTCATGAGATGATTGACTGCTTTAAGTTGCCCGAATGGGTAACAGAAACATTAGGGAGTGTGATGAACAATGACGGAAGTTGACGAGATGAAATCTGGAAACATGCAGACTGAACGTATCTTCAGAATGCTTTCCAGTGCATCAAGAGTTCCGGAGTTCGGGGAAAAAAGTATTCCGGTTGCTGTAGCGGCGAAAGTCATGGGACGTGAGGCAACATGGATTCAGGCTGGATTGATAAGCGGATGGCTGCCGTTTGGCATTGCGACGCAGGATAAGAAGAAAATCACCAGTTTGGAACAGGTGAATCGCCGTAAGCGCATGAATTACTACATAAGCCCTAAATTATTTTGGGAATTTACGGGATATGTCTGGAAAGGAAGTGATGAGGATGAATGAAATGAGAGTGTATCATGAAACGGCAGGTCGAATCGAAGTTTATACAAATCCAGGCGGCCGGATTTTGATCACATGCATGCCTATCGTGGAGGAAAAAGAAGGTCCGATCTATAAAGCTGTGAATGCTTTAGGAACTTTGATTTCCGGCTGTGCCTGCCTTGGCATGGTATTTCTGGTAGCGAAAGTTGCTGGGCTTGTATAAAAAATGTCCCCATAAATGAGCGGCAACTCACAGGGGACAAAACTAAAAAAAGACAGCTTTATTGTAAAGCGGAATTGGAGGAAAGTCAATGAACATTGTGAAATTCAAGTCATTGCACCTTGAAAATTTCAAGGGATTTAAGATGGCCGATGTAAACTTCGGAGAAAAAGCGACTATGATCATCGGCTCAAACGGAATCGGAAAGACAACAATCGCAACCGGAATCATGTGGATTCTCTTCGGTGTCGATTATGATCTGGTGAATAATCCGAAAGTTCGCCGTGAGGTGGACAGGCAGCCAATCAACGATGTGCCGGTTGTTGGAGAACTGGTTCTTGAGCTGAACGGAAAAGAGATTGTGGCCAGAAAGGTTCAGAAGCGCAGCGTTAAGGAAAGCAGTTATGCGGACAGCAATACATATTCCATCAACGGCGTGGAGAAGACCATGAGAGACTTCAACGCATATTTCGACATCTCAATGGATGATCTGAAGATGTGTATGAATATTGAAGGTTTCATGAGCCAGAATCCGAAAGAGATGCGGGAGTTCCTGTTTAAGCTCCCGGAGGATATCACGGAGGCTGATATTATTCAGAAGTTCGATGAATTCGCGGATCTCCGTTCTCTGGTTGAGAACTATTCAGTCGAAGAAATCGCGGCAATGAATAAGGCAAGCATCACGAAACTGAATAAAGAGATCGGAGAGTATCCGGGCAGAATCGATGAGGTTCATCGTCAGATCGTCGAAGTAGACACGGCGTCACTGGAGCAGAGAAAAAGTGAGCTGAACCATCAGTTAGAGGAACTGTCCGCGCAGGAAGAGGATTCTCTCTCTCGGAAGAAGGAACTGGAAGCGAAGAGCAATGACATCCTGGAACTGCAGTTCAAGAAATCCGATATTGAACGCAATGCCAGCAAGAAAATTATCGAGGATCGTTTGGCGGCTGAAAAGCAGTTAAATGAAGCCCGCCAGAAATATTCTCAGCACGAGAATGAGTATGCGATGTCATCTATGGATGTGAAACGTCTGGAAGGGAATATTTCCCGCGCACAGGCAGAAAAGAGCCGCCTTATCGATGAATATAACCGCGCCCAAGCAGAGGAGTTTGAAGCATATGTTCCGCTTCCGGAGATTTCGGAAGCAGATAAGATTTGCCCGCTTTGCAAACGTCCACTCGATGCAAATGTCGTGGATGAAAGAGTAAAGGAGAGAGCCGTGGCAGAGCATGAACATCGGGTCGAATATGATAAGCGTCGCGTCGTATGGCATGGAGCAAAGGATCGCCGCCTCATGGACATCGCTGATCACGGCAAGGATGAGGTTAATAAAATCAATGCGTTTAAGACAGCGAGAGAAACGACAATATCTCAGATGAAAGAAATCGAAGAGAAGCGACAGCTTGCCAAGAAGGAATGCGAGCGTCTGGACGCACTTTTAAATCAGCTCCCGTCAGCGCCGGACCTCTCGGAGAACCAGGAGTACATCGCACTTGTTGATGAGATTCGGAAGAAAGAGGAAGCGATGATGCAGATCGATGATGGAACAGAGTTCAGAAAAGAGATTCAGCAGAAGAGAAGCTTCATTCAGAATGAACTGGATTCTGTAAATGCAGAGTTTTTCAAAGCATCAAAGAACACAGAACTGGAACAGCGCATTGAGTTTCTTCGTGAAGAGCATATGAAGAAGGAACAGGCTAAGTCTGACTGCCAGAAGATTCTTAGCTTGCTGGATGCTCTGGACAAGAAGAAAAACGAACTGCTTGTGGATGATATCAACTCTCATTTCGGTGGTCGCGTGACTTGGGATCTCTTCGCATTCGCTAAAAACGGCGGCTACAAGAAGGACTACTGCGAGCCGTGCATTGATGGATATCTGGTGAAGGATACCGCAAACAAGGGACGTCGGATCGAAGCGAAGATGATCATTGCACTTTCTATCCAGAAAATTGTCGGCATCCAGTGTCCGATTATTCTGGACGATGCGGAAAGCCTTGATTCTTGGAGACTTCCGGTGTGCGACAGTCAGCTGATCGTGCTCCGCAGAGAGGATAACAGAGAAATGGAGGTACGGACAGCATGATGCTTATCAAGTGCCGGTTCCTTAAGAACTCGCTGCCATATGGAAAAGAATATACATATCGGTCTACGGAAGATGTCAAAGTCGGCGATCATGTGCAGGTAAATCCGATGTCAAAAGGTGTTGTGACGGCGGTAAATGTTCCAGAAGAGGAAGTTGCCGCGTTTGCAGATAAAATCAGGACGATTACTGGGAAAAGCGAGGAGGAGAACGAGAATGATTAAGGTTGAAAGAAAAAATAATCAGATGATGATTTCTGTCGAAGGTGATGTAGCAACTCTTGCTGGTGAGACTGAGATGTTGCTGAGAGCGTTACGCGAGAATATGGAAGAAGCTATTGGTAAAGAAGCCACAACTGAGGTATTAGAGCTGGCTTATGAAAGATCGAAACTTTCAGAGGAAGAAGCAGTGAATAAGGCAACAGCTCATATCCTCAAAGAAGCTCTTGAAGCTCTTGAAGCTTTAAAACACATTACGAGAGGAGACAAATAATATGGCAACAGCATTAAAGCACAGTCAGAGAAGCAGCCGCAAGTATCAGCAGGAGCAGAAAAGTTTGGCGAATAATGTAGGCAATATGATCAGAAATGCGGCTTCACAGAAGATGTTAAAAGCGTCACAGATGACGTTCGGACAGAGACTGATGCAGGCGTTCTGTGGAAAGAAAGGAGATAAATAATGGCGAACACAGCAGTTGAAAAAGGAACAAATGTAAATGTAGCTCCGGCCTTATCATTTAAGAGCGAGGTTGCGACAGTAACCAATGCTTGTGTTGAGTCCACAAGACAAATGTTAGAGGACCGCGGAGTAAAATTCGATGAATACTCAAAGCAGTGCGTTATTTCCGCAATGGGAAGTATCTACAGCCTTATCCACAATCAGGGCCTTACGCCGAACGATATCAATCCGGCGAACCTGCAGAGCGCACTGATCACGGTTGCGGCATTAAAGCTTAATGCCAATGCGGTTCCAAGAGAGTGCTACTTCCAGATTCGCAGCGTAAACACTGCAAAAAGGGGCGAAAAGGATAAGTGGGAAAAACAGGTAGAACTTGGGCTTGAAGGAGACGGAAACGATGCACTTGTGTCAAAATTTGGCCGTGGAGTCAAGAAGGTTCATCCGTACTGGCTTGTAAGAAAAAATGATAAATTTTCTTATGGAAAGAGAGTCGGATTAAAGGTAGAACCTCCGACGTGGGAACCTTCTGGTACAGGAGAAGTTGTGCGTGTTGTTTATCCTATCGAGTATGCTGATGGAAACATCGAATACATGGTCGGCGAAAGAGAAGGTGTACTGAAAAATTTATATGCCCATTTATCTAACAATCTGATGAACGAGACATTCGGAATCTGTGAAAACCGGTACAAGGCTACAGATGCGCAGAAGAAAAAAATTATCGAGAAAAAGCAGGAATTACTTGCGAAAGCCAAAGTACATGCATCTTTAGATGACATCCTTGATGATCCGGAGCTTCAGCCGTATATTTCCCCAGCCTGGACAGAACCGCAGTCAAGAGAATCTATGATCATCAGAAAAATGAGAAACAACATCATGAAATCAATCCCGAAGGACTTTGGAAACCCTGTGGCTGCCCAAGAGTACAGAACGCTTGATGATGTGGTTTATCAGCAGGTAACAGAAGAGATCGAACAGAATGCAAATTCAGAAGAGTTCCAGATCGAAGATGAAGTTGTCGAAGTCGGGAATACGGGAACTATGATTGCTGATAATTCAAATGCTATAAAAGATGATAAAAAACAGTCTACCGATGAATCCTGGATGAGTGAATAATATGGAGCTTAAGTGTATCGGATCCGGCAGCAAAGGAAATGCTTATGCGCTGGTTGAAAAAGATGAGATTTTGCTGTTGGAATGTGGAATGCCATTACTTGCCGTAAAAGAGGCGATCGGATGGAAAATCTCGAATGTTGTCGGGTGCTTAATCAGCCATATTCATAAGGATCATGCCGGGCATGTAAAAGAGTTTTTAAAGGCAGGAATCACTGTATATACGAATGCGGAAACGGCGGCAAATATCGAAAAAGATTGGCATGAAAGATTGTATTCTTTGACGGAAAAGAAAGCTAAAAAAATTGGCGGATTTAAAGTAATTCCGTTTTATGTGCCACATGAAGATACACCATGTTATGCATACTTGATCATGCACGATTCAATGGGGAAAATGCTCTTTGCAACTGATTTTTCGTACATTCGTTATAACTTCAAAAATATGGGAATCAACCATTTTTTAGTGGAAGCCAATTATGACAAAAACAGTCTTAATCCGGAGATCCCAAACTATGAACATGTGATGAGAGGCCATGCTTCACTTGATACATGCATGGACATTATTTCGGCGAATAAAACGCCGGAATTAAGGAATGTAATAATGTGTCATTTAGGACATTCTTCAAGCTCACGGGAACGTTTTGTTGAGTCAATGGAGAAGATTACAGGATTCGGAGTAAATGTCGATTGTGCGGCATCTGGGCTGTCAATCGAATTGTGCAAAGATCCATTTTAGAAACAAAAACAGGAGGATAGGAAGTTGAACAAAGTTATTTTAATGGGCCGCTTAGTGCGCGATCCGGAAGTGCGTTATTCACAGGGAGAGGAACCGACAGCTATTGCGAGATATACACTTGCGGTCGACAGAAGAGGCACTAAGAAAAAAGACGGTGAACAGAAGGAAACCGATTTCATTACCTGCATTGCTTTCAGAAAAGCAGGTGAGTTCGCCGAAAAATATTTTCATCAGGGCATGCGTGTACTGATTTCTGGAAGAATCCAGACCGGTTCCTATGTCAACAAAGACGGCAATAAGGTCTACACGACGGATGTGATTGTAGAAGATCAGGAATTTGCAGACAGCAAGAGTCAGAGCGCGGGAAATGGCGGTACAGGCAACAACCAGCAGGTCGCAGGATCAGTGTCTGGTGACGGATTTATGAATATTCCAGATGGGGGGGGAGACGCAGGACTCCCGTTCAATTAAGTAAGGCGGTGATCAGACATGAAGATCTTAGTTGATACGGGACAGCAGAAAAAAAAGCATGATCTCAAACATGCGTGCATGGAGAGACTTGGCGCGGAACTCAATGTAGTTCCGTTGCCGGTCGGTGATTATGTGCTTGTCGATGAAAAAGTTGAGGATGTGTTGAACCGGAAAAAACATCGCGGTATCGATGTCAAAAAACTGGATCTGCTTGGATCGTACAAGGTTTCTGTGGACACTAAAAGAGATATTGCGGAAATCATCGGGAATATTTGCGGTCAGCAACATGATCGATTTCGCGACGAGGTGATTCTTGCACAGAGAAATCAGATCAAACTTTATGTTCTCGTTGAGAACGCAGACGGCGTTTCTACGCTTGCTGACCTCGATAGATGGGAAAATCCCCGCGCGAAGATGAAAAAATGGATTAGAGGGGCAGATGGAAGCCGAAAACAGGTTCCTGTAAGCCCCAATGCGACCAAAGGGTCAACACTTGCAAAAGCGATGAGAACCATGCAGGAAGAGTATGACGTGCGTTTCCTTTTCTGCCGGCCGGAAGAAACCGGAAGGGAGATCTTGGAGCTTTTAGGGGCGATGGAAGATGGGAAGAAAGAGAATTAGCATGTTCAGCGAACTCAAGGATGAAATTATCCGGCAGCTGAATGAAGGCAAGCAGATTAAGGAAATCTACGAGTCCATTGACCATGGGACCGGGATGTATGAGTATATTTCGCTTTACAGATATATTCATGTGACATTGGGGTACCGGCGCGATAAGGCAGACTGTGAACATTGTGAAAATCTGATTTGGGTATACTCGCCGACAACACAGAAACAAAAGCCTGTGTGCCTGTTTAAAAAGCGGATCATGAGAACAGATTTTAAGGACAAGCCATATGTGTGCCAACAATACAGGAAGGGGGAGATCATACGGGAAAAAGGTATTTCTGGCTGAAGCTCGGAGATGACTTCTTCCGTGATAAGGCCATTAAGAAGCTGAGAAGAATTGCTGGCGGAGATACATTCACAATTATTTATCTCAAAATGCTGATAAAAGCCATCCAGCAGGACAATAAATTGTACTTCGAAGGGATCGAAGACAACTTTGCGGATGAACTTGCATTAGACCTTGAAGAGGACCCAGACAATGTCCGCATGACACTGACATTCTTACAGCAGAAAGGATTGCTTGAAGTCGTTAATGATGACGAGTTTTACCTTGCAAATGCTGAAAAAATGACAGGATCTGAGTCTGAAAGTGCTGTCCGTATGAGACGGATGAGAGAGAAAAAAACGTCACAATGTGACGGAGATGTGACGGGGCAGTTACGTTTTGGTGACATAGAGAAAGAGAAAGAGTTAGAGATAGAGAAAGATAAAAGAATATCTAAAGATATTCTATGTCGGACAAATGTCCAACGAGCCATTGAAGCCTGGAATGGATTGGGGATAAATCCGGTTCAGAAAATGTCAAAAAGCTCTACTCGTTACAAGATGCTTGCGGCCAGAGTTGCTGAGTATGGCATTGATGATGTTCTTAAAGCTATAGACAATGTACGGGGCAGCGCATTTTTGCAGGGTGGGAACAGCAGAAGCTGGATGATTGATTTAGAATGGTTTGCTCGGCCAAATAATTTCCCGAAAGTGCTGGAAGGCAAATACAATGACAAGCCCAAAGAACTCCCGGATAATGGCGGAGGTAACGGACAGTGGCAGTAAAGGTATTTGAACCGGACGAAATTCGCAAAGCGATAAACATCATGAAGCCGGACAATGAACTGTTCGAGATCAGATGTCATGAATCAGACCGAAAGATTCACAGCGGCTACTTCCGTAGCGCAGATACCGCTTTTAAGGCTTTGAGAGCCTTGAATCCGGCTTCTGGAAACATTTACATAACATTGAACCACATCAATGACAGTTGCTACTCCAGGGGGCAGAGAGACCGTTTTATCACGAATGCCAAGCCTACCACCAGTGATACAGACATAGACGGATATGAATTCCTGTTCGTTGATGCAGATCCGCGGAGATCCGCCGGTGTTTCAAGCTCGGATGAACAGGTGCAACAGGCTAAGGAGACAGGGAACCGTGTCTATGCCTTCATGAAGAATCTTGGATTCAATGAACCGGTAACGGCGATGAGCGGTAACGGAATCCATTTTCTGTACCGGATCCGGCTTAAGAATAACAAAGAGAATGAGGAACTGATTAAGAAGTGCTTAAAAGTTCTTGATATGTTTTTCAGCACTGACGATGTGGCAATTGATACGGCGAATTACAATCCGGCACGAATCTGTAAGCTCTACGGCACTATGGCGCGGAAGGGGAGTAATACGCCAGAAAGACCTCACAGAATGAGCTGTATGCTTTCCGAAGGCAGTAGCCAGCCAACTGACAAGGTTTACTTAGAAAAGCTCGCACAGCTCCTTCCAGCGCCTGAGAAGCCGCAAAAATACAACCGGTACAACCCGCAAGAGTTCGATCTTGAGGAATGGCTGATTAAATTCGGGCTTGGATATCGCAAATCCGGATACAGCGACGGAACCAAATACGTTCTTGATCAGTGCCCGTTCAATGGGACGCATACTGGCAAGGACGCATGTATCTTCCAGAGCCGGTCCGGTGCTATCGGATTTCATTGTTTTCACAATTCATGCTCGGATAAGACATGGCATGATGTGCGGCTTCTCTTTGAGCCGGATGCCTATGAGAAACGGCAGCAGGATTACGAACAGCGGATCTATTCCAGACAGCCAGTTAAAATACAGCCTGTTTCAAAGGCAATACAGCCGGAAGAAGGGAAGCCGGTATTCTACACGGCGCGGAACATTCTGGATCTTCCAACGCCAGATGAACGATTCGTAAAGACTGGCATCACCGGCATCGACATGAAACTGCGTGGACTGAAAAAATCATATGTTTCAGTCATGTCCGGGCTGAGAGCCGCAGGGAAAAGTTCTGTAATATCAGAGATAATTCTCGATGGGATTGATGCCGGAAACCGAATTGCTGTTTTTTCCGGGGAGCTTGCACCAAAAAATTTCATGCGATGGATGAATTTGCAGGCAGCCGGTCGCGGATACACAGAGCCGACTCAGTTTGAGGGCTACTACAATGTCCGACGGCAGTATCAAGAGCGCATCGCAGAATGGCTCGGAAAGAACTTCTGGCTTTACAACAACGAGTATGGAAATGACTTCAAGGCAATCGGAGAACAATTTGAACGCTTAATCGAGGCAGAGAAGCTTGATTTGCTCATTCTGGATAATTTAATGGCTTTCAATATTACAAGCCTCGCAGAGTCCAAATACGATGCTCAGACAGCGTTTGTGATGGAGCTCCAAAGGCTTGCAAAGAAATATAACGTGCACATCCTGTTTGTAGCGCATCCGCGAAAGTCTCTGGGATTTCTTAGGCTTGATGATATTTCGGGAACTGCGGATCTGGCGAACGCTGTGGATAATGCGTTTATTATTCATCGCGTGAACAGTGACTTTAAACGGCTTTCCAAGCTGACTTTTGGTTGGAAGGAAGAGAATCCCATCTATAACGCTACAAACGTCATAGAGATCGCCAAGGATCGCGACGGCGGTACACAGGACGAGTTCATACAGCTCTATTATGAGCCGGAAACAAAACGACTAAAAAATTTCCCGGCAGAAAATAAGATCTACGGGTGGAACCGAGACAACAAGGGATTTTCTGATGCTGATCAGTCGGAGATCCCATTCTAAAGTGATGAAAGGAGCCGAGCCTCCGGCCGGGGTAACGACATGTCAGGCTCCTGACAACATGACATACAAAGAATTTTTAGCAAATAAGAGATTTGTGCTTGAAAGTAGTGGATTTGACATTGACAAAAGTATGCTGAATCCGATGCTGTATGACTTTCAGAAAGACATCGTCAGATGGGCATTGAAAAAGGGCAAGGCATGTATATTCGCAGATTGTGGACTCGGGAAAACACCGATGCAGCTGTCATGGGCTTACCAGGTCCATAAACATACACATGGAAAGATCCTTATTCTTGCTCCGTTGGCGGTAGCGGATCAGACAAAAAGAGAAGCTGAAAAATTTGGTTATATCGCAAAAGTAGTCGAAAAGCAGAATGATTGTATTGACGGAATAAATATTACTAACTATGAGAAATTAGATCATTTTGTCGCAAAAGAATTTGCTGGGATTATTCTCGATGAAAGCAGCATTCTGAAATCATATAGCGGAAAAGTGAGAACATCGATCATTCAGAATTTCCATGAGGTTCCATATAAACTTGCATGTACTGCAACACCGGCTCCAAATGATTATATGGAATTGGGGAATCATTCGGAATTCTGTGGTGTGATGACCAGAGCTGAGATGCTTGCAATGTTCTTTGTCCATGATGGCGGTGAAACGTCAAAATGGAGATTAAAAGGACATGCGGAAAGTGTCTTTTGGCAGTGGCTGGCAACCTTTAGTGTATTTGTCGATAACCCTAAAAACATTGGATATAAGGTGGATGGATACGATCTTCCAAAGTTGAACATTAACGAAATGGTGGTTGATGGAGATGTCCCAATCAACAATGTTTTAACGCTCACAGAACGCAGGCAGGCAAGAAAAGATAGTCTGCAATTAAGGTGCGAAAAAGCAGCGGAACTTGTCAATGATTCGGACGAACAATGGCTTGTTTGGTGTGATTTAAATGATGAAAGCCATAAGCTCCATGAGCTGATAAATGGGAGTGTTGAAGTTCAGGGAAGTGACAAAGATACACATAAGTCAGAATCAATGTTAAAGTTCAGCAAAAACGAAATCAAGTGCCTTGTTACAAAGCCTAAAATTGCCGGATTTGGAATGAACTGGCAGAATTGCCATAACATGATTTTTACTGGACTTTCAGATAGTTATGAACAGTATTATCAAGCACTTCGCAGGTGCTGGAGGTTTGGACAAAAAGAGCGTGTAAATGTCTATATCATCATTTCTGCAAAAGAAGGATGTGTTAGAGAAAACATCGAAAGAAAACAGAAAGATTTCTTGAAAATGCAGGGAGAAATGACTGAATTGACAAAAGAAATCACAAAGAAAGAATTAAAAAATACCTGTCGAATCAGTACGCCGTATGAGCCGAATGTGGAAATGCATTTACCGGCATGGAAGGAGTTTGCAACATGAATGTTTTAGATCAAGTAATCAAAAATAAATATGCTATTTATAACGGAGATTCATGCGAGATCACAAAAGAAATACCAGATAATAGCATTCATTATACGCTGTTCAGTCCGCCGTTTGCAAGTCTGTATACATATTCAAATAGTGATCGGGATATGGGGAATAGTAAAGGCGATGATGAATTTTATGAACATTTCGTTTTTCTCGCAAAAGAGCTCTATAGAATCACAATGCCTGGAAGATTGTTGAGTTTTCATTGTATGGATTTACCGTTGATGAAAGAGCGGGATGGAGTGATTGGTCTTAAAGATTTTCCATCAATTATCAGACAGATGTTTGAGGACTGTGGCTTTATCTACCATTCGAAGGTGACTATCTGGAAGAATCCGGTCACGGAGATGCAGAGAACAAAGGCATTAGGGTTATTGCATAAGCAGATCCGCAAGGACAGTACGATGAATCGTCAGGGCATTCCAGACTACATCGTAACGATGCGTAAGCCAGGAGATAATCCGGAGAGGGTGGAACATACGCATGAAACATTTCCGGTCGATGTATGGCAGAACTACGCCAGTCCGGTGTGGATGGACATTCGACAGTCGGATACGTTGCAGAAAAAATCAGCCCGTGATGACAAGGATGAGCGGCATATTTGTCCCTTACAGTTAGAAGTTATTCAGCGTTGCATTGAACTTTGGACGAACCCAAATGACATCGTTTTTGATCCGTTTGGCGGAATCGGGAGTACCGCCTATGTAGCGTTGACATTAGGGAGAAGAGCGATATCCAGTGAGCTGAAAGAGTCATATTTCAAGCAGATGAAAGGGAATGTCGAAGAAGCCTTGAACCATGGAATTATGGATTGCCCGGTTGGTCAGATGAGCATCGAAGATTTTTTAATGGACAACCCTGCATGAAACAAATGACGATTTTTGATTTTATGGAGGGCAAATGATTAACGGAGAATTAATAGTCGATAATTTCGCAGGCGGCGGGGGAGCGTCAACGGGAATAGAGATTGCAACAGGTGTTTCACCGGATATCGCTATCAACCATGATCCGGAAGCAATCCGTATGCACAAAGCAAATCATCCGTATGCAGAGCATTATTGCGAAGATGTGTGGCAGGTAGATCCGGTAGCGGCATGTAAAGGACACTCTGTAGGGCTGGCATGGTTCTCGCCGGACTGTAAGCACTTCTCCAAGGCCAAAGGTGGAAAACCGAAAGACAAGAACATCCGTGGACTTGCATGGGTTGCCTGCCGTTGGGCTGGATTGGTGAGACCGCGGGTGATCATGCTGGAAAACGTCGAAGAATTTAAAACATGGGGACCGCTTAACCGGGGACATCATCCGATTAAAGCGAAACAAGGAGCGACATTCCAGAAGTTTGTGCAGCAGCTCACTGATCTCGGGTACAATGTTGAATTCCGAGAACTTGTGGCAGCAGACTACGGAGCACCGACAATGAGAAAGCGTTTCTTCATGATCGCGAGATGTGATGGTAAGCCGATTGTATGGCCAGAACCTACACACGGACCGGCTGACAGCGCGGAAGTGAAACAGGGATTGCTTAAGCCGTATGTTGGAGCATATACACAGTTGGACTTTTCGCTTCCGTGTCCGTCTATCTTCGATACATCGGAGGAAATCAAAGAGAAGTACGGTATCCGAGCGGTGAGACCTCTGGCGAAGAAAACGATGGATCGAATCGGAAGAGGCGTGAAAAAGTTTATTCTTGACAATCCAGATCCTTTTGTCATTGGAAATTCAGAGCAGATGCCTATCTTGATTCAGTATCATTCAGAGACTACGAAGGATGAAGTGAGGGGACAAGGAATAAAGGGACCAATTATGACCCTTGACGGATCAAACCGATACGGTTTGGTTGCCGCTTTTATCAGCAAGTTTTACAAGAGTGGAACCGGGCAGGACATGAGGGAACCTTTGCATACAATTACCGCCGGAGATGGACACTTCGGAGAAGTTAGGGCATTCCTAACGAAATACTATGGGTCCGGAACCGGTCAGAGCATTGAGGATCCCCTTGATACCATAACGGCGCAGGACCGTTTCGGGCTTGTGACGATATACGGCACAGAATATCAGATCGTTGATATCGGTTTGCGCATGCTGGAACCGAAAGAGTTATATGGATGCCAGGGATTCCCAAGGGACTACATAATCGATCACGATTATACGGGTAAGACATATCCGCGGAGTGAGCAGGTGAGAAGATGCGGAAACGCTGTTTGTCCTCCACTTCCGGCGGCGCTTGTCAAGGCAAATCTTCCAGAAATGTGCAAGATGCAAAGGATGCCGAATATGACAATTAAGGAAGAAAATGCTGGACAGTTAAAATTTGCTTAGGAGGAGATAGATCGTGCCATTCGAAATACATGAGTGGTTGAGAAGACTCTTTATGGCTGCTGAAGGAAAATCGTGTAAAACATGTGTAAACTACGATGGCAGATTCGGAAATGATACATGCTTTGAATGCCTATGCAACATGAGGGCGAATGGATATGAAAGAAGAAATACTTAGAATCTACTGGCAAGTATATACGGACGGGATGCGCTGCTTGAAAAACTGGGATAAGGTTGACGAAAAGACTATTGAAGCAATGACAGCAAAACATCAGATTGGCGTGATGGGGCGTGTGTTTACTTTGGCAGTCTCCGGAGAAATCCAGAGAATCAAAGAGGATATGACTCCATTGCAGCCACTGATGTATCAGGACATTTTTGTTGATGCATGGAATTTTTTCAAGACACATTGCGATCCGGTTAACGATGCTGAGTGGTGGGATAAGCTCGTGGAAGACATCAAGATACCACTGCAGAAATACCACGAGACAGCACTTGTTAAACATCTGTTTGTGGATGTGACATTAGAAGAAATAGAACGGATTTACAAGGAAGGGAGGAAACATGCTTAGAAATGCAGAGGGAGAAGTAATCACTCTTACCAGAGCAGAACGACGCAGGCTTGAGAAAATGCATGGTAAGCCGGTAACTTATCAGTACACATTGGATCAGATCGAGGCAATTAAACGGCAGGCAGTGGCAGATAAGAAAGAAGAGCTGAAAAAAGAAATTGCTGCCGAAATCGATGAGCATATTCAGAAAGAATGGGAAACCCGAGAGGAGTTGCTGAGCGGACCGTCGGAATGTGAGCGGATGGAGAAAATCATGTGTTTACTTCTGGCATCCTCAGTCAAGGTCCTCTGTGAGAAATTTCACTGGACTCCGGTAGATGCTGGAAGTGATAAGAGATCGAAGCTGATTCAGTTCTCAGATGCTGTTCTTGGCGAGATAAACGGAATTTTAGTTAATGAGAAAATGGATATCCGAGCATATGCCGATGAAGTTTATAAAGAGTATGGAATCCACTATCAAATGCAGAGTGCTGGAGGTGAACATAGTGATTAAAACACAGGTGATAAAAGCACTTATTGTGTGGATCGCAATCGCTCTTGTTTGGAGTGCGTTAGAGCTTATTTGGTATGGTGAGGTACAGCCCAGAATAGTCGATGATATTATGTGGATTTTGTGGCTGCCGTTTATCTACGATGCAATGAGATGGAGATGATGTTGGGCATATGAAAAATGTTAAATTGATCCATGTTTCATTCGACGAGGTAGAAAATTTCACACCATTAGATGCTTCAACTGAATGGAAGCTTGCAACCCCGATTGCGTGTACGACAGGACCAAGAAAGAGACCTATGGCAGAGTTACTGTTTTGTATGCTGCGAAGTGGGCGGTAAATTAAGCGAAAGGAGCAGGATATGAGGACCAATGATTTGAAAAGCAGGATCCGGGCGGCATATAACATCGTCCGGTACGGTCGTGGGCATTTCAGAATGATGACTTGCGGCAAATGCGGCAGCATCATTATTCATCGGATTTCTGAAAACGAGGTGAATACCAAGTTTATCAAGGATGGATACCAGATTGATCAGGTATGGAGCGAGTTTTCTCAGTGCCAGAAATGCGGCGCTGTTTGCAAGGAAATTCAGCTCTGGAATTTTGATGGAGATCCATTGAAAATCGACAAAGAAATAACCGTTAAACGGGAGGATAAGTGAGATGGACGAATTAAGGCAGAATGAAAGCAGTGAACGTGATGTGATGACCCCGCAGTATTATTTTGATCAGATCAAAAACAAGAAACATACAGTCACTTCAGCGGATCTTCGGAAAATTTACGAAAACTGCATTGAGCTGGCAAACAAATATAAAACTACCGGGCAGATTAGGGGACTGAGAAAAATTCTTTTCTGTATGGAATCCATCGAGAAGGAACAGGCGCTTGTAGGAATGGGAATCACGACTTTCATCTATAAGGATGATATCGACTTCTATATTGATTCGGTGACAGAACGTAGCAACATAAGCGACCGTCCGGTAAAGATTATTGAGCTGGAACGATATGAGCGTGAAATCCCGGATGAGATTGTGGATGTTATCGCTAAGACAAAGGATCTTTTTGATCAGATGTATATCGTGTTTACCGATTATACCGGCAAGGAGGAACGCAAAATTGCTGCCGAGAAGAAGGATAAGGACCCGATCCTGTTTGGAACATTCCAGGACAGGAAACAGAAGGTATGCGTGGATCGGTTCTATTACCTCGGAGATTGGGTGGACGAGTATTGTGATCTGACCCTGGACAAGATGATCAACCAGACTGAGAAAATGGGCAGACATATCGTAAGAACAATCAACACTCCGAAGGATATCAAGGAATTAAGAGAATATCTGGATGCTCATTACGAGGTCGAAGATAGAAGTATTTCTAATATCATCAAAAAGGCTGATGCTGATATCAAGCCCGCAAAGGGATTTTTCCAGATCATCAAAACATTTCTTACGAGGGGCAAATAATGATACATGATCTGACGGCAAATAGCGATTTTGAACGTCCCATATGGTTGGGATTGAATCTAAACAGCATTGTAGTGTCAATGAATTCTCACGAAAAAAATTCAGACTTGTCAGAGCTATATGATGAAGTCGTTTTAACTGGTAGTGCCGATGATCGAAACCTTAAACGATATATTCTTGATTATGGCGATCAAAAGAATATGTGTGATTGCTGCGGGGCGCCAATTAGAATACGGCCTTGGGATTATGGAGAATATGGCGGATTATGCCCGAAGTGCACAAAAGATCTGGATGAATACGTTAGCCGCAAAAGATATGGCAATATGAGACTATCTTCCGAATCAGACGTGAGAAGAATGGTATACAAGCCTTGGAATATGGATGAGTTCGAAATAGTGAGAGAAACCGACAATGTATTATTGTGGGACTAAAGAACAATTAAGCAAACTAAGAAATGGAGGCATTATATGCACCCAAACAAATTTTTTAGAAATGTAGATATGCTGACTGAGACATATGCTCCAGGAGGAGTAAAAAATCTTCTGGCCTCAGCACATCCAATGAACTTTTTGTATATGCCGATTAATCTTTCGGTATATAAGGCAAAAATTCATTTTACTGCTGAAAATGGATCTTATAAAACAGCAGAAAAATATGCTGTTCTGCCACCTTCGTGTGATAAAAATGTTGATGAATGGATCGACATGTACATGGAGGATTATCAGGACGAAAAAGGAAAGAAACTTCGAAATTTTGGGGTGGACGGCATCGAGAAACTTGGAACTGCCGTCCTGACGATTGGATAAAACAAACCATTGTGTACATATAAATACCTTTAATTAGTAAAGGTTGTCGCGATGATTCAGAGCATGGATCGTTGCTGCTGCTGAATCAAAAAAATATGTGACAGCGATGTAAAAAGACACTCACGAAGCATGGCTTTACCTCAACTCAAACGAAATTCGATTTGAGATTGAGGAAAGTACATGATGGAAAGGAAAAAAGCCAATACACTCGAAGAATTACTGAAGGACTGCCCACAGAATCTTGCAGTTTTAAAGATGTTTACAAAAACATGGACGGTCGTGAATGACCCATTGTATGAGCGCGTCGCCTGTAAGATCTCAGGTGGGTCAGACAGTGATGTGATGCTGGACGTCATTTGGCGGTGCGACAGAGAAAGCAAGGTAACTTATGTATGGTTTGACACCGGCCTGGAATATCAAGCGACAAAAGACCATTTAGCGTACATGGAGGCGCAGTACGGTATCCGGATCCAGCGGGAAAGAGCCGTTTTGCCGATTCCTCTGTCCGTAAAAAAATACGGGACGCCATTTATCAATAAGCGCGTTTCCGATTATCTGGAACGCCTGCAGCGACATGGGTTTCAGTGGGAAGATGAGCCGTATGAACAGCTGGTAAAGGACTATCCGAACTGCCAGACGGCCTTAAAATGGTGGTGCAACACCGCAAAATCTGAGCAGTTCTGCATCGCGCACCATAAAGGACTGAAAGAATTCCTGATCCGGGAGCGACCGCCCGTGCAATTTTCCTGCAAATGCTGCGAATATGCGAAGAAAAAGGTCGGTGACCGGGTAATGAACGAAGGAAACTTCAATCTGGACATCATTGGTGTCCGGAAAGCAGAGGGCGGGCCGCGCGCTACCGCATACAAAAGTTGCTTCGACCGGCGTTCCGAGAACTGGCAGGAGGATAGAACCGGATGGGATACCTACCGGCCGCTTTTTTGGCTGACGAATGAAGACAAACAGCAGTATGTAAAAGCGTACCAGATCACCCATAGTGCATGTTATACCCGGTACCATTTAAAGCGCACGGGCTGTGCTGGATGTCCGCTTGGACGGGATATCCAGGCAGAGCTGGAAGCAATCCGAGAATTTGAACCGAAATTTTACGCGGCATGCATGCATACTTTTGGCGATGCTTATGAACTCACTGCACGGTATAGACAATTTAAAAACAATTTCTCAAATGAAGGAGATAGATGTGACAACTAAAAAATTAAGATCAAGGGAAACAAGAAGTTTTAGTAAAAATGGGAAACGAGGAGAAATTCTATGATTAAAAAACTTATCGAAGAATGCATTGAAAAGTATTATCTGGATGAAGAAATGTACTATTCTGAGGACCGTGAAGACGAAAAAGGCGATGATATTTCAATAAAAGACGAGCTTACGGAGATTTTGACTGCTAAGCAGGTGCCGTTCCAGATAAGCAAAGAGGAAGGATTTGATTCACCGGGCTATGCGAACAGTTTTCTCGCCGTTGCATTTATTGACGAGAATGGAGAACTGTGCCAGTCAACGGTTTGCCTTGAAATTAGGTGATTAACTATGAAATTAAGAGGAAAAAGAAAGGAATAACGAATGCCCGGTAAACCGGGTTGACCGCCAAGCGTGATTAGTGGCGAGAACAAAAGGGCTGACAGTAGCGTGAAGGAGATATGAGTGGGAACTATTTTGTGAAAGCCATATTGAAGTAGCATAGGAAGCGTGAAGCCCTATCCACGATACAGCATTTGTAGCGTGGTGTTATGACGAAGAAAAAAGTGTGTTGGATCAGTGCGGGAGTAAGCAGCTTTATGGCTGGATATTTAGCAGGTGATGTGGATGAGTGGCTGTACATAGATATTGCCGATCAACATCCAGACAGCATACGATTTATACGGGATTGTGAGGCGACAATCGGACAAGAGATACAGATTCTGAGATCTAAGGAATATAGCTGCGTTGAAGATTGTGTGAAAGTATTTGGGGGATTTAGAGCCCCCAATGGATTTGCACCATGTACAAACTGGCTGAAAAAGCGAGTACGAAAAGAATGGGAATTGGAACATCAAAGATATGATTTGACGTATGTCTGGGGATTTGATCTGAAAGAACGAGATAGAGCAGATAGAACCATAGAAGCGAATTCTCAGGCTGATCATGAGTTCCCACTAATTGAACGGAACTTGTCGAAGGAAGAAGTTCATGGATTGTTTGAACGAACCTTTTCTTTCCGGAGACCGATCATGTATGACATGGGATATCCCAATAATAATTGCATCGGTTGCACAAAAGGAGGCATGGGCTATTGGAATAAGATTCGGAGAGATTTTCCGGCGGTTTTTGAGAGTCGGGCAAGATTGGAAAGGCAAATAGGATATGCAATCTTGAAAGATAGCAAGGGGAAGCCGGTCTATCTTGATGATCTGGACCCAAGCCGCGGCAATATGAATACAGAAGTGTTCCCGGATTGTGGGATCATGTGTTACTTGAGCTTAGAAAAATAATTTGGAGGAGATGCGATGATTGAGAAAATTGGAGCGGCAGCGATGCTCGAACAGCTGGCAGAAGAAGCAACGGAATTGGCACATGCAGCACTTAAACTTGCGAGAATTGAGCGTGGGGAAAATCCCACGCCAGTTCTTAAAGAAGTTGCGATGGACCATTTAATCGAGGAATATACGGATGTGGTTCAGTGCGCTGAAGAATTGAGGCTGGTGCCGAACCGGGAACAGATCAAGCTTAAAAAGATGCGCTTTGAGGAAAGGTGGAAGGAAGAGCATGAAAATTGCAAAAATGGCTAAGTTGGATGGAGCATCTAAATATGGATCATGCATGGATTGCTCAAAAAGCATCAGATCAGATCAAAACGCACTGAAAATTACATTCGATAATGACGTTTCCATCATGCTTTGCGAGAAGTGCTGGAAAAAGCTCACGCATATACTTGATGAAATTGATTTCAACGATGTGTTGAAGACACTGAAAAAACAGGAGGATGCAGATGAGTAGAGAGTTGCCAATTTTATTCAATGCTGAGATGGTTCGAGCGATTCTGGATGGGATGAAAACATGCACTCGGAGAGTTGTCAAATTGCCGAAAAGTATGAGCGGTAGACCGGTTGGAAAAAACGGAGATATCGGGTTTATGTATCCCGGCGGAATAAAGAGACCTCCGTGCCATCAGGGAGATATTCTGTATGTCCGGGAAACATGGCAGTTTTTATATGAATTAGATGGGAATGAACAACCGATTGAAGAAGCCGGAAAATATTATTACGCAGCAACAGATATAATTCCATTCAATATATACGTTGACGAAAATGGAGTGAAACGTGATTATGTGCCATGGAAACCATCAATTCACATGCCGAAAGAAGCTGCTCGTATCTGGCTGAAGGTTACAGATATTCGAGTTGAGCGGTTGCAGGAGATTACAGAGGATGGTGCAAAAGCGGAGGGCGCAAACTGGAAGAATGGTAAAAACGTCGGTTGGGAAGAAAAAATGCGGCATACAGCGATAGAAAGATTCGCTGAAATCTGGGAATCCACTATTAAGAAATCAGACATTGACCGATACGGATGGGAAGCTAATCCTTGGGTATGGGTTATCGAGTTTGAGAGATGCGACAAAGAAAGGAGAGTCGTAGATGGCAGATGAAAATGAAATGTCCACGCCAGCAGACAATCGGGAATTGAGAAAAATCATACACACAGCTACGGGATATAGGATTTTAACGAAGGCGGAAATTGTCCTAATAGCGAAGATTGTGGATCATGCTATTGACCGTGAAATAGAGAAATCGGAGAAGGAGGTAAAGCAGTATGACAGAGATTAGCATGGTAGACGCAATCGGAGAGCCTGCAATGTATGAGCAGTTAGCAGAGGAATGCAACGAACTTGGGAAAGCAGCATTGAAGCTGGCGCGGGTATTGCGCGGAGAAAATCCTACACCGCTGACAGAAGAAGCGGCGAGAGCTAAAGTGATCGAAGAATTTACCGATGTAGCGCAGATCACGGGAGAACTTGACTTAATCATCGATGTGGATCAACAGGATAAGAAGAGAAGAAGATTCTGGGAAAGATGGGAGAAAAAGGACGATACAAGAATCACTGAAATATCCGTTGCAATTAGGAAAAGTAAAGCAACAAGACCTATTATCCATTATGACTATGCCGATCTAATACAACCCATAAAAATGTGGGAGTGCCCAACATGCCATGCTCATTATAGCTATATAGACCACAAAGCTGGTTATTGTATGGCTTGTGGACAGCACATTGACTGGACGAATGAATCAATATTGAAATGGAGAAAAGAGCATGAAAAAAGAACGCTGTGATAACTGCCTGTATGAGTACGCCTGTGACTGGAGCAAGGCAGGAGAAGAACTGAGATGCGAGGATTGGAAGCCGGAGCTTAGCTCAAGAGAAAATGAATAAATAGCAAAAGCGGCGGACCACCCGCCAAGATGATTCCGCCGCTAAAAACATTTGCTTAAGTCCATTATAGCCGACTTGAGCGCATAAGGAGGAGAACACAGTGAGCAGAGTAAAAGACAAGCTGACTCGGCTGAAAAAGGAATATGCAAGCTACGGTGAATACGATGGAATCTACGTAAAAGAAGTACAGGAGATAATTGACGAGCTATTAAATGATCTTAACGAGGACGAAAAGCCACAAAAGATTCTGTATCAGCCTCAAGCATATGGAACGCCGTGGTTGTGCCCGGCCTGCGGAGCCGATCAGGCAAAGACGGAATTTTTTAACGCTGATGGATCTACACCGAAAGAAAAGATTACATTTTGCTGGGAGTGCGGGCAGAAACTGGATTGGAGAATCAATGTATGAGTTACTTGAAAAAATTATTTTGCAGGCATAAGAAAAGTGAAGTTGTTTGTTGGCATTGGACGCATGGGCCGAATGGCAATGATATTAGATTCCTGGAGATTCAGAGAAAGTGTCCAGATTGTGGAAAGTATTTCTTCCGATATATAAAAAATTGGGATGAGTGCGAGAAATTCATTTCGAAATATCCAGATAAAAGATGGTCTGATAAATGCAAACCATCTTTATAAATTACAGCATTTGATGTTTCCGACATTAAAGTCGGGAAGATATTTGGGAGGTTGAAAGTATGAGCTATTTACACTGCCCATATTGCGGAGTCAAGGAAAATTCAAAGATCAAAACTGTGTACAAAGCATCACAACCTATTGATGGGAAATGCCCAGATTGCGGTGCTTGGATAGATGAAGGACAGCATTCGGTTGAGATAAATGGCTATGCCGATATCTATAATGGAGCCATTGCATTGATCGATGAAGTGGTTGCGGTATTTAATCGTATTTTAGATGATTGTGATGTAGACCTTAAGGATTATTATTGCGAAGAGTCTAAATTACGATTCAGTACATCAGAAATAGTCGAAAGACTGTTCCTTCCACATTACGGTGGGACAAGCAGACACAACTTTGCATATGCTTTAGGCATTAAGGAGGAGGAACATGCTTGGCTTATCTCAAAGGATGGGGACAAATATGAAGGATAAAAAATGTACCGATTGCGTAAATTGCGATGCCGTGCGAGGGTTTATGGTTACATGCCATTATTCATACAACGAAGAACGAGACGGCCGAATGTGGCATGTCCAGCGCGGGCAGGATGTGCATTATAGCAGGGCAAATAAATGCGAACATTATTCGGAAGAACCATATGAGAGGGACGAAATGTTTGTCCTTTAATCAAAAACAGGAGAAGCCATATGAAAAAATTATTTGCAAGCGTACCGATGAGAGGAAGAACAGAGGAAGAGATCCGCGAGAGCTTCGCAAAAATGAAGAGAATCGCTGAAGCATATGAGGGTGAGGAGTTGGAACTGATTGATACGTGGATTGCGGAGGAACCGCCGGAAGGAGCAAAGACCAACGCTGTGTGGTATCTGGGAAAATCACTGGAGATGCTGAGCACGGCAGATGTATACATCGGTGTGAGTACATATGGATATTTCCCAGGATGCTGCGTCGAAGAGGAAGTAGCGCAGCTGTACAAAATCAAGCATTATCATGTTGATGCAACGGACATCATCCCGAACTGGAATGAGCTTATGCAGAGACTGAGTGCGCTTGAAAGACCTACATTAGGACTATAGGAGGGAAGTTGGTAGGTGATGGCAAATGAAGGTAGATCATATAGAAACGTGCGTGTGCATAGACCATGAGCCGACAGCAGCAGATAGCGTATATTACGGGATGCCGCAACTCAAAGTAACAAAGGGACAAGAATGGAGCGCTTTCTGCCCTAATTGCGGACGAGGCGGATGTCTCGATTTTAAATCGCAGTATCTTGCCTTGGCGCATTGGAATAAGATGCAGATAGGGCTAAAAACCCTTGATGATATATTAGACTAAGATTTTTATGAGGTGCATAAGGAAAAGTAAAGTATGAAAATTTGTAAGGTGAAACCGGATTACTCAACCTGTTCTGCTTGTGTGGATATTCAGAGAATGTACAATGTGGTTGATGATTGCAGTAAATGTAAATCAAATACTGATACTTATGAATTATTGCAAATCGGAACTGGTTTTTGGAGCGGTGACTATGCAATAGTTCAAAAGGATGGAGCAATACGGAAAGTATCGCTGAGCAGAGTATACGATGTTAAGGAAATTAAAATCCAGATAAATAAAGTAGATTGCTGTGAAAATTGTGGAAATAAGGATTACTTTGTGAGTGGAGAACTTGGCATATCACGTCATCGCATTCGATTGTGTAAAGAATGTTTTAAAGATTTGAGTGATTCATTTAATTCAGCATTAGAAGATGAAAATTAAGATTTGGAGGATGCTATGAAAAAGTGGGTAGAGAACAAAGAACCATCCGGCGCAGTGGTTCACACGCTTGTGTTCGGACATCATGGAGATGATCCCAAAGTCATAGTGGCGTTGTTTAGAGATTCAGAGGGAGATTGGTTTACAACATCGAATGTGCTCGATACATACTGGGACTTGCTGACCGGCAAGGAAATGTGTGAACATGATGCCAAAATGATGGTAGAGGAAATGGTGTACGACCATTTTGCGGATGAAAAGAGGTATTACGAGGAAATTTGCGAAGAGCTTGATATGGAAAACTGAAAGTTAAGATTGGAGTGACAGAGAATGGAAAAAGTAATCCTTAGAACAAAAGGAATGCTCGACAGATGTGCTATCCAAGGAAAGGACCACGAACTTTGGAAAAACATTTATGAGCTTATGGACGGTGAAATCGCGTACGTGCGCAAGAGTGAGGCAGAGGAAGGAAAGTATGTCTTTTGTGGGCTGGCTGATCCAGGAAAGAATAAGGATCTGTTTTTCTTGATCGAACAGGATAGCGTTATCGGCAGATATATTGATGATTGGGAAGAGTTTACGTTAGATTGGGATGCCGGCTGCTACGAAATGGATGGTTGTATTTATTTAGACTTGAAAGATATTACCTAAACTGAAATTTGAGAAAGGAGAACGGGATGGAAGTAAAGATAAAGCCGAGAAAGGCTACTGATCGAGGAGGCTACTACTGCATGCCACTTTATTCCAACATCCCACAAGGCAGGCGGGGGTGGATGCTTGCACAGTGTCCCGAGTGTGGTGTGAAATGCTGGCGGAGCCCGCTGGCCGATATCGTAGAGGATCAGGGTGCTAAAGGATTGTGTACGATGTGCGCACTTAAGAAAGGAGTAGGGGCGTGAGAAGATCAAGATCAAAGACCGAGAAAAAGGCGCTTGAGAACCTTCTGCATAGAAAACGTGAGGGTGAATATGAAGCTATGATTGCGGATTATAGACCAAAAAGTTGGAGTGCTTCACATCATGCTTATGAAGGGACTAATATAAGCGCGAAATAAAAGAAAATAGAGTGTTGTAATGATTTTGTGCCGGGGTAACACCCGGCATATAAAAAACCTTTCGAACGAACATACATTCGAAAGAAATTAGAAGGGGGATATTATTATGAACGGACAGACAGCAAAAACAAAGTTGCGAGATCGTATTTTATTGGCGATGAAAAATCATATCAGTTCTGATGAGATGAATGTATTGGAACAGGTGCTGACAAAGGAATTATCTGGTGTCAACGTGGAAGATATTACAACTTTGCCGGCCGAATTGAGGGACAGTGTGGATGAACAGAATCGAATGATCGTAGAAGCATTCAAGTATAAGAAACGAGCGCTGAAAGAACGCACCAAAGAAAACTACCTGAATGCAGTATACAGGCTTGTGACACTGACCGGAAAGGTTTTGACCCAGATCGACGAACTGGATGTTTACAATTATCTTCAGTGGTACGAACGGAAGAATATAAGCGTTAATGGCAAGAAGAACCAGAACACAACGATCAACAATGAACGACTGTATCTGTCCGCCTTTTTCTCATGGATGCGAAAAGATAAATTCCGGGTAGATAATCCGGTGGAATCCGTGGAAAAGAGGAAAACTGCAAAGAAGCCTATCGATTATTTCCGCCAGGATGAGATGGCAAAACTTAAAGATGCCTGCACAACAGAACGGGAACGGGCGATTATTGAGGTCCTTAGATCTACCGGAGCCAGAGTTGGAGAGATTGAGGGGATTACACGGGATATGGTTGACTGGCAGACCGGCGACATCATGATTCAGGGCGAAAAGGGTGACCGGTACCGTACAATCTATCTGGACATGGATGCACGCCATTATTTGAAAAAGTATCTGGATACCAGATCGGATCAGAGCCCATTCCTTTTTGTATCGAATAGAGGAAGCCACAATGCGCTGAAGAAAACCGGAATCCGGTCGGCGCTGAAACGCGTTGCAAAGATTTCTGGTGTGAAATGCCGGGTATATCCACACAAGCTTCGCAAGACATTAGGCATGAATCTGAAGAATAAGGGTGTCGATATTGGAATTATACAGGAAGTTCTTGGCCATGCTAACCCGGCGGTTACAGCGGCATACTATGCACAGTCAACTCCAGACACGCTGCGCCGGATCCGGGAGACGTATGCTGCGTAAAAAAAACTTTTTTTCGAAAAACCCGGGTCCAGGTGTTTGAAAATGATACCCCCCGGGGTACCGATTCTTGACATGAAAAGGCCAGAATGGAAAATGGAATTTTTTTGAATTTTGGTAGGTGCCGGGAAAATGGAACAGAAACTCTTCAAAAGTTGTGAAAAAACTGAATTGTAGTAAAAAATGTATATATTGATGTTATGTCCATTGGTGGATCTGTGGAGCTGCTAAGACATCAACACGAGACCGACAGACCGCGCCGGAATAGCGTTTTTATAATTGTAATCATAAGAATATAGCCATACCAACAACAACGCCGCAGAACGGCATATAAAGGCTTATTTATAGTCAACCATACCATAATTATACATAGCCTGTCAAGATGCCGGAGAGATTCGCACAACACCCAGAGGAGCGCATAATACGCCATTGTTTGCTATGCTATGCACTTGTGAAAGCCATCACCCAGCCACGAAAAAAAGGCAGCATGAAGCCGCCTATGTTCCCCTACGCGATACCAAGACCGCGCAAAAATTCTGTGTTTACGTTCTGCCAGTATGACGGAACCAAACTCGTATAACCGCATACGGCGCGCAAGTGGTACAGATGCCGCCGCAATCCGGACAAAGGACACCACACGGAAGCACCGCAGCCGGAACCCATAACCGGAATACTGTAAACAGTGCCGGAATAGCTCCATAAATCCCAGTTTCCAGAATGAGCGACAAACTCGCCTTTTTCTGTGATCTGCCGCGCCTGATCAGCCCACAGAGCGCCCATAGAATCAAAATCATACTTTTTCATGCTTATTTTACCTCCTGCATTACTTCACAAAGCCAGCGGACGCCATAGCCGCCCACAAATACACATATAACAGCTATAAAATTCATCATGTCCATTCCTCTTTTCTTTTCCGGAAAACACCGCCGCCCGGTAACGAGCCGGGCTTGCATCCTCTGCGGCGGTTAATCTTCAGCGTTTAGTTCTGCAAGCTCTTTTCGTATTGCCCGAATTTCTGCGAGATACACAGGGTTATCGCGGCAAGGCTCGAGGTTGTCAAGTCGTTTTAAAAGTTCCTCTCTCCTCTGTTCATTTTCATTCATATAACTTCTTTCTTCCCTTTGCCCTGGGAGCCGGGGAATAAACGCCGTCCCGGGGAGTCGAACCCCGGGGAACTCCAAACGGCCTAAATTTCTGTGCTTGTCCAGATCCCTAAAATTGTTCTAAACTTGTTTTCAAGATCCACATTCAATGTGATCTCGTCAAGGTGGTATATTGCATGGTCACCATACTGTTCATTGAGATCCTGGATATCATTATAAAAGCGCTCGAACGATTCTAAATCATCGACAGAAAGCAAATAACGTTTTTTCTCCGGGTTCTGGATTTTATAATTGTCCTCGGCCTGTACCTGGTTTGAAAACAACGCCTCAACTACAAGTTTACTTTTGTTATCGTCCGGTGTTGTCCGATCAATCATATAGACAAGGGCGATTCTCATATCTGATAAATAATCTTTTTTCATATTTTTTCCTTTCTGGTCTGCCATCATCAGCACCGGGAGACCGTCCCGCGGTGGACGCCCACAAGGGCGTTTCAGCTTATTCTGCGAACGCTAACCGCTCAACCTCTTCTATAAGCTTTTTGCGGTTCTCTTCGGTGGCTTCAAACATCCACTCGAAATTGATAACGCGACGCTTTCCGTCTTCGCTGATTTTCTCCTGCGGGTTGTACCGTCCCCAGCATGTCCCGTTTCCGGCGTCCTCTGTTGCGAATGTACTGAGGCACCACCAGTTTTTCAGAATGCGATCCATGTATCTTTCCTTCTTCCAGAGATACGGAAGGGAACCGGCTTTTCCTTCGCTCTCGCATCTGGTCAGCTCCATCTGGATTTTTTCGTTCTTGCTGTTCACGCCCTCGAATGTGATAAGTTCACGGGTTTCACTCATTTTTTCTACTGTGTATTTTCTCATGGTTTGTATCTCCTTTTCTCTGTGGTCTGTTTGCTGTTCTTTATGGCTATATAGTAGCATAGTTTAATAATTAAGTCAATAGCATAGTTTAATAATTTGAAATATAATTTTAAACGATGCTTTATGGTATGCTTTTGAGAATTGACAAGCATAGTTTAATATGATAATATTTGAATATACTTATTATAGAAAGAGGGAATTAGCATGGCATTTAAAGAAAAGGAAAAAGAGCTGTCATATATAGCACAATACCAGAAAGATAATTATGACCGTATCACTGTAATGGCACCCAAAGGAACTAAAGAAAAGCTGAGAGCGGCAGCCACGCTCAAAAACATGAAGTTATCGGAATTTGTTCTTTACTGCGTTACCAAGGAATTAAAGATAATGGAAAATTAAATAAAGAATAGTTTAATAATATATTGACAAGCATAGTTTAATAATGTATAATAATAACTGTCAAGAGGTAGTAACCGAATGATAGTAACCGGGCAAGCGGAGAAAGGAGATCACATGGAAGAAATGCAGATGACAGAAGTTGCAAGATTAATTGAAGGACTTAGAGCCGCCGGATGGAGTGAAAAGAAGATCAATGATTTCTTACTTTTCATCGAGACCGGAAAAGAAGAGTATAAACCAACAAGGGAATAAAAAAAGAGCCTAACGGCTCACAGGATCCAGAGAGGGCGGAACTTGCCACCGCTCTCCAGTAAAGAAAAGTATAACATATCATTTGGGCATTGTAAAGGGTCGGCATCGCGCCGGCTCTTTTTTTCGTTGTCTGGCGTAGGGCAGTGGGTCGATTTTGAGCCTTTGCCCTGTAAAATGGGCAAAATAAAAGCCCCGCCAAAAGCAGAGCTTACATTCTCCGGCGTGCCGTTTTCGGGGAGGTTGCGCCGGTCAACCCTTGCCATATGTATAACTGATTTGTAATAGAATGTCAAGCACCTTTTGAAAAATAAATTAAATTTTTCTGCTTGCGTTTTTCTGAAAGTTGAGTTATTCTGAAGTTGCCGACGGGGGCTCTATACACTCAGGGATGTAGTGAAAAGCACTTTGAAAACATAGCATAAAAGTTAGGCAGATCGGACTTTAATATAGTTTCGGTCTGCTTTTTGTATGCAAAAATATAGGATTTTTAGAGCTATAATATTTAAAATTATTGTAAATCAGGTATTGACAATATATATTATATATATTACATTCCTAGGCTATATCCCCTGAGGTAATTATAATATATATATTATATAAGGGGTTATAGTAAGACCTTAGCATATATCAAAGGCTCAAATTTAACCCATTGATAAAATGCTATTGACAGTATAAAAAATATCTGTTATTGTATACCCAGTTAATTAAATATATCGCATGTGCGAGGGAGTGGGACCCCATCTTGATCTTGCACATGATCCCCGGATCGGAAGGATGCCGGGAAGTATAACCAGCTCACGGAGCCTTGACGTTATAGGACAGATTTAACAGTCTGTGCCATTTCGTCAGGGCTTTTTTTATTTGCCTTTTAAACAGTGTTTGGAATTGCGGATAAGGAAATTATCATCGAAGAAGAGAAAACAGCGGCAAGGCGGCAAAATGGAAGTCTGAGAGGTATTAGAAGCATGAGTAACAGAACAGATATAACAAATAACTTACAAAATGGAATACTGAGTCAGATAACGCCACGATGTGATTTAGGATCATGCCGCTTTTGTTTGCCGTCCGGCGAATGTTCTGTGCCAGATCAACGGCGCGAGTGCCTCCGGGTAATGCTGCTGATCCTCTCTGATCCGGGAGATGCAAAGTGGATCGTGGAGCATCTGGAAGAGATGCGAGAAGAGTTAGGATCATAAGAAATAGACTTGTAAGAGTCAGAAAGGAGATATACAGAAAAGAAATGGGATACAGTAAAGAGAAAGAGAAATACCAGGTTACAGAGATTGATATAACTCTGGATACAGATGATAAAGAAGAACAGGAAAGAGAGTATATAAATAATATTACTTCCAGGATTATGGAAATAGCTAATGATTATATACATAGACATCCCAATATTGATATCTGTACATCTCAAGGTATTACAGAACTCTTTAAGGATATTAAGAGAAAGTATAAGGCAGATATTAATAATATAAAAGAATTAAATATATTATGGGATATCTATACATGTATCTGTTGTACTTGTAGGATCAAACCTACTTTAATGAGATATTGCATTATGGTGGGTATTAGTCAAGATACTATGAATAGCTGGATTAAAGGAGAATATGCGGGAAGAGTAACGTCTGGGCACTCCGAATCGGCGCAAAAATGGAAATCTGAATGTGAATCAACTTTGTATGATGAAGTTATCCAGAGCGGCAATATTGGCTGTATGTTCGCCTTAAAAGCAAATTATGGCTACCGGGATAACATCCAGATCATCCAGAGCGATGGACGGGATCAGCTGCCAGAGTACAGCCGGGAAGAGATCGCCGCAAGAGCGAAAATCGTGGATCAGCTACCGGAATCGGTGGACGATCTGCCGGAATAAGGGCATGAAAATAGACGTTATTGTCTGACAGTATCCAATGAAAATGCCATACACAATTCCACACAATTCGCGAACAGTAGCGCGATGGCTAAAAATCCTTATTTTATGGCATTTCTTGAGATTCACATCAATGCAACTATTCGTCAAACAGTCATTTAACGAATAGTTGGAAGGACATAACACAGAATTGTATTAAAATTATACAAGACATCGGACAATATAGAGACAGCCAGAAAGAACACCCGGGTAGGGGTCTAATGGGGCGTTGTTTCCGGGCGGAGTTAGCCCCTCAAATTTCCGAAAAATAAAAAAGCCTTTTCCCACACATTCTCAACGGAGCATTTTAAAGGCGGTGGGATATGGATGCCTAATTCAAAATTTTTCAAAAAATAAAAAAGAGGTACACGAAATGTGCACATGCGGAAAATGCAAATACAGAATAAAAGAAGACTGCGAGTGGATCTGCAACAATCCCGACGGCGAGAATTACAGCTTAGAGGTTGAACGGACCGATAGCTGTATTGACGGAGAGGAGAAGGGATCGCGATGAAAGAATGCAGAGCGTGTTTTTACTGCGCGAGACATCACGGACATTTGGCATGCATAAATAAATCCAGTGATAATTGCGGCAAGTACATTGAAAAAATCACTGAATGTGAATTAGCAATGTGGGCTATTATTGGCGATGGTGATGATCAGTCAGGATGTTTTGATTTTGCCGCGCAGGTTGAAAATGACAGCGATCCCGTCAACCATCCAATGCACTACACGAATAGGCAGCATGAATGCATTGAAGAAATGATTACGGCATTTGGAACGCAAGCAGTCATCAACTTCTGCGTCTGCAATGCATGGAAATATCGGTACCGGGCTGACAGCAAGGGCAACCATGATGAGGATATGGCAAAATCGGACTGGTACATGGATAAGGCGATGGAGTTGCAGAAAGAGATGAGAGAGGAGCAGTTACATGCTTAATCGGGAGAAGTTCGCAAAAGAGATCATGGATATTGCGATGAAGCACTCAATTGTTGCTGTTACAGAAGAGGGACGACCTGTCAAATGTGGAAAAGATATTGGATGTGATAGGTGCATATTAAGTGTGTTTCATAATGCAGAGGCTAAATGCGATGTTGCTTTTGGGAAGTGGCTCAATTCTAAATATACGAATTTTGGAATTGACTGGAACAGGGTGCCGATAGACACGCCGGTATTTGCTCGGAACGATGAAAAAGATCAATTTGAGAGAAGATATTTCAGAGGAACAGAGTCGCACAATCATCTCTTTATAACTTACCCAGATGGAAAAACAAGCTGGAGCGGTGAGCTTTTGTCGGAAAAATGGAAATTCTGTGAACTTGCTCGAGAAGAGGACAAACAGAAATATGCTAAGAGGGGGGAATTTAGATGATCAAACTCGAAAATACCGTCACACCGTCACCGGAGCAGTGGCAGGCAACAATCAGAGGGACACGCAATCCTATGAACAGCTGGGGCAAAAGCGACAGTCAGTTCTGGCCGGGGCATATGAGAATCGGTGAGAACGATCTGGATCTCATGAAACGTCTGATTAAAGCGGGGACAGATCATTCAAAGTTCATGCGTTTTCTTCCGGTCATGGTCGATATCACCGCGCCATTGTATTGGTACAAAGAATTTGACACGTATAAGGTTGGTACGGTCGCGAACAGCTGTAGTACGATGCATAAAATCCAGGCTAAGGAGTTTGCTCTTGATGATTTCAGTTGCGAGCATCTCGATATCCGCACCAAATCACTGCTGGAAGAAATAATAAAGGCATTAAATGATTATCGAAAATTATATATCGAATACAACCCGGACGATTTCGAGATTAAAGGGTGTCCGAGTAAGAAAGATATTTGGTGGCAGATGATCCAGCTCCTTCCGTCCAGTTACAATCAGAAGCGAACAGTCATGCTGAATTATGCAGTGCTGCGGAATATCTATCATGCGCGTGCAGGACATAAGCTTGACGAGTGGCAGCAGTTCCGGGAGTGGATCGAAACTCTCCCGTATTCGGAGCTGATCACGATGGAACGATAGGAGCAGACAGATGATAATTGTTAGAGGAGCTGTTGTTTTTCTGGACATTGTACTGGCGGTGATGATGGCGTACTTTGCAAAGCTCAGCATCAATGACCGGGAAACAAAGACAGGATTTGCGGCGATGATGATTTTACTGATTGCCGACGCATTGTTGATTTTGCGATAGGAGACGGATATGAAAAACTGGAAAGTTGTGTTGATTGCGATGGCTGGTGTTGTGTGCATTGCTGGATCTGGAATGTTTGGGATTCAGGGAAGCCGAAATCACGCTATTGCATTGGAACAGGCGGTTGAAACTTCTGAATCGGATATTCATGTTCAGGAGAAGCGCCGAATTGATCTTCTTCCGAATCTTGTGGATACTGTGAAGCAATATGATAAGCACGAGGCGGAAGTGCTACAGGCAATTGTGGATGGACGAAGCAATACCTCGGACATTGAAAATGTAACCACAGCGATCACGGCGGTCGCGGAGGCGTATCCAGAACTGAAGAGTAATGAGAATTACAAACAGTTGATGACCGAATTGGCAACAACAGAAAATCTAATTGCCCAGTATCGATCTGCATATAACAAGCAGGTCGGAGCGTACAAGCAATATGTGAAGGGCTTTCCAGCCAGAGTTTTTCTTAGTTGGACCGGATATGAGATGCATGAGTATGAGCGGCTTGATTATGGCGCTCCGGTAGACGCACCGACTAATTTATTTGATAAGTGACGGAGAAACATATGCAATGGATGACAACGAAATTTCAGACTCCACCGGAAAATGTGCCTTTGGAAACGAAAATTCACGATAGATTAGGCGACCGTAATGTTCAAATACTTTTCCGACAAGGGAAATTATGGTTTGTACCAGATGGCAGTATGTATGTTTATTATGAACCAACACATTGGAGATATTTAGGGTAGCTTATGGAAATAACCAAACGTGAGATTTTGGCAAGCGTTACGATTATCGCAATCATGGTTCTTGTAGGATTTGTAATCGTTGGTAGGATTGACGCCTATCAGGTGCAAAAAAATTCTGAGTATTATTCAGCACTGCAAATCACAGATGCTGAACAGTTTCAGTATGGAATGGACACCTCTGTTGGAAATGCATTCGTATATGGGACTCTGGAAGCAGCAGATCCGGTGACATATCCAGAGATTGGCGGAGAATATCTGTATGTCGAAAAAGTCGAAGAACATTATACCCTGCATACAAGGACCGTAACGACTACGGATAGCAAGGGCAACCACCATACACACACTGAGGTGTATTGGACATGGGACTATGCTGGTAGTGAAAATGTTCACAGTAACCGAATTAAGTTTCTCGGGATTGAGATGGATTACAAGAAAATCCAGAGACCAGATGCCCATTATATAGACACAATAAAGAAATCTTCAAATGTGAGGTTTCAATATTATGCTACTCCGGCAAAATGCGCAGGAACCATATATACAGATCTGCGAGACGGTACAATATCTGAGAATTCAAGATTCTTTGATGATGTTGGCATCGATGCGGCGATAAAGAGAATGACATCATCAAGAATTTGGTTGTTCTGGATCGTTTGGATTTTAGTAACAGGTGGGGCAGTATATGGTTTCTATTATCTTGATAATGACTGGTTGAATACTTGAGGTATCAAATGGTTTTAGCTTATTTGGGAATTATCCTGTTTCTTCTTGTGGGAAACAAGGTTAAATTCATAGCCGATAGCCCGGTAAGAAAGGCAGAAAGAGCTCAGGCATCTGATAGGTGCGGGATTCCCTATCAGTGTGTGCCATCGAGGCATCCAGAGTAGTTACAGCCTGGGTGGATCAAAGGCGTGGCATTTTCTGAATCCCGGGAAACATCATTTGAGAAGCTAAGGGGCCAAAGGCAACGCAGTCATAGTGGTAAGTTGCTGAAATGTCCACTAACGTGAAATTATCTTTTCTAAATTGTGGAAAAGCGTTTACGACCGGCAGTTAAAGCAGATCCGACTTGAACGATATCAAGGGAAAACTACTTTGCCATGAGTCCGGTTGGTCGAGGGAGTGGTCTTGAAAACTTACTGCCTGTAAAAGGGTCTGGGGTTCGAATCCCTATCATGGCGTTTTAGGTGCATTGCCGTAATGGTAGCGGAGCGTCTTGCTAAGTCGTCCTGCAGAAATGCAGTGCAGGTTCGAATCCTGTATGCACCGTTCCCGAAAGGGGAATATACCTTTCACATTCCATATAGCTGTTTGCTGCTAAGGCGGAGCGAATCTGCCGTATGGGTTCTGGTTTGCCATAACCAGAGTTTTCCTTCTCTAAATTGTTGTTGCATGGAGATTAGGATTGCTGAAAATGTTCAGTAGCGAGGTGCAATTTCTCGCCCATGCAATCCCGACTACTGCTTGAGGGTAAAAGAGCGGCGTGTAGATTGGCGGTAAAACGATATGACTCTTAAAAACCGCATAGTGCAGGGCATGGCACGAACAAAACTATTGCTAACCGGCATCGGCCGGTTAAATCGAGGTAGCTCAGAGGTAGAGCGGTCAGAAGCGCGCGATAATACAGCTGACAGGTAAATGGTTCGATTCCATTCCTCGGTATTCCGCCATTCACTATGGTGGACATGTTTTTAGACTCCTTTTCTTACATACGATGCCCCGGTTCGTCCGGGACATTATCGGAATGCAGCTCGTAGGCGCGAGTATTCGGGACAGATCCCGAGTGGACGGGGGTTCGAATCCTTCCATTCCGATGCAGGCTGGGTAGCGCCCAGATGAACTGAGGTACGCGCAACGCCTCAGAGAGATTGACAATGCCCATGAGAAAATACTTGATAGTCGGCGCTGATAGTGCACAGGTGCTTACGAAGATTCAAGAAATCATCGAAGGGGATGCGCACAAAGCGGGATAGAGCAGTTGGCAGCTCGTCGGGTTCATTCCCCGAAGATCGTGGGTTCAAATCCCACTCCTGCAATTCATTGGCATATAGTCCAGCGGTCAGAACGCTTGCCTGTTAAGCAAGATGTCGCCGGTTCGAATCCGGCTATGCCAGCTTAAACATGATTACCTCGGTGTAGAGAGGTTTTTCAGCCTTGCCGAGATGTGCAGTAACGAGATAGATAAATTCGGGATACTGGATTTATTGATTCTTTCCTCAGAGAGTGATCCTGCGGAGAAGATGGAAACCGTCAACAATGCTGTGCAGTGTATCATCATAGAGAAAATCAAAAGCAGAATCCTTGTGGTCGGCGTAGAAAAGACGCTTACGGTGTAAGAATAATCCATTGATGTCGGCAGTGTGAGAGACTACGGACTAAATGGAACTCTCAAAGAAGTCGATTTGCCTTGAACCTGAGAAATCGGGGTATAACACAAGAAATTCGTTAAAGTAGCGGTATGGCAGCAAACAAAAAGTTTCCTCAATAGAGTATTGAGTTTTTAAAACATCTGAAAGAACCGTGAAATTTACAGGTGAAATCCTGTATGTGCTTTGACAGCGGCAAGAAGCCCAGGGTCGCTCCCGAAAGCTCAGACTTGTCGTCACATTGGCTGAATATGATTGCATCGGTGATGGATAAGGGGAAGCCCTAATCATGTTTGAAATAATGCGGAAGTAAAAATAGAGCGTAAGAGGCGGTAGCGGAACAAGATTGCGTATTGAAGTACAAGTCGGGTAAACATCTGGGCGCAATCCTGCCGATAAACAACAGAAAATCATGACGCTTGTCCCTATTCATAGGTGCCGACTAACTGTTGCATAACTTCTACTTCCGTATTTTAGCAGTTTTAATTGCTTGTTTCTATGGGGATGTAGCTTAATTGGCAAAGCACACGACTTTTAATCGTGAGAGCGTGGGTTCGATGCCCATCATCCTCATTCCCTGCGGTCGGCAGATAAACGCAGAGAGCCTTTGTTGCAGCTGGTGGCTAAGAACTGCAACAGTATGAGGGATAGGCTGCAAGCTGTCCCTTTTACTCAGGACCATTAGCTCAGTTGGTTAGAGCAACCGCCTCATAAGTGGTCGGCCCGGGGTTCAAGTCCCTGATGGTCCATTCCAGAAGTAGCTTAACGGCAAAGCAGCGATGCGCATCATAAAACAGGGAGAGCAGGATTACGGTTCGAATCCGTACTTCTGGACCACATTGCACGTGTTTTCATGTAAATCACAGAATCTTTTTAGGGCGTATAAACGTTAAATATCCTAAGAAGATATCGATGGTCTGATAGTCAATGGGGCAGTGTAGTGCAATTGCATTGTCCCGTCTACATAACATGGGAGAAAACATGGCGGATAGAATTCAGTTTTGGAAAAGAGATTTTTTAGAGGAACAATATCTGAAACTTGAAAAAGAGAATATAGATTTAAAGGCCAAATGTCGGGACCTGGAATTTAATACAAAGAATCAAATTAAGGAACTAATGGAAGAAATTGATAAGAGTAGGAATCAGCTTTCGAGAATGAAATCTTTGGAAGATCAGCACCAGCAAGATTGTATCCGTATCAACGAACTTACGGTTACGGTATCGGTCCTTTCAAGGATGTATAGCAATCTGAGAAAGACAGTTGGTTTAGATTAAATAATGGGCCATCGCCAAGCGGTAAGGCACAGGACTTTGACTCCTGTATTCGCGGGTTCGAATCCCGCTGGCTCAGTTAAAGATTGAGAATAGGATATTGGTGATTTGGTTTTGCCCGAAAAGAGGTGAACTTGATGATTGTTACGAATCATGCGAAAAAGAGAATGAAACAGCGGTGTGGTTTAAAAGAAAAATCGTCGGACAGAATTGCAAAAATAGCATACGAAAACGGACTTCGGCATGGTGATTGTACTGGGAATTTGAAGAAATGGGTGGATAGTCTGTACTTCAAGGAACGCACGGCGAATCAAATCCGGTTATATTCGGACAAGGCATACATATTCACGGGCGATAAGCTGATAACAGTCATTCAGATACCGCACAATTTGGTAAAAGAAGTCGATAAGTTGAGACGGATCAAGCAGAAGTGTGATACGGGGGTAAAGTTTGAAAAGAATGAAAAGGGAACACTGTGATATCATCATTAGAGTGCAAAAGGGTAAGTTTGTAAAACTTTATGCCAACGGGAAATGGCAAAAAGGAGTTACAGCCATCGATTTTCATGCATCATGCCGTTATGTGGATGGAAGATCTATTCAATGCGAATTTGAAAACATTAAGGTTGATAAAAACGGAAGACATACTATAAAAGATTATGATATTGTGAGGGAAAAGCATGTGGCGAGGGTGAGATAATGAATATGGTGAATATAGCTCAAGACAAATTTCGGCATTGTATGAATCCGCCAGAGGATGGATTTGACGGTATTGCGGCGGTGAAAATATTTCCAGACAGCAGCAGATGGGCAGTCTGTCCGTGGTGTGGGAAGAAAGCTGTGAAGATTCTTCCAGAGACCAGAATTTTAAAGATGCCGTATAAATGTAAAAATAGTAAATGCCGAAAAGAATTTATCGTGCATGTATGGGAGGGGTAGAATGGGACAGCAAACTGAAAGGTCAAATTTCACGAACGGAAATTCAGATGATATTACCAAAGCCGTAGAGGGATTGGACATCTTTACGAAAAATTACTGTATGAATTGTCAAAAAACAGAACAGTCGAACGATTTAGTGTTTCGATGTAGTGAATGTGTATTTAAGGATAAGTCTGGAAAGTGCTTGATTAAGGTTTTCGCAAATACGCATAAACATAACTATCCAATGGAAAAATTCGGATCTATGGGTCCACATTGATTTTTCAGAGATATTCAACGCCGATTGTTAAAATTGCAGAATAAATCTTGTTGATGTCGATTTAAATGAGAGCCTTTATGAGCCTTCGACCTTTGAATATCAGAGGAAGGAGGCTCTGTTTTTTGGACTTTCAAGGACACAGGACGATCATAAACGGTTTGAAGCGGCAACTGGAATCACCGCCGTCGTATGAATCACTGAGCTATTTACTGGCGGAACTGCAATATGCGATGGATGATAACCCAGAGATTACACTGGCGGGTCGAGATTTCATCATGGCATATTCTGGATACATCAAGAAATGGGCAGCCAACAGATATTCAGTGACCGGAGACCGGCAGTGGGACAAGTTGTATTGGGATACGATGCTATTTGAAGCGCCGTATTTACTGGACAGTTATTGTTTGTACATAGAGAAAAACAGAAAGCCACAGCAGCGGTTTTATGAGCCTCGCCGAAAAACTCTTATTAAAGTAGTAAACAAACTGCAAATGCTGGAAGATGATCAACTGGATGAACTGTTTATACACATGCCGGCCAGAGTGGGAAAGACGCAGATCATTACAATGGGGATAAGCTGGCATTGTTGCAGAAATACAGAGCTGAGCAATCTGTATTGTTCATATAAAGAGGATGCTGGAGGCGCTTTTCTCGATGGAGTTAAGGAGATATGGACAGATCCTGTTTATTGCCATCAGGATGTTTTTCCAAAGGCGAAGATAGTAGACACAGACGCTAAGGCTAATACAGTTGATCTGGAGAGAAAGAAAAAGTATAAATCATTGTCAGGTAAGGGACTGACATCTGGTCTGAATGGACTGTACGATGCGACTGGATGGTTAATTGCTGATGATATTCTGGAAGGAATACAAGATGTCCTTAGTCCGGATGTCCTTAGAAGAAAACAAACGATTTTTGATAATAACCTGATGAAGCGTAAGAAAGAGAAATGCAAGGTTATTTACAACGGAACCATCTGGAGCCTGCACGATATCTATATGAACAGATTATCATTCCTCGAAAACAATCCTGAGGCAAAGGATGTTCGATGGGATGTATTGAAAATACCGGCACTGGATCCAGAAACAGATGAAAGCAATTTTGATTATGATTATAATCTCGGATTCAGCACGAAGTATTACCGGATTGAAAGGGCAAAGTTTGAAGAAAACGACGATATGGCATCATGGTTCAGCCAGTGTCAACAGGAGCCAATTGAGCGTGATGGAGCTGTATTTAATCCGGAGCATATGAACTTCTACAATGGTGTTCTTCCTAATGAGGAACCAGTAAAAATAGTATCTGCATGTGACGTTGCACTGGGGGGATCTGACTACTTGGCGATGCCGGTAGCTTATGTATACAGCGATGGATCCGTTTATATTCACGATGTGGTATTTGACAACAGTGAGAAAACGATTACTCAGCCCAAGGTAGTACAAACTCTGATAAAGAATCAGGTCAGCAATGCCTTTTTTGAGGCGAATGCGGGCGGAGAAATGTACAAGGATGAAATTGATAAGATGCTACAGGAAAAGGGCGTAAAAGTCAATTTGGTGTCGAAATTTGCACAGCAGATGATCCTTGGTACTGGTGGCAGTGCGTCGAAAACACATCAGCGGAAAGAACAGAGAATTTGGGATAATGCACAGGCCATAAGGAATTTTTATTTTCGGGACAGTGGTTATCAAAACATTGAGTATCGAAAATTTATGAATAATGTTTATAGCTTTACGATAAACGGAAAGAACAAAAATGATGATGCACCTGATGCGCTTGCCAGTTTAGCGGTATTTATTGCAAAGGGAAGCGGAACTTCAGCAGAAGTGAAGGTTATGAGACGATTATTTTAGAGAGGAGAATGCAACTATGATAAAGATTCTGACAAGGGATTATCTGGCCACTTATACATATCTGGAATCAGAAATAAAACGCATTCGGCGTCGGATTAAGCACTATGAAGACAATCCGGTTCAGCAGGTATGCGGAGTTGTTAAGGGATCCATGCAGCAGTTTCCATTTACGGAATGTCATTTTGTTGTTTCCGGAGCGACCGTGAAATCTACGGAGGAACGCGATAAGACTATTCGTCAGCTTCTCATCGACCTTAAGGGCAACGAACAGCTTTTCGAGGATATGAAACTGGATATTGAGCAATATCTGGAGAGTTTTCCGCCGGAACATCTACAGGATAAGCAGTTGCTGATCATGAAATATGTGGAGAGAATGTCTGACTATGATATCGCAGCTGAACTTGACTGTGATCGGAGTACGGTGTCAAAGAGAATAGACAGGATCATAGAGCGGATAAATTCGCAGTAGTTACGGATCATATAACAATTTGAGTAATGTTAAGCAGAGTATTACTCAATTAAACGGCTATAAAGTATCATTTTATGGGATTTTTGATAAAACACTGGAAGAGCTTTATAATTTATCAAAAACAAATACTGCCTGTTATATTGGATTCATTGATTGGAGACAGTCCGAAATTACTATATCAAATGGTACAATTATTTGGTTCGCATGTAACTGGGTCGTGTTTGCAATATCAGGTTCAGGTCTGTATGTATTGGATGGTTCTACTATGGCATGGAAGAAAACAAGCTGATTAAATTGGAATGAAAACAAAACTATATCTTGTTAATGATGTATTACCCCCAGTAACAGAACAAGTACCACTCACCGAGACTGTTAAATCTTGACCTTTTGAAAAGCGGCTCATAACAAATATACTTATCTCTTCGTTATTTTGATTGGTTCCATCCCACTGATGTTGTCCCTGAACATAAGCACCATTTACCATGTAATAAAGCCATGCTTTTTGGTCAGAAGCTTTACACCATAATTTCCACCTTAAAATTGCTATACAATCGAAAGGAATGGTTATGCTTGCATCATTTAATAAAGTTGTAGTAGTAGATGGTGATAATGTTTGTGTGGATTTTAAATATTGTTCAACAAATTTAATTCCTTGTTTGGAAATGTAATCAGATAACATTGACGTTGTTGCAAACCGATATTGTTCCTGCCATGCATTGTTTCTAAAAATGGTAACGGCCGCTGTTTCCTTTAAGAGTATTAATTGATTCATTGTTCCGTCACTAAAACGCATAGATAACGTGCCAAATCGTTCATCCGGGATATCATTCAAGAGATCAGCAGATGCAATATTGTCTCCAACTAATAATCTCTTACTCAAATTGTTATTTACATGTAAACAAAAAAAGACGGCACCGAGGGAGATATTGTGGTGTCGCCTTTGAAAGGTTGCAGGGTATGGATCCTGCATCAATATAAACGTAAATAAAGTAGAATTGTGACCGTTAAATATAATTTGTAGAGAAAATGTCAACTCAATTTTAATTCATATCCAGAATCACGCATTTCACCACGCACCTATGTTAGAATGTCATTGTGAAATAGAATGTTCAGATTTTGAATGTGGAGATAAAAAATGATTGATATTTATTGCACCGCAGTTCAACTATATGGAATTCAGATCAGATATGATGTTATGGAAAAAATCATGGATGATGATTTCATATCAGAGAATGATTTTATTAAGCTTACGTTCAAAGATGGCGTAAAATGTGCAGTACGAAAAAAGGATATTATCAGTTTTATAGAGTCAGATGAGGATGAGTAGCACGCAGAAATGCGTGTTATTTTTATGCGCAAAAAGGAGGCGGGAATAGTAATGGCATTTGATGGATGGCTCTTAAAAATCAATGGAGAAATATTCCCGAACAACTTGATTGCGTTGGAATCATACAAGTGTACACCGGATCAGATAATGGATCTGGATCCATACCGTGATGGCGATGGGGTGTTGCATAGAAATGCACTGCCGCATACAGCAACGTCGATTGAATTTACCACACCGCCCATGCATTTACCAGATGTTGAACGACTCAATCAGTATATACAGCATGGAGCAAGGGTTCAGTGTGAAATAGAGTATTGGAATACCAATACATCGTCATACGCATCTGGGACCTTTTATATCTCAGATGTGCCGTATGAGATCATAAATGTGGATGAGGTAAAGAAAACCATCCTGTATAAGGGGATAAAAATAACAATTACAGAATATTAGCGAGGTGAGGATAGATGCTGGCGTTGCCAGAAGAAATAAAGAAAATATTTTGGCAGGACAATATAAACGAGAAGACACGGCGGAAGTGGAAGCTGCGTTTTTTTGATTCTGATATCCAGCTGATCTATCCGGAAGACACCTTGTTTCCAGCAGATGACTTGTTTCCGGTAGAGCAGGAACCAATCTATGTCATTGACAACAGTCAGATGCAGACTGAGTCGTTAAAGATCACGGAGAGCCTGTGCGAGTCTGATACACTGGCATACGGCGAATGCAATGCGGCACAACTTGAGGTTACAGTTGCGGATGTGTTGCAGGATTTGACAGGGAAAGAATTCATGGTCAGCGTTGAAGTTGGGGACTATGAGATGTCCATGGGAATCTATACGGTGGAACAATTTACTCGTCAAGCGGACCGGCGAATGAAAAAGATTACGGCTTATGACCGGATGCGCAAATTCTCAACTGATGTTGCTACGTGGTATCAAGGACTTAAATTTCCAATGTCGCTTCGGGAGTTCCGGTGCAGCCTGTGTGAGTATGTCGGCATACAGCAGATAGATGTGAAATTGCCATTAGATGATATGCAAGTTGCAAAGACAATTGAGCCAGAGCAGCTAAATGGGCTTGATGTTATTCAAGCAATTTGTGAGATTAATGGGTGCTTCGGTCATATGGACAAGACAGGCCGACTGAAATACCAATTTTTAGATAAATCAGGACTTTATCCTTCGGAAACCTTGATGCCATCGGAGGAACTTTTCCCCAGTGGTTTGTCAGATAGCGAAAATACAGAACAGATAGCCTTTTACAAGCAGTCTGAAACAACGTATGAAGATTATGTTACGCAAACCATTAACCGTGTGCAGATACGTCAAGAAGAGGGCGATATCGGCGCATTATATCCCAATGATACCGGAGGGAGCAATACATATGTGGTAGAAGGAAATTTCCTGGTTTACGGGAAATCAGCAGATGATTTGGCAACAATCGCATCATCTGTCTATGATCAGATATCAGGGATTTCTTATCGACCGTGTAAGATTGTGACGGCTGGGCTGCCTTGGGTAGAAGTTGGAGACGGGCTGGTGTGCTATACATCTGATGATGTGATTGAGACTTATTGCCTTAAACGCACAATATCTGGCATACAGGGCATGATGGATACATTTGAAGCGTCTGGTAGCAGTGACTATGAGGAAAATTTCGATATCCAGAGTCAGATAACTCAGCTTGAGGGAAAAGCGGCTGTCATCAAGAAGAATGTTGAGGAAGTATCAGTTCGTGTTACAGATCTCAAGAACTACACAGAAGCCCAGTTTAAGGTGACGGCAGAAGCCATTACATCTGAGGTCTCTCGTGCTACAAAAGCTGAGGAAGAGTTGTCGACGAAAATTACCCAGACGGCGGATGCAATTACTCTTGAGGTTAATAAAAAGGTTACGAAAGGTGAAGTAACCGAAAATCTTAACTCAGAGCTGAAAATCACTGGAAATAAGATCGAGATGACAACGGGACATTTTGTTATCAACTCAAAGAATCTTAAAGTAACAGAGCAAGGTGATCTTGAGGCAAGTGGAAAAATCACGGCGCAGTCCGGAAGAATCGGAAACTGGACCATAGATGATAACGGCCTTGTTGGTGATGATGGATCAGATCGCAGTGCGACAATTATTGGTGGCCACATTGAAGGCTCCACAATGAATGTTGCTGATGGAATCCTTAATGTGGAAGATGGTTATGGAAACTCATCCGCTATTGTTAGGATTGGTGATTTTGTGTGTTCGGATGAGTACGGTAGGAGTATTTTTCAATCATCCGATGAGATGACCGGAATGTCTGGAAATCCGTCAAACGCTAAAGGCTTGTATTTGTGGGCTGGATATCGTGGCAAAAGCGATTATGCCTTTGTTGTTAATGCTGACAAGGAAACTCACATCCGTGGATCACTGCACATAAGCGGTAATTTGTATCTGAACGGAACAAGCATTTCAGGTGGATCGTCAAGCATTTCTGGTAGTGTGTCATCATTAAAAGTAGGATACGACCTCGATGGATCATGGGGATCAGATTGGCTCGAAATCTACCCCAAAAACAAGCCGAATATCAATGATTACCCGGACTATGAAGGAATGGATTATCTATATGTATACCTTGAAAGGCATTATAAGAGTTAAGGAGAATATGGGAAATGGAAGAAAAGAGAACACTTGAATATGATTATGAGCTCATGAAACGTGCCGGGGCGCTCCTTAATTCGATTACAGTTAAAGGCGTTGAAAATATCCGTGCACTTGCTGAACTTGCTAACATCTTGGATTCCGGACATTTTGTAGAGGAGAATGATGAAGCGATAATCAAACATAAAAAGGGTGGCCCGGATGATGGACCAAAGCCCAGAGAATCCGGAGGTGAATCCTAATGGCATATCAGACCTTCTATGTAATTACAGACTGGCAAAACCTTCCGTCGCAGAAGACGGCGCTGAATCGAACTAACCTTCTGCACCTTGAAAACGGTGTTAAAGAGGCGGACATTAGGATCGTCCAACTGGATGCTTCAAAATTGTCCATGGAGATTGCTAATACACTTGTAAAATCTGTAAATGTAGATACAAAGACAGGTGTTATCACTGTTACAAAACTGAATGGCGCTATTGAAACGTATGATTTGGATATCGAGCGTGTTGTTACAAACTTCGACGTCACGGACGAAGGTGTCATTATTCTAACACTTGCTGATGGAACTGAAAAGAGTGTGGATATCGCCAAATTCATCAATACCTTTAAAAGTTCTGCCACGATCGCATTCGGTATGACGGATCGAGAAGTTACAGCCCGGATCATAGACGGTTCAGTAACTATGGATAAGCTCGACCCTACCATTCAATCAGAGTTTCGCCAGTACATGATTGAATCGCAGAATGCCAGAGATGCAGCGCTTCAGTATCAAAAGTTTGCAAAAAGGTACACTATTGGAGATTCTGAGTTTGAGGGTAGCGAAACTGATAATGCGAAATATTACTATGAGGGTACGAAGCAGGCAGCTGAAACTACGGTAACTAATGCAGCGGCAGCAGCACGGGACGCAGAGACAGCAACGTCACAGGCAGCAATTGCAGCTTCTAAGGCGACTAATGCAGCGGCGTCAGCAAACAGTGCGGCGGCGGATGCGCAAACAGCATCAGAGAAGGCATCTACGGCAACTTCACAAGCTACGTTAGCATCTCAGAAAGCACAGGAGGCGGCGAGTAGTGAGCGGACAGCGACCACAAAAGCAGCTGATGCATTAGACAGTGCTAACGATGCTAAGAGGTATGCGGTCGGTGGCGTTGTTGCGGAAGACGCACAAGATAATGCAAAATATTACTATGAACAATCTCAAATATTAAAGAATCAGATCGATGCCGCGGCAAGCTTAGTAGTGCCGCAGTTTTTTATTGACCTGGAAACCGGTGCTCTTATGAGCGATAAGAAAGCACAGGGAATGAGATTCTGGCTTGAGGACGGAGCATTCTACGGAGAAGCTGGATCAGAAGAAATGGAGGTAACGGCGTAATGGCTGTAAACTATGGACAAGTGGCAATTGTGCCTAAAGGCGCATGGAACGCTGAAACTCAGTATAAAGTAAATAACCTTGTAGAGTATGATGGAAGTAGCTATGTGGCAAAAGTACAGCCACCGGTGGGAACACTGCCGACCGACACATCTTACTGGCAGGTATCGGCAGCCGGAACGAAAAAAGCGACGGCTGATAGCCTTGGTACCGTGATGCCTGATGGAACTACCACGGAGATAAAGGAAGATGGCAAGCTGTCAGCAAAAACGGCTCAGCAGAATGCACTTGGAGTTGTTAAAGGCAGCGATGATGTCACCGTGGGTGAAGACGGTAACCTGACCGTAAATACTACGTTTGAACAGGCCACGGAGATCGCAAATATTATTGCCGGAGAAGCAATCAAGTCCGTTTTAGGCAAAGTGTCCAAAGCCATTGCAACAACTATGAGTCTGTATGAAAATGCTTTGCTCAAGAATATGATTTCCGGGATTGATGTAAATGATGGGAACAAAGTGCCGAGTAGCGCATATATTCATTCGCTGGTTGAACGAATCGGAATGGGTACTGCGCTTGAGGGTGGATTTGATAACTTAACGGCTGGGCTCAATTCAGTAAATAACAATTTGAGTAAGTGGAGACTTGGGCATAGCTCAAATTATTTTTTGGTCGGAAATGATACGTCCGGATCAAAACTGTATTTGGCAACTGGCCAGAATTATAATGATTTTTACCAGCTTTATGCCGATGAAGATTACCTGAGATTTGGGAAACAATCAGGTGGCAATTGGACAGAATGCTGGAGAGCCGCGTTAAAGTCAGATTTGATTGGCCGTTCTATATACGTTGCTAAAAATAGTGGAACTCAAAATTTTAATATTGGCAATAATGGATCATTTCTTCTTATTCCATATACTTCAACAACCTTTGGAATCTACTACCTCGGGACAGATTCTGCAAAGCTGATATTAGGCACTGAAGATTCTGATTTTAAAGTATCTATATCAGGAACCACTTGCATGTTGCAAAACAATAAAGGATGGAATATTTTTTGTGTATTCATTACAGGGCAATAAACAACAATCATGATTTAGAATATTGCACCCAATCAATCCATTCTACTGGATTTCCTGCAAATTTTCTAACAAAAAGTCCAGTAGTGTCAATAATCATCTGAGTGTGAAAGTTGTCGTAAAACTGAATAAAAGTACACCATGCTATGCCTTTTGGACCATTAGAAATTGTACTTGAATTTCCAACAGTATAATATCCAGGAGTTATTCCATTTTTTGAAGCCCTGTTTAAATCTCCAGTTATATCACCTCGATATATAAGCGCACTATTTAAATCTGACTTTGTAACACCAATGTTCCAGCCGCCCCACACGTTTTTTTCACAGTATCGAGTTGCCAATACCGTGTTCGTTTGTGCCGACATGATCCGTTGCATGGCATAAGGTCCATTATCATTAATAAGGAAGCTGTCCACAAAACACCATTGCCCGCCAAAATCAGCGTTATAGTTCTTATTAACCCATGTGCCACCAGAAAATGTCGCAATGCGGTCAATATTTTTGTGGTTATTAGCGGTCGTATCACCAAGATTAAAATTGTATTTACTCAAATTGTTATTTGGGTAAGCATGAAGTTTGTTCATCAAATTTTATAAACCTTAAAACTAAGAGCCCACAAGGGCTCTATTTTTTATGAAAGGAGTTCTTTCTATATGAAATATGAAAAAATCAAATTAACCAATGGGAGCGAGTATGAGATCGTTCCTGGTGGGCTCCGGGAGAGTTCAGACAAGACATCTCTGACAATTATTGCTCTTATAGGTGATAAAACATTAGCTGACGTGGACTCTGAATTTGACACATCTGGAAATGTGGAAAAAATTATCGTTCTCGATTCTGAAGGTGAGTCCATTGACATTAAGAAGGGATATCGCTATGAAGTCGGCTGCAAAAAGCAGAAGGACTATGTTATCGGTCGAGAAGAGGTAGTTATTGAACCAGCTGATGCAGCAACGACGGAAGCTTACGAATCCACAGAGACCGAGGTTCCGGTAGAAAAAGAATACCGCGATATCACGGGCACAGTCGTTGTTATCGAACTGAGTACAGGCGACCTTCGTAAAGAAGTGGATGAGCTGAAAGCAACTCTTGCAGAACAGTCAGCGGCTATTGATACTTTAATTCTTGGAGAACTGGAGGGCTAAATCATGTATGAGAGACTTAAAAGATTATATGTAGCAGGAAAACTTAGTGATGCGGGATTATCCAATGCCGTTATTAAAGGGTGGATCACAGAATCTCAGCGTAAAGAAATTATTGCTGCTAAAAAGAAAAGGTAGTAGGAGGAAGTGGACATGACAGACGAAGAGGTTGCCGTAAAGTTTGAGAATCATGATCAACAGATCAAATCCCTCAAGCACAGAATGGATGAACAAGAGGAGCAAGGAAAATCGCTGAGCAGCCTTGCACTGTCAGTGCAGAAGCTGGCGCTGTCTATGGAATCCATGATTGAGGAACAGAAGAGCCAAGGAGAGCGGCTTGCCAAATTGGAATCTGAGCCCGGAGAACGCTGGAGCGGCATGACAAAAACCATATTTAATACTATGGTTGGTGCCGGATCTGGTGCATTGGCGGTCGGGATTATTCTGTTGATGGCTCATTACATTAAATAGGAGGAGTTACATATGTTGGAGAGATTGTCAAAACTGATTGATGTTAAAAGCATCATGACACTGGCACTGACAGGTGGATTTATTGGTCTTACATGTGCCGGAGAAATCACAGGTGACCAATTCCTTACTATTTTTACCATGATTGTCGGTTTTTATTTTGGTACACAGGCGCAGAAATCTGGTAAGTAGAGAGGAGGTGATCCTTTTTCTCCCGGTCACGGGGTTATGTGGCGTTGCAAGGGCTCAGAGAAATCTGGGCCTTTTCTTATTATAATAGGAAGGAAGACGCTTATGAAGATATCTCAAAAGGGATTAGAACTTATTAAAAAATTTGAAGGATGCCGGTTGAAAGCATATCAGGACAGTGTCGGTGTCTGGACCATCGGATATGGCACTACAAATGCAGATAAGACGATCACTGGAACAAATATTGTCTCAGGATTGCAGATCAGTCAGAAAATAGCGGATGAATGGCTGAGACAGTCTGTCGATAAAAAGTACGGACCGAAGGTAGAAAAATACAATGCCGCATATGGGTGGAACCAGAATGAATTTGATGCTCTCGTAAGCTTTGCGTACAATATCGGATCCATTGACCAATTAACGGCAAACGGGACCAGAAGTCGGTCAATGATTGCAGAAAAGATCATCCAATACAATAAGGCTGGAGGAAAAGTCTTTCCAGGATTGACGAGACGTCGTGAAGCTGAACGGGCATTATTTTTAACTCCTATGGTTTCAGAGAAAAGGACCGGGTGGAAAAATGAAAATGGTAAATGGTCATTCTACTTATCAAATGGTCAGAAAGTAAAAAATGACTGGTACTGCGATAATGGAAAGTGGTATTGGTTCGGGGATGATGGAACCATGTTTGCAAATCAGTGGGTTCAGTATAAAGGAAAATGGTATTATCTCTCTGATAGCGGCACAATGGTGACGGATAAGTTATTCGCAATTAAAAATGAAATATTTGCATTTGGAAGTGACGGAGTGATGAGAGAAGGAACATTCACTGTTCATACAAATAGCCGCGGAGCTATCGAATTATAGGGCGGGTCATCCGCCCTTCTTTAATGTCTGGCGTTTCTATCCGAAAATTCCTATATTTTAAGCTATACATTAACAATTTGAGTAACAGCCGCAAAACGGTGCGAACTCCCACGAACATTACGACAGGGACCAATATTTTAAAATTAGATCCTGGATTTTATACCTACGAAGATTTAAATGCGTCGGATCAAGATAAAATGAATATGGGCTTCCCAAAATCATTTTGGCATAGCCATATAATCGTTCGAGGCTATTGGGCCAACGAAGACAAAACTAATGGATACATAGAAATTTTCGCGACTGATCTTGTTGATGAGGCAAAAATATATTATAGGTCATATGGATGGACTGCGTGGGGAACATGGAAATGTATTTCTATGGATAACCTCAGTAGCTAAATACGGGCAAACATAATAAACACTTTCAGTTTTATGTCTGACAATGCTGCGGATCCCATATTCCTCACAGAATATTGTATACTATTGTCAATAATTTTACACATTGTAATAGTACAGGATGTGTACCCGGTTCCACTTAAGGAAAACCCACACATAGCGGCTGTAGTCCATTTACCATTTTCAAAATAAGATTCTGGAATGGTATATACTGATCCATACACTTCGCCATTATTCGCAGCTAACGAAGGAAGTGAAATCTCGACTTCGTTCCATTTGAAGAAATCCGCTGCTTTAATTATTCCTTCTTGGTTATATACAAAATTCGACTGGGTAGATAGGTTATCGCAAATACATTTATATGTTGTATCCATTAGCATATATAAAAACATGATTTTACCAGCAGTAATTTCAGCGATGCCGAATCCATCTCCCTTACCTGCCCATCCACCAACAAGAGCATAGAATCCATCTCCTAACTGGTTATCGTAAATAAGTTTTGCTTTTTTCTTTAATAAATCTTCTCTATCCGTTGCGGATGTATCATCAATGATAACTTTTCGGAATCCAGATTTATTACTCAAATTGTTATTTCTTCCCCAAAGTCACGCATTTCACCAACGTATAATGATAAAATGATATCAGTCAATATTATGTGGGCATTCAGATTCGTTCTGAGTGCCTTTTTCTATGGAGAAATATGGAAAAACAAAATAAATCTGAGAAAAAGAACTTCATATGGAAAACAAAGCATACGCCACTGAAAGATAGAAAGACTTCCAGTGGCCTTACTTTTTGGCCGGAGAAGGTAGAAAGTGACGGTGATGGAGAGAATGCTGACCAAAGGTAGAAAAATGTTGTTTACCGATGTTGATGAGATAACTCCTCAAAACATTCTGCCAGTGCTGAACAAGGCTTTCTCTCAACATGAATGGAATGTCATGGAAGAAATTTACCTTTTTGACTATGTTGCCGGTGATCAGCCGATCCTTAATCGTGAGAAGAAAATCAGAGAGGACATTAACGAGAGGGTAGCAATCAACGTTGCACGCCGGATAAAGAACTTCAAGGTCGGATATGAATACAGCAATCCGATTACATATGTTCAGGCCGGAGAAATTCAGGCATTAAAAGGCAAGCTCGAAAGGATACTTTCCAAAATCTTTAAAAAGGATGAGTCAATCAAGGACGATTACCGAATCACAGCGCTGAATGAGATGCTGAGGGAACAGAGCAAATCGTCTAAAGATGTTTTACTGGCTGATAGTTTTAAGACTTGTGGGCTTGGATATCGTTTGATTATGCCGAACGACAATGAGGATGAGTTATCACTTTTCAAAATCACGACGCTCAATCCGATGTGCGCCTTTGTCGTGTACAAAAATGATGCGTTCCGGGAGCCAATGCTTGGCGTATCGTTCGCAATCACCGATAACGGAACCTACAAAATTGGCGCATGGAGCAAGAAAAACTATTTTGAGATTACCCGTCCTATTGGCCTGCGTGCATCATGCAATGAAGGATTTACTGTCAAGCCGTGGGTATATGGAGAAATTCCAGTCATTGAGTATGCCAACGAGAGAAACATCCTTGGTGATAGTTTCGGATGTTTTGAGGCCGTGATTCCAATTCTGGATGAACTTAACACTGTTAACTCTGATCGTGCGAATGATATTGCTCAGTTTGTCCAATCTCTCTTGTGGTTCCATAACTGTGAACTGGATGAAGATCAGAAAAAGCAGATTGTAGATGGAAACGGCATGATTGTAACGAAGAGTGCTGGAGACGGACGAGATGCGAAAATCACTTATCTCACGCAGACGTTAAATCAGTCAGAGATTCAATCCTATGTAGACTACTTAAAAGGAGAAACGCAAGAAATCTCTGGTGTGCCGATGTTTGGCATTTCTACGGGCGGATCCACGGGAACAGCAACAAGTATGTCAAATGGGTACTCTGAAGCAGATTCAAGGGCGCAGACAAGCGAACAGGAATTTGAACAGTCGGAACGTCGTGCAATTAAGATGATGCTTGCGATTGCTCGTCATGATAAGAATAAAGATGATGCGGACATTGGTAGTCTGAGAGTTTCTGATGTGGGAATTAAATTCTCCCGCAACAAGACATACAATCTTACCGACAAGGTCAACGCATGGGCGACAATGCTCAAGAATGGCGCTGATCCTCTTAGGGCAACAGAGATTGCTTCATTCACGACAGACCCGCAGCAGTTTACTGTTGACTCAATGAAAATGATTAAAAAGATACAAGAATCATATGCTGCAAGCGACAGTTCAGCGACCGAGATAGAACCGGATGCTGATAAAATCATGCAGGATAATTCGGATCAGAGCAAAAACAGCCCTCTATCCGGGAAATTATAAAATCAAGCGCTCAGAGATGGGGGCTTTTTATTATGCGGCAGAGAAGCCGCCATACAAGTTTCGCAGCAGAAAACTTCGGAGAAGAAGTATAAAAGCGCAAATTTTAACAGGCAGAGAAGCCTTAAAAACGCAGGAGGTTATTTATGGTGGATTGGAAAGCTATTTTAGGAAGTGCTTACAGCGAAGGAATGACAGATGAAGAGGCGCAGGCGAAGTTCAATGAGCTTTATATGCCGAGGGCAGATCACGACAGAGAGATTCAGAAAAACAAGACTCTCATCGACCAGTATACTGCTCAGATTGCCGAGAATAAGCGTAAGCAGAGAGAACAGATGTCAGAGTCTGAGAAAGCGGAAGCAGAGCGCAAAGAACAGTGGGATGCAATGGTGAAAAAGAACCAGGATCTTGAGAGGACTCTTAAGATTTCCGAACTGGCTGGTGCCTACATGGAAAGAGGCTTTGATAAGGATTTTGCAACAGAGACCGCAACAGCCATGTACGACGGAGACAATGCAACTGTTCTCAGCAATGAAAAAATCTTTGCGGATAAGCGGGAAGCATCTCTCAAGAGTGCTTGGGAGAAGGAGTATCAGGTAAATCCTCCGGCTGGCAATGGTTCTGGAAAAGTGGACCTCTCCAAACAGATCGCAGAAGCCCAGGAGCGTGGCGATATGGTTGCCTACGCTTCTTTAGTTCGCCAGCAGAGCGAAATGAATGCAAAAAGATAGAAAGGATAGGTAGAAAATATGGCAGATACATATGCAATGAGTGGAAATACCCCGAATTACAGTGGAATGCTGTTTAACAAGGGTAATACAAAGACTCCGTTTTCCACTATGATCGGAGCAAGACGGAAATCAACGAACCATACAGAGTTCGTGACCGGACAGGAGTTTGAAACAGCACAGGGGTCTCAGCCGGATATCTCTGAGAGCAAGTCCCTGACAGCTCCGGATTCCAGTATTGTGACAAGGGAGCAGAAAACGAACGTCACTCAAATTTTCCAGGAGTCCGTTGGTATTTCTTACGGTAAGATGTCCAACATGGGTACACTTGGTGGAATCAATGTTGCAGGACAGCAGCCGAACCCGCCGACTGAAGAAGATTTCCAGATTGCCGCGAAGATGGCTAAAATCGCGCAGGACATCGAGTATACCTTCATCAATGGTGTATACCAGAAATCTACAGGTGACAGCGTAGCCAACAGATCCCGTGGACTTTTGAATGCCATTACTTCAAACGCAATTGATGCTGATGGCAAGCCGCTTAGCTTTTTACTTCTCTGTGAGGCATTAAAACTTATCGATGACAGCAATGGTTCTCTTGATGGACTTATTCTCGGTCTCGATGCCACAAGTAGAATGCAGCTGAATGCTGACGCTGCGGCGAACGGTCTGACTATCGTCAATGCGGGCAGAGTTGTAAATGGTATTGCTATCGATACCGTACTCACTCCACTTGGAACAGTAGGCATTAGAAGTCTTAAATATCTTCCGGCCGGTACGGTCGCTGTCTTTGATCCGTTAGTAATGGCTCCAGTTGAGCAGCCGGTACCGGGCAAAGGAAACTTCTTCCTCGAGGAACTCGCTAAGACTGGCGCGGGCACTAAGAAACAGATCTTTGGCCAGATTGGTCTTGATCATGGACCGGAGTGGTATGCTGCGAAGATTACAGGACTGTCTACAAACATGCCGAAGAACGGTGATCTCGCTCGTAAGGTATATCAGATTTCTGCATCTGATCTTGCTGACGAACCGGCTCTTGGAAAGCTGACAGTGGCATCTGTGGCGAGTACAACAACAGTTGGAAAAACAAAGGTCACAGTAACTCCGGCAAAGGATAGTGGCAATTCCTATAAGTACAAAGTTGGAAGCAACGCGACAGGCGTTGTGCTGAACCAGAATGTACAGACATGGCAGGCATGGAACGGCACAGATGAGATCGAAGCAACATCCGGCCAGGTAATCACCATCGTAGAGTGCGATGCAAGTTATAAAGCTGTGAAGGCAGGTAGCGCAACAGTTAAATCTAAAACAGAGTAGAGTGAGGTGAGAATGAGTGGAATCGGAAATCTTAGCTGATGTTATGGCATATCTCGGTGATGAGGTGGCAGAGTCGGACAAGCCGGTTCTGCTCATCCTCGTTAATCGCGCTATTCGTAAGGTTTGTACGAAGCGTTATCCGTTCGGTTATTCGGACGATGAAAAAACGAAAGCCGTGGAAAAGTATCGGGACACGATCTTTGAAGCGGCTGTTTATTACTGGGCAAAGCAGGGTGCTGATGGAGAGAGTTCTCATAGCGAGAATTCCATCTCTCGGACCTACAACTCAGAGGGTGATATCTTTTTCGATGTAGTTCCGATGGTAAAGGTAATGTAACCCCTCGAAATCGAGGAGTTATAACGTGTGGAAATCCATACGAATAAGAAAGACGGTGCGTGTCCGACTACACCTCCCGGTCGGATGCAGGGTATGTGTATGGAATGGTGGTGGGCAAGCACATGATCGTCGTAAACGGGAGGAAAGTGGAGGTTATCATGACAAGAAAAGAAGAGCTGTTTGCGTATTATAAGTCAGTGAAGGATAGAGCCGTTTGTGTTACACTCTTCATAAAGATGCCGACAGGAGAAACAGAGGTTATCTCTAATTCAAATATCGAAGCGAAGATGGCATATATCGACAAGACCTATGATGATGAACTTGTTCATTCCGGCTGTAAACAGATCTGCATTGAGAACTATGCCTTTGCGTGCATAGATGACGCGATGGATTTCGGCAGTGCAATCATGAACATGAAGGAAGGACATAAGGTTGCCCGCAAGGGTTGGAACGGAAAGCACCAGTATATTCAACTTGCTTCTGGAATTTCATATAAGACGCCGGATGGAAAAATCGTCAACTGTAAACATGAAGCAATCGGTAACCACGCTATTGCGTTTGTAGGAACCAGTGGTGTACAGATGGGTTGGCTTGCGTCCCAAGCAGATATGCTTGCTGAGGACTGGATGGTCGTAGAGTAAGAGAGATTTAGTTCTCTCTTTTTTCTTTGCGAGAAGGAGAAGATGATGAGGGCGTTGAAACGCAATAAGGTCAAGCTGTGGTATCAACTCTACGATGCCAATATTCCCGTTTATGAAACGGATCTTGATGGAAATCCTGTTCTCGATCCAGCGACCGGGAATCCGCTTCTAACAGGTGAGTACATAACCGGATATAAGAGTCCGGTGTTGTTCAAAGCGAATGTTTCTCCGGCCCGTTCTGAGGCGTCTACAGATCCATTTGGCGTGAATGTAGAGTATGACAAGACCATTTGCTCATGTGATATGGATTTGCCAATTGATGAACTTTCGATGTTATTCGTTGACAAAAAACCACAATATGACGAAGAAGGAAATCTTCTCAATGATCCGGATTACAAGGTGGTCAAGGTGGCGAAGAGCCTTAATTCTCTATTGATTGCAATTAAGAAGAAAACGGAGGATGCAGATGGCTAAATATAGAAAGAAGCCAGTTGAAATTGAAGCAATTCAGTGGACTGGTGAAAATCAGCGAGAAATGTTCGACTTTCTTACCAATGGTGAGAAGAAAGACGAGTACATGACTTCTTCTGGAGAGACCTTTCGTATAGATCATTTTGCTATAGAGGGTGGTTTGATCATTAAGACTTTAGAAGGCGAGCATGTAGCGAGTATCGGAGACTATATCATCAAAGGTGTTGCTGGTGAATTTTACCCATGTAAGCCGGATATCTTCGCAAAGACATACGATCTTGCAGAGGAGTAAACGCTCATGGCTAAAAAAGTAATCCGCGGAGACCTGTCAGCAAAGGGAATCCAAAGCATTATTGATCAGCTCAAGGGCTACAAGACAGATCTCCACCGTAAAGCGGAGCTATTCTGTGAGAAACTTGCAGAATCTGGGTTGGAAGTCGCAGAGAGCCATATTGCGGAGTCTCCGCTGGGTAAAACGATATCAGTTCGTATAGATATGGAACAGGCAGATGCTGGATGCAAGGCGATGCTGATTGCAACGGGACAGAAAAAGTCAAATGACTATGGCACCATTTCTACTCTACTCATGGTTGAGTTCGGTGCAGGTATTCACTACAACTCCAATGCCAATCCAAAAGCCGGTGAGATGGGCTACGGTGTCGGAACTTTCCTGGGACAGATCCATGCATTTGAAGATGGATGGTATTACTGGGGCGAAGATGAAAAGTGGCACTATACGCATGGTATAAAGGCTACAATGCCGATGTATAACGCATCTGTAGCTATCCGTGAGAAGGTTCAAGAATGTGCAAAGGAGGTGTTTGGCTGATGATTGATATCTCATCCAGAGTCTATTCTAATCTGGCGAATGACGAAACCTTGAAGAAGTATCTGAAAGGCAGTGGCACCACGAAGAATGACAAGCCTCCGGCGTTCCCTTATATGTATGTGAAAACGCTTGGGGAACCGACCACAAGCGCATCTCTTCAGAATGATCAATGCGCGATAAAGGCTTCATTTGAAATCACAGTCTATGACTCTAAGTCAAGTACCACGGCTAAGCAACTGATATTCCATGTTGCAGAGCTAATGCGGCAGATGGGATTCACAATGAACTACGGACCGACAGAAATAGACCGGTCAAGCACAACAGAAGCGTATCGTTGGCTCGCAAGGTTCAGAAGGACTTTTGGTGCTGGCGATTCATTATAAGACAACGGGACCATCTTGGAGGTGGTTCTATTTTTTTACCTATTTTTAAGGAGGGCAAAATTTATGGCAGCAAAAGCTATTGATTTAAGTACCGCGGGAATCAAGGTGGCGTATGCAATTGAGCAGACTGCCGGTACAAAGCCGACCGCATTTACCAATATCCCGAATCCGAAGAGTATTCCCGACACAAACCCGGAACCGTCTACTTATGACTCCACTTCGCTGAATGCGACAGAATGGAAGACCTACATCGAGGGTCTGAAAGATATGGGTGGTGCGCTGGCAATCACATTTGGTATGTCACAGGTATTCCTCGATATGTGGGAGAAACTTTGCGATGATGTAGAGACGTCAGCGGCATCCAACAAGCGTATGTGGATGGAGTTCTGGCATCCGAAGCTGACAAAGAGTTTCTTTTTCACTTGTGAGCCGACCAGACTTGGTTTCCCGTCCGCAGATGTAGATTCTATTTGGGACGCAGATGCGAACGTAACACCGACGGGCGAAATCGGTTGGGCTGAAGCTATCGTACCGACAGACGCAGAGTAATCATAAGAACAGGGAGGTAAATTTCTATGAAGACTTTAAAAATTGGCGATAAAGAGTATGTTCTGGAGTTCAGCTTTGAAGCTGCCAGTCATAAAGGCTGCATCAACAAGATGTTCAAGATGATGTCTGGATCCTATCTCGGTAGATCCGGTGTATCTGGTGCAGCAGACGAGACAAAAGCCGAAAGAGCATCAGCGCTCATTGATGGCGTCGCTGATATGTATTCCGAGATGCCGAATACCGTTCTCACAGCGTTCTATGCCGGTTTACTGGAAAACAACGCTGTCATGAACGAGAAAGAAGCAGGAAAGCTTCTTAAGCAGTATTTCAAGGAGCATGCAGGAGATGAAACGGCGACATTCCCGGGATTCTTCAATTTCATCAAGGAATGCATGGAAGATGACGGTTTTTTCAAACTGAGCGGGCTGGACAAGATGATCGAGAACCAGGCGAAAGCGATGGCGGAGGAAGCTCCGGAGGAGACAGCCAAGTCCGGATCCGAGAAGACCAAACAGACCAAGGAGAAATCGACCTCTGCAAAATAATTGAGGAAGAAACCTTGCCGTATGCTCTGATGATTGGTGTGCCGTATGATCTTTTCTGGCATCTGAATCCGCGAAAACTGAAAGCATTTGCTATGGCATATGCGCGGAGAAGGCAGGAACAGTTAGATGATATGTGGTACATGGGACAGCTTGTAGCGGCGGCTATGGATGCAACGGTATGTAACATGATGCCGTTTGTTAAGCGCCCGCAGAAGGGTAAATACCCGGAGAAGCCGATCAGAATCCTTCCAGAAACAGAAGCAGAACGCAAGGCGGCAGAAGAGCGGGAGCTTCAGAAGTTCATCGGATTCGCCGGTGCGCTTGAAAACAAAGTTAAATCGAAAACCACGAAGGGCGAGTGATAGTCATGTCACCCGCCTTTTTTTATTTACAGAAAAGGTAGGTGAATACCATGGCTGACGTGATTGATGAGTTAAAAGTCCAGATTGATGCCAGCACGAAAAATGCTGATGTGAAATTAGACAAGTTCATCGCAAAAATGGAGAGCCTTCAGAAAGCGGTTACGGGCTTGTCTGGGTTCAATGCGTCCGGATTTGCAAACGGACTGGGTCAGCTCGCAACTTCCATACAGGACTTTAGTTCCAAGACTAAGGCGGCAGATTTCAACCGTGTTGCCAAGGGTCTCGATAAACTTGCCGCAGTGAATGCTCAAGGGCTTGAGAGCACAGCAGCAGCAATGGCATCATTTGCAACGAGTATGACTGGACTTGGGCAGATGACCTTCAATGCCGATAATCTCACAAAAATGGTGAATTCTGTCACCAAACTCGGCGGAGCGAATGCGACACAGGCGCTTACAAATTTACCGCAGATATCAACTCTGCTGAAAGCGTTTATCGCAGATATGAATACGGTAGGTAGTGTTGCTTTTAATTTTGACAGTCTTGCTAATCTCGTAAATAATATTTCACGTCTTGGCGGGGCAAAAGCAACACAGGCCGTTAAAAACTTAGAGCCGATTAAGAGACAGATACTGCGTTTTGTTTCTGGCCTTAACGGGATTGGTACGCTTAGTTTTGATACCACGGGTCTCGCAAATCTGGTATCTTCCATTACAAAGTTAGGTGGTAAAGCAGCTGGAAATGCAATTCCGAATATTCAGAATCTTGGTGTGGCATTAAATCAGCTGATGGCTACGTTGTCACGAGCACCGGCGGTCAGTCAGAACACGATACTCATGACACAGGCTCTGGCGCAATTGGCGTCGAATGGTTCTAAAGTTTCAAGTGCTACATCCGCGATATCTGGAGGACTCTCACGGTACACTGGATCTGCGGGCAAGGCAATGAAAAGCACGAAGGGACTTGCGGCACAAATCGGAATGTTCTATGCCCGGTGCTTCATACTCATTCGTGGGGTGAAATCTCTTTGGAAATCCACAGAAAAAGCGATGGATTACATCGAGACATTGAACTATTTCGATGCGGCATGGTCACAGGTGGCAGATAACGCGGTAAACAGTTGGAAAGAAGCAGGATATGATTCTGCCGAAGCGTATGCAAATTCGTTCTCACAGCGGGCACAAAGCGTCACAGGAAAGATGACAGGCTTCACAGCAGATGATTCCGGAAATCTTAAAGCGACTGGGCAGGTCAGCCTTGGCCTGGATCCAGAGAAACTGATGAACTATCAGGCTACATTCGGTCAGATGGCATCATCAATGGGCGTTGCATCAGAGACATCTCTCAAATTGTCACAGGCGTTGACGGAAATTGGAGCTGATCTTGCATCGGTTAAAAACCTCGATTTTGAAAGCGTTTGGAATGATATGGCATCCGGCATGGTCGGTATGTCCCGAACACTTGATAAATACGGCGTAAACATTCGTAACGTAAACTTGCAGGAGAAACTGTCAGAACTTGGAATTGATGCAAAAGTCAGCAAATTAGGACAGGAAGAGAAAGCCCTTCTGCGTGTCATCATCTTGTTACAGTCCACAAAGTACGCATGGGGAGACCTCGCGGATACTATCAATCAGCCGGCAAACCAGCTCCGTTTATTAGAGGCTAATTTCGGCAATCTGGCACGCACTATCGGTAGTTTGTTCCTTCCCATCGTGACGAAGGTTCTTCCGTACCTCAATGCAATGGCAATCGCATTACAGCGCTTATTTTCGTGGATCGGCAGCCTTCTCGGAATTAAAATGAGTGGTTTTGGTACATCCATTGGTTCTGCGGCAGCTGATTGGGGCGATATGGAAGATGCGGCAGGTGGAGTGGCTGACAGCACGGGCGATGCTGCGAAGAATACGAAGAAGATGGCAGACAACCTTCAGGGATTCGATAAGTTGAATGTTATCAGTACAAAATCCGATTCTGGCAGTGGAAGTGGGTCCGGTGCTGGCGGTGGAGTAGGTGCAGATTTAACAGCTGCTTTTGATAAGGCATTCGAAGAGTATCAGCAGGCATGGGATGCGGCATTTGCCAACGTGGAGAATTCTGCACAGCAGATGGCGGATAAGATCCAGAACGCATTCAAGCAGATCTGGGACGCGGCTGAACCGGCACGCAAATCCATTAAGGCATTATGGGACGAGGGGCTTTCCCGGCTCGGTACGTTCACATGGACAGCGCTGAAGGACTTCTATTCTGAATTCCTTGTTCCGTTAGGAAAGTGGACATTAGGCACTGGATTGCCGATGCTTGTGGATAGCATCAATGCGTTCCTTATGAAGATTGACTTCCCGGCAATCAATGATGCACTTCGGAATTTCTGGCAGGCGCTGGAGCCGTTTGCTGAGAGTGTCGGTACTGGGCTGATTAAGTTCTTCGGAGATTTGCTTTCTATCGGCGCGGATTTCATCAATGCGGTGGTCCCGAATGCGTTGAACGGTATTGCGTCAGCATTAAAGGCAATCAGCCCGGAAACTGCCGAGAAAATTGGATATGCGTTAGGCATTATTGGAGTGTCCTTGACAGCACTTGGAGCTATTGCATCAGTAGTAACAGGTATAGCAGCATTGGGGAATTCCTTTATTGCATTAAAAACTGGTTTGGGTGGAATCTCAGAATTATTGGCACCATTAACCGGTATATTCGGGGAAGGTGGAATTTTCGGAGCTGGTGGAGCAATAGCAACCGCATCAGCACCAATGGTAGCATTAGCGGCGGCAGCGGCAGCATTAGCGGTTGGACTTGGATATGTGTTTGCAACAAATGAAGATGTCCGAACAAGCTTTTTCAATGCGGCTAAAGTTATTGGTGGTAATTTTATGTCTGCATTTCAAGAGATCGCGGGAATAGTTGTCCCAGCGATTTCTAATGGATTTAAAACACTGCAGAGCATTCTGACACCATTTGCAAACTTTTTGCAAACGGTCTTCACAAGTGTTTGGCAGGACATGATAAATCCGGCACTTAGTTACATCGGAAATACGGTGATTCCAATTTTATTGGCAACATTTAAAAATTTATGGGAAAATGTTCTGGTTCCATTTGGAAATTTTCTGTCCAGTATTTTCAGACCGATTATATCAGTGCTTTCTGATGCATTTACAGTGCTGTGGAAGAATATAGTTGTTCCGCTTGCAAATTTCATAGGAACAACCTTCGCATCAACATTCGAGGGATTAGCGAAAATATTCAATGTTACGATTGTTCCTGGTATAAAGAGTATCATTGATACATTTTCATTCCTGTGGAATAGCGTACTGGTTCCAATAGGCTCTTATATTGTAAGTCGTTTTGGACCGGATTTTGAAGCAACCTTTAAGCTGATCGGTGGTCTTATTGATGGTCTTAGTTTAGCTTTTACAGGAATCATAACTTTTATCACCGGATCATTTACTGCTGATTGGAGGCAATCGTGGGAAGGTGTTAAGGATATTTTCAAAGGTGTTTTTAATGGCATCATATCTATTGGTGAATGGGCGATCAACGCAGTAATTCGAGGATTCAATAAACTCTTTTCTATAAAGGTGGCAGATTGGATTCCAGAAATCGGAGGAAAAACTTTTGGAATACATCTTTCAGAAGTGAGCCTCCCACGATTTGAGACCGGTGGATTCCCAGAAGATGGGCTCTTTATGGCAAACCATAATGAGTTGGTAGGTAAATTCTCTAACGGTCAGACCGCGGTTGCCAACAATGAGCAGATCACTCAAGGTATTGCGATTGCTGTTCAAAGCGCTAACAGCGAAATGATTGCAGAACTTCGGCGTCAAAATGAACTCCTTCAGATTATCGCAAATAAGCCGGTAATTGATAAGGGAGACATAGTGTCGGCTTGGAAATCTGGAGCAAAGGATTTTCGGAAGCAGACAGGACGGCAATTGGGTATCGCATACTGATTATTGCAAAATCCCTCGCTTGTGATAGAATAAAAATATCACGAACGGGGGAGGAATAATCATGGCTTTAATACAGTGCCCAGATTGCGGAAAGATGGTGTCGGACAGATCGAGAGAGTGCCCGGGCTGCGGGTATCCGATTTATTTATTAGCGAGTGAAAACAAGAAAGAAAAGCGGTGCGAATACTGTGGAACCATGAATCCATGGCATGCGACACATTGCAGTAGCTGTGGTGCAGAGTTGCCCGCAACAGAAAATGAAAACAAGAACAGTAATGGCGGAGGGACACATACATCTGAAAAAGTGAATCAGGAAAATACAACTTCAAATGTATCTCAGAGTCGAGAGAAAAAGCAGAAGTTTTACGAAAAAGCTTGGTTTACGATACTGATGCTAATTTGCTTTTACCCAGTGGGAATCTTCACAATGTGGAAATATGAATTGTTTTCCAAGAACACCAGAATCATTATCAGTGCTATTTTTGCATTTATAACAATTGCAGGAATGTTTAACAGTACGACGGCACAGGCAATGACTTTAGCGATACATTAGATGATGAAAGCAAAAACAATTTAGAAAAAAGGGCTTGTTGGATCTCGCATATTGGCCCATTGAAAAAATCCCTACTTGTGGTAGAATTAGGCTATCATGAGTAGGGAGGCAAAAATATGGCGTTGATAAAATGCCCGGAGTGTGGCAAAGAAATTAGCGATAAGGCGGCGGCCTGCCCGAATTGCGGTTGTCCAGCTTCAGAATTTAATAAAACTGAGGTAGACACAAAGTGCCCGGAATGCGGAGCATGGGTGAAAGATGGGGAAAACGTATGCAGTAATTGTGGATATGAGTTTCCTAAGGAAGACCGGCGCTATAGGACTGCGTATGATGAACATTCATATGAAGAGCATAAAGCACCATTCACCGGTGTATACCGAATGCATTTGTTCGGCAAGAAAGAAGAAGTATACTGTCCGAGATGTGGAAGTGCCGATTGTTCAATCTATCATGAGCAAAAGGTGATCCCGGGAAAGAGTAAGACAAGCTATACGATGAATCTCAACCCATTGAAACCGTTCACGCTTTTTAATAAGAAGGAAAAAGTCATAAAGCAGGACAAAATTGTAACAGAGAGCAAGTTTGTGTGCAATAGTTGCGGGCATATATTTTATTGAGGCAGAGAGGAGTCGAGTTTTCGGCTCCTTTTTTTTTGCCCTAAATCAGTTTATAAAAATTTTATAATTAGCGTTTTCAGATAAAATACAGAGTTGAACAAACTAATTCAAAAAACGAGAAAAAAGTGCAGTTAAATAGTGTGGAATAGTAGTACATAGACGTTCACTTGACAACAGCGCCATAAAACGGGTTAGTTGCATTGAAACAATTTGTACCAGTAAAATTGTATGCACAATTCCCTGTATTTACATTTACAAGATGTTGTAGTATGCTCTGCGTAAAGCATATTAGTTGTGTTTTAACAAATAACGTTGTGCTGATATAGGAAAGGAGAAAAACAATGAAGAGAGTATGCGTGAATCTTGAAGATGAAGTTTACAAGCAACTGAGGCATCTGGCGGTAAACGAGGAAAGGACAATGACGGATATTGTTGCTGAACTTGTAAAGGCAAAACTTGAGAACAAAAAAGAGCAGTCACGGTAAGTTTGACGACAGACGTGATTGCTCGAAGAACAAAATCCAGAATGGACTTTGTATGTAAAGTATACCAGTAACGGCCTGAAAAATCAAGACGGTGATCCACATAGATGTGCCACTGACAAATTTCAAATTTTAACAAAATGGTGTTGATTTTTTGATTACCAATAAGTATAATGAATTTGCGGGAATCAAAAAGTGAGGTGAACGTCATGAGTCCACGAACAGGCCGACCGAAATCAGAAGACCCAAAGTCAAAGCAAATAGGAGTTAGGTTCGACAGTGAATCCTTAGCTAAGCTTGATTATGTATCAGGCTACTATGGTGAAACTAGGGTTGAAACGATTCGGAGAGGAATCGAAAAATTGTATTTGGAGTTAAAAAAATAGTAGTTGCGCCCCGACCAAAGTTTGCAACTACTATAGCACGACAAGTACCGAAGGACTTGTTACATATCATTATATCTTCCTTCGGTGCTCTTGTCAAATTGAAAGGAGTACCATATTGACAAATTTAAAAATAATCGAGAATGAGTTAGTTCCTGTATACGTCACCAGCACTGGCGAAAAAGTCGTGTACGGATCTGAACTTCACAGATGTTTAGGAACCAAAAGTAATTATCGTGAGTGGATCAAGAGAAGACTTCTGGATATTGATGCAGAAGAAAGCATTGATTTTACCAGTGTCGAAATTTCGACGGTGTCCGGAGGAACCCCTAAAAAGGAGCATATACTTAAATTGGATACAGCCAAGGAAATGGCGATGCTCGAACGCAACGAGAAGGGCAAGCAAGTCCGCCGCTATTTCATTGAAGTGGAAAAGCGGCACCAGAAATCTAAAATCGACCGCTCACAATTATCCCCTCAGATGCAGATGTTCTACGCCATAGCTGATGAACAGGCAAAACTTGAGCTGGCACAGAAGCGGCAAGCCGAACAGATCCGCAAGGTCGAGCAAACAAGAGAACGTTTTGAAGCCGCTCAAATTTGAGCATCTTTCAGGGAAACAAAATATAATGATAAATCACTTGACATTTAGGTGTGACATAAATATAATAAAGGTGTGACAAAAATGGAGGTGATGAAATGTCACCAGCAGGACGACCAAAAACAGACAATCCGAAATCGAGTAGATTTAGCATTCGCCTTGATAGTGAAACAGAATCGAAATTGGAAGCATATTGTGAAAAGCATATGATTTCAAAGGGCGAGGCGATAAGAAGAGGGATTGACTTGCTTTTGGAAGAAAAATAAAAAAGCAACCTATCACTTTGGCGAGAGAGCGGTTGCTTTTCAGAACCAGAGGTTTCCCATCTGATAAATTCATCATATCACCTGCGGAAACTTCTTTCAAGAACTATTTTTTGAAAGGGGTATTTTTATTGTACAACGAATTACAAAGAACAGAATTTAATGGAGTGTTGGTTCTTACAACACAACAGCTTGCAGAAGCATACGATACTTCTACTGATACCATAACAAGAAATTTTAATCGAAATAAAGATCGGTACGCAGAAGGAAAACACTATATCGCTCTCGAAGGTGATGAAAAGAATAGATTTTTAGACCAAGGACAAAATGTCCGAGGTTTAAAAAATGCGAAAACATTATACCTCTGGACAGAAAAAGGAGCTTTCCTCCATGCAAAATCTTTGAATACTGACAACGCATGGGAAGTGTATGACCGGTTAGTAGATGATTATTTTCGCCAGAAACAGAAGCGTGTCGATTATTCTCAGTTATCACCAGAACTCCGAATGTTTTATACGATCGCTGACGAGCAGGCGCGTATTGAGCTTCAACAAAAGCAGCAAGCCGAGCAGATCCGCAAGGTCGAGAACCGTGTGGAATCTATCCGTGAAGTCGTGGCAATCAATTCCGACTCGTGGAGAACGGAGACATCGAGCCTCATCAAGAAAATCGGCATAGCCTTGGGTGGTGGACTGGCATACAGCGAGGTCAGAAACGAGATTTACGGACTTCTGGAAAAGCGCATGGGTGTAAACCTTGGTATGAGGCTGACAAACAAGCGCAGACGCATGGCAGAGGAGGGTGTGAGCAAGACCGCCAGAGACAAAGTGACACTTGTAGATGTGATCGCAGAGGACAAAAAGCTGATCGAGGGCTACATCGCAATCGTCAAGGAAACAGCTATTAAATACGGTGTTGGAAAATAGAAATATTCGGAGGATATAGATATGGATGAATTTGCAAAGATGATTTATGAACAGTGGAATAAAGAGCATGATGAAAGAGATCTGTTTTTCGATAAAGGTTCAGAGCTTATGGATAAGCTGGAAACAATTTTGTCCCGTGACCTCTGTGAAGAAATCTATGATAAGTTCTGTGAGAGTAGTCAACAGACAGAGGAAAGAGCGTTTATTGAGGGCTTCGCTTATGCTTGCAACTGTTTGTCTCGCGGAAGGATCACGTTTGGAAAAGCACAGGACAACTAAATAAAGCATGGGGCGTGGGAGAAATCCTGCGCCTTTTTGCATTTATAACGGTATCAGGAATGTTTAGCAGTACAACGGCGCAGGCAATGATGTTGGCAGTATATTAAAGAGGGGTCGAAACCGACCCCTTTAAGATATCATTTTTAATATGCGATTTAGGCCGTCTTGTAGTTGAAATACATAAGCGTGTTTCTTTAATATGTTTATAACTATTTTCAAATCATTGGATGAATCATTATCATCATCGTAAAGAAAAACTATCTTATAACGATCTTTTAATTCTTCAGCAGAAAAAGCCCATGTTTTGGCAGATGCAATCATTTTACCTGCATTCTTTTCTTTGAAAGAAAATAGCTTAACTGCAACATCACCAATAATGTAGTCGAAAGTAACATTTTCTTCATATGTCCCAGAAATCTTTGGAATAGAAAAATCAACCTTAGAAGATGCCAATATCTTCCGAATGTATTTCTTTTCAAGAGAATTGCTTAATCGTTTCTCTTTGTTGAAATCAAATTTAAGATACATCTTAGTGAGATTTTCAACATAATCGTCGTTTTCTTCTACCACCATGGTGGTCACTTCTGAAAAGCGAAATTCATTCACATAAATTTTAGTGAAATTGGCAATCGAAAAGTTGTCTTGATAGTTCAAAAGACTGATTTCAACTTGACGTTTGATTCCGGCGAGGTATAGTTTGATAAAATCAATGTCTGCCTCGTCATCAAATGCTTGAAAGCGCTTGAAGTTGGAGATATATCGGAAATCGCGTTTTCCAGTTGTAAGGTTATGAAAAAGCATGCCAATGTACAAGCATTCATCGGAAATGACATTGTTGTAATATTTTAGAGCTGCATATTCGACTTGATACATAATATACCTCCTTTCAATTCTTCAAGTAGTTAAGGATCGCTGCGCATATTTCATCAATATGCTGGACCCGATAAAGTAAGTATTCAATTAATGCATCTATATCTGCATCCGTGGGGCACCATTCCGTAGGAATGTCTGAAATGATATGATGCAAGACGGGCGCTGTTACAGTAGCTGAAAATTTCACCTTTAAAGCATCTAATGCTGATTGAGATACAGACATATTATGGTAGAACATGCTATAAAGGTACTCATTGGATTCAAGAACCTCTGTGCTGAGATAATCCCGTTCTTCCATAAATCGTCGTAAGCAACTTTCATTCCATATCGCACCGTTCCTGAAAACATGAGAATGGTCGATTACTTGTAGGATGACGTTCTTCTTATAGTATTGTACCAAAAGGTTACCGGCGTTCCTGTCTGCATTAAAAATAATATGATCAAACAAAAGAATCTTAAAAAAGACTTCTTTGTTTTTCATAAGTGTAATAATGGTTTCGACTAAGGGCAATGCCTTGCTGAGGTATGTGGAGTAAAATCCATATCCATATTGACCGGGCGCGACACAATCATTGTAAATCAGTGTGTTCTGATCGATTATGCATACGCCAGAAACGGGCATTGGTATATCTAATAGTATGGCCAGACGATAACAAAGATACTCATTGAATAAAACAAGGGATCCCTCTGGCCCATTGAATGTCTTTATAACAACGGGAATGTTGTTGTCGGTCATCCCAAGCTTTGGCTGAGTAATGCCATTTTCAATAGTATGCTGGACAGTTTTAATGTGTTCAGGATGTATAATGAGCACCTTCTTTCGTAGGGCATAATGATACATGCCCATTCTAACACGGAAAACGTGTCCTGAGAATACATTTTAAAAAATATGTTGACAAAATGAGTAAATTAAAATGTTCCATTTGCAGAAAAACAGGCAAGACTCATTAGAATCTTGCCTGTTTTGGGGATTAATTGTTCTCTGACAATGCAGATGCTTGCTTCTGCTCATCAATATATTTGCAGTAAATATTCAGCTCGTCGAGGATTTTCTTTGCCTTTTGTATAGTGTCCTGTAGATTTGTCTCCGTTACGTCTGTAGACCCTATAGTATAAATGAGCTCGCCGACCTGGCAATTAACCACAGAATTCTTGTGTTCATCCATTATGGTGAATGCTTGGTCAGTGAGTGGCTTCGCTTGCTCATATAATATCTCATCAAATCCGGATATTTTCTTATAGAAACGAGAGTCATAACGTTCACATAAGATTTTGAAAATAGCGTCAAAATCACTATATTTTAAACCGGTTACCATCAAGGATAGATGAAGTAGTTCGTGCCGGATTGTTTGCTGGACTTCATCAATATTTGTGTATGGATTCAAATATATGACGATGCATATATAAGAGTTGCCGTCAGCCATAGGATAAAAGAGCGTTCTTCCGGCGGCGAGATCTTTTTGCTTCAATCTGTCATCGAATTCTTCTAACTGAATTTGTAATGGCAGGCCACGTACTGGTAAACTTTTATGGAATACTTCTTCATCAAGTCTCTTCCAGAACTGCATGGCGTAAATCTCTAAGTCGTTTTTCTTTTTTAATAATTCGTATTCTTTGATTTCATCAGTTGTCATGATTATTCCTCCGGTAATTCTTTGCGATTTCTTTGTTCGGTTTCGATATCCCGCAGAATCTTTTTAACAGAATGAGATGGGTAATGATTCATCGTATCGTACACACCTTGCAGAGTCTGATCTGATAATTTGGGTAAAATGCTCCGGAAGTCTTTTCCTAAATCAAACATAGTATTCCCCCTTGAAATAATGGGCGGAACCTTATACAATTATGTAAGGATCCTGGATATACAGGTGACAGAAGGGTAGTCGTGCGTTGGTAGCCAGCCTGTTCGCGACTGCCCTTTTTATTATGAATTCCGGCCGGTCATCATCTTGTAATTACTATATCCTATCGAGCGAAGATAGTCAAATGGGGTAAAATCGCCCAAATATTACGCAAATAACAATTTGAGTAAGGCTGCTATAAAAAGTGATTTGTTTAGCTCAGGGTCTATAACAAATCCAAATACTTGTACTGTTCCATTTTCCCTTGTAAATGGATGGCACTCTGCGATTACTAATGTTCCTGATGCCGCAAAGGGAAAATATTCAATCTTATTGAACATATGGGAGTATGGGCCAAGCGACACAGGAATTTTAACAAGTAACCATATGCAAGTGCTTATTACTGAGAAAGGTGGCGGGATATTTACTCGACTGTACATCAATAGTGCTTGGTCCGACTGGGCATAATTATGACCAATTTAAGAAGTTACCGTTTTCATACGTCCTTGTGTGTATAGTATTTCTACCTGTTATAAGAGTTTGTAATCTCTGTTTTGACAAATCGCCGATTTCTGAAGGATAGATCCAGGTGGTTTGTAAGCTATTCCAAGTGTTTTTTGCGTCATCTGGCACATTTGCAAGATCAGGGCTCCATCCGTTCACAACAGAAAACGGCGTAGTACATGTATTTGTATTACTTATCCAGTTGTATGCAAACAAATCATCCATGTGCGTAATATGAATGGAGAATGGAAGGCCACATCTTTTCGATCTTCATAATAATCTAAATTTTTCTCTTATACAATTGAACACATCGAATATCAGAGCTAATCGACAATGATGGATGGCAATTGTTTACTGTAAGGAAAACTTTATCATTAGCAACAAATGCCAACTGAGCAAACAGATAATTTTGCGTTGTGTAGAGAATGGATGCAACACGCTCATACCCATCTGGAACTACTGGAATTTTATCTGTTACTTCAAAAGTGGTTAATCCTACTGCAAATGATTGGCTTGCTATGAGTGTATCATTTTTTGTTAAGTAATTACTCAAATTGTTATTAGAGTAAGAGAATGCCATTTCTTACGTTTTTCTTACGATTGATATTTGGCGTTTTTCAACTTGTTTTCTACCTATATTATACAATACTGGCAAGAAAATTGTTTGCTTGAGGAGATTTGTCCGATATCACGGACAGGCAGAATAAGAGAATAGGTCTTGCGGCTGAACATCCAATGCGACAGCAAGGCAACAGAGAACGTACACAGTGGGGTGAACCTTCCCATTTTCAATGTCGTTGATTTGAGTCTTACTGATGCCAGACAGAGTTGCCAGATCGCGAACGGTGAGATCACGGGAGATACGCAGTTCATAGACATGATATGAAATTGAGACGTTCAGATACCCCACCTCCATAAGTGGGAGTGTCTCAAATAAACGGGATTTTATTCATGATAGAAAAGATAAGATTTCGATTTAATGAAAAAGGGAGAGCAGTGATGCCCTCCCTAAATTTTACATTTAATAGATTTTGGGTTGTCAAGTCTCGGTTGTCAAGTAGTTGTCAAGTAATTGTCAAGTAAACAACTTTTTATTACTATCCCACACTATGAACGACTTGAAAAAGTCCCATAAAATAAGGATTTTTTAGAACTTTCCTTCATCAGCAGCCTGCTGTACGGAAACAGCAACAGCAACGGTAGCGCCGACCATCGGGTTGTTGCCCATACCGATCAGACCCATCATCTCAACGTGAGCCGGAACGGAGGAGGAACCTGCGAACTGTGCGTCGGAGTGCATACGTCCCATGGTATCTGTCATACCGTAGGAAGCCGGACCTGCTGCCATGTTATCCGGGTGAAGAGTACGGCCTGTGCCGCCGCCGGATGCTACGGAGAAGTACTTCTTGCCTTTCTCTACGCATTCCTTCTTGTATGTACCTGCAACCGGATGCTGGAAACGGGTCGGGTTGGTGGAGTTACCGGTGATGGAAACGTCTACGCCCTCTTTCCACATGATCGCAACGCCCTCTGTTACGTCGTTAGCGCCGTAGCAGTTTACTTTTGCACGCGGGCTCTCCGGATCTGTGGAGTAGCATTTGCGGAAAACTTCCTCAACTTCGCCTGTGTAGTAGTTCATCTTTGTCTCAACATAAGTAAAGCCGTTGATACGGGAGATGATCTGTGCAGCGTCTTTTCCGAGACCGTTTAAGATAACACGGAGCGGTTTTTTACGAACTTTGTTTGCTTTCTCAGCGATACCGATCGCGCCCTCAGCGGCTGCGAAGGACTCGTGACCTGCGAGGAAGCAGAAGCAGTCTGTGTCCTCTTCCAGGAGCATTTTTCCGAGGTTGCCGTGTCCGAGACCAACTTTTCTCTGGTCAGCAACGGAACCCGGGATACAGAAAGCCTGAAGACCTTCACCGATCGCAGCAGCAGCGTCTGCGGCACGGCGGCAGTTCTTCTTGATCGCGATTGCAGCGCCTACTGTGTAAGCCCAGCATGCGTTCTCGAAACAGATCGGCTGGATCTTCTTTACCTGGTCATATACGTTAAGGCCTGCATCCTTTGTGATCTTCTCAGCTTCTTCAATGGATGCGATGCCATAGCTGTTTAAAACGGAATTGATCTTGTCAATTCTTCTCTCATAGGATTCAAATAATGCCATTGTTTTCTTCTCCTTCCAATCATTCCTGACGCGGGTCAATGATCTTCACTGCATCTGCTACGCGGCCGTACTGACCTTTTGCTTTTTCGTAAGCAGTTGTCGGATCGTCGCCTTTTTTGATGAAGTCGGTCATCTTGCCGAGGTTTACAAACTGGTAGCCGATGATCTGGTCATCAGCGTCAAGAGCGATACCGGTAACATAACCTTCTGCCATCTCGAGGTAACGCGGACCTTTCTTTAAAGTACCGTACATCGTACCAACCTGGGAACGAAGACCTTTACCGAGATCCTCAAGACCAGCGCCGATCGGAAGACCTTCCTCGGAGAATGCACTCTGGGTTCTTCCGTAAACGATCTGGAGGAAGAGCTCTCTCATTGCTGTATTGATCGCATCACAGACAAGGTCTGTGTTTAATGCTTCAAGAATTGTTCTGCCCGGAAGGATCTCTGCTGCCATAGCTGCGGAGTGAGTCATACCGGAACATCCGATGGTTTCCACAAGAGCCTCCTGAATGATACCTTCCTTTACATTCAGGGTCAGCTTACAGGCACCCTGCTGCGGAGCGCACCAGCCAATACCGTGTGTCAGACCGGAAATATCTTTGATTTCCTTGGACTGTACCCATTTCGCTTCCTCCGGGATCGGAGCTGCGCCATGGTTTACGCCCTGCGCAACCGTGCACATCTGTTCTACTTCATGTGAATAAATCATGTTGAGACTCCTTTCAATATATGGTTTTTAATGCTCGTTAAAAAAATCACATCATACCCGTTCCATTTTCTCACAAAAATGAAGTTTCGTCCATACCTTTTTCCAAAATATTCAGGTTTTGGGAAGGAATTTCAACAGAAAAAAGAACCTCCCCGGGTAGGAATAAGAATGGGATTTCTTATTGCGAAACATATTCTATATAGCGGAAAAACGATGGATCAAACCAATGAAATCCTGTTCATACAGGAGAAGAGAAAAGAGATTGTAAACCCGGGATTTCAGCGTTATACTAAAAGGAACGAAATGTGATCGGGGCGGCGGTCAGATCCTGCCTGGTGCGGGAAACGATCGGCGGCTCATGTAAAAAATAACGAGGTGGATCAATGAACCTTCATGAGGATGCAAAGATGAAAATCGAACGGAAGGAAGAGCAGGAACTGGAAATTCTCGGAGAGATCCTGGAAGCGTATGTCGATACGCCGATCAAAAAGGATGCGTTTCTGATCGGAGATCTTGGTCTCGATTCCTTTCTGATTGTATATTTTATATCGGAAGTAGACGACCGTTTCGGCGCTGCGATCGAGATGCCGGAACATGTGGAGTATATGACGGTCCAGGATGTGCTGGATCAGTTAAACGGGAGAAAGTGACCGGCCAAAAAGGTGTGAAGCCGCAGCCGGATACCGGAAAGCGGCTCGTACAGCAGAACCGGAGGACAGGAGAAAATACATATGGAAAAAACACTGGAAGAGAAAAAAGAACTTGCTGCGAAGGTGATCGCGGCATTAAAAAAAGAGTATCCGGATGCGGACTGCACGCTGGATTACAACGAAGCTTGGAAACTTTTGGTCAGCGTGCGCCTGGCGGCCCAGTGCACGGATGCGAGAGTCAATGTGGTCGTTCAGGATCTCTATAAAAAATTCCCGGATGTGAAATCACTGGCGGAAGCGGATGTGAACGAGATCGAGGAGATCGTCCGTCCCTGCGGACTCGGGAAGAGCAAGGCGCGCGATATCAGCGCCTGCATGAAGATCCTCTGGGAACAGTATCATGGAAATGTGCCGGATGACTTTGACGCACTCTTAAAACTCCCGGGCGTCGGAAGAAAGAGCGCGAACCTCATCATGGGTGATGTCTTCGGAAAACCGGCGATCGTCACCGATACCCACTGCATCCGCCTGACAAACAGGATTGGTCTCGTGGACGGGATCAAGGACCCGAAAAAAGTTGAGATGGCGCTCTGGAAGATCATTCCGCCGGAGGAAGGAAATGATTTCTGCCACCGCCTCGTGGAACATGGACGGGCTGTCTGCACTGCGCGAACAAAGCCGTACTGTGACAGGTGCTGCCTGGTGGAGTTCTGCGAGAAGAACGGGGTAGAGTAAAGAAGGTCTGAACTGCCATGAATCCGAACGGAACTATCGGTGGCAGATCGTGTAAATGAATATAAAGAAAGGTCAGAATGGAAAGGCGTCCATTCTGACCTTTTTGGTATCAGGATTCGTTTTTGCGATCGTGCAGTGGGAAATCAGGAACTCTGACCTAGTTTGCCGTCTCGTTCTCAAATTTCTCCATGTATTTTTCCTGAATCAGCTTTACGAGTTCCGGAGCTTTTCCGCCGATCGGAGTTCCGTTCATCTCGCAAGCCGGAGAACAGAATTTTGTGGAGCTGGAGACGATGATCTCATCGGCATCCATGAGTTCCGCCATTGTGAACGGTGTCTCATCGACCGGGATCCCGTTGTCTTTGCAGATCTGGATGATATGCATTCTTGTGATGCCCGGGAGGATGTAGTGGTCGGTCGGGTGAGTCTTGAAGATCCCGTCTTTGATGATGGAGACATTGCTGTGGGCGCACTCGGTGACAACATCGCCGCGGTGGAAGACGCATTCCCCGCATCCCATGGACTCGGCTTTCTCAGCAGCCATAACGTTCACAAGGAGGTTTAAGGTCTTGATGTTGCAGTGAAGGAACCGGGTATCCTCAACATCGGTGAGCTTCAGGCGTTTGCTGGAATCTGCCGGTTTTCCCGGTTTCATAAAGATCCAGAGATTCGGCTTTGTGCCTTTTTCCGGGAACTGGTGCTGACGGATCCCGGTTCCGCGGGTCATCTGCCAGTAGATGAAGATATCGCTGTCGTCCATCTTCGCGAGCATGTCATAGAGGATCGCGGTCAGTTCTTCCCGTGTATAAGGAATCTCGATCCTGAGAAGGCCCGCACTGTTGAAAAAGCGGTCGAGATGTTCTTTTAAGGCGAAGATCTTTCCGTTTCTTGCAAGTGTTGCTTCATATACACCGTCCCCGAAGTAGCAGGCACGGTCATTCATCGGCACGGTCATCTCCTCGAGAGGACCGAATTTCCCATTGTAATATCCAAGTGTTTTCATAATGATTTCCTCCTGAATTCAAGTGGTTGCGGCACAAGGGCAGGGCTTGTTCCCTTTGTGGTATCATAGCATGAAACGCGGGCGTTGTAAAGAATATGGGGTGAACAGGGTTGTGGAAACTTCATAAAAAGTTCGGAAATCTTTCGTTGTAATATGGCATATTTTCCGGTATAATAGGAATGATCATGAAAAGAAACCACCTGTGCAGAAATGGGTGGCGAGCATAATATTGAAGGAAAGTGCAGGAAATTACCAATGAACATCAGTATGAACCCAAATGGTGAACTGTACCAGTCGGCTGTCAACGCGCCGGGAGCGATCGATATCCCGGAGAGCTTTTTAAATGAGGCACGTCAGTTCCGGGAGTTAAATATGCGCTACGCATGCGCGATCCGGGAAGTGAAGACGAAATTGGAAGTATTGAACGACGATCTCGCAGTTCGGAATCAGAGAAACCCGATCCAGATGATCAAATCCCGAGTGAAAAAGCCGGAGAGCATCATCGAAAAACTCCACAGAAGAGGATTCCCGATCTCCGTAGAGTCGGTGCGGGAAAATCTCTACGATGTGGCGGGGATCCGCGTGATCTGTTCGTTTGTGGATGATATCTATACCGTCGCCGAGATGCTGGCGCGACAGGATGATATCAACGTTCTCATGGTAAAAGACTATATCCGCTGCCCGAAGGTCAACGGATACCGCAGCTACCATATGATCATCGAAGTTCCGGTATTCTTCTCCGACCGGAGGGAAAACATGCGCGTGGAGGTCCAGATCCGGACGATCGCGATGGACTTCTGGGCAAGTCTGGATCATCAGATGAAGTATAAGAAGGATGTGGAAGATGCGAGTGAGATCAGCGATGAACTGAAAGAGTGTGCAGAGGTGATCGCACAGACGGATCTTAAAATGCTGGCGCTCCGCCGGAAAATCGAAGATCGTGAGAGCAGGGAAAATCCCCTCAAGTTTGATAAAGATCTGCCGTAGGCCGAAAAGAACAGCCGGCAGCAGATGCAAAAAAGAGAAGAGCGGGCAGACGACAAAAGAAAGCTGAGGAAAAAGCTGTTTGTCGAATGCGTCCTTAATAGAGATAGCAGCATAGGGTTTCGGTGATCCGGAACCCTGTTTTTTTGTACAGGGCAAGAGCCGGAGTGTTATTTCCGGCAACCTGAAGGAGGACCGGACGTTTATGATCACCAGAAGCACCGGTGCGGGATGAAACCGCGACCGGGGTGTCGGAAACAGTCCGACCGATGTAAAGATCCGTCAGGAGATTTTCGGTGTCTGAAAACAGTCCTACAAGGACAGTCTGTAAAAATGAGGTTCCGTATCCTTTTCCACGCTGCGATCTTTCCACTTCAAAACCGTAGAGATAGTAGTGGGACGGGAAGACAGAAAAATTTACGATGGCATGTCCGGATCGAAAACAGAGTGTCAGGGTCCCGTCGATATCCAGAGTTTCGAGCTGAACATCGGTGAGAAAGCCGGATGGTGCAGCCGCAGATTCCGCATGGTCAGTTCGCCGGACAGCAGTAGAAAAATCCTCCGGCAGCAGCTCCATCATATGTTCCTCAGAGTCCTGTTCCGCTCCGATCGCCTCAAGGACAGCGGCGGTGTTCCGGTCTTTCTGATCCACATAGAAGAGCAGTTCGGAATCCTCTGGAAGTTCCTGGATCCCCTGATCCAGAAGCGCAGAGAAGAGTCCCTGACCGCGGAATTCCGGATCTGTAAAGGCGGAGCACTCAAACAGAAGGTCGTCCACCGGAACAAAAGCGATGACGGAGACGATGCGCCCGTCGTATTCAGAAAAAAGAAACAGGGATGCATCCTCAAAAGGGAAAGAGAGCGAGGTGTGATCGTGAGCTGTGCATGTATTTACCATGGTTTGGATCTGGTCTTTCCGGAAAGAATCTAAAGAAGAGACGCAGTATGATTTCATCATAAACCTCCTGTAACTAAGTGGAAAAATCGGTGAAAAACATTCCCTTTCAGGAACAAAGTATGTGGATCCGGCGGGAGTTTTATCTGCCGGGGATAAAAATGCAGAAGTGAAATGCGGAAGAGAGACAAATTCCGCACCATAGAATCACTGCCGCCATCGTGTTCAGATGAAGATAAGTATATACAGAAAAATACTTCAATTCAAGGAATTTTCTGTGTTTTTTTCTATTGCCGCCATGCAAAAGGGGTGATAAAATGGTTCCTAGTCTCAAAAATGGTTGGACCATTTTATACTGTCTCTCCGCAAGCCTGCGAAGATCGCAGAAAACAGAGACAGAATCTGACAACAGGAGGAAAACAAAAATGAAGTACGTGAAAGAAATTGTGATCATTTTCGGGATCACGATGGTGGGGGAACTCTTGAATATGTTCATTCCGCTGCCGGTTCCCGCCGGAGTGTATGGACTGTTCATTCTTCTCGGCGGTTTATGCACGAAAGTGATCTCCCTTTCCGATGTGGAAGTGACGGGAAACCTGCTTCTGGATCTGATGCCGGTCATGTTTATTCCGGCCGCTGTCGGGATCATCGATAAGATCGAAGAGTTAAAAGCCATTATGATCCCGATGCTCATCATCACCTTTGTGACCACTTTCATCGTCATGACCATCACCGGCAAGACGGCAGAGTGGATCATCAAGAGACAGAAAAAGAGGGAGAAATAGAAATGTCATTGTACTTTGGAGTATTTATCAGTCTGTTCGCATACCTGATCGGTATGAAGTTAAAGAAAAAATTTGGATGGCCAGTGTTAAACCCGCTGCTCGTCGCGATCATCCTTGTGATCGCATTCTTAAAAGCGACCGGGATCAGCTATACCGATTACAACACAGGTGCATCCTATATCAGTTATTTTTTGACACCGTCAACGGTTTGTCTTGCAATTCCACTGTATAAGCAGTTAGAATTATTAAAGAAGAACCTGACAGCAGTCGCAGCAGCGATCACAGCCGGAGTCATCGGAAGTGTCGTCAGCGTCTATGTGATGTCCATGATCTTCCGTCTGGAACATGTCCACTATGTTTCCCTGCTTCCGAAGTCCATCACGACAGCGATCGGAATGGGAGTATCGGAGGAAGCCGGCGGGATCGTGACGATGACGATCGTCAGCATCATCCTGACGGGAATCCTCGGTAATATCGTTGCAGATGGCTGGTTTAAGCTTGTCGGCATCAAGGAACCGATCGCGAAAGGACTGGCACTCGGAACTTCCGCGCATGCGATCGGAACCGCAAAGGCCCTGGAGCTCGGTGAGGTAGAAGGTGCGATGAGCAGCCTGTCGATCGCAGTAGCAGGTCTTATGACGGTCGTTGCAGTGCCGATCATGTCAGGATTGCTCTAAAATAAAAAGTGCAAAAGGAGAGAAAACCATGGCTGAGAGAGTAAAGAAACGTTCAGAGATCAGAGAACAGGATACCTGGAAACTGGAGGACATGATCGCATCGCCGGAGAAGTTTGAAGAACTTGCGGACGGAGTGGAAGAGCGGATCCCGGGGTATGAGACATACCGGGGAAAACTCGGAAGTTCGGCAGATCTGCTTAAAAGTTACCTGGAATTTGATGAATCGATGGATGAGACGATCTCTCTCCTCTATGCGTATGCGATGCAGAAACGCGATCAGGATACCTCTGTCAGCGAGAATCAGGCACTGGTGTCCAGAGTCCAGTCTCTTGCGGTAAAAGCAATGGCTGCTTCGTCCTTCGCCCAGCCGGAGATCCTGGAGATCCCGGATGAGACGATGAACGGATTCCTGGAAACGGATGAGTTAAAGGCGTATAAACTCCAGATCGAACGTCTGCTCGCGAAAAAACCGCATATGCTTTCAGAGAAGGAGGAAGCAATCTTAGCGTCTGCTTCCGAGATCGCGCACACTCCGTCATCGGTATTCTCCTTATTTAATAATGCAGATTTGAAATTTGACCCGGTTGAGGACGAGAACGGGGAACTCGTTGAGGTGACCCACGCGAGATACGGGAAACTTATCGAGAGCAAAAAGCGGAGTGTCAGAGAGGCGGCTTTCCATTCCCTCTACAAAGGATACCGCCAGTTTGCGAACACGATCGCGGCAACCTACGAGGGAAATGTCAAGCAGGGAAATTTCTATGCGAGAATGCGTCAGTATCCGTCGGCAAGAGCCATGTACCTTGCGGAAAACGAGATCCCGGAGCGTGTTTACGATAACCTCCTGGAATCAGTCCATGATGCGCTCCCGCTGCTGCACCGGTATATGGGATTCCGGAAAAAATGCCTGGACCTTCCGGAGCTGCACATGTATGATCTCTACGTGCCGCTCACGGATGAGTATGAGAAAACGTACTCCTACAAAGAGGCACAGGAACTGATCCTGAAGGCATTAAAACCTCTCGGAGAGGAATATTTAAACCTCTTAAAGAATGGTTTCGGGAACCGCTGGATCGATGTCTATGAAAATGAGGGAAAGCGGAGCGGAGCCTACTCGAACTGCGTTTACGGCGTGCATCCGTACGTGCTGATGAGCTTTGACGGAACGCTGGATTCCGTCCTCACCCTGGCACATGAGATGGGACATTCGATCCACTCCTGGTACTCCAATGCCAACCAGACCTACACGTATGCCGGATATAAGATCTTTGTGGCGGAGGTTGCATCGACCTGCAATGAGATCCTGATCTTAAACTATATGATCAATGAGACGAAGGACAGGAAGGAGAAGTTTTACCTCATCAACCAGCTCGCTGAGCGTTTCCGCACAACGCTGTTCCGCCAGGCGATGTTCGCGGAATTTGAGGCAGAGACTTACCAGCTTTCCTGGAGCGGGACTCCTCTCACAAAAGATTTGCTCTGCAGTCTTTACCATGAGCTGAATTCGGAGTATTATGGAGAAGAGACTGTGATCGATGAGGACATTGATCATGAGTGGGAGCGGATCCCACACTTCTACATGCAGTTTTATGTCTACCAGTACGCGACAGGATTTTCCGCGGCGATGGCGATCGCAAGGCGGATCCTTTCTGGGGACGAAAAGACAAAAGAAGGTTATTTCCGGTTCTTAAAGGGCGGATGCTCAAAGACGCCGGTGGAGCTTTTAAAGTTAGTCGGGCTTGACATGGAAAAGCCGGATGTCGTCAATGAGGCGATGAAGGTGTTTGAAGGACTCATCAAAGAGTTGGAAGGTTCCTTTTCATGAACGGAAATTTTCTGAACTGAAAATTCCGTGTGATCAGCTGCGGGGCGGATCTTGTCAGACCGTCTTCCGGACTGAATTGGTGAGGAGCGGACCGGAGTGGATGGAAAAAAGGAATTGACAGTTTTGCCGGATCTGGCGATCGATCATCCGGCATGAGGGGAAGAGGCGAGCGGTTATGAGTATTTATGAGGCGATTTTTAACAGATGTTCGGTCCGCGAGTATGAGATGGAGAAACTTGCACCGGAACGGCTGGAGGCGCTGGAGCGGTATCTGAAAAATATCGCGCTCCTCGATGAGGAGAAAACGGTAAAATTTGAGATCATAGACAATTCAGACGGAAAGCAGAAGATCCATGGTCTCTGGAAGGTCGAGGCGCCGTACTATCTTGCCGTCTATTGCGGGAATGACCAGCTGTCCGTGCGGAATGCCGGATATGCGGCTGAGCAGGCAGTCCTTTACCTCACATCAAAGGAACTCGGAACCTGTTATCTCGGGGCGACGAAGGCCGGAGAGGAGAAAAAAGACGGTCTGAAACGTTTCCTCGTGATTGCGTTCGGACGGGCTGCGGGACGCCCGTCCCGCGATTCTTCCCTGGCTCACCGCGCTTCCCTTGCGGCGCTCTGCGCGTTCAAGGACGAACCAGGGGAGCAGGTGAAGGCGATCCTGCGTGCCGCGAGACTCGCTCCGTCCTCATTCAATTCCCAGCCATGGCGCTTTGTCGTCTATTCGGACCGGATCTATATCTTTGCGAAAAAAACACTCCCGTTTTCCGGAAAAGAAAAGCGCGCCTTTAAGGAATTCAACATCGGCATCATGCTCTCCCACATCATGCTGGCCGCCGAGGAGCTCTGGATGAACATGGAGACCCAGGTGGAAGACCAGTTCGCGAAGAAAGATTACAAGAACGGGGAATACGTCTGTACGATCATGTTCCACAGTTGATAAAAGTATAAAAACAGAGAACGGCAGCTGGCGTGGGTACCAGGCGCCTAAGATGCGCACTCGCGCGAAGATGAAGGTTGTCGCAGGCGACCGCGCTCGGCGCGAGAATGTGCCGAGGCACATTCCATTTTGTTTAGCAGATGAATTGAACATCATAACGATGCAGAAAAAGACTTCTGTCACAATATTTGAAAAATCTTTGCAAAATGCGGAAATTTTTTCAGAACCTATATTTTTACTTGAAACAGAAAAACTCTTATGCTAAAATTGGTAAGAATAAGGTGTTTTAGAAACGTAACTACATCGGAGGAGGAAACTATGATCAGTCAGCTCATACAGAAGATTCAGAAGACAAAGGCACCGATCTGCGTCGGTCTTGACCCTATGTTAGGTTATATCCCGAACCATATTGTACAGAGAGCATTCAAGGACTTCGGCGAGACCATGGAAGGCGCTGCCGAGGCTGTATGGCAGTTTAATAAAGAAATTATCGATAACACTTATGATTTGATTCCCTCAGTGAAACCGCAGATTGCAATGTATGAGCAGTTTGGCATTGAGGGTCTTAAAATATATGCCCGCACGATCGAGTATTGCCAGAACAAGGGACTCCTTGTGATCGGCGATGTCAAGAGAGGCGATATCGGATCCACTTCCTCCGCGTATGCAGTTGGACATATCGGAAGCGTAAAAGTCGGAAGCAACGTATGCCGTGGCTTCAATACAGACTTCATTACCGTAAATCCGTACCTCGGAACAGACGGCATCAAACCGTTCGTCAATGTCTGCAACGATGAAGACAGAGGACTTTTTGTTCTCGTTAAAACCTCCAACCCGTCCAGCGGTGAGTTCCAGGACCGTCTTGTAGACGGAAGACCTCTCTATGAGTTAGTCGCTGAGAAGGTCGTTGAGTGGGGCGAAGCGAGCATGGACGGCGATTACAGCAACGTCGGTGCGGTTGTCGGCGCTACTTATCCGGAGATGAGCAAGATCTTAAGAAAGCTCATGCCGAAGACTTATTTCCTGGTACCGGGTTACGGTGCACAGGGCGGTACTGCGAAAGACTTAATGCACTGCTTTAACGAAGATGGACTCGGAGCTGTCGTAAACTCCTCCCGTGGTATCATCGCAGCTTATAAGCAGGAGAAATATGCGAAATTCGGTCCGGAGCACTTTGCAGAGGCATCCAGACAGGCCGTTATCGACATGATCGCAGATATCAATTCTGTATTATAAATGAAAAAACGCAATTGTTCAGAAAAGTATTGTAACCAGAAAAGCTGTACAACTGCGGAATGATCCACATTGAAAAAATAATCATCAGCCATGGCCATTCGTCCGTGGCTGATGTGTTGTAATAAGGAGGGAACCATGGCACAGAAAAAAGTAAACGCTGTGATCCACAGCCAGGAGAAGCTGGCGGAGGGGATCTACAGCATGTGGCTTGACGCACCGGAGATGGCAGAAGTGGCTGTTCCGGGACAGTTTATCGCTGTTTACACAAATGACCCGTCAAAACTTCTTCCGCGTCCGATCAGTATCTGTGAGGCGGACAAGGAGAATGGAAGACTTCGGATCGTTTACCGCATCGCGGGAGCCGGCACAAAGGAGTTTTCCGAATGCAAGGCAGGCGATACCCTGGATATTATGGGGCCGTTGGGAAATGGATTCCCTTTAAAGAAGAAAAAGGCATTCCTGATCGGCGGAGGGATCGGAATCCCGCCGATGCTGGAACTCGCGAAGAACCTGGACTGCGAAAAGACAGCAGTCATCGGTTACAGAGATCAGGAGACCTTCCTTGCGGACGAGCTTCGCAAATATGCTGATGTTGTGATCGCAACGGAGGATGGAAGCGTCGGAACAAAAGGAAATGTCATCGATGCGATCCGCGCGGAGAAGCTCACCGCGGATATCATCTACGCATGCGGACCGACTCCGATGTTAAAGGCACTGAAAGCCTATGCGATGGAGAACGGGATCGAGTGTTACATTTCCCTGGAAGAGAAGATGGCGTGCGGGATCGGTGCCTGTCTTGGCTGCGTATGCCACAGCAAAGACATCGATGAGCACAGCAACGTGAGAAACAAGAGGATCTGCAAGGACGGTCCGGTCTTCCGCGCCGAAGAGGTAGAGCTCCTGACTCCGGACGAGCAGCGCGAGCGCATCGCCTCCGGCATCATGATCAAAAAGGAGGAACAGGCATGAATACAAAAGTAACACTGGCCGGTGTGGAGTTAAAGAACCCAGTGATGACCTGTTCCGGTACCTTTGGTTCCGGTATGGAATACGGCGAGATGATCGACCTTGACCGTCTCGGAGCTGTTGTGACAAAGGGAATCGCAAATGTTCCGTGGCCGGGAAATCCGACTCCGCGTGTGACGGAAGTTTACGGCGGAATGTTAAATGCGATCGGTCTTCAGGGACCGGGCGTTGATGTTTTCATGAAGCGCGACGTTCCGTTCTTAAGACAGCATGATACAAAGATCATCGTCAATGTCTGCGGAAAGTCCGAGAGCGACTATGTGGACGTTGTGGAGCGCCTTGCGGACGCCGACGTGGACATGCTCGAGATCAACATCTCCTGCCCGAATGTAAAGGAAGGCGGGATCGCGTTCGGTCAGGATCCGAAATGCGCGGAGCAGATCACAAAGGCAGTCAAAAAGGTTGCAAAGCAGCCGGTGATCATGAAACTTTCCCCGAACGTGACCGACATCGCGGAGATGGCGAGAGCCGTTGAGGCAGGCGGAGCGGACGTGGTATCCCTGATCAATACGATCACGGGTATGAAGATCGACATCAATAAGCGGACCTTCGCGCTGGCAAACAAGACCGGCGGTATGTCCGGTCCGGCGATCAAACCGGTCGCTGTCCGCATGGTATATCAGGTTGCGAACGCAGTAAAGATCCCGGTAATCGGAATGGGCGGCATCATGACAGCTGAGGACGCGCTGGAGTTCATCCTCGCGGGCGCGACAGCCGTGTCCGTCGGAACCGCGAACTTCATCAACCCGGATACAACGATCCAGGTGATCGAGGGAATTGAGGCATATATGAAGAAGTACGGCGTGGAGGACATCCACGAGCTGATCGGCGCCGTACACTGAACATAAGGATCGCATTCCTGCACGGCAGGGACGCCATCTGACAAAAAGCCGGCAGATAACGATATCAGAAATCTGCGAAACAGTATATTATCTTGAAAGGAATGGATGAAAAATGGAAAAGTACAAGCAGGAATTTATCGAATTCATGGTTGATTGCGGCGTATTAAAATTTGGAGACTTCGTGACAAAGAGCGGAAGAAAGACCCCGTTCTTCGTAAACACAGGATTCTATCGCACAGGCGCTCAGCTTCGCAAGCTCGGCGAGTACTATGCGAAAGCGATCAATGACACATTTGGAACAGACTTCGATGTTCTCTTCGGACCGGCTTACAAGGGAATCCCGCTGACTGTTGCGACCAGCATGGCGATCAACGAGCACTTCGGCGCAGACATCAAATACTGCTCCAACAGAAAAGAAGTAAAAGATCACGGCGACAAGGGAATCCTTCTCGGCAGCCCGATCGCTGACGGTGACAAGGTTGTGATCATCGAGGATGTAACAACAGCAGGTACTTCCATCGAGGAGACTCTTCCGATCATCAAGGCACAGGGCGATGTCGATGTTCTCGGTCTTGTTGTCTCTGTTGACCGCTGCGAGAGAGGAAAAGGCGAGAAATCCGCACTCACAGAGATCCAGGAGAAATACGGTTTCCGCACAACAGCGATCGTAACCATGAAGGAAGTCGTTGAGCACCTTTACAATAAGGAGTACAAGGGAAAAGTGATCATCGACGATACATTAAAAGCAGCGATCGACGCATACTATGAGCAGTATGGTGTAAAATAATAAAGGAGCGGTTCTATGGAAAAGATTTATAAGACCATGAGAAACACAGGCGCAGCGAGCATCGCGGTCGGAATCATCGTTGCATCTGTCGGACTTGCTGCCGGGATCATCGCGATCGTGAACGGCGCACTGCTTCTTAAGAGAAAATCAGATATTACTTTCTAAAAAATTGATTTCAGGGAAAGATGATGCAGCGGGAGATGCGGCTGAAATGGCGGCATCTCCTTTCCTGCTTTTCTCCCGTAAGGTCCGGTTCTGCAAGAAATGCGAAAAGAATGCGGGAAAGCACCCGCCCGGGAACGGGAGAAAATAAAAATGGAGAAGTTTGAAGATGAAAAAACACAGACATCGGATTCTTGGGGCGGTCTTTTTCGTCCTGTATCTGGTTCTGCTGACATATTTCCTGTTTTTCGCCGAAGAGATGGGGCGCAGCCCCGATGCGAGGGCCGAATATTCCTACAACCTGACCCTTTTTAAAGAGATTCGGCGTTTTATTTTATACAGGGACATTCTTGGCTGGCGCGCGGTATTTTTAAATATTTTCGGCAACGTGCTGGCGTTTATGCCGTTTGGCTTTTTTTTGCCGGTCATCTGGGAGCGGACGAGACACTGGTATATCACCGTGATCTTAAGCTTTGCCATGAGTCTCACCGTGGAAACGATGCAGCTCGTCGGCAAGGTTGGAAGTTTCGATGTGGATGATCTGCTCTTAAATACCATCGGCGGTTTTGTCGGGTATATTATTTTTGCCCTTGCGAAAGGCGTGTGGGAGAGATACAGTGGAACGAATCGGAAATAAAGTATCGTATATAAAAAAGCCGCTGGCAAAAAACAGTTTTGTGGCGGCGGGACTTGTGGCGGCGGCGCTTCTTTTTTACGCCGCGGCCATCGGTTTTTCCTATCACACCCAGGGGAATGCGCCGCTTGCGGCAGCAGCTCTGGGTTTTTGCAGTATTATCACTGCGGTATCATCGGTGGTCTACGGGATCTTCGCGATGATGGAGAAGGAGAAAAATTACATTCTGGCGAAGATCTGTCTTGCGGCGGCGGGGATCCTGCTGCTCGTGTGGGCACTGATGATCGTATTTGCGCTGTAATGAAATGGAGGCATGAGATATGGAACAAGATCTGATCAGAGAGCGCTATGACCTTTCCATGGCGCGGATCCGGGATTTTCTGACGGAAGAGACAGTACCGGAAGTTTACCGGGATTATTATAAAAAGGTGACGGAGCTCATCATTCAGTGCGGCGAAGTCCTGAAGGCAAAAGAAGACGGAAGTCTTGACAAGATGACTCTGGAAGAGGGGAGAGCCTTAAATCAGAAGCTCTATGCGGACGTTCTCCCGGGAGCTTATGAGACAAGTTATGCGAATCCGGCTTATGCTGTGCAGACGCTCGGAGAGGAGTATGGAAAGCTTCTTTCTTATCTCTATGCGGAGATCCGTGCGGACATCGTCTATGCATTTGAGGGGCGTGTTCTGGACCTTGTGATCGGAAACGAGGCGCTGATCGAGATCTACAACCTGTTTGAGGGCGAGGCGCTTCCGGCGGCGAAGGAGATCAAGGACGTCCTCTACTGGAGTGCGAGTGATTACTGTGATGTGACATTGACTTACCGTGTGCGGGAAGGTGTCGATCCGACGCTTGATTTTGCGAAGAAGATCATCATGGAGAGTGATCTCTCGGATCTTTCTTACCTGTACCGCTTCGGCGAGTATATCTCCCCGGAGGAGGAAAAGATAGCGGCGTTCTTAAACAGCCTGCCGGAGGAAGAAATCAGGAAGATGGCGGATACCTATACGGACGGATATATCCGCGGGTTTGAGGTCATGGGACGTGATCTCGCAAAGAAGAAAACGGCGGCAATCCGGTATCCGGTCGGAATGGAGCGTATGGTTCGCCAGGCAGTGAAGAATTTCGAGGCAGCAGGTCTTTCCGTGATCTTCCCGCGAGGTGCGGTCGGCAGCATCAACCGGAATCCGGCGGGGCGCGGCGGCTATACATCGTCTTCCCCGAACAGACAGTATGACTATGATCACCGGTATGACAGCGCGGTCTACATGGACAAGGCGTTCCGTGACCGGAAGATCGGTGTTTTAAAGACTGCCTATGAGCAGTATAAGGAGGAAGCGGCAGCCTACGCGGGACCGGCGGTCATCGAAACCTTCGGTGAGCCGGGCTTTGAACCGGTGAACAAATCGGAGGCATGGGCGTTTACGGAGAAACAGCAGAACCTTTATCTGGAATACCGGAATCTATCCATGCCGGTGGTGAACGAATATATTCCGGGAGATGAGACGAGCTTCACGATCATCGCGTTCCCGGTTCCGGCGATCGGGGAACACTTCCCGGAAATATTTAAAGAGACGATCCGGATCAACACTCTGGACTACGAGCTTTACCGCGATATGCAGCAGAAGATCATCGATGTGCTCGATACAGCAGAGTATGTGGAAGTGATCGGAAAAGGTGAGAACCGGACGAACATGCAGGTACGTCTGGCGGCCCTTTCTGATCCGGAAAAGCAGACGAAGTTTGAGAACTGCGTGGCCGATGTGAATATTCCCCTCGGTGAGGTGTTCACTTCACCGAAGCTTGCGGGGACGAACGGAATCTTAAATGTGGGAACGGTCTATATCGGAGATATCCAGTACCGGAATCTTCTGATGGAGTTCAAAGACGGACGTGTGGTTTCTGCAGTCTGCGACAACTTTGCGGAAAATGGAGAGATCGATAAAGAGGCGGGACACCGCCTGATCGTGCAGGGGATCATGAATGGACATGAGATCCTGCCGCTCGGCGAGTTTGCGATCGGAACGAACACGACGGCGTATGCGATGGCGGAGAAGTTCGGGATCCTGGACCGGCTGCCGATCCTGATCGTGGAGAAGATGGGGCCGCATTTTGCGGTCGGTGATACTTGTTACAGCTGGTCGGAGGACAGTCCGATGTATAATCCGGATGGGAAAGAGATGATCGCGCGGGACAATGAGGTTTCGATCTTGCGGAAGGAAGATGTCTCGAAGGCGTATTTCGGAGTGCATACGGATATTACGATCCCATATAAGGAGCTGGAGAGGATTTCGGCTGTGCGTGAGGATGGGACGAAGGTGGATCTGATCCTTGATGGGAGATTTGTGCTGGCGGGGCTGGAGGAGTTGAACAGGCCGCTGGGGGAGGAGTAAGATCGCTTTTTAAGTTGAAATGGGTGCCTTTGGAGGTGCAGGTGGGCTGCATGTTCGGGGGCACCTTTTTTGTGTATTGGCGAGGGTACGCGGTGAGCTTCCGGGCTGGAGTGCACAGGGATGCGGGGATGGTTCCTCTAAGCCTGCAGGTGACTGCTAAGGGCGAAAACAAGACGACACAACTCGCTGCGCTCAGACAAGTGTCGTCTTGTTTTCAACGCAGTCACCCGCGGGCTAAGAGAAAGCCAGATCCCCGGATCAAGGCACTCCAGCCCGGAAGCTCACCGCTGGGATGTGGCAGAGATTGCGCTCGCGCGGGGCGCATCGCTGAGAGATGCGGCAGATGTATGCTCGCGTGGGGCGCATCGCTGAGGAGTGGCAGGAATAAGATTGGAGGGACGCTCGTGCGGGGATGTGGCAAAATCTACGATTCCCACTTGACGTGCATGGAAAAACCTTGTATTATGATTGATAAGGAATTATTGTTATTCAAATGCTATATATTAGTGGAACTTATCAATATTTGTTACACTCATAAGGAGAAAAGACAATGGCAAAAGTTGGAATTGTAATGGGCAGTGACTCTGATATGCCGGTTATGGCGCAGGCTGCCGAGGTACTGGAACAGTTTGGGATTGATTTTGAGATGACGATCATTTCCGCACACAGGGAGCCTGACACTTTCTTTGAGTATGCGAAGAGTGCTGAGAGCAGGGGCATGAAGGTGATCATTGCCGGTGCAGGTAAGGCGGCTCATCTTCCGGGAATGTGTGCAGCGATCTTCCCGCTTCCGGTTATCGGAATCCCGATGAAGACTTCTGACCTTGGCGGGGTGGATTCCCTCTATTCGATCGTGCAGATGCCGTCCGGGATCCCGGTTGCAACGGTAGCGATCAACGGCGGAAAGAATGCTGGTATTCTTGCTGCAAAGATCCTTGCGGCTTCGGATGCGGATCTCCTTGAAAAGTTAAAGGCTTATTCTGAGAAGATGAAGACGGAAGTGGAGAGCAAGGCGGAGAAGCTCGACAAGATCGGATATAAGGAGTATCTTGCTTCCATGAAGAAGTGATCGGATGATACCACCATCCCAAACCATGAATAAGCAGCCGTTTTGCGCAGGAAAATGAGCAGAGTATGGCTGTTTTAGGAAATTGCAGGAGCACGAAGTGTGGAACAATACGGTATCAGGGGGCAAAAAATTTTGCACACGATATCATCTGATATAGAAAAATTAAGGAAAGGAAAAGCTATCATACATCTTCTGGATGTCTGCGATAGCCGGGAATACATATGGATTACAAGAAAGCCGGAGTTGATATTGAGGCTGGTTACAAGTCTGTGGAGCTGATGAAAGAGCATGTGAAGAAGACGATGCGTGAGGAAGTTTTAGGTGGTCTTGGAGGATTTTCCGGTGCTTTTTCTCTTGCAAAGATCAAGGATATGGAGGAGCCGGTTCTTCTTTCCGGTACGGACGGATGCGGAACGAAGGTAAAGCTTGCGATGATCATGGACAAGCACGACACGATCGGTATCGATGCAGTTGCGATGTGTGTGAATGATATCGCATGTGCGGGCGGCGAGCCGTTATTCTTCCTGGACTATATTGCATGCGGCAAGAACTATCCGGAGAAGATCGCGGATATCGTCAAGGGTGTTGCAGACGGCTGTCTCCAGTCCGAAGCTGCTCTGATCGGCGGTGAGACTGCGGAGCATCCGGGTCTGATGGCTGAGGATGAGTATGATCTTGCCGGTTTTGCGGTTGGCGTCTGCGATAAGAAGGAGATGATCACAGGTGAGAATCTCCAGCCGGGTGATGTCCTGATCGGAATGGCTTCCACGGGTGTTCATTCCAACGGTTTTTCTCTTGTACGCAAGGTTTTTGAGAAAGAGATGACAAAAGAGGGCTTAAATACCTATTATGATGAGCTTGGAAAGACTCTCGGCGAGACGCTTCTTGCTCCGACAAGGATCTATGTAAAGGCTTTAAAGAACGTAAAGAATGCAGGTGTTACGATCAAGGCGTGCAGCCATATCACAGGCGGCGGTTTCTATGAGAATGTTCCGCGTATGTTAAAGGATGGCGTCCGCGCGGTGATCCACAAGGACAGCTATCTGATCCCGCCGATCTTCCCGATGATGCAGCAGAAGGGTGAGATCGATGAGAAGATCATGTACAACACGTTCAACATGGGAATCGGTATGGTCGTTGCAGTCGCTGAGGAGGATGTCCGTGCGGCGATGGCAGCCATGAAGGCAGCGGGAGATACCCCGTACATCATCGGTTCCATCGAGGCAGGAGAAAAGGGAGTGACCTTATGTTAAGAGTCGGCGTTCTCGTTTCCGGAGGAGGAACAAATCTTCAGGCGATCCTCGATGCGATCGATGCGGGTACGATCCGCAATGCGAAGGTGGAGGTCGTGATCAGCAACAATGCGGGTGCATTTGCCTTAGAACGCGCGAAAAAGCACGGGATCCCGGCAGAATGCCTGTCCCCGAAGGAGTTTGCGTCCAGAGAGGAATTTAATGAGGCGCTTGTCGCGAAGATCGATTCCTACCATCTGGATCTGATCGTGCTGGCCGGATACCTGGTAAAGATCCCGGCGGCCATGATCGAAAAATACAGAAATAAGATCATCAATATCCATCCGTCCCTGATCCCGTCCTTCTGCGGTGTCGGCTTTTACGGACTGAAGGTCCACGAGGCTGCGCTTGCGAGAGGCGTAAAGATCACCGGTGCGACGGTGCATTTTGTGGATGAGGGAATGGATTCCGGTCCGATCATCCTGCAGAAAGCGGTTGAAGTGGAAAAAGGCGATACGCCGGAGGTTCTTCAGCGCCGTGTCATGGAGCAGGCGGAGTGGAAGATCCTTCCGAAGGCGATCGACATGATCGCGAACCACGAGATCTGATCGTATCTGTCCTGGCTGATATGTATTTTTACATGTTGCCAGGACAGTCGGCTTATGTCATAGGGAAGTTTACAGGAGGAAGAATAGATGAAGGTTTTAATCGTTGGAAGCGGCGGAAGAGAGCATGCGATCGCATGGAAGGTCGCCCAGAGCAAAAAAGTCGACAAGATCTACTGTGCGCCGGGCAATGCCGGAATCTCCGAGGTGGCGGAGTGCGTGCCGATCGGAGCCATGGAATTTGATAAATTAGTTGCATTTGCAAAAGAGAAAGAGATCGACCTGACCGTGATCGGAATGGATGATCCGCTCGTCGGTGGGATTGTGGATGTCTTCGAGAAAGAGGGACTCCGCGTATTCGGACCGAGAAAGAATGCGGCGATCCTTGAGGGCTCAAAGGCATTCTCCAAGGACCTCATGAAGAAATATCATATCCCGACAGCCGCTTATGAGACATTCACAGACCCGGAGAAGGCGCTGGAGTATCTTGAGACGGCGAAGATGCCGATCGTCTTAAAAGCGGACGGTCTTGCGCTCGGAAAGGGCGTTCTGATCTGCCAGACATTGGAAGAGGCAAAAGAGGGCGTGAAGACGCTCATGATGGATAAGAAATTCGGCTCCGCAGGGGATGAGATCGTCATCGAGGAGTTTATGACCGGCCGTGAGGTTTCCGTTCTGTCCTTTGTGGATGGAAATATCGTGAAGATCATGAGTTCCGCCCAGGACCACAAGCGTGCAAAGGACGGCGACCAGGGCTTAAATACGGGCGGTATGGGAAACTTCTCCCCGAGCCCGTTCTACACGGAGGAAGTCGATGAATTCTGCAAAAAGTACATCTACCAGCCGACCGTTGATGCGATGAAGGCAGAGGGAAGACCGTTCAAGGGCGTGATCTTCTTCGGACTGATGCTGACACCGGAGGGACCGAAGGTCTTGGAGTATAACGCGAGATTCGGCGATCCGGAGGCGCAGGTTGTTCTTCCGAGACTGGAGAACGATATCGTGGACGTCTTTGAGGCGTGCATCGACGGAACGCTCGACAAGGTAGACTTAAAGTTCGACAATGATCGTGCGACGGTCTGCGTTATCCTTGCATCCGACGGCTACCCGGTCGAGTACAAAAAGGGATTCCCGATCGAAGGACTTGAGAAGTTCAAGGGAAAAGACGACTATTATGTCTTCCACTCCGGAACAAAATTCAACGACAAAGGCCAGATCGTCACAAACGGTGGCCGTGTCCTCGGTGTGACCGCAACCGGAAAAGACCTGAAGGAAGCCAGAAAGAAAGCCTATGAGGCGACGGAGTGGGTTTCCTTTGAGAATAAGTATATGAGACATGATATTGGACGGGCGATCGACGAGGCGTAAGGGATCCGGAAAATTTTCTGGATCTGCAGGATCAGAAGAAAAATGACAGATTGATATTGAGAAAACCGGCGATGAATAAATCTTCGCCGGTTTTTCTGCTCTCATGCATCTGAAATGCTCTCATAGCTCATCATCACAAGCTGGAAGATGATCCTGAATCCTCAATAACAACTTTAACAGATGGGATATTGCATTTTGCTGTTATTTGGGCTCCGCTTATTCTGCGGAAAACATCTTCAGTACAGAAGGCTGCTTCATTAACTAAATCAGAGATATCGTTTAATGCACCCCGATTATACCGAAATTGAAAGGTTTCTGAAATATAATTATCGTTTTCAAACGCCATTTCCTTTTCTGGTGCACTTCCTTCTTCATTCAAAACAATATCTCCTATTTTTAAGGTTGCCATTACTGGAACGATATCCTTAAATGACTCGATCGAAATTGTTATATCAAAAACTCCGGTATATAATTTATCTACAGTGACTGAAGTGATAGAGAACCAAGGTTCATCAGCATAGTAAGCCACACTTCCAACGCTGCATGGTGTCATGGATGAGTTTGATCTGCCTTGTTCAAATACATAAATATCTGGTGCCTTTATATAAATTTTATCAGGCAGTGTGTCATATTGATAATTATAAATATGTTCATTTGTATTTCCATCGGAACTTTCTGAAATTTGTTGAAGTTCATGTAAGAACTTGTTATCTATGGCACATTCCATCGTAGAAACCGGTGTTATAACGGCAGTTTCATATTCTGGATACTTTATTGTAACGCTTAAGGTTCCGTCCTCATCAGCGGGTTTGCTATAATAACTCCATATCAGAACTGCAGACAAAAAAACGCACACAAAACAAATAACAGGAACAATTATTTGGGATTTTTCCGCTTTATTCATATGGCCTCCTGAAAATTCTGCTTATCTTGGTTTTATGCGATAATGTACTGACAAAAATAAGATTTTGTTTAAATTATACTTATATAATAACGGTTTGCTGATCCAGTGTCAACATTCAAGCTCCCATTACAGTGCACGGTCACTGCCATATCAATAAAACAATTGACAGGATGAAATTTTTGTTTCATGATGTTAGAATATTGATGTGATGACCGATGTGCTCACATTGGCGCATTGTAACTGTTCAGTAGGTCTGCGCACTTACGACGCATTTTATATTCAGGAGTGTATCCATGAAATCAATATCCATCTACGCACTGACTAGAAAACAGAATATCGCCTGTCTTTCCAGGCTGGAGCATCAGCTGTCGGGCAGGGAAAAACCTTTAAAGATCCGGACATGGGAACTGAACAGTATGCGGGCATTTGTGGATCACCTGGAAGAACATATGCCGGAGGTGTACCGGCTCCGCTTCTTTTATTCTTTCCAGATCCCGCGTCTCGGAAAAGAGTTTGACCTGCTCCAGGTGAAGGAAAAACAGATCGTGAACATCGAGCTGAAGAGCGGCGCTGTCTCCGGGGACGCGATCCGCAGGCAGCTGATCCAGAACCGTTATTACTTATCGGTGCTGGGGAGACCGATCCGGTCCTATACCTATATCAGCAGTGAGGACCGTCTGGTCCGTCTGACGAATCATGATAACCTTGTGGATGCGGACTGGGACCGGCTATGTGAGGAGCTGAAGGAGCCGGGTAAGGATGAGCCGGGAGATCTCGAAGACTGCTTCCGGGCAGAATGGTATCTGATCTCCCCGCTGACACAGCCGGAGCGGTTTTTGCAGAAGGAATATTTCCTGACGGCCCAACAGAAGGATATTGAGCGGCAGATCTTAAAGAAAGTCCGCGCGGAGCGAAGCGGATATTACTCATTTTCCGGACTTCCAGGGACGGGAAAGACGCTGCTTCTCTACGATATCGCGATGAAACTTTCCGGGCGTCAGAAGGTCTGCATGATCCACTGCGGGACATCGGGAGAGGAGTGGAAGAAGCTTCATGAGAGACTCAGGCGAATTCTCTGGATGTCGGACCGGGAGATCACGGAGGAGACCGGTTTTGAGGATTATGGTGCTGTTTTTGTTGATGAGGCGCATCTGCTGAGTGAGGAGCCCCTGAAGCGGATCATACGGGCAGCAGGAACACGTCCGGTTATCTTTTCCAGTGACTGCGAGGACCAGCTCTCCCCGGAAGAGGCGGACCGGAGTGCGAAGAATGAGCTGGAAAAACTTCCGGGGATCCAGCTTTTCCGACTGACAAACAGGATCCGGACAAATGTGGAGCTTTCCTCGTTTATCCAGAATCTGATGCACCTTCCGGACCGGAAGACCACCCGGCATTTCCCGAATGTCACAGTGCTGTATGCAAATGATGAGCGGGAAGCGGAAAATCTGATGTTGGATGCAGGGGAACACGGGTTTCAGATCCTTTCGCGACAGGAAGACAACGGGAAGACGATGGACCGGCTGGCGGTGCTGTTGGATGAGAAGTATTATTACGATGAAAACAGGTATCTGCGATCGCAGGCTCATACGGTGCGCACACTGTTTTACAGGCTAAACGGTGCGAAGGAGAAGCTGATGATCATAGTGAAAGAAAATGCTCCGGTTTATGAGAGAGTATTGGAGTTGTTGTGAAGAGCATGGGAGAAGATAGTTGGGATATCAGCAGCCAGTTTCCGATAAAAAATTCTTGACAAATCCGTATGACATTGCTATTATTGCTTTAAACCGTTGATGAGGAAGTTGTACCAGAAAGAACAGTCTCCCAGAGAGTCCGGGGCGGTGGGATCCGGACAGAGTGTTGTGGTAAGTGGGCCTCAGAGGGCAAGGTGAAAAAGAGGAACGGATCAAGAGGAATCTTTAGTAGCCGAGACGCAGGGTCAGCGTTACGAGACCAGGAATGTAACTGCATTCTGTAAAGAGTGGGTGCTTGGCACCAAACAAGGTGGTACCGCAGGTATATGACAGCCTGTCCTTGAACGAAGTTCAGGGATGGGCTTTTTTGATAAAAAGATTTCCCGATCTTCTGAACTTGAAATGTCAGTCCTTTATGAAAGCCGGAAACCGGATCGGTGAGAAAATGCATCGTGGCATGCAGAAACGCATAGTCTCCCGGGAGACTTTCGTATATGACAAGAGTTATGTTACAGAAGAAAGGAAGGCAATCGTATGAGCGAGGAGAGAAAACTTCAGTTTCGCGGCGGGATCGGAATGTCCCTGATCCCGGTAGCAATTTATGTATTCTTCTGCATGGTGCTGTTCATCGGCTTTAAAGCATTCAACATGGAAGCACTTGCAGTCGGAGGATTTTTAGCCCTTTTGATCGGCGGCGTGTTCTGCACGAGCTACAGTGAGTTCTGGGAGAGTGCGATCCGGGGAATTTCCTCGATCACGTCGGTATCGGTCGTTGTGATCCTGCTGCTCGTCGGCATGTTCAGCGCCCTGATCAAGCTGTGCGGTCTTTCCGGCGGATTCGTATGGATCGCCAACGCGGTCGGCATGAAAGGCGGGATCTTCGTTGCATTTACATTTCTTGCCACATGCATCGTATCGACAGCGACCGGTTCCTCGATCGGAACCATGTTTATCGCGTTCCCGATCTTTTACCCGGCGGGGATCATGCTGGGTGCCAACGAGATGATGATGGCCGGCTGCATCGTATCCGGCGCGATCTTTGGAGATAACCTGGCGCCGATCTCCGACACGACGATCGCTTCGGCTTCCACGCAGCAGTTTAAGAACGGAAAACCGGCCGATATCGGTGGTGTCGTGTCAAGCCGTATCAAGTATTCGCTGGTGGCAGGACTGATCACGATCGTGATCTTCGCGATTTTCGGCGGTGTTGGCGGTACTTATGAGGGGGGTTCCATCGATGCGGCGTCCAACCCGGTTTCGTTAGTCATGCTGATCCCGGTTGTCCTGATGCTGACGGTTTCGACAAAAACAAGAAATATCTATGAAGGCATCCTCGTTGGTCTTGCGACAGGAACGCTTGTCGGCCTTGCAGCGGGATTATTTACTCCGGCGCAGGTATTTTCCAACGACGCGGCAAACAACGCCGCAGTCGGCTTCCTGGTTGACGGGATCAACAATATTTTACCAACCTGTGCGCTTGTCATCTCCGTATTCGGCATCATGGGAGTTTTAAGCGACGCAGGCATGCTGAACCTGATCGCCGAGAAGATCCTCGACAGTAAGATGGCTGGTACAGCGAAAGGCGCGGAGCTCGTCTGCATGATGGGGATCGCATTTACAACGATCTTACTTGGCGGTGTGACGAGTGCCTCCATCCTGACATTCGGACCGATCTTAAATAAGATCGGAGCGGCGAGAAACATTCACCCGTACCGCAGAGCGAACCTTTTAGACGGAACGGCGAACAGTCTTCCGGCGATCATCCCGTTCATGAGCGTGTTCGTATTCATCGGATCCGCATTGACAGGTCTTTCCCCGGTCATCGTTGCGGGCGGAACGATCTACGGATTTGTCCTGTTCTTTGTATTCCTTGGAGCTGTCCTTACGGGATGGGGATGCCAGAAAGAAGAATAGGGGAGTGGTTTCCCGGATCTGGATCATGAAAGCTCATGAAGTGTCAGGATGGCACAGACATTGGAACGAGTACACGAGAGAAAAGAGGTTATGGAAAAATGGATGATACCTTTACATTATACGATCTCAAGGTGGAAGTAGTCGCCGGTGACCGCCCGATGGTGTGCAGCCACAAGGTGGGGGACTATTTCCTGGTACAGGGAGAAAACCTGGTGTTTCCGAAGGAAACATCGTTTTCCATGTATTCCCTGAGCGCCATCCTGCCGCTTCTTCCGGCAAAAGAACGGCCATTGGACCCGAACGACTGGATGCTCTCCGACGCGGAGATCGCCTGCCCGGATCCGAACTGCGGGGCGAGATTTAAGATCACAAGAGTCGGAAAGCGGATCCAGAGTCATGGGCAGTGCACGGTCGTGCCGCTCATGAGACCGGATGCGGGAAAATATCATGAGAATTAGATAATAAGGAGAATCGATCATGCAGAAAAAAGCTCAGTTTAAAAATGGATATACCTTCAACCGCGTCATCAATGGCTGCTGGCAGCTCTCCGCGGAGCATTGTCTTCAGGGACACCTGGACTATGACGATGCGATCCGCGCGTTCCACGAGCTGGTGGAGCAGGGATTTACGACGTTTGACTGTGCCGACATCTACACGGGCGCTGAGGAGGTCCTCGGCCGCTTTGTGACAGAGTTAAAGGCGAGCGGACATTATCAGGAGGAAGACATCCAGATCCACACGAAATTTGTGCCGGACAAGGACGTTCTTCCGGTGATCAACATGGAGTACACGGAAGGAATCGTGGACCGCTCCTTAAAGAGAATGCACCGCGAAGCTCTGGATCTGGTACAGTTCCACTGGTGGGATTTCAATGTGCCGGGCATGATGGAGACGGCCTTTGACCTTGTAAAGCTTCAGGAAAAAGGAAAGATCCGCAACATCGGTATGTGCAACATGGATACAAACGCCTTAAAGCAGATGGTTGACGCCGGTATCCCGGTCGTATCCAACCAGGCGCAGTATTCCGTCTTTGACCGCCGTCCGGAGAGAACACTTTTGGATTACAGCGCAGAGCACGGCATCTACACATTCGCTTACGGCACACTGGCCGGTGGATTTCTCGCGGAGCGCTACATGGGAAAGACATATGAGGCGCCGGAGACCCGTTCCCAGGTGAAATACATGCAGATCATCGAGGATTCCCTCGGCTGGGACGGAATGCAGAAGCTCCTTCCGGTCCTGAAAGCGATCGCAGACAACCACGGCGTCAGCATCGCCAACGTGGCAACCCAGTACATCTTAAACCAGAAGAGCGTCGGAGCCGTCATGGTCGGAACCAGAAACTCCAAACATGTAAGATCCAACATCCAGACACTGGAATTTGATCTGACCGCGGAGGAGATGAAGACGATCCGCGACTTTATCGATCAGTACCCGACTCCGGAGGGAGAATGCTATGAGCTTGAGCGCACCTCTCCGAGATATAAGGGGATCATTCTGACGGACAGAAACCATGTGGATAAGTAAAATGACATGCAGGGATCATGGCAGGAGATTTCCAGAAAAGCAGGATCAGCGATGACAGAGAATCAGACTGCAAGAATGGTTCGGACAGTTTTGTGAGAATATCAGAAAGTACGGAAGGGACACCAGAGATGGTGTCCTGTTTCGTTACAGGACGCAGAAAAACTGCTACTTTTCATGGGAAGGAATCTTTCTCTTTACACATACCGAATTAGTAGGTATAATGGTAAAGGTTTCAGGGGCAAAATCCCGTCGAATGGTTGTTTTAACAGGGAGATTGCCGGTAACATTTCAGGAAAGACAGGATTGGAGATAGAGATGTTAAATCAGTTCTCAAGAACACAGCTCCTTTTAGGAGCAGAAAATATGGACCGCCTTGCGAAGGCGAAGGTTGCGATCTTCGGAATCGGCGGAGTCGGCGGATATGTGGCGGAGGCACTGGCGAGAAGCGGAGTCGGTTCCTTTGTGCTGGTGGACGATGATAAGGTCTGCCTGACAAATATCAACCGCCAGATCATCGCGACGAGAAAGACAGTTGGACAGTATAAGGCGGAAGTCATGCGCGACCGGATCCTGGATATCAATCCGGATGCCCAGGTCGAGGTCAGAAAGTGCTTTTATCTCCCGGAAAATGCGGATGAGTTCGACTTTACGGAATATTCCTATGTGGTCGATGCGGTGGACACGGTGACGGCAAAGATCGAGATCATCATGCGGGCGATCGACTGTAAAGTTCCGGTCATCAGCAGCATGGGCGCCGGAAACAAGCTGGATCCGACGCAGTTCCATGTGGCGGATATCTATAAGACGAGCATGTGCCCGCTCGCGAAGGTCATGCGCCGCGAATTAAAGAAGCGCGGAGTGAAGAAGTTAAAAGTCGTTTACTCCACGGAGCAGCCGGTTGAGCAGCAGGAAGACATGAGCATCAGCTGCAGAAAGAACTGTATCTGTCCGCCGGGCGCGAAACATAAATGCACCGAGCGCCGTGCGATTCCGGGCAGCATCGCGTTCGTCCCGTCGGTTGCCGGACTGATCCTTGCAGGGGAGATCGTGAAAGACCTGACAGTGATGCCGCCGAAGAAGGTGGAAGAGCAGGGGCAGTGATCAATGCCAGGAGCGAATAAAAGATCATAAAAAGACATCACAAAACCGGAAATTGGAGTGGATTCCATTCGAACAAGGTTTTGTGATGTCTTTTTACTTTCAGGGATACAGAAAGAGCTGCCAATGGCAGCCCCCTCTGATTTCAGTTTTATAATCTTTCCAGGATCGCATCCACATACTCTTCGGTACTTGCTGTTCCGTGCAGGTCTTTTGTGAGGTGTTTTCCTTCTGCGAGAACTTCATCGACGGCTTTGCGGATCCGCGCTGCAGTCTCATTTTCCCCGAGGTACTCTAACATCATGCAGGCGGACCAGAGGAATGCAGTCGGGTTTGCAAGGTGCTTTCCGGCGATATCCGGCGCGCTGCCGTGTACAGCTTCAAACATGGCGTAATCGGCACCGATATTGCTGGATGGAACGAGTCCGAGACCGCCGATCAGACCGCTGCAGAGGTCTGAGAGGATGTCTCCGTACAGGTTCTGCATGACCATCACGTCAAACTGGTTCGGGTTCATCACGAGCTGCATGCAGGTGTTGTCGATGATCTTGTCATCGCTCTCGATCTCCGGATATTCTTTCGCGATCTCCTTGAAAATGGATAAGAACATGCCGTCGGACATCTTTAAGATGTTTGCCTTGTGGACGCAGGTCACTTTTCTGCGGCCGTTTTTCTTTGCATACTCGAATGCGTCACGGATGATGCGCTCACTCGCTTTTCGTGTAACGATCTTGATCGCATGGACGGTGTCCGGATCGATCTGCTCTTCGACGCCGACGTAGAGGCCTTCCGTATTTTCACGGAAAATGACGATATCCACATTTTTGAACGGTGTTTTTACGGCATCGTTGGATCTTACCGGGCGGATGTTTGCGTAAAGATCATATTTTCCGCGGAGTGTCACGTTCAGGGAGCGGAATCCCTTTCCGACCGGGGTCGTGATCGGGGATTTTAACAGCACTTTTGTCCGCTCAAAAGATGCGTAGGCTTCCTCCGGGATCAGTGCGCCGTTGCGTTTCCATTCGTCCTCTCCGACGTTGTAGATTTCATATTCGAGAGGTGCGTTCGCTGCCTTTAAGATCTTTAACACATTGTCAACAAGTTCCGGACCGATTCCGTCACCGCGGAATACTGTAATTTTGTGATTCATATGATGATTCTCCTTTTTGAATGATTCGATTTGATCCTACAGTACAAATGTCACGATCAGGTTATAGACTGCACAGCAGATCACACTGATCGGAACGGCAACAAAGAGAAGCCGGTTAAACAGATGGTTGCGGTCTTCCTCGTTTCCACAGGAACCGAGGATCAGACTTCCGCCGGATGAGAACGGGCTGATCGCGCTGCTCTGTGCGCCGAGGATCGTGCAGGCAAAGAGAGCGGCTGGGTTCAGTCCGGTTGCAGCGGCGAGTCCCGGGATCAGCGGGAATAATGCCGGTGCAACAACGCCGGTCGTGGAACTGAAGAAGCTCATAAACGCACCGACGAAGCTGAATGCCAGCGGGATCAGGGCAGCCGGTACATTGGATCCGATCCATGCGGACAGGGCATCGATCGTGCCTGCTTTTACAGCGACCGCGATCAGCATGCCGGCTCCGGCGATCATGAGGATCGTATTCCACGGAACACGGGCGATGACCTCTTTCTGAGGTGCCAGATCAAATAACAGGGCAATGATGGTAAAGCAGAAAGCAACGAGACCGACATCAACTTTTCCTGCAATCGTTCCGATCAGGGCATTGTCCGGAAGCGCGAGCTTTAAGAGTGGGAAGATCAGGACGATCACCATCATCAGCAGCATCAAGTATAAAGTCAGCTTCTGCTTCCTGTCAAACGGTTCCGGCCTGGAGAAAGTAACTCCTTTGCCGATGCCGCGGTTGCTCTTAAAACCGAAGCGGAAGATCGCGATCAGGATCAGGGAGAAGATGATGGCGAATCCAAAAATCTTCATTTCGTCCACAAACGAATTTGGTGTTCCAAAAGCCGGTTCTGACTCGTAAGCGGTATCGATCAGACCGCGGAATACGACACCGAGAGAGGCTGTCGGAAAGTTTCCGCCTGCAAGCGCACCGCAGTTGATCGCGACAGCGCCGGTCAGCTTGTCCATTTTTGCTTCCTCGCAGATCAGGATCGTGATCGGAGCCAGAAATGCGAGAACAGTAAAGTAGGCAGCTCCCATTACCGAGAGAACAACTGCTACAAAGAAGAGGGCAAACGGCAGCATGCCCGGGAAACGGCGGCACATGTAGAGAAGACTTGCAGACATCTTCTCAAGCGTTCCGTTGACAGCCGCAAAGTTGTAAAAAAGGGAGACGGACAGGATCACAAACATCGTGCTGACCGGCCAGAAACTAATCAGCTCTTTTGGCTTGATCCCCATACCGAAACATCCGATCAGGTAAGCGAACGCGATACAGAAGAATCCGGTATTGATCTTTGTCTTGTAGCCAAGAACGACGGCAACTGCGATGGATGCGACCAGAATGATACTTAACATGCGGATTCCTCCTGTTCGTTGATGCCGAGCAGGGATGCCGGGATCGTGTGAGTCATATGGTAAACATGTTCTTCCGGAATTCCGTGATCGACCAGATACTGCATGTATTCCGCAAGTGCGAGTTCCCAGTGCGGATTTTCCGTCTGTCCGCCGTCGGTGTCGACCATGACATTTCGGTAGCCGACTTCTTTGATGATCTCCAGATTGTCTGCGAGATTGCTCTTATATTTTCCGCCGCCCATGTTCTGTGCGTAACAGCGCTCCAGGATGACGTTGTAATCCTTCACGAGGCGGAGCTGGTCTTCATGGCTCATTCCCACGATCCACCACTCCGGATGGGTGATCACGATATTTTTGACTCCGAGGTCGCGGGCTGCCTCGACGACGGTAAAGATCTCATCAGGTGCGATATGGGCAGTTCCAAGGACTGCATTGTGATCGCGGACAAGTTCCAGTACAGAGCGCAGTTCCGGAACGATCTTTCCGTCTTTTACGACTTCCACGCACTGGCTCAGATCCTGGCCCATTTTCTGCATGTGATTTTTTGCGGACTGTGTCGGGAGCCAGACAACTTTTGCTCCAAGACGAAGTGCGGTATCGACGGCTTTCGGATTGATCCCGCCTACAACGCGGTTTAATGTGATGCTTCCGTACATGGTGAAGTTGTTCGTGTTTCCATGTACGATCTCGTTGTGACGGTTGCAGAGATATGCGCGGTCCATGGTTGTCCCCTGATGTGTCTTGATGACGATGGCACGCGCGCCGACGCGGATCGCTGCTTCCATGAGTTCGAAGTCATCGTATGCGCGAAGGCGCAGATCCGGATTCGTATGGACATGCATGTCGATCACGCCTTGCATGAGATCCTGTTTCATTCAAATTCCCTCCTGTGTGTTTTTGCTGTCTTCAGAGACATTGATTTTGCTATGGTTATATTTTATACTAGTCTTGATATAGGGGAAAGTCACAATTTACGATACCAGGTATCGGTAATTCCGATATCTGACGGAGGTGTTTTATGGACTTAAAAGAGCTGGATTACATTGTAACCGTTGCCGATGAGGGGAGCATTTCCCGGGCGGCGGAAAAATTGTTTATGGCGCAGTCAAGTCTCAGTCAGGCTGTCCGTCTGATCGAACAGGATCTCGGTACATCTGTTTTTGTCCGCACTGCCAGAGGAGTCCGCCTGACGGCTGCCGGGGAGGCGTTTATTTCTCATGCCAGACAGATCCTGCAGCAGTACCGGGAAGCGCGCAGTGAGGCTTCTGATATCGAAAACTTAAAAGGCGGGACGATCATCTTTGGGATCAGCACCTACCGGGGAACGTATCTGCTGCCGCCGGTCCTGAAAAAATTTCACGAGCGTTATCCAAAGGTGCATGTGGAGATCAGCGAGATGGACAGTATTGATCTGGAAAACCAGATCCTGGAGGGAATCCTGGATCTCGCACTGATCGCAGCACCTCCGGTCCGGATCAAGCATGGATTCGAGGAACTGATGAGGGATGAGATCATGCTCGTCACTACGAAAGAGCATCCTGTCATGAAATATGCACACGAATGCGAGAATGATCCGGAAGAACTGTGGATCGATCTGAAGGATACCGCCCCGTATGAATATATTTTAGGTCCGCCGAACACGGTACTCGGCCGGACGGCACGCCATTCTCTGCGGGAAGCAGGTGTGGAACCTATCGGACTCGATACATACCTTTCCGCGGCGTTTGCGGCAGCTGTTGCGCGGGAAGGTGTTGCGCTGGCCTTTACCTACCGGTCCTGCCGGATCATGCGGGATGGATTCCGGTATCTGCGGATCGGAAAAGAGGGGATTTTCCTGGACCTTGCACTGGTCTGGCCGGCAGGAAAATACCGGTCCAGGGCGGCGAAAGCGCTCGCGGATCTGCTCCATGAGATGGCACCGGAACTGCTTCACCGATAGGATTTGACAGAGACACACTTGTATGTGTATAATAGAAATCAATGCATGACAATTTAACAGACTGGCGCGTCGTGGTGGTGAAGCTTTTTGTCGGTGCCGGTCTGGAACGACGGCTGTAAGAGGGGAAATGACAGAACAGCCGGAAAGATCGATCTGAAAAGGAGAAAAGAAAATTATGGTGTTAGCAGTCATCGAAGCGGTGTACCGCTTCCTGTGGGGAGATCTGTTCACGATCCCGATCGGCAACGGAAATGGGATCGGAATCCCTCTTCTCGTGTTGCTTTTGATCCCAACGGGGATCTATTTTACGATCCGGACGAAATTCCTTCCGGTCCGGCTGTTTCCGGATATGATCCGGGCGCTGGGCGGAAAAAAGAAGGAAGAAGGCGGTCTGTCACCGGTGCAGACCTTGTTTGTGTCGACAGCGACCCGTGTGGGAATGGGAAATCTCGTCGGAGTTGTCGCTGCGATCTCTGCGGGCGGCGCGGGAGCCGTGTTCTGGATGTGGATCTCGGCGATCTTTGGTTCCTCCACGGCATTTGTGGAGGCAGCCCTGGCGCATCTATACAAAGAAAAAGATCCGCTCTACGGCGGATATCACGGCGGTCCGGCTTATTATATCCACAGCTATGCGGAGCGCGTGAGAAAAAAGAAATTGAAACACTCCATCGTTGCCGTTTTGTTTGCGCTGTCCGGTCTGATCTGCTGGGGCGGGATCAGCCAGGTCATCAGCAATTCGGTGGCATCGGCATTTAAAAATGCATTTGGAATCTCACCAATGATCACGACGGTCATTCTTGTTGTGCTCTCGGCGTTGATCGTCTTAAGAAAAAATGCAACGGTCCGCGCGCTGGATGTGATCGTTCCGATCATGGCGGGATGTTATTTTGTGATCACCCTGTTCATCATCGCGACGCATCTCGGAAGCGTTCCGGGCGTTTTCAAGAGGATTTTTGAGGAGGCATTCGGACTCCGCCAGATCGCAGCGGGCGGTTTTGGCGCGGTTCTCATGAACGGAGTCAAGCGCGGTCTGTTCTCCAACGAGGCCGGTTCCGGTTCCGCACCGTGTGCAGCGGCAGCGGCGGAGGAGAGTGACCCGGTAAAGGTCGGACTTGTCCAGGCACTAGGCGTATTTATCGATACGATCGTGATCTGCAGCTGCACGGCGATGATCATGCTGCTTGTCCCGGAGGAACTGACGATGGGACTCGCAGGAATGGACCTTCTCCAGAAAGTCATGAGCTACTATATGGGCGAGTTCGGAGTGGTCTTTATCGCCATCACGCTGGCATTGTTCAGTTTCTCGACATTCCTCGGAATCCTGTTCTATGCGCGTTCCAACGTGGCATACCTCTTCGGAAACCGCTGGTGCTATCAGACTCTTTATAAGATCTTCGCCCTGATCATGCTGTTTGTCGGCGGTCTTCAGGCCTACACAGTCGTCTGGGACCTCGGCGATGTCGGCGTCGGACTGATGACCGTGTTCAACCTCATGGTACTGTTCCCGCTGTCCGGGGAGGCGCTGCGGGCGTTGAGGGAGTATGAAGAGAAGAAAAAGATGAAGTGAAATGCTGGAAAAGAATAGAAAAGCGGCAGAAATCTGAAAAACTGTGAGCGGAGGAACGGGACAGTTCCATGATCGCATAAAAAGATCCGTCAGGATACCGGGGGGAAGAAATTTTCGGTATTTTGGCGGATCTTTTTTGTTTGATCATCATCCCGGAAACACCGCCTCGATCGTCAGCGACTTCCCATCCTTCGTGGACGCCTGGATCTTTCCGCGGTGCGTGTTCACGATGGCTTTTGCGATCGCGAGACCGATCCCGTAGCCGCCGGTCGCGAAATTCCTCGATCGGTCGGAGCGGTAGAAACGGTCAAAAAGGTGCGGGAGCTCAGTAGGATCGACCTCAGATGCCGTGTTGAAACTGTGAGAACCGACATGCTGGAGCTGCTGAAGAAATTTCCGGACGATCAGAGGTCCGGATTCCACGCGGTCCAGTATATCTGTTCCAGGATCAAATTGCCGGAGAGCATGATGGAGAAGTTAAAGAGGAAAGCGCTGCCGGAGACACTGGAGTCGGCACTCTGTGAAGTCCATGATGCGGTGGGAGTCCGGGTCATCTGTTCCTTTGCGGATGATGTGTTCCGGGTGGAAAAATGGCTGAAAAGTCAGGAAAACTATGAACTGGTCAAAGAAAAGGACTACATTTCATATCCGAAGCCAAACGGGTATCGCGGGATCCATCTGATCCTTCGGGGAATGACCGGAAAAACGGCGGGAACTTATGTGGAGATCCAGCTCCGGACGATCGCCATGGATTTCTGGGCGAGCCTGGAACACCAGCTGAAATATAAAAAGGAGATCGGACATGCGGCGATGATGAGCGGGGAATTAAAGCAGTGCGCGGATGATATCGCGTCCGTAGATCTTTCGATGCAGACGATCCGCGATATCATCGAGGCGGAAGAGTGAAAAGCTCTCAGCCGCGGATCCGCGCATGGATCCCGGAAGTGAGATTCGGGTGTTTCAGACCGCAGATCCGCTGTTTCGGGCTGCCGCCGATGAAGACGCGTTTCCAGACATCCTGGTCCAGTTCATCGTCATGGACATACACTTCGATATCGGTCATCGGCGGGAGCGGAGTTCCGCCAAGAGTGAAGCTGCCGGATGGATCCTGGATCAGGATCCCCTCTTTCACGACGTCTTTCTGCATATAAGAAGCGGCAAACTGAGCGGAGGAGAGATGTGTGATGAGTTCCAGCATCAGGTCGATCTTCAGGCTTTCCTCGGCGGACATTTCCAGTTTATTCAGAGCGCTTGTGAGTACGGATTCATATTTTTCGAGAAAATTTCCGCATGCGGATTCCAGCGTGGAGAGATCCTGCTTCAGTTCGTTTGTGATTTCCATAAAGACATCCTCCTTTAAATATATTTGGGAATTGAGAAACCTGCTCCGGAAACGGCAGCAGGATTATTTTTCATGATGATAATCCAATAATTTCCACCGATGACATTCACTGAATGTCATCGGTGTTTCAATAATAACATATATTGTTTGGAGTGACAATCAGTGAATGCCAAACAAGGAGTGTTATTATATGTATAAAAATAAAACAATATCCGGCAGGAACAATATCTGCGGGATCAAAATTCATGAGCTTCGCTGTGCGATGACGGATGTATCGCAGAAGCATCTGGCGGACATGCTCCAGCTCAAGGGACTGGATCTCGATAAGAATGCGATCCAGAGGATCGAGAGCGGGAAGCGGTTTGTGACCGATATTGAGCTGCGTTATTTCGCAAAGGTCTTAAACGTCAGTTATGAGGCACTTCTGGATCCGGATGTTCCTGAGAATGAGTAAAAGCTTTTGTGTAGTAATTTCCCGCAAACAGATCTGAACGTGCTTTCGACCGTCTGTTTGAGGAAAAATCGTCTTTTTCCTGAAAGAGAAGACCGATATGGTACGGAAAACCGCCGTCAAAGATGCGGTGGTAGGCGGGACTTCCGTCCTCACGGATCAGGAGTGTTTCCAGCGGAACCTGAAATAATTCACCGAGTACCAGCATATTCGGGAGGGAAGGAAAGGATTCCCCCCGGAGCCATTTATAGATCGACTGGGGACTGTCCAGTTCCAGCGCGTCCTGGAGATCCCGCACGGTCATTTTTCTTCTTCGCATTTCATCCCGGATCTTTTTTCCGGTCAGTTTTTTCGACAGATTTTTCATACTTTCAATCTTATCCTCCATATTTCCAATCAGAACAGATCAATATCAACTGTCGGACATAAAAAACGCAGCCGGCAGCCGGATGGGAAAGTATTCAATATATTTTCAAGGGAAACGGACGGCGGATCCTTGCCGGCCGGTGTGAAGATCTGAAGCCTTTGTTCTGCAGGCAGGTCTATCATACTATAAAATTCCGGGTTTGTCTTGAACTAAAAGGTTAAAATGAGAAATTTTATGAAAAAATATCAGGGCAGTGGATCCGGGGAGATGTACAGCTTACAGCGGGAAAGACAGAAAATGCACTTTTTTCAGATGTAATGGGAAATAAAGACAAAAAAGATGGAAAACAGGAATCCGGCAGGACTGTCTTATCCCCGGACAGGAACCGGGAAAATGGTCTGCAGGGAATCTGTTTTCCACCTCTGAAAAATATAAATGATGTTATTTTACGCATTGGAGACTGAGCTGCTCCGCTCCGGTTACTTTTCCTGACGTGCCTTTAACGGAAGGATTTCTTTCCGATACACATAGCCGAGGCAGACTGCACTGAAAATGATCGCGAAAACTTCGGCGATCGGGAATGCGAACCATACGACATGAAGTCCTCCGAGTTTCGCAAAAACAAATGCGACCGGGAGAAGAACGAACAGCTGACGGAACACGGAGATCCATAAGCTCAGCATGCCGTGACCAAGCGCCTGGAACATGGAAGAGCAGACGATGGAGAATCCGGCGAACAGGAAGCTCAGGGAGATGGTCCGGAGTGCCGGGATGCCGATGGAGAGCATGGTGTCGGAGGCGCTGAAGATCATTAGGAGCTTATCCGGTATGAGCTGAACGACCGCTAAACCGATCAGCATGATCGTTACGGCATACATGGCAGCGAGCTTCAGGGTTCCCATGATGCGGTCCGGCTTTCCGGCGCCGTAGTTGTAGGCGATGATCGGGACCGTTCCGTTGTTCAGACCGAAGACCGGCATGAACACGAAGCTCTGGAGCTTAAAGTAGATGCCGAACACCGCAGTCGCCGTGGAGGAGAATGCGATGAGGATCTTGTTCATTCCGAAGGTCATGACACTTCCGATGGATGCCATGATGATGGACGGAATACCGACTGCATAAATATGGCTGATGATCTCGCTGTTTGGTTTAAAGTCACGGAGAGAGATCGTGATCTCATGGTTTCTCGTCTTGTTAAAGAAGAAACCGAGACAAAAGGCGATGATCTGCCCGATCACGGTAGCGCCGGCCGCACCCGCGATCCCGAGAGCAGGCGCCCCGAAATAACCGAAGATCAGGATCGGATCCAGAACGATGTTGATGATCGCGCCGAGACCCTGGGTGTACATGGAGTAGATCGTTTTTCCGGTGGACTGTAAGAGACGCTCACAGGCGATCTCCATGAAAAGTCCGAAGGAAGCGATCGTGCAGACTCTTAAATAAGTAGTTCCGAGATCCACGATCTCCTCGATATCGGTCTGGAGACAGAAGAACTGTCTTGCAAAGCAGAGGCCGAAGAGTGCAAATACGACATAGCTCAATGCAGCAAGGAACAGAGCGTGATCCGCAATCTTGTTGGCGCGTTCAAAGTTCTTTTCCCCAAGGTTTCTCGAGAGGGCGGCGTTGACACCGACGCCGGTTCCGGTCGCAACGGCGATCATCAGGTTCTGGGCCGGGAACGCCAGGGATACGGCGGTCAGGGCATTTTCACTGAGCTGTGCGACGAACATACTGTCGACAATGTTATAAAGTGCCTGGACGAGCATCGAGATCATCATCGGCACGGACATGGAGATCAGAAGCCGGTTTAGCGGCATGACTCCCATCTTGTTTTCTGTTGCCATAGAACATGACTCCTTTCATACATACATCCCTGCCTGTTTTCAGAAAAGAAAAAATGTAGGTAACGATTCAGCAGGTCTGCGCAGTTGCTGCGCTGACCGTAAGAAAGCCTTGACTTGAGGGAAAAATTCCATCGGCGCAGCGATCTGGAATGGATTTTTGCTCATAGCTTGCCATGCATCCGAAGGGAAGCTCCGGGGGAGATTCCAGTAGGTGTGAAGGTACTGAACAGTTACAAATGTGGAAAGACTGCCGAAAGTTTGTACTTTGGCAGTCAGGATTCCTGAAAAAGGCATACTGTCTGGCATTATACGACAAATAAAAATGTTCGTCAACATAGATCTCATAGGTTGCCGTGCCGGGGGAAGAGTTTTGCTGATCTTAGCGGATTTTGCCGGATTGACAAAAGGGCGGGGGCGGCGTATCATAAAAACGATGCGGTAATTTTTGCGGACAGAGTGTGTCCGTGTACTGCAGCATGAAAATTTCATGGTTTCCGTCTGAGAAAAACGAGGAAAGCTGTGTACAGAGCAGAGAGCGGAAACTTATATTAATGAATAGGAGAGAAAGAATGATCCAGGAAATCGCCCCACATAAATTTGATCTGACTTACGGACAGCCGAAGGCGCAGGATGAGGACTTTGTCCTCTTTATCAAGAAGAGCAAGACACTTTTGAGAAAAACAGCTGAGGGGAATCATGAGATTCCGAAGTTTTCTGATTTCCAGGAAGACAAAGAAGCGCTGAAAGAGAACGCGTACTATCTGTTCGCGATCGATGGAAATCATTATTATTATGTGACAGAGATGCCGGAACATGTCTCCGACGCATATGAGCTCTGCCCGACAGCGGCATATCGGAAGATGCATCCGATGTACCAGGCGTTCGCAGGGATCACTGCTACCCAGCTTCACCGCTTTAAGGAGAGCAGAAAGTACTGCGGATGCTGCGGTCACCTGATGGAAAACAGCAAGACCGAGCGCGCGCTGGTATGCCCGGAGTGCGGACAGACTGAGTATCCGAAGATCTCCCCGGCTGTGATCGTTGCGATTTCCGATGGGGACCGTCTCCTGATGTCCAGATACCGTGTGAACAACAATCCGTACCGCGGATATGCGCTGATCGCCGGTTTTGTAGAGATCGGAGAGAGTTTTGAGGAGACGATCCACCGCGAGGTCATGGAGGAAGTTGGCCTGAAGGTCAAAAATATCCGCTATTATAAGAGCCAGCCGTGGGCATTCTCCGACACGGAGATGATCGGATTCTTCGCGGAGCTCGATGGACCGGACAAGATCAAGCTTCAGGAGGACGAGCTCTCCGAGGCTGGCTGGTACCACCGCGATGAGATCCCGGATGAGACGATGATGAACAGCATTGGAAGTGAGCTTAAGATGGTGTTCAAGTACGGAAGTCTCGAGAAGTTCTATGAGGCGACCGGGTATCACGACGAAAATTAGGGATATGGGAATATCGGATCAAGTGTGATCCTGATGGGGATCCTGCAGAAAGAATCGATGGCAGGTTGTAAATTGAAAAAAAGCCGGAGACTGAATTTCAGACTGTACGAGAAATTCAGTTTCCGGCTTTTTGCAACAGAAATTTTCTGCTAAAAAGACAGATGGATCAGGCTTTGCGGAATGTCCGGCAGAATTCCAGAAATTCTCGCAGGGTATCAGGAACATCCTGTGGATGATAACAGAATCCGATCACGCGTTTCGGAATCGGGATATCAAGCGGGATCTCGATAAGCGTACCGTTTTTCAGATCATCTTCGATGAAGTCTTTGATGACGCAGCCGATCCCGAGTCCGATCCGGGAGAACTCGATGAGGAGTTCCATGTCAGTCGTCTCGAGGATCTGGTTGATCTCGATCTGATTGTCGGACAGGTAGGCATCGACGTGTTTCCGGCTCATGTTGGAGCGGTTTAAGAGCATGATATTTCCGGTCTTAAAGATATCCGGGTCGTTTCCTTCTCTTAAATGAAGATTCTCCAGGTAGGCAGGCGTACAGACGAAGATGTCGCTGATCTCCATTAGGGGCTGGAAGTGGAGTCCTTTTCTGTTTTTTGGCTCAGCGACAAGGCCGATATCGATCTTTCTGGCATCGAGCATGTCGAGTGTCTGGTAGGTGGACTGGCTCTCGATGGCGATGTTTACATGTGGATATTTTCCGATAAATCCTTTTAAGTAGGGGAGGAGGACGTATTTACACAGGGTGTTGCTGACGCCGATCTTTAAGTTTCCGATATGGAAGTCATGGATCCGTTTGAGTTCGCGTTCGCCGTGACCGATGGAGTCGAAGGCTGTGTTCACATGCTGGAAGAGGATGGTTCCTTCTCTTGTGAGCTGGACTCCGCGGGAGTTTCGGTTGAAGAGTCTGGTTCCGAGGCTTTCTTCAAGTTTGCTGATGGCTTTGCTGATGGCGGGCTGGCTGATGTAGAGTTCTTTGGCAGCCCGGGAGATGTTGCCGCAGCGGGCTACCTCGTAGAAGATTTTGTATTGTGACAGATGTTGTTCCATGAAAATACCGCTGTCCTGTCAGGGACCGCAGGAACATAACCCCCTTTCATATGTGGTATTCGTATTATTTATAGCTATTATAATGAATGGGGGTGGGGATGTCAATATGAAATTGATGGCGAAAGGTACGCGCCGGTCGGCCTCCGGCTCCGGGCACTCGGGATTTTAGGGGCGGTTCCTCTAGACTTGCGGAAGAATGCTAAGGGCGGAGAAGATGGGACACAACTCGCTGCGCTCAAACAAGTGTCCCATCTCCTCCAACGCATTCTCCCGCGAGCCAAGAGGAAGCCAAGCCCCTGAAATCAGGCACCCGGATCCGGAGGCCGGCCGGCGCTGAAATTGGCTGTGCTGGGTGGGGATCGCAGGCGCTGCGCTGTGCGATCCTGGATAGTGGTGATGTCAGATGCGGTATGTTTTGAAGATTTCTGATATCTGGTACTGGACTGTGTGCAATCCTGGCTTAGGCGATCGCACAGAGGCCCAGTTCTTTTTTGAGGATTTCATCGACGGAGTCGAGGATTCTGAGGTGTGTCTCGAGATCGAGGTGGTCTACGGTCATTTCATTTTTTCGGGTGCAGCCGTCGACGCTGCCTGCGGCTACGGCGAGACGGAGAGATTCGGTCTCTTCGGCGCGGGTCGGGAGCAGGCTCTTCTCGGCGAGGAGGGAGCAGAGGGCGGCGATGCCGATACCCCACCAGTTGGAGACGCCGCTTGCGAGTGTGAGATCGGCGGCTTCGGCGGTGCAGATCTTATCTCCGAACGGGACAAATGTCTCGATCACATTCCGGTAGGTTCCCATTCCCATTTCGTTTCCGCCGTCACCGATGGAGATCGTGACTGCTCCGGCTTTTTTTGCCTCGGAGAGGAAGAGGGCGGAGTCGGTGATCATGTCGTCGAGGACTTCACCGCGCATGCTGTGATAGTGGCCATTGGCGGCTTTTCCTGGGCGTTCTAAGGAGATGAAGTGGGTCGGGGAGAAGTTTTTGATGCAGCTTCGGATGAAGTCTTCGGTGTCTGTTTTTGGCAGCATCATGAGTTTTGCTTTAGGTGCGCGGTAGCAGACGACGTCGCTCACGATGGAGAAGGCGGGTTCGTCGGTGATCACGAGGACGGAGACGCCGAGTGCTGTCAGGGCGGCGGCGATATCGGCGATGCCGAGAGGTCCGTCTGTCTCGCCTACATAGGTTCCGTCTTCAAGGCGGACCGGGAAACCGGTGAGAAGGATCACGCGGCGGGCAGTGGAGAGTGTTTCAAGTGTTTCACGGATCGGGTTGTCCGGCAGTGCTTTTAAGAGTCCGCGGTTTCCGAAGTCCTGTTTCATAATGGTATCCAGATCTTTAAAGAATGTCATGTTCATATCCTCCAATTGATGATCGGGCTGCAGGGAAGCGGAGATGGGATCGCCTGGGACGGTCCGGGGCTTTTGCGGCAGCGCGAATGTGATGAGAAGGAGAATGCTTTTTTCGTATCAGGGCAACAAAAAAAGCCACTGATCCCCTTGTTGGAAGATTCATGGCTCTTATTTACGGTGGGAGCATCCGGGCAGGAGTCCCGATAAATAAAAGAATCTGTTTTTGTATCTTTAGTTTAGTGGAAATGGGTGGAAATGTCAATGGAAAAAGGGAAATTCCGGTGGTATAATAAGCAGCAAAGTTACTTTTTATGGGTAGGAATTTTCTGAACTGAAAATTCCGTATGATACTGTTATGACCGCAGATTTTGCCGATTCGGAATGCGAAGTATCGGCAAAATCCTGTTACAGTGCGCGGGCATGGAGTGCCCGTGTACTGTAACGCAGTAAGGTTATAAGTTGATCAATGGAAGTACAGAGTTTTGGGAAAAGGGGAATACATTATGGAGAACAGGAACACGATCCTCGTGGTCGGCCAGGCGAAGCCGAGCAAAGAGGATGCGATCTACAATCTGCACGGGGAATTTTATATCAGTCTGATCGTGGAGCGGGAGACTGGAAAAATTTTGGAGCTGGACTGCAATACGATCCTGGATGTGACAAAGCGGTTTGTGGCATCGATGTTTGTCGGAAAAAGTTTAAAGACGGATATTCCGGCGATCGAGAAGGAGATCCGGGAGCGGTATTTTGCGCTGACGCAAAAGCCTCTGATCGCGTGTATGAAGGACGCGTGCAACCGGTATCTCACGGCAATCGGGGAGAATTGTCCGCAGAAGAAGAGCTGAGGAGACTGAAAAGATGCAGGAATGTCTGATCAGACTGAGCTGAACGACCGGTTAAAGGAACTTTTAACAGAGCAGAGATGAGAACTATAACATAATTGTATAGATCTGGAAACAAAAGAGTATAAATTTTAACATTCTTAAGCCGGAGCTTGTCTCCGGCTGTTTTTTTCTTGTTTTTTCCGGGATGGATTGACAAGGGGAAAAAACATGATAAAGTTATGAATGCTGTTTTTCAAAACCCCATGAAAAAGCGGCAGATAGACAGAGGTCTGGCATGAAAAAATGATTCCACAGAAATATCCGGGAGACAGGTTTTCTGCGATATGTTGAGAAACATGTGACCCTGTTATCATGAAAATCTAAAGTATGAAAAAGGAGTACCCCACTTATGAGTTCGTGGAATGATGTAACGAAAAAGGTGCGCGGGATGCGGAAAAATTTCGCATTCCGCTGTGCGATTTCTTTTGTGGCAGTTCTGGCATCTGCCCTTTTGCAGTCCTATGTGATCCTGGCGTTTATCCGTCCGGCGGGACTTTTGTCCAGCGGATTTACAGGACTTGCGATCCTGATCGACCGAATTACCGAGCTGTACGGATTTTCCGTATCGACTTCCCTGGCGTTAGTTGTCCTGAATCTCCCGGTCGCACTCATGTGCTGCCGCAGCATTAACGTGAAATTTACCGTATTTTCACTTTTACAGGTATTTTTTGCCAGCTTTTTCTTAAAAGTCTGCCATTATACCCCGTTGTTTGATGACCTGACCCTGAATGTGATCTTCGGAGGTGTTCTTTATGGACTCTCTGTTGTTCTCGCACTGAAAGGAAATGCATCGACCGGCGGTACCGACTTTATCGCACTTTATGTCTCAAATAAGACAGGAAAGTCGATCTGGAATTACGTGTTCATGGGAAATGTCTGCATCCTTGTGATCTTCGGACACATGTTCGGATGGAAATATGCAGGTTATTCGATCCTGTTCCAGTTCATTTCCACAAAGATGATCTCCACCTTCCATCACCGCTACGACCGCGTGACCTTACAGATCACGACCGAGAAGGCGGAGGAGATCATGAAAAAGTACGTCAGCCAGTACCACCACGGAATTTCCTGTGTGGAAGCGATCGGCGGTTACAGCCACAAAAAGATGTATCTGCTCCACACCGTGATCTCTTCCTATGAGATCAACGATATCGTCCAGCTGATCCAGGATGTGGATGAGCATGTGATCATCAACGTATTTAAGACGGAGAACTTCTACGGAGGATTCTACCGGGAGTCCCTGGATTAAGAAAATCAAAAAGTAATAAAGTAACTATTCAGTAGGTCTGCGCCTTGCTGCGCTGACCGTAATAAAACATGGGACGGAAGGCAAAAATCCCATCGGCGAAGCCGATCTGGAATGGATTTTTGCTCGTAACTTGCCATGCATCCGAAGGGAAGCTCCGGGGGAGGTTCCTGTAGGTGTGAGGGTACTGAACAGTTACGTAATAAATTACAGACAGCACACAGAACTCTGATTGTCGACATGGAAGGAGTACGTGTGCTGTCTTTTTATTTACGCGGACAACGAGCCAAAGTCCGCGCTTGCGCGAGACCTTGGCGACTGTTGCGATAACAAGGGGAAACTCGCGAATCGTGTTTTTGCTTGTTTGACAGGAAATTCCTGCGTTAAATGTTGCGTACATTCGACTTAATGATGCCGCACACACCTTTTCTCCAGCATCGTCACCGCCTGATACAGCACCGCCGACAGCACACACAGGATCACGATAGACATGATCACGAGGTCCAGTTTGAAGACCTGGCTGCCGTAGATGATGAGAAAGCCGAGGCCTGCCTGCGCGGAGAGAAATTCCCCGATGATGACGCCGACGAGACAGAGACCGATGTTGACCTTCATGTTGCTGATGATGAGAGGGACAGAACCTGGCAGCAGGACCTTTGTGAGGACATCTTTCTGCTTCCCTCCGAGCGTATAGATCAGCCGGATCTGATCCGGGTCCATGGAGAGAAAGCCGTTGTAGAGCGTTAAGATCGAGCCGAAGACCGCCACGGAGACGGCCGCCGTGATGATCGTTTTCATGTTGTTGCCGAGCCAGACGATGAGGACCGGGGCGAGGGCGGACTTCGGCAGGCTGTTCAGCATGACAAGATACGGCTCCAGGATCTTTGCCAGCCGCCTGCTGGACCAGAGCGCCACCGCACCGAAGATCCCGATGCATGTCACGAGAAAAAAGCTGAGCATCGTCTCAAGAATCGTGATCCCCGTGTGATAAAAGATCGTCCGGTCCGCCGCCATGGAAAGAAAACAGGAGAGCACGCGGGACGGAGAACTGAAAATAAAATCATTCAGGATCCCGATGCGGGCACTGACTTCCCAGGAAACAAGAAACAGGATCAGAAACAAGACCCGGCAGGCAAAAATCTGTCTGCGGATCCGCCGTTCCTGTTCCAGATAGCGATGCTGGGCGGGAGAGACGGAGAGCGCTTCCGTGGGGATCGCACCCCGCCGCCGGAAAAAAAGAAAAGAAGCGATATCATGAAATTTCATCCGCTCCACCTCCGATCCCACATTTCGGTCCGTCATTTTCATCCTTTAGAGGAACACCCCCATACTTCCGATCATTTCCGTCCAAAGCCATCTCATCACCTTCCCCTGAATTTCCAAGAATCCTCCACAATTCATTAAAATAAGAAGAAAACTCCGGATAATTCCGCCGCTTCAAAGGACTCGTCTCATGATCCGGAAAACGGATCAGAAGCTCCCCCTTGATCCGCCCGGGCCGGCTCGTCAGGACCAGGATCCGGTCTGCCGCGCTGACGGCCTCGGAGAGATCGTGCGTGATCAGGATCGCCGTCTTTTTCCGGCTGCGGATGATCGAGCTGATATCATCACAGACGGAGAGTCTTGTCTGATAATCAAGAGCAGAAAACGGCTCATCGAGAAGCAGAAGATCCGGCTCCAGCGCCAGTGTCCGGATCAACGCCGCCCGCTGCCGCATGCCGCCGGAAAGCTCGGACGGCCTTGCGTCATAAAAATACTGAAGCCCATACGCATCAAGAAGCTCTCTCAGCCGCCCGATATGCCCGGGATCACACTTCCCCTGAACCTCAAGCCCGAGAGAAGCATTTGAAAAAATCGTGCGCCACTCAAACAGATGATCACGCTGCAGCATATACCCGATCCCGGACGATCCCTTCGCGACCGGGATCCCATCCAGAAGGATCTCCCCCCGCTCCGGCGCCAGAAGCCCGGAAAGCAGCGAAAGCAGCGTAGACTTCCCACACCCCGACGGCCCGACAATACAAAGAAACTCCCCACTGTTCACATGAAACGATATATCAGAAAGGGCCTTCGTCTCTCCCTCCAACGTATGATAGGAGAAATCCACCCCATTCACTTCCAACTTCGGAGTCATGGACACCTCACAAACAGTATTTATTATAAAATATGAATCCATATCTGCACACGTGAACCGTTATGCATCAATCTTTCCTTTTGTCCACCGCCAGCGCAGACCACCCACCAGGCACGGGTGCATATTTGCGGGGCCTGGCTTCCTCTTGGCTCGCAAAAGAATGCGTTGGAGGTGCGGGGACACTTGTCTGAGCGAAGCGAGTTGTGTCCCCGCACCTCTGCCCTTAGCATTCTTTCGCAAGCCTAGAGGAACCGCTCCGAAAATCCCGGCACCCGCGCCTGGTGGGTGGCCTGCGCGTCCCCCTCGCCAATCCCCCCAAAACCGTAAAAATTCCGCAAGAAAACCGAAAGACAGAAGTCCAAAAAACGCAAGCTTTCCCTGCTATACTACTCCTTAGTATAAAAAACAACACAAACACCAAGGGAGTAAACCATGAGCAGTGAAGAAAAAATCTCACCTGATGAGTTCGATCAGGAACTGGAAGCTCTGATGAGCGGAAAAAAAGAACCAAAAAAGAAAAAAGGTGGAAAGAAAAAGAAGATCGCCGTTTCGGCAGCCGTCATCCTGGTCCTTGGGATCGCAGCCGGAAAGATCCTCGGCGGCGGAAAAGACATGGTCCCGGTGGTGGACACCGTAAACCCTGTGAGAAAAACGATCCAGAACCGCCTCTCCGTCACCGGCCCGGTATCCGGGACCGACAGCGTGGACGTCGTCTCCAACCTCCATGCGGAGATCCTGGAGATTCCGGTAAAAGAAGGGGACAAAGTCACAAAAGGACAGACACTGGCAGTCCTCGATGACTCCGATGTAAGAAAAACGGCAGATATCGCAAAAAACGATTACGATCTCGCAGTGAGCACCTGCGCGGAGAAAGACAAAGAAGCACGAAACGGCTACGCGAAAGCCATACAGGACCTAAATACCGCACAGGCGAACTACGACCGGACAAAAGCACTCTATGATGGCGGCAGCGTGCCGAAAGTAGACCTTGAGACCGCGGAAAACGGACTCAATGACGCGAAACGCGAGCGGGACTCCTATACCGTGAAGAATGGGACAGCCGTCGCGGACGATTCCTACCGCCTCCAGATCGAAAAGGCAAAATATGACTACGAGAAAGCGACGGAATCCCTGGAGGACACCGTGCTGAAAGCGCCGATCGACGGCACCGTGGTCCGCGTAAATACGAAAGTCGGCCGCTTTGCCGACAAGATGGAGAACGATGCCCCGCTGTTCGTGATCGAAAACCTCGACCAGCTGGAACTTGAGATCAAAGTCAGCGAATATTCGATCGGAAAAGTCGCACTCGGACAGGAGGCGGAGATATCAGCGGACATTTTAAATGGCGCAACGGTCCACGGAATTGTCGACTCGATCTCCCCGACCGGAGAGGAAAAAGGCGGCGGTTCTACCGAACGCGTCATCCCGACAACGATTCGGATCACGGACAGCGATACGAAGCTGATCGCCGGGATCACCGCCCGCGCTTCGATCGTGCTGGAGGAATCGGAAAACGCCCTGACAGTCCCTGTGTCGGCAGTCATGGAGAAAGACGGGGCAGCTTATGTCCAGGAGCTCACGGACGGGGTCGTCTCCTGGGTTCCGGTCACCATCGGCGTGGAAGGAGATGTGGAGGCGGAGATCATCCCGCAGGAGGGCCATGCGCTGGACGAAAATTCGCTTCTGATCGCGGAGCCGGGAGAGCAGTATCCGGAAGGAATGGCTGTCAATTCAGCGGCAAAACAGGGGGAATAAGAGATGTTTGAAAAATGGAGAGGAGCTGCCTGGCTTACGGAAAATGTGACGGACGAGCTGATCCGCCTGGAAAATCTCGTGAAGATCTATGACACGGGCGCGATCCGGGTCCTGGGATTAAAAAAGATCAACCTGACGATCCGCCGCGGGGAATTTGTGGCGATCATGGGCCATTCCGGATCGGGAAAATCCACCCTGATGAACATTCTGGGCTGTCTCGACCGCCCGACACTCGGTCATTACTATCTGGATGGGATCGACACGGCGGCGCTGTCGCCGGATGAACTCTCGGCGGTGAGAAACAAAAAGATCGGTTTCGTATTCCAGTCCTTCAATCTGATCTCACGCACATCGGCATTAAAAAATGTGGAGCTGCCGATGACTTATGCGAGGATCCCGAAGAAAAAACGGACGGAGCGTGCCATGGAACTTTTAGATTGTGTGGGACTTGGCGCACGTGCCGGTCACATGCCGAACGAGATGTCCGGCGGACAGAGACAGCGCGTGGCGATCGCCAGAGCTCTCGCAAACGAACCTCCGCTGATCCTCGCGGATGAGCCGACGGGAAACCTCGACACGGCGGCATCGATCGAGATCATGGAGATCTTTGCGGAGCTCCACAAGGCTGGAGCCACGGTGATTGTGGTCACCCACGAGGAAAACATTGCCGCCTTCACGGATAGGATCATCCACTTTTCCGACGGACAGATCATCAAAGATGAGATCAATGAGAATCCGACAAAGGGGAGCGGGGAACTCCACATGAAGGGCCTCTACCGACATTTCCGGGAGGCAGCCGGAACAGAGAGCGGGGTGAGTTCATGTTAGGGGAAAATATGGTCATGGCGTTCCATGCCATCATGGCGAACAAGATGCGTTCCTTTCTGACGATGCTCGGCATCATCATCGGGATCGGCTCCGTCATCTCGATCGTCTCCATCGGAGACACCATGCGGGGACTGTTTGCGGATCTCTACAAGGATGCGGGAACGACGCAGGCAGTCGTGTCGATCGGATACTGGGTCGAGGACGTGCGGGACAGCGATTATTTCACATTGGATGACCTGGAGAAGATCCGGGAAGTGTTTGCAGACGAGATCGCATATATCGACAGTTATGCGAGTGTGAGTCCGGATGTCCGCGTGGGTCGGACTTCCATGAAATTTGATCTTCAGGGAGTCGACCGGGATTATCAGGAAGTACAGCCGGTGACGATGGTTGCCGGACGGTATTTAAACGAGAGTGATATCCTTGGAAGAAAGAAAAACGTGGTGATGGAGGCGGAGAGCGCCGGAAAACTTTTTGGAACGGAGGATGCGGTCGGGAAGACATTCCGGACGACGCTCTACGGGGACACGGACCTCTATACCGTAGTCGGCGTCTATAAAAAGGAGATGAGCGCGTTTCAGAAACTGCTGATGGGCGGTTCCAGCGATACAGGGTCCGCATACATTCCGTACACGTTGCTCACCTGGCCGAATGATACGTTTTATTACTGCCGCTTATATGCAAAAGAAGGAACCGATATGGCGGATCTCATGTCCCACCTGACCGCCTATCTCGGAAAATTAAAAGGGCGGAACGCAGGAGATTTCTATACGAACACGGTGGCGGATGAGATGGGAAGCATTGACAGCATGATGGGAGGACTTTCCATGGCGGTCGGCGGGATCGCGGCGATCTCCCTGATCGTCGGCGGGATCGGGATCATGAACATCATGCTGGTGTCCGTCACGGAGAGGACCCGGGAGATCGGGATCCGGAAAGCGCTGGGCGCGAGGACCAGGGATGTCCTGATCCAGTTCCTCACGGAGTCGGCGATCCTGTCCGCCCTGGGCGGGATCATCGGCGTCGTACTTGCCGTGACCGTTGTGACGGCGGGAGGTGCCGCGTTTGGACTCCCGGTCGTGATCCGGCCGGGGATCATCATTCTTGCAGTGTCATTTTCGGCGGTTGTCGGAATTTTCTTTGGAATCTATCCGGCATCGAAGGCCGCAAAGGCGGATCCGATCGACGCGCTGCGGTACGAGTAAAAAAGTCTGCGATCCCCTTTAAGAATTTACGCGGCTAATCTGTTTGCAAGAATGTTAAGCGCCGTGTATAATTATGAAATGAACTGCCGCCTGGTGTTCCGGACCGGAGAGAGTCGGGAGTCATTTCTTGAATATGCAGCGCTGGCAGCCGGAAACCTGATCCTGGACAGCATGATCCTCGGGATCCTTGTGAGGGGAGGAATTCCTCTCTACGTGGCAAAGGTCATGATGGAATGTACCATGTTCCTGTTCAGCTGGATCATGCAGCATCAGATCATATTCAGAAAGAGAGGAAAGCAGTATGGGATGGGAGTTTGGTATCTTAAACGGGATCCAGTCGGTATTTCAGTCGGATCTTATGGATCAGATTATGCCTGCAGTCACCGCTCTCGGGAACGGCGGCATCTTCTGGATCGCGGCAGGACTTGTTTTTACTTTATATAAAAAGACGAGAACATTTGGAATCTGCATTCTGACAGCACTGGTCTTTGAGGTACTGAGCTGCAATGTGATTCTGAAACCTCTGGTCGCAAGACCGCGTCCGTTTACTTCAGATCCGGCGAGAATCCTTTTGATCCCGAGACCGGAAGATTATTCGTTTCCGTCTGGACATACGGCGGTATCCTTTGCTGCAGCGTCAGCCGCCTGGTTTATGAAGAAGAGAAAAACAGGTGTGGCTTTTGGGGCCGTCGCATGCCTGATCGCATTTTCGAGACTGTATCTGTATGTCCATTATCCGACGGATGTATTGGCCGGGGCTGTCATTGGAATCCTCTGCGGGGCAGCCGCTTCAAAACTGACAGAGATGGTAGCGGCGGCCCGAGAGGCACGAAGAGATTCCGGCCCGGAAATTCCGGTCGGGAAGTTATGAAAGAGGGAGAACCATGGAGAAAAAGCCGGGAATGTCGCTGAGTTTGAGCTTCTGAGGTTCATGGCGCAGAATCCGAATGTCGTATTTTCAAAGGATCGTCTCTTTGAGGCAGTCTGGGGATACGATTACGTCTCGGACGCGGCGACTGTGTCAGTCCATGTGAACAGGATCCGGGAGAAGATCGAGGACGATGCGAGAAATCCGAAGATCCTCGAGACGGTCTGGGGAGCGGGATACCGGTTGAATTCATAATTATAACATGAAAAAACCGCTTACGGATTTCCGGATCCATAAGCGGTTTTGATCAATTTTTTCCTTTTTTTATTCTACAAGAGCTCCATTTACATCAACCGTGTGTCCATCCGGAGTTACACAGTCAACCATGAGAGTTCCCTTGAATCCGTCGCCTTCCTCATGGAAGTAGTACCATTTGCCGCCGATCTCATGCCATCCGGTAAAGAGGGCGCCGGTCTCAAGGTCCATGTAGTACCAGTTGCCGTCATCTTTTACCCAGCCGGTCTGCATGATGTTGTCATGACCGAAATAGTACCAGGTTCCGTCGATCTCCAGCCAGTAGTCAGTTGCTTCGAGACCTTCTGCGAAATGATATTTCCAGGTGCCGTCAGCGAGTTCTTCCCACGCACCGCCAGCCGGGGATTTTAAGCCGCGGAGGCGACCGCCGTTTACACTGCGGTACTGTTTAGGATAAGTCGGCTCTGTTGTGTCAGCAGCCTGTGCTGTGATCATTGTTCCGAGTGCCAGAGTTGCAGCGAGAGCTGCGATACAGATCTTTTTCATGAAAAATACCTCCTGGGATTTCCTTTTCCGGTATCAGACTGCATATAAAAAATATGAAATCTGCCGTTTTTTCTACGAACTTATCTATATCCTAATATGGAAACAGAAAAGAGTCAATAAAAAGTGGCAAAATAGCGGCAAATAGAGAGTGAAAAGACGGCAAAAATGCGGCGGGAGCTCTCACAGGCAGGAAATTTTGGGGTTGCTTTGTCATAGTGAGAAATTTCGTGAACTGAAAATTTCGTACAATCCTGTAACGTTTTCTGAACATGGAATTCCACGTGATATTGGAGTGAAAATATGAGAAAAAAGGGAAATAGAAAAGTGTTGTCAAGTTTTCGGGTTTGTGATAAAATGAGTGGCACAGTTTTGTGGATGACACAATTTCGATGAAACCGGCGGTTTTATGGAATTTTCTGCCCGGAATAAGGGCGGACGGACCGCCTTTTTGGATTCACTTTTGCGTTGATGGAGGCAGATATGAAATATAAGTGTCTGATCTTTGATCTCGATGGAACACTGGTAAATTCGATCCATGCGCTGACCTACTGCACGAACCTCGCTCTTGAGAAGTTCGGGCTCGGTCCTCTGACGGAGACTCAGATGAAGACGATCGTCGGGGATGGATATAAGATGCAGATGAAGCGTTCTCTGGCCGCCTGCGGAGATACGGACGAAGCGCATTACGAGGCAATCTTACCTGTATATATGGAGATTTTCGGAAAATACTGTAACTATGAGATGCATCCTTACGATGGGATCATGGAGCTCACGGCGAGAGCGAAGGAACTCGGTCTTAAGATCGCGGTCGTGTCCAATAAGCCGGACGCTCAGGCGAAAAAGACGGTGGAATACGTGTTCGGAACAAACTATTTCGACACAGTGATCGGGGAGCAGGAAGGTGTCCCGAAGAAGCCGGATCCGTCAGGGGCGCTGAAGGCGGCGAAACTCTGCGGTGCAGATCCGTCGGAGTGCCTGTATTTTGGTGACACGAACACGGATATGAAAACTGGAAAGAATGCGAAGATGACGACCGTTGGAGTTCTCTGGGGATTCCGGGGGCGTGAGGAACTTGCCGCATTTCATCCGGAATTTCTGCTTGAAAAGCCGCAGGATATCTTAAAAGAGATAGTCGGGTGATGATACCGGAGGAGACAGATTGAAATATTTTAAGAAAACAAGACGAAAACGGGTGGAAGCATGGCTCATTGCAGCGATGTTTCTTTTTGGTTCCCTGACCGGGTGCGCTTCTGTCAGGGACACACACGGGAATGTGGGAACTCCAGGAGACGGGAAGCTGAAGGTTGTGACGACCTTGTTTCCGTATTATGATTTCGCAAGACAGATCGCCGGTGACGTCGTGGATCTTTCCATGGTGATCCCTGCCGGTCAGGACAGCCATTCGTTTGAACCAACGCCTGCAGATATCCGACTGATCCAGAATGCGGATCTTCTGATCTGCAACGGCGGAACGATGGAACAGTGGGTGACACAGGTGCTCGGATCCCTGGATGCCCCGGACCTGAAGGTCATCACGATGATGGACTATGTCGATGTCGTTCAGGAGGAAATCGTGGAAGGAATGGAAGATTCCGGCGACGATCATGGACATGATCATGCGCATCATGACGAGGAAGACGGTGACCATGCAGATCATGACCACGATACGGAGGACCATGACCATGCGGACGACGACCATGCCTACGAGATCGAGTATGACGAGCATATCTGGACGTCTCCGGTGAATGCCATGAAGATCACGCAGGTGATTGCGGATACGCTGGAGGAGCTGGATCCGGCGGATGCGGCGGTTTTCCGGGCGAATGAGGCGGATTACCTCGGGAAGCTGAAGAATCTCGACCAGGAATTCCGGGATGTCGTGGACGGTGCGGATCTTGACCTGATCGTCATGGCGGATAAGTTCCCACTCCGCTATTTTGCGGATACCTACGGACTCCGCTACCGGGCAGCGTTTTCCGGCTGTTCGTCCGACACGGAGCCGAGCGCGAAGACGATCGCTTATCTGATCGACAAAGTGCGGGAGGAACAGATCCCGGCGGTCTACTATCTGGAGCTTTCCAGCCACCGGGTGGCGGAGATCATCAGTGAGGAGACCGGAGCGAAGCCGTTATTATTCCACTCCTGCCACAACGTGACGAGGAGAGAATTTGAGAGCGGCGTTACCTATCTGCAGCTGATGGAACAGAATGTTGTGAATTTACGGGAAGGACTTTATCGATGAACCAGCCTTTATTAAAATGTGAACATGTGGACTTTGGATATGAAAATTACGATGTGGTGAAGGACGTGTCCATGGAGATCGTTCCCGGGGATTATCTCTGCATCGTCGGTGAGAACGGATCCGGAAAGAGTACGCTGATGAAGGGCCTTTTAGGGCTCTTAAAGCCGACCGGGGGAGTCCTCACGATCGCGGACGAGTTAAAACGGTCCGGCATCGGATATCTCCCGCAGCAGACGCCGGCGCAGAAGGATTTCCCGGCAACGGTCCAGGAGGTCGTACTTTCCGGCTGTCTCGGAAAGCGCGGAAACCGCCCGTTCTATTCTGCGGCGGAGCGGAAGATCGCACAGATCAACATGGAAAAGCTCGGGATCACGGATCTGAAAAAAAGCTGCTACCGGGATCTCTCCGGCGGCCAGAAGCAGAGAACACTGATCGCGAGAGCGCTCTGCGCGACCGACAAGCTCCTGATCTTAGACGAGCCGATCACCGGTCTCGATCCGGCATCGACCCAGGATTTCTATGCGGTGATCCGCCATCTGAACAGAGATGAAAAGGTCGCAGTCCTGATGGTCTCCCATGATATCGGGAACATCGTGACTCAGGCGAACAAGATCTTACAGTTGAAACAGACAGTCCAGTTCTACGGGACTGTGGAAGAGTATAAAAAATCGGAATTTGGAAGAGAATTCCTCGGAGGTGAGAGCTAAATGGGACTTTTACAGGAAATGTTTTCCTATCCGTTTCTGGTGCGCGCGATGATCGGCGGGATCTGTATCTCTCTGTGCGCGTCGCTTTTAGGCGTCAGCCTTGTATTAAAACGGTATTCGATGATCGGTGACGGACTGTCCCATGTATCGTTCGGTGCCTTATCGATCGCAGTGGCGTTTAACTGGGCGCCTCTCGCGGTGTCGATCCCGGTCGTCGCAGCCGCAGCGGTCCTGCTCCTTCGGATCACGGGAAACGGAAAGATCAAGAGTGACGCGGCGATCGCGATGATCTCTGCAGGATCCCTGGCGATCGGTATTATCGTGACCTCCCTGACAACGGGAATGACGACCGATGTGAGCAGCTACATGTTCGGAAGTATCCTCGCCATGAGCCGTGAGGACATGTATCTGAGCGTGGTGCTCTCCGTGATCGTCCTCGGAATGTTTGTGATCTGTTATAATAAGGTCTTTGCAGTGACGTTCGACGAGAGCTTCGCAAAGGCGACCGGCGTGCGCGTGTCGGCCTATAACCTTCTGATCGCGGTCCTTACTGCGATCACGATCGTCCTCGGAATGCGGATGATGGGTGCCATGCTGATCTCGAGTCTTGTGATCTTCCCGGCGCTGACCTCCATGCGGATCTTTAAGAGCTTTTTCGGTGTGGTCGTTTCCTCCGGCGTCGTGTCGGTGGTGTGTTTCTTCATCGGACTCGTTCTTTCCTATGTATATTCGATCCCGGCAGGAGCGAGTGTGGTGGTCGTCAATCTCGTGATGTTCGGGGTGTTCTGCATCGTTCAGATCCTGAAGCAGAAGGTGCGGTAAGAAAGATATGCTTTCTTCCGGTCAGCGCAGACAGATGCGCAGATCTGCGGAAAACTTCATAATGAGAAAAAATCTCAGATACTGCCGCTTTCCGAAAAACAAAGGAAAGCGGCAGTACTTGACTTTGCGGGAAAATGTGTTAAAGTTAGTAAATGGTAACGAAAAATGAAAGTGCTATGAGAAGACGGATTCGCAGTGATCTGAAAACTGCGGCATGTGTTCCGGTCTGCGGATGAGAAGAAACACCGGAAAACAGACCTGTCAGAACTACAGAAACATGGCACAGGTGACAAGAAAGAGGTGTCATTATGACAAAGATCGATATTATCTCCGGTTTCCTCGGAGCCGGAAAAACAACATTTATAAAGAAGCTTCTGAAAGAAGCGATCGCGGGTGAGAAAGTAGTCCTGATCGAGAATGAATTTGGTGAGATCGGAATCGACGGCGGATTTTTAAAGGATTCCGGAATTGAGATCCGTGAGATGAACTCCGGATGCATTTGCTGTTCCTTAGTTGGTGATTTTGGACGTTCCTTAAATGAAGTCCTCACAAAATACACCCCGGACCGTGTCATTATCGAGCCGTCAGGCGTCGGCAAACTTTCTGATGTCATGAAGGCAGTATGCGACGTTGCAGGCGAGATCGACGTTGTATTAAACGGTTCTGTTACGGTTGTTGACGCACAGAAGTGCAAGATGTACATGAAGAATTTCGGTGAGTTCTTCAACAACCAGATCGAGAGTGCCGGAACGATCGTTTTAAGCCGTACCGATGTCGCTGATGCTGACAAGGTTGCACAGTGCGTTGAGATGATCCGTGAGAAGAACCCGAAGGCAGCAATCGTGACAACTCCGATCGACAAGCTGACTGGTGAGCAGCTTCTTGCGATCATCGAGAAACCGACCGATGATATGGCTGAGAAGCTTCTTGAGGAAGTAAAAGAAGGTCATCACCACCATCATGACGATGACGAGGAGTGCTGCTGTGGCCACCACCATCATCACCATGACGACGATGACGATGAGGACGAGCATGAGCACCACCATCACCATGACGATGACGAGGAGTGCGGCTGCGGTCATCACCATCATCACGACGATGATGACGATGAGGACGAGCATGAGCACCACCATCACCATGACGATGACGAGGAGTGCGGCTGCGGTCATCACCATCATCACCATGACGATGATGACGACGAGGATGAGCACGAGCATCATCATGACGGCGAGTGCGGCTGCGGTCATCATCACCATCACCACCATGACCATGATGCCGATGAGGTATTCACAAGCTGGGGTCTTGAGACAAACCGCACGATCACAAAGGAGAAACTTGAGTCCCTGTTACAGGAGCTTGCTCATTCCGAGAAATACGGTCAGGTTCTCCGTGCAAAGGGAATGCTCCCGGATGCAGACGGAACCTGGTACTACTTTGATCTCGTTCCGGAGGAGACGGAAGTCCGCACAGGCGCTCCGATCTACACAGGTAAAGTGTGCGTGATCGGTTCCAACTTAAAGGAAGACGAGTTAAAGAAAGCATTCGAGGCTTAAGAGACGAATGCGCAGTGTCGGGCATGTGCCGGACACGGATATGAAAGAATGCCCGCAGCTGTGAGAGCACTGAACAGTTACGATTACAGGAAATAAAAACGACAGGAGCTTTTTGCGTCATCAGGATCTCGCGAAAAGCTTCTGTCATACAATCAGATAGGAGAATAAAGCATTGAAACAGCAGGAAAAAATGCCGGTATTTGTCATCAATGGCTTTCTGGAAGCAGGAAAGACCCAGTTTATCACAAATACCTTACAGCAGGACTATTTCCAGGCCGACGGAACAACAGTCCTGATCCTCTGCGAAGAGGGAGATACGGAGTATGATAAGGAGATCTTAAAGAAGACAAGAACGAAGATCGTGACGGTTGAAGATGTCTCCGAGATGGATGAAGACTTCTACGGCCGGATCGAAGCGCTCTATGACCCGGACCGTGTCCTCATCGAGTGGAACGGAATGTGGCCGCAGGATCAGCTGCAGCTGCCGGATACCTGGGAGCTCTTCCAGCAGATCACGATCATTGACGGTTCTACCTTTGATCTTTATCTGAACAACATGAAGCCGCTCCTTGCGCTTCTTGTCAAACACTCCGAGCTTGTGATCATGAACCGCTGCGATGAAGTCAGCGACGAGAACATCACCCGCTACCGCCGCGGATTAAAGGCGTTAAACCCGCAGGCAGAGCTGATCTTCGAGGACGCGGAAGGCGAGATCGAGCAGGAAGTCCTGGAAGAGGATCTTCCGTACGATATGAAGGCGGACGTGATCAAGATCGATCCGAAGGATTTCGGTATCTGGTATATCGATGCGCTGGATAAGAAAGACCGCTACGAGGGAAAGGTCGTTGAGTTTACCGGAATGGTATTAAAATCCCCGGAATTCCCGAAGAACTACTTCGTTCTTGGCCGTATGGCGATGACATGCTGCGAGGCGGATATGACATTCCTGGGCTTCATCTGCAAGGCGCGTGAGGCGAGAAACCTTGAGACAAAGCAGTGGGTCAAAGTCCGCGCGAAGATCGCTTACGAGTTCTGGCAGGACTACGACGGCGTCGGACCGGTCCTCTACGCGGAGAGCGTTGAGCCGGCGGAGGAGATCAAGGAGATCGTGCAGTTCTAAGGAAATTTGACAGGCAGAAAATTGGATTCCAATGGAAATAAAAAACAGACTCTTACTCTCGATTTTCAGGAGGAAAGAGTCTGTTTTTTATGTTAGTTCATCGGTGCCACCGGAACCGGCCGCTCGCGGTCGAACACTTCCGACACATCGAAGAGATCGCTCAGATGATCTTTCGTCGGATTCGTCTCCGGGAGGTCATAGTACATCCGGTAGCCATCGATATTCCGGCGTCCCTGACGCAGATAATCCGGTCCGAACTGTACCCAGTACCGGCTGGAGTCCACGTTGCAGAAGTAGCGGAAACCGAGCTGGTGGAGATACTCGTATTTCTGATTTTCAGATGTGTACGGGTGCCAGTCGCCGACATCGGAGCCGAACGGATAGAGCAGGATATCGGTCTTTCCGATCAGGGATTCCACGCGGGACGCCCATTTATCGGAATCGGTCTTCACATCTTCAAAGGAGCGCTTTCCGAAGTTGATATGTCCCCAGCTGTGGGAGGCGAGCTCCCAGCCGTTGTCGCGGAGACACTGCGCCACCTGGCGGACCGTCTCCTTATCGGCCTCATAGTTGGGGTTCGTAGTCTCATAGGACGGGTCTGTCCGGTATCCGAGGACACCCTGATATCCTGTGAAAGCGAGGACAGCTCTTGCACCGCGGTAGGAGAAGTCCGGATGTTCCGTGATGAAATCCTCCAGAAGCGGGACGAGATCGTAGGAGCCGACGGACACGGAGCCGTCATCCATCACCATCTCACAGGTCGGTTTCCCGTCTTCCCCGACGATCATCCGGCTCGCGAAACCGTCGCCGGTCATGTACTCATAGTAGCAGAGATCATCCTGCGACATGACGAATGGGATCTTTCCGGGCGGCAGCAGGATCGTTCCCGGCACCATTTTTGCATTGCCGTTTTCATCGGTCTCCTCATGCGCAATGTCGTGAAGTTTCACGAGAACATAGCCTTTTGCGTACATGGAGTCCAGGATCTTTAAGAACTCACTTTTTGTCGTCATCACCTGATCGTAGCCTTTTTCATCGGCATCCCCGTCAAACGCTTTGGAGTTGTCCATGATGAGGGAATGGAAAAAGATGTGGGTGATCTTATTCACATCAGCAGGAACCAGGGTGGCTTTTGTCTCTTCGCAGGACGCGATCAATGCCTTTACATCCTCGTTTTCGGCATAATCTGTCGCCGAGTTCAGGATCTCAAGGGCGGCATCGTAATCGTAGGTAACAAATTTTGCATGGGCGCTGTTTAAGATCTCGTCCAGCGCAGCATCGCCGGTATTGTAGGCGGCTGTCAGAGCTGTGGAGGAAGGCGTTTCGGAAGATGCATCTCCATCGGATCCGCTCTCCGCCAGTGAAACGTTTGTGTCTCCGTTTCTGGAGGAAGGATCGGAGGAAGTTTCTGTCTCCTTTTTCACAAGTCCGGGAAGCCCGCCATGTTTTTTTATAAGGATCCCGCCGCCGACCAGAAGGAACAGAGCAGCGAGGACCATAAAAAGGATCGTAAGATAAACGGTCCGGCGTCGTTTCCGCATCTTTTCGCGGCTTGAAATATATGCGCGGCGTCTCTCAAAATCGTCGTTGTATTCCAAAGTATCACCTCTTGTAATCAATAAGGATTTTATGTAACTGTTCAGTACTTTTCACGGGTAGGAATTTTCTGAACTGAAAATTCCGTATGATACCGTTATGGTCGCGGATTTTGCCGATTTGGAATGCGAAGCATCGGCAAAATCCTGTTACAGTGCGCGGGCATGGAGTGCCCGTGTACTGTAACAACTGTTCAGTACCTTCACACCTACAGGAACCTCCCCCGGAGTTTCCCTTCGGATGCATGGCAAGTTACGATTTTATTACTTCTATCATAACACAACCGCATGTTCGCCGCTATGGAAAATACAAAAATTAAGCATTTTGTAAGCAGTGGCATAATAAGGAATGTCCGCTCCATATTTTATATGGAGAAATCCTGCGCGAGAGCAGGCTGGGCGGGAGAAAAAGCATGAGAGCTGGAAAAAGGATCTTTTGCGGGATCATGGCCGGGATCCTGGTGATGATGGGACCGGTAAACGGATATGCGGGGGCAGGAAACAGCAAAATAGCGGAGAGTGGACGGATCACAGCGGAAACTGCGGCGGGAGCCGATCTCGGCCCGGAGATCACAGCCCCGTCCGCGATCCTCATGGAGGCGTCCACAGGGACCGTGATCTGTGAGAAGAACGCGGATGAGCCGAGAAACCCGGCGAGTGTCACGAAGATCATGACGCTGATCCTGATCTTCGATGCCCTGCAGTCCGGGAAGATCCACCTGACGGATGAGGTGGTGACGAGTGCCCACGCGAAATCCATGGGCGGATCGCAGGTGTTTCTGGAGGAAGGAGAGATCCAGACGGTGGAGACACTGATCAAGTGCATCGTCATCGCATCGGGGAACGACGCGTCGGTGGCGATGGCGGAGTTTGTCGGCGGAGATGAGGGGACATTTGTGAAGATGATGAATGAGCGGGCGAAAGGACTGGGGATGGAGCACACAAAATTCATCGACTGCTGCGGACTCACAAATTCCCCGGAACATGTGACGACCGCGCGGGACATTGCGCTGATGTCACGGGAACTCATCACAAAATATCCGCAGATCACGAACTACACAACGATCTGGATGGAGAACATCACCCATGTGACCAAACAGGGATCGAAGGAGTTCGGCCTCTCCAACACGAATAAGCTTTTAAAGATGGCGACGAACTTTGAGGTGACAGGATTAAAGACGGGGTCCACGAGCATCGCGAAATACTGTCTCTCTGCCACGGCGAAGAAGGACGGTGTGGAGCTCATCGCCGCGATCATGGCAGCGCCGGATTACAAGGCACGATTTAAAGATGCGGTGACGCTCTTAAATTATGGATATGGGAACTGCAGGCTCTATAAGGACGAGACGCCGCCGGAGCTTCCGAAGCTCCCGGTCAACGGCGGAAAAGAACCGGAAGTGGAACTTTCCTACGGGGAACCTTTTACATATCTCGGGCTCCACGGCGAGGATTTTTCCGGCATGGAGCGGGAACTGATGCTGGAGGAAGACGTAAACGCCCCGGTAAAGGCGGGGGACCGGCTTGGAACCTTAAGTTACCGCCTGAACGGGGAAGAAGTCGGAAATGTCCCTGTCATAGCGGCACAGAATGTGGACACTGCCGGATTTGCTGATTATATGAAGTGGATGACAGGGTGGTGGAGAATGAAAGGTGAAGAAGCTGGTGGTACTTTTCACAGGTAGAAATTTTCGGGATTGAAAATTCAATCTGGCGGTTCCATTTTCCGGAAAAATATTGTATGATGGTAACTATTCAGCAGATCGGTGCATTTACTGCACGGACTGTAAAAAACGATAAAGACACTGCGTGCCTGAAACGCGTACTCGCCCGAAGTTGAAGATTGGCGCAGGCAGCTGCGCCCGGAGCGAGAATGTGTCAAGGCACATTTTTTTATAACTGAGGAAGAAAAATGGCGGACAGACAGGAGAATAAAAAGACTGTGGTCGTGGTGGATGACGAACCGATCATCCGGATGGACCTCGGTCAGATGCTGGAAGAGTTAAATTATGAGGTAGTAGCGGAGGGCGCGGACGGATTTGACGCGGTGGAACTCTGCAGAAAGAAGAACCCGGATGTGGTCCTCCTGGACCTTGAGATGCCGGTATTTGACGGAATGACAGCGGCGGAGACGATCATCAATGAGAACCTCGCAGGCTGCGTTGTGATCTGCACCGCTTTTGCAGATGAAGACTTTCTGGAACAGGCCGGCCGGATCGGAGTGTCCGGTTATATCGTGAAGCCGGTCGAAGCGAGAAATCTGCGGCCGACGATCGAGATGGCATATGCGCAGGGGAGACGGCTTGCGAAACAGAAGCTGGCGATCGGTGAGGCGAACAGAAGACTGGAGGAGAACCGTGTGATCGAACGGGCAAAAGGTCTTCTGGCGAGATCAAAACATATCTCTGAAATGGATGCGTACCGGAAAATGCAGAAGACAGCCATGGAAAAGCGTGCACCGTTAGTTTCCGTGGCCCGTGCGATCATCCGCGTGGAATCCCAGAGGGACGAGGCAAATCAGGCGAAGAAGTGGCTGATGAGGGAGCGCCGGATGACGGAGCAGGAGGCGTACCGTTACCTCGTAAAGGGAGCGGAAAAGGCCGGGCTTACGGTTTCCGCCTTTGCAAAGCAGCTCCTGGAAGAGGAGGCGTAGCATGACAAAAGAAGAACTCATGAAACGCACCGGTCTCTCGGAGGAGAATGCAGAGATTTTAAAACGGACGGAACAGATGCTGCCGATGATGGCGGAGCTTGCGGGGGCCGATCTGTTTATCGACTGTATGGACAAAACGGATGGGATCATGTTTGTCGCAGCCCAGGCAGGACCGAAATATATGCCGTCAGCCTATCAGAAAAGTGTTGTCGGATGTGCAGCTGAGCAAAAGGACGAACCGGCGGTTTACCGGGCGCTCGAGACGAGAACTCCTGTACGGGATATCAAAGCAGTGACTCAGGAGGAAAATATGGTGCGCCAGGATGCAGTCCCGATCCAGGGCGAGGATGGAAGCGTCATCGGGATCCTGATCGGCGAGCGGGACATCAGCAAAGATATCCGGAGAGAACAGAAATACGAGGCGATGGCGAGACAGCCGGTGGCGTTTGGTTCGGTCGCGTCGAGGACTGAGAGTACCGCAGTCCGGAATGCGAGACGGGAAGTCCATCACCGGGTAAAAAATCATCTTCAGCTCATCGCCAGCATCATGAACATCCAGGCGAGAAAGTCGGAGAGTGAGGAAGTGAAGCAGGCGTTCCGGGAAAACATCGCAAGAGTCCAGAGCATCGCCTCCATCAACGAGATCCTCACGGCAAATGATGAGGGACCGGCGCCTCTGATGCCGTTTCTCGAGAAGTTAAAGAACCAGTTCCTGCTCCTATATGGGGCAGAATATCCCATTGATCTGAAACTTTCCGGCGATGATCTGACTGTTTCCCAGGATCAGGCAACGGACGTTGCGCTCGTGGTGAATGAGCTTGTTTCAAATGCGTACAAACACGCGTTTAAGGGAAGGGAAAACGGGGAAATCCGCGTGATCTTAAAGAACGGAGAACGGTACGCATCCGTGACGGTCCAGGACAACGGGACCGGAACGGAAGAGATCCGGAATGAGGGAAATTTCGGTATGATGCTGGTACAGATGACCGTGAAGGACAAATTAAAAGGAAAAGTCTATGTGGAGAGCGGAGAGAACGGAACCTCCGTCACCTTCGATTTTTTGATTGACAAATCCACGGAGACTGGAATATAATAAATGAAGAAATTGAATATTTCACCGCACAACAGGGTACGGTGCAACAGCGATAAGGCTCAGAGCAGGAATTTATTTCTGCTCTGGGTCTTTTGTTCTTTTCTGGGAAAATTTCGGTGAACGGAGGTGAGAATCCTGGAACATTCAAAAATGTTGAGCGTTGGGATCGATATCGGGACATCGACATCGCAGGTGATCTTCAGCCACCTGACGATCGAAAATACAGCGGGATACTTCTCGGTTCCTTCTGTGGAGATCGTGGGAAAGGAGATCATCTATAAGAGTCCGGTTTACCGGACACCGCTTCTGGACAGATCCTTGATCGACGGAGCTGCGTTAAAGAAGATCCTCGAAAAAGAGTATCAGAGCGCGGGCGTTGTCCCGGCACAGGTGGAGACGGGAGCCGCCATCATTACCGGTGAATCGGCGAGAAAAGAGAATGCCTCCATGGTCCTCGATGAGCTCAGTGTGTTTGCCGGAGATTTCGTCGTATCGACGGCGGGTCCTGATTTGGAATCTGTGATCGCGGGACAGGGAAGCGGCGCCTGGAAATATTCGGAGGATAACGGCGTTGTCGTTGCGAACCTGGATATTGGAGGAGGAACCACGAACGTGGTCCTCTTTGACGGAGGCGTGATCGGAACGAGAGGCTGCATGGATATCGGCGGCCGTCAGGTGACCGTGGATGAACATGGACGAATCACTTATGTGAGCCCAAGTGCCGCGGCAATCGCAAAAGCGCTGAGACTTTCGATCAATGAGGGTGACCCGGCAGATGAGGCGGTCCTCTCGAGACTCTGTGACGGAATGGCGGAAGTCCTCGAGGAAATGCTCGGGGCGGCGGAACCCACAGAGCTTTTAGAAGAAGTCCGGACAGCGGGTTCCTCAACATTTGAGATCCCCGCAGAACGTCCGATCCGGTACATCTGTTTTTCAGGCGGTGTGGCGGAATGCATCTACCATCCGGGAATGGATGTATTTGCATACGGGGATATCGGGATCCTCTTAGCAGATGCCATCCGGCGGAGCCGCCTGTTCTCAAAATTCCATGTGATCAGTGCGCAGGAGACGATCCGGGCCACAGTGATCGGAGCAGGAACTTACACGACGACGATCTCCGGAAGCACCATCGCTTACGCGGACGGGCTGTTCCCGATGAAGAATATTCCGGTACTCAAACTTTCGGAAACAGAGGAAAACGACTGCTGGCTGGGAAAGAGCGAAGGACTGAAAGAAAAGATCCTCTGGTTCTTAAAACAGAGTGACAGCTCGAAGATCGTTCTCGCCGTGAACGGAAAGAAAAATCCGGGTTACACGGAATTAAAGACGTTCGCCGCCGCTCTGGGAGATGGAATGCATGCGACGATCCCGACCGGGGAACCGCTTCTTTTTGTTGTCAGGGAGGACATGGCAAAGGCGCTGGGACAGCTTTTGAGACAGAGGTTTTTAAAAGAAAGAAATATTGTGGTGATCGACGAGATCCGCGTGGAGGACAACAACTTCGTGGATTTCGGAAAGCCGGTGATGAACGGTCTTGTCATCCCGGTAGTTGTAAAGACATTATTATTTGGGTAAAAGGAGGAGAGGAAAAAGGAACATGGGATACCATACGATACTTTCCGGACAACGCTTTACCTTTGATTCTGTAAAAGAAGTGATGGCGAAAGCCGGGGAACATAAATCCGGAGATGTCCTAGCCGGTGTGGCGGCCGCATCTGATATCGAACGCATCGCAGCGAAGGATGTTCTCGCAGGAATGACGTTGAGAGAACTCTACGAGAATCCGGCGGCGCCCTACGAGGAAGATGAGGTCACAAGGATCAACATCGACGGATTGAACAGGAAAATATTTGGCGAGATCGCCGGCTGGACGGTCAGCGACCTCAGGGAATGGCTCCTCTCCTATGAGGCGGACAATGAGGCGATCCACCGGATCTCCCGGGGACTGACCGCGGAGATGGTCGCTTCCGTCTGTAAGCTCATGACGAATCTGGACCTGATCTACGCGGCACAGAAGATCCGCGTGACGGCTCACTGCAATACCACCGTCGGAGAGCGTGACATCATGGGAACAAGACTTCAGCCGAACCATACGACCGATAATGTCGAAGGGATCACGGCATCCTTATTTGAGGGACTTTCCTACGGATGTGGAGATGTCCTGATCGGACTGAACCCGGTCAATGATACCGTGTCGAGTCTCGCGGAGGTATTAAAGCGGTTTGACGAGGTCAAACACCAGTTTGACATTCCGACGCAGATCTGTGTACTAGGACATATCACCACCCAGATCGAGGCGGTCAAACAGGGAGCGCCGTGTGACATGATCTTCCAGTCCATCGCGGGCAGCGAGAAAGGAAACCGGGCGTTCGGTTTCTCCGCGGAGACTGTGGATGAGGCGCAGGAGCTGATGAGGACGCAGGGTACGGCGGCAGGACCGAATGTTCTCTATTTCGAGACAGGACAGGGAAGTGAACTTTCCTCGAACGCCCACTGGGGAGCGGATCAGGTGACGATGGAGGCGAGATGTTACGCGTTCGCAAGAAAATATCACCCGTTCATGGTCAATACAGTCGTCGGCTTCATCGGACCGGAGTACTTATATGATTCCAAACAGGTCATAAGGGCAGGACTTGAAGACCACTTCATGGCGAAGCTCTCCGGAATCCCGATGGGATGTGACTGCTGCTACACAAACCATATGATGGCAGATCAGAACGACATCGAGAACCTGTCCCTGCTCTTGGGGGCAGCGGGAGTCAATTACATCCTTGGCGTTCCGACCAGCGACGACATCATGTTAAACTATCAGACAAATGCCTACCATGACATCGGAACGATCCGTGAGATCCTGGGGAAACATCCGATCCCGGCATTCGAGCGGTGGCTTGAGAAGATGGGGATCATGGAAAACGGAAGACTTACAAAGTACGCGGGAGATCCGACGATCTTCATGAAGAAAGGGCGGTGATCGGAGTGCTGAGTAAAGAAGAGATCGACCGGATCGCGGAAGAGATCCTGGCCGGGTTTCAGGCGGGAAAGGAAGAGCGAACGTCCGCTCCCAAAACAAAAAAAGAAATTCCGGGGCTCTCTGGAGTCGCTGATGTGAAGGCGGAAGCTTCCGTGAGAGAAAACAGAAAAAAACAGGAACAGGAGATCCTCGAGGCGGCCGTCGGAAGTGTTCCGAAGGCGGAAACAACGGCGAAAGAGTCAGAAAGCGGAGAGGATGAGTTGAAGGAAAAGGACTGGCGGGCGCCTCTCATCGATAGCCCGCAAGATCCGGATGCCCTGCAGAGGATGATGGCAAAGACGACGGCTCGGATTGGAGTCGGAAGATGTGGTCCGAGATTAAAGACCCAGACGCTTTTAAAGCTTCGCGCCGACCACGCGGCTGCGCGGGATGCGGTCATGATGGATGTCAGCGAGGAACTTGTCTCGGAACTGGGACTTTTCCCGGTAAAGACACTCTGCGAGGACAAAAACGTATTCCTCACGAGACCGGATCTCGGAAGAGATTTCTCTGAGGAGACAAAGAAGGCAATCTCCGAACACTGTGTCCATGATATCGATGTCCAGATCATCGTGAGTGACGGACTTTCTTCCTCCTCCATCGAGGCGAATGCGCCGAAGATCCTGCCGATCGTGATGGAAGGACTAAAAGAGAAAGGGATCAGTACGGGAACGCCGATCTTCGTAAAATTCGGAAGAGTCGCTGCCCAGGACCAGATCTCAGAGCTTCTTAACGCAAAGATCGTCTGCTCCTTTATCGGAGAACGGCCGGGTCTCGCAACGGCGGAGAGTATGAGCGCCTACATTTCCTATATGGCGACAGTCGGAATGCCGGAGGCGAGAAGAACCGTTGTTTCCAATATCCACAAAAACGGAGTCCCGGCGGTCGAAGCGGGAGCTTACATCGTTGATCTTTTAGCTCTGATCCTGGAGAAAAAGGCCAGCGGTGTTGACCTGAAAAAATAGGAGGCAGCATGGCAGGAAAACAGCTGAACACAAAGATCCTGGCAGTGCGGATCATCCCGAATGCGGATCCGATGCTCTTAAAGAACCTGGATGTCCGTCCTGGGGATAAGAGTCTCGGAATCTTCACCACCGACTGCGACGATGTGTCCTACACGGCGGTGGATGAAGCGACAAAGAAGGCAGATGTCCATGTGGCCTACGCGAAGAGCATGTACGCGGGTTCTGGAAATGCCAGCACGGCACTTGCGGGAGAGTTTATCGGGATCCTTTCCGGACCGGATCCGGAGGAAGTGAGAAGCGGACTTCAGGCGGCATTCTCCCTGATCGAGAACGACGCGCACTTTTATGAGGCGAATGAAACGGGAATGGTAGTCTACTTTGCCCACTGTATTTCCCGGACAGGAAGCTACCTTTCCAGTCAGGCGGGAGTCCCGGAGGGAACACCGATGGCGTATCTGATCGCACCGCCGTTGGAAGCTTCCGTGGGACTCGATGCAGCGTTGAAGGCGGCGGATGTGGAGCTTTCCCTCTACTACGGACCGCCCACGGAGACAAACTTTGCAGGCGGACTTCTGACGGGAACTCAGGCATCCTGTCAGGCGGCATGCGATGCCTTCGCAGATGCGGTCTGCCGGATCGCTGAGGATCCGTTGGCATATTAGAAAATGAGATAGAACTACAGAACAGAAAGGAGTGGTCAGATCGTGAATATTGATCGTGATCTGCAGTCGATCCAGGAGGTCAGAGACCTGGTCGCAAAAGCAAAAGAGGCAGAAAAAACACTCTGCACATTTCCGCAGGAAAAATTAGATGCCATCTGTGCTTCCATCGCTTCCGCATGTATGGAGCATGCGGAGGAGCTGGCGAAGATGGCGGTCCAGGAGACCGGATTTGGAAAATGGGAGGACAAGGTATTAAAGAACAAGCTCGGCAGCGCAATTACCTGGGAGTCCGTAAAGAACATGAAGACGGTCGGAGTCTTAAGGGAGAATGAGGAGACAAAGGTGACCGAGATCGGCGTTCCGATGGGCGTTGTAGCGGCACTGATCCCGTCCACAAACCCGACTTCCACCGTCATGTACAAGAGCATCATTTCCATCAAAGCTGGAAATGCCATCGTGATCAGCCCGCATCCGGGAGCAAAAAACTGTATCACAGCTACATATAAGATCGTGAAAGAGGCGGCGGAACGCGCGGGTGCTCCGGAGGGAACCGTCAACTGTGTGAGCCTCACAACTGTCCAGGCGACGGATGCTCTCTTAAAGCATCCGGATGTAAGCATCATCCTTGCCACAGGCGGCGAAGCGATGGTCCATGCGGCGTATTCTTCCGGAAATCCGGCGCTCGGCGTTGGTCCTGGAAATGGTCCGTCCTATATCGAAAAGAGTGCGGACATCCCGATGGCGGTAAAACGGATCATGGATTCGAAGACCTTTGACAACGGAACGATCTGTGCATCCGAACAGTCCATCGTCACAGAGACTGAGATCGCAGAGAAGGTAAAAGAGGAATTAAAAAAACAGGGCGGCTATTTCCTGACGAAAGAGCAGTCGGACAAGCTTTCCGGATTTCTTCTCAGAGCGAACGGAACGATGAATCCGAAGATCGTCGGAAGAACGGCACTGAAAATTGCTGAGATGGCTGGGATCACGGTCCCGGCGGGAACAAAACTTCTCGTGTCCGAACAGGATCCGATGAATGTCAGCAAGAAGAATCCGTACTCCAGAGAAAAGCTCTGCCCGGTCATCGCATTCTTCACGGTAGACGGCTGGGAGGCCGCATGTGAGCTCAGCATCCGCATCCTTCAGAATGAGGGCGCAGGTCATACCATGACACTCCACACAAAAAATAAGGATGTTGTCCGTGAGTTCGCCTTAAGAAAACCGGTATCGAGGATCCTTGTCAACACCCCGGGTGCGCTCGGCGGAGTCGGAGCGAGCACAGGTCTTGCACCGGCCCTGACGCTTGGCTGCGGAGCAGTCGGCGGAAGTGCAACTTCCGATAACATCACCCCGATGAATCTCATCAACATCCGCCGTGTGGCATGGGGACTCTGCGAACTGGAGGATCTGAGAAAAGGAAGTCCGGTCCCGAAGGATGAGCCGTCCTGCGAATGCGGTACCAAAACAGATCTCACCCCGGAGGATATCGAGGCGATCACACGTGAGATCATGAAACGACTCGGAGCAGGACTCGGAAAATAATCAAAAAACAAGAAAGAATATATAATTTAAACTATTAGAACAGATAAAACAGGAGGAAATCGATTATGGCAGCATTATTAGCACTTGGAATGGTAGAGACAAAAGGTTTAGTAGGATCCATCGAAGCAGCCGATGCAATGGTAAAGGCAGCAAACGTTACTCTGATCGGTAAAGTACATGTCGGCGGCGGACTTGTGACCGTTATGGTGCGCGGCGATGTCGGAGCAGTCAAGGCAGCGACAGACGCAGGCGCAGCAGCAGCGGGCCGTGTAGGGGAACTCGTATCTGTACACGTTATCCCGCGTCCGCATGCAGAGGTTGAGTCCATTCTTCCGAAGCTTGGGGAATGATCATCTCAGAAGATCTAAGACATGTCACAGCCTGAAAAAGGCTGCGTGAAAGATATCAGGAGGAAACGAACATGGCATCATTACAGGCACTTGGAATGATCGAAACAAAAGGACTTGTCGGCGCGATCGAGGCGGCCGACGCGATGGTAAAGGCAGCAGATGTTACGCTGATCGGCAAAGAGCATATCGGCGGCGGACTCGTGACCGTTATGGTACGCGGTGATGTCGCAGCAGTCAAGGCAGCGACAGACGCAGGAGCGGCAGCAGCAGGAAAAGTCGGAAATCTCGTTTCCGTACACGTTATCCCGCGTCCGCACGGCGAAGTGGAATCCATTCTTCCGCACGTGAGCGTAGTCACAGAGTAAACAAAAGTAAAGGAAACAGCGCATGAAAGTACTGACAGAAATGGAGCTTCGGGCAAAGTGGAAAACCCCGGAGGACGGAGTCTACCATGTGGAAGCCGGGACATTTGTCACGCCGATGGCAAAAGACTTTCTGCGGGAAAAGGGGGTGTCCATGGTCATTGACACGGAGGAGAAGAAGTCCATGACCAGGACGCCGGTAAAAAAACAGGGAGACCATACCTATATCGATGCAAAAACAGGAGAGGGATACCGGGAGAAACCGGAGAACATGACTCATCTTCGAGGGAATCTTCTTGTGATGAAGACCCATCCCCGGATCGCTTTCCGGGGAAAGGTGGATACGATCCAGGCGAAAGTCCTTCTTCTGATGGCGGAGTACCGGAATGAACCCGGGCTATATAAAGACCTCGCCGATATTTTAAACGGTCTGAGGGAAGTCCTGGGATCAGAAGTAAAGGAAGAGGAGATCGCGGGATTTTCTCTCTTCGGCCTGGATGAGAAGGAGATCCATCGGATGTCCCACCAGGTAAGGGAGACATTTGGGATGGATCATCCGATCCCGGACGCATCGATGGGAAAAACGGCCCTGGAACTGAACCTTTTGCGGGCAGAGATCCGGGAAGTGGAGCTTGCGGCGGCAAATGCGTTTGAAGACGAAGAAAACGACTATGGGATCATAAAGGCGTTAAACCGGTTGAGCAGCGGAGTCTATGTTGTGTTCTGCCGCCTGCTTTCCGGCTATTACGACAGGATGGAGGAATAACGTGGACAGAGAACAGATTCAGGAGATCATCTTCCGCGTATTGTCCGAATTCGGAAACTGGATGCCGGGACGGGAACCGGAACTGGAATTTCCCGTTGAGGTATCCGCAAAACATGTACATCTGACGGATAAAGCAGTGGAAGTGCTGTTCGGCAAGGGAAAAAAGCTGACGCCAAAGCGCCCGCTCTCCCAGCCGGGACAGTTCCTGAGTGAGGAGCGGGTAACTCTCGTCACTCCAAAAGGAAGGATCGAAAATGTGGCAGTCCTGGGACCGGAGCGCCCCTATGTGCAGGTGGAACTCTCGGCAACGGATGCCAGAACACTCGGCGTTAAGGCCCCGCTCAAAATGTCCGGGGATTTAAACGGAGCCGGGGATGTCTATATCATTGGACCGGAAGGCGTCTACGACGCAAAAGGAAGTGCGATCGTGGCACAGGCCCATATTCATCTCACACCGGATGACGCAGCGAAAGCAGGCGTTTCCGATGGACAGAGAGTATCGGTGACGATCCGCGGGGAGCGTCCGGCAACTTTTGAAAATGTGATCTGCAGAGTCAGCTCCACAGCGGGACTTGCGATGCACATTGATTATGATGAGGCGAACGCGTGCATGCTTCCAAAGAATGCGACTGCGAAAATGCGCCTTCAGACACCGTGCTGCAGCCTGGAAAAGACTCCGGCAAAGCCGCACGCGGAGGAAAAGATCGAACAGAAACCGGCTGTGAAGACGGAGCCGGAGAAAGAAAAGATTCCATGTGATGAGCCGGTAAAAAAGCCGGAGACGGTATTTAACGGAAAGCTGATCACGGAAGCAATCGCGAAAGAACTGACTGCACAGAAAGGCGGCACGCTGACGATAAAGAAAGGCGTGATCGTCACTCCATCTGCGAAGGACATTTTCAGCCGGGAAAAGATGGAACTCGTGTGGGAGACAGGGAGGTAAAAAACGATGATGATCTGTCAGGTGGTCGGTCATGTCTGGGCGACAAAAAAAGAAGAAAAATTAAACGGACATAAACTTATGATCGTCCGTGAGGAGACGACGACAACGAGAAAGGGAGCGACGTTTGTCGCTGCGGATTCGGTGGGAGCCGGGATCGGAGAGATGGTCCTTGTTGTCAGCGGAAGTACAGCGAGACGGGCGATCGGCGAGGATGACGCGCCCATCGACAGCGCCATCGTCGGGATCATCGATTCCATGGAGATTTCAAAGGAGAAGAATTAACATGGCAGGACTTATGGAAATCATAAAAGAAGCCGGTATCGTCGGATGCGGCGGAGCGGGTTTTCCGACCCATGCAAAATACTCCGGCGGTCCGGTCGAGACAATTATCGTGAATGGAGCGGAGTGTGAGCCGCTCCTGCAGACGGACCGGTATCTCATGAGAAACTGCGCCAGAAAGCTGATCCGGACGGCAGACCGGATCAAGGAAGAAACTGGTGCGAAAGAATTTATCATTGCGTTAAAAGCGGCATATACAAGGGAGATCGAGTCTCTGGAGCGTGCCATTGAAGAGCTTGGCTCCTCTGTAAAACTTCATAAGCTTCAGAGCTTTTTCCCGGCCGGGGACGAGCAGACGATCGTCTATGAAGTAACAGGACGGGTCGTTCCTCCGGCTGCGATCCCGCTTTCCGTCGGCTGCGTGGTCAGCAATGTGGCAACCATCTACGGGATCGGGGATGCCTTTGAGGGGGAACCGTTTACAAGAAAATTCCTGACAGTGACAGGAGAGGTGGCGCATCCGACAATCCTCAGAGTGCCGGTCGGAACACCGGTCAGCGAGTGCATCGCCCTGGCGGGCGGCACGCATCTTTCGAGGTATATCGTGGTCAACGGCGGTCCGATGATGGGAAAGATGATCCCCATGGAAGAGGTTCCGAACTCCTATGTGACGAAGACCATGTCGGGACTGATCGTACTTCCGGAGGATTCCGCGATCGCGAGAAGAAACCAGGTGACGGTAAAGCACATGATCAATCAGGCAAAATCTGCCTGCATCCAGTGTTCCTTCTGCTCCCAGATGTGTCCGAGAGCGCTTTTGGGACATCCGATCCGTCCAAATAAGATCATGAGAAAATTGAGCTCCGGCACTCCGATCGGGGAGATGTTAAACGATCCGGATGTAAGGAATGCGGCGCTCTGCTGTGAATGCGGGATCTGCGAGATCTACGCGTGTCCGATGGGACTGAAGCCGAGAACCGTGAATTCCATGCTGAAAAAGGAGCTTGCGAAGGCGGGGATCCGCTATCAGAGACCGGAAGGCGTGGAATATACAGCGCGTCCGGAGCGCGGGATGAGAAAAGCCCCGACAGAGCGAGTCGCGTCAAGAGCCGGTGTCGGCGCCTATGAGAACCTGAAGATCGATGATTTCTTTTCTGTAAACCCGGAGGAAGCGGGATGCGTCCGCTTAAGCCTCAGACAGGGGATCGGAGCGCCGTCTGTTCCGACTGTGAAGGACGGGGATCCGGTGAAAGCAGGAGAACGGATCGCTGCCTGTCCGGAAAAGAGTCTGGGATCAGAGCTTCATGCTTCCGTGTCCGGAACGGTTTCCATTGATCCGGATGGAGCGTATATCGAGATCCGGACAGGAAAGAACTGGAGTTATGAAAAACAGGAACCGTAAAAGATGCGGAGACAGCCGGCAGTCAGGCAGGATAAAGGAGAGTGGCTATAGTGGAAGCGATCGGAATTCTTGAGAGCAACAGCATCGCGAAAGGAATCGAGGCAGCAGATGCGATCTTAAAAGCAGCAGATACATCCCTGCTGTTTTCAAAACCGGTATGTCCGGGAAAATATACGACCCTGTTTTACGGGGATGTGGCGGCGGTCCAGGCGTCCCTGGAGGCCGGAGAGCGCGTGACGGGAGAGCATACGGTGGACTCCGTTGTGATTCCGAGAGTACATCCGCAGGTGATCCAGGCGATCAACCTGTCGACAACACCGGAAGGCGTGAATGCGGTCGGCGTCATGGAATTTTACAGCATTACAGCGGCAGTTTATGCGGCCGATGCGGCGGTAAAAGCGGCGGATGTCACACTGATCGATGTGCGTCTGGGGATCGGGATCGGCGGAAAATCGTTCGCGGTCCTGACCGGGGATGTGGCAGCTGTTGAGGAAGCAGTGAAGTGTGGAATGGCGGCAGGAACAGAGAAGGGACTGGCGCTCAGCAGCGTAGTGATCCCGAGCCCGCGCGAGGAGATCTTCGCGGCACTTTTATAATGAGGCCTGAGAAGGAGAAGACATCATGACAGAGCAGAATCCTTTTGAGAGTAAACAGAGGATCATCCAGGAGTTCGTACCCGGCAAGCAGGTCACCATGGCCCACCTCATCGCGAATCCGAACGAGGATCTCTATAAAAAGCTCGGCGTCGTCAGCAAGACCCGTGGAGCTCTTGGGATCCTGACGATCACGCCGAGTGAGGCGGCGATCATAGGAGCCGATGTGGCGACAAAGGCGGCAGAGGTGGAGATCGTATTTGTCGATCGTTTTTCCGGCTCCCTGGTCGTATGCGGGGATGTGGCGGCCGTGGATGCGGCCCTTAAGGATGTACTCAGAGTCCTTGGAGAAGTCCTTCATTTTACACTCACAGATATTACAAGATCCTGATGAAAATCAGGATCTTGTAAGTTGGGAAGAAAGTTACTTTTTACGGGTAGGAATTTTCTGAACTGAAAATTCCGTATAATACAGTAGTGGTCGCAGATTTTGCCGATTTGGAATGCGAAGCATCGGCAAAATCCTATGTTACAGTGCGCGGGAGGAGAGAAGACATGAAGAAGATCATGATGGTGGGAAAGATCGGCTGCGGAAAGACGACGCTCAGCCAGAGACTCATCGGGGAGCAGGTCTCCTACAAAAAGACCCAGTCGATTCAGGTCATCGGGGATGATATCGTGGATACCCCGGGCGAATATGTCGAGCAGAAACAGTTTTACAGCGCCCTCATCGTGACAGCCGTGGAGGCGGATGTAATCCTGCTCCTCTCCTCGGCGATCGATGAGCAGAATGCATTTTCCCCGCGGATGGGATCCCTGTTCTCCGGAAAACCTGTGATCGGGGTTATCACAAAGACGGATCTGTGTGAGGATCCTGAGCTCATAGAAGGCGCTTCTGAGATCCTTTCCATGGCAGGGGCAGAAACAATCATCGAGGTCGGATTCGGGGATGATTCCTGCCTGGAGAAGCTCAGGGAGGCAATTGAGACGGCGGAGTAGACATTGTATATTTCGCTAAGAAAATGCAAAGATTTCGGTGAAAAACAGTTCGCTTTTTTTTATTATTTATGTATAATAGATAGAAAATGCAGAATTTGATATCTGAAAGAGCTGCAAAAAACAGAACTGTAAAGGTGAGAAGCGACAGTTCTCAAAATATCGCAGACAATGAGGTGATCCGATGAAAATTGGACAGTTGGCAAAGTTATGCGGTGTCAGTGTTGCGACGGTCCGCTACTATGTAAGTATGGGAATGCTGATCCCGAATGATTCCAGCGCCCAGTACGATTTCTCCGAGCGTGAAGTAGAGGATCTGAATCTGATCTTAAAGATGCGGAAGCATCAGTTTAAACTGAAAGAGATACAGCAGTATCTGATCCTGACGAGACATTCCAGAATGATCGAGCCGAGTACGATCAATGCGGCGCTGACGATCCTGGAGACAAAGCAGCAGGAAATATTCTCTGAAATAGAGGAACTGAAAAATTCCTACCGGGAGATCGGGGAGGAGATCCACAATCTCCGGGAAAAGGGAACAGCCGAGAGGCGTGTGACGGGGGTGCCGGTGAGTGCCCTGCCTCTTTTTGCGTGTCCGTACTGCGGGGAATCGTTAAATATCGAGGATGCGGAGATCAAGAACGGATACATCATTTCAGGAAAACTCGTGTGTTCCGGTTATGGGAATGGAACGTGTGAAAAGAAATATGAAGCGAAGATCGTTGACGGGATCGTGGAGACCGGAAATCTTTACACCGGAATCTATGATCATCCGGATCTCAAGCGCGGACTGTACCGGGATATGGGACCGGAATTCAGCTTTTGTTTCCAGAGATGCTATGACCGTGTGACAGAGTCTCTGATGAAGGATGATATGAACGGAAAAGTCTTTCTGGAGGCGAATATCAATGGATATTTTTACATGTACAACCATCTGGGACTTCTGCCGGCGAACAGCACGCTGATCCTGATCGATAAATACCCAGAGATCCTCAGGATGTACAAAGCCCTGATCGAACAGTGCGATATCAAATGTCAGATCCTCTATATCGCCGATGCAGGGACGGATTACCCGTTAAAAAGCAGTTGTGTGGACCGCTACATTACGTTCTGCGGGGAAGGCGAATATATGCTGTACCATCAAAACTGTTATCTGATGGATGCTGCAAGGTATTTTAAAGAGGATGTCCGTGTGTACGGTACATATTTAAGCTATGACCGGAGCGCAAAATCCAGAAAAAATCTCCTGACCAAGTATCCGGAAAGTTCAAAACGTGGATTCCAGATGGAATATCTGATGGAGGACTATAAAAAATGTGGCTATGAGCTGTCACTCGAACAGATGGGAGCGATTACAGATTGCGGAGCGAGAGTATATGCGTTCTCCTGCCAGGTGATCGGCGAAGTGCTCAGGATCTATTCATTTACAGCGTGGAAAGCAGGTCATAAACCGGAAAATCTGTAGAAAAACAAAAAAGACGGTAAAACGCGATCAATGCGTTTTACCGCCTTTTTTTGTGGAGAGAGCTGCAATGAGAAGAGCAACAGCACCGCTGACGATCTTTACGATAAAAGTAGCGGTGGTTCCCTCCGGATATGCGATAGAGATGAATGCGAAGTGGTCGCCGATCATCGCGTTCGCACAGGTGCAGAACGCCATTGCCAGGACTTTTCCTCTTTCATCCATGAGTGGGATCATATCGTACATCGGGAGCGGATTTGCCAGGCAGGCCAGCATTCCGGTCACGGAAGGTCCATTGACGCCCATGAGCTTCGCGATCACATTGAGAACCGGGGCGAGAAGTTTTGAGAGGACATGGACAAAGGGATAGGCACCCGCCAGCGTGATCCCGATCATGGCGATCGTCTCAAGCTGTTCCGCCAGGGGATCCATACCGGGGATCACCGTGATCCCGAGTGTCGATTCCACACCCGCGGCTGCGAGAGCCAGGATGATAAATGCCTGCAGGAGGTTTCCGAACGCCCGGAAGATGATCAGGGTCTTCTGCGGAAAGAAGATCATTCCGGCAGCCAGAAGAGCAGCAAGGACGAAGGCGGGAGCTGCGTTGATCAGAGTGTAGTGCAGTGTGAGACCGGAAGCAAGAGCCGCCGCGATGGTCCCAAAAGGAATGGAGATGATCCCGAATACGATGCCTTTGGAGACCGCAGACGCGTCCTCCGGGCGGCAGAGTGTCAGGGCCACCGGGATCGTGAATACGATGGTGGCGCCGAGCACGGTACTCAAAATGACACCGCCCAGCATGATGACGGATGGGTCATTCGTCATGGAGGCTGTCATGTAGTAGCCGCCCATATCGAGACCGAAACATGTTCCGGCGATGATCGCGGGATCGGCACCGATAGCTCCGAAGAGCGGAGTTACAAGTTTTAAGAGCAGTTTTCCGAGAACCGGGGCACTGCACATGATCCCGGCCATTCCGAGAATAAGGGGACCGATGCTGTTTAATCCTTTCACAAATTCATTTCCAAGTCCGAACCGGTTGCGGAAGACCGCCCGGTCCAGGGCACCTAAGACCATGAAGAACATCATGATAGCAGTAACGATTTTTTCCATCTGTTTCTCCTAAATATAGAAAGCTGTCAGTCGGCTTTTTCAGACATTCGATCTCTTATGAATGAAATCTGGAAAAGCAGATTTATTATAATGCAAAATGTGTCGTGTGGCTATGAAAAAATGGAATCCTGGAGGAACATATCCATATGAGGCAGCGGATCCAGACGGTTAGGGTAAAAAAGGTGGACAGGAGATAAAACCTGTCCGCCTTTTTGGATAATGATATGAGAAAAAGTTTTGGTATGTCAATTGCCGCGAGCAGTAAGTGAGGAAAACCGCTCTTTTCAGGGGGTAAGGAAGTACGGCAATTACTCTGCGTAGGAACTTCCTTTCTCGAAGTAGTTTTTGGTCCACTTTGCGATCTGTTTGCTGAAGCAGAGGAGACCGATGATATTTAAGGTTAAGGTCCATGCGTTACCGAAGTCAGCCCATCCGAGAAGGATATCAACACCAACAGTACCGCCGACAAAGGCAAGGATCACGAAACCGATCTGACCGATCCAGCGTCCGGTCTTTCCGAATACGTTCTCACATGTAAGACCGATGAAGGTACAGAAAGCAAGAACAGTAGATCCTGCGAACATCATAAGACCAAGGGATGCGATCACGTTTCCAGCGCCGCCTAAAGCAGATTTGAATGCTGTGATTGCAAGTGTGGAACCAGCCTCGCCTGTCTGCCATACACCTGTGCAGAGGATAACGAGTGCTGTGAAAGTACAAACAACGATGGTATCAAAGAATACTTCGAATACGCCCCACATACCCTGTTTCACCGGGTCAGTCTCGGAAGACTGGGAGTATGCGATAGAGGACTGTCCGTTACCAGCGTCAGAAGAGTAAACACCACGTGCACAGCCGTTGCGGATCGCTGCGGATACAGTTGCACCTGCAAAGCCGCCGAGTGCTGCAGTACCTGTGAAGGCACCTTTGAAGATGCTTACGATTGCCGGAACAAGGTTGCCGATGTTTAAAACAACAACTGCGAGACCAGCTAAAATATAGATCGCTGCCATGAACGGGACAAGACGCTCTGTGATCTGAACGAGAGCCTGAAGTCCGCCGAAGATGATCAGGGCGATGATGATGCAGACAATGATCGTAGCAACGAGACGCGGAACACCAAGGCTTTCAGCGGCTGTTACAACAGAACCTGTGTGAACACCAGCTGCGGTAATGAGACCGTACATGATAGCGATGGACCATGCAAAGCCTAACGGTTTATTGATCTTGGAAAGGTAGTAGTTAGCGCCGCCTTTGTAGCCGCCTTCCGGTTTCTTTTCACGAACTGCGATGGAAACGCAGGCCTCAGAGTACTTTAAAGCCATTGCTACAAAACCAACAACCCACATCCAGAAGATCGCGCCAGGACCGCCGGCTGCGATCGCTGTTCCGACACCGACGATATTACCGGTACCAAGAACGGCTGCAAGTGCTGCGGACACAGCCTGGAAGCTTGAGATCGTACCGTGATGTTTTCCGGTCTCTTCTTTCATTTCTTCCTTATTAAACATGCTGCCGACTGTCGATTTAATGATGGTCGGGAAGTGACGGACCTGAACGAATCCTGTAATAAAGGAAAGATAAAGACCGCCGCCGATCAGGATGATCAGGATCGGGATACCCCAGATCCAAGAGTTAAAGGCCAACACTGCATTGTAAATAAACATACACACATCCTCCTTTGTGTTTCGTTCTTCAGAAAGGAACGGATCTTTTCAGCATCACTCCGTCTGCATTCTGAACGTTTGTATGGAAAGATTTCTGAAAAAAGATCTTTCGCATCGCTGATGTCTGCATTATAGCTTATGAAGGCAACTTGAGTTCAAGAGGAAATTTTTATAAAATTTTTATAAAATGTGAAGTATACTTTATGTTTTGCAAAATTTGTGTTAAAATTCGATGTTGACAGAAAGAAAACTTCAGAGAATATACTGTGTGTACAAGATGACGCGGAAAACAAAAACGCGGCAAAATATTGAGCAAACATAATCATAAAAGAGAAATTAAATGCAGGAGGGTATACAACATGAAAAGACCTTTAATTGGAGTAACATGCAATTACGATTACCGTGACACCGTCGGAATTACTTCCGGAATGGGAATCGTCGGTCAGGACTGGAACTTCGTTGCAGGAGATTACGTATATATATTGGAAAAAGCCGGAGCAATCCCGGTACTGATCCCGGTTTATAAGGACTGTGATGAGGAATCCATCAAAGAGTTCTTAAATAAACTGGACGGAGTGATCATTTCCGGCGGTCACGATGTAGGACCGGAGCAGTACAATACTCCTACCAAAGGATACTGCGGAACGATTATCCCGCAGCGCGATAACCATGATATCGCAGTTGCAAAGTACTTTATGAATGAGATCAAAAAACCGATCCTCGGCATCTGCCGCGGCATCCAGATCATGAACGTGGCTGCAGGCGGAACCTTGTATCAGGATCTTGAGATCGAAGGAAAATTTGAGCACCATTTCGGTGACAAATACCCGAGAAACTATCCGTGGCATGACCTCACGATCGAAAAAGGTTCGATCCTGGAGAAAATCTACGGTAAAACCGAGATCCGGATCAACTCCTTCCATCACCAGGCCGTAAAGGACCCGGGAAAGGACATTGAGATCATCGCAAAATCTGCTGACGGTGTTCCGGAGGCCATCGTTCAGAAAAATCATCCGTTCTCTGTAGCCGTTCAGTGGCATCCGGAGATGATGTATGACTCTGATGAGCAGTTAAAGCTCTTAAAAGCGTTTGTTGATGCCTGCAGATAGTGCGGAAGGTACATCTGACGGGGGAATAGGATAAAGGAAAAAGCAGGATACCAGAGCTGTGGGAATGCAGCTGAGATGGTATCCTGTTTTTGTGTATAAGGAAATACAGATTGAAAAACTATTTGATCGAGGTTGAAAATATTACATATAAGTAATATAATAAAAAGAAAGGGGGGAGGTTAAGGTGTGGAATTAGAAAAAATATGCATTACAGGAATTGAAAACACATATGCTATATCTAATTTAAAAAAAGAGTTCAGAAAAGCTGTAGATGAACCGTGGAAAGATATACCACCTTGGCTAAGATATCAAAAAAAACTCATTGAGGATTTGGCTGTATTAGAACAGGAGAAAGAGAGGGCAGTAGACCTTCCGCAGTTTGAAAAGTTAAATGGGTGTGGAAATCTTTATAGTATCCGGCATCCTGAATCCAGAAAAAATATCAGAGTTCTTTATTGTATTTTCGATGGTAGTATTATTCTTCTTACAGCTTTTTTAGAAAAAAATAATGGAGATTATCAAAGGGGAATCGAAATAGCAAACAAGAGAATGAAGTGGCTTGAGAGTAATTAAAATTTAAGTATGTTACAAAAGATATTGTATGGAGGAGAAAAATGGGAATCGCAGAGAAAATCGCAAGTGCAAAGAAGAGTACCTGGCTTTCGGAAGGACTTTCTGAAGCAGAAATAAAGACAACGGTAGAATTGGCTAAAATTTCGGCTCAAATTGAACGCTGTAGGTTGGATATGCATATGTCACAAAAAGAGTTTGCTGCATATATGGGAGTGTCACAGGGGATGATTTCAAAATGGGAAAGCAGAGAGTATAATTTTACAGTAAGATCACTGAATGAAATCTGCCAAAAATTAAATCTGAAATTCAATATATCGTTTGATTCTTTATGTGCAAAAACAGATTATAAAATCGTCAGATGGGATAGAGATTATATAGCAAAGAATAAAAAGAACAGTAATTGGGCGACAGCACTTACAAACAAGGAGGCTATTGCATAATGGAATTCAATCTTGTTGTACCAGGTATTGAACTGGTCGGAACTACAGTAAAAACACTTACTATAGGCAATAATATAGTGGATGTCGAAAAGGAAGCAAAGAGAAGTTTTGGATTAAATATCAATGAACCACATTTCGAAGAAACGAATGATGTGTTCTTCGCACAAATGACAATTGATTTTGAGATTGATATAGAGCAGTCAGAAAATCAAAATTGCCAAATTCAGTTATCTTTAGAAGGGGCTTTTATTTCCAGCTCAGATGTAGATAAAGATACATTTCGACAGTTAGTTATAGTGAACGGAGCAGCGGCAATTATCGGTATAGCCAGGGGAAAAATAGAAACGATTACTTCAAATGTTTTCAACAATGGAAAAATTGTTATCCCATTTATCAATGTGATAGATTATTATAAGAGTTTGTCAGAATAGGCTTGCATGGTAAGCATATGACGAATATATATGTGAAAAGCTCATGCAGGAATGGCAAAGCAGAAAATGATTGACGCTATTTTGGAATATGGTATACTAAAAATAATATACGAACATGATTGGAAACAGATCAAAAATGAAAATACAGGGGGGAAGTCAATGGAACATGTTCAGTTGACAGCTATCGATAAAAACGAAATATATTCAGAAAAGGTCTATCGTCAGCTGAAACAGTTGATTGTTGCAAATCATATTAAACCAGGAGAAATTCTGAACGAGAGGGAATTAGCGGATTCCTTATCAGTCAGCAGAACTCCGATCAGAGATGCCCTGAGGAGTCTTGAGCAGGAAGGATGGATTTCAAAAAAAGGGAAATTTAAGGTTGTGAGTCTTTTGACCTGGAAAAATGTGCAAAGTCTGATGGAGATTCGCCGTCCTCTGGAACTGATGTCCTATGATCTTGCTGTTCAGAAGATGACAGATCAGGATGTGAGGGACTTAGAGCATATTTATGAAAATATGGAGATGATCGCGAAAAAACAGGAAAAAGCATCTCACTATGAGGCCATGGCGGCGGATATCGAATTTCATTTACAGCTTGCAAGAATCTCGAGAAATGATAACGTGCTTCATATTATGTCTGAGCTTGGAGATCAACTGATCAGGACGTCTGTCTTATCGGTACGTTATGGGGACTTTTCTCTGGACACCTACTGCAGTAATCATAGCAGGCTGTTGGAGTGCCTGAAAAACCATGAGTACCAGAAAGGTAGAGAGGAATTAGAGCAGCATATTTCTGTGTGGGAAGGCCATCTGAAAAAGGTTCCGGAAATTCTGCAGATCAACAGCGATGAGAATCTGGTGTTCTGATGTAACCTCTGCTCTTTCTTTGCTGTTGTGAAAAATGTATATGTTTTTGAGGGGATATTTATATATTTTGTACAATATTGAAATATCGGGTAAAAGGTACTTGAAAATTTGAAGAACAGGTGATATATTTTAAATATAAATTTTGGTATACCAAATACGGAAAAATCAAGAAGGTCATTTTATTCATATCGCTGATGGCGATATTATAAAAAACAAATTTTCGGTATACCGAATACGGAATATTAAAATATGGAGGTATTTCTTATGGACATGAACGAATTATTTGCACGTGCGTTAAAGACAGACCCGGCTCAGATCGGACATTATGTTCAGGGCGGATTCATGGATGCAAGCATCAAACCGATCAGCGAAGATATCAAGATGATCGGACCGGCATTCACCGTAAGACTTCCAGGCAACGATAACGCAATGCTTTACTACGCAATGAAACGTGCTCCGAAGGGGTCCGTTGTTGTTATTGACCGTATGGGTGACAAGCGTGTGGCTGCTGTCGGTGAGATGGTTGTTCAGGCTGCGAAGAGTCTTGGACTTGCAGGTATTATCGTTGATGGACCGAATACTGATACACGTCCGATTAAGGCTCTCGGTTTCCCGTTATTCTCCACAGGACGTGCTTCCGTAACAAATACATTAAAGGGAATCGACGGCGAGTACAATGTTCCGGTATGCTGCGGTGGTGCAGTTGTTAATCCGGGTGACATCGTATACGGAGATGTAGACGGTGTTATTGTAGCTCCAGCTGACCGATTTGCGGAATTAGTTGAAAAGGCAGAAGCTGCAGACCGCAACGAAGTAGAGTGGAGAAAGAATTTTGCGGAAGGTAAATATCTGGATGCGCTGATCAACATCGACCGTCTGGTTGAGGAAGGCGTTAAAGGAAAAATTGCAGATCTGATGAAAGTTGACTAATCGAAATAAGAGATCGTAGAAAATAGCGACCTTTTCCAGATAACTCCCTTTCCGAATGTTTTGGCAATGTGGCTGATTTTCGGAAAGGGAGATTTTATATTTTTAAGCCTTGGTGGAAATTTAACAAAAATAAGACACCTGTTCAAAATAATAACTGGATAAACGAATGCAATTGGGGGAAATATAGAATTTAATTATGGTGTGTTCCGAATTGACAAAAATAATCGAACATTATAATATATTCGAGAGGGGCGTTTTAGCAGCCTGAGAAAAATACAGGCAGATATGAAACCGAGTTGATAAAAACGGCAGTAAATGCGAGGAAAGCTGTCGGCTATAAGAGTTAGAAGGGGAAATATCTATGAAATTAACAGATATCAAAGAGTATCTGGATACGCTATGTGAGTCGTTCGCAGCCGTATTAAATCTGGAATTTACAATTACAAATATTGATCCGCTGGAACGTGTTGCCGGATCGAATGACTGGTTCAAGACCCATGGTTCTGCATATAGAGAAGATGAGATGCGGCCCGAGTGGAAAAATGGTTTTTCCCTCCAGATGGCAGCAACAAAAAAGCCAGTGATCGTTCGTGATGCACTGGCTTATATGGAGAAATATTACTATGATGACAGGAAATTCGATTTTGCGAATTACGCACTGATCGGTCATCCGATTCTTGTAGGACCAGAGGAAAACGTTGAGGGGTGTGTGTATTTCGCATCCTTTGACAAGGAACAGAAGAAACTGATCGAGACAAAAGAGGACCAGCTGCTGTTATGTATTGAGAAGATATCCAATTTGATTGCCAGCAAGCTGGAACAGGAAGATCTGGTGGATCAGATGAGGGTGCTTAATAACAATCTTACCTATGTGGTAGAGACCATGGAAGAAGGAGCACTTCTGATCTCATCGAACGGAGAGATCCGTCATATCAACAAGCTGGCAAAGATATATCTGCATTTAGATGAACCGAAGCTTGGCGAGATGCTCCTCCAGGACGTGAAGGAAGTCGCTGAAAATACCGTAAAGACACACCGGAACAACATTCGTGAGATCCACAGGACCGTGGATGATTTCCAGTTCCTTCTCCAGGTGAAGAGTCTGTACGTCAATGAGAGCGACGGGGATGTTCTCTGTATCATAAGCCCGTTCTCCCAGATTCAGGAGCAGATCAACCAGACAGAGGGAGATACAAATGGGATCGAGAATCAGCTGGTCTTTGCGGATAAGAAGATGCGGGAGCTTGTGAGCCAGGCGACAGTGACAGCCCGTCACAACACAAATGTTCTGATCACAGGGGAGAGCGGAACAGGAAAAGAACTTTTCGCCCGCCTGATTCACGCGAAAAGCTCCAGGAAAGATGGACCGTTCGTCGCGATGAACTGCGCAGCGATTCCGGAGTCCCTGATGGAAAGTGAGCTGTTCGGATACGAGGAAGGTGCTTTTACCGGCGCGAGAAAAGGCGGAAAAATCGGTAAGATCCAGCTGGCCCACAAGGGAACCTTTTTCCTGGATGAGATCGGCGAGATGCCGTTATATCTCCAGGCAAAACTTCTCCGTGTCCTGAGTGAGAGAAAGATCGACCGAATCGGAAGCAATTCTAATTCCCTGATCGACGTGGATGTGCGGATTATTGCCGCGACAAACAGAAACTTAGAGGAAATGATCGAGAGGAAGGAATTCCGGGAAGACCTGTATTACCGACTGAACGTGGTTCCGCTTCATCTGCCGCCTTTAAGGGAACGGGCGGGAGATATTCCTGTTCTTGTCCAGTATTTCCTCGGAAAATATGATAAGATCCTCGAGAAAGATATCCGCGGAGTGTCCACTCTTGTTCTCGAAAAACTGATGGAATATTGCTGGCCGGGAAATGTCAGGGAATTGGAAAATTGCGTGGAATATATGATGACGTTCGAGAAAAGTAACGTGATTTCCATGGACGTTCTTCCAGAAAAGATCAACGGTCTAAAATCTGAGAATGGCGAGGGTGAAAAGAAGACGTTAAAGGAGCTTCTCCATGAAAAAGAAGTGGATGTATTAAAGAATAAAGTAAAAAAATATGGAGGACAGCCGACGAAGAAGCAGATTAAAGAGATCTGTGATGAGCTGGATATCAGTGTGGCATCCTATTATAGAAAAATGAATGAGTTTATTAAGGAATAAAGGGAGAAGACTTATAATTTTTAAGTGAAGTTATAAGTCTTTTCCGTTTTTTTGATAAGCAGATGGTCTGATTTGGACCAAATATGAAAATTGAGTAAGTCTGAAACATAACGGAAGTCTCAAAAGTGAGAAAAATATCGAAATAATGTCTAAAAAATGAGACTAAAACAGCCGATACATACTAATTGTAAGGTGAAAAGAAAAATGGAAATTGTGAAAAACGCACAAAAACAGCACTCAAAAAGGCAGATATAACCAAAAAAATGTGCAAAACTATAAAAAGAGGGGAATTTGCTGAATTTGGCACATGGGTTGCTATATATAAGTGCAGAAGCATTGAACGAAACAAAATAAGATCCTCCGGGACCGCAGGGCGGTTTGGAGAATGCTTACTACAAAGAATCAAAAGGAGAGGAAATTATGGCATTAACAAAAGAACTCATCGATCGTTTTATGAAGGTTGATCCGGCACAGCTTGGGCATTTTGTAAAGAACGGATATATGAATACCAGCATCAAACCGGTATCCAAAGATTTCAAGATGATCGGGCCGGCTGTTACCGTAAGAATGACAGGCGACAGCAACATCATGTTATATTACGCAGTTGAACATGCACCGAAGGGTTCCGTAATCGTTGTAGACCGCGGCGGAGAAAACATTCACGCATGTTGCGGTGACGGATGTTCCTTAAACGCGCAGTGCCAGGGAATGGCAGGAATCGTTATCGATGGACCGGCAACAGACTCCGCAGGAATCGTATCCGTAGGACTTCCGGTATTCGCTACAGGACTTTCCGTTGTGACAACTACTATTAAAGAAGATAAGACCGCAAGCTTCAATGTACCGGTCAACTGCTGCGGCGTTGTTGTAAATCCGGGCGACATTATTTTCGGAAACGCTGAGGGTGTAATCGTTATGAAACCGGAAGAGTGCGAGAAACTCTTAGAGATGGGCGAAGCTGGAAACCGCGCAGAGCAGGCTCCGGACGGAATGTTCGCAGGCTTCAGAAGTGGAAAGAAGATGTCCGATTACTTCCCGATCATCAACGACGCGTTAAAGATCGCCGGTGAGGAAGCAAATCCGTGGGAAGATGCAGAGAAAAATAAATAAGATTAACATAACCAAAGAAAACAGGAGGATTACACATGAAAAAAACATTAGCAATGGTACTGGCAGCAGGTATGGTAGCTACAATGCTCGGCGGATGCTCATCAGGCGGTTCCTCTACACCGGCGACAACAGCGGCAGCAGGCGGAACGACACAGGCAGCTTCAAACACAGCAGCGAGCGGTGATGTCGTAAAGTTATCCTTAGCAACAAAGGTTGCGGCAGACAGCTTTGAGGGAAAATCCTTCCAAGATTTCGCTGATCTTGTAAAAGAATACACAAACGGAACCGTTGAAGTAACTGTATATCCGAGTGAGCAGTTAGGCGACTCCACAACAGTAGTCAGCAACATGCAGTTAGGTACTGTTGATATGTACTGTGAGGGTGGTATCTTCTACTTAGGATACGGTGTAGACACAGGTATCTGCTCTTACCCGTTCTTATTTGACAGCTGGGATAAATATGAAGAGATCGTAAAAGGCGATTTCGGTAAATTACAGGAACAGCAGCTTGAGTCCGCAGGATTTAAACTCATCAACACAAACCGTGACTGGAGACGTGGACCGTACTACGTTACATGCTCTACAAAGCCGATCACAAGCGTTGCTGATTTAAAGGCAATGAGACTTCGTTCCGCAGATTCTCCTGTATTCATGGAAGCAATGAAATCTCTCGGTGTAACAACAACCGTTGTCAATTACAGTGAGTGCTATATGGCTCTTCAGCAGGGGCAGGTCGACGCTGTTAACTGCCCGATTTCAAATGTAGAGTCCATGGCATTCTACGAGGTTGGACCTTATGTAACACGTATGGACTGCTATCCGGCAGAACTCTGGATGGTTATGAACCTCAACAAGTTTAACAGTCTTACAGCAGACCAGCAGGATGCACTTATCCGCGCAGCGAACGATGCGGCTACACACTCCAATGAGACCATCGACAAAGAAGTTGACGATATGATTGCAAGACTTGAAGCCAAAGGCGGCGTTACATTTGATCTTGACTTTGATGACAGCATTTTCGCAGACGCTCTGAAAGATTACTACAAAGGCTTAGCCGCAAAGGGCGAATTCAACGAGATCATCGTTAAAGAACTTGGCTTAAACTAATCAACAGAACTGATTCACACAGACAGGCTTAAGGGAACTGGGTTCCTGATCCAGAGCGGTCGGGAACTTCTCCCAAAAGCTTAGCAATTTGCAGGAGTAAGCGTATGAAAACATTGAAAAAAATATATGACGGCATCGTCGAAGTAGAAGGATGGATCGCCGTTGTTGCACTCGTTGCAGCAATTGTTTTAAACGCCTATGAGATCTTACAGAGAAACTTATGGGGAAATTCCTTTATCTGGATACAGGAAATCAGTGTGCTCTTAATGTTATGGTTCGCAATGCTCGGTCTCCCGAAAGTAGCGAATGACAATGCGGACATCTGCCTGGACTTATTTATCAATAAGCTTCCGCCTTCCGCACGAAAGATCGTTGGTCTCTTTGTGGCGGCCATGCTCGTATTCATGAACTATATATTATTAGTAAACCTCTATAAATTGTACTTATCACAGGGCAACAATGTGACGATTGTAGCGAGATATCCTCTTAAATTCAGAAGCTACGCTCTGTTCATAGGAATCGGAACAACAGAGATTAAATACATTGCGAACACTGTCAAAGCAGCACTTGCGGTTTTTGGAAAGAAAGGAGGAGATGAGAAATGATTGCGATTTTCATGTTTATCATCCTGATTGTATTTGTACTCTTAGGAGCACCAATCTCCATGGCGATGGCAATCGGAGCGTTAGCCGCTATAAAATACAGCGGACTTGATCCTGTTATTATCCCAAGCCTTATTTCCGGCGGCATGAGTAACTACACACTTATGGCGATTCCATTTTTCATCTTTCTTGGAAACATCATGAATAGCGGCGGTATCACTGAGAGAATCTTTGACTGGTGTGAAGCTCTTGTTGGACATATGAAAGGAAGTCTTGCACAGGTTAACGTTGTTACATCCGTTGTCTTTGCAGCAATCTCCGGTACTGCGGTTGCCAATGCGGCTGGGCTTGGAATGCTGGGCGTAAAGGCAATGAGAAGTAAAGGATACGACGGAAAGTTCTCCACCGGTGTAACCGTAGCGGCATCTCTGTTGGGACCGATCATTCCTCCCAGCGTTGTTTTACTGGTATTCGGTTCCCTTTCCAATACTTCCCCGGGAAAACTTTTTATGGCAGGTCTTCTTCCGGGACTTATTCTTGCGGCAGCGTTAATGGCACAGATTTACTTCATGTGTGCGACCGGAAAAGTACAGTGCCCAGAACCAGAAAAATTTAGTCTTAAGAAACTTATCACTGCAACAAAGAGAAGTATCTTCGCGCTTCTCTGCCCGGTATTATTATTCCTCGGCGTTGGTACCGGTGTCGCAACAGCAACAGAGGTCGGTATCCTTGGATGCGTATATGCAATCTTTGTAAGCATCATTTACAAGACATTCTCTCTCAAGAACCTGATTGATGCGCTCAAGAAGACAATTACTTCGGCATCCTCCATCATGTTCCTTACAGGTGTTGGTTCTGTTATCGCATGGGTCATGACAAAAGAACAGGTTCCGCAAACTATCACAAACGCATTGGTTGGTTTTACTTCCAGTAAGTATGTCGTCCTCTTGATCATCCTCTTTATCCTTCTTTTCCTTGGATGCTTCATGGATGGTACTTCTATCCAGCTCGTTATGGTTCCTGTATTAATGCCGATTGCGGCAGCTTTCGGAATCGATATGATCCACCTTGGCGTTGTCGTTGCCCTCGCGGTAACGATCGGAGCTTCCACTCCGCCGGTAGGTGTGTGTCTGTTCGTACTCAGTACAGTAACGGGAGAACCTCTTGAGAACGTAATTGCAGGTACAAAGACCTTCTATCTTCCGATCTTTATAGCACTTTTATTTGTAACATTCTTCCCGCCGATCGTAACATGGCTTCCGAATTTACTGCTTGGTGCTTAATGTAATGCTAAAAATGATAAAGGTGGTATTCTTATGAAAAGTAGATTTGTAGTTGCTCAGATGGAGCAGAATGGTGACCCGGAGATCAACCTTGAGAACGCTAGAAAAGCAGTTGCAGAGGCTGTAGAATATTATCATGCAGACTTTATCGTATTCCCGGAGTGCTTTATGAGCCTTTATCCGGCGGGAACTCCGCATGAGAAACAACTTGCGAGCGCCCAGACTCTGGACGGACCGTTTGCAACGGAAATGAAGAAACTGGCAAAAGACAACCATGTATGGATCGCATTCGGAATGAATGAAAAAGTAGACAATCCGGCAGATCCGCGCAACCACAATACGACAATGATTATCGACAGCGAAGGCGAGGTCAAGGGCGTGTACAGAAAGACACATCTTTACGATGCGTTCGGATATAAAGAGTCTGATACGATCTGCCCAGGCGACAAGCTGTTTGATCCGATCGATACCCCGTTCGGAAAAATCGGACTGTTTGTATGCTACGAAGTAAGATTCCCGGAGGTTGCGAGGGACCAGGTCCTTAAGGGAGCCGACATCATTCTCATGCCGACAGCATGGGCAAGCGGTCCGTTAAAATCCCATCAGTTCAAGACTCTGATCACAGCGAGAGCCATCGAGAACACCGCTTACATCGTTGCGGCAGACCAGGTTGGCGTAAACAGCATGGGCGAGAGCATTATCGTTGATCCGATGGGTGTTGCAGTTGCTTCCGCAGGTGAGACACCGCAGCTTATCTGCGCGACCATCGATACAGACAGAATCAAACAGGTCCGCGCGAAACTTCCGTCTTTCAAGGACCGCAGACCGTACCTCTATCTCGTAAAATAAAATAGCTTACAATTTCTCATTATACCGTTACCTCTTGTGGGAAAGGCGCTTCTGACCGTGCAGAGGCGCCTTTTCCGCAATTAATGACCATTTTAGAAAGGAGAAACACAGTATGAACGAATTATTAAAAATGACAGCCCACCAGATAAAAGAAGGTAAATTTGATAAGGTGATTCTGGCGATCGGTTCCTGCGAGGCCCATGGACAGCATCTGGCAGAGGGCTGTGACACCATCGTCTCCTACGAACTCAGCAAACAGGTGGCGGACCGTGTGCCGGGAATGCTGGTTCTCCCGCCGATTACTGTGGGCTACAGCGGACATTATGACACATTCCCGTTTACCCTGACCTTTGATTATGAGACCATGATCCATGTGATCTATGATATCGTGGAATCTGTCCTGAGAAACGGTATCAATAAGATCTTTTTGATGAACGGACATGACGGAAATATCGCTCCAATCGAGATCGCGGCGAGAAAGATCAAGGAGAAATATCCGGACGCAAGGATCGCGTCCCTGCCGGAATGGTGGGTCATCGCCGGAAAGCTCGTCCCGGAAGGAACCTTCAAGGTCTGGAACGGACTTGGACATGCGGGAGAGGGCGAATCCTCCATCGCTTACCATTTATTCCCGCAGTGGTGTGAGCCGGATCAGGCAACCTGCGTCGTGCCAGATCATCTTCCGGAACATGTCGATATCAAGTGGGATTTCGCTGAGATCACAGACACAGCCCAGACCGGTGACGCGACCATCGCGACAGCGGAAAAAGGAAAGCTCATGAATGACTGCCTCGTAGATGCTGTCGTGAAAGATATCGAGGAGCTTGAGAAGACAGGATGGAACTATAATACGAGCCACTGCGCGACAAAGCTGAAATGATGGCGATAGTGTGAAAATAAAAGGGATATTCTATACGATCTTATCAGCGGTTCTGTTTGGGGTGAATCCGCTGCTGTCGAAGCAGATCTACACCATGGGCGGAAATTCGGTCACGTTGACATTCTTCCGTATGATGATAACGGCAGTGACATTCTGGATCGTGAATGCAGTCTGGATGCATAAAGATTACAGCGTGAGCCGGGATGAATTCAAAAAGCTGTTTTTCTGCGCCCAAGGGTACTGCCTGACGCCGTATCTGCTTTGGAGTTCTTACAATTACCTCCCGTCCGGAATGGCGACAACGATCCACTTTGTGTATCCGGTGCTTGTCTTGATCGGAAGTATCGTATTTTATCATGAGAGACTTACCAGAAAAAAAGCGGTGAGTTGTCTTTTCTGCGTGACAGGGATCCTGTGTCTCTGCCAGGCGGATGGGACGGTCAGCTTGATGGGATTTCTGCTCGCGTTTGTCTCAGGAATCGTCTACACACTGTATATTTTGCTGTTAGATCACTGCGGACTCGTGGACATGCATCCGTATAAGTTAAGTTTCTGGCTTTCCGGAATCGGCACCGTGGAGATATTCCTGATCGCGCTGGAGACGGGGAAATTTACGTTGGGCATCGCAGCGGCAGGCTGGGGACTGACGGTCATCTTTGCCCTGTCAGCAGGTGTGATCGCCTCGACGGCATTTCAGCTTGGTACAAAGTATGTCGGCGCGCAGAACGCCTCGATGCTCTCGACTTTTGAACCGCTGACAAGCGTGATCGTGGGAGTTATTGTATACCATGAAGTTATGACCGGAAGGACGCTCACAGGGATCGCGGCAATTTTACTGTCGGTGATCGTTGTGTCGCGTCCGGAGCGGACAAAAAAATAATTGAAAAAGCGGAAGCGGTCAGGACGTATGAGTGATACGGTCCGGGGCTTCCGTTTTTTATGCCAAAAACTTGAGAAAACTGCCGCTGATTTCTGCAGGGGAGAGATAGCGCCTGTTATTGCGGATGCCCTGCAGCAGATGGGATTACTGTGCTGCAGCTTCTTTCGCAAACCCCGTATTCACAAGATCCTCATAAGGAACCCGTGTGTCAAGCTCCCCGGCTTCCTCGAGGATATTCTCAAGAAGTTCAAAGCTCTCTTTTTCAAAGATGGTATTTCCTTTCCAGGTATCCTGTTCTTTGTAACGTTCCACAATGATCTTGATCTTTTCGGTGTCTGTCTCCTGAAACTGCGGTTTGATCGTCTCGGCGATCTCTGCGGCGGAGTGGGTATTCACGTAGTCGAGGCCTTTCTGGATCGCATTGGTGAAGCTTTGTATGATCTCCGGATGCTTTTCAATATAGCTTTTTTTTGCACTGTAGGCGGTGTAGGGTACATAGCCGGAGTCTTTTCCGAGGGATGCGACTACATAGCCGTTTCCTTCCTGTTCCAGGGCTGTCGCGAAGGGTTCGAACTCGACGGTGTAGTCGGAATCATTGCTGGTGAACGCCGCCGCGGTGAGACCGAAGCTGATGCTCTGGTCGATGGAGAGATCCTTTGTGGGATCGATGCCGTTCTTCTTTAAGATATACTCAAAGACCATCTGGGGCATGCCACCGGCACGGCCGCCTAAAACTTTCTTCCCAATGAGGTTTTCCCACTTAAAATCAGCTTCCGGTGTTCGGCCAACGAGGAAGTTCCCAGCCCGCTGGGTGAGCTGGGCGAAGTTTACGGCGTAGTCATCATCGCCCTGGATATAAGTATAGATACTCGCCTCAGATCCCATGAACCCGATGTCCGCATCCCCGGATACTAGGGCTGTCATGACCTTGTCAGCCCCTGCACCGTTTACCAGTGTCAGGTCGATTCCCTCCTCCTCAAAATACCCCAGCTCGATGGCGGCATACTGGGGGGCGTAGAAGATGGAGTGTGCAACCTCATTTAAAGTCACGGGAGTTAAAGATGATTCCGTGTTCTTCTTACATCCGGCAAGCAGAGCCGCCGCCGTAAACACAAGAAGAACCGGTGCCAGAAATTTTCTCATAATACCAAAAGACCTCTCTTTGCGATCGTTCTATATGTTCAGTGTATGAGAAATGCCGGAAAGGGTGCAAAAGATCATGATTCCTGCGGTGCCTTGACGTAGCATAAAGTAATAGGAAAAACCTATAGCAAACCCTGAGTACATCCAATTAGACAGATTTTCCAACATATGGTACTATTACCTTGCAACCAGATAGGATGGTTGGTAAATGAAAGTTGGTAAATGAAAATAAGAAATTTTTCGGGAATGAAATGCGATGTCCCGATCCGGAATAAGAGGAGGAAAATCACTATGGCAAAGAAAACAAGAGCAGAGAGAAACTTCAAATTTGAGACATTACAGCTTCATGTAGGACAGGAGCAGCCGGATCCGGTGACAGATGCGAGAGCAGTCCCGATCTACCAGACTTCTTCCTATGTATTTAAAAACTGCGAACATGCAGCAGCACGTTTCGGACTTACCGATGCCGGAAACATCTATGGAAGACTGACAAACCCGACCGAGGATGTATTTGAAAAGAGAATCGCAGCACTTGAGGGCGGCGTTGCAGCACTTGCAGTTGCATCCGGTGCAGCGGCAGCAACCTATGTATTTGAAAACCTTGCACATGCAGGCGACCACATCGTTGCAGCAAAGAACATCTACGGAGGAACCTACAACCTCCTCGCACATACACTTCCGGAGTACGGTGTGACAGCAACCTTCGTTGATCCGTTCAACTACGAGGAAGTTGAGAATGCGATCCAGGAGAACACAAAAGCGATCCATGTTGAGACACTCGGAAACCCGAACTCCGATGTTGTCGATATCGAGAAGCTCGCATCCATCGCTCATGCACACAAGATCCCACTCGTAGTGGATAACACATTTGCGACTCCGTACCTTGTAAGACCGATCGAGTACGGCGCAGACATCGTATTCCATTCCGCAACAAAATTCATCGGCGGCCACGGAACCACGATCGGCGGCGTGATCATCGACAGCGGAAACTTTGACTGGGAAGCAAGCGGAAAGTTCCCGTCCTTAGTTGAGCCGAACCCGAGCTACCATGGCGTAAGCTTTGTAAAGGCAGCAGGAAGAGCTGCATTCGTCACAAAGATCCGTGCGATCTTACTTCGTGATACAGGCGCAACGATCTCCCCGTTCCACGCATTCATCTTCTTACAGGGACTTGAGACACTGTCTCTCCGTGTAGAGCGCCATGTACAGAACGCATTAAAAGTCGTTGAGTACTTAAACAACCATCCGCTCGTAGAAAAAGTAAACCATCCGTCCGTATCCGATGATCCGGAGCAGCAGAGACTTTACAAGAAATATTTCCCGAACGGCGGCGGCTCCATCTTTACCTTCGAGATCAAAGGCGGTGCAGAGGCTGCGAAGAAGTTCATCGATAACCTGGAACTCTTCTCCTTACTCGCAAACGTTGCCGATGTGAAGTCCCTTGTCATCCATCCGGCATCCACAACCCACTCCCAGTTAAACGATGAGGAGCTTGCTGATCAGGGCATCAAACAGAACACGATCCGTCTCTCCATCGGTACAGAGAATATCGACGATATCATCGAGGATCTCGACGAGGCATTTAAGACATTACAGGAATAATCCACTGTTTTTACAGAATGATACGGGATGATGAATGCCTGGCAGGAATCGTCCCGGAGATCATAAGATCCTTGCAAAATACTCCCAATATGATATTCCCCCCCCAATAAGTGAACGAAAAAACAGCAGCTAGTGCGCAAAAAAAGTGCATGTGGCTGCTGTTTTGCTGTGGCTGTATAACTGCAGGAAAACGCTGGTGGCAGGCTTATGCAAAACATAAGGGGGAACGCAGGAGATATAAGATGAAAAGATGATCTGTGAGTGTATTTCTGATGGGTGAGAGTAGCTGTCTACTGTAACTGATCGAAGAAAAAATAGCTTCGCAGCAGTTATTTCGGAAGGAACTAGCTACGAAGCTTATATCATTTGGTATTATGAGGTGGAAGACCTGACCGATACCAGCGCTGCCAATCTTATGATTTGCATGGCCCCTTCACACTGTTTAAGATCTCCTCCGCTGCCAGTCTGTGTTTCTCCTCCAGCTCATGTTTCTGATCCAGGATCGTCTGGATCGTGATGCCGTCCAGGTAGTCCATGATGACGCGGTTTAAACCTTCCCAGACCGGGAGCGTGTCGCAGGCGGAGCAGCGTTCGCAGGGATTCGGAGTGTGCTCGAGGCAGGAGACCGGGGCGAGACTGCCCTCTGTGGTCTCTAAGATCTCACCGACCGTACATTCCGACGGAGCTTTCGCGAGACGATATCCGCCCTGGTATCCGCGGGTAGTGGAGAGCATTCCGGTCTTATTTAAGAGCGGGACGATCTGCTCCAGATATTTTTTTGAGAGACCCTGGCGGGCGGCGATATCCTTTAAGGAAATAAACCCATCCTCGGTGTGTTCCGCCAGGTCGATGACCATGCGGAGCGCATAACGGCCTTTTGTAGATATTTTCATGATTGCTTCACCAATTTAAACAACAGCCTGGCATGGGAAAAGACAGCCGGGCGTTGAACTTTCTGTAATATTTTATCTCAGTCAGATCAGACTTCCACCTCGTTTAGGTGGCAAACAACGCAAATCGGAACTGGTTCCGATTATACTACAAAAAAGATGGGCGTTCAACTAAGGTTTTGGCTTTTTCTCGTGGTTGCCAGAAAAATACACATGTGATAAAATAAAAAAGAGTTTCCGGCAGAGAACGGAAACCGCCAATAGAGGTCCTTTGGAAAAAGGACCAGATTGCTGCGAAAACAGAATATCAGCGGTGGCCCTGAAAATGAAAAGCCAACAAGTTGGTTGAGATGAAATCAGGATCGCTGCAGAAATAGTGAGTCAGAAAGAAAGGAACCAGAAAAGTTATGAAAAAGCTGGAAGATTATGTTGTAAGCATTCCGGATTTCCCGGAGCCGGGAATTATTTTCCGCGATATCACCTCGATCTTACAGGATCCGGATGGATTTAAGCTGGCGATCGATTCTCTCCTTGCGATGGTGAAGGACGTGGATTTCGATGTGGTTGTCGGCGCGGAGTCCAGAGGATTTATTTTTGGAACACCGGTCGCGTATGAGATGGGAAAATCCTTTGTCCCGGCGAGAAAACCGGGTAAGCTTCCGAGAGAGACGGTTTCTATGGAGTATGCCTTAGAGTACGGCACCGGAACGATCGAGCTTCATAAAGATTCCATCAAACCGGGTCAGAAGGTCGTGATCATCGATGATCTGATCGCAACCGGCGGAACTGTGGAGGCGATCGCAAAGCTCGTGGAAGAACTCGGCGGCGAGGTCGTTAAGATCTGTTTTGTGATGGAGCTTGCGGGATTAAAAGGAAGAGAGAAACTTCAGAAATATGATGTGGATTCCGCGATCATTTACGAGGGTAAGTAATAAGGAAACCAGGTCCATGCAAATGATGGTCGCTGGATGATACACACCTTCGCAGAACGGTTATTTCAACTGCAGAATGGATTTTCGTTGGGATAAATTTACGGTTACTCAGCATCTTAAAGAGATGGGAGTCATGTCTGACTAAGAAAAAAGATTATATGCCGCCAGAGAACGCGACAAAAGCGGGCTGGCGGCATCTGTTTTTCTGTCAGAAGAGCGTATCGGAAGAACTGTTGTATTTATCAGGAAAAGAGGATAAAAATGAGAGAGATCGTATTTAAAATGGAGCGCCCGGGTCTCGTTGAGGTCGGGCAGGAAGTGGATGTCAGCGAGTCGGTCACACCGGTCAATGTCAATTACATGATCGAGCCGGCGGTAGCCATGTCGGGGCTGTTTCGCTTCACGGAGCGGCTGAAGAGCAAAAAGGGCATCGTGAAGGATATCATCCAGAATGACCGCGGATACTATGTGACAGTGGAGTTCGACGAGTAGCGGAATGGTTTGTTTGACTTATGCAGCGGAGCGCTGCGGTTTCCTGTGGAAAAACAGCAAAAGCAGGAAGTAGGCGGCTGACAGGATGAGGATCCGGACGGCGGTGCGGAAAAATTCCGGAAAACCGGACGGGATCGGGAAGTCTTCCGGGAACAGGCGGAAGATCCAGAGCGCGCAGAGCAGGCAGAATACCGGTTTCCCGATCAGAATCCATGCGTTCCATTCAAACGCAGTGATCCTTCGGAGTGCCAGGATATGGAGCAGGGCGAGGAGAACCTCGCTTGCTAACATCCCCCAGAGACAGGAACGGATCCCGAACACCGGGATCCCGAACCACACGAAAGCGATGCGGACGAGGAGCGAGACCAGGTGATGGAAAAATGTGAGCTTCGTCCTTCCGAGGCCATTTAAAATGCTGCCGGACGAGGTGGCAAGATAGAGAAACGGGCAGAGCCAGGCGAGGATCTGAATGAAAGATCCGGCGTCCTGGCTTTTAAATATCTGCAGCCCCAGAGTTTCGCCGAAGACCGTGAATACCCCGATGCAGAAGATCCCGAGGTAGAGGCTGTAGCGGAAGGACATGGAGATCCCGTCCGCGATGCCGGAGGTGTTTCCGGCAGACTGGTGTCTGGCGGTTGACGGCAGCAGGACCACAGCCAGAGAGTTTACGAGAGCAGAGGGAAAGAGGACAAACGGCATTGCCATGCCGGTGAGAGTCCCATATGTACTGACAGCCTGGGACCTTGTGAGGCCGTAGGCAGTGAGCCGCTCCGGGATCATGATCGTCTCGGCACTCTGTAAGAGGTTCAGGATCAGCCGGTTGGCCATGAGCGGGACGGCGAGAGCGAGGAGAGCACTCATGGGAGACAGGAAATCCAGGAGTCCCGGAATATCTGCGGTACTTTGAAATTTATGAGGTTTGTGCGCGGCATGATCGGAGAAATTTGCTGAATTATTTTTATTTCCATGAAATTCATGAAAAAGAAGAAAAAATATCAGGACAAACAAAGCAGATCCGGCCTCTCCGGCCACCAGGCCGAATACCGCGAGCGACACCGTGATCGGAATCTTCTTCTCGATCCAGATGGATGCCAGGAGAAAGACCGTAAAGATCCGGATCATCTGTTCAAAGAGCTGGGCGGCTGCAGGGACAGACACCTTTTCCTTTCCGTAGTAGTAGCCGCAGATACAGGCATGGACGGAAGTGCAGGGGATTGCAAAGGCCATGACGGAGAGCAGCGGGGCGCACCGCGGTTCCATGAGGACAGATCCCGCGAGAAATCCGGAAAAATGTCGGATCATAAGGGCCGCGGAGAGTGACATGGAAAAGGAAAGGAGAAATCCGGAAACAAGCGTCCGCTTCGCATGTTCCGGCTCCGCTGCGATGAAACGGGAGATCGCAGTCTGGATCGAGCCGGCGCACAAGGAGAAAAAGATCCCGTAGACCGGAAAGATCATCTGATAGATCCCGAGACCTTCGGCGCCGATCGTGCGGGAGAGAAAGATCCGGTAGAAAAAGCCGAGGACGCGGGAGAGGAGACCGGCGGCTGTGAGAAGAATTGTTCCGGTGATGAGTGGATGGGGCTTATGGGAAGAAGGCATGGCAGCTCCGAAATGGCAGAAGGATTCGGTTATATATATGTGGGAGCAGGGGAATGATATGAATCCGGTTTATCGCAGACGGATGACTGATATGAAGACTGAAATCATCACAAATTCTTTAATACTTAGTGATTTACTGTGTATTTCTGAAAAAACATGAGAATACCGGTTGAAATTCCTGAGGGGTTTCGTATATAATGTAAAATATCTGTGGCCTGTCCGCGCTTTTTGCGGCGCTGACTCGCGGGTCATGGCATAAACTAATAGTGTTATCAGGCTTTGAACCTCTTAAAACAGAAAGGCGGAACAATGAAGAAAGTAATTTATCTCGACAACGCGGCTACGACAAAGGTACGTCCGGAAGTCGTGGAAGCCATGCTGCCGTTTTATACAGAATATTACGGAAACCCTTCTGCGGTATATGAGTTTTCCACACCGTGTAAGGAAGCGCTCGCAAAGGCAAGAGAGACGGTCGCAAATTCTCTCGGCGCAAAGGACAATGAGATCTACTTTACAAACGGCGGTTCCGAGTCCGACAACTGGGCTTTGATCGCAACTGCGGAGGCATATGCATCCAAGGGAAAACACATCATCACAACAAAGATCGAACACCACGCGATCCTTCACACCTGTGAATATCTTGAAAAGCGCGGCTACGAGATCACATACCTCCCGGTGGATGAGTACGGCACCGTCTCCATCGACGAGTTAAAGAAGGCGATCCGCCCGGATACGATCCTGATCTCTGTAATGTTCGCAAACAACGAGATCGGAACGATCCAGCCGATTAAAGAGATCGGTGAGATCGCCCATGAAAACGGAATTATCTTCCACACCGACGCAGTTCAGGCATACTGCCATGAACCGATCAATGTGGATGAGTACCATATCGACATGTTAAGCGCCAGCGGACACAAGTTCCACGGACCGAAGGGAGTCGGCTTCCTCTACATCAGAAAAGGCTTAAAGCTCCGCTCCTTCATCCATGGCGGTGCCCAGGAGAGAAAACGCCGTGCCGGAACTGAGAATGTGCCGGGAATCGTCGGTCTCGGAAAAGCTGTCGAGATCGGAATGGCAGAACTTGAGAATAATAAGAAGAAAGAGACAGAACTCCGCGATTACCTGATTGGACGTGTTATGGACGAGATTCCGTACACACGCTTAAACGGTCACCGCACAAACCGTCTCTCCAACAACGCGAACTTCGCGTTCCAGTTCATCGAGGGTGAGTCCTTACTCATCATGCTGGACATGGACGGAATCTGCGGTTCCAGCGGATCTGCATGCACATCCGGTTCCCTGGATCCGTCCCATGTGCTCTTAGCTATCGGACTTCCGCACGAGATCGCGCACGGATCCTTACGCCTTACCTTAAGCGAGGAGACAACGAAGGAAGAGATCGACCATACTGTAGACTGCCTTAAGAAGATCGTGGAGAAGCTTCGCGCAATGTCCCCGCTCTATGAGGATTTCATTAAGAAGAACAGAAAGTAAGAGGAAAAATAATGTATTCAGAGAAAGTAATGGACCATTTCCAGCACCCGAGAAACATGGGAGAAATTGAGGACGCCAGCGGCGTAGGTACTGTCGGAAACGCAAAATGCGGCGATATCATGAGAATCTATCTCGACATTGATGACGAGACACATATCATCCGTGACTGTAAGTTTAAAACATTCGGCTGCGGTGCTGCCGTTGCCACAAGCAGCATGGCGACCGAGATGGTAATGGGAAAGACGATCGAGGAAGCGATGGAAGTAACCAATAAGGCAGTTATGGAAGCACTTGACGGACTTCCGCCGGTAAAGGTTCACTGCTCCCTGCTTGCAGAGGAAGCGATCCATGCAGCACTCTGGGATTATGCAGAAAAGCACCATATCGAGATCAAAGGCTTACAGAAGCCGGTGTCCGATATCAGTGAGCATGAAGAGGACGAGGAATATTAATGAAGAAAAAAGTCGTGGTGGGAATGTCAGGAGGCGTGGACTCATCGGTTGCGGCCTGTCTTTTAAAGGAACAGGGCTATGATGTGATCGGTGTCACCATGCAGATCTGGCAGGAAGAGGATTCCTGTACCGTTGAGGAAAACGGCGGATGCTGCGGACTCAGCGCGGTGGAAGACGCGAGACGTGTCGCGTGGACCCTTGGAATTCCCTACTATGTTATGAACTTCCGGAAAGAATTCCAGAAGAATGTCATTGACTATTTTGTTGCGGAGTATCTGCACGGACGGACACCGAATCCGTGCATTGCCTGCAACCGCTATGTAAAATGGGAGGCGCTTTTGGAGCGCAGCCTGGAGATCGGAGCCGATTATATCGCGACCGGTCACTATGCAAGGATCAGCCAGCTTCCGAACGGCCGTTATACGATCCGGAACTCCGTGACGGCGGCGAAGGACCAGACTTACGCGCTCTACAACCTGACCCAGTTCCAGCTTTCCAAAACTTTAATGCCCATCGGTGATTACACGAAGGACGAGGTGCGAAAGATCGCCGAGGACCGTGGACTTGCCGTAGCAAAGAAGAAGGACAGTATGGAGATCTGCTTTGTTCCGGATAATGATTATGCCGGATTTATCGAGCGGGAAGCCGAAAGTGTTCCGGGAAGCGGAAACTTTGTGGATAAAAATGGTGTGATCCTTGGAAAACATAAGGGGATCACTCATTACACGGTCGGTCAGAGAAAGGGCTTAAACCTCGCGATGGGCCATCCGGTGTTTGTCACAGGAATCCGCCCGGAGACGAACGAGGTTGTGATCGGCGAAGGAAATGATGTATTTTCCGATCATCTGATCTGCAGGGATGTGAACTGGATGGCGATCGACGGACTTCATGGCGAGGAGAGAGAAGTTCTCGCGAAAATCCGCTACAGCCACAAGGGATCTCCGTGTATCATCAGGGAACTCCCGGACGGAACCGTGGAATGCCGGTTTAAAGAGCCGCAGCGTGCGATCACGCCGGGACAGGCAGTTGTATTTTATGAAGATGAATGCGTAGTCGGAGGAGGAACGATCCTATGAGCAGGATGAAAAAGGGAAACGGACTCCTCCGATTCCTTATTTCTGCGGTCTTTTTTGCACTGGTGCTTTCCGGCTGCAATGGGACGAGAAAATATGAGGCGGTGGATCTGAGCAGCGAGACTGCGGCAGCGGAGTCAGAAAGCGGATCCGGCGAGGAACAGGGAACGGAAAATTCCGATGAAGCTGATCTTCAGGCACTGGGCAATCCTGCCGGGGAGATGATGAGCGCAGATCAGGCGGCCGAAAGCTCGCAGGATGCGGAATCGGTCTCCGAATCAGAGGAGATGTCGGAGGAGGAGAGTGTCGCGGCAGCGAGAGAGTCAGCGGCGGAGGCTTATACAGCCGCGGCGAACGATGACGCGGAGACTGCTCCGGAAGTTCCGTTTAACGGACATACCGTCGCGATCGATGCGGGACACCAGGCGAAAGCCAATACTTCCAAGGAGCCGATTGGCCCGTCCTCTTCGACGATGAAGGCGAAGATGCCGGAAGGCTCGGTTGGAACGGCGAGCGGCGTCCCTGAATATGAGGTCACTCTTGCGGTCGCAAAAAAGCTTGAGACAGAGCTCACAAACCGCGGATACCATGTCGTCATGATCCGGACGAGCAACGATGTGAACATGAGCAGCGCGGAGCGGTCCGTCGCAGCAAATCAGAGCGGCGCGGATATCCTGATCCGGCTTCACGCGGATTCCATGGACAACTCTGGTGTCTATGGGGCATTAGTAACCTGTATGACAGCTCAGAACCCTTACAACGCGTCTCTTCATGACAAGAGCTACAATCTTTCCAAAAAGATCGTGGATACCGTTTGCGGGACGACAGGAACGAAGAATCGAGGCGTCCAGGAGACGGACAGCTCCTCCGATATCAACTGGTGCGAGATCCCGGTCTGTGTGCTCGAGATGGGATTCTTAAGCAATCCTGACGAGGACACCTGGCTTCAGGACGATGGCTACCGGGGAAAGATCGCGAGCGGCATCGCGGGAGCGGTGGATGCTTATTTTGCGGAGGGGAATTAAAATAAATTTTTTAAATCCTCTATACAAATCGAAAAAAATATGTATAATAATATATAGTCTGCTTTTTCAAAAAGCAGACAATTCGGAGACGTAGCGAAGCGGCCGTAACGCGGCGCACTCGAAATGCGTTTATCGGTTCATCCCGGTACGAGGGTTCGAATCCCTCCGTCTCCGCTCGAAACCCTTGATTTTTCAGGGGTTTTTCTTATTTACGCGAATAACGGGTCAAAGTCCGCACTTGCGCGAGACCTTGGCGACTGTCACGATAATAAGGGGAAACTCGCGAAGCGTGTTTTCATTTGTTTAACAGGGAATTTTCTGTTAAGCAAAAGGGCACGATGTGCCAATGAGATGCACTTATGGAAGAAGAAAATTGGCGCAGGCGATCGCGCTCGGCGTGAGGAAAAGGCCGTCCGGTGAGGACTGCTTTTTATGTATGAAATCGACCGTTTGTCGACCAGATAGGAAAATGTTATGCTTTTCCTGGCAGAACATCTGCCAATGTGTCCGCATCTATGGTTTGGACGGAATTTTGCCACAAAGTCTTAGATGTGTGACAACGAAAACGTAAGAAGTTCTTAATAAAAAAAGAGGGAAATTGTAGTATACTTGGTACGTCTTAAAGAAAAGGGATGTTTATGCCGAAGCTTTGGAGAGACATTGGATGGAGAATGCAGTTTACGATCGATATTCAGATGATAGAAGCCTCAAGGTTATGACTTTTGGCAGGAAAAAAGACGTATGAAAAGAGAAAGGCGGTTTTAGAATGTTTCAGAAAAAATTTCGATATATGACAGCGCTTCTCGCAGCGCTTATGATCACACAGGGCAGTTTTACAGCTTTTGCGGATGAGACTCCGGTTGGACCGGGATACGAGGACCAGAATAAGGCCTCCACGGATACCACGACAAGTGATCCGGCAAGTGCATGGAAAAAGGTCAACGGTGTTTACGTAGACGCGAATGGAAAAAATATGGACGGGGCGCTTCTTCGCGGCATCAGCGTTTCCAAATGGCAGGGCGATATCGACTGGGCGAAGGTTGCAGCGGATGATGTCTCCTTTGCGTATATTCGTATGGGATCCTTTGGATATGAAGGACAGTATACCATGGACGAATATTATGAGAAAAATATGAAAGGGGCTTCCGCAAACGGAGTTCAGGCGGCCCCGTATGTGTTCCTCCAGACCCGGACCGTCGATGAGGCAAAAGCGGCAGCAAAATATACTCTGGAAAAGATGTCCGGATATACGGTAAAATATCCGGTTGCCGTGGATGTGGAATCAAAATATATTCTGGACTATTTATCAGTGCAGGATCTGACAAATGTGGTAAACTCGTTCTGTGACACGATCGCTGCGGCCGGATATACCCCGATCGTTTACAGTGATTACAGCAAGTTTACGAACGAGATGGATACAAACCAGATCAAATATGATCTCTGGCTTGCGAGATATGGCGCGGACGGACAGTATCAGGGCCGTACGATCTGGCAGTGCACAGATAAGGGACGTGTAAACGGGATCAACGGAAATGTCTGCCTGGAATTCGCATATAAAGACTATGCTCCGAAGGCTGCACAGGGAACCGCGATCGACAGCGGTGAATGGAAGCAAGAAGGCGGAAAATGGTATTTCTACTGCGATGGCGGAAGAATGAGCGGCTGGGTAAATCCGGACGGCTACTGGTACTATCTTGATCCTGCAGAGTTAGGTGCGATGGTGACAGGAACGACGAAGAACATTGACGGTGTGGATTATACCTTCAATGCGAGCGGTGTGATGCAGTAAGGGAAAAAAGGTCCTTTCTGACCTGCAGCTTCCGTTTTTGGCGGACAGGCAGTTAGGACAAGGATTCTGCCGGGCAAGAGAAATCTCCCATACATGGGAAAGTACCGCGAGTCCGGCGGAAAGTCTGAGAATAGCGTTCAGCAAAAGGATATAGGATAAAGAATAAAGGAAAAAGAAGAGCAGGAACAAGACTTTTTGAGGAGCCATGTTCCTGTTCTTCTTTTACTCTTCCCAAGGAAGATCCACGATCGTCGGTTCATGGTGAACGGCCGGGAGAAATTTTTCGAGAATATCGGATGTTTTGATCTTCAGGCTGCTGGTGTTGATGCATGGATGGCAGCCGAAAGATTCGTCCTTTAAGACATCGGAGTCGATCAGAAGTTTTACATGACCTTCCGGATCGTTCATAAGTCCCATCACACTGACGGAACCGGGAGTCAGCTTTAAATATTCCTTCATGTGATCATCATCTGCGAAGGAGAGTCGGGCGGAGCCGATCTGCTTTGAGAGGACTTTTGTCTTGAATTTTTTGTGGCCCGGCATCAGAAGAAGATAAAATTTCGTCTTCTGCGCATTGCAGAGAAAGAGATTCTTGCAGATGTGGATCCCGAGGATCTCGTCAACACCGTTGCAGGCATCGATCGTGAATGCGGCTTCGTGGTCGACGCGGGTGTAGGGGATATTCAAGGAGTCGAGAAGATCGTAAGTGCGGATCTCTGTCTCAAGACGTCCGGAACAATCTTTCGGACGGCCTGTCTCGGCGACAGGGGATGGAGTGGAAGCTGGCTGAGCAGTGTCGTGATTGCATGTGTTTTCCATGAGTGTATGTCCTTTCTGTCTGAGTAAAAATGCTGTGTTTCATGATCCTGCCGCCGTGCGCAGGCAGTGGATGCCGGATAAAGTGATGAAACTTATGTAAAATCATGTAGAATAATCCGGGGAAAAAAGCTATACTTTATGTGATATTATAATCAGGTGTGTTGGGAGAATCAAGGGAAATGTCTGCAAAGGGTAAGATTCTGTGAACCTGGGATGTCAATACAGGCATTTCAGGACATAGGGGAAGCCGGATAAAAGATAGAAAAAGAGAATGGAGAAAACAAGAGATGGAAAATAGAGAAAACCGGGATAAGAAGATGAAGAAAATGAGTGAAAAGAGAGAGTGGACAAACGGGACCGGAAGAACAAACCGGAAATCCGGAGAAATGATGAATACCCGGGCACGGAGAGATCAGAATAACGGGAAATCGGGGAAAAACGGAGGAAAACCATGGACTTCCACAGAAAAAACGTTGAAATCCATGGATAAAAAATCAGCCGTGCAGGTTACAGAACATCATGGACATGCAGCGAAAAAGAATTCTCTCTGCCCGCATTTTAAATCCTGCGGCGGGTGTCAGTATCTGGACATGCCGTATGAGAAGCAGCTAGAGCACAAAAAGAAAGAGGTTGCAGACCTTCTCCGCCCGTTCTGCAAGGTCGAGACGATCATCGGCATGGACGATCCGTTCCATTACAGAAATAAGGTTCATGCGGTGATGGCGAGAGACCGGAAAGGCAGGATCATTTCCGGAGTCTACAAAGAGGGAACACACACGGTTCTGCCGGTAGAAACATGTCTGATCGAGAATAAAAAGGCGGATGAGATCATCGCAACAATCCGTGAACTTCTTCCGTCGTTCAAGATGAAGGTATTTGATGAGGACACCGGATATGGCTTCCTCCGCCATGTTCTGGTGCGAACAGCCCATGCGACAGGGGAGATCATGGTGGTCCTGATCACGGCATCGCCGGTATTCCCTTCAAAGAATAACTTTGTGAAAGCGCTGAGAAAAGTCCATCCGGAGATCACGACCGTAGTCCAGAATGTAAACGACCGGAACACCAGCATGGTGCTCGGAGAGAAGGAGCATGTCCTCTACGGACCGGGATTTATCGTGGATGTTCTCTGCGGGGAAAAATTCCGGATCTCCTCAAAATCCTTCTATCAGATCAATCCGGTCCAGACGGAGAAACTCTATAACCTGGCGATCGAGGCAGCAGGCCTTACCGGAAAAGAACTGGTCGTTGACGCCTATTGCGGGATCGGAACGATCGGGATCGTTGCGGCATCAGCGGCAAAAGAAGTGATCGGCGTTGAGTTAAATAAGGACGCTGTCCGGGATGCAGTCACAAACGCGAAGGTAAACGGTGAGAAAAATATCCGTTTTTACAACAACGATGCCGGAAAATTCATGGTCCAGATGGCATCCCAGAATGCCCACGCCGACGTCGTCTTCATGGATCCGCCAAGAAGTGGAAGCACCGAAGAATTCATGGACGCCGTCGCGATCTTAAACCCGGACCGCGTCGTGTATGTCTCCTGCAATCCGGAGACGCTGGCGAGAGATCTGGCGTATTTTAAAAAGAAAGGATATCGGGCGGAGAAGGCCTGGGCGGTGGATCAGTTTCCGATGACCGGGCACTGTGAAACAGTCTGCCTTCTGTCAAGAAGATCCCAATAAATCAAAGGTTTCTGCGATTTTGGAAGAAAAATGGATGTGTGTTTCTGTTTCCATAGAGTGATGATATAATCGGATGTTTACCCCAGGGGATAGGCTTGGGAAAATGGGAGATATATATTTTGGCGAAAGGATACTTTTTCGCAAAAGAGACAAAAGTAACAGAGGAGGAATAAGTTTTATGCCGAGAGTAGGAATTACTGCATATGATTTGTTAATTTCATGCCCGGGTGATGTGAATCAGTTTACGGATATTATTAGAGAATGTGTGGGTAATTTTAATAGAGTATATGGAAATATTAATAATATGGAAATTGTTACAAAGCACTGGTCAACAGATAGTTATCCGCAATCTGGGGACAAACCACAGGAACTACTGAATAAACAATTTGTTCGGGAGTGTGATGCAGCAGTTGCTATATTTTGGACAAAATTTGGTACACCGACAGATAGATATGGTTCAGGAACAGAAGAAGAAATTGAAGAAATGCTATCTTCAAATAAACAAGTATTCATGTATTTTTTGGATGCACCTGTAAATCCATCTAGTGTAGATATGGAACAATATAAGAAAGTGCAAGCATTCAAAGAGAAGTACAAAGATAGAGGAATCTATTTTATAGTAAGAGATGAACAGGAATTACGACAGTTATTTACGAATCATTTAGGGATGCATTTTTTACCACTAGCGGTAGGTGGGAAAAACTCATTTGAAAAAAAAGCAAGCCCAGTTCTTAAAATTAAGGCGGCATCTCAGCAGGAAGATAAAGATGCAATTGTGGAGTATTCTGAATTTTCTGAATGCAAACTGGTAAAGGATAAAAAGAAAAGTATTATTTCAAAAATTACCTTGTTGCAGCAAGGATATTTGGAAGCTAGAGAAGAAAAACCTTCTGAAGCTATTGAAAAAAAAGAGAACTCGTTATTAATCAATTCACCTGATTTAAATAAGTTGTTAGGAAAGTCGGATTTAATGTCAGGGAAAATAATGGATGCTGATATTGCTGATGAATGGAAAACTATTATTTGTGAATTTGCTAATGAGAATGGTATAGAAATTGAAGAATTTTTTTGGAATGTTGGAAATCTCAAAAAAAGGGTATCTTTGATTGTTCCTTTTTATGGAGGTGGTGGTACAACTTTAGAAGGTAGTGAGGAAGAGAAAAAACGTTACGAAACCATAGAAGATTTGTATTGGGCTATTGTTGATTATAATGAATATATGACTTTTTTTGGGAAAGTAGATCAACAAGGGTTAGTGGATTTAACTGTGGCTAATGTTGGAAATACATTTGATGAAGATATTGACGTAAAAATAATTATTAAGAAAAATCATATTTGCAAAACGAAAGATATAGCCATTCCAGAAATTAATATCATTGAAGATATATTGGAAATGAGATTTTTAGGATATGCATATAAAATTAAATGCAATGATGTTATTGTTGAATATACAGGATATCCATCAGAAAAACCAAGAATGGATTATAAGTTTACTGAAAATCCATTTAACAGACCATCGGTGCAAGAACATTATAATAGAAACAAAGACGAATATTCAGAAGAGTTAAATAGAATTTTTTGTTATGAGTATTATCAAAGAGATGATGTAGATATTTTGATATTCCATATCAATTATCTCAAGCATAATACTGTAATGGCATTTCCTTCAGTGCTAGTTTTTAAAGAAATTCCGGATTCCATTGATTATGAAATTTCTTCAAAGTATATTGAGGAAGTTGTAAAAGGAACTATAAAGATTCAAAAATGAGGCTGTTTCAAAAACAAAGCTTCAACCGTATGATTGCTGATTGCAGGGCAGGGAAAATTGACATGATTATTACCAAGTCCATTTCCAGATTTGCAAGAAATACGCTGGATTGCTTGAACTATGTGCGAGAGTTGAAAGATTTGGGGATAGGGATTATTTTTGAAAAGGAAAATATCAATACTCTCGATGCAAAGGGGGAAGTGCTGCTTACCATTCTTTCCTCACTGGCACAGGACGAGAGCCGATCCATTTCAGAGAACTGCACATGGGGAATCCGCAGAAGGTTTGAGACAGGGAAGCACAAAATGAGTACAAAGCGTTTTCTTGGCTACGATACGGATGAAACGGGGAAGATGGTAATCAATAGGACACAGGAGCCGATTGTGGTTCGGCTGTATCAGGAATTCATGGACGGAAAAACAACCGATTACATCAAGAGGATTTTTGAACGGGAAGGTGTGAAAAAATGGGATGGCGGTACGAAGTGGCAGTCCACAACCTTAATGAGTATGTTGGAGAATGAAAAATACAAGGGTGATGCCTTGCTGCAGAAAAGTTATACGGTGGATTTCCTCACCAAGAAACGTACACAGAACAAAGGGGAAATTCAGATGTTTTATGTGGAGGATGATCACGATGCCATCATCTCAAAGCGGATATGGGAATGTGTACAGCTTGAAATAAAACGCAGGAAAAAGTATCTGGAGGAGCATGGGACAAACTCCTATTCCCACCGGCCGGAAAGCAATCCATTTGCTTCCAAGATAATTTGCGGAGACTGTAATAAAGTATTTGCACGGAAAGGCTGGCGGAGCAGTACGGGAGTTGACCGTAAGGTATGGCAATGCAGTGAACGCTACAAGGTCAAAGGAGTTATGGGATGTGCCAACCGCCACGTAGAGGAAGAAACGCTGATAAAGGCTTATCTGATGGCTTGGAACGCATTGGTGGAGAACCGAGAGGATTTTATGGAGCAGTGGACGGAACAGCTGCAGAGCGAGAACCTCTTGGAAAGTTATCGGGCGGAGAAGTTCATAGAATATACCGATGGGGCAAAGCCTTTGACGGAGATGGATACGGACTTCATACTGAAAACACTGGACCACATCAAGGTTTTTGAAGATGGAACATTGTTGGTGGTCTTCCTGGACGGAACGGAGATTGAATGGAAAAATGAAGAGGAGTAAGAAAAGATGTCGATTGGGAGTTGTGATTCCTGATCGGCTTTTTTTAGTAGATTTATGTATTGGTTACTTGTAATATTCTATAATTAGTGATATAATCCAAATTAGCACTCAATGAACGAGAGTGCTAACAATAATAAAGGAGGATAGATCAATATGAGTAAGCAAGTATATATAAGTGCAGATTATGCAGAATACGATGGTGATCGTGATGTCGTTGAAGAGTTGAACAAATGGGGATGTGATAATCTTCATAAGGTTGATTTTATTGATATGTCTAAAGTAGCATCAGGGAGCGTTTCAAAAGATCCTGATTGCCGCATATGCGATTTGAAACAAGAATTTAACAGACAAATTAATGCTTCATCTGCAGTTATCTTTGTTGTTGGAGATAAGACTGCATTGCGTACAGCAGGGAGTGCTTGTAAGCGTTCTGGCAATGATCAAAGTTCTTGTAATTGTACACCTTATAAACAAAATACAAATGGTACGAAACCATGTAAGGTATTTTTTACTTCTACTCCTGGTGAAAACGATGATGTGGGATGCATTAATTCATATTCATACTTGAAACATGAATTTAAACAGACTGAGAAGAAAAATAAAACAATTATTGTGGTTTATAATTCTCTTCGAAAAGAATCAGGTTGGCTTCCTTCTTATATGAAGAATTATGAAGATAGCGCAAGACCTTTCTGGACAACAAATTATCGAGGTGATAAAGTAGGAGATTATTCATACATAAAAGAGGTGCTTGGATTTTGATTGATCTGTTAAAGAAAAGTGCGGCTTGTGCTTTTGCTATCATTTCGGCAGTTTTTACTTTCGTTCCGGAAGCTATATTTGGAAAGGTTATATTGATATCAGAAGATGTTCTTAAACAATTCACTATAGAGGGCTATACTTCAGAAATCAATATTATCGTGAATCGTGTACTTACTTTTGTAATTGTTTGGTTTATTGCAGCGTTTGGATATAAAGCGTATTTACTTTTGCGAAATAAAGTTAGTATAAAAGGGAACAATTATAAAATTACAGTAGAATATGGCGATTTGCTCAAAATGAAGAAATGTAAAAGAGTAATTAATTTTGATGAATGTTTTTCAACACATGTTGGCACTAATCCTGCTGATATAAAACCGACTTCGATTTGTGGGCAATATTTAACTGCAAATCCGAATCTAAATATTCAATCACTGTTATCAAACTCACAGCTAAAGCCGCTTAAGACTAAATCGAAATATCAGAGCAAAGAACGGTATGAATCAGGGAGAATAGTACCGAATGGGGATGACCTGTTGCTGGCATTTGCTAAACTGGATAAAAATGGATTGGGTAGATTTTTTACACGTGATGAATATTTGGATTGCTTATCGGTATTATGGGAAGAAATAGATAAGTATTATGGGCAGAAAGATGTATGTATACCGATTTTAGGAGCTGGATTAACTCGCTTTGACGGAGGCTCAGGTGCATCTATTCCTCAGCAGGAATTGCTTGATATGATAATTTGGTCTTATAAATTAAGCTCCCATAAAATAAAATCACCTCGTAAGTTGCGCATTATATGTAGAAGAGATGAGGATTTTTCATTGGATAAAATCGATTCGCAAGCATGATGCAAGTTAAAAAAATGCCGATTGGGAGTTGTAGCATTTCCGAATCGGCTTTTTCTTGCTCTTTGGCAGATGGTAAAATAACAGGTGATATGGTAAAATATATACTATATTTGAGAAGCTTATTTAATAGTTAGAGATAGAAAAGAGGGCGATTGGTAGTGATCGAACGAGAATTATATATAAAGGTCTTGGATTGTTTGCATGATGAACAGTGTTTAGCGAAAAAAGTGCAGATGATTCAAGAAAGGGATTTTCAAGTAATTGGTAATGTTATAATAAATATGCTCCTGGAAGAAATTGCAGAAGTTGATATTACTCAGATAAAACAAATTATTTGCATGAATTTACGCTATAGTCAGGAGCAATATTCAAGACTCACTTATGAAGAATTGTGTGTATTAGTTTGTGAGCATGTTATACGGTTTAAAACATATCCAGCAGACGAATATCAGAAAATTGAGCAAAACTATGACGGAATAAAAAATAAATATTATTCTATTATTGCAGAAATAGAGAATGAGATGTTGCGTATTGATGATCTTATAAAAATAGACAAGGAACATCCTCAATGTTGTGGTAGTTTAATAAAAAAGCAAAATCAATTACAAGCAAGAAATAATGTAAACAAAAGTATTCTAAAGGATTTGAAAAAGATAGAAAATGAATACAATACACTATTTGATTCGATTCAGGAAAATTATGTCTATCGAGAAATGCTTAAGTATGCAAAAGAAAAAATAGAAGCATATTTTGAAGGAACTATTTTCTTAGATACTGAAGATCCCTATTTTTCATTGAGAAAAATAGCAATCGAAGTAGCGCAGGAAGATAGTGGTGGATTGAAGGACTATAAAAGTAATTTTGAAAATTATGACGTATGTTTGGAATCCTGGAAAAATGCAGTGCAATCAATATATAAGCCTTTCTATATGATTAAGATGCGAAAAGTTTTAGATGATATAGAAGAGTTTTATTATCAGAATGGTAATGGTGCATATTGGAATAGATTAGATGAATTGATTGAGATATGTAAAGAAAAAAGAGCAAAGGTTTTAGATAGCGATCAATGGATAAACCTGAGAACACAGGATTTGAATAAGTATATACAGGAATTAAAACAACATATTTCAGAACAGCAAGTGTTAGAGTATTTAAGGCAGAAAATAGATGGTTTGTACTGTTTGCAAGACCGGAAAAATATCTTAAATACGATTATTGATTCATTTGAGAATCAAAATTATGTTGTGTTTATGAATTTGGTTGTCATCCAAATTGAAGGTTTATTTTATGATATGTTTGTAGATGCCAATATCCAGAATCGTTTGGATGGACAATTTGATTTGTTCGAAAAAGATGATTTGAAAAGTAAAATGGAAAAGAATGATACAAGTATGGGATTAGAAGAGGCAGCATTATACTTTAAGTTTTACTTTAACAGCATGATTCGTAATAAAGTGGCTCATGGAAGAAATTGTTTTAAAGAAGAAGAGTATGAAAGAATTTCTTTTGAGTTGTTATTGGATCTTCAGTATGTAATACATTTGTTGGAAAAACATTCAGACACGAATGAAGCGGTTGAATATATTAAAAATACTGTACGCTGGCTCGAGTTTTCCTTTAGTGGTCAATGTACAGAAAAACAGATTCATGAAAAATTATTAAATTTATTAAATAGTAACGTTCTCAAACGTAGGAATAATTTTATTGGATATGGCGATTCTCATCAGGAGTTGTATTGGATATTCAATCCTTATTATGAAGCGGCATACGAATATGCCGGGGTAATTGAATTACGTGACAAATTGAGAGAGTACTTGACGAATGAGAATTTTTGGGATTATGTTCTGAAATATATTCAATCGTATGATGAGCAGGAAATTCCGCATATTAAGCTTAAGCAAGAGTTTAAATCCAGAGTAAAAGCAATGCAGGAATATATCGCAAAGAATAAAAGACAAACGTTACCATTGGTAAGTGAAGTGAGCAAAACAATGGAGACTATGCAACTACATGCGGAGGGTTAATTTATTGTTTGAAGAGGGGTAAAGGCTATCCCCCTAAGTAGGGTATGAACCTTTTCGCAAAAGGTGACGGTTTCGCTATTTAGTATAAGAAGTAACTTTCACCGCATGTGGAAAGCATCGTGCTCTTGTCCCACAAGTCACCAGATAGCCATATAGATGTGAAAGTTGAATTTGGAGAAGGTGAAGAAAAGGTACCTTTAGATAAAATTGCGGAGCGGGCAAAGCAATATCAGCCGGCTCCAAGGGTTACATATAAAATGATACAAGAATATATTGAAGAAAAATATGGCTTCAAAGTACATACGGCATATATCGCAGAGGTAAAAAGAAATTTAGGATTGCCGATGTATGATGCACCTAATATGGTAGAAGAGTTGAAACAGCCGAGAAGGCATCCGACGGCGGAGAAAGTAGAAGCGATAAAGGATGCATTAAAACATTTTGGGGTGATTTAATATGAGCGTTATTTATATGTTATTTACTGTGAGCTTTGATTATAATAACTATTGAAGAAATTATATCAGTTATTTGGAGGTCAAATGGAATGGGAAATGATATATTTAGCGCGGTAATTGAGCTCAACAAGATTAGACAGCAGGCATATGAAATATATTTACCCATAGTGGAGGAATTGTGCAACAGAGAGGTATCAGAAGAAGAATTGTCTCATTGTCTCGATTACTTATTAGATTTCGCAGATGATGCGAGTATGCTGGAATTGTATAAAAAGTTGTGCAGAAGATTTGTATACACATATCCTGGATGTATAAATTTTTATGTCAATGCCTATAAAGAGATGTGGGAAAAAACAGAATTCTGAAAGGGTTTACATGAATCAACTTATAAAAATGGATGAAGAGTATAGGAAGTGGATTGAGGACATAGGAAAACGCTATAAACAGAGACAGATTAAGGCATCTGTTTCTGTTAATCAGGAAATGATTGGTTTCTATTGGTCTATAGGAAGAGATATTGTAGAAAAGTCGGCTGAAAGTAAGTGGGGCAGTGGATTTTTTGTTAATTTAAGTGTAACTGTTCAGAACCCAGTTAGTTGAAAATGATATCAGGGGTTCCGTTCAGTGCCTCGCGGATAGCTGTGAAAGCATTTATTCCGTGCTTGCGAGCTGATCCGATATAACTCATAATTGTAAGATATTCCTGTGCACCTTCTTCATTTCGGAAGCATCCAGAGACTTTGGTTTTTATTTTTACCATTTTCAGATCACGTTCCGCCTGATTATTATCAAATGGTACACAGAGATTCTTTATAAACAGACAGACTGATTCCTTGTAATTATACAGTCTGCAGATCAAATTTAATACTTTGCTCTTTTTCGTGCGACCGCGCTTTTTTGCAGGAGTTTCGGGGAATGGATTTTCCCCATATGCAGTTTTGATAATGGAATCATACTCCATATCAAATTTATGGCGGTGATAGTAGCTGACCTCATCCTTATCTAAAAGAAGTGCTTTATCTCGCACCTTTTTCATATCGAGCAGAAGCTTCTTAAAACGGACTGCCCATGTCTGCTCCGGATGATTTTCAATCACACCGTTTAATTCCCTGAGAAGATGCGCACAGCAGATGGCATGTGTCACATTTTGATACTTCCAGTAAGAACTCCAGCAGTCATGCATAATGATCCCGTTGGCATGCGGCAGTACATTCGCAGCATCCATGCCAGCCTGACCACGTTTCTGATTTATGGTCAGATATGTGTAATTCTGATCGGATGCAACGTGAACCCAGCAGGTTTTTCCATCTACGCGGCTACCAGTCTCATCACAATGGATCAGTCCGAGCGTAATCATTTTCAGACGGATTTGCTCATAAGTATCTTTCAGTGATTCCGCACAGCGGGTTACCATGTTTTTGATGGTTCCCGTTGCTAATGGAATATTAAACACACTGGACAGGATTTCATGAGTGCGATTGATGCTGGCTGCACCAACCGTATTGAAAGCCACAACCATCGCCTGAAGATTTTTGCCATACTGGACAGTTGCTTTTATGTTTTTAGGAAATGATCCTGTTTTTATGCCACCATGCAAAGGGCATTCGCGCATTTCAATAAGATTGTGCGCAGTGACATCTACAGTCACAACCGCATCAATCTCATGACGGGTTTCTTTTATGCAAGCCTTATCCAGACATTTCTCGCGATAAGGATATCCGTTACAGTCAAAATGCATATGTTCCATGGTGTGATCCGGATTGGAGATGACAGAAAGATGGACACCATTGTGACCTTGCTGAGCGCCCTGCTTTTTCCCGGAAGATTCACGAAGGCTTCGGTTCTTTTTTACCGCAGGTTTCTTAAGACCGTCAGAGGAAGGTGGCTTGGAACTGTTTTTGGAGTTTTTGTTTAGTTGTTCTTTCAGCTCTTTGATGGTTTGATTCAGCTCGGCAATTGTAGCTGTTAATGTGCTGTTTTGCTTCGTGAGAAAATCAATCTGTGCCATAAGCTGGCGAACGAATTCTTCTGTGATGTTAACGGGCATTCAAACCACCTTCTTTCCGCTAGATTTTGCATTTTTATTATAGCGGAAACGCTGTAAAAAAGCGAATCTGTCGAAAAATCCATTCGGCAAAATGACGGTGGATAAGTATTAAATTTGAAGGTGCAAATGCTTACAAATATATTCAATATCGCCTCCAAAGACGAAAATGAAGCGGATAAAAGGTAGGTAGTTGAGGATTATCCACAAGACTGATATACAAGTAAAAATTCATCACTTTTATCCACAGAGTAACAGCAAATCAGAGTAAAAAAGATTTTTCGATTCTCTGTTTTGCACAATAACTGGCAACGAACCTGAAGGGGGTTCTGAACAGTTACATTTAAGTAAAGATATGAGAACAATTTTGCCAGGGGTTCAAGGCTTATCAAGTTCGAATCTCAGATATATGAAGAAATTTTATGAATTGTACAGTGATCCAATTCTTCCACAATTTGTGGAAGAATTGAAGAGCAAAGAGGATTCAATAAATGTTCCACAACTTGTGGGAGATTTATCGGATAAAGAATTGTTTTCGATTCCGTGGGGACATCATAGAGCTATCATTGATAAATGTAAATTGGACAGGGAAAAATCAATATTTTTGTGAAGAAAACGATTTTAAATAATTGGTCAAGGGCAGTACTTTTAAATTATCTTGATACCGATTTATATGAGCGTCAGGGAAAAGCAATTTCAAACTTTGAATACGCATTGCCTGAACCACAAAGCGACCTTGCACAGGAAATAACAAAGGATCCATATAATTTCGACTTCGTAGCAATCAGAGAAGATTATAGTGAGAAAGAGTTAAAAGACGCATTGATGGACAACATCACAAAATTTCTTATGGAACTTGGAAAAGGGTTTGCTTTTGTTGGAAGAGAATATACAATACCGATTGAAGGAACAGAGGAAAAAATAGATCTTTTATTTTATCATCTGTATTTGCATTGTTACGTTGTTGTTGAAGTTAAAATAGTAGCTTTTACATCGAGAGACATTGGACAGATTGGTACATATGTGAATATTGTGGATGATTTGGTCAAGACAGATTTTGATGCAAAAACAATTGGTCTGATTATATGCAAAAGCAAAAATAATATCCTTGCAAAATATGCGGTAAATAGTTCAAAAGAACCGATAGGAATATCTGAGTATAAGTTGTCAAATTTATTGCCTGTGGAATATAGAGCTTCTATGCCAACGATAGAAGAAATTGAGAATGAACTCAGGTAAATATTTTAAAAGAAACTAACGGATAAGGAGCATTGAATATATGTTGAATTCAAACGAAAGAATGGGTTTCATAATTGAATATATGTCTTCATATGATGAAAAAATCAAAATGGCAAATAAAAACGGATTATTTGATGCTGCAAAAATGTTTGAGTTATTTGCAATTGAGGTATGTAATGTATGGTTCGGACAGAAGTTTAGTAATCTGAATGACGAGACGGCAACTTATCCATATGTAGATTTGATATCAGAAAACAGAGAACTTTTAGTGCAGGTAAGTACTGTACAAGATGTACCAACAAAAATAAAAACCACATTGGAAAAGATAAGGGATTCAAAAGATAAAAAATGCTCGGACTTAAAGAATATTGTATTTTTTGTACTTAGTAATAATAGTATTGATAAGATGAGAGAGTATAGTGGGGATAATCAAATTGGGAGTATTTCATTTACTATTAAAGATAATTTGATTACTACAAATGATATTATAACTAAATCACAAAATGATCTTAATTTTCAGAAGAAATTATACAAGGTATTAAAGGATGAGTATGAGAACTTTAATATTAATATCAGAAAATTTAAAGGTGCATTGGAACTTAGTAATTCAGGGTTGAAAAATATTGAAGGATTGATTAACGGAGAGTATGAAATCGATAGAAATGAATTTCTTGAAAAAATAACAAAAGACAATGAGCGATATATTTCAATACAAGGTGGAGCTGGTAGCGGTAAATCTGTTTTATGCAAAAAATATGTTGAAAATGAAAAATTGGTTTTATATGCTCGTGCTGAAAGATTTTTGGAAGAAAGTCATATTGACGACATTTGGGGTTGCTGTATCCAAGACGTTTTAGAGTGTATTAATGGAAAGAAATTAATATTCTTTATTGATGCTCTCGAGTTTATTGCGGACTGTGCCGAAACAAAATTTGAATTATTACAGTATTTGTATGATATGGCGGAAGAATATCAAAATGTGTACATAGTAACATCTTGTAGAACGAGTGATAAAAATGCTTTTATTAAACTGGAAACAAATTTTTCAATAAAAATTTATGAAGTTGGCGATATAACAGAAGATGAACTTGCATTGCTTATGAAGCAATATCCGATTATTCATAAAATGTATAAAACAAATTCATATGTTGATTTATTAAAATCGCCCTTTTATATAAACTTGATAGTTAGTAATTCGATGGATATTGATAATATAGGTGATGAAAATTCTCTAAGAGAATATATTTGGAAAAACATAATATGTTTGGAGGAAAAATCTCGAATGTATGGCATACTCAGTAACAAAGTTATTGAAACTGTTGAGAAGATTGTGTTTGAAAGAGCTAGAAAATTTATGTTGGGTATTCATAAGGACGATATAGATAGAGACATAATGCATGCATTGCTTTCAGAAGGTGTAATTGCTCAACAAGGAGATTATATTAGACTGAAATATGATATTTTCGAGGATATTTGCTTTGAACATTATTTTGATAAAGCTTTTGATTTGTGCAAAGGGAAGTATAAGACCTTCTATGATGAAATAGAAAATCTTGGGCGATGTGTGTATAGACGGTATCAGATTTGGATTTCAAATAAAATGTTTATACAGGTAAATAGAGATAAGTTTTTATATAGCCTTACTTTTTCTGATGAGATTCCGCAAAGTTGGAAAAGGCAAACAGAAATTGGAATTGTTAAGTCAAGGTTTTGTGATAATTATTTCGAAGAACAAGGGTCGGAGATTCTGGAACAAGGCATGTTGTTCGACTTTGTGAAGAATATTAATTTGTTCGCATTTGAAGGTGAGTTATTACATATTAGACAAGAATCACCACAAATGAAATTGTCCCCAATTGGTAATGGAAGACCATGTATTATTCGACTTTTGAAAAACGAAGAAATATATAAGAAAAATATAATCGAAAGAGATGATATAGTTAAGTTATGCTTGGATTATGCGAAACAAGAAGATAAAGTGGCAGTTATTGCGTCAGATGCATGCGCTATGATGGAATATTATGTGGAATATTCGTTGCAGGAATCTGAGCAAGAAAACTATTATAAAATCATAGATGAAATATCGTCTTGCTTGGAAGCACTTTATCGAATGGCAGATAACTCAGAAGAGTGGTTAAAAAAGTTTTTTAATACATTGATTAATAATTATATTAATGGAAATAGAAAAAGTATGCGTAAGTCAGAAGATATTATGGAATGGACATTGAAGAATGCTTATCCTGCTTTGGTAACTGGATTAGCAAGCGAATTGTGTTCGATAGCTGATATACTATGGTTACGTGGAAAAGTAGATGCAGAGGAATTTGATTTCTATAGAGCCGATAGACTGTCTAAGGGTTTTGAATATGGATTAAGTGAGAAAGCTGAACATTATAATTATTTATATAGAACAGTGTACGAGAATGCATTTTTATGGAATCTGTTTCGATTGAATTTTAAAGTGGGATTTCATTGGGCAATTCAATTTATAAATAGGGCAATATTAGAATATGCAACTAATAATCCTGAATATGTAATAAAAATCAAAGTAAAAATTAGTGAGAGTAATGCAATAAAGGAATATTGGGGAAATGGAAACATGTGGCTTGCAGGGATTAGAGATCACAATGTACCTACCTTAATAGGAGATGTTATTTTTTGTCTTAAAGAGGCTATAATAAGCAGTTTGGAGATTTGTAAAAAGGATCATGAATTCACTGTTGCATTTGCAAATTATGTCAAAGAAACTATTTATTCAAAATCAAATAATATAGTATTGCTTACAATCATTGAGAGTATAGGAATGCACTTTGAAAACGAATTACCGGGTTATGCTTTGGATTTGGCTACAAGCATAGAACTTGTTCATTGGGATACCACAAGATATATGTTATACAAAAAAAATCCGACAAAAGAGTTGCTCGAAAGGCAAATTCTTAAGACCATGGGGATACCTGAGCTTAAAGATAGATATGAGTTGGATAAAAAATGTGATTTGAGTATACAAGAATATGTATCTCATACACAGATATATTTTGATTCAATGGTTCAGGATAAATGCTATGGAATTCTTGATTATTTATATTCAATTATAAAAAATGATGCAGAAAATGCACAGGACTATTTACAGATTCAAAAAATGGATATGCGTGGTGCAAAAGCAACCAAGATAACCGACAATATAATTATGTTAGAACCCCAAATATCAGGGGAAGCAGAAAAAATTGTTCTAAGACAAGAAGAATTCAATAAACCTAAGCAGAGATTAAATGCGGCGATTAAAAAGTGTAATGATAATAAGGTGTCTGGGCAGATTGACTTGCCATCAACTCTTGATGCAATTAAAGTTATTTTAGAATTGATGAAGGATACTGATATGGCATTTCAATATGAAAATCTTTTGATACTTTTAATTGCTAGTGCAATAAATCATCAAGAATTAGAAAATGAGAAAAGGGAAAAGTTTTGCACAATATGGATTAACGGAATAGAGAAATTGTTTTCTAATAGAAGCTTTTTGGCAGATACTGCACTTATGCCAGTTTTATTGAATCAATTGGAAAATGACGTTGCTATTGGGATAAAAAATAAAATAAAGAAAATTGTGTTGGATTGTTTGATGTATAAGGGGCAACATGGTGTTATTGATGAAATGGCTAAATACGTGAAGAGATATTTAGCTAATCACGAGACTTTGGCACAAGCGGTATTTAATACAATTATTAAATTATCTGAAGATCAGATGGAACATCAAAAATATAATGCTAATTATTTGAAAGTGAGTAAGAAAGATAAGGAGTTTATATTTAATCCTAATATGCAACCTAAGTTGTCAGGAATAGATCATTATATCAAAGATGATGATGGAAATTGTTATACTAGTCGCGAAGAGGAGATAATAGATAGGTATCTGCTGCAGGAAGAATCTTTAGAGATAGATGTTTTTGATATGAGTAACTATGATATATCTACAATATGCTATGTTGCAAATTGCGGCCTAAATTTTACGAATGAATCTTTTAGAATGGTTATTCATGAAATTTTGCTATGTGTGATTGATATTTGGAAATATACTAAAAGAAATTATAATGCTCACGAAATTTTTGATGTTTACCAAGAACATGAAATCATAGAGCTGTTTCAGCGGGAAATGATTCAAACCCAAGATGATGCAAAAATGGCAATCGATATATTATTTGAAGAGATTGATTTTACAAAATTTACAACAGATACAATTGAGTTCTATCAAGATATCTTTGGCAATTTTTTATGTGAATTTTTTGACTCATATGTTGACTCAAAAAGAAGAAATATATGTAAAAAGAAAATTCTATATATTGAGAAAAAAGTAAATGACATTGATGAGGAGTATGTTCGAATACAGTTATATAAATCTCTTATGCTTTCTGTAACGAGATATTGCACGGGAGACTGGAGTAAAATCAAAACAAATTATTCATACGTAGATAAGCAATTTTTGAATAAGCAATTTACAAAGTATGGAAAATATCACATAAAGGAACTGTTGAGAACGATTTACCAAATGCATATGGATGAATTGCTGCCAGAAATATTAATTTCTATTAGAAATAGCTTTCAAAATGCAAAATCTGAGGTAAATAAATTTAAAAAATCAATAAGAGAACAAGAAGCAATAGTACAGTTGGTTATCCTTAAATCCTTTATTACATATAGTGATAAAATTAAACAGGATCAAGAACTTATTGAAGCATATGAAGATATACTTGAAATATTGATCAATTTAAATTATGAGCAGGCGGCTGTTATTTTGGATGAGTTTAGGATTCATTAATGGATGCAGGTTATTATTCATCTGAAATAAATATAATAAGAGATGCATGTTCGCTAAATGATATTTGTGGATGGTATTGTCAAGGTTAGATTTTGTGGGAAAGTGGTAATACAGTTGAGACGGTAGCTCTTTTAACTAAAAAAGTGACTTAGGAAAGAAAAAGAGAGACTTCCAGGTTGAGATGGAAGTTCCTATTAGTCCTGATATGCATAAGGAGTATAAGGAACAGAAACCAACTTATGAGAATATCAAAAAGTATATCATGGAGAAGCATGGGGTGAAGGTGCATACTGCTTATATAGCAGAAATAAAACGGGATTGTGAATTGGATATGCGTCCTAATTATAATGTTTCAAAGAAAGAGGCTCCTGAGATAAAATAATGTACTCCAGAGAAAAGGGAATATATCATGGAGGCACTGAGGTATTATAAGCTGGTAGTGTAGTTTACAGGGTAGAGAAGAAGTAGTAGAGAAAGTGCATACTGACGCAACAGAAGAATTGGACGTAGCGGTCGAGGAAGATTTACCGCAGAAAAAAGCGGACAACATACCTGAGTGGCCGGATGGAATTCTTGATTATTTGGATGAGACGGAAAGAAATAAAGTATTAGAATATGCATGTAATCTGCAGATAAGTCAAAGTACACGATTGCATAAAATGTTGGTCCAATACAAGAAGAATATTGCAGATTATAAGTCAAAGCTGAAAGAAGCACAGAGTAGACCATACTATAATCCAAGACATAACAAACCAGAAACGAGCCTGAATTGACTAAGCAAGAGGCACAGGCATTCGTAAAGTATAATGATGATATCAAAAATCATAGATGGGCTTCAAAACCGCAAACTACCCAAAATAAATCGGTGGCCGATATAATACCAAATTTGGTAGCAGTATTTATAATGATTTTGAATTATAAAAGTGTTACAAAATATCGGCATACCCGCTACAGCTCCCTATTTCGTGTGACCTATGCCGACGAGATGTATCTGGCGGCAGCAGATGCTATACTGGCTGTCAACGACCAGCTGGAAAAGCAGCTGCGGGAAATCAAAGCCGACCACTCGGGTCGGCTGCGGTTGGGCATCAGTGTGCAGCGATCCATGCAGATTCTGCCCAAGGTCATTCCTGCTTTTTCGGCAGAAGTATCCCAAGGTCACTCTGGATTTGACGGAACGGGGTTCTGCCAGCCTGGAGGAGCTGTTGCAAAAGGGGACCATTGACCTGGTCTTCGTCGCCATGGAATCCACCGGCACCAATCTGGTCTATGAGCAGCTTATCGAGCAGGAAACCATTAGCATTCTGGATGCCAGAGACACTGGGATCGTGGCCCGCATCGAGTCCGGCCCCCCATCACCTTGGCGGATGTGGAGAGAGACTTTTGTGCCGATGCGGGAAGGGCATTCCATCCGGGTAGTGCAGGACAAGCTCTTCTATCGCTCTGGCTTTCATCCCAAGATACTGCTGGAGACAAACACTTTGGAGGTGGGCAAGCGGGTGGCGGTTGCCTCCGGTGCCTGTATGCTGATGTCCAATATCTATATAGATGAGTTTATCCGCAGAAAACGAGGGGAGTTTTACCCTTTGAAAGATTACGAAAACTACCGCCATCTCTACGCCTGCCACAGTAAGGAGTAATTTATGCCCAAGTACCTCCGGGACTTTATTCAGATTACAACCCGTGTTCTCTTCGGGAAAAGTATGTAGTATTGGTAAAAATACCGCCGCAGGCTGCCTGATACAGACAGCATACGGCGGTATTCCCGTTCATCCCGGCATCGCCATGGACATCTTGGGAAAACTGCACAAAAGCGTTTTTTGTATAACATTTGATTATACAAACCGGATTTTTTGGGTATTGGATAATTTTTCCTGCACCCGGTATAATGAAAGCATCTAGATAACCGCGGTAATTGATGAACGAAACAAATCACAAAAAGAGAAAGGAAAGAAAGATATGTCATACTTAGGTCTTGCAGGCTTCGCTCTGATGATTCTGATCGTAGCCCTGCTGCTCTGGGGAAAGAGTACACCTGCGGTGGTTTTCATTCTCCTTCCCATCATCGTTGGCTTTGCTGTCGGCTTTACCGCTGAGGAGATGAGCGGATATATTGCCTCCGGCGTGTCCGGTGTGGCGACCACGGCAATCCTGTTTATCTTCGCGGTTCTGTTCTTCGGTGTTATGAACGATGCCGGTGTTTTCGATGTGATCGTGGGCAAGGTTCTGAAACTGGTGGGCAATAACATTACACTGCTGATGTTTGCCACGGTGCTGATTGCCTTCATTGGCCATCTGGATGGCTCCGGTGCAACCACCCTGTTGATCTGCATCCCTCCTCTGCTTCCTATTTATAAGAAAATGAATGTGCGGCCCATCAACCTGCTGTGCATCACAACCCTGACCATGGGCGTTATGAATATCGTGCCCTGGGGTGGCCCCTGCGGACGCACCGCCGCCGCGCTGGAAGTCGGCACCTCTGAGATCTGGAGGTATTGCATCCCCGCACAGGTTGTCGGAATTGTTCTGATCCTTGGCCTGTGTGTCCTGCTCTCCCGGAATGAAAAAAAGCGTGGAGCGGGCTACAACCCTGCCGCCGAGGCGGAGACCGTCAGCGTGGAAACTGTCGCCGAAGTGAATGAACTGCACCGTCCCAAGCTGTTCTGGTTCAACATTGCCCTGATCGTGGCGGTTGTGCTGATGCTGACCATGACCAAGGTGGCAACACACATCACCTTTATGATTGCTCTGGCCATCGGCCTGACGGTCAACTATCCCTCCCAGAAGATGCAGATGGAGCGTGTCAAGGCCCACGCCACCGATGCTCTGACCATGGCCTTCACGGCACTGGCTTCCGGTGTTCTTATCGGCATCATGGGCAAGAGCCCCATGCTGGACGCCATGACTCAGATGGTTCTGTCCGCCATGCCCGAGAGCATGGCTCCCCATCTGCACGTGCTGTTTGCCGCTGTCAACAGCCCGCTGAGTATGTTCATCCACGGTGATGCCCTGACTTATGGCATTCTGCCCATTGTCAACCAGATTGTGTCTGTCTACGGAATCCCTGCCGCTGCTGTGGGCGCAGCCTTCTTGATTACTTTTGGCCCTGCCATTTACATCATGCCCATGACTGCTGCTACTTACATGGGCCTTGGCCTGACCAATGTGGAACTGAAGGATCATATCGCCTTCTCCTACAAGTGGGCATTCGTTCTGGCAAGTGCCATGCTGGCCTTCGTTCTCGTCACCGGCATCATTCCCGTATAATCCGCAACAACCGTTACGGCTGCCTCAGGGGATTCCAGGGGCAGCTATCTTAACAAACAAAGGAGTGTTACTATGCGTCAACTTGATCTTTCTGCCTTTGAGGCAGCTGTTACCTCTGAGAATCTGGCTGTGCGGGGAATGCGTGTATTTCAGGCTGGACAGCTGATCGCGTACTACCAGCCGGAGCCCGAGCAGCGTCAGAACCAGTATTCCGGCACCAAGAGCTTCACCTCCACCGCCTGCGCCTTCGCTGCCCAGGAAGGGTTGTTCTCCATGGATGATTATGTTCTGGATCACTTTGCGGAGGACGCACCGGAAAATCCCAGTGAGAATCTGAAAAAAATGAAGCTCCGCCATCTGATTACCATGTCCATGGGCTTTGAAAGCCCCATGCTGATGGGAGCCATGCGTCCCAAGATGGTGGAGAAGGACTGGGTAAAATTTGTGCTGAAGGCTCCGGTGGTTCATGAGCCGGGCAGCGTTTTCCAATATAACAACGCAGGTCCCTATCTTCTGGGCATTCTGGTGCAGAGAAAAACCGGGATGTCGCTGGTGGACTATCTGATGCCCCGGCTGTTTGAGCCCCTGGGAATTTCCCGTCCGGAATGCGAGAAGGACCCCTTGGGCAACACCTTTGGCGCCGGCGGCTTGCAGCTGAATGTCAGCGAGTTTGCCAAGCTGGGGCTGCTGTACCTGCAGAAGGGTCAGTGGAACGGAAAACAGCTGATTCCTGCCCAGTGGGTGGAAGAAGCAACCCGCAGCCATATTGTCTCCGATGAAGGCGATGACGAAATTGGCACCGACTATGGTTTCCTGTTCTGGATGATGCCTGATGGAATGTTCCGCGCGGACGGAAAGTATGGTCAGTACTGTGTGGTCGTCCCCAGGAAGAATGCGGTCATTGCCATCAATTCCATGCAAATCGAAAACGAGAAAAAAGTTCTCCGGGCGGCTGTCAGAACGGTGCTTCCTCTGCTATAATATAGCCAACAACGGGATTTCCCGACAACAGGAAAGGAAGCGCGCCATGGATCGCAGAGAAATCGAGTATGTTATTGTGATTGCCCAGGAGAAAACACTATCAAAAGCAGCGGATCGCCTGTTTGTTTCCCAACCGGCTCTCAGCAGATTCCTGCTGAAGCTAGAGGATGAGCTGGGGCTTCCTCTGTTTGAAAGAAGAAAACGGCAGCTGATCCCAACATACGCAGGGGAACTTTATCTGGCAACAGCGCGCAGTATCCTGCAACTCCAGCAGAAACTGGAAAAGGAACTGGATGCGTTGAAGGAGGTCGATCACGGAAAACTGTCCGTGGGAATTACCCCTGGACGCGGTCATACCATTCTGCCCATGATCTTACCGGATTTCCGAAAGCAGTTTCCGGATTATGAGCTTCGGATTTTTGAGGAAGATGTGGACACACTGGAGCGTATGCTCAGTGACGGGACCATTGAAATTGCTTTTTTCACCATGTCTGAAAAAAGCAGGTTCACGCAAAAACGGTTTTGCTGTGAGTTGATCTCTCAGGAGGAAATTGTACTGTGTGCCCCGAAAAACGGCCACTATGAGCTGCTTTCCAAAAACGAACCCGGGCGAAAATATCCGTGGATTGATTTGAAGTATCTTGAAAACGACTGTTTCCTTACTCTGAAAAAGAAAATGCGGCTGGGACAGCTGGCTTCGGAAATTCTGGAAAGTCATGCGATTTCTCCCAGAATTGCGGAACTGAGTACCATTGATACCGTTCTGTCCCTGGTGGCACAGGAATACGGTGTGGCATTTGCCAGCAGTTTCCGCATTGAGAAACATGAGACTGCCGACAAAATCAGCTTTTTCTCCTTTGGAGAACACCCAGAGGTTTGGGATTTTGTTGCCGCATATAAGCAGGACTATCTGGTTTCACAACCGGCTAGATTCCTGATTAATCTGGTTGGTGCTCTGTACTGATTCACTCCCCTTTCTGAGGTCAGACAGGTGGGAAACCATACCGCTTATTTCGAGAGGAATTTACAAAGGAGTGACATGAATGATCGATATTGTTGCACTGGGGGAAATCCTGATTGATTTTACGCCCAGCGGAGTAAATGAGCAGGGAATCGCTATGTTCGCCCGGAATCCCGGTGGTGCGCCAGCCAATGTGTTGGCTATGAACAACCGGTTGGGAGGAACCTCTGCCTTCCTTGGTAAAGTTGGTGCAGACGGATTCGGCCGTTATCTGCGGCAGACACTGACAGAATGCGGCATCTATGATGCCGGTCTGGTAGAAGACAACTCTATTCCGACAACGCTGGCATTTGTTCAACTGAATGAACAGGGAGACCGATCCTTTTCTTTCTACAGAAAACCGGGAGCGGATCTAATGCTGAAAGCATCGGAGGTTCGCAGAGATCTAATCGACCAGTGTAAGATATTCCATTTTGGATCAGTGTCTCTGACTGATGAACCTTGCCGCAGTGCATGTCTTGATGCTGCGGCCTATGCAAAGCAGCAAGCTAAGAGAATCAGTTTCGATCCAAACTACAGACCGCTACTTTGGGATACGGAGGCAGATGCACGGGAACAAATCATGCGAGGTATTGCTTTGGCAGATATCTTGAAGGTATCTGAGGAAGAACTGCTGCTGATTACCGGAACAGCCGATCTGGAGGCGGGTTCCAAAATCCTGATGGAAAAGGGACCTTCTCTGGTGCTGGTAACGCTGGGAGAGAGGGGAGCATTCTACCGTAACCGAACCCACGCGCAGCTGATTCCTACATACCCTGTGAAAGCTATCGATACGACAGGATCAGGGGATGCGTTTGTCGGCGCAATGCTCTGGTCGTTGAAAGACCTGCCTGAAGAGGAATTATTCCTTGGTGACCTGAGCCAAATAGTGGACTTTGCAAATGCCGCAGGAAGCCTCACTGCAACGAGGGGCGGCGCAATTCCAGCATTGCCATCCATAGAGGAAATCCAGGTCTGCCGTCAGAAAAAAATAGGAATTTTGTAGTTTAAGCGGCTCATGGGTTTCTTAGGTTCATCCAATGAATTAATGCATTCATATGATACTGAGATAGGCTCCCTACTCAGTTCATGCATTCTTGAAAATCCCCAGAACTTCATCTTCTTCCCGGATGAAGCTCTGGGGATTATTTCGTTTTGGAATGAATGCCCACAAACCATTTCCCATTTGTGGGTACTCATTTCAAAGCGGGCTGAGATTCCAAAGGGATGGCAATTCCTTTTGCTCAGGGTTGCCCGGCATTGCTGCCGAGCATAAAGAAAGCACCGACCAGATTTCTCTGACCGATGCTAATAAACTGCTATTCTATTGAGATTTACAAATTTCGATTTGTACTTATTTCTTAAACAGCTCAGAATGTGAAGCAAGGCGAAAAAGCATCAAAACAAGAACATCTCCACGAATCTCATAAATAAGCAGCCAGTCCGGTTCGATGTGACATTCACGAGTACCTTTGTAGTTTCCTGTAAGGTCATGATCCCTGTGTTTTGCATCCAGCGTACCGCCATTCGCCAGAATATCGATTACCTCAAACAGCTTATCCAGATTCTTATTTTGCTTTTTGGCAAGCTTCAAATCCTTTTTAAACTGATTGGTAAACTACGCATCATATTTCATACTTCAAGTGCCGCCTTCAAAGCATCCATATTGGAATATCTCGGTGCAGAAGGATCAGACAGCATTTTCCGTCCTTCCTCAATCGCAGCGGTTGTAGTATTATTCGGTACTTCCAGTTTTAATTCAAAAGGAATACCATGCTCACGGATAGCGGTTCTCAGGAACATATTTACAGCAGTTGTCATATTCAGACCAAGTTCATTGAAGATTTCCTCCGCCTGATCCTTGATTGCCTTGTCTATACGAATATTTAAATTAGTTGTTGCCATACAAAACACCTCCATTCAAGTATAGTATACTCAAAAACACGTCTAATATCAACACATTGTCATTATAAAAGATGCATAAATTCTGTTAAAGGTGAATTGAAAGAAGATGAAATTTAAATGGTTAAATGAAAGTGAAATAATGATGGAGGGGGATAAAATAGAAGCGGATTTACCGTTAATTATAGACAATATCCGTGCAGGTATGGGAGTTGGACTATTGTTCCCGGTCACTTTATTAATCGTTCTTTTTATTTTTGCAAGGCAAAAAAATAATAAATGAAATCTTTTTCCCCAAAGTGGAAAAAAGTCTGAGAATAGCCAACGGCGGTACAGGCTTAAGGAGCCGAGCGGGAAGCTTGCGAAATTTTTTATAGATGAAATTCTGCAGGAAACCATGTATAATAGAGATACTGGATCAGCGAAAAATAAAACGAATGAGGGAATTTGGGGTATGGAAGGAAATTTAACAAAGGGGCCTATTATGAAGACCCTGGTGAAGCTCGCTGTCCCGATCATGGCATCGGCATTTCTGGGGACGCTTTACAACATTACGGACATGGCGTGGATCGGCCTTCTGGGATCAAAGGCAGTAGCGGGAGTCGGCGTCGGGGGAATGTTTACCTGGCTTTCGCAGGGGCTGGCGTCCATGGCGAGAATGGGCGGACAGGTTCAGGTGGCACAATGTATCGGGCGCGGAGACCGGGAAAAAGCCCACGGATTTGCCCAGGCTGCAGTGCAGCTTTCAGCGGCAATGGGAATCGCGTATGCGGTCCTCTGTCTCATATTTGTCAATCAGATGGTAGGATTTTTCAGACTTGAGGATGTGGAGGCCCAGGCGGCAGCGCTGGCTTACACAAAGATCGCCTGCGGACTGATTGTATTTTCATTTTTGACATTGACACTCACGGGACTCTATACAGCTCAGGGAGACTCAAAAACGCCGTTTATGGCAAATCTTATCGGACTCATGACAAACATGATCCTGGATCCGGTCCTGATCCTCGGACCGGGGCCATTTCCGAGACTGGGTGTAACCGGGGCGGCGATCGCTACGGTGACGGCCCAGGCGATCGTGATGAGTATCATGATCCTTGGGATCATTGCGCGGAAGAAGGAGAATGTGTTAAAAGGAACCAGGCTTTTTGCGAAGATCCCGGCTGAATTTTTAAGGGGGATCTGCAGGATCGGAATTCCAACCGCGATTCAGGGCATGGCATACTGTGGAATTTCCATGATCCTGACGCGAATGGTGTCCGGATACGGTGCGGAGGCAGTGGCAACGCAGAGGGTCGGCGGTCAGATCGAATCGATCTCCTGGAATACGGCTGATGGCTTCGCGGCGGCGTTAAACGCGTTTGTGGCCCAGAACTATGGGGCAGGGGAGAGAGAACGCGTCCGGAAAGGATATCAGGTATCCTTGTGGACGGTCGGAATCTGGGGAGTGCTGGTCTCTGCCGTATTTATCTGTTTCCCAAATGCGATCGCGGATATCTTCTTTCATGAGCCGAAGGCGGTTGCGACAGCTGTGGGCTATCTCGTGATCATCGGATTCAGCGAGGCATTTATGTGCGTGGAGCTGACGACGATCGGAGCACTGTCGGGACTCGGAAGAACGAGACTCTGCAGCGTGATCAGTATTGTGCTCACGAGTGCCAGAATACCGCTTGCCATCGTTCTTAGCGGTATCATGGGGCTTGACGGAATCTGGTGGGCGCTTACGTCCACGTCGATCGTAAAGGGAATTATATTTACATGCACGTTTTTCTGGATCATGAGAGAAAAAAGCGCGTGAGCAGGCAGTGCGGCAGGATGAGCTGAGGCATGATTATAGAAAGGTTTCCTTTGCAGTGCCTGACGAATGAGGAGACGGAAGTCTTAGAAAGTTCTGGTATGAGGAAAACAGTATGGAACGGTTGATATTTCATGTGGATGTGAACAGCGCCTTCCTCTCCTGGGAGGCGGCGAAGCGTGTAAAGGAGGGGCTGCCGGATCTTCGGGAGATCCCGTCCTGTATCGGCGGGGACCCAAAGCTAAGGCGCAGCATCGTTGTGGCGAAATCGATCCCGGCGAAAAAATACGGGGTGACAACAGGGGAACCTGTGGCCCTGGCACTGCGGAAATGTCCGGATCTCGTGTGTGTGCCGGGTGATTTTGCGCTGTACCAGAGATGTTCCCGGGCGTTTAAGGAGATCTGCGCATCCTATGCGCCTGCGATGGAGTCCTTTTCGATCGACGAGGTGTTTCTCGACATGACCGGTACCCATCTGATCTATCCGGATCCGGTGGTGGTGGCCCACGAGATCAAGGATAAGATCCGGGATGAGCTGGGCTTTACGGTGAATGTCGGGATCGGAACGAATAAGCTGTTAGCGAAGATGGCATCGGATTTTGAAAAGCCGGATAAGGTTCATACGCTTTTTCCGCCTGAGATCCCGAAAAAAATGTGGCCGCTTCCGGTGCGGGATCTTCTGTTCCTTGGAAAGGCATCGGAGCAGAGACTTTTACAGGAAGGAATTAAGACCATCGGAGATATGGCGCGGAGCGGGGAAGCTGAGCTTAAGCGGATCCTGGGAGAAAAGGCCGGGCATCAGCTTTACCGGTATGCCAACGGCATCGACGATTCCCCGGTGCGTGCGGAGCGGGAGGAAGCGAAGGGCTACAGCGCGGAGACGACCGTGGAAGAGGATCTTGTGACGTATGAGCAGGCACTGGCGCTTCTGCTTGCCCAGTGTGATGTGGTGGCTGCAAGGATGCGCAGAGACGGGAAAAAGTGCAGCTGTGTGGCGGTGACCTATCGGACACTGGATTTTAAGACGAGGTCACATCAGAGAGCTTTTGAGGATCCCACGGATGTGACGGATGAGATCTTTGCGCAGGTGAAAAAACTGTTATATGAATGTTGGAAGTGTGAGCCTCTGCGACTGATCGGAATGGCGCTGACAGATCTTACAACGGATGATTTCAGACAGATCTCCCTGTTTGAGAATCCTGATGAACGGGAAAAACAGAAGAAAGCAGATGAGGCGTTCGACGATATCCGCAGGCGTTTTGGAAATGGAATGATCGTCCGGGGCAGTACGATGAGTACGGCCGGGAAGGTTGCGAGAAAGGCGAAAGCTCAGATGGATCAGGACGTGCGGATAAAGAAGGAAAAAGAAAAATAGGAAATTCTTTACTTGCAAATTTTCGAAGATGCGCTATAATAAGTCTTACAAAAAACAGGGGAGCTCGTTGGCGGGCTGAGAGGAAGTAATCGAACTTCGACCCTTTAACCTGATGCGGATAATGCCGCCGTAGGAAGTCATGATGTGAATTTTTACAGGGGACATGCCGCGATGGGTGTCTCCTGTTTTTATGTCATCTGACTTAAAAAGTTCGGGATTATTGTGTTTCCGAAACAGGTGGCAGAAAAAAAGTAACAAAAACCATACTTTGGGAAAGGAGGAAACGGGATCCGCCAGCAGGCGGCGGGCCGAGGGGGAGCGCCCTGGGCCATGTATGAGATCAGCGATGGGAAGCCGTGTTCCGGCGTGAGAGGATGCCAGTAAGCATCGACCGCCTTCCATACAGTGATCCGGAGAGGGGAACTGTACATTTTTATGTGGAGTACATGGTACTTCGCCTGTGGAAGCGCTGTTGTCGTACAGACGTTTCCTAAAAATGCAGCTGCGCAGGGAAGCTTTGCGGCTGCGGAAAATTTTCAAAGGAGGAATGTGTGACGGTCCGAAGGAAGGACCGGTCACGCGGAATAAAACATGAAACAGACAAATACGAAAAAATTAGCGGTGGCAGCCGTTTTCTGTGCTGTCGCAGTGGCAGGAAGCTTATTTTCATTCCCGGTATTCGGGAGCAAGTGTTCCCCGGTACAGCATATGGTGAATATTCTCTGTGCAGTCCTCTTAGGACCGGGATACGGACTGGGTGCGGCATTCGCGGCGGCGCTGATCCGGAATCTTCTGGGACTTGGAAGCCTGATGGCATTCCCGGGCAGTATGTTCGGCGCGCTGATCTGCGGGCTTGTGTATCAGAAGACACAGAATATTCCGGCGACACTGATCGGTGAGGTATTTGGAACATCTGTTCTTGGCGGACTTACGGCCTATCCGGTAGCGGTCTTTCTTATGGGAAAGAGCGCGGCAGGTCTGGCATTTTACGCATATGTGATCCCGTTCCTTGTTTCAACTGCGGGAGGTGCAGTGATCAGCGGTGTGCTGATCTACAGCTTAAAGAAAGCCAATATCCTTGCAGGGATGCAGGAAGCAATGGGACAGTAGAGGAGAGAGAAGCATGTTAAAACAGATGTTTGATCAGGTGCGGGAGAAGAGCCCGCTGATCCACAATATTACGAACTATGTGACGGTCAATGACTGCGCAAATATGGTTCTGGCCTGCGGGGCTTCCCCGATCATGGCGGACGACAAGGAGGAGGTCGCGGAGATCCAGACGATCTGCGCAGGCCTCAATATCAATATCGGTACGCTGAACAGCCGTACCATCGAGTCCATGAAGATCGCGGGAATGCGGGCCAATGAGCTGGGACATCCGGCAGTGCTGGATCCGGTGGGCGTCGGAGCATCGACACTCCGGACATCGACGGCAAATGAACTCTTAAAAACGGTAAAATTCACCGTGATCCGCGGAAATATCTCTGAGATCAAGACGCTTGCAGTGGGAACAGGGACCACAAAGGGCGTGGATGCGGATATCGCAGACCGTGTAACCGAAGAGAACCTTGATGAGGTGGTGGCATTCGTGAAGAAATTTGCGGAGAGGACAGGGGCTGTGATCGCGGTCACAGGCGCTATTGATATCGTGGTGGACGCAAAAAAAGCGTACTGCATCTACAATGGCCATCCGATGATGTCCTCCATCACGGGAACCGGTTGCCAGCTTTCTGCTCTTACAGCCGCATTTGTGACTGCAAATCAGGATCATCCGCTCGAGGCGGCAGCAGCGGCAGTCTGCGCCATGGGACTCGCGGGGGAGATCGCCCATAAACGGCTGACACCGCAGGACGGGAACGCAACATACCGGAATTATATTATCGACGCGATCTGTCATATGGACGGGGATGAGCTGGAGCACGGGGCGAAGTTTGAAGTAAAATAGGACTTGAAATTATGCCGATGCCCACATATACTGTGTATAGTATTTCAGACAGAAGGAAATGAACAGCATGGTCATTGATGAAGAACTTTACAGACAGTATCTGCGCGGCGATGAAGCAGGACTTGAGGCTTTAATGAGAAAATACGGTAACCCGCTGACCCTATACATCAATGGCTATCTGCATGATGTCCACGAAGCGGAGGACCTGATGATCGAAGTCTTTTCCTATCTGTTCACAAAAAAGCCACGCATCCGGGACGGCGGTCTTAAGGCTTACCTGTATAAAGCAGCGCGGCACATGGCTTTGCGCCATAAAAGCAGACATCGGCTTTTCTTCAGCCTCGATGACCTGACGGAAGAGCCGGATGGAAAGACGTTGGTGGAAGAGGTCATTCGGACAAAGGAACGGGATCAGATCCTGCATATCTGTATGGATGAGCTGAAGGCGGATTACCGGGAAGCTCTTTATCTAACCTATTTTGAGGGAATGAGCTATCGGCAGGCCGCTGAGGTCATGGGAAAAAGTGAGAAGCAGATCACCAATATGGTATACCGGGGAAAAGCGCGTCTGCGTGGATTACTGGAGCGGGAGGGAATTACCAATGCGAAGTAATGAGGAACGGATCTCGGAAGTAAAACGTCGTATTGCGGAAAAAGAATACAAAAAAAGACTGCGGAGAGAATGGGCTGCAGCAGTTTGCTGCGTGGCCGCATGTCTTGCGGTGATCGTAGGTGTTTCCCTTTCCATGCCTGATACTGTCAGCCGGATCGAGAAGGGAACTTCCTCTGGCTTGGAAACAGCGGCGACGATGTTAGGCGGCAGCACCGCACTTGGATATATCGTGGTCGGACTGCTCGCTTTTGTTCTCGGCGTGTGCGTGACAGTGTTATGTTTCCGCATCCGTAGACTGAACGAAGAAGAACAGACAGGGGAGCAAAAGGGGGAAAATGCAGATGGAAGTCATCAGTAACCTCTTGCAAGCCGCGGTTACCCTGCTGGGCTTTTTCCTGGGCGGTATCCGGTATCTGAAAAGCCGGAAACAGGAGTATTTCCTGCTGACCTGCTTTTATGGCTGTTTCTTCCTTGGATCCTTCTACTGGACGATGTATCTGCTCTTATTTTCCAAAACACCGCAGGTCTTTTATGTGTCAGAGTTCGGCTGGGTAGCAAGTGTCATTTTCCTTTCCATGCTGCAATACGCGCTTTCTTCGGCAGAAGAAAGGAGATTTCCGTGCAGGAAGGCCCTGAGTGCCGTCCTGATCGGTGTTCCGCTGTGCATGTTTTACTGCACATTTGGAGATATCCTCTCCAATCTGCTCTGGTGCGGTATGATGATCATTGTTTCCTGTTTTTCTATCCGGGGACTTGCCTATGCCAGAAGGCAGAGGGGAACTGCAAATAGTATGAAATATTTTCATATCTGTGTCCTTTGCTATGTGACATTAGAATATGCCCTCTGGACTTCCGGCTGCTTCTGGCCGGGAGATTCCATTTTCAGCCCATACTGCTGGTTTGATCTTCTGCTGGCAGGCTGCTTGCTCGCTTTGCTGCCGGCAATGGGAAAGGCGGTGCAGGAATGACGTATATTGAAAATGTTTTTATCTGTATGGCATCGCCGTTACTGATCGCCGCCCTGTGCATGGGAAAACGGCAGACAAAATTCTTTCTGTTCTGCCTTGCAGGAATGGGGGCGTGTCTTCTTTCCGCTTATATCAATACCTTTTTCGCTGCACTTTATGGTGCGGATACCTTTGCCGCCACTGCGGAGATCGCCCCGGTGGTGGAGGAGGTCATGAAGCTTCTGCCTTTGCTCTTTTATCTTCTGATATTTGAGCCAAAGACGGAACAGATCAAAATCTCCGCTGTGATCACAGCTCTTTCCTTTGCCACCTTTGAAAATATCTGCTACCTGATCCAAAATGGAGCCGGACATTTTTCCTTTATTTTTTTCCGGGGGATCGGAACAGGAGCGATGCATGTGATCTGCGGAGCCATTGTAGGCGGAGGCCTCGCGTATGTGTGGCAGCGGACCTGGCTGAAGATTGCCGGAACCTGCGGTCTGCTGGGAGCAGCCATCACGTTTCACGCGCTCTATAATCTGCTGATCGCTTACGGCGGCGCAGTGCAGTATGCTGCCTATGTTCTGCCTGTAATGATCTTGGCAGCGGGAAAGCTGATTGCCCGCCGTCTGACATCGTAATATAACTTTATTTTGTGATTTTTGGGAGCTGTTTTTAAGCAGCTCTCATTTTTTTTGAAAAATCTGCTTTCCGGGTGAGAGTTTTTCCGGATTTTTGTACCTATATAAGTGAAAGGCCTTTAAGCTGAGTTTTCAGAAAGGAGGTTTTGCGTGCATGTACGATACACAAAAGCGTGTTGCACTGGCAAAGGAGCGGATAGCGGAATCTCGCCGCCGACAGGCGCGGCGAAGCATTCGCAGTCTGTCGGCACTGTGCGTTCTGCTGTTTTTGTCTCTTCTGGGAACGGTAGGGACGGTGCAGAGCCAGCCGATGGATGCTGCGGGAATGTACGGGGCGATCCTGCTGCATGAGGGTGTGGGCGGATATGTGCTGGAAGCGGTCATTTCCTTTACCGCTGCAGTTGTGCTCACTGCTTTATATATCAAGTTCAGAAAAAGGAAACAGATACGATAGAAATGGGGGAAAATCAATGAGAAAGCCAGAAAAACAAAAGAAACAAAGAGAACGGATCTATGCGGCGCTGCTCGGTATCTGTATGATGCTTTCTTTGGTTTCTGTGCCTGTATTGGCGGCAGAAATGAGAAAAGGAGCGGGCAGTCATGAGCATACCCGGGAATGTTATACGTGGACGGAAACATGTGTCCATAAACATACGCCGGAATGTTACCCGCAGAAGGATACAACGGAACAAGTGGTCACCCCATCTGATGCGGTGGAGCCCACCGAATGCAGCCATGTATGCAGTGAGGAAAACGGCTGCATCACAAAAGAATTAAATTGTCAATATGACAGCGAAAGCACTCCAATAGCTGCGAAAGCGCTTATGAAAAATAAAGCGATCGCCACCCGGTCCAATGCGCGGAAAGTCTCTTCTATCGATCGCGCACAGGGGATGATCGATGCTTTGCCGGACGTAACAGCTATCAATAACGATAACATCGAGGATATAAGGCTTCAGTTTAAAGCTGTTGAGGACGCAATGATACAGCTTTCCGTTGAAGACTCGGTCGTACTCAATATCGCTCGCTATCTGAAGGTTGCGGCTGTGCTGTATGGACCATTCCCTGACATCCAGAATCCTATCCTCGGCACAGATATTAAATGGACGATCAGCAGAGACAATAAGACCATTACGATATCCGGTAAAGGGAAAATGCCTGATTTCGACAAAACTAGTCCCGGTGAAAGATGTCCCTGGGAGGACAAAAAGTCTAAGATTAACAAGGTGGTCATAGAGGAAGGAGTGACAACGATTGGAAAACATGCATTTAGTGGATGCATAGCACTCAATGAGGTGCAAATTCCAAAAACAGTCAAAACAATAGGGATTGCCGCTTTTCAGGGCTGTAACACCCTCAGGCAGATTGATATTCCCAATAGTGTCAAAGATGTGAGGGGCTTCGCATTTTATGATTGCCCGCAACTTGGGCAAGTTCACACCCATTGGAAAGATCCGGAAGAAGCAGAATTGTCATTGGCATTTTATCTGCCCGGTAAATCATGGCCGGAGAATCTGACGATATATGTTCCTGACGCGTATAAAGACAAATTTGCAGCTGCATGGATAAACTGGAAGGTAAAGGGCGAAACTTACACAGTCTCTTTTGATGGAGACGGAGCACCGGGATATATGGAGTCAGTGGAAGGCATATCCGGGGATTACGTTCTTCCGGAGTCTGGTTTTTCATATCAATCAGCGATTTTTGATTACTGGGCGTTGGATAATCCTGATGGAGAGAAAGCGGGCTGCCCGGGAGAAGCCTTTCCTGTTACGGAGAATGTGGTGTTTTATGCCAGCTGGAGACTTGTGATCGTGATACCGGAGCCCGAAAATCCGGTTGTGTGTATTCACGCATGGGGCGAATGGCAGAGCGATGCCGATAAACATTGGAGGAAATGCTCTAACTGTGATGCAAGTGATATCAGGGAAGATCACTCCGGCGGAATGGCCACCTGCAAAGATCAGGCGGTGTGTTCTGTCTGCGGCGCGGCTTATGGGGAATTGAATCCAGATCACCACACGGGCGGCACCGAGGTGCGCGGCAGAGTTGAGGCCACCGCCAGCGCAGATGGCTATACGGGGGACACCTATTGTAAGGGCTGTGGTATCAGAATTGCGGCAGGACAGGCTGTCCCGAAGGATCCTACGACCCCGACGACACCTACGACCCCGACGACACCTACGATTCCGACGACACCTACGATCCCGACGACACCTACGGTTCCGACGACACCTACGATTCCGACGACACCTACGGTTCCGACGACACCTACGATTCCAACGACACCCACGGTTCCAACGGCCCCGACGACCCCGAAAAAGGACAGCAGCAGTTCCGGAAGCAGCGATGATACCACCAGCTATATGCTGAACTTCCATGCGAACGGTGGCGTCGGCATAAGTGCAATTGGGGGAACCTACGGTAAGACGGTTAGCCTTTCCGATTATATTCCGACCCGCGAGGGCTATGATTTTACCGGCTGGTATTCCGATCAGGCATTGACACAGAAGATCACGGAACTCAGGATGATCGGAAACAGGATAGTTTACGCCGGGTGGATAAAGAGCGATCCACACGCAGGGGCGAATCCATTTACGGATGTGTATGCGAACGATTGGTTTTATAAGGTTGTGATGTTTGTCTATGAGAAGGGATTGATGTCCGGAATCAGCGCAACGACCTTTGCACCGAACACCAATATCACCCGTGCCCAGATCGCGGTGATCTTCTACCGTATGGCGGGCAGCCCTGCCGTTGAGGGAAAGAACCACTTTACGGATGTTGAGTACGGTCCCGGTACCGTAGGGTTTTACGATGCGGTAACCTGGGCGCAGCAAAACGGTATTATGGGAGACTCTGACGGCAAAAAATTTGGTCCGGATGATCCTGTTACGCGCGAACAGCTTGCATCGATCTTTTATCGCTACGCACAGCTCAGGGGATATGATACCACACAGAGTGGCATGGCAGCCGGCAGCGATCTTCTTGATCTGAAGGGCACGGTTACCCGCGCTGAGACTGCGGAGATGCTCCATCAATTTGTAGAAAAACAGGGACTGAAACCTGTTGCTGCGTCGACAGGTGCGACAGAATGGGTGAAACCGGCGAGCTGAGGCGATACATCGGGCTGACTATCCGGTAAAAGGTGGAACCTGAGCACAGGCGGCTGATGACCTGTGTGTCCGGGTCAAAAAATGAATAAAAAGACCTTTTGACATCGTTTGTTATTTTGTGTCAAAAGGTCTTTTTACTATTTATAAAATCTATGTAGTTCATGCTGGACGTCAGTTGTAGAAAGCATATTTCTGGGCAGGATGGAATTTCTGCAAACAGTCCTAAAAAGAGATGAAAGAGCAGGGATTTATTTTATCTGCGTGAAGACAGAATATCCACACCCCACACAAGCAGAATCAGTCCCAAAAGGATCGCTCCAGCCTTATTCCAGTCGTACTGGTTCATCGCGAAGATAAGCGGTGCGCCGATCCCGCCTGCGCCCACGAGTCCGAGAACGGACGCCTCACGGATATTGACGTCAAAGCGGTAGAGGACGGCGGAGCAGAATGCTGGGGCGAGCTGCGGGAGAACGCTGTGGCAGACGGCTGGAACCGGGTGGACACCCATGGCGAGGAGCGCCCGGTACGGGCCGGGATCGATGGCCTCCAGACATTCGGTGAAGCGCTTTGTGAGAAGTCCGATGCTGCAGACGGCTAACGTCAGGACACCTGTGAAGGCGCCGGGACCGGAGACCCGGATAAAGATCAGTCCGTAGATCAGAAACGGGATCGACCGGATCGCCATGATGATCAGGTTAAAGAAAAAAGCGGTCGGAGCAGGGACAAAGCGTCTTGTGTTGAGAAAGGCAAGAGGTGCGGAAAGGAAAGCACCGATGGATGTTCCGACGATAGCGATGCAGATGGTCTCAAGGAGAAGGTAGATGAGCCCGTCTTTCTCTGTGGAGAAAAAGAAGGTCCAGTCCGGCTGCGTGAGTCCGGCTGCCATACTTTTTAACGCCGCGGCACTTGTCCTTGAAAAATCCGGCGGGGTCTGGGCCGCGAGGCAGAAGAGGAAGAGGGCAGTGAAACCGAAAAGGATCATCCGTCCAGAGATACGGGTCTTTTTGGACAAGTCCTTTCTGCCTGAAAAAAGTTCTGCGATCTGTCCGCTGTGGATCACAGCTGTAAAATACCGGTTCGCGGATTCGATGACACAGACGGTGAGAAAGAGCAGCAGCAGGATCGTTCCGACCTTGTGGAACTCCCGCCAGGAGATCTTTTCATTTAAAATCAGACCGATTCCGCCTGCCCCAACGTATCCGAGAATGGAGCTGTGCCGCACATTCGTCTCAAAGAGGTACAGGGCGTTTGTCAGAAACGCGGGCAAAATCTCCGGCAGGACGGCATGGATAAATGCCGGGAAACGGGCGCAGCCCATAGAGATAAGGGCCTGATAGGGGGCTATGTCCGCATGTTCCGCATCCTCGTAGGTGAGCTTTGTCATGATCGCAAAGGTGTAGAGCGTGATGGCGAAGGTTCCCGCAAAGGTTCCGAGTCCGAAGAGAAAGGTCGCGGCGAGCGCCAGGATCAGCGCCGGAAAAGACCGGAGTATCTGGATCAGGAGACGCAGCAAACGCCTTGCCCAGGACGGAAAATGCAGGGATACAGCGCCGAAAGGGGAAACGATCAGCGCCAGAGCGGATCCGGTTACGGTACCGGTCACGGACATCTGAATCGTGTAAAAGAGCGGCAGCAGGATCTTTGGAAAATAAGAGAGATCCGGCCGCATCATGTCGGCCGCCAGATCTGAAAGATGGGAGCTCCTTGAAACAAAAAGAGCCGGATCACATCCGGTGAAGGACGCGGCGGCGTAAAAGCAGAGAAGGAAGAGGATCCAGCCGGCAGGTTTTATATAATTTTTTCGATTTCTGTACATGGATTGCTTCCTCCTCTGAAATGCTTCTCTGCAAGAATCCGTTGGGACGGATAAATGCATAAATAGCAGAGTTCTATTATTCATCACCTAAGATAGGTGGGCGTCTTCGAGACTGAGATAAATGTTTCTCAAGATTTCCTCATTCATTTCCGATGGCGTTCCATCAAAAACCACATTTCCGTCCTTCAGCCCGATGATCCGGTCGGAAAACTCCTGAGAAAATTCAAGGTTATGGCTGTTCATAAGAATCGTGACGCCATCCTTTTCCTGAATCTCCTTTAAAAGTGTCAGGATCTGCCGTCCGGTGACCGGATCCAAGGAGGCGGCGGGCTCATCAGCCAGCAGGATTTTTGGATGACGCATGAGGGCTCTCGCGATGGCGGCGCGCTGTTTCTGACCACCGGAGAGATTTTTTACCGGTTCTTCTGCTTTTTCCAAGAGTCCCACGCGGTCAAGAAATTTCAGTGCTTCTGCCCGGCGCTTTTTTCCGTAGATTCCGAACACAGCGGGGAAAAATCCCATATCCGGCAGACAGGCAGTGAGCACATTTGCAAGGCAGGTGGAATTTTCCACGAGACAGAAATCCTGATAGATGGTGCCGATGGATCTCTTTACATTCTTCCTGGCGGTTCCGGACATGGACGATATGTCGCTGCCATCAAAAAGGACAGCCCCGTCCCCCGGCGTCTCCATGCCGTTTAAGATCCGGAACAGGGTGGTTTTTCCAGCTCCGGATGGACCGATCACGGAGACGAACTCGCCCTGAGGGATGGTAAAGGTTACATGGTCCAGGGCGCGTGTCCCGTTTTTAAATTGTTTTCCAATGTTCTGAAGAACGATTTCCATGAAGATACCTGCCTTACAAATAATGAATCAGTAAAAAATAGGGATCTGTTTAGTTCATAGACTTTAACATTTCCTGTGCGGCGCGTTCCCCGTCATAGTTCGCGTCATCGCCCCACTCGTAGCCGACCTGACTGAAGACTTTGATGATGTCTTTGCCTTCATCAGTTCCTGCGATCTCGATGAAGGAATCACCGAGAGCCTGACGGAAGTCAGCGTCCTGCATCAGTTCGGAAGTTTTGCTGTATGCGATCATATCGTTGTAGATTCCCTCTGTGACGCCGATGATGCCTGTCTGCTTTACCATATCATCAGTGCCGCCGAATTTCTCTTTCCAGTCCGGCGCATATTTTGTGCGGATATGGCCGTAGGAGACCATGAGGTCTGCCTGTCCGGAGGCGAGGCGGGCAAGGGATGTGGTGTAGGAATCGGACTGGACCGCATTTGCGAGGTCAGCGATGGTCTTTCCGTAGCGCTCGTTTAACCATAAGGACGGATAAATGTAGCCGGACGCGGAGGTCGGTCCCATGACTGCCCAGGTGGCGCTGTTTAAGTCATCCCAGGTAAGTTCCTCGCCGTTGTTGACTTTTGCTAAGAGCTCCTGACCTTTTTCACTCGGTCCTGCGAGAATGATGGAGCGGTAATATGTGCTCATTTTGTCTGTGTTTTCCTCGATGGTGCCGTCGTTCCAGTCCTTCGGATCTTCGGAGTCCTTATTGATGGCGTAGCGGAGAGCCGTGAGGAGAACGTCGCAGTCATCGGAGAACAGGACATAGTTTCCTCCGGAGATAAATCCGATATCAGCGCTCCCTGCGCTCAGTGCCTCACCGACAGCGGTGTAACTTGTTCCGACGGTCATGTCGATGTCTTTGACATCGTAGCCTTTTTCAAGCAGTGTCTCTTTTAAAAGGTTCTCTAACGGCTCTGTTGCTGTCGTGATCGTATCTGCGTCCGCGTACGGGGAGAAAGCGATCTTTAAGGAATCGATGGATTTTGTCTCTGCGGAAGCGGCTGCTTCAGAAGTGCTTTCCGCAGAAGCGGCAGCTGTGGTCTCCCCTGTGGAAGCAGCCGGTGCGTCCGTTTTGGAAGAACATCCTGCAGTGAGTCCGAGGCAGAGTGCCAGGGAGAGAGCCGGTACAACAAATTTTCTCATAATATAATACCTCCATAGCCCGTCAGGGCAGAATATATTTTCTGCTGAAAGAATGGGACACCGGGAAATACGGTGAAATAGTTTCAATATCCGCTAATGGTCAGGACACTGTGAGAGCGTGATCGTTCCGAATAAGAAATAGAACGCATTCAGCTGCCATGAATCCGGAAGAAACAGGCGGATAAAGAAAAGGGCATGCCTTCTGCAGCATGCCGTAAAAATGACTTTCAGGCAGAATGCTGACAAGCCGCGGATATGGATCCGCGGCATGGGACGGTCGATCCTTTCTGGGATCCTCTCAGCCCGGAACACGGGCTCCCTCGCAATCTGGTCTTCGTCATCAAATAATTGAATTGACCGCAGCACCAGGGCGCTCCCCCTCATGCTGCATTCCGTTAACCGATTTGGATTGTAGCACAGGAGATGGAAAAAGGCAAGAGAGGAAATTTCTGAAAGGCCGCCGGGAAAAAGCGATGGGCGGGGAACACAAGGCTGTAAGCAGGCTGCACGGAATACATGAAAAATATCGATGGATCCATGCAAAGTCCGCAGTCTTGAAATCATGTACGAAACCGGGTGCAAACTTGACTTTTCCGCTCGGAAAGTATATAGTAAATCTTGTCAGAAAAAAGAAAATAAACAGACCGGGGAGCCTGACGGATCAGGCTGAGAGTTGGCTGCATCGCCAAGACCCGTATACCTGATTTGGATCATGCCAACGTAGGAAGCTGCTGAAGAGAAAGAGTAGAAGTGGAGATACCTGCGGGTGTCTCCTTTTTTTACGCGAACAACGAGCCAAAGTCCGCGCTTGCGCGAGACCTTGGCGACTGTCGCGATAACAAGGGGAAACTCGCGAAGCGTGTTTTCACTTGTTATTACAGGAAATTCCGGGGAATTCCCTGTTACACAAAAGGTACTGACGTGCCAATGCTGTGCACTCGCGCGAAGATGTAGATCGTCGCAAGCGGCCGCGCGAGGAGCGGGAATGTGCGAGGCGCGTTTCATGTATTGTAGGAGGTAGAAGATATGAACTGCAGACCGGAAGATATGCTGCTCTACGCGGTGACAGACCGCGCGTGGTTAAATGGCGAGACTCTGGAGAGCCAGGTGGAAAAGGCTTTAAAGGGAGGAGCAACATTCGTTCAGCTGAGGGAAAAAGAGCTGGATGAGGAGATGTTTTTAGAAGAGGCGAAGAAGATCAAAAAGCTCTGTGCCGAATATCATGTTCCCTTTGTGATCAACGACAACGTGGATATCGCTCTTAAGATAGACGCGGACGGCGTTCATGTGGGACAGAGCGATATGGAAGCTGGAAAAGTGAGAGAAAAGCTGGGACCGGATAAGATCATCGGTGTTTCCTGTAAGAATGTGGAGCAGGCACTTCTCGCGAAAAAGCACGGGGCGGATTACCTCGGCGTCGGAGCGATGTATCCGACAGGAACAAAAAAGGACGCCACAGCGGTGACACCGGAGGCGCTTTCTGCGATCTGTCAGGCGGTGGATATCCCGGTAGTCGCCATCGGCGGGATCAATAAGGACCGCCTGGAGCCCCTTAAGGGAACCGGTGTGGATGGCGTCGCAGTCGTCAGCGCGATCTTTGCGGCAGAGGATATTGAGAAGGCGACACGAGAACTGAAAGAGGCGGTAAGAGAAATCTTATAATATAATTTTTTAAACACTACATTCAAACAAGCCAATAAGCCAGAAGAAAAATACTACTTGCCTGAAAATATGAATTCTAAATTCACAGAGCAGCAATTTTCCCTCTGGGTTTTGGAATAGATCAAGCGGAAAACATTTCCGCGGCGGCACATTGGGGGCACCACCTTGCGTCGCCTAATAAAAAGTTATTGATGCCTGAAAGGAGTTTTTATGATGAAGACAGCATTAACGATCGCTGGAAGCGATTCCAGCGGAGGCGCCGGCATCCAGGCCGATTTAAAGACGATGATCGCAAACGGAGTATACGGAATGAGCGCGATCACAGCACTGACGGCCCAGAACACGACCGGCGTCCAGGGGATTTTCGAGGTAACACCGGAATTCCTGGAACAGGAGATCGACAGCGTATTTACGGACATCCGTCCGGACGCGGTAAAGATCGGAATGGTTTCTTCTGCGGGACTGATCAAGTCCATCGCAAAGAAGCTTCATGAACACAAAGCAGAAAATATCGTTGTGGACCCGGTCATGGTGGCGACAAGCGGATCAAAGCTGATCAGCGACGATGCCATCGGCACATTAAAAGAATACCTGTTTCCGATGGCGGCAGTCCTGACCCCGAATATCCCGGAGACAGAGGTTTTATCAGGGATGGAAGTAAAGTCCGCCGAGGACATGATTGCGGCGGCAAAACAGATCAGTGAGACCTATCACTGCGCGGTCCTCTGTAAGGGCGGTCATCAGTTGAATGATGCCAACGACCTGTTATACCGCGACGGCAGCTACCGCTGGTTCAACGGTAAGCGTATCGACAACCCGAACACCCACGGAACCGGATGCACCTTATCGAGCGCCATCGCCTCCAATCTGGCGAAGGGTTATGACCTCGATACGGCGGTGGAACGCGCAAAGGCTTACATCTCCGGAGCGCTGGCAGCCATGCTGGATCTCGGACATGGATCCGGACCGATGGACCATGGATTTGATTTTCGCGGAAAAGGATTTGCGGAGGAACAGGCATGACGATGACAGAACGCCTTTTAGAGGCAACAAAGGAGATCTGGGACGGCTATAACGAGACGCCTTTTGTAAAGGGAATCGCGGACGGCAGTCTGGATCATGAAAAATTTAAATATTATATGATACAGGATTATCTGTATCTTCTTGACTATACAAAGGTATTTTCCATCGGCACGGCGAAGGCGAAAAACCTCGCCGCTATGCGCCTGTTCGCGGGTTATACCCATTCGATCCTGGACGGTGAAATGGATATCCACCGCGCGTACATGACGAGACTCGGAATCGCGAAGGAGGAGGCGGAGCAGACACCGGTCGCTCTTGATAATCTGTCCTATACCTCTTATATGCTTCGTGTCGCTTACGAGGAAGGAGAGGCAGAGGTCATGGCGGCAATCCTTTCCTGCGCGTTGAGCTATGAGTTTATCGCGAAGAAGATCCTTGCGGAGTATCCGGCCGCAGATAAGCATGAGTTCTATGGGGAATGGGTCAGCGGATATGCGTCCGATTCCTACCACGAGGACAATGAGGTGCTGGCAGATCTGATGAACCGCCTGACGGAGGACTATTCCGAGAAGCGGAAACAGCATCTCGTGGACATATTTACAGCATGCTCCCGCTACGAGGCGGCATTCTGGGATATGGCATGGGAAATGAGGCAGTAGGATGCTGAAATTTGACAATGTAAGCTTTCAATATGATGTGGAAGATTTCTCCATCATTGACCACCTCTCCTTCGATGTACAGGACGGGGAATTCGTGTCCGTCATCGGCGCTTCCGGCTGTGGTAAGAGTACGATCTTCCGGCTTGTGAACAAGCTTCTTCTGCCGGCTTCCGGCGAGATCCTTGTGGACGGAGAGTCCATTGAGAAGAAGAGAAACTACTGTGGATACATGCCGCAGCAGGATCTTTTATTTCCATGGCGGACCGTGAGGGAGAATCTCCTGCTGCCGATGGAGATCCGGGGCGGATATTCGAAAACGGAGATGAGAGAGAAAGCGGACGCGGCGCTGGAATCGGTTGGTCTTAAGGACTGGGGTGACAAGATGCCGAAGGAGCTTTCCGGCGGCATGCGCCAGAGAGCGGCGTTTGCGAGAACGGTGCTCACGGGTTCCGACCTTCTGCTCCTCGATGAGCCATTTTCAGCCCTCGATTACCTGACGAGGATCTCCATGCGGGAATGGCTTTTAGAGCAGTGGGAGAGGGAGAAAAAGACAGTCCTTTTTATCACGCACGATGTGGAGGAAGCGGTCTTTTTGTCCAGCCGGATCCTGGTTGTAGAGGAATCACCGATCACCCATCTGCGGTCCATTGATGTTCCGGCAGAATATCCGAGATCCAGGGACGAGCTTCGGAAACCGGAGATACTGTCCCTGAAGGAGGAGCTGATCGGTATGCTGAGGAAGGAGACGTCATGAGTAAGAAGATGAAGAAGGATCATGCGCGGGTTCCTTCCGGGGCTTCGCGCGGACAGACCCATAATTTTCTGAGTACGAATCTTCCGGCGGCGATTCTGGTGGCAGCTCTGCTGATCTTCTGGCAGGCGGCGGCTATGGGGATCGACGCGGCGTATATTCTGCCGTCACCGACTCAGGTGGTGGTACGGCTCTGGGAGCTTAGAGGTCCGTTATTTAAGGCACACCTTCCGGCAACGATGTCGGTGGTGGGGATCGGACTTCTGATCTCCATTATTCTTGGCCTTGGTCTGGCCGTTCTGATGGATGCCAGCGAGACAGCGGAAAAGGCACTTTATCCGCTTATCATCGCGTCCCAGACGATCCCGACGACAGCTCTGGCACCGCTTTTTGTACTCTGGTTCGGATATACGATCTGGAGCAAGGTGCTTGTGACGGTGCTGATCACATTTTTCCCGATCACGATCACGGTATTCGACGGATTTAAGTCGGTGAAGACGGAGATGGAAGAGCTCTTGTTTACCTTTGGCGCGGATAAACGCCAGATTTTTATGAAGTTAAAGGTTCCGGCTGTCCTGCCCTGCTTTTTCTCAGCGATCAAGATGGCAGTCCCGTTATCGATCATCGGAGCGGCCATCGGTGAATGGCTGGGAGCTCAGAGCGGACTTGGATACTTCAGCAGGAGGATGATGACACAGCTTGATGGAGCTGGAGTGTTCGCACCGATCTTATTGTTATCGGTGGCAGCGATGGCGGCTGTCTGGGTGGTCACACTGCTCGAAAAACGGATCATTCACTGGAGAAATGAGTAGAAAATACAACATGAAATTCTGGCTGACCAGTGAAAGAGCAGGACAAATTATTTTGATAACGAAAGGAAATGACATGAAAAAAGGAATGAGAATCGCTGCAGCGGTGATGGCTGCGGCTTTCAGTATGACAGTACTTGCAGGATGCGGTAAGAGTGAGACAAAGACAGCGGAGACGACGGCAGCGGCTTCAGCGGACAACAGCAGCGCGGCAGAGACAGCGGCTGCTTCTGATGAGAAAAAGGATCTCCGTGAGGTCAACGTGGTATTGGACTGGTATCCGAACGCGATCCACACCTTTATCTACACCGCCATCGAGCGCGGATATTATGCGGAAGAGGGGCTTGATGTGAAGGTCCGCTTCCCGGCGAATGCGAATGATGCTCTGGCACTTGTCGCTGCCGGCAAGGCGGAGATCGGAATGTATTATCAGCAGGATGTGATCCAAGCGGTTGCAAATCAGGGAACGAAGATCAAGTCCATCGGTGCGATCGTGCAGTCTCCGTTGAGCATTGTACTTTCTTTAAAGGATAAGAATATTACAAGCCCGTCCGATCTTGTCGGAAAGACAGTTGGATACGGCGGAACAGCTCTCAGTGAGTCTATTGTGAAGACCATGATGGAGTATGTGGGCGCGGACGCGTCAGATGTAAATCTGATCGACGTTGGATTTGACCTGATGAGCTCCATGACTACCGGAAACGTGGATGCCACCATCGGCTGCCTTGTGAACCATGAGGTTCCGCAGCTGGAGGAAGAGGGCTTTGATGTCAATTATTTCATGGCAAACGGATATGGCATTCCGAATTATTATGAGGAAGTGTTCCTCGCAAATAATGAGATGATCGAGAGTGAGCCGGAGGTCTTAAAGGGCTTTTTACGTGCATCTGCAAAGGGCTTTGAGGACTTTAAGAAGGATCCGGACGGCTGCCTCGCGATCCTCATGAACAACCAGAATGAGGAGAATTTCCCGCTGACACAGAGCGTTGAGGAGAAATCCTGTGAGACTCTGCTGCCGCTTATGGAGACGGAGGATGTTCCGTTCCTGACACAGACGGAAGAGTGCTGGCAGGAGAACATCGACTGGATGCTTGAGAGTGGACTGATCGATCAGAAGGTTGAGGTTTCTGATGTGATGGTGGACCTCGGGGAGTAGGTTCCTTGGGGAAATCTTATAGGAATTGAGAAATACCGGGATGGCGGGGAGACTGCTGTTCCGGTATTTTTATGGTCTGAGTCAGGAAAAGAGAGAGTGGGTCAACTTGGCGGAAGTACGCGCAGGTCAGCTTCCGGCTCCTGGTGCTGTCGATTTCCAGGCGGTTCCTCTATGCTTGCAGAAAAATGCTAAGGGCGGAGAAAATGGGACGCAACTCGCTTCGCTCAGACAAGCGCCCCATTTCCTCCAACGCATTTTCCTGCGAGCCAAGAGGAAGCCAGGCCTGTAAATCAGGCACCCGGTTCCGGAGGCTGACCTGCGCTGGGGATTGAAGATTTAAGTAAAGATCTGGATGATGTATATAGTTGTTACTGTGGAAAAGAACGCTTGTTCATATGAAAGATATGTATTATAATTGAGGTTAGATAACGTTTTTTCGAAGAAAAAAGAGATGTCTGGATGGAGGAAAACTGTACTGTTTCGGTTTTTGAAAATCAGGCATCGCGTCCAGAGGCAGTCCTGTGCTGGATATTGACGAGATTAAATGGGAGGAAGGTTATGGCGGAACAGATGAAGAAGGAGAGGGCAAGGCGGCTGTTTTTGATCGCTTTCGTCCTGTTCACGTTTGCGAACGGATTTGGCGGCAGTATTATCTCGAACTATTTTAAGGGCGTGTATCAGGTGGACTCGGTGCAGAGGGGGCTTTTGGAGATCCCGAGGGAGCTGCCGGGAGTTGTGGGAGTGTTTGTGATCACGGCGCTGTCGGGATGTGGAAATCTGACGTTAGCGATGATCAGTTTCTGCCTGTACGCGGTGGGAATGTTTGTCTTTGGACTTTTATCTCCGGGATATCTCTTAATGCAGCTGTTTGTGTTTACCTATTCTCTCGGGGATCATATTGTCATGCCGGTCCGGGACGCGATCGCGATGGATCTCGCGGATGAGGGGAAGACGGGAACGTTTCTCGGAAAATACCGGGGATATGCGACGATGGGGTCCATGGCGGCATCGCTGCTTGTATTTATCGGGTTCCGGTACGGGGCGTTCTGGTTCCGGGCGGACAGATCGATCGTTCCGTCGTTCTGCGTGTCACTTGTAGTCGTTGCGGCGGCGTTATTCTTCCTGTGGAGACTGAGAAGAGAGGTTCCGGCCCTTGATGTGCGGAAGCATGATGAGAAGAAAAAAGGACTGCCGCTTAAGAAGAAATACATTCCTTATTATATCGTTACGGGTGTTTATGGTTTCCAGAAACGGATGCGTCTGGTGTTTGCACCGTGGATCATTATCGAGCTTCTTGCGATGGGGGCAGATACGGTGGCGCTTCTTGGAATCGCGGCGCATTTTGGCAGCAGTATGATTGCTCCGCAGATCGGAAAATTTCTTGACCGGTATGGTGTGAAAAAGGGACTTGTTCTGGAGAGTGTGACGATCGGGGCGATCTTTCTGTATGCGGCCTGGGCAGTCCATGGGATCACGTCAGGTGTGTTTACGGGGAGAGTGGAGCAGATCTTTGCGTTCACGGCATATATTTTTATTATGATCGCAGATCATTTTAACGCGGTCCATGTGATGTTGATGAAAAAACTCAGCGACTCTCCGGCGGACGTGATGGAGAACCTGTCGTTCGGCCTGAGTGTGGATCATGTGCTGGCCGTGACGGTCTCCGGGCTTTTAGGAGCTGTCTGGAAGTTTGTCGGTCCGGAGTGGGTGTTTGTATTGGGAGCAGCGGTCTGCCTGGTGCATTTCGGGGTGGCTGTGTGGCTTGGAAAGAGAGCAAATTAGATTTCCATTTTTGCAAAGAAGTTTTGGGAGAACGTGGTATGATAGATTCAGAAACTTGGAAATCATGTGACAGGTAAAGAAACTGCGGAATGACTGCTGCAGAGGATATATTTGGGAGGAACGAGGATATGATCTTTGTATCACACTATGATTCACCGCTTGGAATCCTTTATCTGGCGGCGGATGAAGAAGCGTTAAAGGGAGTCTGGTTTGAGGGGCAGAAATATTTTGCTTCCGGGTTAAAAGAGAACGGGACAGAGGAGAAGGAAACTCCTGTCTTGAAGAGGACGAGAGAGTGGCTGGATCTTTATTTCGCAGGGAAAGATCCGGAGTTTCTTCCACCGCTGGCGCCGGACGGATCAGAATTCCGGAAAGAGGTCTGGAAGCTCCTGCTTACGATCCCATACGGGAAGACGATGACTTACGGAGAAATCGGCAGAAAAATTGCTGAGATGACAGGAAAAAAGCACATGTCCGCTCAGGCCGTCGGAGGCGCGGTCGGCCACAATCCGATCTCGATCCTGATTCCATGCCACCGGGTGGTCGGAACAAACGGGAGCCTTACCGGGTATGCGGGCGGAATTGAGAAGAAGATCGGGCTTTTGAAACTGGAACAGACAGACATGTCCGGGATGTTTGTGCCGAAGAGAGGGACGGCGCTGTAGTTGAAAATAAAGTTGTAATTAGCTGCAAAGTAACGGAAGGAGCTGATATCATGGATGAATTTTTAAAACTGCCGGTTGGCATCGATAATTTTGAAAAGATCCGTCAAAATGGATTCTACTATGTCGATAAGACGAGCCTGATCGAGCAGCTCTTTTCGAGTTGGGGGGAAGTTAATTTATTTACCCGTCCGCGCCGTTTTGGAAAAACACTTAATATGAGTATGCTAAAGTACTTTTTTGAAATCGGGACGGACCGGTCGCTTTTTGATGGACTCCATATTTCATCAAATGAAAAGATATGTTCTGAACATATGGGAAAATATCCGGTGATCTTTCTTTCATTAAAAAATGCAGAAGGATTGAATTTTGATACAGCGAAATATCAGATGGTCGAACTCATTGCGAGGGAGGCAGAGCGGTTTCCTTTTTTGGCAAAGGACACAAATTTATCGGATCGTGACAGAGAAAAATATAGAGTGTTGACTGCATTTGCAGATGGGCATTATCAGATGAGTGATGATGTACTGTGCGGCTCTCTGCAGACGCTTTCCGAACTTCTGTATAAGCATTTTAATCAGAAGACGGTTATTCTGATCGATGAATATGATGTACCGCTTGATAAGGCATTTCAGCATGGTTATTATCGGGAGATGGTTGCTTTGATCCGGGCGCTGTTCGGAAGGGCACTGAAAACAAATGAGGCTTTAGCCTTTGCAGTATTGACTGGGTGTCTCAGGGTTTCTAAAGAGAGTATTTTTACGGGATTAAATAATTTTAAGATTCTGTCGATTACGGATTCGCGGTTTGATGAACAGTTTGGTTTTACAGATAAAGAAGTACAGAAACTTCTCGCGGATTATCACTTGGAAGCGAGATTTTCGGAAACGAAGGAATGGTACGACGGGTATCGTTTTGGCAATGTTGACGTGTACTGTCCGTGGGATGTCATTAATCATATCGACCGAATCAAGGACGATCCGAATGCAAGACCAGAAGCATACTGGATCAATACCAGCGGGAATGACCTTGTAAAGCGTTTTGTGGATAAGGCAAACAGAACGACCCGGAATGAGATCGAACAGTTGATTGCCGGGAATGCAATTGAAAAAATGCTCCGTCTTGATCTCACTTATGATGAGATCGATAACAGCATCGAAAATCTCTGGAGTGTTCTATTTACCACTGGATATCTCACACAGGCAGGGATGACAGAGGATGGCGCGTACAGGCTCGTGATACCAAACCGGGAGATTCGCGAAGTGTTTAAAATGCAGATCCAGGAGTGGTTTAAAAAGTCGATCTTCAGCAATACGGAGCAGTTAACTGCTTTCTGGAAAGCTTTTGAAGAGGGAAATACGGATGGAGTCGAGATGTATCTCAATCGAATCATGAGCAATTCCATCAGTGTTTTTGATATAAAAACGGGAGAAGGGAAAAAAGAAATCTCGTATCATAACCTTCTTGTTGGTATTTTGACGGGAAATGCAGACTGGCTTGTAAAATCTAATGTCGAGGCAGGAGAGGGATTTGCGGATATTATCGTAGAAACGGAAGATCCGAATGCAGGCATTGTTGTGGAACTGAAATATACGAAGGATTACGATGAGATGGAGCAGGCCTGCAGGGCGGCGTTGGATCAGATCAATGACCGGCGTTATCAGGAATATCTTTTAAATGATGGGCGAAAAGATATCACACTTTACGGAATTGCCTTCTGTAAAAAGCGTTGTAAAGCGATGGCTTCCGGAAACTTATAATTGATTGGTGTTAATGATGGATGGGTGTAGTGCAGAAAAACGAATTTTTTGCATTACACCTGTTTTTTATGATATTATGGTAGCGGAAGAATTTAGATTTCGTTGAGGTGCGACATGAAGATACAGAAAAAATGGCTCTATATACTGCTGGCTGCAGCAGGTGTGTTCGGTGTGGTCACAATTCTCTTTTTTTCAGGTGAAAAATGGCTGCGTGATGGCTGGTATTATATCCCTGACAGGGCGATCGCCATTGCACTTGGGCTCTGCGTGTTCTGGCAGATCGTGCTGACAGCGTGGACATTTTTTTTGCTGGCGTGGAACAGAAAGAAATTCGACGGCTGGATGAGAAGGATTATCAGGATACCGGTGATCGTGGCGGCGGTTTTTCTGTTCCTGTTTTTTGCATGGAACTGGTTTCTTTACAGTCTTGGATTTGAGCAGAAAGTGGAACAGTATGATGAACACATTGCCCTGTATGTAACGAATACATTTGTGAGAACGAGATTTCGGTATCCGCATTATATGTATGAGGAAAACTGGCTGTTTATGAGGAGTCTGAGTGATGAAGAACAGCAGGAAGCTGTTTTAAAATACGGAGATCCGGATGATTATTACAGGGAATATCATTAACGGCAGATGCAGATATGCGCCGGAAGAAAAGCTGCAGTTGGAGAGTTATGTGATTCAGAAAGGAAAATAAACGATGCGATATTTGAAACCACATTTTTACGATAAATTTGTCTGTACGGCCGGAGACTGCCCGGATACCTGCTGTGCGGGATGGCAGATTATGATCGATGATGCTTCTCTGGAGAAGTATAAAAATGTGCAGGGGGAGTTTGGAAAACGCCTGCATGGGTCGGTCAACTGGGAAGAGGAGTGCTTCTGTCAGAATGAACGGCGGTGCGCATTTTTGAATGATGAGAATCTGTGTGATCTCTATAAGGCACTGGGACCGGACGCGCTCTGCGATACCTGCCGCCTTTATCCGAGACACACGGAGGAATTTGAGGGACTCAGGGAATTATCCCTGTCCCTTTCCTGCCCGGAGGCGGCGAAGATCATTCTTTCCTGCAAGGAGCCGGTCCGGTTTCTTGAGGAGGAGACGGACGAGGAGGATGATTTTGACGAGTTTGATTTTATGATGTTTTCGAGACTGGAAGACACCAGAGATGTTCTTTTCTCTGTTTTACAGGATCGAAATCTGCCGTTGACACTGCGTATGGCAGCGTGCGAGCAGCTGGCGGAGAGATACCAGATCTGTATGGAGGAAGGAAGAGAGTTTGAGATCGATGATCTGCTTCAGGAATGCGAACGCCATCACAGGGAGGGAACCTTGCGGGAGTTTATATCGGAAAGTCTCTCAGAAAAGGGCGTGGATGCGGCATCTTTTCACCAGTGGGAGTGGCAGAAGGAAGAACTTCAGGTGCTTTATGGTCTGGAACGTCTGCGTCCGGAGTGGGATCAGGTGCTTGATGGAGCGGAAAAGCGGCTGTATCAGGGAAGCAAAGAGGAATATTTTAAGATCTGTGAGGAATTTCACCGGATGTATGGGGCGTTGAGCAGCCATAAAGAAGAGTGGGAAAATCTGGGCGAACAGCTTTTGATGTTCTTTGTCTATACATATTTCTGCGGGGCAGTCTATGACGATATGGTCTGCTCCAAGCTGGAGCTGGCGCTGTTCTCTGTCCGGTGGATTCAGGAATTCTTGATCGTCCGGTGGCTGGAAAACGGGAAGAAGCTGTCCATGCAGGATGTGGAGGAGCTCTCCTGGCGGTACGCGAGGGAGATCGAGCACTCCGATGATAACCTGAATGCGCTGGAGGACTGGCTGTTTGGGATGTATGCGCCGGAAGGATGTATGTTGGAGGATGAATAGAGATGATTTCATCCGGTCTTTTCGTGTGATCGGAGCCGGACATATCGCTGCATTTTGATCTGGTTCTGAATGATTTTGTTTTTGGGGGATTTCAATATTAAGGAAACGAGTTTGCTTTCTTTATACATTTTTTGCAAGAGGTACGCGCCAATGAGTCTCCGGGCGCAGACGCTTAGTGGGATTCCGGAAGGGTTCCTCTAAGCTTGCAGAAAAATGCTAAGGACGGAGAACAGGGAACACAACTCGCTGACGCTCAGACAAGTGTTCCCTGTCTTCCAACGCATTTTCCTGCGAGCCAAGAGGAAGCCAGCTCCCGGGATCCAGGCGCGCCTGTGCCCGGAGACTCATCGGCGCTGGGAATTGACTGAGCTGAAAGCGAGGGGTTATTCTCTTAATTCAGGCAGTAAATTACTATAATACTTCATTTCCCCAGACAAGACTTTATCATAGAAGCTCTGCTTCCAGTCAATAAATGCGACAGCCTGCTGCAATTTTTCGATAGACTGAAGCAGAGCTTCTCTTTTATTTTGCAGAATAATTTTTCGCGTTGGAATAGACTTTTCTCCTTCAAGGCAAAGTGCGAGATACTCTTTCATTTCAGCAATGCTCATACCGCAATTTTTCAGGCAGTTTAAACTCTGGATCCATTTAATATCGTGATTATCAAACATCCGGTAATTTCTTTTATCCCTTTTTACATTGGGAACAAGTCCTTCGTTGCAATAAAATTTCAAATTTTCGTAGGTCATATCGGTTAATTTGCAGGCCTCTTTCATGGAATACATAACATTCTCCTAAAAACATAAAATTAAATTCAAAATGCTGAATTTAACAGCTTGGATCTCAAAAAGTCCTTGACCGGTAGCAGCTACCGGCTGGTAGGATTATAGCATGATGAAAAAAATGAATCAACAGGCAGGGGGAGAACAAATGGAATATATCAGGTTACGAAAGATGAGTGTGAACGATGCGTGCGGGATGCATTGGAAGTGGGATATCGCAGCATTGATACTGCCCAGAGTTATTTTAATGAAGAGGAAGTTGGGAAGGCTATTGAAAAGTCAGGAATTGACAGAAAAGAAATATTTTTAACCTCCAAGGTATGGATCGAACATTTCAGATATGAAGAGTGTAAAAAATCTGTGCTGGAATCTGTGGAAAAACTGCGTACAGATTATCTGGATCTGCTGCTGCTGCATCAGCCGTTTGGTGATACTTACGGCGCGTGGCGTGCTTTGGAAGAATTGTACAAAGAAGGAAAATTCCATGCAATCGGTATCTCCAACCATTATACAGACCGCATGGTAGAATTTGCAAACTTCACAAATATTAAGCCGATGGTAAATCAGATGGAAACGCATCCCCTTAACCAGCAGAAAACATTAAAAGAATGGGCAGACAAATATGATATCCGGCTGGAAGCGTGGGCACCATTTGGCGAAGGAAGAAACGGTCTTTTTGAGAATGAAGTCCTGAAAGCGATTGGACAGAAATATGGAAAAACAACAGCTCAGGTAATGCTCCGCTGGCATATCCAAAGAGGCGTGATCGTAATTCCGAAGTCTGTACATAAAGAACGTATGATTGAAAACTTTAATGTATTTGACTTTGCGCTTGATGAGAATGATATGAACCAGATTTCACAGATGGATACTGCCACAAGTGCTTTTTTCTCACATCAGGATCCGGCAATGGTGGAGTGGTTTGTAAAAATGGTTGAGGAGCGCAAATCGCAGCATGACAGCAGCAAAGAAAAAAAGAACTGGTAAAGCAGCTTATGAGGTGAGTACGCACTTTTTTACTGCTATTGTCACCGGAAACTGCCGGTGGCAAACTCAGTTGGAAGGAAAAGAAATTAGGTGGGGACAAAGAATGAAAGGCCGTGTTGCAAAATATTATCTGACAGACGGAAGAAGACATACAGATTCAGAAGGTTATAAGACAAGCGTGGCATTTGAAAAATACCTTGCAGACTGCGGTCTTCAGGTGGCGACTGACAGAGACTTTGGAATTACAGCTCTGCTGTGGGCAGGAATGAAGGCGGGAATTGGAATCATACGAAAAAACAATTTCTTTTATACCGAGAAAGGGTCTTATCAGTATCTGGAGGCTTTTTTAATTGATGAGCCGCTTCAGTACATTGTGGAGAATCAGATCAGACCATGCGCTGAGAAATGTAACCTGTGCATACGATCCTGTCCGACAGAATCATTGGAAGCGCCGTACATGATGTGCAGAAACACCTGCGTTTCCTGCCTGACAACATGGGATGGCTGGGATCTAAGGACGGAACCGCTGCAGAACAAATTCGAAAAATGGATCTACGGCTGCGATGCCTGCTAGGATGCATGGCCCCATAATAGAAAAGCATGGAAAGATACAGAAGAATTCCCAGAACTCGAAGCGTGGAGCAGCCATTTTACGGATACAGAGATCGTTCTGGCGGAATACAGCTGGCTGCGATCCGTCGTGCAGCCCAAACTCTGGTATATTCCGCAGGGGAAAGAGTGGCGGTATAAAACGAATGCGCTGAACGCGATGTTAAATAACTATGATCCGAAATACCTTCCGGTTATTAAAAAAGTATGTCAGGATGAATATCGTGAGGTTCGTGATATGGCGGAGTGGGTGCTTGAAGAGATTGAAAGGAAAGGTATCGGTGAATCGGAAAATGGGCAGTGATGTTGCATATAGAACATAAAATTACAGATAATTAACTAAAATATAAATAATATATTACAAATTATGAAGATATACGGAAGTATATTGAAAAAAACAGCAATTGAAATATAATTTAAATAAGAGAAAAGCGCAAAGTGGACTGCCCCCCGGAGAGGAGGCAGTATGAGCAAGAAGAAAATTAAAATAAGATATATCATTTTTGTTCTGATCATCATAGGCATAGTAGTTTTTGTTGGAAAAATAACTAAGCTTGATGATTTAAACGCAGAAAAAGTCACCGAGATCATACTCGTATCCCCACCTTATAAAAAGAGAATAACAGACCGGCAGGAGATCGAAGAATTTACGAGTCTGTTTAATGAAAGAAAAAAGAAACCTGTATTTTCAATCATCAACTCATCTGGCTGGAGCAAAAGAGCCATTATAACAACGGAAACATATCAATAGGATATTATTTTTTGCGGGGAAAACATCACAGTGAACAGGCAGAAATATGTCATGGATGAATCGATTGATTCTGAACTGGAACAGTTTTATCAGTCCCTGAATGAGACAGAGGAAAAATATAATTAACAAAGCTCCGTTAAGATGAATGCCCACGGATAAGGAGGTCACTATTATGGATAAATCAATAAAAACATGGAGAGTTTTTCTTTTTGGGATGTGCTGTATCTTGGTGAGCCTGTATATAAAAAAAATTTTACTCTCATTAGAAATAATAAAAGGTGATTTTTTATCCAATAGTATTGTTGGGGTTGCGGTGATCTGGTTCATAGCCGGTATTTTTCGCCTATACCATTTAAAGCGAACATATCCTGAACTTAAAACAGTCTTATCGAAAGATAAATGGTGCATAGCAGAATCTATTCTTATTTTCATTCTAGCAGTGGGATTAACATTAACTGGTGTAGGAGCGCACAATACCCAGATGTTATCTGAAATATTTCAAAGAGATGAAGATGAGAATATCACAGAATCTATAGTAAACACAGAGTATGGTTCTATAGAGGATTTTTCAGCAAACAACAGCATGGATATTTTTGTGCTTAATTTTAACAAGGAAAGCAATTTAGATAATGGATCGTTCAGCGCAGTAGATAAAACTGTTTCTGTGGCAAAGAGCTATACGGCAGTAACATATGAATGTGAGATAGATAGCGATAGATTTCAGGTAAAGTTGGCAACATATGATTCGGACAATGGCGAAGAACAACTGAACGCTGTAATAAAAAGCAATCCGGACATATTCACGAAAAAAGATATTAGAGGGAATTCCACATATTATTGCCCGGGATCAAAATATGACTGGTCGGACTGTTATGCAATGGTAGTAGATCATAAATTACTCGTGGTTAATATAGAAAAAGAATATGATCAATACATTGAATGGGTGTTAGGGCATATCACATTACAGTAATAAAGAAAGTAATTACTTTTTGTAATATTACAAGGAGCTAGTTTATGCATATTATATTTCTGCCTGGTGATGAACCATTTTCGCAGTATCCTAATCATTATGTCGTTACTTCTAGTCTTGAAAACGTGATACTCACCATTTAAAGAATGGAGATGATCCTGATTAAAAAGATACGCATAATTGCATTAATATCTATTCTGTGCCTACTGATAGTTTATTTGCTTTGGAATAACATGAGTTTAAAAGGAAATTGGCTTGATGATTCTGATACCGTTTCCATTGAATGGTATGATTATAAAGGAATCTATCACAACCAGACTTTGACAGAAGAAAGAAGCGGACTTACTCAATTAATAAAGGATATAACCCCAAAGAAAATATACATAACTCCGCAATCACGTTCAGGAGAACAAAGTTATAATATTGACTATTCTGGCAAGCGAAGTGTTCGTTATACTGTAAAAAGTTCAGGTTTAATTATTATTTTGAATAATGAATTTCCATTTCAACATTCGGTCTGGAAAATAGGAGATTACGCGGTAATTATTCAATACATAAATAGTATGGTTGATAGATGAGCAAAGAAGAAAAAACGCATCACCATAAAAGCTGTTTGATCGTGATATGAATGGAGAACCTGTACACTGGTACACAAAATCAAAGGGAAATGGAGGGGACAAAATGAAAAAACATTGTATACTATGGACTGTAGTAATAACTCTTATTGTTTCCTGGTTTTTATTTTTTCCATGGAGTAAACAAGTATTTGAGGATGGCGGGACTATTGTCTATTCCAGTTTCACATACAAAATTTATATATGGAACTCAATAGGAGGAAAAAACACGACTGAGATATATTATTTCCCATTTAATTTTAAGTATAGAAGTGGGATATTAGATAAATGATCAAAAGTTAATGACAGCACTTTGATTATTGTTTATGAGTCTAACAACGCACATTTTAACTGTCGAAAGTCCAGAACACGGTTGATCATAGATGGATCTTGAACTGGAGCGGTTTTATCGATTATTGAATGAAACTTTGGTAAAGAGAGGATACATCGGCAAAATTTATGGAGGTGAGGGCTATGAGGAAAATAAAAGAGATCCTTTTTTCTGAGAATGGCATGAAGGTGGTTAATACTCTGTTCTTTTTGGCGATGTTTTTTTATATGAGCGGCCTGTTGTTTGTCGCTTATATTGTCTGGATCTGTTATCTTGTGTTTTGCATTAGAAATACGGAATCCAGGGGAAGCAAGGTGGTTTATTCGGTGTTTGTTGGACTTGCAGTGGTTATGATCGGAGTGAGTCTGTATGGTTTGATACGAGGATGATAGATCATCCGGATTTCCTTTTGAACTTCCTGCCCTTCATGATCTTGTTACAGACTTTTTCATAGGCTCACTTGTTCTGCGCACATATCATCTCCCATGCTTCCTCATCGATCTCCTCCTCATGGAACAGTTTTCTTCTGTCGGTCTCGGTGATCCTGCGAATGACGCGACAGGGATTGCCGGCAGCGATCGACCAGTCAGGAATATCTTTTGTGACAACACTTCCGGAGCCGATCACAACGTTATTTCCGATGTGGACGCCTGGACACACGACGGTATTTCCGCCCAGCCAGACATTGTCCCCGATGGTAACTTCTTTCCCGTATTCGAACCCGGAATTGCGGGTATCCGGATGGATCGGATGTCCAGCTGTATAGATCGCAACATTCGGAGCCATCTGGCAGTTGTCACCGATTTTTACTTTTGCGACATCCAGGATTGTACAGTTGTAATTGGCATAAAAATTTTTCCCGACTTCAATATGGGAGCCGTAATCGCAGTAAAAAGGCGGATTGATCCAGGCATTTTCGGATTTCCCTAAAAGTTCTTTTACTGTCTCCGAAATCCCATCAAAATCGGAGCGGTCTGCAAAGTTAAGCTTTTGCAGGATCTTTCTGCATTTTGCCATTTCCTCCATGACACTCTGATCTGCGATGTACGCGATCTGCATGTCTCTTCTACGTTTCATGTCCATGTTTTGTTTTCCTTTCTACGCATATATAAATAAACGTTTTCATTGATTTTCATATCAGGATCTTCCATAATGATATAATAATCTCATAAGTATGACAATACCGGGTTATGGAAAGCTCGAAATAAAAGAATAAATAAAATGCGATATTTCGGAATCTATTTCCAGAGCCAAATTTGTTTTCGCACAAAGAAAGCACTATCGCTGCTGCAGTTTGAGGGGAGTGAAAAATAAAATGAAAACCTCTTGACAAGTAACCGATTGGTTACTATAATACAAAGTAACCGAACGGTTACAAAAAACAAGGAGTCAGGTCATGGCTGGAGAGACGAAAGAACGAATTTTGGAGGCTGCCCTTGAGCTGTTCGCGCAGAGCGGATATTCGGGGACTTCCATGAATGATATCGCAAAGCAGATGGGAATTACAAAGGGAGCTTTGTATAAGCACTACACGGGAAAACAGGAGATCCTGGACAGGATCGTGGAGCGGATGAATCAGATGGATTATGAGCGGGCGGAAGAGTACGAGATGCCGGAGACGGAGCCGGATGGTTTCGCGGAGGCGTATCTTCACACGCCGATCGGGATGATCCGTTCATATAGCATGGCGCAGTTTGCCCACTGGACGGAGGAACCGTTCGCGTCTAATTTCAGGAAGATGCTGACGCTGGAACAGTATCGCGATCCGAAACTTGAAAAGCTGTATCATGATTATCTGGCGACCGGGCCAGCGGAGTATATGGCGGCGGTGTTTCGGAAGATGACGGACAGCGATGCGTCTGCCATGCAGCTTGCCCTGGAGTTTTATGGTCCGATGTTTCTGCTCTACAGCGTTTATGACGGCGCAGAGGAAAAAAGTGCAGTTTCCGGATTGCTGAGCGAACATATCGACCGTTTTATCAGGCGGATGGAAGCAGAGAGGATGGATGTAAAATGACAGAATATACAGGGCGGGAAAGATTCTGGATCCGATGTCCGGTGTGTGGGGCAAAAACACGTCTGCAGCTGCTTTGGGAGACGGAACTCAGGGCGTTTCCGTTGTTCTGCCCGAAATGTAAAAGCGAAACATTGATCGATGCAAAAAATTATATGATCCAGGTTCAGGTTGAGCGAAAGTGAGACCTGATGTGTGATCCGGTTCAGTATAAGCTGACAAAATATTATGCCCCACCACATGGAAGAAGTGGTAGCCCAATTGGAACAAGAGAAAGAGCCAGACGCTAAGACGCAGTGCTGATCGAGAAATCGATCCCGCATTGTGTCTTTTTTTACGCGAACAACGACAAAGTCCGCGCTTGCGCGAGACCTTGGCGGTTGTCGCGATAAGAAGGGGAAACTCGCGAAGCATGTTTTTATTTGTTGGAGGAGAATCATATGGAGGCGATCATTTATACTACGAATACCGGCAGTGCAGAGCAATATGCCAAGATCCTGGCGCAGGAAACAGGACTTCCTGCATATTCAATGAAAGAGGCACAAAAAAAGATCCGACCAGGTGTAGACGTGATCTGCCTGGGCTGGATCATGGCAGGTACCATAAAAGGATATTCAGCGGCTGTCAGGCATTATCAGGTGCAGGCTGTCTGTGCCGTCGGAATGGGACGTACGGGAACGCAGACGGACGCTGTCCGGAAAAAGAACTGCATTCCAGGGGAGTGCTCGCTTTTTACCATACAGGGAAATTTTGATGTGAATAAGCTTCATGGGATGTACCGCATGATGATGGAGCTCATGATACGGACTGCGGGGAAAGCACTTGCGGGTAAGAAGGACCGCACAGCGGAGGAAGACGATATGTTGGATATGATGCTCCGCGGTGGTGAACGTGTACGGCGGGAAAATCTGATGGAAGTGTTGGAATGGTATCACTTACAAGAACACATTTGATCTTTGAGCGAAGCGGAGAGAGGTGATATTCCGCAGGCTGCAAGTGGATTGCCATAATTGACAATAATGATAATTATTACTGATTTTAGCTTGATAATGTCGCGGCAATATGGTATAATCACACCAGTTCAGAAAATAATATTGAAGAAAGGAAGTTATCAATATGCAGTATGCAATTGCGCATTTAGATCAGGACGGAAAGGCCGATTGTGACCAGAATCCGTATATCTCCGTAGATTTTGAGAATAATCTGGAGTCATGTCTTGAGGCAGCGAATATGATGGAAGACGAAGGATATCAGGAAGTGACACCGTTTATCCTGGAAGATGAAGGAAAGAGCGGCACATATACCTGGGAGTATGTGAGAATTCACACGATCTAAGAGATGGTAAGACAAAGGAAGATCCGACAGCGAATCATAACAATGATCCCCGCTGGCGGATCTTTTTGCGTTTTACGTGCTTAAGCTATTGTGACCAGAGAACTTTATGGGCAGAGAAGAAAAAACATAGAAAAGCTTGACGAACATATGTTCTGATTATATAATAGGAGTATCGATCAAGAGAGAAATAAGAGAAATAAGTCGGAATAAAAATTTCGGAATACAGGAATAACAGAAAACAGGAATGGAAAAAAGAGAGGGCGGAGAAAATATATGGGTACGATCAACCGTGATGACATGCTGGAACTTACGAGGAGAATGACGTTAAAAAGAAACTGCTTTGACCGGATCGCCGGTGCGTATCTGGATAAAGATGGATTCGTGGACGGGACCTTTAATAAAAATTTCCGTCAGCTTTCCCTGCCGGATCAGCAAAAGAACCTTGATATCGCGAAGATGATCCCGTTTTCTGAAACGAATGTTGCGTTAAAGGAGTATGTTTTTGACCCGGAGGAGAAGAAGCAGGGGAGTGTATGGCAGCTGCTCTGTGCGCTTCGGGAGTGTGAGTTAAAGAATGATGCACTGCTGGATATTTTTTATGAGATGTTTGGGGAAAAGTATCAGGCGTCCGGGGATTATGCGGTATATTTCTTTCATGGGAACTATGATGTGCCGAGAAAGGCAAAGGATAAGGAGAGTCTATGGGAATCGGAGGAAGTTTACCGTTTCCTGATCTGTGCGGTATGTCCGGTGAGAGGGGATTATGAGCCTGGAATGCCGGTCTGCGGATTTATGTTTCCTGCGTTTAAAGACCGTGGACCTGATAATGGGCGGATCCAGGTATTTGAGGCGGATCCGGCGCGGCCGCACAGGGATTTTTTGCGGGTCCTTCTTCCTGTGAGTGCAAAATAAAAGAAGACGGAGAGGAATACTTCTACGAAGAGTTTGGTGGCTTAAAATAACAGGAATGCGCAGAAACTCTGAATAAGATTGTAGAAAAAACAATGGGAGGGGAGAATAGCAATGGCAGATACGACAGGCAGAGAAAACAGGATCTACGCTGCAATCGATCTGAAATCATTCTACGCCTCCGTCGAGGTTGTAGACAGAAATCTGGACCCAATGACGACAAATCTTGTCGTTGCAGATCGGAGCCGGACTTCGAAAACAATCTGTCTTGCGGTGTCGCCTTCCCTGAAAGCGTATGGGATTCCCGGGCGTGCCCGCCTTTTTGAGGTGGAGCAGAGAGTGTCGGAGGTGAACCGGGAGAGAAAGAAATATGCTCCCGGAGGAAAATTTACGGGAAGTTCCTGCGAGGCGAATGAACTGGCAGCAAGACCGGATCTCGCCCTGGATTTTATCGCCGCGCCGCCGCGGATGGCGCACTACATGAAAATCAGTTCGATGATCTACCAGATCTATTTAAAATATATAGCTCCGGAAGATATTCATTCGTACTCGATCGATGAGGTGTTTATCGACCTGACTTCGTATCTGGAAACGTATCATGCGACGGCCCACGAATTGACAGTCCAAATGATCCGTGAAATTCAGAAACAGACAAAGATCATGGCGACAGCCGGGATCGGAACAAATCTTTACCTCTGCAAGATCGCTATGGATATCATGGCGAAGCATATCGAGCCGGATGCGGACGGAGTCCGGATCGCAGAACTGGACGAGATGAGCTACAGAAGAAATCTGTGGGATCACCGCCCACTGACGGATTTCTGGCGCGTGGGACGTGGATATGCGAAAAAGCTGGAAGAGCGGGGAATTTATACGATGGGGGATATCGCAAGGTGTTCACTCGGAAGTGACGGGGATTATTATAATGAAGATCTTCTGTACCGGCTGTTCGGAGTCAATGCGGAACTTCTGATCGATCACGCCTGGGGATATGAACCGTGTACGATCGCGGACGTTAAGGCATATAAACCGGAAAATCACAGTGTCGGATCGGGACAGGTTCTCGCCTGCCCTTATACCGTTGAAAAAGCGAAACTTGTTGTCCGGGAGATGGCAGACCTTCTGGCGCTGGATCTTGTGGATAAGAAACTGACGACGGATCAGGTGGTCCTGACGGTGGGGTACGATATCGAGAACCTGACAGATCCGAAACGAAAGGGAAATTATGGCGGTGAGATTGTTACCGACCGTTACGGGAGAAGAATCCCGAAACATGCCCATGGTTCTAAAAATCTTGGCAGACATACTTCTTCCACAAAGCGGATCACGGACGCAGTGATGTCTCTTTACGATGAGATTATGAATCCGAAACTTCTGGTGCGGCGGATCGCGCTCTCTGCAAACCATGTTGCCTGTGAGGGAGCGGAGCAAAAGAAGGAAACATACGAACAGTTGGATCTCTTTACTGATTATGGAGCGCAGCTGGAACAGAAAAAGAAGGAAGCGGAAGATCTGGCACGGGAAAAACGGATGCAGCAGGCGGTTCTGGAGATCAAGAAAAAGTTCGGAAAAAACGCGATCCTAAAGGGAATGAACCTGGAAGAGGGAGCGACAGCGGTAACCAGAAACAGCCAGATCGGAGGTCACAAGGCATGAGTGCGTGGGAGACATACAGAGATATCATTGATCTTCCATATCCGACAAGGTCAAGGCATCCCCGGATGCCGATCGGGGACCGGGCAGCCCAGTTTGCTCCATTTGCGGCACTCACCGGTTTCGGGGCGGTCCTGAGGGAGACGGAACGGATCACGGAAAAGCGGATCGAGCTGGATGAATATGAAAAAGAGAAGCTGGATGAGAAAATACGGCTGATATTGGAAGAGAAGGAGATTCACCCTGAAATTACGGTGACCTTCTTCGTCCCCGATGAAAAAAAGGATGGCGGTGCATATGTGACAGCCTCGGGGCATATAAAAAGAGTGGACGAGGCGGAGCAGCTGCTGATCCTGGAAGAGGGAGACAAGATCCCGATGGAAGATATTTATGAAATCTCGCGAGTGTAAAAAAGAGGTTTTGCAGGTCTGTATCATCGGAATACTGAGAAGGAGAAAATGCCTGTGAGCCCCGAATCTGAACAAATGATCGGTCTGCTGAGTTATGCAAGGCATATGAGAGAGTACAGTTAGGAAAATACGATCAGTCAAGTTGCTGTGGAATGAAAAAAACTGACAAGCAATTATAAGACTGAAAAAAGAACAGACTGCTTTATATAGAAAGTAAAGCTAAAACACATAAAAATATCAGAATATAAACCGGGAATCACTTGCGTTAATTATTTAACAATGATATAATACTCTCAAAGGGAAAAGGAAACCAGGCAGGATATTCGCCAGATCTTTTTCGCTCAATATGCGATATAAACACTGCATCAATGTCTGAAAGGACAGCTTTGTGAAAGGAGAACGGAACATATGGCAAGATTTACATTACCGAGAGATATTTATCACGGAAAAGGATGTCTGGAAGAGTTAAAGAATCTGAAGGGCAAAAAAGCATTCCTTGTTGTCGGCGGTGGTTCCATGAAGCGCCAGGGATTTCTTGACAAGGCGGTTAATTATTTAAAAGAAGGCGGAATGGAAGTCGAGGTTTTTGAGGGGGTTGAGCCGGATCCGTCCGTAGAGACAGTTATGAGAGGCGCGGAAGCAATGCGCAAGTTCGAACCGGACTGGATCGTATCAATGGGCGGTGGTTCCCCGATCGACGCGGCGAAGGCGATGTGGGCCTTCTACGAGTATCCGGAAACAACATTCGAAGATCTGATCACTCCGTTCAACTTCCCGGAACTGAGACAGAAAGCGAAATTCGCTGCGATCCCGTCTACCTCCGGTACAGCCACAGAGGTGACTGCGTTCTCCGTTATCACGAATTATCAGACAGGCGTGAAATATCCGCTTGCCGACTTTAATATTACTCCGGATGTTGCGATCGTGGACCCGGATCTCGTTATGGGACTTCCGGTCAAACAGGTTGCATATACCGGTATGGATGCCCTGACACATGCGATCGAGGCCTATGTCTCCACATTGAACGGACCGTTTACAGATCCGCTGGCACTCCAGGCGATCGAGATGGTTCTTGAATATCTGCCGGCATCCTACAACGGAAATAAGCATGCGAGAGAAGAGATGCACTACGCACAGTGTCTCGCGGGAATGGCATTCTCCAACGCACTTTTAGGAATCGTGCATTCCATGGCTCACAAGACAGGTGCTGCTTTCTCCACCGGACATATCCCGCACGGATGTGCAAATGCGATCTATCTTCCGTATGTGATTCAGTATAATGCGAAAGATACGGTTGCGGCTGATCGTTACGCGGAGATCGCGAGAAGAATGGGATTGGAAGGAAGATCCAGACAGGCACTGATCAACAGTCTCTGTGCTAAGATCAATGAATTCAACGAGAAGTTGAATATTCCGAAGACATTAAAAGAATTCGGCATCAATGAGGATGAGTTCAAGGAGAAGGTAGATCATATCGCAGAACTTGCCGTCGGTGATGCATGTACCGGCTCCAACCCGAGACCGATCGATCCGGCGGCGATGGCGAAACTGCTTACCTGCACTTATTATGGAACAGAAGTTGACTTCTGATCCATGGAAGTATGACTGGAATCACTGCGCATATCCGAACGCTGTTTATCCCGGGCGGGAGATTTTCGCAGAGATGAAATAACGGTCGCTCCCTATCTGAAGAAGATGGGAATGATTGGATCGAGAAAAGATGTGTAAAAAGTGATCCTGACACTTGCGGACACACGTTGATATGCTCCCTGCCAGACAGACAAGAGAAATGATAACACCTGTTTGTCCGGCAGGGAATTTTTTTACGCGAACAACGAGCCAAAGTCCGCGCTTGCGCGAGACCTTGGCGACTGTCGCGATAACAAGGGGAAACTCGCGAAGCGTGTTTTCACTTGTTACCTGGAAACCGTTGTTGTACATGGCAGAAAGTTTCTGAACTGAAAATTCCGTATGATACCGTTGCGGCTGCAGATTTTGCCAATTCAGAATACGAAGCGTCGGCAAAATACTGTCATCCTATTGACTTTCTATAAAAGCCACTCTATAATATATGGTATTGAATACTACATCACGGGGAACGAATAAAAATATATCAGAGTCGTGATAGGAAATAGAGCTGGAGGAAGCAGTATGAATTATAGAATTATCGGGGACAGCTGTATGGATCTTACAGAAGAGCAGAGAAAAGATCCGCATTTTACATTGATCCCGTTTACGCTGATGGTGGAAGATCACCAGTTTATCGATGATGAGAATTTTGACCAGAAGCGTTTTCTTCAGATCGTAAAGGAGAGCCCGGAATGCCCGAAGACCGCTTGCCCGTCTCCGGAGACATTTAAGGATGCTCTTTGCTGTGAGGAGGAGAATGTCTTTATTATCGCGATCTCTTCCCACTTAAGCGGATGCTACAACAGTGCGGTTCTTGCGAAGAATCTCTATGAGGAAGAGTTCGGAACTGGAAAGAAGAATATCGCGGTGATCGATTCTGAGTCGGCTTCCACGGGAGAGGTAAATCTTGCGCTTTATATCCAGGAACTGTGTGAGCAGGATCTCCCGTTTGATGAGATCGTGAAGAAAGCACTGGAATACCGCGACAGACAGAAGACATATTTCGTTCTTGAGACACTCGATACGCTGAGAAAGAACGGACGTCTCACAGGACTTCAGGCATTCTTCGCAACAAAGTTAAATATCAAGCCGGTCATGGGCGCAGATCACGGTGTGATCATCAAGCTCGATCAGGCCCGCGGTATTCAGAAAGCGCTTCAGAGAATGGTGGAGATCGTCGTAAAAGAGGCAGGAACAACGGAAGATAAACGCCTTACGATCGCACACTGCAATGCACCGGAGCGCGCGCAGTATGTGAAAGAAAAGTTTGAGCAGACTGCAAAATTCAAGGAGATCATCGTGACGGAGATGGCCGGTCTTGCGACGGTCTACGCGGGAGACGGCGGAATTATCGCGGCGGTATAAAATTAACAATAAAACCAAAGGACGTGTCTATGACAGACGGGAATCACATGCTTTGTAATGAAATGACTGACTGTGGATCAGAACAATGAAGGAAAGCAGCAACCGTTTTGAAAAAAATTAAAAGTCTGGTTTTCAGTGGGAAAAAGAAATTTTCTCTCATGAAAACCGGACTTTTTTGCACTTACAAAAGCCCCATTCCCTGATAGATTTTCTGCTCCTTCAGATATTTCGCGATCGAATTCAAAACAAGCCGCTTGTTTCCACTCCATTCCGGCGCAATGAGCAGAGACTTCGGTCCGTCCCCGCTGATCCTGTGGATCACGGTATCGGGCGGGAGGATTTTCAGACAGTCTCCGATGAGCTCCAGATATTCCGGCAGCTCCATCGTGCGAAAAGCGCCGGAACGGTAGAGAGCTGCGAGATCAGTGCCTTTTAAGACGTGGAGGAGCTGCAGCTTGATCCCGTCCACATGCAGAGCTCCGAGATATCGGACGGTTTTAAGCATCTGCTCTTTCGATTCTCCAGGGAGCCCGAGGATCACATGGACGATCACGGTGAGGCCCGCAGCTTTTAATCTGCGGTACGCATCCTCAAAGACAGGAAGCTCATATCCCCGGCGGATGAGTTTTGCTGTATCCTCGTGGATCGTCTGCAGTCCAAGCTCCACCCATACCGGTTTTTTCCTGTTTAATTCTGCCAATAATTTCACCGTCCCATCCGGCAGACAGTCCGGTCTTGTCCCGATGGAAAGACCGCAGATCTCCGGGAAAGAGACAGCCTCAGTGAAAAGCTGTTCCAGATAAGGGAGCGGAGCATATGTGTTCGTGTAAGACTGGAAGTAGGCGATGTAGGAATTGTCATTTCCGGATATCTTGCGTCTGACACGGTTTTTTGCGAGATCCATCTGTTCCTTAAGGGAAGAGGTGCGTTTTTCCGCGAAATCCCCGGATCCTCCGGCGCTGCAGAAGATACAGCCGCCTGTGCCGAGTGTTCCGTCGCGGTTCGGGCATGTCATGCCGCCGTCTAAGGAGATCTTATAGATTTTTTTTCCAAATTGCTTCTTTAATTCATAGTCGAGAGAGTGGTACGGTTTTCCGCCCCAGTCGGTTTGCAACATATATAAAATCCTTTCTGATTCATGTTCATTTAAGTTGAATGCGCGTGAGGCCTGACGCATGAGCCGGACCAGCGTGAGCGGCTTGCTCACCGCCTGAAAGATATGGAAGCTTATCACGACGAAGATAAAGTTTTCCTTGCAACACATATAAGAAGTATTATATAATAATAGAAAGTTTCTTTTCAATCGGATTTTGCTGCATTTCACTGGAACATACCGTAAAAAAGAAAATTTTTCATGAAGAAAAGCGAAAAAAAGAATTTGTTATCGCGACAGTCGCCAAGGTCTCGCGCAAGCGCGAACTTTGGCTCGTTGTTAGCGTAAACAAAATATCCGCAGAGCGGATCGAAAAGGAGATTGGGGTTATGGATAGAGAAGCTGCAAAAAAAGCATTACAGAGCGAGAAAGCGTCCGGATTTTTTAAGGAGATGTACGGAACCGGCGCCGCTGAGAATGAGAAGCGCTATGAGCATGTTCTCGAGGAATTCGGACAGGCGTTTGGGGAGAAGAATGTAAGCATGTTTACCTCCGCAGGCCGTACCGAGATCAGCGGAAACCATACGGACCACAACAACGGAAAAGTCCTGGCCGGGAGTATCAATCTGGACTGCGTAGCCGGTGCGGCAGCAAACGGAACCGACGAGATCCACATTATCAGTGAGACATACAACCAGAAATTCACGATCAATATCAATAACTTAAAGCCGAGCGACAAGATGGCGGGGACTATCGATCTGACAAAAGGAATGCTGGCAGGTTTCCAGGAGATGGGATATCAGATCGGCGGATTCGATGCCTACATTACGAGCAACGTGATCAGCTCCGCCGGGGTCAGCTCCTCCGCATCCTATGAGATGCTGATCTGCTCCATGATCAACGAATTCTTTAATGACGGCAAAGTGGACGTCGTTACATATGCCCATGTCGGCAAATATGCGGAGAATAAATACTGGAACAAGGGATCAGGACTTCTCGACCAGATGGCATGCGCGGTTGGCGGCATGATCACGATCGACTTCAAGAACCCGTTAAAACCGGCCGTTGAGAAGATCGATTATGATTTCGGCGCGCAGGATCACAGTCTGATCATCGTCCAGACAGGAAAGGGACATGCAGACTTGAGTGAAGAGTATTCCTCAATCCCGAATGAGATGAAACGCGTGGCAGCCGTGTTCGGCAAAGAGTTCTGCGCGGACATCACGGAAAAAGAAGTGATCGACAACGCAGAAAAAGTGAGAAAAGAGGCGGGCGACCGCGCATTTTTACGTGCACTCCACTTCTTTGAGGAGAACAAGCGCGTGGAGAAAGAAGTAAAGGCTTTAAAGGAGAACCGCTTCGACGAATTCTTGGATCTGATCACGGAATCCGGAAATTCCTCCTGGAAATGGCTCCAGAACTGTTATGTTCCGGGCTCTGAGGAGCAGGGGATCACATCCGCGCTGGCTCTCACGGAGTTATTTATCAAGGAGAAAGGCTGCGGCGCATGCCGTGTTCACGGAGGCGGATTCGCAGGCGTTATCATGGCGATGCTGCCGAACCGTGTGGCTGACGAGTACATCACCTATATCGAAAAGGCCATGGGACCGGGAAGTGCGTACCGCATGAGCATCCGCCCGTATGGCGCTGTCTGCGTGGACGGATATATCGCATGATGAAAATGCTGAAAAACAGGAAGAAACGGGTGTGCGCGGGAATGGCGGCTCTTCTTGCCGCGTCCTGCGTGCTGTCCGCATGTTCGAAGAAGGAGTCTGATAGCCAGGAGACACGGAAGCTCATTATGGGGACTTTCACTGAGGACAGCGTGACGGACCGGGCCGGAAAAGCCGTGGCGGTGACCATCAGCAACACAGTTCCGGGGATCTATGTGGAGACATGGCCGTCGAAAGGCGCCTATGTGAGTATGGATCATCTGTTTGACGGGACGTATGATCTGGTGATCGTTCCGGCGGGGGCGGCTCTGGAGACATACACGGGAACCGGAGCGTGCGAAGGCGAAAGAAAGGAAAAACTCCGCGCGATCGCGGCCTGTTACCCGATCGTCTCCACCTGGGCATCCCCGAAAGAACTGGGACTTTCTGAGGTACAGGAGTTAAAGGGACATCCGCTCGCGGCCGGAAATGAAGGTTCTGAGACTGCAAAAGTGTCCGGGGAAGTGTTTGACGTTCTGGGGATCAATGAGGAAAATTCCGAGATCTGGTACTACGGGATCAAAGGGGGAGCCGACGGGATCCGCGACCAGTGGGCGGACGGGATCCATGCGTTCACGGAGAGTCCGGTTTCAGCTTATAAGGATCTGGCATCGGAGAACAGGATCCGCTTTTTATCCTATACGGACGAAGAGCTGGATGCGATCCTGACCGGACACCCGGAGTACAGTAAGATCACGATCCCGGCGGAAACCTACGAAAACCAGGATGAGGAGATCACGACGTTTTGCGAGAAAGTCCTGGTCTGTGTCTCTGCGGACATGGACGAGGAACTTGCCCATGAGATCGCCTGGGCTCTGGAGGTCAACGGACCTGTGTATACAGCCGGACAGGATTTCATGCGGGCAATGGACGACAAAGAATTCCGTGCACTGGATCTCCCGGTCCCGCTTCATGACGGGGCTCGGCGGTACTATGAGGAACAGGGCTATTTTAAATAATGGAAATAAGACCAGGAAAAGGAGGATGTTTTATGCTTTATAAAGAATTGATCGAATTGTTTGATATTCTGGACAGTGCGTCAGCGTCTGGCAGCGAAGTGGTAGAGTATCTGAAAGCCATCAACCCGATGTGCCAGGCGGAGACATATCCATTGGCGGGACCGAACGGTCACACGGACATGGTGCGGATCCTGATCCCCGGGAAGAACGGAAAGTCGAAAGGCGGAAGTGCGGGAACGATCGGGATCCTCGGACGTCTCGGAGGACTTGGCGCGAGACCTGACCAGACAGGATTTGTCTCGGACGGCGACGGTGCACTGACAGCACTCGCAGTAGCTGCAAAACTTCTGAGAATGCAGACAAAAGGCGATTTCCTTGAGGGGGACGTTTTCGTCTCCACGCATGTCTGCCCGGATGCACCGACGGTTCCACATGAACCGGTGCCGTTTATGAACTCCCCGGTGGAGACATGGCAGGTAAATAAGGAGGAGGTGACGGATGACCTGGATGCAGTCCTCGTCGTGGATACCACAAAGGGCAACCGGATCATCAATCACCGCGGTTTTGCGATCTCCCCGACCGTATGTCAGGGATATATCCTGAGGGTCAGCGAAGATCTTCTCGATGTCATGCAGATGACGACCGGAAAGCTGCCCTACGTATTTGCGCTGACGCAGCAGGACATCACGCCGTATGGAAACGGGATCTTCCACCTGAACAGCATCCTGCAGCCTGCGACAGCCACCAAAGCGCCGGTGGTGGGCGTGGCGATCACTACCGAGACCATTGTTGCCGGATGCGCAACAGGATCTATGCACATGGAGGACCTTGACGACGCGGCGCGCTTCATGATCGAGGCGGCGAAGGCGTTCGGAAAAGGAAAACTTGAGTTTCTTGACCGGGAGGAGTTTGAGCGGATCAAGTCTCTCTACGGCAGCATGGAACATTTCCAGACGCTGGGTAAGAATTAAAAATAGGCGAATTCCGGCAGAAAATCCAGATTTTTAAGAAAATTGAAATAAAATTATTATAAATCCCGGTGGAAAAAATTTGACAGGCTCCGCCGGGATTGTTACAATTACGGGTAGAGTAAAAAAGAGGTAAATGATGTGACGGTAAAAGGATGAAGCCGTTACGAAAAGATATGAAAACCGTCCATGGGGCGGATGATGGAGAACATACATGTCAGACAGAGAAATGATGGAAGAAACAGAAAAGGAAGATCCGGTGAGCGTGGAGAACGCAGCGCAGGAGGATCAGATTACGGAAGTTCCGGCAGATGAAACTGTCGGGCAGAACACGGAGCAGCCGTCAGGCGGCAATACGGCGGAACAGTCTCCTCAGATGCAGACGGAGTCTGTACCACAGGAAGCGGATCAGCAGCCGGATGATACTGCAGCGCAGGGACAGGAAACGGAGCCGGAGAATGAAAAATCTGAGACTCTGGGAGCGGATCAGGCAGAAACTGCTGAAGCAGAGCATGAGCCGGTACACAGGACACGTTCGGAACGAAGTTCGGGAACTCACAGAAGCAGACAGCCTGAACGCCCGAAGAAGGATCATCAGGCGAGCCAGCGCGACAATATCCTGAGACTTCGCGAGATCAAGAAGAAAAAAGCGGCGATGCCGTATATGAAGATCCTGGCAGCAGGCGGTACGGCTGTTGCGATCGTTGCAGTTGTCGCAGTCGCGGGAACCATGATCAAAAACCATAAAGGTACGTTTGGCGGCATGAAGGTCGAGACGGCAGCGGCTTCTTTGGAGACGACCGAGGCGGCATCCGAGAGCGGAGAAGAGAAAAATATCGTTCTCGAGACAACGCTTTCCGCCGAGGAGATCGAATCAAAAGAATTCGAAAAGACGGTTCAGAGTATCGTGGACAGCTATGCAAATCTCGGTATCGCGGAGGTTTCCGGATATCTGAACGTCAGAAAGACGCCGGAGAGCTTCGGAGAGGTTGTCGGAAAACTTCCGAAAGGCGGTGCCTGCGAGATCCTGGATACTTCGACAGAAGGATGGTATAAGATCTCATCCGGCGGTGTGACGGGATATGTGAGTTCCCAGTATGTCTACACAGGGGATGAGGCGAAGAAACTGGCTGCTGAAAACGTGGCGGAACGCGCCGTGATCGATGCGGATAAGTTAAATGTCCGTTCCGAGCCGAAGGCGGATGCCGACGTGGTGGACCAGGTATTCAAGAATGAGCGATACGACATCAAGAGCCAGCAGGACGGCTGGATCCAGATTTCCGACGGATATATCTCCGCGGATTATGTCACGGTAAAATATGCCCTGGATGAAGCGATCAAGCAGGATATGAGACAGACCGTCTTAAGCCTCTATGATAACCTCGGTGTTTCCAATGTATCGAACTACCTGAACGTCCGTGATAACCCGGATGAGACGAAGGGCAAGATTATCGCGAAGCTGCCGAGCAATGCGGGATGTGATATCCTCGACACATCGACTGCAGGATGGCTGAAGATCCGTTCCGGAAATATCACCGGTTATGTCAAATCCGAGTATATCCTGACCGGACAGCAGGCGAAAGATAAAGCTCTCCAGGTTGCAAAACTGATGGCGATCTCCAATACGGACGGTGTCAATGTCCGGACGGAGCCGAATACGAACTCTTCGATCTACACACAGATCTCCAACAGTGAGCGATTCCTTGTCGCGGATCAGCAGGACGGCTGGGTCAAGATCGAGATCGATGATCAGGATGCATACCTGTCCAGTGACTACGTGGATGTTAAGTATGGTCTTGAAGAGGCGATCAAGTACACACCGGTTGTTGAAGTTGCGGATACCTCTAACAGTAAGAGCAATACGAAGAACAGCACCGGAAAGAGCAGTTCCAGCTCCAAGAGCAGCGGAAAGAAGAGCAGTGCAAATGACGGAGCGGCCGGATCGAAGTCCGGAAGCGTTTCCTCCAAGCGTGCGCAGATCGCGAACTATGCGGTACAGTTCGTCGGAAACCGCTATGTATACGGAGGAACGAGCCTGACAAACGGAACAGACTGCTCCGGATTCACGATGTCCGTCATGGCGAAGTTTGGTGTTTCCCTGCCGCATAACTCCGGTGCACAGTCCGGAAGCGGAAAGTCGATCACATCGAGCCAGATGCGTCCGGGCGACCTTGTATTCTACTCCGGAAGCGGCGGAATCAACCATGTAGCTCTCTACATCGGTAATGGTCAGGTATGCCATGCGTCCAATGCAAAATCCGGTATCAAGATTTCCACATGGAATTATCGTACACCTGCGAAGATCGTGAACGTATTAGGAGACTAAAAGTTATACGATCAAAAATATAAATCAGAATAAACAGTCCGGTAGAGATACCGGGCTGTTTATCTTAGGCAGATCAGACGGAGACAGACGCTTTGCAAAGGCGCACATGGTCCGGGGACAATGGATCACGCGCAGAGGTTCATGTATATTTAACCGGAAGGAAAACGGGGTGCCTTTTGAGGCAGGAAAGGAAAAAGATGAGAAAACAGAAGCGATTTAAAACATTAAAACCAGTCCTGTGTGCGGGACTGTTCACGCTGTTTGCGATGACAATGCCGATGACCGCTCTTGCGGACACCGTTTATGTGAACGCTTCCAAATTAAACTACAGAAGCCAGCCATCGACAGCTTCCGGAAAGGTGCTTGGAACCTTATCGAGAGGGACCGAGGTTTCAAGAGTAAAAAATAACGGAGAGTGGAGCGAAATCCAGGTGGGAGGTTCCAAAACACCGGTCTATGTGGCAAGCCGTTACCTGACGGTCAGCAAACCGCAGGCGGGAAACGGCTCAACGAGTACGGCAGCCGGAGGTACGGCTGCAGTCTCCGCAGATGGAACCGTGTCGGTCCCGGATTCCTTAAAAGCGTACGTGGACAAGGCATGGCAGGTCGGAATGAACTCCGGTTGGAAATATGCGGATTTTTCGGCGATCAACAGCGGACATGCGGTTTACTATCACAATGGAACAGCAAATAGAAAAAATAAAGTGATCGCCGTGAACGCCGGTCATGGAACATCCGGCGGTGCGAGTGTCAAGACCTACTGTCACCCGGATAAGACTGCGAAGGTGACGAGCGGAACGACATCGGCCGGAGCGACAAAGGCTGTCGCGGTATCCGGCGGAATGACATTTGCGGACGGAACAGCGGAGAGCACGGTGACACTCCGGATGGCACAGATCTTCCGCGACAAGCTTCTCGCGGCGGGATATGATGTCCTGATGATCCGGGACGGAAAGGATGTCCAGCTCGATAATGTGGCGAGAACCGTGATGGCGAATAACACGGCAGACTGCCACATCGCCCTTCACTGGGATTCGACAAAAAAGGACAAAGGCGCCTTCTATATGAGTGTGCCGAATAATGCCGCTTACCGCGCGATGGAGCCGGTAAAATCCCATTGGGAGTCCCACAATAAGCTTGGAGGTGCGCTGGTTTCCGGATTGAAACAGAACGGAGTGAAGATCTTTTCTTCCGGCTCCATGGAGATGGATCTGACCCAGACTTCCTACTCTACGATCCCGAGTATCGATATTGAGCTTGGAGACGGAGCTTCCGTCCATGATGACGCGACGTTGGGCAAACTGGCAGACGGACTTGTGGCAGGGGTGAACAGCTTTTTTGTTCCATAGAAAATTCCGATGGAACAAAAATAACAGAGGTGATAACAAAAACACCATCCGGAAAACGGATGGTGTTTTTTATGGACCTGATCGGATTCGAACCGACGACCCCCACAATGCGAATGTGGTGCGCTCCCAACTGCGCTACAAGCCCCTTTATGAAATTGTGAGATGTCTGAAATCTCTCAACGGTCTTATTATCGCACCGAAGGAAGATTATGTCAAGAATTTTTGATGGAAAGTCAGAAAAATTCTTCATGTAAAAATTCTGTATCTGTCTGTTTCTACCCTGGATTCCGCTGCTGAAAGGAACTTTACAAAAGAAAAAGGAATCGAACATATGGTTGTCTGCAAGGCGGAAATGTGGTAGAATACGGGATAGGATCGAAAGATATGATACAAGGGGAGGGGAGCATATGATACTGATCGTATGTGTGGATGACCATAACGGGATGATGTTCAATCACCGCAGACAGAGCCAGGACCGGATCCTGCGCGGGGATATCCTGGAGCTGACAGAAGGAAAAATCCTGTGGATGGATGCCTATAGTAAAAAGCAGTTCGTGGAAGAAGGGATGACGCAGATCCGTGTGGAGGAAGATTTCCTGCAGAAAGCGGGCGAAGGTGAATTCTGCTTTGCGGAAGATGCGGATCTTTCCGGGGAGGAAGAGCGGATACAGGAAATCTATCTGTACCGGTGGAACCGGGATTACCCTGCGGATGTGTATTTCCCGGTCGATCTTTCAGGATGGAACTGTGTAGAAACGAAAGAGTTTGCCGGTTCGTCCCATGAAAAGATCACGAGAGAACGTTATGTGAGGTAAATCTTTCAGAGGGAAGAACGGAATAGAATCATGACATCGGAGGAAAATGACAGATGAGGAAAAATTTAAGAAAATGGCTGCTCGGCGTGATCGCCGCGGTATCACTCGCGGTAACTGCCTGCCAGGGCGCGGATGTCGCGTCGGGAGCAGGCGCGGCGGCTGATATTGCACAGGCAGCAGGAAATATTCTGGGAGATCTTGCGGAATCAAAAGCATCCGGAGCAGGCAGTGATCAGTCAGGAAAAAGCAATTCCGGCTCATCGAAAACGAGCGGAAGTTCCGGAACCTTCCAGTTATCGGATATTCCGGAATATTCCGGATCACCGCATGTTGCGGTCAATGGAAATGTTCCGTATTTTTCGGAGAGCGATCTCACGGATGTCTCCTTTGAGAGCTACAGTGACCTCGATGCGCTGGGACGATGCGGCGTGGCATACGCTTCGGTAAGTACGGATACGATGCCGACGGAAAAACGCGGCTCGATCGGGGAGGTCAAGCCGACGGGCTGGCACAATAAGAAGTATGACTTCGTGGATGGAAAATATGTGTATAACCGCTGCCATCTGATCGGATACCAGCTGACGGCGGAGAATGCAAATGAGAAGAACCTGATCACCGGAACAAGATATCTGAATGTTCAGGGAATGCTGCCGTTCGAAAACCTGACAGCCGACTATGTAAAAGAAACCGGGAACCATGTGCTCTACCGGGTGACGCCGATCTTTGAGGGAGACAATCTCCTGGCCTCCGGCGTTCTGATGGAAGCGGAGTCGGTGGAGGACGATGGAGACGGTGTCCTGTTCTGTGTTTATGTCTATAATGTCCAGCCGGGCGTTGCGATCGACTATGCGACCGGGGATAACTGGCTGGCGGAAGATGGAGGCGCCGGAAGCGCAGCTGCTGCAGGCAGCGGGAATAGCAGCGCTTCCGAAAATGGCGCAAATACTTCTTCGGGCGGAAAGAACACGTCCGCGGGCAGTTCCGGCAGTACAGTTTCGAAAACATCTGATTCGGAGAGCGGTACTTACATCCTCAATACAAAGACCATGAAGTTCCACCGCCCGGATTGTACCTCTGTCGAGAAGATCAAGGCGGAAAATAAGGAAGAGTATACGGGAAAACGGTCGAAATTGATCGAAGAGGGATATGAGGCTTGTAAGAGTTGTAAGCCGTAGGAGATAAAAGAATATCGGGAGAATGACGAACTGGTTTTGTGTGCAGAGAATGTACATAAAACCAGTTTTTTGTTTACCAGAAAATTCCGATGGAACTTCCCGGTAAACAAAAAGGTACTGCGTGCCTAAGATACGCACTCGCGTGAAGATGAATGGTGTTGCAAGTGATTACGCGTGATACGAAATGTCTACGAGTATAAGTATTGTGTTAATGAGAAAATTTCCCATATAAATGATATTGAAAATCATTCTCATATAATCTATTGAGAAAACACCATTGAATTGCTATAATGTGCTAGCATTCAAATTGAATTGAACATACGAGGAGGATAAAAGGTGAAAGGTATTCGAAAAAATGGATTCAAGGGAGTGGCGGTAGCCGCTGCATTATCTATGACGATGACGACCATGGTGTCTCCGGCAGCGACTGCGATCCCGACAGGAAGATGGGAGCAGTCGATGCAGACAGGAGCATGGAAATACAGAAGTGTTACAGGTGAATATGCCGCAGACCAGTGGCTTTTTGAGAACGGGAAATGGTATCGCTTCGACAAAGACGGAAATATGATCACCGGATGGTATCAGAATCCGGTGACAAAGGACTGGTACTATCTGTGGGCGAACGGAAGTATGGCAACCGGCTGGGTTCCGGTTGGTGGCCGCTGGTATTATCTGAGTGCGTCCGGTGAAATGGCACATGACGGTACGACACCGGATGGCTACAAGGTAAATGCGAACGGTGCTTGGGTTGATGCAAACGGAAAAGAGTATGATGCACCGGGTGGTGAGCAGAAGACATCCGGAAAAAGATCCGGTGGAAGTGATGGATCTTCGGACAGCGATTCAGGAAGCAGTTCCGGCGGGAATTCCTCCAACAGTGGAAATACAGGCAACAATGGAAGCAGTTCTGAAAATGGCGGAAGCACCGATATCGGTGGGGACAATTCAGGTAATAACGGAAGCACGGACAATAGTGGAAATAATTCCGGAAACAACGGAAACGCAGGCGATAGCGGAAACAATTCCGGAAATAATGAAAATACAGGGGACAATGGAAACAATTCCGGCAGCAATGAAAAACCGGGAGACAGCGGAAATGATTCCGGAAATGAGGAAACTCCGGAGACAAAAACTCTTGTTGTAGAGAGCCAGACAAAGCTGGTGGATCTCGGATGGAGCCAGTATGTGACGGTTGCGTTTGCAAAAGGCTACTCCCTGGATGACTGCACACTCACAGTCGATGGAACCGATGTGACATCTGCGTTCACAAAAGTAGATCGTGACGGAACCATTGCAAAATGGGAGATTACAAACTTAAACCCGGCGGTTCTTGCCGTGACAGGAAAAGATGGAGAAACACAGATCATCCGTCTGAGCGAAAATGAGAATCCGGAAGCACCGGAAGTTCGCGAAAATACAGCACCGGCTGCCTTTCTGGCACATGGATCTGTATATGTGTGGGATTATAATCTTGATAACTATGATGAGAACGGAAATATCAGACGGAAACCGGAGACAACGACCTTTGATCTCGGAGAGGAAAAGAGCGGGATCCGTTACTATGCACCGGCAGCAGAGCTGACAGAGGACAAGAGTAATCTGTATGGCGTCGGCGGACAGGCTGTCGTAATGTTTAACTATACGGAAGAGGTGGACAAACAGTGGTTTGATGAGATCACAAAAGTAGCACTGGTATCTGGAAAGGGTTACAACAATACGATCAACGGTGATCTCCGATATGAGAAGAAGCTGGGGGAGCATTACGGAAATACGGTTGGACAGATCATTGTACCGCTTGGCCAGTCGAATTTCTACTCGAACGGTTCTTATTACCTGCGCATCACCTCCGGCGGAAAGAATACACTGATACCGATCGAGGTTGTAAACGGAACGGCTCCGAGCATGGTCTTAAAAGAGGCTGGAGCGATTACAAGCGGAAAGAATATTCACTTTGAAGTGAAGAACATGACTTATGGAATCGAGATTCCGGTCAGCAAGGTGGAACTTACAGATCCGCATGGAAATACGACCGAACTGGAGAAGATCCGTGACTGGTATCTGATCGGAAACACGTTTGTCCTTTACAATGATGAGAATGCAGAAAACGGACGCAACAATATTCCAGAAGCAGGAAAATATACGATCACTGTACATTCTACCGGATTTAAGGATATGAGCTACACATTTACCGTGAGCACAGGTGCAGCTGCGCAGAACAGTGTAGTTACAGAAGATATCTATGGAATTGATGCGATGTCCAGCGCATCCATCAGCGGCGGAAGCACAAGTGGAAGCGGAAATGCAGCAGAAGGCGGAAGCACGACGATGTCCGCAGACCTGATGTTCGATGCGGATCTGCTCACGAACGCACTTCTCCTTCAGAATATCGGAGTGAAAAATGAATCTGCCCAGGCAATCGCGGATCGTTGGAATTACGATATGAGCGGTTGGGATGCGGTGATCGGGGAAGATGGGACAACATTCTATTCCTTTGCAGAATACCGTGATGCAGTTGAGAAAGCGAAAAATGAGAACGGGGAATATTTAAGCTTTGCAGACTATATTGCAGATGAGAGCGCAGCAGAAACCCTGAATCGCCCGTATGCGGTAAAATATGTGCTTGAAGATAATCGCCTCGGTGGGACGATGATGAGCGGATCCTATCTTGGAAAGACTGCACCAAAGCTTGTTCTGGTCGATGAGAATGGCGATCAGGTCAATGAAATTTCGGAAGGACAGGATGTCCGGATCATGTCGGATGACACCGCGTACTTACAGAATGTTGTTGAAAACGGAAAAATCTATCTGAATGGCAATTCCTATCAGGCGGTTGATCAGGGGCTTTACAGACTGGAAGACAATATTCTTGTTCTTGACAGCTCACTCTTTGCAGTCGATAAAGACAATAAAGTGACCATCAAAGTTGACGGGTATGAGGATAAAGTATTCAATATTGCGATTGCAAAGGATCTCAAAGATGTAGCACTGGAAGCTGGCGGTGATTTCAAGACCGGAGCAGAAGTGACGATCACCAACACGGTGGATGAGACCGGTGATATCTGGAAGAATCTCCAGAGCATTGTGCTTACAAGACCGGACGGAACGAAAAAGACACTTTCTCCGGATGGACAGGAGAGCCTTTTCAAAAAGATCGGATATACGATCAATGGAGCAAGCCTGTTACTCGGAAAAGATCTCTTTGAAGAGGCTGGCGAGTACAGTGTGGAGATCTCGGCGCAGTATTATGGCGTGGAGACGGTTGAGTTTGAGATCACAAAGAAAGAGGAAGAAAAAGGAGACGATGATGGTCGGTTAAAAGAGGCTCCGACTGTAAGTGACACAGATTATTTCTTTGGCAGTTATACGATTGCAGTGGGAATGGGAAATGATGATTGGATGAAGGCAATCACAGGTGTCACAGTAAATGGAGAAACATACGAAAAAGGATATTATAGGGATAATACATACTCGTTGTCAACGACAGATGGAAAGATTTCTCTTGATAAAGCCGGATTCACAGAAAACGAGAATGTTGTTGTAATCAGTGCGGAAGGATATGAAGATCTGGAAGTAATTCTCGATCAGAAGGGAAATCTCGTAGAGAAAGCACCGGAGGAGTCAGAGGAAAAGTCTGCTCCACTTGTGGGTGACACAGACTATTTCTTTGGCAGCTATACGATTACAGTGGGAATGGGAAATGATGATTGGATGAAGGCAATCACAGGTGTCACGGTAAACGGAGAAGCATACGAAAAAGGATATTATAGAGATAATACATATTCTTTGGCCACGACAGACGGAAAGATTTCCCTTGATAAAGCTGGATTTACAGAAAATGAGAATGTTGTTGTAATCAGCGCAGAAGGATATGAAGATCTGGAAGTAGTACTGGATAAAAATGGCAAACAGGTCATCGAGAAAGCATCTACTATGGCAATCGAACTTCCGGAAATGATCGTGAATACAGAACCTATTGAGGAAGAGAAGCCGGCTGTTTCGGAAGAGATTTCCGGGAAAGACTCTGAACTTTCTGAAAAGGAAATTTCCGGTGAGGAGATTAAGGAGGAAGACAGCAAAGAAAGCACCGAAGACGCAGAAGATGTCGAAAACTCCGGAGATGCAGAAGAGGCGGAAACAGAAAACAAAACAGAAACAGCAGCAGAGTCTGAGCCGAACACAGAGGATGCAGCAGAAGAAAATGTACTGGAAGAGGCAGCAGAGCTGTAAAGAAAATACTCAGATACGGGTAGAAAAAAAGCCTGCTGGATGAAAAAAGAACGGTCTGTCCGTTTTCCTCAATGAAAAGATAGTTCTCTTCACTTTCGTACCCGGCATCTGCAACGACTTCTGAATACTTAAATCCCAGGTGATTCTCCATGTCTTTCAAAAACGGGATCAGGGTACGTGTATCGGTAGGGTGCGGGCTGATATCGATCCATGTGATGTATTCGGAATCCACTCCATGCTGAATGTTATAAGCAGGCTTTAACTGTCCATTCAGCATCGCGTCCTCTTTCATTCTCATGAAGGTTGCGTCAGGGTCTGTTTTGGAATAGCTGTTTCTATCCCCAAGCGTATACAGCTTTTTTGTATATTCCTTTAGTTTCTCCAGATATTGATCCAGCTGTTCCAGAGATTTCTGTAATTGTGTTTTTCTACGCCCGATTCCATGTACAAACACAATTCCCTCCTGCACTTTTATGCGGCACAACTGCTTCTTTAACCGTTTTAATGTGTGGATGGATATCTAGTCTTGGTATACGGTCCTGATTCCATAGAGTTCTTCACATTCAGCCACAAAAGAAGATAGTTTTGTGTATAACCGGGCCTGATTTTTCGTAATAGCCCGTTTCCATACAAAGGTATATTTATTGGCTGCAGACTCGATCTTGGTGCCATCAATAAAAATGGTCTTTCCTGAGATCTCACCAAGAAGATAGAGCAGATCTGACATTTGGGCAAG
>NZ_QUEP01000010.1:0-323 GCF_003478035.1 Clostridium sp. OF03-18AA
CGCCAGCGTTCATCCTGAGCCAGGATCAAACTCTCATGTTATAAGTTTTTACTTATACGAGGTCTTTCACGAGTATTACGTAAAAGCTTAGCTCGAAGCCGAAGGTTTCGAACTTCCTCGTTGAGTTGTCCAGGTTCAAAACTTAGCTTGGCTAATTTTTAAACCGTTCTACTGTTTTGTTAGGTTTTGTTCTGAATGTTCTCATTCATGGTCTAAACCAAAAGACCATTTTTATAAGAATTTTCAGGGTTTTACATACTGTTCAGTTTTCAAGGAACTGTTTTTGTTGTTTCCGTGTTTCAGAAGCAACTCGTTTATTCTAT
>NZ_QUEP01000010.1:333-128837 GCF_003478035.1 Clostridium sp. OF03-18AA
CGTTGTTTCTATGTCTCATAGACAACTCATTTATTCTATCAAATCACGTTTGATTTGTCAAGAACTTTTTTCAACTTTTTGAAGTGATTAAGAAGTTTTCCTAATGACTGTCAATAAGTTTTGCCCTGTCGCTCAAGGCGAGTATTATAATATCAAATTCCAGGCCAAAAGTCAACTGTTTTTTCCATTTTTTCCAAAGTTTTTTCTTTTGTGTGTGCAATATCTATATTTTGTTATTATCAATTCTTATAAATACAAAATATTGTTTTGAGATGCGTTTTTCCTCTCAGCCAGAACCATTTTCAGGTTCTGGCCGCTTTCCCGATCATCTTCTTATCGTCCACCATCCATACAAATTCATCCCAAACAGTACGACACCTACTACAACAAAGCATCCATATATTACTCTCTCTGCTTTCGTTTTACTCTCCCTGATACAAAAAAGTAGCCAGACGACCCAGAAAATATCTGCCAGAAACATCATACCGCTTCCCCTAACCATGGTCGCGAGAATGAACATGGCATTTACAAACGCCCGACCGCGTTCTGATCTCATAAACTTTCGTATCTTCTCAGCCATCTACACCTCCCCTTCCGGTAATACCTGCAGTGCATCCTGCACCGTGATGAACACCGGATCATCGGTCCAACTGCCATTTTTGCGGTTCTGAGCTGCCGTCATGACCGGGTACTGGAGCATGATCTTCTGGTGTACATAATTGAGCCAGGAATCGATCCACCACCCAGGTTCATTATTTCCCATATTATAAGCCACATATCCGCGGCAATTCTCGCCGCGATGAGGCATGGAAAACTCGGCAAAAATGCTGCTCGATTCCCTGCTCTGATAAAACGGCCAGTTTTCTCCCGTTTCATACGTGCTGTCTTCCAGTACCGCGTACTCCGCCTGATACGATGTTCCGTTTCTGTCATAGAGAACCTGCCCAGTCAGATCACCCTGTCCGATCCATGCGCTCCCGCTCTCCCGGTAAGCAGGAAAGAGCTGCAACGCCTCTGTCCCCCGGAAACGTACAGCTTCTGTCCAACGGAAATGATGGATCACCTTCCATGTTCCTTCTTTTTCCAGTTCCACGGCAACCCCGCTGAGTCTCAGTTCCTTCTTTTCATATTCTCTCGAATACTGCGTATAGCCATCCTGTGAAACTGCAACTTCCACTCCATCATTGATCGGATAATCATTTGTCTCAGTAAGAACCCGTCTCGCATTCCGGCATTCCAAGAGATCTTCCTCCTTCAGATCATCTAGGATCGTTTCCGGAAATCCAAGGGACAAAAGATGTGTCCGGATCTCCTCGCACTCCGCATTTGTCGTCGTCTCTTTCTCTGCCCAGTTCATACGGTACGAACCCAAAAATCCATATCCGATCAGAATCCCTACAGCCGTCACAAGAACAGCAGCCCACGCGCATTTTCCATTCGGGATCCGCTCCGGATATTCTTCCAGAATATATCCGGCTTTTTCCAGGCGTGCTGCCATACGACTGGTCGCCATAAGGATCTGGATATAGTTTGCCAGAAAAATAAGTCCAATGATAAGATCATTATAATTTCCGCCAGCGATATGTGCGAGACACGCGACAAGCGCATACCAGAGGATCATATGGATCAGATTGTTTTTTTCCGCCTTTTCACCACGTTTCTTTAATTCGATGGTTAAACCGTAAAAGAAACAGATAAAAATTAGCAGCGGCAAGATTCCAACGAGAATAGAAACTATCTTCCAAGCTTCTGCTGCTTCGATTCTTTCCCTGCCGATATATGTTCCAACGATCAGAAGAAATATCGTAAGAAGCAGTTTGATCCCAGCAAGCCCATATGCACTCCGAAACCATCGGTTTTCTCTCCTTAATCTCCGCAGTCCCAGAAAGATCATCAAAATACCGATCGAAGGCAGGATATAATTTAATAGAAGAAAGTTCAGCGTGATCACACACATTCCCATCCCAACCAGGATATTCTCATACGTCTGCTGCCAGAGACTTGTCTTTTGATCCACCGGCTTATTTCTGCCGTTTTCATACTGGTCTTTTGAGAGATGTCCAGCGTTTTCCTGCGGACTCTCTTTCCCATTCTGTTCCTCTGTACTCTCCCAAAACGACTCCTGCATCCAGATCCTGGTATCCATGCGATCCCTCCCTTTTATCTCAGTCGAAAATACTCCCACATCTTTCAAGTGGTACATAACAGTAAGCAACCAATGCAGCCCATTTTATATTTCGACACGATCCACCTCTTCTATCTATCAATATACCATAACTTTTTCCACTATCAACCTGCAGTGTTCAATTTTAAGAAAAGTGTAATCTATGTGGCAAATTTATGGCATTCCAATTACATTCCTCTTACGTATTCTTACATCTTATTTTAATGTATTGTATTTTCTGATATTATCTGATACTGTGAATTTAACGAAAAGGAATGTGCCTTTATATGTAACAGGAAATTCCTCAAACTTTTCTGTTACACATGAGAATTTTGCAACAAAAGTCAAGGTCCAGAAAGGAGTTTCTATGAATTTGAATCATCTGATCATCCCTATCACCATTGCAGTCATTCTGATTCTGATCCTTGTCCTCATCGCATGTGGATACGTGAAAGCTCCGCCGGATCAGGCCTATATTATTTCCGGTCTTAAGCATGACGCAAAGATCCTCATCGGACGTTCCGGAATACGGATCCCGTTCTTTGAACGGATGGACCGTTTGTATCTCGGACAGATGACGGTCGATATCAAGACAGAACAGTCCGTTCCGACAAACGACTTTATCAATGTCAATGTCGACGCGGTTGCCAAAGTACGGATCACCCCGTCTCAGGAAGGGATCCGTCTGGCAGCAAAAAACTTCTTAAATAAGAAGCCCGAGGATATCACCATGGATCTTCAGGATTCCCTCCAGGGAAACATGCGTGAGATCATCGGTACTCTCTCCTTAAAGGAGATCAACACCGACCGTGATTCTTTCTCTGATCAGGTTATGCTAAAGGCATCCAAGGACATGGATAAGCTGGGAATCGAGATCCTGTCCTGTAATATCCAGAATGTCACTGACGATAATGGATTGATCCGGGATCTTGGTGCTGACAACACCTCAAAGATCAAGAAGGACGCCGCGATCGCAAAAGCTCAGGCAGACCGCGATATCGCCATCGCCCAGGCAGAAGCGAACAAATCTGCCAACGATGCCCGCGTACTTGCGGAAACAGAGATCGCGGAGAAAAATAATGAGCTGGAGATCCGTAAGTCAGAGCTGCAGAAGCACTCCGACACGAAGAAAGCGGAAGCGGACGCTGCTTATGAGATCCAGAAGCAGGAACAGGAAAAAACGATCCAGACAGCTACCGTGAATGCCCAGATCGCAAAGGCAGAGCGCGAAGCAGAGCTTCGGAAGCAGGAAGTTGCCGTACAGCAGCAGCAGTTAGACGCGGAAGTCAACAAGAAAGCCGATGCGGAACGCTACAAGGTCGAGCAGGAAGCGGCGGCGATGCTTGCAAAACGCCAGCGCGAAGCGGAAGCCAGAAAATATGAGTTAGAAAAAGAAGCGGAAGCCATGCGTACAAAGGCAGATGCCGCAAGATATCAGGCGGAGCAGGAAGCCGCCGGAATCCGTGCCCGCGGAGAGGCGGAGGCGGCTGCGATCCAGGCAAAAGCCGTTGCTGAGGCGGAAGGTATGGAGAAAAAAGCGGAAGCTTACGCGAAGTACAATAACGCTGCTATCGTCGAGATGTTAGTAGGCATCATGCCGCAGATGGCCGCAGAGATCGCGAAGCCATTGTCCTCTATCGACAAGGTCAATATCTACGGAACCGGCGGTGCAAACGGCACAAACGGAAGCGGAGTCAGCGAGATCTCCGGAAATACAGCTGCTGTCATGCAGCAGGTGTTTGATACTATGTCTGAGGCCACCGGTGTGGATTTCCGGGATATTCTGAAGGCACAGACATATGACGCAAAGGTAAACAGGAACATCAATGTCAGCGGACTTACGATCCCGGCTGTACATCATGAACAAACTGCAGCTCCCACAGACGCAGAACCTGAACCTGGTACTTCCGATTTAAGTTCCGGCACGGGTGATTCAGCAATACCGTCCACACCAGACACTGAAACCGTTCCGGAGAACCACACCTCATAATTACATTATTTAGTCCCGCTCCTTCCCCAGCATGGTAAATGTAGACTTACAGACTGATTCCAATCGTCATACCCATACTCCCCCTACTTACCCCCGGCAGTGTCTCTCACAGGACACTGCCGGGGTCTTTTAAAATATAGGACGATCCCACGCGGACGCCCACTGAACCTGCCGCAAGCGGCAGGTTCGGATGCTCCGTACAATGAATGTGCCCTGGCATATTCTCGCGCCCCGCGCGGTTGCTTGTGACAGTCTACATCTTCGCGCGAATGCATATCATTGGCACGTGACTGTCTTTTATATAATAGGGAATTACTCGGAAGTTCCTATTACTCAAAAAAGACACCCACCTCCGGCCATCTCTGACCAAAAGTGAGTGTCTCTATAAGGGAAACATAAAAAATTGTGAAGCTGTTATTACAGCACAACACCGTCTTTAAAAATGGAGATCTCGCGGAAACCTTTCTCCTCGGCTTTTGTCTGTTTTCCGCCGGCAACCTCGATCACAAGCTGCAGAAGTCTCTTCGCAGCATCATCAATGGTCTCGCCGTCAGCAATCGGACCGGCATCGAAGTCGATCCAGCCTTTCTTTCTCTCCGCAAGCTGGCTGTTTGTCGCCAGTTTTAAGGTCGGAGCCGGTGCACCAAACGGTGTTCCGCGACCTGTTGTGAACAGGATCATGTGCGCTCCGGCAGCCGTCATGGCTGTTGCAGATACCAGATCATTGCCTGGTCCGTAAAGCATATTAAGTCCCTTTGTGACAACAGGATCACCGTAGCCGATAACGTCCATGATCGGGGCTGTACCGCCCTTCTGGACACATCCGCAGGATTTATCCTCAAGGGTGGTGATACCGCCCTGCTTGTTTCCTGGGCTCGGGTTGTCGTATACGACCTCGTGGTGGCTGATGAAGTAGTTCTTAAAGCCGTTGATCATGTTGACGGCTTTGTCGAATACTTCTTTATTTACACAGCGGTTCATTAAGAAACCTTCCGCTCCGAACATCTCCGGAACCTCTGTAAGCACAGTAGAACCGCCTCTGGCTGCCATCATATCGCTGAAACGTCCGACAGTCGGGTTTGCGGTGATGCCGGAAAGTCCGTCGGAGCCTCCGCACTTCATGCCGACAACAAGCTCACTGACCGGGATCGGCTCTCTCTCAAACTGCGCCGCGTATGCGGAACATTCCTCGAGAAGCTTTCTTCCTGCCTCAAACTCATCATCCACTTCCTGACAGGTCAGGAATTTTACACGATCATGGTCGTAATCGCCAAGCTCTTCCAGGAACTGCTCATGGGTCAGGTTCTCACAGCCAAGTCCTAATACAAGAACAGCGGCTGCGTTCGGATGACGGACAAGGGCTGCAAGAAGCTTTCTTGTCTGTGCATGATCTGCGCCTGTCTGGCTGCAGCCGAACGGATGCGGGAATGTATAGAGTCCGTCAATGGTGCCTTTCACAAGATCCTGATTGTCGCGGACCATTTTCTTTGCGATATCATTGACACAGCCTACGGTCGGGATGATCCAGATCTCATTGCGGATCGCCGCGCGGCCGTCTTTTCTGCGGAAGCCCATAAAGGTCTCCGGCTCAACTTTTTCCGGGAAGTCGAGGGACGGAGTATAGGTATACTCCATCTCTCCTTCCAGATTTGTCTTCACGTTGTGGGTGTGCATCCATGCACCGGCCTCTGCGTCTGCTGTCGCGTGACCGATGGCAAAGCCGTATTTGACGATATTCTCACCGTTTTTGATCGGTTTTAACGCGATCTTGTGGCCCTGTGGGATGTCCTCAAGCGCTGTGACTGTAATGCCGCCTGCAGTGACCTCCTCACCCTTTTTGATTGGGTGAAGAGCGACCGCTACGTTATCCAGTCTGGAAATCTGAATTACTTTCATATGTTAATTAAAGGCAGCTTGCAAATGCAGCCTTTGCTCCTTCCGTGCGAATCTTCTTAAGGTCAGCGACAACCTTCTCCTCAAGACCAGCGATCTTTGTGAGATCCTGATCCCACATCTTCTCGTTAGTGAGAACTGCGTTTACAAGAGCCTCTGCGGAGTCATCCTTGTGCGCATAGTAGAACTCAAGTGCCCATCTGTCATCGCTTACGGTGTACTCGTTGCCGGCCGGACGCTTGCAAACAAGACCTGCGTCTGTCAGAGCCTGGATGTCATTGCTGTAGAATGCGATATAAGCCGCTAAGGACATGGTCAGGCACTCCGGAAGCTTACCGGTCTCTTTGATGTACTCAAGGAAGGACGGCATGTTTCTTGCTTTCCACTTAGATGTGGAGTTTAAGGAGATGCTCATTAACTCATGGTCAACGAACGGGTTGTTGAAACGATCCTGTACTGCGGATGCGAACTGCATTAAGTCGTTCTTGTCAAGCGGAAGTGTCGGGATAACCTCATCGTAGAGCATCTTGTTCATGAAGCCCTTGATGACCTCGTCATGCATACAGTCACGAACGATGTTCTCGCCTGCAAGGTAAGCGCCGAGTACGAAACCTGTGTGAGCGCCGTTTAAGATTCTAACTTTTCTCTTCTTGTACGGGCTCATATCCGGTGTTACGAATACTTTGTCAAGAAGTCCTGCTTTCTTGAACGGAAGAATGTCGTTTAACTTCTCATCGCCCTCGATGACCCAGACGCCGAATACCTCGCCGACATCTGTAAGCGGGTCAGCGTAGCCGTTCTTCTGCTCAAGCTCAGCAACTTCGTTTGCGTCTTTGATACGGCCCGGAACGATACGGTCTACTAAGGAACCGCAGAATGTGCAGTCTTCATTTACGTACTTCTTGAATCCGTCCTCAAGTCCCCACTGCTCGATGTACTGGTTTACGCACTTTAAGAGCTCTTTACCGTTGTTGTCGATCAGCTCGCAGGCAAGCATGATGATACCTTTCTTTCCTGCTTTGTAACGATGATAGAGAACCTGAGTTAATTTTGCCGGGAAGCTGGACGGCGGGCAGTCATCCTGTTTGCAGGACGGATCATACTGGATACCGGCCTCTGTTGTGTTGGAAACGATGATCTCAAGATCGTCGCTTGCAGCAACCTCCATCATCTTCTCGTAATCCTCTTTCTCATACGGATTTAAGCAGCGGTTTACGCTGGAGATCACTCTCTTAGCGTCTACCTTCTGTCCGTTCTCGCTTCCGCGAAGGTACAGTGTGTAGAGACCTTCCTGCTCGTTGATCATCTTTGCAAGACCTGGAGCGATCGGCTGTACCAGGCAGCACTTTCCGTTCCAGCCTGCCTTCTCATTTGCAAGGTCGAACCAGTAATCTACGAAAGCACGAAGGAAGTTTCCCTCACCGAACTGAAGAACTTTCTCCGGTGCGTCTTTTAATACATATCCATCATAACCAGATTTTTTGAGAACATCATAATTTAAGCGTTCCATAATAATTTCCTTTCTTCATATAAAAGAATTCATGGTATATAAATCAAAACTGCCAGACGGGGCATCATAGCGATCCCCATCTGGCAGCAAGTTTACCCTAATAGAACAGATTTACAAGGAATGTGGTAAACGGCTCGACCCAGGTAAGGAGCATCAAGTTGACAATAAGCAGGATATAGAACGGTACTGCTTCTTTGATGAATGCCGCGGTCTTACACTTTGTAATAGAGCAGGTTACGAACATCAGGGTTCCCATAGGCGGTGATAATGCGCCGATGGCGTTATTGAAGATGTAGATCATTGCGAACTGGATCTCGTTGATTCCGTACTGTGCAGCAATCGGTGCAAGAAGCGGAACCAGAATGATCATGGAAGCGTTACCTTCGATGAACATACCTACGATCAGTAAGAAGATATTTACAACGATCAGGAATACATATTTGCTGTGGATGTTTGCAAGCATCCATGCTGTCAGCGCCTGCGGGATTCTCTCTTTTGTGAGGATCCAAGAGAATACGGACGCAGCGGATACGATGAGCATGATAGAAGCTGTCGTGCAGACAGTCTCCTTTAAGCCCTGGATCATATCCTTGATGTGCATCTCATGGTAGATAAAACCAAGGAATGCAGCGTAGAGGATCGCTACAGCTCCGGCCTCGGTAGCTGTAAAGATACCGATACGGATACCACCGATGATGATGATCGGAAGGAGCAGCGGCAGGATCGCCGGTTTTAAAGCAGTCCAGAATTTGGACCAGGTTAATTTTTCTGTTGTTAAAAGACCATAGCCACGTTTCTTGGAGATCACTCCTACGAGGATCATCATGGAAACGCAGAGAAGACCTCCGACACCGAAGCCGGAAATGAACAGCTTACCGATGGAAACGTTCGCGATACATCCGTAAAGGATCATCGCGATTCCCGGCGGGATAAGCGGTGTGATCATGGAGGAAGCGGCTGTTACAACGCTGGAGAACTCCAGAGAGAAGCCCTTCTTTGTCATCTCCGGAACCATCATTTTAGACTCCATCGCTGCATCGGCGATGTTGGATCCGGAAAGTCCGCCCATAACGGTGGATAAAAGTACGTTTACCTGTGCGAGACCGCCAGGAAGACGTCCTGTTACAACCTCACAGAAATCCATGATCCTCTTTGTAACACCGGTATAGTTCATGAAAATACCGGCACAAACGAAGAACGGGATCGCCATAAGGGAAATTTTCTCAGTACCAATGATTGCCTGCTGGGCAAAGATAACGGTATTGATTCCCGGGTTCATAACGAAATAAACCATGGAACCGCCGAGGACGGCGATAAATACCGGAACCTTGAAGAAAAGAAGAACCAGCATCACAATTGCAGATAACATTAACACATTACTCATTGCTGCTTGCTGCCTCCTTTGCCTCAGATTTTACGCCGTGGAACAGGGCGTAGAAATAGCTGATGATCATATCAAAATAGGATATGATCGCGATACCGTATACCCAGGAATACGGAATTTTTAACATACTGGTGGAACGTCCGCTCTTTACGAACACCTGGATGAAACCGATGCTCTGCATGAACAGATATCCGATTACAACTACAACTACGATGGAAATCAGGATTTCCATGATCTTCTGCATGCTCTTCGGCATCAGGTCCACGATCATCTCGATCGCAACATGGTTGCCGGAGCGGAATGCCGCGCCTGCGCCTGCAAATACGATCCAGACCATACATGAGGTCTGAACCTCCTCAAGCCATGTAAATGGTGCGTTGAAGATATATCTCCATACAACGCCGAGGAATGTCAGGACGATCAGGATCGCAAGAATAATGGAAGCGACAACGATGTCAATGTTCATCAGGATCGCTGAAGCTTTATTTTCTTTCTTCTCCATAGATTTTCAGACTCCTATCAGGGAAACTGCCCCGGCGGACAGATCCGCCGGGAACAGTTACTTTATGCGTTTACTGCAAAATGGATTATTCAGCACCCATAGCCTTTTTAACTGTGTCATAGAGGCCATCGCTCCAGCCAAAGTCAGCACCCATCTCATAGAACGGCTGTGCTTTCTCCTTGAATCCGGCAAGAACTTCCTCAGACGGCTCAACAACAGTTACGCCTTCGTCTTTCATCTTCTGAAGGTACTCAGCGTCAGCAGCCTGCTGTACTTCGTTGTTGTACTCACCAGCTTCTTCTGCTGTCTCAAGTAACCATGTCTGCTGCTCTTCCGGAAGGCTGTTGAACCAGTCAGCGGATACAACCCATGTTGTGAAGTTCTTTACATGTCCGTCAAGGATTAAGTATTTAGCAACCTCGTGAAGCTTTCTGCCGTACAGAGTTGCAAGCGGGTTCTCAGCACCGTCGATGGTCTTTGTCTGAAGAGCCTGATAAACATCACCAAGTGCCATACCTGTGGATGTTGCACCAAGTACATCGAAGCCCTTGGACTGGATCTCGTTGGACGGAACACGGATCTTTAATCCCTTTAAGTCATCAACTGTGTTGACCGGAACGTTTGTAAGAGTATGTCTCTCACCGTAGATCCAGTTGGAAGCGATGATCTTTAAGCCTTTTTCTTCAAGCTTGCCACACTGCTCTTTGTACCAGTCGGAATCAACCAGTTTCCAAACCTGATCCCAGGAATCGAACAGGAACGGTCCGAATACGATACCGAAATCCGGTACACCGTAGTCAGCGTAGAAAGCACCGTCTGCAAGTGTGCAGACATTCTCGCCGAGAAGCATGGAGTCGATCAGGGAAGACTTATCACCAAGCTGGGAATCCGGGTAGATCTCGATTGCCATCTTGCCGCCGGATTTTTCTTTGATGATCTCCTGAGCTTTCTCCCAGCCCTGTCCAACCGGCTCGGAAATGGAGTTCTCGAAAGCGACCTGAAGAACTGTCTCAGCATCGGAAGAACCGTTATCTGCTGCTGCAGCTGCTGTAGTATCTGCTGCTGCGGCTGCTGTTGTCTCAGCTGCCTTTGTTGTCTCTGTTGTGGAAGAACTGCTTCCGCAAGCGGTAAGTGTTGTTGCTGCCATAGCACCTGCCATGGTTAATGCCATAACTTTTTTGAGTTTCATAATGTTTCCCTCCGTTTTTGTTTTAAAAACATTTATCCGGTCTTCTGCCCGATCCCCATCAGGCAGAAGACCTCGCACCCCGTTTCCTGGGGAAAGCTTCATGATTTTTGATTATTTGGAAATCTTGGAAAAATCAAATACAACCTTTAACATATTGCCCGGGTTGTGCGCAAAGTCATCGAATGCCTTTGCAGCATCATCAAACGCATATGTATTTGTGATGATCTTGTGGAGCGGTGCCTTGCCTGCGTTCACGATATCGATCAGCTCTAAGAAGTCCTTCTTTAATGCGTTTCTGGAACCGAAGACATTTAATTCCTTCTTCTGGATCAGTGTGAAGTTGAAGTCAAGGTTCTTCTTGCCGACTCCGATCAGAACCATGCGGCCACCGAAGCAGCAGGCATCGATACAGTTCTGGAATGTGGACGGAAGACCAACTGCCTCGATCGTTACATCAAAGCCGTTGCCGTTTGTGATCTCAGCAACACCTTTCTCGAAGTTTTCCGGAGAATCATTTAATAAGGTTCCGTCAACACCGAAGTCCTTCGCCATTTCAAGCTTACCTGCGGATACATCGGAGATATATACAGTAGCACCCTTCGCTTTTGCTGCAATCGCTGCGAGAACACCGATGGTACCGGCGCCGACTACAAGAACTTTGTCTCCTTCTTTTACGTTTGCGCGGCTCACGCCATGGTAGCTGATGCAGAACGGCTCGATTGCTGCAAGTGTCTTAGCGTCCATTCCCTTACCGTCATACACACGCTCGATCGGCATTGTGATGTACTCCTGGAAAGCACCGTCTCTCTGACATCCCATTGTCTGGTTGTCCATACATGCGTTTACGATTCCGTGCTCGCAGGAATAGCAGTGTCCGCAGTTGAAGTACGGGTTGCAGGTTACGATCATTCCCGGCTTGATGCCATACGCGTTGTTCTCATCTGCCTCGATAACCTCAGCGGAGAACTCGTGACCCGGGATTCTCGGGTAATCAAAATATGCGAATGTTCCACGGTAGGAACCAAGATCGCTTCCGCAGATTCCACCGTAAAGGATCTTTAATAAAACTTCTCCTTCTTTTCTTACCGGCATCTCTACATCTTTAATAGAAACCTGACCCGGTGCGTCAATATACATTGCTTTCATCGTTGTTTCCTCCTTAATTTTACGATTTTTGCCTTCTATATAATTTTTCAAAATCAAATTTGTTGTATTCTTTGTTGTATACAACAGATTATAATACTTTTTACACCAATGTCAATAAGTGTTAAGAAATTTGCACCACTTTTGACTTTTTCAACAAAATCGAGCTTTTGGGCTTGTGCAAAACGCCAATTGACGTTTTTAGCAAAAACCGTCGACATCTGCTTGAAAACGATTTTGTTTTGTGTTAGTATGAGTCTATATATTTTTTATCGAGAAGAAAAAGACTGGAGTCCATTATGCCTAAAATAAACCTGAAAACCCTGGCGTACAATACGATCCGTTCCAAGATCGTCACTTGTCAGTATGCGCCGGGTACTTTTTTGAATGAAGAACAGCTTACCACTGAATTATCTCTGAGCCGTACCCCGGTGCGGGACGCGCTTGGACGTCTCGAGCAGGAAGGTCTTCTGGAAATCCGCCCGAAATGCGGAATCCTCGTTCGTCCTCTTACCTTAAATGACATTGATATGATCTTTGAAGTCCGCATGATGTATGAGCCGTATGTCCTGACCCATTACGGAGCAAATCTTTCCGTCTCCGCTTTGAATGAATTCTATGATATTTTCAAGAAATGGGATCCTAACAAAGAAATCTATCGGGACAAGGATTCCTTCTATGACCTCGATTATCGCTTCCATGCGTTGATCATGTCCGCCTGCCCGAATGAGTTTATCAACAGAAGCTATGATACGATCCAGACGCAGAATGAGCGTTTTCGATATATGACCGGAAATGTTTCGAATTTCCGTCTGGAGGCGACCTTCAAGGAGCACATGGCGATCGTAGAACCATGCCTGAAAGGAGACTGGGAAAAAGCAAAAGAGCAGCTCATCTACCACCTTGAACAATCAAAAGCTTCCGCATTCCGTCTCGTTGCTGCTTCCGAGACCAACAATCTCGCACATCGTATGACCCTTTAAACACTCAAAACCACAAAATCCGGGTCTGGTATCTTCTGAGGAACCAGATCCGGATTTTTTTGTTCCTTCAAAATTTGCTGTGATGACACCTGCTTTATTATCCATATGTCATGTAAACAGGTTGAAATTACTCTATTAGGATTTTATAGTCTCGTCCCGATCAGCTCCGTCAGCTCCTCCAGTGTCGCAACCGAATTGATCTCATTTCTTAATGCCGCAGAATTCGGATACCCGGCGGTATACCAGGCGACATGCTTCCGCATCTCCCGCATTCCCGCCAGCTCGCCTTTAAACTCCATCATCATCTGGCCATGGCGCAGGATCATGGCTTTCAGCTCCTCCACGGAAGGTCTCGGGAGAAGCTCGCCCGTTTCGAGATAGTGGGTGATCTGCTTAAAGATCCACGGATTTCCCTTCGCACCCCGGGCCACCATGATCCCGTCACAGCCCGTCTCATCCACAAGGCGCTTTGCATCCTGCGGTGTAAAGACATCTCCGTTTCCGATCACCGGGATCTTCACAGCTTTTTTGACCTCGCGGATGATATTCCAGTCAGCTTTTCCAGAGTAATACTGCTCTCTCGTTCTACCATGGACAGCTACCGCCGCCACACCGGCACTCTCGGCGATCTTTGCGATCTCCACGGCGTTGATGCAGGTATCGTCAAAGCCCTTGCGGAATTTCACAGTCACCGGCTTTTTCACCGCTTTCACGAGTTTCGTAAGGATTTCCTCCACCAGCTTCGGATTTCTCATGAGGGCAGAGCCTTCACCATTCTTAACGATCTTCGGCACCGGGCAGCCCATGTTGATATCAAAAATATCGTATGGACCATCCTCCAGGCTCGCCGCGATATCCGCTACAATATCCGGATCAGAGCCAAAAAGCTGCAGGGACACGGGACGTTCCCGCTCATCCACCTTTAAGAGCTCCTGAGTATTTTTATTCTTGTAGAGGATCGCCTTCGCGCTCACCATCTCCATGCACACCAGACCTGCTCCCTGCTCCCTGCAGAGGATCCGGTACGGCATATCCGTCACGCCCGCCATCGGGGCGAGGATCACATTGTTTTCAAGTTCCACATTTCCGATTTTTAACGTCATTGAATCAAAACTCCCTCTGCGTTTACGTACCGTCCGTCCGGCGCATAAGCGTTGGTTAACATGTCTCCGTCTGGTTTCTGGAAGTAATACCAGCTGCCCTGAGAGTTGACCCATCCGTATGCCATCGTTCCGTCCGTGTTCAGGAAATAATATTTTCCTTCTTTCAAGAGCCAGCCCGTCTGCATAGCTCCTTTGCTGTTTAAATAGTACCAGTTTCCATTGACATTCTGCCAGCCGGTCTGCATGATTCCATACATATCCAGCAGATATGTCTTTCCATCTACATAGCCCCACTGACTCGAGACCGGATTTCCGTCCGGCTTATATAAGGCCCATTTCCCGTCAGCCCGCTGTCTCCAGCTGCCACCGCGGTATGTATTGTGGATGTAGATCGTGCTGTTTTCTGTTTTTGCGTACTGCTGTGCCGCCTCGTTTCCCGGGCCTTTCGAGTACACGTAATCTTTCTCGCTGCCAAGACCGCCTCCCGGATTGGAACCGGACGCTCCTGGGCCGACATTGGAAGTCCAGCCGTTGTTGTAGGCCGGGTTGTTTTCCGGCAGCTCCTGATAATATATGATATCGTGATCCTCCATGCCCGGACCAATGTTGAAAGCATAGGCAGTCATCCCTGCTGTTCCGGAGTCTGTAAGACTCAAAAGTACAGCACCTCCAATTCCGATCGCTGCCGCCATCATCGTTTTCCTCGCTTTTCCCTTATAAACATATCCTGCACAGCGGCTCATTTTGTTTCGTATGCGTTTCCAGCCTGTTCTTCTCATACCGCTTCCTCCGATACCGGTGTTATTCTCCTTCTTTTTCCAGCTGGTCTTCCAGCTTGCCGCCGAGAAATACCACGCGGTAGAATAACTCCAAAGATTCTAAAAGTTCTTTCTTTTCTCTCTGGTACTGGCGGATCTTAAGGCCGCTGCCGATCTCATCGAAGAGATAATCCTGGTCCTCCGCTTCCACACGGAACTCGAGGTTTCCTTCCGGGGTGAATTCCAGAAAGAGAATGCCGCCCACATCCTCAGTAAAGAGAACGCACATGATCTGAAGTTCCTTTTTGATGTTTTCCGGGAGAAGTTTGAATTTTTCGTTGAAGTAATATTTCTGCTGGTATGAGTTTGCGCCGCAGAGGATGATGTTTTCCTGTTTATTGTTGTTTTCTGCCATGATATATGTTTGCTCCGTTTCCTGTCATATAGTGTGATTTTTATATTGTTATATTACCTGTCCAGTCTTTTTAAAGCTTAGTTGTTTCGCGAAACTTACAGGTATTTTAAAATATCAGATATTGAATCGATATGATAATCCGCCTTACTCTGGTCGAATCCGAACCGGTCATCTTTAAGGCCTGCGATCGACATTCCGGCGCGGTATGCCGCCTCGATGCCCACGGTAGAATCCTCCACAACAAAGCACTCGTCCTCACGGATTCCCAGAGTATCCGCTGTATAGTGATAGATCTCCGGATTCGGTTTGCTCTGTTTAAACTGCTTTCCACTGACGATGAGGTCAAATTCCGGGCGCATGCCCACCTCCTCCACGATCCTCGAGATCAGCTTCGGACCTGTGGAAGATACCAGTGCGACTGTATAGCCGCGGCGCTTTAATTCCTGCACTGTGGTCTTCATCTCCGGGCGGAAGATCTTCCGGTAATCGATCCGGCTGTAAATGTCTCTTTCGGCCCACTCCTTGATCAGTGTTTCCCAGGTCTCACCGTTATTCACGGCCCGTTCCATCACAGTCCAGCTATCCTGTCTGCTGCGGCCTACCATCTGGTTGATGTCTTCCATTGTCACCGCCGGGTTCTTTTCTTTTGCAAACTCCAGCAGGTATTTCATATATACAAATTCACTGTCTACCATGACACCGTCCATATCAAAAAGGACGGCGCGGATCGGGCGTGTGATCTTCATTTATTGTTCCTCTCCTGTTACATTCCACAAATCAGATTTTCCAATTCGAAAGCTCCGTATCAAACAATTCCGCCTGTGGATCCTGCTTTTTTCAAATGTCTGCCCTTTTCTCATTTCCGGAGCAATTTTTCAACCGTTTATCTCCAACGCATGATTACCTGCAGAACCCGCCACCGGCAGTTCCCTGCAGATACATGGCACAGAAAAGAAAAAGGCGGCCTACGATCAAGCCGCCTATATTCTATCGTATTTCCCTCTATTTTGCAATAAGTCCGCGCATTTTCAGATAGTCGATCACGCACTCCACCATCTCATCGTAGGAAAGTTTTGTGGTATTGATCATCAGATCATAGTTTTCCAGATTCTCCCAGCTCTTTCCGGTATAATAACGGTAGTAATCACGGCGTTCCCGGTCGATCCGTTTGATATTCTTTAAGATATCTTCCTCCGGGAAATATCCCTTTTCACGGACCTTGTTGATCCTCTCCTCGATCTCTGCGTACACGAAGATCCGGACAAGATTTTCCGTCCCGTCGAGAACATAGTCGGCGCACCGACCGATAATAATGCAGGATTCCTCCTGCGCCAGTTTTCGGATGACCGATGACTGAAACCGGAACAGGTTATCGGAAGAGATCAGGTCAGAACCCAATGACGGGGTTCCATTCTCCGGGATCAGGGAATGGATGATCCGGTATAACAGCTTATTTCCGGCCTTTTCATCCGCCAGGTGGAAATAACTCTCGCGGATTCCGCTCTCCTCGGAAGTCATCTTTAAGAGCTCCTTATCGTAAACATGGAGCCCAAGACGCTCACCGAGACGCTTCGCCATCTCCGCTCCGCCGCTTCCGTACTGTCTTCCGACCGTGATCACAAATTTTTTATTCTCAGCCATAGATGCCTCCTTCTTCCCCTTCTGCCTTTCGGCAGTTGTACCTAAAAAACGCGGGAATACTTTTTATTCTATCTGTATTTTAACATATCTCCGCAGGAATTTTAAGTCTTTTTTGCGATGTTTTCAGTGTTTTTCAAGTTTTAACAAGTAATGTCGGATATCCCAGCTTTCGAAGCTCCTGCTCCTGCCGCACAGCGTTTTCCATGTTCCGGAATGCCCCTGCGCGGACATAGTAAAATCCATCCTTAAAAGTCATGAACGCAGGGAATCCCTGAGCTTTCAGCCGTTCCATCTCCCTTTCCGCGTTGGTCCGCACCCGGTAGATGCCGGTCTGCACCATATAGAATCCCGGTTCCTCCACATCTGACGTCTGCTTTTCCTGCTCCGCAAACGTCCGCACGATTCCATCCGCGATCGCATCTGCGGTCTGTCTCATATTTGCATCGAAGAAATCATTGTCGTTCTCATTATCGATAAATCCAACCTCCACGAGAACCGCCGGAAGCGCCGTGTCCCTGAGGACTACGAGATTTGGCCGCTCGCTGATCCCCAAGTCTTTCCAGCCTGTCTTTGCAAGTTCCTTATTGATATTCCTCGCAAACGTCTCTGCATCGCCGCCCCTCCCGAAGATCAGACTCATCGTCCCGGAACCTGTTCCCGGCACCGGCATGGCATTCCGGTGAATGGATAAAAACAAATCTGCCGCAGACCTGTTCCCGATTTCCGCCTTCTCATATGGACTGTTGTATATATCACCGATCCTCGTGTACTCCACCCGGATTCCGCGCTGTTCCAGAGCATTTCCGATATCATAGGCCAATGCCAGCGTATCGTCTTTCTCCCGTCTGTTCCCATATACCGCTCCCGGATCACTTCCGCCATGTCCCGGATCAATAATGACACTGTTCTGCTTTGCCAAAATTATTCTCCCTTTTTCATACATTTATGATATCATATTCATAAATTACCAGACCTGCGCCATCCATGTCTTAAAACTTTTTCTGGCAATCTCATGAAAGGATCTCATTACTATGCTAATCGTATTCAACCAGATGATAAGTCTCTTTCTCTTAATGCTCACCGGCTATCTCGCCAATCGCTTCGGCGTGATCGATAAGACCTTTGAGTCGAAGGTCTCCCGTTTTATCGTCAATATCTCCCTGCCCGCAACGATCTTAAACGCGGTTACCGGGTCAGACATGGCCCATGATCAAGAGATGCTGCCGATCTTTATTGCAGCGGTCTCCATCTTCCTGGTGGCCCATGTGGTCTGCCATTTTATCCAGAAGATCATCTGCTGGGATCCGACCTATGAGCTGATGTTAAATTACAGCAATCTTGGATTCATGGGGATCCCGATCATCTCTACGCTCTATGGCGGAGAGTATGTGCTGCATGTTTCGATCTTCATGATGACGTTTAACCTGAGTCTGTTCAGTTATGGAGTCTATCTGTTATCACGGGATGACGCAAAAAACAGACATTTCAGCGTCAAAAAGCTTCTCTCCCCCGGAATCCTGTCCGCGTTCCTTGCGATCGGCATTTATCTTTTAGATATCCATCTCCCGCAGCATGCAGTCAGCCTGTTTTCCACTGTGGGCGCCACAACAACACCGTTAGCGATGATCGTCATCGGATCCACCCTGGCCGGAGTCAGATTTTCCACTGTATTTACTGACCGGGAGCTGTACCTCTTCTCCTTCCTGAAGCTTCTCGTTCTCCCGGTGATCACCTTCCTCGTTCTGAGATTCTTTATCAGGGACCGCATACTTTTAGAGATCTCTACGATCCTCTCCGGCTGCCCGATCGCCGGAAACGTGTCCATGCTCTGTATGGAATACAACCGGGATGTGACCCTCGTGTCGAGGGGGATCTGCATCTCCACACTGTTGTCCCTGATCTCGATTCCGATCGTGGCGGCATTGGTCGCGGTTTTATAAGAAGACTAAAAAGGACATCTGAACCAGAAATACCCATCGTATCTCTCGTTCAGATGTCCTTTTCATGTTTCGTATGTATTCCTATTCCTGTACTTGCACGCCTCTCGGACCTACGTGGGTGGCGAATACCACCTGTGTGCTAGTCTTTCCGAATTTCTGGAGCTGACCAAGGAAGCTGTCAAGCTGCATCGTACTCTCAAAAGCAACTTTCATGATCACAGAAAATTCTCCCGTCACGCTGCTGCATTCCAGAATATTCGGAATCCCTTCCGCATAGTGATAGAATTTCTGCTTATCCTCCGGAAGCACATTGAGGTTGATGAACGCAAGGATGTGATATCCGAGTTTCATCGGGTCGATCTGTGCCTGGTAGGACGTGATGATCCCATCTTTCTCCAGTTTTTCAATTCGCGCCGAAACCGCAGGGGAAGAAAGAAACGTCTTCTCCGCGATCATTTTCAGGGATGCTCTCGCATTGTGCTGCAGGATCTGCAGAATTTCGCGATCAATATGATCCATAATTCTCTCCTTTGTCCCGGTTTTCAGGTTTTTGTATTGTGTCACATGTCCGGAACTTCTTCTCTATATACAGATAACCGACCAGCGGCTCCGCGTTGCTGCGGTATATGACCACCGGTCAATTACTGGGTTCGTGTTTTATCCGCGCTTACCGTGCGCGTCTTTGCAGGCACGAGTGTACTCAGATCTCTCCGTGAAATACTTCCGCTGCCGGTCCTGTCATAAATACCGTGTCTTTTTCTCTGTCCCAGCGGATCAGAAGATCGCCGCCGAGCAGAGTCACGCGGACTTCGTCATCGGTAAGACCATTTAAGATGCACGCGACCACAGTCGCACATGCACCTGTTCCGCATGCCAGAGTCTCTCCGGAGCCGCGCTCCCAGACACGCATATTGACGTGTCCGCGGTCCACAACCTCCACAAATTCTGTATTGGTGCGATCCGGGAATCTCTCATGACTCTCAAAGGACGGACCGATCTTTTCGATCTCCAGATCCTTGATCCCGTCCATAAATACTACCGCATGCGGATTTCCCATGGAAACTCCGGTAAAGCGGTACTCTTTTCCGTCGACCGTGATCGGTTCTCCGATTTCAGACGTCGGAACCGGACGTCCCATATCCACCGTCACAAGTTCCACCTTTCCATCCTTTACTTTCATGGACAGGTGCTTGATCCCGGACGGAGTCTCCACGTCGATCTCCGTTTTATCTACGATCCCGTGATCATAGGCATATTTTCCTACACAGCGGATCCCGTTTCCGCACATGGCACCACGGGATCCGTCCAGATTATACATATCCATCTGGCAGTCCGCTACATCTGACGGTTTGATCAGGATCAGACCATCTGAACCGATCCCGAAGTGACGGTCGCTGACCATCTTTGCCGTCTCACAGGGATCTTCCACTGTCTCTTCAAAACAGTTTACATATACATAATCATTTCCGATGCCCTGCATCTTTGTGAATTTCATATCTTATTCTCCTATGTGCTCCATACCCTGCGCGAGGATCGTCTGGATGTGACCGTCCGCAAGAGAGTAGAGAACACTCTTTCCTTCCCTGCGGAACTTGACAAGGCGCATCTGTTTCAGGATCCGAAGCTGGTGGGAGATCGCGGACTGTCCCATTCCGAGAAGACTTGCGATGTCACACACACATAACTCCGACTGGCTGAGCGCATACAGGATCCTGATCCTCGTGGAATCTCCGAAGATCCGGAAAAATTCCGCAAGATTCTGGAGTTCCTCGCCTTCCGGCATCACGTCCATCACCTGTTTTACCACCTTGTCGTGGACATGAATAAACTCACAGTGCGGGGCGATCTTTTCGTCCTCTCTGATACTCATGTTCCTGCTCCTTTACTGCTGCCGCCCGCATCCCGCAGCCGGCAGTCATCTCCCGCAGTGATCAGCGCACGAGAAGTTTGCTCACCTCGTACTGCTCCTCCGGGATGTCTTTCTTCATATTTAACGCTTCCTGGATATCGAAATCTACAAATTTTCCGTCTTTGTAGGCAACGATCCGGTTGCTCTTTCCTTCCGCGAGAAGCTCCGCCGCGCGGGCTCCCATGATCGATGCGTACACACGGTCCTTACAGGTCGGGGTTCCGCCTCTCTGGATATGTCCGATGATCGTAGCTCTCGTCTCAATCCCGGTTGCCGCTTCGATCCTTCTCGCCATGGAAGTGGAGTGTCCGATTCCCTCAGCGTTGATGATAATGTGGTGTTTTTTGCCGCGCTTTCTGTTCTCGATGATCCGGTTGATCAGGTACTGCTCGTTTCCGTCATAGCGCTCCGGAAGAAGAATATCCTCCGCACCGTTTGCAATACCGCACCAGAGAGCGATATATCCGGCATTTCTTCCCATAACCTCGATGATACTGCATCGTTCATGGGATGTGGATGTATCACGGACTTTATCGATCGCTTCCATCGCCGTATTCACCGCGGTGTCGAAACCGATCGTATAGTCGGTACAGGCAATATCGAGGTCGATCGTTCCCGGAAGACCGATGGTGTTGATCCCGAGGGCGGAAAGCTTTCCGGCACCGCGGAAGGAACCGTCTCCTCCGATCACGACGATCCCGTCAATTCCATGTTTTCTGCAGACTTCGGCGCCGCGCTTCTGACCTTCCTCGGTCGTGAATTCCTCACAGCGGGCCGTGTAGAGGATCGTACCGCCGCGGTTGATCGTATCCGCAACGCTCACACTGTCCATATCTACGATTTCTTCCTGAAGGAGTCCGGCGTAACCACGCATAATCCCCTTTACCTTCAGTCCTTTATTGATAGCGGTTCTTACAACCGCACGAATTGCCGCGTTCATTCCAGGGGCATCGCCGCCGCTGGTCAATACTCCGATCGTTCTGACTTCTTTCTTTGCCATACTGGTTTTCCTCCAAAAAAGATTCTGTCGATCATTCGCCATATACGTACATATTTTAATACACTTTCCCCTTCTTTTCAATGACCTTTTGCACAACCTTGACATTTTTTTCACCAAGAATCCGGTACAGGCGGCCGAGGAGATCCGGCCCTGCAAGAACTGCCCAGTTTTCGGAAAGTCTCCGCATCTTCCGCTCTTCCTTCAGATACATGATCACTCTGTCTTTTCCATCGGAATCCCGGAGTGCCGCCATGACATCATCGATATGGCCCTCGTAGAATGCCTGGTTCTCAAACTGGAGCCAGAGTTCATTCGGGATGTCCGTAAACGGGATCACTTCCTCGCAGATGAGCTTTCCGACCGGATCGTCGCCGATGGATGCCCGGCCGCGGACAAATACCTTGTTTTCCTCGGTAAATGACGGACGGTTCTTCTCGTAGATCTTCGGAAACACGAGGACTTCCACTGTGCCCACAAGATCCTCGATCGTGATGAATGCCATGAGCTGGTTTGTCTTTGTAGTCTTTACCTTTTTTGACGTGATCATTCCGCCGATGACCACATTGGAATTATCCTCCACAACGGTCTTTCCGTCCTCGTCAACGACAAAATCGGAGGTTTTTGCCGTCACATTTTTCTCCCAGAGTTCCCGGTACTCTTCCATCGGATGGCCGCTGACATAGATGCCGATCGTCTCTTTTTCAAAGGCTAACAGCGTCTGCTTGTCGTACTCTCCCACGTTCGGGAATATGATCTGGAAATTGTTCTTTTCTTCCTCCGGGGCGAGATCAAAAAAGCTAAGCTGGCCTTCCATGACCGTCTTTTTCTCCCTGGCTTTGCTCTCCAGCAGGTCGCCTGAGACGATGAGCTTCTGTTTTCTCGTTCCCGGAAGCGTATCCAGGGCACCCGATTTTATGAAGCTCTCAAGTGTTCTCTTATTGACTTCCTTGTTCGACATTCTCGACACAAAATCGTCAAGACTCTTAAAGAGTCCGCCGTTCTCACGCTCAGCAATGATCACGTCCACAACAGCGCGTCCCACACTCTTGATCGCGGAGAGTCCGTAGCGGATGCCGTTCCCCGATACGGAGAACCCGCTGTATCCCTCGTTGATATCCGGCGGCAGGATCGGAATTCCCATGTTCCGGCAGGCAAGGATATACTCGGAGACCTTCGTCGTGTTGTCCATCACGGAGGTCATGAGCGCTGCCATAAATTCCTTCGGATAGTAGAATTTCAAAAATGCCGTCTGATAAGCGACCACCGCGTAAGCTGCTGCATGGGACTTATTGAAGGCGTATTTCGCGAAGTCCGTCATGTCATCGTAGATCTGGTTCGCTGTCTTCTCATCGATGCCGTTCGCGATACAGCCCTTTACGCCCTCCTCGGCGTTTCCGTAGACGAAGTTCTGGCGCTCCTTCGCCATGACTGCCGCTTTTTTCTTCGACATGGCACGGCGCACAAGGTCACTTCGACCGAGCGTATATCCGGCCAGGTCCCTTACGATCTGCATAACCTGCTCCTGGTAGACGATACAGCCGTAGGTCGGCTTTAAGATCGGCTCCAGCTGCGGGCAGGTGTAGGTGATGGATGCCGGGTCATTTTTTCCCTTTAAATACTTCGGGATGAAATCCATTGGACCCGGACGGTAGAGGGAGATTCCGGCGATGATATCTTCCAGTGTTGTCGGCTTCAGTTCCTTCATGAAGGTCTTGAAGCCGCCGCTTTCCAGCTGGAACACGCCCTCGTTCTTTCCGGTCCCGAGAGAATCCATGACTTTTTTATCATCATAATCGATGTGTTCCAGATCAAGTTTCACACCATAGTCTTTCTCGATCATCTTCACAGCATCCTGGATCACGGTGAGCGTGCGCAGTCCCAGGAAGTCCATCTTTAAAAGTCCCAGTTCTTCCAGCGTCGTCATTGTAAACTGGGTCACAATCGTTCCGTCGGCGCCTCGCGATAACGGGACGTACTCATCGATGGAGGTCCTTGAGATCACGACGCCAGCCGCGTGCATCGAGGTGTGGCGCGGGAGTCCTTCCAGCCGCTTACTCATATCGATGAGCTTTTTCACCTGCTCATCCGACTCATAGAGCGTCTTCAGCTCTGGATTCTTCTGCAGCGCCAGATCGAGCGTGATGTTGAGTTCTGCCGGCACCATCTTCGACACCTGGTCACACAGGCTGTACGGAAGGTCCATGACACGGCCCACATCGCGGATCACACCGCGGGCCGCCAGGGTACCGAAGGTCACGATCTGCGCCACCTGGTCTTTTCCGTACTTTTCCACGACATAGTCGATGACTTCCTGACGGCGCTCGTAGCAGAAATCCACGTCGATATCAGGCATGGAGACTCGTTCCGGGTTTAAGAAACGCTCAAAGAGAAGCTGGTAGCGGATCGGATCGATGTCCGTGATCTTTAAGCAGTATGCCACGATACTTCCCGCCGCGGAACCTCGTCCCGGTCCCACCGCGATCCCGTGGGATTTCGCGAAGTTGATGAAGTCCCACACGATCAGGAAGTAGTCCACATATCCCATGCTCTTGATGGTTCCGAGTTCATAGTCGAGGCGGGCTCGGAGTGTCCCGTCATCATCCGGGTAGCGCAGTGCAAATCCTTCATCGCAGAGGTGGTTTAAATAGCCCCAGGAATCGTATCCATCCGGCACATCAAACCGCGGCAGTTTTGTGACGCCGAACTCGATCTCCACGTTGCAGCGTTCCGCGATCTTATGGGTGTTCTCGATCGCTTCTGGGGCATACGGGAAGAGCTGCCGCATCTCCTCCTCGGATTTTACATAGTACTGTCCGCCCTCGTAGCGCATACGGTTCTCATCGGAGACTTTCTTTCCCGTCTGGATGCAGAGCAGGATGTCGTGGGCCTCCCAGTCATCGGCGTTGATATAGTGGCAGTCGTTTGTCGCCACTAACGGGATGTTCAGTTCTTTTGAGAGGCGCATGATCCCCTGGTTGACCTGGCGCTGCAGCGGGATACCGTGGTCCTGGAGTTCCAGGAAATAGTTTCCCTCACCGAAGATCTCCAGGTGACGTTTTGCCGCCTCCTTCGCCTCCTCGTAGAGTCCTTTTTCCAGATATCTCGGAACTTCACCGGCCAGGCAGGCGCTCAGCGCGATGATCCCTTCGTGATACTCCCGCATGACCTCCTCATCAATCCGCGGTTTGTAGTAGAAGCCGTCCACAAAGCCTTTGGAGACGATCTTCATCAGGTTCTGGTAACCGGTATTGTTTTCCGCAAGAAGGACCAGATGGTAATACCGGTCCTCACCGTGAACGGTCTCCCGGTCAAATCTCGATCCGGGGGAGACGTACACCTCGCAGCCGATGATCGGTTTGATCCCCGCCGCGCGGGCCGCACGGTAAAAATCGATCACACCGTACATGACACCGTGATCGGTGATCGCCATGCTGTCCATGCCGAGTTCCTTCGCCCGGGCCGCCAGCTCTCCGATTTTACTGGATCCGTCCAGAAGACTGTACTCTGTATGGACGTGCAAGTGTGTAAATGCCATCTGTCTCCTCCGTTTCTTTCTCATTTATCAGAAAAAGACCGCCGCCCCGAAAGGCGGCAGTCCCGTTGTTTGAATATATTTTTTTACGGACTTATTCCTTAGTTATTACTCAGATATTTTTCAATATCGTTTACTGCTTTTTCTTCGTCCACTCCGTCCGCTGTCACGATCACCTGCTCGCCGACCGGAAGATCAAGGGTCATCATGCCCATAATGCTCTTCGCATTGATCTTTTTGTTATCGCTCTGGACGTAGATCGTGCTCTCGTAGCTGCTCGCAAGCTGTACTAACATTGCGATCGGACGAGCCTCCAGACCAGAAGCAAGTTCAATGGTTACCGTACGTTTTGTCATAATAATCCTCCTCAATTGCACAAAAGAATGGAAGTAACCAATTTCCATTCAGCTATCTGTCCCCTGGTCCCGCAATTTTTCCGCCATCTCACCAAGCTTTCTCAGGCGGTGATTGACACCGGATTTTCCAACCGGCGGTTCCAGGTCTTCGCCCAGTTCCTTCAGTGTCGCCTCAGGTTTCAGAAGTCTTGCCCGCGCGATCTGCGCAAGACCATCCGGGAGACTTTCAAATCCCACCGTGTCGCGGATAAATTCGATATCCTCGATCTGTTTCACGGCAGCAGACACTGTCTTGTTAATATTTGCCGTCTCGCAGTTGACCTGGCGGTTTACATTTCCGCGCATTTCTTTTAAAATGCGGATGTTCTCCAGCTCCATCAGTGACAGATGGGCTTCCATCACATTCAGGATATCTACGATCTGGCTTCCCTCTTTAATATATACCACATAGTAGCGTTTGCGGATGACAATTTTTGCATCGATATCAAACGTCGCCATAATGGACTGGATCTGGCGCGCTTTGGGCTCTGTCGCGCAGACGATCTCAAAATGGTAAAACTTCTCCGGATCACTGATCGATCCTGATGCGAGAAAAGCGCCGCGCAAAAATGCCCTGCGGCAGCAGGGGTTCTGGACGACCACATTTCCCACCACAGAAAGATTCTCCCCAATCTCCCCGTCTTCCGATAGAAGTTTTGTGGCTTTCAATACACGGAGCGCGTCCTCATGCTGTTTGACACAGACTGAATAGATCCTGTTTTTCCCAAGATGCGCGTTCCTCCGTATAGAAATGTCAGTTTCTATATTAAATGTTTTTCTCAATAATGTAAAGCACTTTCTGGCAACCGTCACATTTTCTGTATGGATCTTGATGCTGTAATGATCGTCTCCGGAGATCTGGATCCGACCGCAAAGACTTAAGATCGCTGCGATCTCAGCGATCTGGCAGTGCCTTGCTGCGCTCATATGCCTGGAAAGTTCTTCCTTGATCCTGGAAGAGAAAGACATGACTACTTTCCTCCATCCTTCCCCGCGTCTCTGTGTTCCAGCCGGATCTCATACCGCCCGGACTCCGTCAGACGCTTAAATACTTCTCCTGCGATCGTCACCGAACGATGACGTCCGCCGGTGCACCCGATCGCGATCACAAGCTGCGTTTTTCCTTCCTGTTCATACTTCGGGATCACAAATTCCAGAAGGTCATTCAGTTTCTTCAGGAATTCTTCCCCGGTGCCGCCCTGCATCACATAGTCCTGCACCGCTTTTTCTGTTCCCGTGTGAAACCGCAGTTCTTCCACATAGTAAGGATTCGGGAGGAACCGCACATCAAACACGAGGTCCGCGTCCGCCGGGATCCCGTATTTGAAGCCGAAGCTCAGGACCGTGATAAACATGCTGCTGTGTCCGTCGTTTCCCCGGTAAAGATTCTCCAGCTCATGGCGCAACTCCTTTGTCAGAAGTCTGCTGGTGTCGATGACCTGGTCGGCCTCTTTTTTCAGGAAAGCGAGTTTTTCCCGCTCCAGCTCGATCCCTTTTTCCACGCGCCCCGTCCTTGAGAGCGGATGGCTCCGTCTCGTCTCCTTAAAACGCTTGATCAGGACTTCATCGGAGGAGTCCAGAAACAGGATCGAGAACGGATATTTGTTCTCTCTCCATTTCCGGATGATCGTCTCAAGATACGGCAGTTCCTCACCGCTGCGCACGTCTACCCCTAGGGCGATATCCTGTTTTTCGCTCTGTCCGTTCATGACCAGCTCCGCAAATTTTTCGATCAGAAGGACCGGCAGGTTGTCGGCACAGTAAAATCCCATGTCTTCCAGTGTTTTTAATGCCGTTGTCTTTCCGGCTCCCGACATTCCGGTCACGATTACAAGTCTCAACGAGATCTTCCTCCCTGTATTCTTAGAAAGCTGCTGTACACAGAATCTGCGAACGCAACTATATCCCGCAGGATTTTCCATTCGGAAAACTCCTGCCCGTAAACTCTCCTAGAAATCCCCTAATAATTTTACTTCCATCTCCAGATCCACGCCGGAATTTTCCTTCACCCGTCGTTTCACCTCATTGCAGAGTTCCAGGATATCCGCCGCCGTTCCATGATCCTTATTGATCACGAAACCTGCGTGTTTTTCGGAAACTGCTGCGCCTCCGACAGAAAATCCCTTCAATCCGGCATCCTCGATCAGCTTTCCGGCAAAATATCCCTCCGGCCTCTTAAAGGTGCTTCCGGCGCTCGGATACTCTAACGGCTGTTTTTCTTTTCGCTTTGCCGCGAGTTCTTCCATCTTTTCCCGGATCGCGCCCGGATCCCCCGTTGTCAGGCTAAACGCTGCGCGCACTGCGAAGAGACCACGGCGCTCCAGCGCACTCGTTCTGTATCCGAGCTCCAGCTCCTCATTCTTCAGCCGCTTTACCGTCCCGTACCGGTCCATCACGTCCGCCCACAAGAGCACGTTCTTCATCTCGGAACCATATGCACCCGCGTTCATCATGACTGCGCCGCCGACGGTCCCGGGAATGCCCGCCGCAAATTCCAGACCGGTAAGCTTCTCTCTCGCCGCCGTGTTCGCAAGCTTTGAGAGCATCACACCGGCTCCGGCGATGATACTGTTTTCGTTTTTATAAACCTCCAGCTCCGTAAGCCGCTCCGTGCTGATGATCGTGCCTCGAAAGCCTTTATCTCCCACGAGGAGATTGCTCCCGTTTCCGACCATGTACCACGGCTTTCCGGACGCTTTACAGTCCAGAACTGCCTCGCGGAGTTCTCCCTCTGATTCCGGAATCATGAACCGGTCTGCCGGGCCGCCGACGCGGAACGATGTGTGCCGCGCCATCGGCTCATTTGTTCTGATTTCCATGAATGTTTCTCCTTCTTATATAATTCCACCTGCACTTTTGTCCAGAGCAGGCTGTGCGGATCATTCGCTGCGTTTCGCGATGTTCGCCTGCACGCGGTTGTAGAGTTCCTGGGCCGCATTGTATCCCATCTTTTTCTGACGGTAATTGACCGCCGCAGACTCTACGATGACTGCCAGGTTACGTCCCGGACGGACCGGAATGTTGTGGCAGATCACTTTATTTCCAAGGAATTCCGTGTACTGGTCTTCAAGACCGAGGCGGTCATATTCCTTATTCTTATCCCACTCTTCGAGTTTGATGACCATGTCGATGGACTGGGTGTCCTTGACGCTCTCGACGCCAAACAGGGTCTTTACATCGATGATGCCGATCCCGCGCACCTCGATCAGGTATCTTGTGATATCCGGGGCAGAGCCGACAAGTGTCTCGTCGCTGACCTTGCGGATCTCCACCACGTCGTCGCTGACGAGACGGTGACCTCGTTTGATCAGCTCCAGAGCCGCCTCACTCTTACCGATCCCGCTCTCACCTGTGATCAGGACGCCTTCGCCGAATACATCGACAAGAACTCCGTGGATACTGATGCACGGAGCAAGCTTTGCCTTTAACCAGCGGATGACCTCCGCCATCGTGTCGGATGTCGGTTTCGAGGAGAGAAGGCATGGAACACCGTAGTGGCTGCAGAGTTCTGTAACCTCCGGCTCCGGAATCTGATTTCTGCAAAATACGAGGCACGGGATCTTGCTGGAGATCAGCTTGTCATACATCGCAATCCTGCGCTCTCTGGAAAGTCCGGAGAGATATGCGATCTCCACATTTCCGATCATCTGCACGCGCTCGTTGTCAAAATGCGCGTAAAATCCGGTGAGCTGAAGCGCCGGACGATTGACATCCGGGTGGGAAACGACGATCTTTTCGGAATCCAGCTCCGGTGTCAGGTTTTTGAAATCCATTTTTTCTATTAATTCGGCTATGGTAACTCCGTACATGATGAAGTTCTCCTTTCTGTATCTGTCTGCTGACATACATAACCTGCGATTGTTCTTTTTGTTCCTGTTTTAACTCCAAACCGGCAGTCCCGCAGAGTCTGACGGCTTCGCATCGTTCTGACTTTGAACACTTCTCTTCAGTCTTTTTCTCTCTGCGCACAGTTATCTTCATCCTATCATATCACGGGCAGAATGTCACGAAATTGTTACTTCTCACGGGTAGGAATTTTCTGAACTGAAAATTCCGTATGATACAGTTTTGGGGGCACGAAATTTTCATCTACTCTGAGATCTGAGGCATACGGTCTTTTTCACGGAAATACGTATACACACTCTCCGCCGCGCGCTTATTCATTCCCTCTGTACTCTCAAGTTCCTCCAGGGAGGCGTCCCGCACCGCTTCCAGTGACTTAAATCTCCGCATCAGCGCCTTTCTTCTCGCCGGACCGATCCCTTCAATATCATCCAGGATCGAATGGACCTGCGCTTTGCTTCGCAAACTCCTGTGATATTCGATCGCAAACCGGTGGGCCTCATCCTGGATCCTCGTCACAAGCTTGAATCCCTCGGAATGGCGGTCGATTGGGATCTCCACATTATTATAGTAGAGGCCTCTCGTCCGGTGGTTGTCGTCCTTTACCATGCCGCAGACCGGGATATCGAGCCGCAGCTCATCGAGGACCTTCAGAGCGATATTCACCTGTCCGCGTCCGCCGTCCATGAGAATCAGATCCGGGAATCTTGTAAAGCTTCCGAATCTTCCGTCCAGTGCTTCCTCTCCGTCTTCCCGGTTCTTCCTTTCTTCTTCCAACTCCTCCATCCCGTGGGTAAACCGGCGCGTCAGGACCTCCTCCATGGACGCGTAATCGTTCGGGCCCTGGACCGTCCTGATCTTAAATTTCCGGTAGTCATTCCTCTTCGGTCTTCCATCCTCAAACACCACCATGGAGCCGACCGACTCAAACCCGCTGATGTTGGAGATATCGTAGGCCTCCATCCGGCGGACTTTTCCAAGTCCCAGCCACTCGCCCACCTGGTTCATGGCGCCGATGGTCCGGAGCTCCTCCCGCTTGATCTTATCTTTATCCTGATCGAGCACAAGCTTCGCGTTCTTCTCTGCAAGCTCCACCAGGCGCTCTTTCTGCCCTTTTTTCGGGACCAGGAATTTTACCGCCTGTCCGCGGCGCTTCGTGAGCCATTCCGCGATCAGGTCCATCTCCGGGAACTTTTCCTGAACCCAGATCTCTCTCGGGATAAACGGAGTTCCCGCGTAGAACTGCTTTACGAAGCTTCCGATGATCTGGTAATTATTGTCCGCCGTGGACGCGGAAACACGGAAATGTTCCCGTCCGATCATCTTTCCGTCGCGGACAAAAAATACCTGGACCACCGCATCCGCCTCATCCCGCGCCATGGCGATCACATCGCGGTCCTCCATGCTCTGGCTCGTGATCTTCTGCTTCTGGGCGACCTGCTTCACACTGTTTAAGAGTTCCCGGTACTCAATGGCCTGCTCATACTCCATCGCATCGGAGGACGCCATCATCTTCTCCTCCAGCATCGTCAAGACCGGCGTATATTTTCCGTCCAGGAACTCGATGACCTCGGAGACGGACTTTTTATATTCTGCCTCGGAGATATAGCCCTGGCAGGGTGCCGAGCACTGTTTAATGTGGTAATTCAGACACGGGCGGTCCTTTCCGATATCTTTCGGAAGGTTCCTGCTGCATGTCCGGATCTTCCAGAGCTTGTGGATCAGATCGATCGTGTCCTTTACCGCCCCGGCGCTGGTGTACGGTCCGAAATACCGGCATTTGTCCTTCTTCATCGTTCTGGAGAACAGGACTCTCGGGAACGGCTCGTCCGTCGTGACCTTGATATAAGGATACGTCTTGTCATCCTTTAACATCGTATTATAACGAGGTCTGTGTTCCTTGATCAGGTTGCACTCCAGAACGAGTGCCTCCAGCTCCGAATCTGTGATGATGTACTCAAACCGGGCGATCCTCGAGACCATCTTTTCGATCTTCGCAGTCTTGTTGCGGCTGCTCTGGAAATACTGGCGCACACGGTTCTTTAAGCTGATCGCTTTTCCTACATATATGATCTCATCGTGCTTATCATGCATGAGATAAACTCCCGGCGATGCTGGGAGTTTTTTCAGCTCTTCTTCTATATTAAAGGTCGGGCGCTCATAAGAATTTTCCTTTTCTGTCAACGCAATCTCTCCCCGTCAAACTTTCTGATCATCGCCAGGTGGCGCTTGATGAACATGATCTGAGACAAGCTATCATCACAGCCAGCCGGCGGATTGATGTCCAGGACCAGACAGATGTCATCGAGTTCCTTCCGGGTCGCATGCGCGGAAAGCTTCGTCAGACATTCCAGCATCCGGTCGTAATTCTTCTCGTCCATCGCATCAAAGAAGTCCAGAAGATCCTGGCTGACCGTCGGTTCTTCCTCCGGCGCCTGTCCGGCTGTCATCTGCACGTTCCTGCTTTCGCTGGCCGCTGCTGACTGTTTCGCTGCCGGATTTTTTGCGTCCTGATCAATGGTTTTCGCATCATTTTTTTCCGGCTGGGCATTTTCAGGAGCTGATTTCGTTCCGGACTGACCTGCATCTTTCGGTTTCACGAGACGTACTCTCTCAAACCTGTATTTCTGGGCCGCATCCGGGTATTTCTCCCGGTCGACCTCCTCTAAAAACATCGATAACGGGCGCACCCACACCTTGAAATCCCCGTACAGAGCCTGGTAGACGACCATCTCCTCCCCGGTCTCCGAGTGGGTTGCGACCGCAATGATCTGGTATAACTTATTTTTAAAGTGCCGGTAGAATTCTCCCGGCACTGGTGTTTTACGAATCTGTTCCATTTTTTGTTCTCCATTCTGCCGGGTCCGGCCGCCCCTTTCAAGACGGTGTCTCCTTTGGCATAAGGTTCTATGACTTTACTCTCTGCTCTGTCAGGCCGACAGGCGTTTTTCAGACGCTGGCCGGTCCAGACATAAAGTTTTGTGACTATATTTTTCGATTTCTGTTGTATGTTGCAGAATTTTCAGTTTAGGAAATTTCTGCCCGTGTACAATAGCATACTTTTCTATTGCTGCGCGGTTTCTGCCGCGGACTCAGCCTCAGAAGTCCCGTCTGCATCTTCACCCGCTGTCTCGCCTTCTTCAGAAGTTTCTGTCGAAACTTCCGCCGCAGCCGCGCTGCTTCCGTCCGCAGAAAGTCCCTCTAAGTGGTATTTATTCGCAGCGCTCCACAGCATCCATTCCTCATATCCGGCATCCTGCACGGCGCGGACTTCCTCTGCGACCTCAGCGGCCCCGTAGGTGATATAATTGCCCTCTCCGAGGTATGTCGCTGTAAAGTCCTGAAGCCACGGGCGCACAATCGCCTGGCGGCTCTCATGGTTATCGGCTCTCGACGCGTCCAGCAGGACTTTTCCGGACTTCTGGAGCGCTCCGAAGATCGTCTTATAAGGTTCCATGTCCGGATGCTCCAGCCCGAAGTTTCCGGAGCTATAGTGGGACGGATAGATCATCGGACAGATATAATCGAGGATCTTCGCCATCTCCGTATAATCCTGGCCGACAGCGCTGGAATCCACTCCGCTCCCGATGATCGTACCGAACACATCTGCCGACACGAAAAGTCCCTGGGATGCGAGATTTTCATATAAATAATTGGCACACTCCAGGATCGTATCCGTCTTGGAACGTCCCCGGATCACCGCATCATCGTAGACGACCTGTCCGGCCGATGCCTCATTCGGGAATCTCAGATAATCGAACTGGACCTCATCAAAGCCAAGTTCCTTCGCCTCATTCCCAACTTCCAGAAGATAATCCCAGACTTCGTGGCGATACGGATCCACCCAGGCCATCCCCTGGCGATCCCGGTACAGACTTCCGTCCGGCAGTGTCAGACTCCACTCCGGCTTCTTCTCCGCAAGGTAAGAATCCCGGAAAGCCGCAACTCTCGCGATCACATAGAGATCCCGTTCCTTCAGGCTTTCGATCAGGCTTTTCATATCACGGACGTAAGGAATGCTGGCACCGATCTCATTCACGGTCGCAGCGCTCACCGGGCATGTGATCCTCCCCTGGTCCTCCTTAAAGTCGATGACCACCGCGTTGATCCCAGCCGCCAGGGCGCCGTCCAGAACTCCGTTTAAGACTTCCTCATTTCCGGCCACAGGACCTGTGATGTAGATGCCGCGGACTTTCTTCGCCTCACGCCCGGGAAGCGCCGGGTTCGAGGAATCCACGATCCGCACGGAGATTGTTTTGTTCTTATCTTCTCCGGCATCCTCGATCACCAGGACACCGCTGGTCTCCTGCGCACGCTCCGCTTCCGCTGTTGTCTCTGCCGCCTCTGTCTCCTCCGCTGCCGGTCTTCCGCATGCTGATAACAGCAGGATCCCCGCCATGGAGAACGCAAATAGCATTTTTTTCATATTTGTCCTTCCTGTTCTTCTCCCATAGTTATCATCATCATAGCATAAGTATATGGATTTTGGAAAGAAAAATTAAAAAACTACTGTTCAAAATGATGTTTTTGGTGGATAATAGATAGACGGGTACAATAAAACAATATGAAACCGATCCAGACGTCCACCCCATGACGGCTTTGTCCGCCCGGATGTCTTTCAGGAATGCCCTGAACCGGATCTTTTCATTTATCATGATTAAGAGGAGAAGAGAACAAATGATTAAGCAGGGTTTCGACAACGATAAATACCTCGCCATGCAGTCTGACCATATCCGTGAGAGAATCAGCAAATTCGGCGATAAATTATATCTGGAGTTCGGCGGCAAGCTGTATGATGATTACCATGCATCCCGCGTGCTTCCGGGTTTTGAACCGGACAGCAAACTCCGCATGCTGATGCAGCTCGCTGACCAGGCGGAGATCGTCATCGCGATCAACGCCGCTGATATCACAAAGAACAAAGTGCGCTACGATCTGGGCATTACATACGACCTCGACGTGCTACGCCTGATCCGAGTATTCACCGACCGCGGACTCTATGTCAGCAGCGTCGTGATCACCCGCTACGTTGACACACCGGCGATCCAGCAGTTCAAACACAAACTGGAAAAGCTCGGTCTTAAGGTTTACCGCCACTACGAGATTGACGGCTACCCGAGCAATATCCCGCTCATCGTCAGCGATGAAGGTTACGGAAAGAACGATTATGTCGAGACAACACGTCCGCTCGTCGTTGTCACAGCTCCGGGACCGGGAAGCGGAAAGATGGCAACCTGCCTTTCCCAGCTCTACCATGAAAACAAACGCGGCGTAAAGGCCGGATACGCAAAATTCGAGACCTTCCCGATCTGGAACCTCCCGTTAAAGCATCCGGTAAACTTAGCTTACGAGGCCGCTACCGCTGACTTAAACGACGTAAACATGATCGATCCGTTCCATCTGGAAGCTTACGGAAAGACTACCGTCAACTACAACCGTGACGTTGAGATCTATCCGGTGCTGAGCGCGATCTTTGAAGGGATCTTCGGCGAATGCCCGTACAAGTCCCCGACCGATATGGGGGTCAACATGGCCGGACTCTGCATCTTTGATGATGATGCGTGCCGGGAAGCTTCCTGCCAGGAGATCATCCGCCGCTACTACCAGGCGCTTGAAAAAGTCGTAAAAGACGATTCCTGCCAGAACGAAGCATACAAGATCGAGCTCATCATGAAGCAGGCAAAGATCTCCCCGAATGACCGCCCGGTTGTTCCGGCTGCCATCGAACTTGCGAAGAAAACCGGCGCTCCGGCAGCTGCAATGGAGCTTCCGAACGGAAAGATCGTTCTCGGAAAGACAAAGGAACTCCTCGGTGCTTCCGCAGCTGTTCTCTTAAACGCTGTGAAAGAACTCGGCGGGATCGACCACTCCATCGACCTGATCTCCCCGGAGTCCATCGCTCCGATCCAGGAGTTAAAGGTCCGCTATCTCGGCAGCGTCAACCCGAGACTGCACACTGACGAGGTGCTGATCGCACTCTCCACCTGTGCCGCTACTGATGACAACGCCCGGATCGCGTTAGAGCAGCTCCCGAAACTCCGCGGCTGCCAGGTCCACACGACCGTTATGCTCTCCAATGTTGATAAAAATATCTTTAAGAAACTCGGCATCGATGTTACATGCGAGCCGGTTCAGGAAGATAAGAAGATCGGGTAAAAGAATTACATTCCAATGATAAATCCATTGTTCCGGGGGACGAGCATCCGCACAGACCATTTATCACATTCATAAATTACATCTGAGATGCGCTTGCAGCTACTCCCACAAAAAGCTTATCTGGCTGAGACAAAATCCGCCATTCTGCCATGAAATTAGTTTTCATGACGGAATGACGGATTTTTTACTCTTTTGCCTTACTTCGCAGCCTGGCACTTCTCGTACGCAAACAATGCCGCACCGAGTGCTCCGCAGAGCTGCGCCTCATCGCAGATATAGAGTTTCGCGCCGAGTTTCTCCTCCAGCGCCTCAACGATTCCCTGGTTCTGCGCAACGCCGCCGGTCATCATGTACTCGCCAGGATTGTTCTGTCCGAGGCGGGCCGCCAGCGCGCCGACCTTGGAAGCAACGGACACATTCAGACCGTGAATGATATCTGCCACATCTTTATTCTGTGCCACGAGCGATACGACCTCCGACTCTGCGAACACGGTACACATACTGGAGATCACCACATTGTTCTTCCATTTCAGACCTCTCGTGCTCATCTCCTCCAGGGAAAGTCCCAGTGTTCTCGCCATCATCTCCAGGAAACGTCCCGTTCCGGCCGCACATTTATCGTTCATCAGGAAGTTCTTGACCGCGCCGTTCTCATCGATGCTGATCGCCTTGATGTCCTGTCCGCCGATGTCGATGACAGTGCGGACATTCGGATTCAGATAATGGGCGCCTTTCGCATGGCAGGTGATCTCCGTGATGCTGTCGTCACCACTGTCGATGTAGGCACGTCCGTATCCTGTCGTATCAATGCGGACGATCTCTTCCTTTTTAATTCCCGCTTTCTCCACGGCCAGCTCCAGGCTCTTCTCCGCGCTCATGGTCGCTCCGCCGCCGGTCGGGATAATCATCGTGGACTTGATCTTTCCGTCCTGATCCAGGATCACAACATCGGTACTTGTGGATCCGCTGTCAATTCCCGCTACATAATAAACTCCTGATGCCATCTTCTCTCTTGCCTCCTCGCTGATTCCTTTTCCCGGGTCCATGTCCTCCGAACCTTCGATCGTCTCCGAGAATGCCTGGATCCTCGTCAGAAGCTGTCCGGCACTCTGGCTCGTAAAGTCCGTCTCGATCTTCAAAAGCGGGACTTTGATGTTTTTCTTGATGCTCGCGTACTCAAATCCATAGTAATCGCAGAATTTGATCGTGTGATAAATGATCCCCTTTAAATTCGGGTCCAGATAGAGAGCTGTTCTCCTTGAACTCTGGTTCATGCGGAAGCACGGCATCTGCCCCAAAAGTCCGTCCGCATAGGCGAGGAACATCGCGTCCTCATCCATCTTTTCCAGTTCCTCCGGAGTCACTGTCAACCGTCTTCCTCCGGTACAGGTGAGGTTATCCACATCCATCCGGATGTTTTCCCGGATCATGTCTTCCAGGACACCGCTGACACGCACGCCGAGAACGCCGATATATGGTTTCGTCTCTGTGCGAAGTTTCGCGAAAGAATGGAAAAATGCAGCTTTATCAAATGTTTTCCCGGAATACTTCTCATACGCCTCTTTCAGGCGGCGGATCGCTGCCGCAAACTTTTCCTTCTCGCACTCATTGTCGTCATGCGGGAGATCCAGCATATACAGAAATTTGCATTTTCCTGTGCTCGCAGCGATATCGTACACGCGGCGCATGGAGTCACAGCAGTTCACCATGACAAGCTCATCCGCTTTTCCCTGCAGAACTGCCTGGATCACGGATTTTCCGAATCCGCAGAGATTTGCATGGGCGATCTGGTCCGACATCTCGAAGTTCTCCGGCATCTCCTCCAGGACCGCGCATGTTTCCCCGAAGCCCGCAAACAGCTCGATCGGGGTGTATTTACAGACATAATGTATCATGAAATTTTCTCCTTTTTGTAATCAATTCGTTTTTACAAGTCAAAGGATGTTCGCAATCCTCTTTCGCAGCTTGCTTCATTTCGTCAAATATTTTTTATCTGGAATCGATTACTCACTTTTCGCCTTCTCCAGCATTTCAATGAATGCCTGAAGTCTCGTTGAAACCTGACCGTCGCTGGTGTTGGCCGGATTGCATCCGTCCCCGTCGAGGATCATGGTCGGCAGTCCGTCTTTCTCCAGGGAGCTCTTGATCAGGCTCGACGCGCCGATCGTTCCCTTGCATCCCCAATGGGCAAACAGGATCGCGCCGTCCACATCCGTCTCCTTTGCGAGGTTCTTTGCGGCCTCGATCCTCTGGTTCACATTCCCGTTATAGATGCAGTTTACCATCTTCTCCGCCATCGCCTCGTACGGATCCTCATGATGCATCTCCTGGAATCCATCGGCGATGAAATCGCAGGCGCGGATGTGCATCTTCTGATTGTAGTTGAATACTTCCTTCACCGGCTCCTGCAAAAACGGCATGATGTGCATCCAGAGAACATGGAGTCCTTCGCCCTTCGGGGCTTTCTTCACATCCTCAAGGAGAAGTTTCGTGTATTTCACTGCCTCTTCCGATCCGGCCATCAGATGGCACATGAAGAGTGCATACAATTCATTCGTCAGGGATGTGACAGGATCGTGGTCCTTTCTCAGGGCAAGCTGCGCCCGATAGTTTTCAGATGCCTTCCTGCTGTTCGCGACCGCCTTTGCGACTGCTTCCTCCGTGATCTTCTTTCCTGTCACTTCCTCCAGGAATCCCTTCAGCTTTCTCAGCTGGTCCGCAACATATTTTACGGAGTCCTCATTTTTCTCATACGGAACATCGATATAAAAGCCCTCGCATCCGAAATTATCTTTCAGATACGGAAATGTCATCATGTTGCCGTCACACGCAAGGTTCGTGTAGACCGTGCATTTCGGTTTCGGGAGAAGTCCGCTGAGCGCCGCTCCGAGGAACACCCTATGGTACGAGCACATGGTCTCGGGGAATCCCTCTTCCTCCGTTCTTCTCAAAAATGCCTGCTCACATTTCGTTCCGGCGATAAAGCAGGACAGCGCCTCCACCGAGTACGGGGTAAGGCCTGCTGCCGTCACGAGCTCGCCCGGGACAAAAATGCTGACCATCGCCGCCTGCTCCGGTTTTGCAAGCGCTTCAATGATGTTCTTCATGACGATCTTCGCCACATACTGTCCGGATTCCGGCAGTGCGCGGTCCGGGAAAAGCTGCAGCTTTTTCTCCTGCATGCGGTAACCGGTGAGGAGAAGTCGCCGTGCTTTCTCCGGATCCTTCATGGCCTCTGTTCCCACGATATTTCCGAATTTGTCTACGATATTCATTGTAGTTCACTTCCTTTGATGTCTTGTTGTGCGGGTCCTGAATCTTACCCGCTGTCTTTTATCTGATGAACTGCATTTTGCAGAACATTCATAATCCGCTCACTTTGCGTAACTGTTACCATTTTGTTAATAAAAATGGCTGCTTATTCATGTTTTATCGAGGCTGGGAATTCAGGGATCCGGCATCTGTAAACAGATATCGGATCCCCGGATTTTGAGCCCTGATATTTTATTATAGTCATTTTTTTCGAAAAGTAAAGATTTTCGAACGATTGGGGACTGCGTGAAGTCCATGTAGCAGGATTTTCAGAAAAAGGATTGATTTTTTCCAGTGATATACTTAGAATAAAAAGCGAAGCTGTTTCGGTTCCTCTGTGTGGAACGCGAGGCAGCTATATTCATGTGAAAAAGAATTTTATTTTTACCTTCAGGAGAACCTCATTATGAATCAGAAAACAAAATATACACTCCACACCTGCCTCGGCGCAGCCTTCGCAGCACTGCTCATCAACCCGTTGGCCTCCTATGCAGGAACATGGTCCAATCAGGGAGGGCCGAACCAGTGGAAATACGATCTCGGAGACGGCTCCTACGCCGCAGACGGCTGGTACTGGATCGATTCCGACCAGGACGGCATGGAAGAATGCTACTACTTTGATAAAAAAGGCCAGCTGCTGGCCGGAACAAGAACTCCGGACGGCTTCCAGGTCGATTCCGATGGCCGCTGGACTGTAAACGGCATGGTGAAACAGCGGGAGACTCCGCCGGAGGACCTTACGACCGGGATTCATGAGACGGCTGACGGTCTGATCTACCGGAATGAGAGCGGTGAGCTCACGAAAAATGGCTGGCAGAATGCAAACAACAACTGGTACTACTTTGATTCCGACGGATATGCCGTCAAGGGCTGGCAGTATATCGATGGATACAAATTTTATTTTGACGAAACTTCCTTCTCACTGATCCAGGATCTTGAAGGAATTCTCGCCGCACCGTCCTTCCGGATCACTGTTGACCGTTCCCGCTGCCAGGTTACCGTATATGCACCGGATGGAGACAACGGTTACATTATCCCGTACCGCACCTTTATCTGCTCCCCGGGAAAATCGAGCACTCCGACTCCGGTCGGAACCTTTAAACTCACGAACAAGTACCGCTGGCATGCTCTGGTAGAATCCACTTACGGACAGTACTGCTCAAGACTCGGAAATACCAGCATTCTTTTCCACAGCGTTCCTGGAAAGACCACCAGCATCTATAATATTCCGGCAGAGGAATACAACAAACTCGGGGAACCTGCCTCCCACGGCTGCATCCGCATGACCGTAGCTGACTGCAAATGGATCTACGATCACTGCGCATCCGGAACAGTCGTCACCGTTGGCGACAACCTCGCCGCCCCGTTTGAGCGCCCGGCGGCAGAAAAGATCCCGGCTGAGCAGAACTGGGATCCGACGGATCCGGATGTTGAGAAGTGAGTGAGGGAAAACAAGAACCTGGCAGCCGCCAGGTTCTTTCTCGATTATATATTTATATGAGGATTCCATTGCAGTGATCTATTTCATGCTGGATGATCTGCGCTGTCCATTCGGAATATTTTCCATGCCTCTTGACAAAATTCTGATCCAGGTAATCCACCTCGATCTCCTGGTACCTCGTGCATGGTCTCACACCGCTCAGCGAAAGACATCCCTCTTCCGTCTCGTACGGTCCGCTCTTCCTTGTGATCACCGGATTGATCATTGCAAACTGAAACGGTCCCACTGCCACAACAATAATATTCTTCTTCACCCCGATCATATTCGCCGCCATCCCGACACACCGGTCCAGATTCGCCCGCAGGGTGTCTAGAAGGTCTGTCACCACCTGCTTATCGGCTTCGGTCGCGTCCACAGACTTCTGCCTGAGGAACATGGGGTCATGAATGATCTTTTTTACCATATGTTTTTTCCTTTCTTATTACGATTCACGATTAGCTGTTCCGCAGAGTCTGATCTACATACACACAGCTGGCTACACTATACCATCCTTTATCGTTTTCCATATCGAGTACACCATTCTACCTCTCATCGAGTTACAATACATGGTCACTCCTTTCCCGTGCAACACAACAGGATTTTGCAGATGAAAACCCGTTTCAATAACTAATCCAAAAACTTTAATAATCCCTCACACCCGGCCGTCACATCCCGCCAGGTATCATCAAAATTCCCCGTATACCACGGGTCCGCCACATCCGGCACCTTGTCCAGGTTCCGCTTTCCTGCTTTAAGCTCCTTCCAGCCATCTCCGGCAAATTCCAGCATCTTATAGATCTTCTTCTCCGGATCACCGCCCGCGATCTGTGTTATATTCCGGATATTTGCCTGATCCATCCCGATCAGATAATCGAATTTCCGGTAATCCTCCCTTTCCATACATCTCGCAGTCTTCCCCGCGCAGGAGATGCCTGCCGCTGCCAGCTTCTTTCTCGTTCCGGGATGTACCGGGTTTCCGGTCTCCTCATAGGAGGTCGCCGCGGATTCGATATAAAATTCAGCGGAAAGGTTGTGTTTTGCTACGAGGTCTTTAAAGTAGAACTCGGCGAGTGGGCTTCGGCAGATGTTGCCGAGGCAGATAAATAATACTTTTATCATAGTTTTGTTTCTCCTTGATTTACCCCGGAATGCCCTGTTTTGTGAGGGATTTCGGGGATTATGGTTATATGCTCTGAAATTACAGATTGTGGCAAATCAGAGCAAGATTGAGCAAGTTGTTACTACCTGTTGCTTTCTTTGAATTTCCGAAACACTGTTTCAGGAACCCATGTCTTAACTAATAATATATTTTGTACCCTTGCCTTTTCCTTCCACTGTGATCACACCTTTTTGACACATTTCTTTCAGTAGCTTTGTTGTCTTTGATTTACCAAAAGGTACATACGGCGCAACTTCGCTGATCGGCTTCAGCATCGTCTTGCTCAAAAGCTTATAAACTACAATTTCATCTTCTGTCAGATCAGCATTTTTTTCAAATATCGGAAGCACAATTTTTATAGCATTTTCCGAAACTTCAAAATCCGGTTTTATCAAAGCTTCCGCATAGAGTTGTTTTATTCTTGTACTTCCCGTTCCAAATATCTCTACAAATCCTAATCTATAAAATACATTGGCAAGATTTCTATTTCTTAAAACATAAAGCTTTCCAGACAGATATTCTTCCTCTGTGATTCCGGACGGTAATCCACCAGGAGAAACAATATCGATTCGATCATCAAACATCGAAACTCTGATTTGTGAATCCACATCCCATACTCTATGAATCAGAGCATTGGCGATTGCTTCTCGAAAAGCAGCTTCCGGTATTTTCTCCATTTTCTTTCGATCAGCACCTTGTATTACTTCGTATTGATAATAGTCTCTGAATACCTCGATTGCCTTTTCATATACCTCTAAAACCGATATATTTTCAAAGGTTGATCTCTTTTGAATGATACTGATGTTTTCTCCGAATTTGACAATATCAATTCCGGGGAAATGATTTTTATCTGCCAAAAGTCCTGCCGCATTATTGAATCCATTTACATCGTCATATAAGTTCAATGTTTTCAACGTATCCTTATCAAAATTTTCAATCCGGACAGTTTCTTTCAGTTTACGATGTAAAATTTCAAAGGACAGTTCCTGATCTTTGCAAGGCAATTCTTCAAATCGAATGTTTTTTCCATCCAGTACCAGCCTTGAAAACTCCAGAGTGTCTACTTCTATCGTTGCTGTATCATTCCGCTTGTAGGCTTTCGATTTATATAGATACGGCTTCTGAAGTCCACTTTTCACAGTAAGTTTTATCGTCTGGTCATTATTCTGTATTTCAAGCGTATAGTCCGGCTGCGGTGTAATGCTGTCATTGATTTTATTTTCAATATCCAGACAAGCTTGCTTGACATCCGGCAAACCTTTTATATTTCCATCATCATCTACACCAAAAAGAATAGTTCCGCCATCATAATTTGAAAAGGCACTGACTGTTTTTAAAAACGTGTTCGTAATCGTTTCCTTGAACTCCAATATTCTTGTTTCACGCATATCAATCGCCTCCATTTTGCTCTTATTGAATATATTATATGCAGAAATACGCAAAAAAGCAATCGTATTTTTTTACGATTGCTTTTTTGATTGTCTTGTATTCACCCTTACTTTTATTTTGCCGTTTTTTTGTCATCCTTGTAGATTGATGTCATTAAATCACTAATTTCCCCCCATCCTGTTTTTATTTCTCAAAAACTATGATACAATCATTAGAAATAGCCGACAAAATCCAAGGAGGAAATCAACGTGGAGAAAAAACGGATTCGGGACTTCGGAATTGTACCCGGAAGAGTGAAAACAGGAAAAAGAAATGCGATTACGGATGTACCTGGTGTACTGGTAGGACACTGTACTGTGAACACGGAAGAAAATCATACCGGTGTGACTGTGATCGTCCCTGGACCGGATAATGCATTTGCAAATCACTATACGGCGGCAGCCTATGTCCACAATGGCTTTGGGAAAAGTGCCGGTCTGGTACAGATAGAAGAGCTTGGGACTCTTGAAACACCGATTGCCCTTACAAATACGTTAAATGTCGGAAAGGTTTGGGATGCACTTGCCGGTATCGTGATCGAACAGTGTCAGAACGATGGGCTGGAACCCATGAGCATCAATCCGGTCGTTGGCGAGTGTAATGACTGCCGGATCAACCAGATCCAGAAACGTGCAGTTGGTGAAAAAGAAGTGCGGCAGGCTTTTGAGGCTGCTGCCGAGGAATTCGAAGAAGGGGATGTCGGTGCCGGTGCCGGTACCATCTGCTACGGCATGAAGGGTGGAATCGGATCTGCATCCCGCGTGATCTGTATTGGTGAAAAGGAATACACCATCGGCGTTCTGGTTCAGTCAAACTTTGGTGCAACCGAAGATTTTGTACTCAACGGAGAGGCTGTTGGTCCAAAAATTCTGGAATGGAAGCAGGAAAAGAATGATATGGCTGCATCCGAAGAAGATAAAGGTTCGATCATGAGCATTCTGGCTACGGATCTCCCATTGACAAGCCGTCAGCTCAAACGGATTCTGAAAAGAACAGGAGTTGGCATCGCACGAACCGGCGGTTATACGGGACATGGAAGCGGAGAAGTCATGATCGGCTTTACAACCGCAAATCGGATCCCATCCGGTCGCGAAGAGGAACTTCTCCAGATATCAGCAATTCCGGAGCATGTGATCAACCGGGCTTTTCTCGCTGCAGCGGAAGCTGAACAGGAAGCGATCCTAAATTCCATGACGGCTGCAAAACAGACACGTGGAAGAGAGGGAGAGTTGTATTACAGCCTTGCAGAATATCTTAACGACAGGGAAGTCGAAACCTCAAAATAGACTTGAAGCACCATTTCCGGCATATCACCGGTTCTGGTGCTTCTTTCTTTTGACATGCTTTGCATAAGAAAGCTATCTATGCTTCCAACATCTTGTCTCCATTTCGTGCACCTCCGTTACCAGTATCATAACAGAAAACCGATACTACGGAAAGCAACGCGCTGTTTCCTACTCCTCAGCCTCCATATCAAACAGTTCCAGTACACACGCCCTTTTCGCCTGTGTACTGGAACTGGATTTTGCCGATGCTTCGCATCCTGAATCGGAAAAATCTGCTGCCGCGACAGTATCATACGGAATTTTCAGTGCAGAAAATCCCTACCCTTCAAAATCCATATCAAACATACTTATCTGTTCCATCTTGAAGTCCGATAATACCATCCTTTTGGGATCATCGCCTTTCACGTGGGTCACGTCAACTCTCTGCACTCCATTTCGGATGCTGGATTCGATGAGTTTCAGTACATAGATGTTGTCAAACCGATTATAGATGGAATCGCCTCCGAGCCCAGAAAGGCAGATCAGCTGCGTATTCGTCTTTTTCGCCATCTCGATCAGCGGTTTCAGAAGATGTTCCGCGTTTGTCTGCGCAAACGGGTTGTCCATGATTAGGACCTTTCCTTCCTCGCCGGAATTAAAGACGTCGGTCTCATCCCGCCTCATATAGCTTAAGAGACAGGTCAGGATCACAAATGCGGACAGGAAACCTTCGCCGCCGGAGTTTGCCGATACCTCGGACCAGGAGATCGCAACCTCCCGTTCCGCCTCGATTTTATACAACCGGATCTTCACATTCTGGATTCCTACGATGTCATCATACAGCTTTTTCGTCGTGATCACCCGTCCCAGGAACTCCGTCAGATTTTCATTCTTCTCGATCGTCTCGATTCCCATTTTCACCACATGTTCAAAATAATCATGCAGCTTCAGGCGGAAATGCTCTTTTTCCGTCTCCCAGTCCGGTACCTGGATTCGCAGCATTTTGAGGCTTCTGCCGCGCACAGAGATCGTAGAATTTTTGTCAATCATGCCGATATTCGCATTGATCTGCTCAATGTATTCCAGGAACATCATTTCCAGATTTTTCTGCTCATCATCGATATGCGCAAGGTCGATCTTCAGTTTTTCCAGCTGATTTTCGTATGCCTGTCGGTTCAGCTCAAACTGACGGGACAGATTCTGCGGACTGGCAGTCTGCGAGAGCAGGCTGTCAAACGTTTTCCTGAAATAATCATCCGCGTACTCTTTACCGGACGCAATCTCGCGGATCATTTCTGACATGCTGAGTCTGCATTGATCCAGAGCTTTGGAAATCTCCGCCATTTTTCTGCGAATCTCTTTCTGATACGTTTTAACAGCCTCGATCTCCGCATTTCGGATATCCGGAATCTGTGCCTGGATGGCAGTCAAGGCATCCTCTTGCCCCTCTTCTGTCTGCGTGAGCATTTTAGCTTCCGGAAGCATCTCATCCTCATATTCCGCTACAACCGCAACCTGTGCAGACAGCTGGATATTTCTCTCCTGAAGACGCGACTGCTTCTGCAGCTCTGTCCTGAGATCATATTCTTGTAAATTCCAGCGTTCTTCAAAGTTTATGTCTGTAATCGTCTTTCGATCGACCGGCTGATCAAATCCCGTTTCCTTTTTCAGGTTTTTCATATTGGTCTCGATCTGATGTTTCAAAACACCCAGTTGTTCTCCCAGACTGACATTCTTTTCAACTGCCTGATTCAGCTCTTTTTCTGTCTGCTTTTTCTGACATTTCCAGCTGTCATACTGTTCTTCCGGGCAGATCAGTTCCCGGTACTCCTCCTCCGGAATCCGGCTGTCCTCATTTTTCTTTTGAATATCTTTCTTTTTCCCCTGGATTCTTCCGATCCAGTCATTCTGCGCTTTTCGAAGTTCATCGACACTATCCGATATTTCTTTCGTCAGTGCATAATATCTCGCTTCCAGTTCTGCCGGATCCGCAGATTCCTGACCGGTACGTTCATGATTTCCGGCTGTTTCAGCAAAAGTTTCAAATTTTTCTTTTTGTTTCTGCACACGGTCGATCTGCTCCGAAATTTCCTTCACCAGCGCCCGGAGTCCAATCTCCTGTTCCTGAAGCTCTATCATTCTGATCTTAAGAGCACTTTCTTTCGCCGTCAATTCTGTATTTTCCTTGTTCAGGCGTTCCAGACTCGTCCGCTCTGTCTCGTACTGCTCATATTTTTTGCAGAGAATATCAAACTGGTGCTTCTCCCTGTTCAGCTTATCGATCTGCCGTTTCACCGTCTCCGCAAGCTTTTTCGTCTCTTCTTTTTCTTCATCCAGTCTGCCCTGCTCCCGCCGGATCTCCTGGAGACGTTCTTTCACTGATTCACTCTCTTTTTTCTGATCCGTAATCTCTTTTTCTGTCTGCTGATACAAAGTGGTACTAAACGTCTGACTTTCAATTTTACTCCTGTAGTTTCGGTAAGTTTCCAGGTCCGATTCCTTGTCCCCGATTGACTTTTTCAGACTTTCAATCTTCCTCCTGATCGTGTCCAGAATCTTTTCCAGCTCCTCCCGATCAAGAAGATGTGTATTGAACATGACATAAAAATGCACATTTCCATAGACTGCAAATCTCGCATCCACAGATTGCCGCTCCTGTTCCAGTTCGTCTTTTATGATGATCGGGATCGGAAAGCTCGTATACAGTTCCTCCTCATTCTTTCTGAACCGTTCAAAATCCGCCCGCTCCATCACAACAGAATACGGAATAAACGGATTTTTCTTTACAAGCTCCGCATTCTCTGCCGCCGTCCGTCCGTTTTTCGTGAGCCATTCCATTCCGTATACCGGGTCGATTCCGTTCTGTTCCAGGTAGGTCCTGATATTTTCCGGAAGCTCTGTCGTTTTTCCTTCCTTCAGCTGCCGGAGCTGTTTCTCCTGAGCGGCTTTTTTCTGGATCAGACTGTCTCTTTCCATGTCCAGCTCTTTCATCTTTCCGTCCAGCTGATCCAGAATCAGATTTTTCTGATCCATATGGGCTTCATCCATGCCGACATACTTCATGATTCTCAGGCGTTCATTCTTCTGTTTCTCCAGATCCAGAAGTTTCTTAGAAAGACTGTCCAGCTGATGTGCGAGATCGTTGGCTTTTAAATTTCCATCCACTATTTCCCGGGAAAGTCTTTTTTGTGTCTGTTCCTGCTCGAGAAGTTTTCCGGCATATTTTGCCGATTCATTTTTCTTTTCCTGAAGCCCTGCTTCCATTTCTTTCCGAAAAATCTCCAGTGCACCATCCACATAAAGACCTACGATATTTCGTCTCAGATCTGCACTGAATTCTCTGTTAAAGGTGTCTTCCACCTCATCAAAGCTTTTCACTCTTGAAGTCAATGCACCGATATCTACGCCTAATTTTCGGATCTTCTGCTCATTTTCACCGAATTCCTTCTCTACTTCCTTTTTCGTATTTTCAGTCTCGACACGATTTTCTTCTTCCCGCTTCTTCTGTTTCTCCAGCTTCTCTGCCTTCCCGGAATACAGCGCATACAGCTGACTTCCGATCTTTCCGATCTCATCCTTTGATTCTTCCGTCTTCTGTAAAAGCACCTGCAGCTTTGCATCTACCTCGGCCTTCTGACGTTCAAAATCCTTTAATTCCTGATAGAGCTTATGAAGATCATACCGGTCGATCTCCCGTGTCAACTGATTTTTCCGATAGGTCAGCTCTGTGATCGCCGTCTCCTGCTGTGTTCTCTTCGCAAGGAGTGCTGTCTTCCGGTCCTCATCAATGTAAATTCCATATGAGAGCTTCTCATAAACGATCCGTCTCTGTTCCCTTTTGATCTGGTCTATTTTCTCCTGTCCGGCAGCAATTTCCGTCTCCAGCCGCTTCAATTCTCTCTGCAGCGCCTTCACATAAAGGATCATCTCTGTTCTGAGAGCCGCTGCATCATGATCTTTCTGAACATAATCATCGATCTGGACTTTCAATGGCTTCGTGTCCTCAAAATACTGTTCAATGATCCCTTTCCGCTGAATTTTCGACTGATTACTCTTGTATTGTTCAATAAACTGGAACGCAAGTTTCCGGAACTCATCCGTCTTATTCTTTTCCTGGTTTAATTTATCTTCAATAGGGCGAAGGAACCAGTTTTCCACCAGATTCTTCTCATCTTTGGCATTCTGGAAAAGCTCTGAAAGTCCCGACTCCTTCTGGTTGACCTTTCGGATGATGCTCTCCCATTCTTTATTGTTGACCTGATACTCGCGAAGTTTATTAAAATACTGGCCTCTTCCATAGGAGCTGGTCATGTCATACAGCCGAAAGTTTCTCGACTCACTTTTACTGATCTCCTCCAACAGGTTTTTGCATTCAGAAAATCCCCTCAGGATCTTTTTGCTACCTTCCTGTCTGATGACCGGAAGATTCTCAATATCATAGCTGCAGGCTTTTGAATAATTGCCGGTAAAAGTGTACATTTCCAGCTCTTCCGCGTCATTGTCTTCCCGCTGGCTTTTCCTGACCATCATACCTGCCAGGAAACGATCGGCTTTATTATCCAGGATCCATTCTGTCATGATAAATGTCGGCCGGTTCGTCGTAAAATAGCTCTTAAACGGCCGGTCTCCGAAATCACGATATGAGCGGTTGACAAAAAGGCTCACAATCATCTGTACCAGCACGCTTTTTCCGCCGCCGTTTCTCAGGGAGATGAGTGTGTTCTGACCATTGAAGTCAAACATCTCGTCATCAATTTTGATGGTGTTATTGTTATAGTTCAGGTTTAAAATACGGATCCTCGCTATCTTACTCATATGTTTCCCCCAATGCCTCCATGATCCTTGCATAGTTTTCTTTATTCAGGATCTTATACTCCATCACATTGTCCAGCTTTGCCGTCGTCTTGATCATCTCATCTTCCCGGACGAAAACGATCAACCCTTGCCGATCGAGAAACTCACAGATAATGCTCACATAGCCTTCCTTTGTATACTTTGACCGGCTTCCCGTTTCCGCGCTTTTTAAGGACTCATAGGCCTCGCTCATACTCTTGTAATCCAGGACATTTTCATACATTTCTGTGTAAAGATTTGTTCCATCCTGTTCCCGCTCCTGTTCAAGCGCAAGTCCTGCTTTCAGACGCTCTGATACGAGATTCTGCAGCTCCCCGAGTTTTAAAAATTCCCTGGATTTACTGGTACTTCCCTGTCCGTCATAAAATTCCACCAACAGCGTCAGGATTACGAACTGTGCCAGATAATAATCCCGGTCTGTAGCATTCGGTTTACATAATTCTTTTTTCAGGTCTGCCTTCGTAAAACCGAGGTATTTATTGTCGATATCCGGCATCAGATAGATCGTCGTCCCGTACCGCTCGATTCTGCAGTCTGCAATTTCCGCCTGATTTTTCACGAGATTCATGATCTCTTCATGTTCCACATACGCGCGATACAGATCATTGACTTCCGCATCCAGGTCACTCAGTGCCCCGTGGCACAAAAGATAATAAAATATTTTCTGGCTGTATGTGATCATCTCTGCTTCGTATGCCATCTTCTATCTCTCCTCATACCGGAATCCCACGTTGGAACATCTGAAATTTCTTCTGTTTCCGTTTTCATCCATTACATTCTTAAAGTACACATGCGCACTGTCTTCCATCGGGAAAATAAACATCTTTCCGATTTTCCGGAATTCCCGGTCTTCCATCAGACCAAGTAACATCTCATTCAGTACAAACCCATCTGACGCATCCATGAGATAATCCGATTGTTCATTTTGAAGTGCTCCGATATCGATTGTGCCCGCTGTCAGGAATTCGATGATCACCTCGCGAAAAATCTCTGCAGTCGGAAGAAGCTGTGTCCGTTCTTCTTCTGTACACACCGTATTTAAGATTTCCAGCGTCATTTCTTTATATTTGAGAAGCTGTTCCAGGATTCCCTTCACACAGCCCTCATATTTTTTCATCCGTTCTTTCCTGCGCTCTTCTTTCTCCCGGTTGTACTCCTCTTCATCAAAATCCAGCTCCACGGTCTCGTCTTCCACATCCGCTTTTTTTAACTTTTTCTGATATTCCAGCATTTTCTCCGGATTAAAGATCTTCCCCACCCGTCCGGTAAATAACGGACTAAAAATTTTATCAACATTTTTCAGGAGCGAGACATCTTTTAATACCTTATCATACACATCGCTCCGGAACGGAAACCGCTGGACCAGTGTCATGTTCGAGTAATTTTCCAGCTCTTCATCATATAATTTCTTCAGATCAAAATGCTGACCGAGGATTCTCTGGTGTTCATCCAGAGTCTGCGTCAGATATCTTCCGATCACACGAAGATTGTTCAGGTTGCCCTTTTCTTTTTCCGTGAATGTTTCCGCATTCATCTGTTTTTCTTCAAATTCTTCAATTTTCTCGTCGATAAACTGCCTGTGAAGATTGAATTTTTCTCTTGTCTCGACTACAGTGTTGATGTTGTCCTCCACCAGCTGCCCATATTCTTCTACTGAATAAGCCAACGCATTTCTCCGGACCGACAGGATTGCCTCCTCGATCTTCTGGCTCTGTTTTCTAAACTGACTGAAGATATTTTTGATATCTTCCACAGCCCTGTTATAATCTGCCTTTTCCAGATGCAGCTTAAAGAGCATTTCATGGACCGAAAGTTTCAGATTATTTTCCATTTCCATCGTGGAGAGCATCATATTGTAACCCTCGTCCGTCAGGTAATAGGATGTTCTTCTGACGCCACTCTCCAGATACACGACCTTGTTGTCGATATAACGGATGTTGATTTCCTTATATGTCCGTTTTTCATAGTCAAAAGCCTTAAAATACATGGAAGAACCGCTGTTTCCAAGGATATCCTCCACCATAAACCTCGCAAAGTCCCGACTCTGCTCAAAGCTCAGCTTTTTCGCATGGTACTCGTAACTGATGTCCTCCACGAACGCCGCAATATCGTCCATCGTGCAGTTTTCTTCCCGCAAAGAATACTCCATGATAAAAAGCAGCAGTGTAAACAACATATTCATCTGCTCATCCCGCGTCTCTATGCCGTAATCCTTCCACTGCTGCTTTCCAAAGCTGTTGTTGCAGAGCAACGCATACCTCCCGACGAATTTCATTCGCTGCTCAAAATTCTTTAAAAAATCTTTCTCGATCATCTTTTATCACCAGTTTTGTTCATTTATCATAACCTTTCCGTATCTCTTCTGTCGGTTGGCTACCAGTCATGCTCATTTAGAATTTCCTGTGGAATATATTTTCCTGCTGACAGGATTTCATGGATCTGTCTCCTTCTCTCCTCATCAAACACATCCAGAAATACCGTTCCAATATTCGAATTCTGCTTTTCCTTCATGTCAGGAAGAGCTGAAAAACCGATCTGAAGCGCCTTATCCAGCATCGCCTCGTATGCTTTCCGGAAAAGTTGGATCATTCCGGCACTGCCATTTCCCTGCCTGTCCCATTGGTACTCTTTCTGCTCCAGAAGATGTTCATAGATCAGAATCCCCTCATAATCAAGATCTCCGAAATAGAACAATTCATTATCCCCAAGGAAATAGGATTCTGCCCCATTCACATAATCCGCAAACGTCTTCCAGATTCCTTTTCCTGCCCCGTAGATCACAGTACCAAACTGTTTTCCAAGGATCCGGTCATGCCCCGCATTCATACAGCGCCGGATATCAAAAAATGTGTCTTTATTCTCCACGATCAGAATGTTCTGAGGGGTCTGTTTGGACCGGGAATAATAAGAGAGCGGCTCAGAAGTCTCATAAAATGCCAGTTGTTCCCGACTGATCCCAATTTTCCTGCAAAATTCGAGACCGCCCTCTCTCTGGAAAAACTTTTCCCGACGGAAGATCTCGAAGCTCCGCTCATTCATCGTCTCCTCGGTATCAAGCAGTTTGGAATGATCTTTCAGATAATCACTCAGAATCTGAAGTTTCTCCTTGTCCGTCTCATAGCATTCCGGATGGTTTCTGTAATAGGAAGTATTGATCAGAGGATGATACTTATACTTCAGTTCCTCATAGATATCCGTATAATCCGGTTTGTCTTCATATTTCCAGAAGCTGAGCGGAAGCGCCGGTCTCCGGCCGTTGCTCTTCGCATTTTTCATCGGAACAAGCTCGTCTCTCCTGATCAGCTCCATCACATATGTATAGAATTTCTGATAGTCTTCCGACTCCGGATACTCATTGAGCAGATCCTGCAGGTATACTTTGTGTTTCTTCATTCAGAGATTCCTTTGCATTTTTCTTTCCATATTTTCTGAATCCATCACCATCTGCCCGATCGGGTTATCCGCAGATTCGCAGGATCCTATGGATATTTTTCCATTGGCACTCAGTCGTCTGCTTCGCCATTCCTCTTTTTTATACAATCCGTTACTGCCTCCTGAAACAGCAGCACTTCCACAACGCCGACAAGAATCGCAGCCGCCTTTAAAAGACGTTTTCCGTTTTTGTCATATTCCAGGCCCTCCGACAACTTTAAGAGCAACGCCAGCATCCCAATATTTCCCACTCTCTGCAGATGCCGGTTCATGGATCGCATTTCAAAATAAATATCCCTGCATGTTTTGTCTTTTTCCATTTCATAGTCCTCCTATTTTCCATATGTTTGACTTTCTGTACCTCTTTGAGACACAGTATATCACATTAGGTGTCCTATAATTTGGTCTTGCATATCGAAAGCAAAAAAATTTATCAGATTTCTTTCTCCATCCACTTCTCAATCTTCCCCACAACTCCAAGATCCGCCGGCAGCCAATCCACGCTGTATGGCTGCCCTGCAGCATTCTTCTCTAGTCCCTACAACTGATCATACTTCGCAGACTTCCCCCGCGCCTTTTCCACCGGATACTTTTTCTCATTCATCCCCATTTTCATATTCACGATCTCATCTGCATCCAGCCCCAGCTTGTCTAAAAGGTTCTGTGAGTAGACGATCACATCTGCCAGCTCTTCTTTCACATGCTGAAGATCATACTCCTCATCACTCCACTGAAAGCATTCCAGAAGTTCTGCTGCCTCAATGACAATGGATTTTGCCAGATTGGCGGCAGAATGGAACTGGTCCCAGTCGCGGTCGTCGGTGAATTTTCGGATCCTGTCTATGGTTTCCTGTCTCATTGTATTGCTCCTCTATTTTCGATTGTGCACGCAGCTCCCTTAATCCTCCAGCCTCGGTCCGATCTCCTTCGGGATCGGGCATTCGTAGATGCCGTTTGTCTCGGCCAACCATTCGTCGTGGGCTTTCTTTAAGATTTCCGGGCTTTCCATGGTCTTTAAGGCAGCCAATGCTATGGCCTCACCCGCATTTAACATTGCCTTGTGGGCGATCTCCGTGTTGCCGTGTGCGGTCATCTGCCAGGTGTGGGCGGCAGTGCCGAGAGTCGCTGTCGCCGTGGTACACATCGCCGTTGGGATCACATAGCTGGCATCGCCGACGTCGGTGGAACCCGCCTGGACCTTTCCAGTCCATACAAGCGGAGAGATCCGGGTGTGGAGCGGGCGGGCTTCGATCTCATCCAGATGATCTGCACCGAAGAGTTTCCGCAGGGACGCTCGCTTTGCCTCCTGTTCCTCCGGCGTCGCGGTCTCATGGAAGAATCTGGATGCCAGTGCAAAATCCGCCTCATCGTAAGCCGGAGCGCCGATCTCCTCCATGGACTCATGAAGAACTTCCGAGAGTACATGGTTCGGGATGTAATCGGAAAGACCTGCATAGAGCTCATATGTCATCTCAGTCCCTGTCATTTTTGCGGCGCCTTCTGCCACATCAACCACACGCCTGTAGATTTCCTTTACCTGCCAGGACTTTGGTGCGCGGATGAAATAGTGGACGCGGCTGTGTCCCTGGACAACATTTGGGGCGATTCCTCCGACATCACGGTACGCGTAGTGGATCCTCGCGTCAGAGATGATATGTTCCCGAAGATAATTGACACCGACGCTCATGAGTTCCGCCGCATCCAGCGCAGATCTTCCGAGTTCCGGAGCTGCCGCTGCATGGGAGGTCACACCTTTGAAGTTAAAGAAGACGCTGACATTCGCCAGAGTGGACTCCGACCAGATTTCGTTCTTATCGCCCGGATGCCAGGTGAACGCCGCATCCACGCCGTCAAAGATTCCCTCTCTTGCCATGATCGCCTTGCCGTCGCCTTTTTCCTCGCTCGGGCATCCAAAAAGGACCACGCTTCCCGCTTCCGGATGCTCCTCAAGATACGCTTTCACTGCAAGCGCTGCCGCCATGGCTCCCGCACCGAGCAGGTTGTGACCGCAGCCATGTCCGTCCGGGTTTTCCCCTTCGGCTTTCTTTCTCATCGTGCAGCCGCCTTCCTGGGACAGCTCCGGAAGAGCGTCATATTCCGCTAAAAATCCGATCACCGGCTTTTCTGTTCCATATGTAGCTTTAAATGCCGTCGGCATGCCGCCGACTCCCATTTCCACCTGGAATCCTTCTTTTTTCAGAACATCCTCGTAGAGTTTTGCGGTCTTAAATTCATGAAAGCCTGTCTCCGCATAATCAAAAATTTTGTCACTCACCTCGACGATCAGGTCTTTTTTGTCCGCAACTGCTTTTAAAACAAATTCTTTTTTATCCATCGCTTCTGTCCGGGATCCGGATCTTCCTTTCATTGTTTTTTTGTCTGACTGCTCTTCACGAGCAAAAATTTTTCAAGTCGTATTTCCATATGTTGCAGCGGCAGCAGCAGACTTTACTGCTGACTTTCCACATCTCTCCTATTTGACAGATCCATTGTTTTCGAATAGACTTAATTATACTATTTTTATGATTTTTTTACAACAAAGGAGCTACCTCTAAATGAATCTTCAAAACATGCAATATCTCCTCGAGATCTCCGACTCCGGCTCTCTGTCGGCGGCCGCAAAGCGGCTGTCTGTGACCCAGCCGTACCTGAGTAAAGTTCTCCGTGATACAGAAAAAGAATACGGGATCACGATCTTTACCCGCGGAAAAACAGGGATCATCCCGACGGAATCCGGACGTCTGTTTCTCGATATGAGCCGGGATCTCCTTGAACATGCAGAGCAGTTCCGCCAGACATTCCGGGAGCACCCGGACTCCTGCCGTCTTCGGATTGCTGCAGACTGCTGTTTTCCTGAGAATGATGCCCTGAGTAAGACGATCCATGCCTTTTCTGATCAGCACGATCGGACATTCCGCCTTTTTTACCGCGAGCTGGCAGGACACGAAGTCATCCGGGAACTCGATGCCGGACATGCAGATATCGGTTTCATCGTGTATCCGGAATCCCAAAACGAAAAGGTACAGGAGCTTCTGGCTCTTCACAGTCTGGAAGAACAGATCCTGTTTCACTCTCCCCTTCAGCTTTTCTGCCGGAATGCCCATCCGGTTCTGAAGGATCCAAATGCACTGACTCAGGAGCTTTTCGATCAATACAGTTTTGTTCTGCATTCCGCCGAAGCGGCATCCCAGATTTCTGCAGAAAGCAGCATTCTGAACGGAATCCAGTCTCTTATCCGTCAGGATCAGCTCTCCGGGATTACCTATGTGAACAGCCGTGCTTCTTTTTACAGCATCATCGAGCAGACGGATTCGATCGGGATCGGCATTGCTCCGCTTCATGACCGTGAAAAATCCCCTGAGATCACCGCGCTTCCGGTTCCGGAGTGGTTGTGGCCCGAGAGCGGGCACAATCGTGAGCTTGTTGCTTCCTGCATCTTCCGCAATCGTGTACGCCTCTCCCCGGCAGCCCAGATGTACCTTGCTGAACTCTCCCGCCTGTAAAGGAAACAAAGCCTGGCACCTTCGCGTACCGGGTGCAGTCGTTTGTGATAAAAAAGCTCCCGAAAAGAACCACATCATATCTATAACATGCGGTTCCCATCCGGGAGCTTTTCCTTTCTGCCCAAGTCTCACTGCTTTTCACAGCCATATCCTCAGGCACTCGATCTTAATTGTTTCGCAGCATCTTCCCTGCGCTTATCCCCACACTCTGGGATCTCACATCATCTTATCCACCATGCCCATCAGCTCATCACCGACGGCTTTGGACTTTGCCTCAGCATCATCAAGGGAGGTTCCCTTAACGCCATAGTAGAATTTGATCTTCGGCTCAGTTCCGGACGGACGGATGCAGAGCCATGCGCCGTCGTTCATATCGTAGTAGAGAACATTGGACTCCGGAAGGCCTGTCTCCTTTACTTCTCCGGTCGCGATATCTGTGATCGTGTTCTTCTTATAGTCACGGGCAGAAGTCACCTCGTAGCCGCCAAGTGCCTTCGGCGGGTTCTTGCGGAAGTTCTCCATAATTTCCTGGATCTTTGCGAGTCCCTCAATGCCCTTTAAGCCGATGGATTTTACGGTATCCTTATAGTAACCGTACTTCTCGTACATGGCAACCATAGCATCCCATAAGGTCATTCCTTTTTCCTTATAGTAAGCAGCAGCCTCACAGAGAGCAGCTGTTGCGGAGATCGCGTCCTTATCACGGGCATATGTACCGATCAGACAGCCGTAGCTCTCCTCCATACCGAACATATAGGTTCCCTTGCCGGTTGTCTCTTCTTTTAAGATCTGCTGACCGATATACTTGAAGCCGGTCAGAACCTCGACAAGCTTGCAGCCATAGTGTTTCGCAACGGCGTCAACTAGATTTGTGGTAACGATGGACTTTACGACCTCGCCGTCAAATGGGATCTTTCCTGCTGCCTGTTTCTGGCTTAACACATAGTCACATAACAGGGAGCCGGACATATTTCCGGTAAGCGGGATATATTCACCGGACTTTGTATCTTTTACATAGACACCGAGACGGTCTGCATCCGGGTCCGTTGCAAGAACAAGGTCCGCGTTCTTCTCCTTCGCAAGCTTTAAGCCAAGCTCAAATGCCTCGGCGGCTTCCGGGTTCGGGTAGCTTACGGTCGGGAAATCGCCATTCGGGAGTTCCTGTTCCGGAACCACATAGACATTCTCGAAGCCGATCTCTTTCATAACGCGGCGGGCCGGGATATTTCCGGTTCCGTGAAGCGGTGTGTAGACGATCGTGATGTCTTTCTGCATGCGGTTGATCGCTTCCTGATTTACGACCTGGGCTTTTACCTGGGCGATATATTTGTCATCGATCTCTTTTCCGATCACCTGGAATTTTCCGCTCTTTAACGCCTCTTCCTCGGTCGTCGTTTTCACGGTGGAGAGATCCTCGATCGCAAGAACTTCAGCCGTTACCCCTTTATCATGCGGCGGTGTGAACTGTGCGCCGTCCTCCCAGTATACCTTATATCCATTGTATTCCGGCGGGTTATGGCTCGCGGTGATGTTGATGCCGGCAATGCAGCCTAACTCACGGACTGCGAAGGACAGTTCCGGTGTCGGGCGCAGGGATTCGAATTTATACGCCTTGATGCCGTTTGCGGCGAGTGTCATTGCAGCCTCCATGGCAAATTCCGGGGACATATGACGGGAGTCAAACGCGATCGCAACGCCCTTGTCTGCTCCGCCCTGTTTGATAATATAGTTGGCAAGTCCCTGAGTCGCGCGGCGGACTGTATAGATATTCATACGGTTGATTCCGGCACCGATGATTCCGCGAAGTCCTGCGGTACCAAACTCCAGATCCATATAGAAACGTTCCTTGATTTCGTTTTCATCGTTCGCGATTGCGCGAAGCTCTTCTTTCGTCTTTTCGTCAAAGTACGGATTGGCAAGCCATTCCTGGTAGATCTTCATGTAATCCTTCATGTTTTGACTCCCCTCATGCATTATTTTCTTTTGGCAGAAACGGTAATTTCTGCCGCCTGCAATATAAATTTATTATATTACATCTTGGACGAAAAATAAAGTTGTTTCCGATCCGAAATGTGAAGGATCGGATCATGCATTCAGAATAAAATATATTTTTTTCTGATATGATCCATATCCATTCAATATCATAACTCTCAATAATCTACTTGTTTCATACCGAAAAAACTCCTATAATGAACATATATGGTATCGTTCATGTTTTACCGAAAATATTATATAGTGAGGGATTACATATGGAAAATTTTAAAAGTAAATTTGTGACTGCAGAAGCTGCCGTTGCGGCTGCTGTAAAAGACGGTGACTGGGTCGACTATGGATTCGGCGGCGGATATCCGGAGCTTCTTGACAAGGCGCTCGCCGCAAGAAAAGGTCATTTAAAAGATGTGAAAGTTCGCGGCGGTCTTGTGATCCGCCCGCGCATTGAGGTCGTTGAGGCTGATCCGGAACAGGAGAGCTTCTCCTACTACAGCTGGCATATCGGTGACTATGAACGGAAACTCCAGACCCGTGGTCTCGTAAAATTCATGCCTGTGGTACTCCGCCTTCTCCCGACGCTCTACCGCCAGCGCTATATCCGGACAGATGTTGCCTTCGTCCCGGTATCTGCCCCGGATGAGAACGGCTACTGCGGTCTCGGCATCTCAAACTTCGCATGGAGAACCATGTTTGAGAGTGCAAGAACTGTGATCTTTGAGATCAATGAACATTATCCGAAGCTTCAGGGTGTGGACGGTTCCCACCGTGTCCATCTCTCCGAGGCGGATTATATCGTAGAGGGCGAACATGAACCGCTTCCGGTAAGAACCTACAAAGCTCCGTCTGAGACAGATATCCAGATTGCGAAGCTCGTCGTAAACGAGATTCCGGACGGCGCTGTCCTTTCTCTCGGTGTCGGCGGCGTTCCGTTCACCGTTGCAAACATGTTGGCGGAGTCTGACCTAAAAGACCTTGGCTGTCATACCGGAACCATCAGTGACGCTTACTTAAACCTCTGGAAAGCCGGAAAGCTCACAAATGCGAAGAAAGAATTCGATACCGGTCTCTCCACATGGAACCTCGCGATGGGCTCCCAGGAGTTCTATGACTGGATCTCTGAAAATCCGAAGCTTTTCCACCCGGCTGACCTCGATTATGTCCATGATCCGCAGCGCATCGGAACCATGAAGAATGTCATCAGCATCAATGGCGGCGTGCAGCTTGACCTGATGGGTCAGGAGAATGCTGAGTCCGCGGGAACCCGCCAGCTCTCCGGCATCGGTGGACAAATGGATTTCCTTGAGGGCGCTTACCGCTCCGTCGGAGGAAAAGGATATATCTGCATCAACTCCGCGAGAAAAGCAAAGGACGGCACCTTAAAGTCTAACATCGTTCCGTTCATTCCGGGCGGCTCCACCGTATCCGCTCCACGTACCATGATCCAGAGCGTTGCGACCGAGTACGGTATTGCGAACCTCTCCGGAAAGACCTTAAGAGAGCGCGCCGAGGCCATGATCGCGATTGCGCACCCAGATTTCAGGGATGAGCTGGAGCAGTATGCAAAAGAGGCGTTCCACTAAAAAATAAAAAGTTCCATATTGAAAAAATCTGCGGCAGAATCCGATGATATTCCACTCACCGGATTTCTGCCGCAGATTTTATCTCAACCATATAAGACTCCTGCCTCATTGACAAGGATCTACCTGCTCCATCACAGACGTTTTTTCTGTGTATCCTAAAACTTCTCATCCCTGCACAAGATGTCAAAATCCTGCATGAGTTGTACTTTCAGGACAGTAAAACTTTGTTATAATGGAACATATAGAAACGAGAGGAGATTGTTGAGTATGAACAGCCCATTCTGGTCCCTTGTCATGCGGTATTTTCTGGAATTTTTTTCAATGGTGCCCTGTGCGGTCCTCTGCTTTCTTCCGGTTCAGGACCGGCTCCGCATAAAACCGCTGAATATTTTTCTCACCGGTATCCCGCTCTCGATCCTCTGGGCTTTCGCCGGAGGCCTCGTCTGCGCAGACTTCGGGATTGCGAGAGACTTCTGGATCCTGCCGTCCTTTATCCTGTTTGCGGTATTCTTCCATCGGGTCTGTGATCTCGCCCTCTGGAAGCCGTTCAGTATCCTGATCGCCGTCTGCGCGGTCTTCTCCTGTATCACAAACCTGACACTCGTCGCAGATGCCCTCATTGACCGGACGAACACCTCCGGTCTGTTCACGCTTCCGGGCGCGGGGATCCACCTGCTGCTCTCCGTTCTCATCATGGCCATCGTATGGTATCCGGCAACCCATGCCGCGAAATGGCTGGTGGACGATATCGAAATGGCGAAGACCTGGTATATATTCTGGGTATTCCCGGCGGCATTCTTCTTGCTGAACCGTCTGATCCGTCCGCGCTACTACGAGACGCTCTACACGAACCGGGTCATGAAGTTTTATCCGATTTTAATTCTGGCGCTTCTGACATTCCTCCTGCTCTTCTATTTTATGTTCTACCTGATGGCATCGGAGATGAACCAGAACACGAGACTTTTGAGGGAAAATGAGCTTTTGCAGCTCCAGAGCGCCCAGTACCGCAATCTCCAGCGCTCCATCGACGAGACGCGGATCGCCCGCCATGATCTCCGTCAGCATCTCACGGTGCTCTCGGGATACGCGGCGAACAAAGATCTTGACGCGATCTCAGACTATCTCGCGTCCTTCCGGAAACATATGATGCCGGAATGGCTGCCTGCTTACTGTGAAAATCAGGCTGTCAACGCGATCCTTAGCTACTACGCGCAGATTGCGGAAAAAGCCGGAACTGCTCTGGAGATCCAGGCACAGATGGAAAAGGAAATACCGGTCCCGGAACCGGAATTCTGCGTGCTTTTGGGAAATTTACTGGAAAACGCGGTGGACGCATGTCGGGAAAACAATGAAAGCGGCGCGATCAAGGTCCATATCCGCCAGACCGGCACCTCCCTCATAGCCATCACGGTGGACAATCCCTGCAGAAAGCCTCCAGTTCTCGAAGGAAAGCGTTTTCTCTCCACAAAGCACAGTGGCCTCGGCATAGGCACACAGTCCATCCGGCTCATCGCTGAACGACACCGTGGAGATGCGCGTTTTGAATGGAAGAACGGAATGTTCTACGCATCAGTGATCTTAATTCCGTCTGCGGAGTCATGATAAAAACGATGAATGTTCCCGGGCAATTTCGATCGTTCGCTGTGATTTTTCAAACTATTTCGCTGTAATTTTTCTTGACTAACTTACATTAAAGTAGTAAAATGATACCGTAAAAAATCGAAATACGCGTAGACGAAGAATAGTAGGCTGCAGGATTCCCCACAGAGAGCCGTGGTTGCTGGGAGCACGGCGGGATGAAACAGTTCGAACTCGCTTCTGAGCGGTTCCGCTGAAATTGAACGGTAGGCGGAAACGGGTTCTCCCGTTACAGGGAAAGGGTATCCGGCCGGTACCCTGTAAAGCAGCGTCTTCTATGGACGAATCAGAGTGGTAACGCGGTGAAAATCATCGTCTCTTCATGCAGCAATGCATGGGGAGATTTTTTTTTCGCTTAAATATCGCATAAATGCCGGAAGTGAAGCGTATTATGGCTTCATTTCACACGAATTTCGATTGCAGAAAAAGGAGGTTCTAACATCATGATTGCAGTTGCATCTTTAATCGTTCTGATCGCGGTTATCGCCTTCAGCGCAGTCACAAAAAAGAATGCCGGCGTTGTCGGTCTTGTCGCGGCATACATTTTCTCCATCGTAGCGGCAAAATGCGGCACCGAAATCAATGTCTCAAAAGTCGTGACCGGAAACTGGCCGACGAGCGTATTCTTTATCGTTCTCGCCACCACATTCCTCTTTGGTATCGCAACCTTAAACGGCACCACGCAGGCACTTTCCAGGAACATCGTATGCCTCGCAAGAGGAAACGCGAAGATCCTGCCGGTGATCTTCTTTCTCTTCGGCGCGATCATCTCCGCGGCAGGCGCAGGCGGACTGATCGTCGCAGTCATCATGCCGATTGCTCTGTTCGTCGCAGTTGAAAACGGAATCTCAGTTTTGATGATGAGTCTTGTCACCATGGGCGGTATTATGGTCGGCGGCCTGTCCCCCCTTGCCATCAACGGAATCGTGGCACAACAGCTCTCCGTGGAAAACAATATCATCGGTGAAAGCCTTTCCGGTTACCTTCCGCTCTGGGGCGCATACGCCACAGCCATGACGCTCTTCTCCATCGGTGCCTACTTCCTGCTCGGAGGTCTTCACCCGAAAAAGATGGAAAACGCTGCGACACCGCACTTTACGGGATTTGATAAGAATCAGACTCTGACACTCGCCGCGATCCTCGTGGTCCTCATCGGCGTAATCTTTTTTGGACAGAATATCGGACTGATCTCCTTCGCGTGCGCGGGTGTTCTCTTAATGCTCGGCGCTGTCGACCAGAAAAAAGCCATCGCTGCTGTTCCGTGGAGCACGATCATCCTGATCTGCGGCATGTCCGTCCTGATCAGCGTTGTCAATACCTGCGGCGGCATCGCATTCTTATCTGACGGTCTTGAGAACATCATAGGCGAGAGAACTGCCCAGCCGATCATGATGGTACTCGGCGGACTTATGGGCGCTGTCTCCAGTGGTACTGGAGTCGTTATGCCGACCCTGATCCCGCTCTCCGCGGAACTGAGCCAGACCTTAGGCATCTCCTCCATGAGCATCGTGATCGGTGTCATCGTTGGAACCAACGGCGTCGTCATCAGTCCGCTGTCCACGGTCGGCGGCATCTGTGTCGGCTGCGCACCGGAGTCTGTTGATAAGGACAAGCTTTACAACCAGCTGCTGCTTGCTGCTGTCAGCTTTATCGTGATGAGCGTTGTTCTTTCCTTTATCGGAGTGTTCCGGATCTTTGGTTAAAGCTTCCACGTTCCGTTTTACGTATTATCCGTATAAACATGAAAATCCGCAGGTTCCCATTTTTAGGATCCTGCGGATTTTTTGTTCATGTCTTATTTTTCTTTTGCTTCAAGTCCATCCCATGCACCGTCTTTGTCGACATAATATCCATCCGGTGTCCTGATTTCTCTGTACATGGAGCCAAGCGGCACAGCTCCGGATGTCTTTGACAAGTAGTACCATTTTCCATTGATGAACTGCCAGCCTGTGAGCATTGCTCCACTCGCCGGATCGAGATAATACCAGAAGCGTCCTGACTCATCGTAATACCAGCCAATCTGCATTCCGGTCTTTTCATTAAGCAGATACCATTTTCCGCTTGCGCCATCGAACACCCAGCCGGTCTTCAGATAGCCGTCAGAACCGAAAGCCCACCATTTTCCGTCTTTCTGGATCCAGCCCAGCTTTTCACCGTTCTGATCACTGATCTTTTCTCCTGCCGGATAGGTGCCGTCCTTGAATTCGAACCACCAGCCCTTATTATCGCGTTTCCAGGTTCCCTGTGCATCGTTTTCGGAAGAGCTGTTGTTAGAAACATTCTTTCCAAAGTTCGTTGCCGCCGGGTTCTTTGTGCTGCCGGAACCGCCGGAATTGTCGGAATCATCGGATCCACTGCTTGCCCTGCGGACTGCATGAAGTGTTCCGTTCTCAAAGTGGATCTCGTAATTCTCAGATGTCAGACCAGACGGCTGTATCGCGTAATCGCCCGCCGCGCTGTCTGGCGCATATTCACAGGTAAACTGCAGGCTGCCGTTCAGCACATCCGCGGTATCTGTTCCTGCAAATCCTTCGTAGAGGACTGTGTACTCCGGAATCGCATCTCCAACTGTGACATTCTGATCCACTGCTTTTACACTGAGCGGTGCTTTTTTGATCTCAAAGGAGAATGTCTGGCTTCCAGCCTCGTAGTTCTTTCCGGCTTCCGTATGAACTTCCACCGTGTAGGTTCCGGCATTCATCGGCGCTTCCGTTAAGATCTCGCTGCCCTTTTTGATCGTCACGGTCATGTTTCCATCGCTGTCCGTCCATGCCTCCGGCGCGGTGTTTTTCGCGTCATAGACACGGTTTAACTGATCCAGATTCCGAAGTTCGAACTCCGGCTTCGCCTGGGATACGGTCAGTTTTCCTGGCTGATATGTGATCTCATAATTTCCGTTTTCAGCGGTAAGTCCCGACGGGATGATCTTGTACTCGTCCACATCGCTGCCGGCCGCATAAGCGCACTCGTAGGAGAGTGTTCCGCCGAGGACTTCTGTGTTTTCTCCGTTTACGAAACCTTCGAACGTGCTGCTGTATACCGGCGGTTCGTCCTTATAGGTCACGTTTCTTGATTCTGCCGTCACAGTGAGCCGTGCCGGGGTGATCGCAACGGTTGCGGAGCCGCTTATGGTGTCAAAGTTTTTCTTTGTCACCGTGTAGTATACGGTATAGCTGCCTGTGTTCTTGTATACAGGGCTTTCTGTGAGCGTGCAGTTATCTTCGGACTCACCGTAAAGGATCTCACCGTCTCCAGCGTTTCCGGTAAGAGTGATCTTGATTCCGTGGGACTTTCCGTCGTAGATTCCTGTATATCCGGCTGCGTCAACGCCTGTGATCGAGGCATTTTTGATCTCGATTTCAAAGCTGCCGGATACGGAATCATGGTTTGCTGCGGATGCAGTGTAATATACCGTATAGATGCCGGCGTCGGTGAAGGCAGGAGCATTTTTTAATGCCTGCGTTTCGTCTGCGGCCTGTTCTGCTGTGAGGCCATAGCGGAAGGTGATAGCCGTGCCACCGATCGTACTTCCTGTTGCCGCGACTTCCGGCAGCTGTTCCTTTCCATTGTAGGTCAATTCACTAATCTGCCATACAGAAACGTTCTGAATTTTGGCATTTTCGATCTTTGCATCGCTGCATGAGACATTGGAAAGCTCACTCGCTGTAAGTTCATAGCAATCCTCAAATTTGGAATCCAACGCAATGCCTGTAACATTCACAGTGTTTGTTCCAGCGTCCTTGGATGTCCATGTGAAAGTTCCCTTTGCCTCTAATCCCGCCGCATCCTCTGAGAGGATCGGGTTTCCGTCAGCGGAGCTGAGGGTGAGCGTTCCTTCAGCCTTTGTACCTCCATCATAGGTCTTTGACTGGAGCATGTTTACAGAAGGAACGAGCCGCGCTTTGGAGACTGTAAATGCGACCGGGGTGCTTTCCGCTTCCTTGTAATTTTGGCTCTGGCTTACGACTGCCTTTACATACCAGAGTCCAGGTTTATTCTCTGCATTCCATTCCTTATATTCACCGTTTTCGTTACTACTGTAGATGTATTTAATTTCTCCTGTGGTGTCCGCTGCCGTGAGCTCCGGCTTCGGTGTTTCTCCGTAGCGGATATCCGGGCATGTTACTGTGGAGATTGTGTTTGAAGCGCGATATATCTTTAAATCTGTCCCTATGCGTACAGGATTTTCCTGCGCTTCCACATTCTTTCCACCGCTGCTGGTAATTCCCATATAATAAGTTGCATATTCTTGATCCGGATCTGCATTGACCTCATAATGTCCTTCTGCATTTCTCGAAACCTTCTGGGTCAACTCTGCGTCACGATACAGTTCAAACCGGATCTCTCCATAACCTGTCACCGTATGTCCGCCAACGGAATAAGCGTCCTTTATTCCCGGTTTAAGGTAGTCCTCTTCATCTTTTCCATAGTCGATGCTTGTTACAGTCTGAAACCAGTCAGGATTGAACGTGGCTTTCTTGATCGTTATCTCTCCAATCCGCAAATTTGTAACACGTTCAACTCCATTTTCACTATTGGTGCTTACATAGATTCCATAGGTTCCTGCTGCCGCCGGAGCACCGATGAAATTATCATCATCCTCTGCACCAACTTTTTCCTTATACTGAACAGCACCGATGCCAAACGATCCTTCTTTTCCCTCTACAGGTCGCACTTCTATCTCATGTATATCACCATTATGTGTATAGGTAAATTCAGTGGATCCAACTATCTGGAAATCATCCGTTGTCAGCGTGCGTTTGAGAGTCTTAAATTTGACTGTCTGCATTTCCGACACATCATTATTATCATTCTCTGCTACAAGATAATATGTATATGACGTATCAACAGAGAGATTATTCAATTCAATAGAAAATTTACCATTTTCTACATCTACTGTTGCAAAGCTCGCCTTACTATCCTCTTTCTTTGCTTCTGCTCTGAGCGCTTCTCCAGTGTATCCTTGATAATTAGAATTTGTATAGTATACTTTTGTTCCATCTGAAGTTCCCTTTATAGTCGCAAAATTCTCTTTGATATCATCAGATGATATTGCTGCGTCAAACTTAACCTGATATCCTGCGTAAAGTTCAATTTCCGGTATTTGACCTTGTGGATTTAACCTATCTTCGACAAGATGATTCACTGTTACTGTTGTATCTGTCGCAGTACCATTTCTGTTTGAATCTTCTTTGTACCTCCATACTGAAAAAGCCGCACCATCTGGCAACCCGAGATTGCTCAAATAGCTTCGATGACTATTGTCAAGATTCAGAAGATATTCATCGTAAAACGGAGCCGCTTCGCTGCTTTTAGTATAATACTTCACGTGAACCGTATAAAGATTTGGTGCGCTGAACGCATAAATCTCAGTGGTTTCCGGATTTTCAGAAATCATACGCTCATTATATACTGCAAAGATTGGAGTCTTTCCGCCTGACAGTGTAATATGTTTAAGGAGATCCCGATAATTTGAGGTCGAGGCTTTGAAAAGCTTCATGTTCGCCCCTGTTTCATTTCCGTCCCACGGGAGATTAATTTGAAGGTTTTCTTCTCCTGTTGCCGTTGCCTTTGTAAAATCGATCTCATTTATTTTTGATGCACTTTCGATCTTCATAGATGCGAACGGGAAATTTCCTTTAACCGTAAATTTTGCAGTCCCGCTGACACTGTTTTTCTCCCAAGCCATATAAACATCCGGCTGATTCTTACCACCGGAAATTGTTCCGCCTGACAAGGTAATTTCATTAAGTTGGGTATGCTTTAAACCATACTCTCCGCCTTTGATCGTTCCCCCTGTCATCTCGAACTTAGCATGGTCTTTCTGTAATCCGCTGCTTCCAAGTCTGTTTATATAAACAGCTGTGTTATTTGTTGACTCAATCCGTCCATCATTCATTGTTACTGATACTCCACCAATTGCACTGATCGCATATCGATTTTGCGAAGAATAAACGGACTGATCTACAATATGCGCATTACCATCTACAATCAGATCTGCAGAGGTCAATGTGATAACAGACTCATTCGCATTATCTGCATTCACAGTTCCAATAATCTCCCCACCTGTAATATGGATCGTACTTTTTGTCTCTCCATTGAAACCGCTGCAGTTAATTTCAGATTCCAAAGTTCCCGTTCCAACAACATTTACTTTTCCAGTGATCTTTCCCTTAAGCAGAACCGGTTTATCGTCAGCGTTGCCTGAATCTACTGTAATATCTCCATCAATTGGATTTTCTGTTCTTCCCACACTGATTTCTAACCCATCCGTTCCAGTGTTTCTCATCAGAATTTCATCTATAATTCCGGATACTGTAACTTGGGCTTTAGTGTACTTGACCGTCTCTACTTTCTCAGTCCCATCCTCAGTTTTGTCATACGTAATCGTAACCTGATACTTTTCCGGATCGGAAGGTAACTGGATTTCCGCACTTTTAATATTTCCTGCCGGAATCAAACTGGATTCAGCCTTTGGATCCATAATACGGATATAGTTGCCCACCGCTCTCGCTTCGTAACTCTGATACTTGTACGCATATCCTACATTAGAATTATGATTGACAATGCTTAAATGAATCCCTTCGACTAACGTCTCCATGTTCCCGGATGAACCTTTGATCCAGTTTTTCAATGATGAACTGGCCTCCATTGCAAGGTCACTTACCACAAATTTGAATGAGTCATTTATCGTTTTTAAATCCACTGCGACAATAGTAGCACAAGATTTAGCACTGTAACCATAATATATCGATCCATGCGTATTTCCACCTGCAGCAGATATATCAATATTATCTGATAATGATAATTTTGTCTTATCTGACATTAAAATCGCAAAAGCTCTTCCCGATGAATTAGTGTTCTCGGCATAAATTTTTCCGCCACTGATAGAAACCTCTTCGCTTTCTTGAATTGCGGCGGTATCATTAGTGTTCGTTTCTATGTAATTAACCTCTCCCCCACTTATATCTATTTTTTTTATGCCAGACAGCTGACCATTCCATATACCGTCGGTTATTTTAATATGACCATGTCCACCGTTTCCGAAGCCTCTTCCCTTGATCGTTCCTCCCTTTAAACAAACGGTATCTTTTGCCGTCAATTCAAACCCGGCAGTGAGCTCCCCAGCTTCTTGTTCAAATAACACTGTAGCATCTTTTGCATCGTTCTTTCTATAATATAGATAATTATCATCAACCGTTGTTATGTTGGCCTTATTATGTACTTTATAGTCACCATTCGCTCCAATATAAAATGCAGCGCCAGCGCTATTTTTCTTATACGAACCAGTCAATGTCAATTCACAGCCTTGTTTAAGGACCGGTCCATCACCGCTAATACTGATATTCTTAAAATCAATCGTTACTTTCTTATCCACACTATTATTCAAAATCGTCTCTATCGCATCAGTCAGATCCTTTACGCTCGTCCCATCGCCTTCCAGACTTCCTCCACTGACCTGAAACGTTCCATCTGTTGCCTGGCTGATCGTATATATTCCTCCCGTAACCGGCTCCACATTCATCGCACGCTTAGCCATTTTCCTCTTCGTCTCCGGGATCTCTTTCCCATTTGATGCTGTCGCGGTCTCCTTCTCAAGGTCGGACTCGGTCGTCTCGTTTGAATCCACAGTTGTATCCCGCTTCTCAGCCGCATTGGACGCGCTGGCTGTCTCGGCCTCGGTTTTTTTATTCTCTTCTTCCAGTTTTTTTTCCAGCGCAGGGATCGTCTCCGCTTTCGCCATAATTCCCATATCGCCATGATTGACCAGAAGGACTGCAATCAGGACTGCTGCGGACATACGTTCATACCATTTTCTCTTTCTCATATTCATTTCCCCCTTTATGACAGGTTCTTTCGGATTATACTTGCGAAATTTCAGACCATTCCACGATTCATAGTTGATTTTATTATACGGCTTTGCTGTTCCACCCGCAATTCTTTCTACACAAGATGTCAAAATTCCGCATAAGATGTCAAAATCAGGAATGATTCTCAGGAAATAACTCCCGTTTTTTTCATGTATAAACTGTCCTGTTTTCGTGAATCATTTTTCTATGAAAACAAATTGCGGAGGTTCTTATCATGGCAGGATATAAGGTTGAAATCTGCGGGGTAAATACTTCTAAACTCCCGCTTCTGACGAATGAGGAAAAAACCGACCTTTTCAGACGGATCCAGAATGGAGATACGGACGCAAGAGAAACATATATTAAAGGAAATCTGAGACTTGTCCTGAGTGTGATCCAGCGGTTTTCGGGCAGCAGTGAGAATATCGATGATCTGTTCCAGATCGGGTGCATCGGTCTTATCAAGGCCATCGACAATTTTGATCTGTCACAGAATGTGAAATTTTCAACTTATGCGGTTCCGATGATCTTAGGTGAGGTACGGCGGTATCTGAGGGACAATAATTCGATCCGGGTGAGCCGGTCTCTCAGGGACACAGCTTACAAGGCTCTCTCTGCGAGAGAATTTCTCACGAAGAGAAATCTCAGGGAACCTACGATCATGGAAATTGCGGATGAGGTTGGGATCTCAAAGGAGGAAATCACCTACGCGATGGACGCGATCCAGAGTCCGGTAAGCCTTTATGAACCGGTTTACACGGACGGAGGGGATCCGCTCTGTGTGATGGATCAGATCAGTGACAAGAAAAACCGGGAGGAAAACTGGGTGGAACAGCTTTCTCTTAGTGAGGCAATGAAACGGCTGCCGGCAAGGGAGCGGAAGATCATTGATATGAGATTTTTCGAAGGAAAGACGCAGACGGAAGTAGCGGGGGAAGTCGGGATCAGTCAGGCGCAGGTATCCCGGTTGGAGAAGAACGCACTGAAGACTATGAGGAATTATCTGAATTAAAAAAGACGTTTTCACGTGGATATCCAACGATACTCCGCTGTGAAAACGTCTTTTATTTACATGATTTTCTTAATTTTCAGCTATTCTGTGCCTTACCGGCACACGCTCTTTCCTATTTCGCTGTCTCCCCATATCTGGTCAGCAGTTCCATGTAGAAGTCGATGCTGTCCGCCAGCTCTTCCACTCCGGTAAACTCGTCAACGGCATGAACATGGTGGTCTCCCTTCGCGTAGATCGTGGAGAAACGGTATACACGTTCACTCATGTCATAGACAAATCTTGCGTCTGTTCCGCCGAGCATCATCTCCGGACACGGGATCACATCGCCGTAGATCCTGCTGCTGATCTCGACGAGAAGATCCTTGATCGCTCCGTCATACAGAGATGTCGGGGACGCATTGCTGCCCTTGAGGACACGGACTTCCACCTCAGCCGGCACGATGTCTTCCAGATGTTTCTTTACACTCTCAACGGTATCCCCGGTGAGGATGCGGCTGTTTACGACAGCTGTGACCTTCGCCGGAAGAATATTTGCCTGAGCGGAACCTGAGAGCATCGTCGGAACGACCGTCGTGTGGAACATTGCATCGAGAGCCGGATCTTTCTTGAAATACGGAACCAGCTTTTCAAGATTCTCATCCGGATTCTTGAGAAGCTCTGCAAGCTCCGGATTTTCTTTCACCATATACGGAGCAAGAACTTCAAAGCGGCGGCGGATCGTATCCGTCACACGGTACGGCATTGGATTCTCCTGAATCGCGATCAGTGCTTTTGCGATCATGGTCGTCGCGAAATTCTCGCCCGGACGGCTGGAATGTCCGCCTTTTGCCGTGTAGGAAAGTTCAAAATCCACATATCCTTTTTCGCAGAGTCCGATGGTGCAGAGTCCTTTCTCATCGATCCCGTAATCGCTTCCCGGGCGGACTCCGCCGCCTTCATCTAAAACAGCACCGAAGCGGATCCCTGTCCCACGGAGCGTCTCCGCCGGAATCTTTCCGCCGGCTACCTCCTCCATATATCCATAGGAGAGATACAGATCATAGTCCGGTTCGTAACCCTTTTCGAGAAGTGCCTCAACAGCCTCCAGCTGTCCGATGAGGTTGCTCTTGCAGTCGCTGGAGCCGCGTCCCCAGATCTTTCCATCCGCGATGGTTCCGGAGTATGGCGGATACGTCCACTTTTCAAGGTCACCTTCCGGGACAACATCCTGATGCGCCATTAGAAGAAGCGGAGCAGCGCCGGATTTTCCGGTTCCCTTCCAGTGATAGAGAAGTCCGGCCTGATCGGTATGTTCCAGAGTCAGATGTTTATGTACCAACGGGTAGGTTTCCTTTAAATATTCATGGAATGCGTCAAATTTTGTATAGTCAGTCAGTGAATGATCCGCGTTTGATACGGTTGCGAAGCGGACCGCACCTGCAAGGTGTTCTGCGCTGATCTGCGGATCGATTGTATGTTTTCCCATATGCTCTTCTCCTTTTTCTGTCAGATCCTGATTGTCCTGTAACTTTTCTGCAGCTCTTATTCTGTTTTCTTCTCCGCCTTCTCGCTCATCGCCTTGGAGTTTACGATAATACGCAGGTGGGAACCTTCTCCACATTTGCCTTTTTCATCATGTACTTCGATATCGAACCAGAGCTTTCTTCTCTCGATGCTGCGAAGCTTCGCTGTAGCTGTCACTTTCATGCCAACCGGTGTCGGTGCTAAATGGCGGCAGTGGATCTCCGCTCCGACTGTCGTCTGCCCCTCTTCGAGGTAAGATTTTGCAAGCTCCAACGCCGCATCCTCCATCAGCGCCACCATATTTGGTGTGGAGAGGATTTTCGAACCGGCGCTGCCGATACGTTTTGCGGTCATCTCATCTGTGACCGTCCAGGTCAGGCTGTATGTCGGTGCATAGAGATCTTCCTTATCTGTCAGGATCGCAGCAACCGCTGTGCATGCCGGGCAGTCACAGAATCTTGCGCCTTCTGCTTTGATCTTCTTCGCATGCGCCTCGATTCCGGCTGCCTTCTCAGCACCGAAGATCTTCTTTCCATCCTCAGATCCTGCGAAAGCGATCAGACCGTCGATCGGGATAATATCTGCCGCGATCTCCTCGATCAGCGCTTTTGCCGCCTCATCCTGTTTTTCCGTATTGACAGCCGCAAGCCAGTTGTTTGCGGCTTCCTTTGCCTCAGCACAGCAGGACGACGCATCTGCAAGTGCTTTTACTTTCTCGATCATTGCCTCTGTTTTGTTCATCATTTATTCCTCCGTTCATCTTTTCAGACTACCGCTTGTGCCGCCAAATCAATTTTTCGGCCGGACGCTTCTCTGAATTTCATCTTCAGGAACAGTCCTGTTCCCATTCTATCGCAGTTATTTTAAAAATTCAATCAGCTTTTTTATCTGTTTTCAGACCTTTTCCCGGTATTGGGATCGTTTCTCTCAAATTTTCACCGGATTATTTCCAGATTCACAGATTCTCCCTGCTGCACGCCTGCAGCTGGTGTTCATGCTCGTACTTCTCCTTCGTCGCAAGCCCTCCGCGGATATGCCGTTCCGCCTTATTGATATCCAGAACCACCCGCGCCTGCGCTGCCAAAGAGGGATCGATATGGATCAGCCTGTCAGTCACATCCTTGTGCACCGTACTTTTCGAAATTCCAAACCGTTTTGCTGTTTGTCTCACCGTCGCATTCTCATCAATAATATAGTTCGCGATCTGAATCGCCCGCTCTTCAATATATTCCTTCATAGGGGTTGCCCCTCGATGATATTTTTACCATCTTATTACCTGATGTGAAAATTTATACGCGGGCAGCGAGAAATACAGGATAAACAACAAAAGTGCAGACCTGAGAACTTTCCGTAAAGAACTCAGATCTGCACATACCTTTCCCGTCTGTATTATTCTTTCTTCTTACTTCACAACGATCTGGCAGCTTCTCATAGTCTCCAGAGCCGCCTCATGTCTTTCCCTCGTAACGCCTGCCGCACATGCGGAATCCACGAAGACCGGTGTCTCCGGAAGGAACGCCTTGATCAGGAGCGCATTTGAAACCACACAGATATCCGTGCAGAGTCCCACAAGCTCGATGGACTCGATCGGTGTCTTCTTATTTTTCTCAAGAAGATCTTCCGCCAGCTCCGGACATCCGAAGGTAATTTTCTCGTAAGTCGCCGCGTCACGCTCTATGGCGATCTTCTCAAGCTCCGGGATCAGGTCCCAGCCGTCTGTCCCCTTAATACAGTGAGGAACCGGAAGAAAATGTCCCTCCTGAGTATCCATATAGTTCTCGAAATGTGTGTCCTTCGTAAAGATCACTTCCCCGTCAAACGTTTCCGCCTTTTTGACAACAGCCGGAACGATTGCCTCCGCATCCTTACTGCCGAGACTTCCATTCACAAAATCCTTCTGCATGTCCACAACGATCAAAATTTTTTCTGCCATAACTCCCTTTCCTTTCTCCGAATCCGGATCTATCTGATTCCGAGGATACCCCAGATCACCCGGCATGTCAAGCCATTTTCTCCCGACGATCCCCTGATCAAAAAATGCTTTCCGGGCATTCTCCCAAAAAGCATTTTCTTTCTTCCAATCTACTATTATGGAGATTTCTCACGGTTCACTGATTCTCCTGGCTGCCACCACAAACCGACCATCCTTCGTGTGATAACTGCATGTGGACAACATCAGGATCTGCTCCCCGTATTCCGGGATGATCCCCGTTTCATAGTCAGAATTTTCCTGAAGCCATGTGATCAGCTTCCCGTATTCCTCCTCTGAAAGATCCCCTCCGGACCGGTAATAGCGGAATCCTTCCTCATCTTCGTAGAGGACTCTGCTCTCCGCAGCTGCAAACACCTCATACTCCCGCACTTCACCATCCACAAAAAACTCAATGACCGGATGTTCCGTCTGCCATTTCTCCGACTTGTAGTCATCCAGGGTCCCAAACATGGAACCATTTTTCATGTTGTGTCCATACACGATCATACAGGTGCTGTCCTTATCCGACAACTGCCCAAGGAACGGGGTTCCACCCGACGAGCGGGATCCGTCAAACGCTCTATGCAGGTAATATTCCGGATCGGATGCTCTGCTCATTACCGGATAATCGATCCGCGTTCCCGGGATTTTCAGCCATCCGACATAGTCCGGGTTCTGCTCCGCCAGAGACGCATAACCGGCAGCCTCCCTCAGGAGTTCCTGTTTTTCTTCTGCCTCCGCCGTATTTTCCACTTTTGTCGTGTGATCATCCGCCGGATCCACGATGGAGTCCTTCTGTTCCGCAGTCTCCATATAGTCAGAAGCGGCTTCACTCAGTTTCCTGAATGCCGCCGCCTCCTTTCGTGCCTCGAAGATATCACGACCTGCCATATAGGCGGAGAAACAGAAGATCCCGCCGAAAATAAGGACTCCGATCCGATACCACAACGGATTTTTCTTTCTTTTCATTTCTTAGCTCCCCATGTTCTGATCCGCCTGCAGTCCTGGATATCCACGGCCCTGCAGACTCCTCACTCCTGTTCTTTTTTCCTGGTCATAAAGAGGATTCCCGCAGCCGAGATCCCCATCATCAGGAACCAGAAATTCCGGTGTGTTTCATCTCCCGTCTTTGGAGCATCCGGATCCGGTCTTCTTAATTTCTTCAAAACTGTAGCTGTCACGAAAGTTCTTTTTCGATCTTCTTTATAACAAATAAATAAGAAATTCCTGTAAATAAAGCTGCTGCGATCCATGCCGCCGGATCTGCGAAGCACGCCAGCGGATAACTCAGAAGCTGGATCGCCGCCATTGAGACCAGCAGTCTCGCGATCAGTTCCGACACACCGCCCATCATCGGGAGAAATCCGTAACCGCATCCCTGCATAATGTTGCGGAAAATAAAGATCGTGCAGAGCGGCAGGAAAAAGACCGCCGTCATGTAGCAGTATGTTTTTGCCCACGGCATCATAGCCCCAAGGTCTACGTCTCCTGTAAAGAAGAGCCCGAGACACGGCTTTAAGAGTGCGCACATCAGTGCCGCTGCGGCAACGGAGTAGACAAATTCCGCGAGGAGCGCAGATCGCACGCCTGACTTGATCCGCTTGACATCTCCGCTTCCATAATTCTGACCACCGTAGGTCGCCATCGTCTGTCCCATGGCGATCATGCCCTGGATCACAAGACTCTGGAGCTTCGCCGCAGCCGTATAGGCCGCAACCGCCACGGAGCCGAAGAGGTTGATAGCGGACTGCATGATCATAGTCCCCGATGCAGTGATCGCGAACTGGAACGCCATCGGGATCCCGGCCGCAAGCTGGTTTCTCGTGTCATTTCCGTGGATCTTCCAGTGTTCCCTATCAGGCTTTAAGGATGGAACCTTAACCCAGATATATCCCACGCAGAGCACCGCCGAGATCGCCTGGGACAGATTCGTCGCCCAGGCAGCCCCCGCTACGCCCATACCGCCTCGGATGATAAAAAGCAGATCCAGTCCCACGTTCAGACAGGCGGAAAATATCAGGAAAAACAGCGGGACCTGACTGTTTCCGACCGCACGCAGGTACGAAGAAAACAGGTTATAGAAAATATTCGCCGTAAGTCCAATGCTGATCCCCATAATATAGGTATAGGCATCACGAAAAATATCTGCCGGTGTGTTCATCAGATGGAGCAGCGGATTCATAATGCACACGCAGAACACCGTCATGATGATCGCTGCGATCACAGACAGGAGAATTCCGTTTGCCACACTGCGTTTCACGCCTCTGGCATCATTGGCACCATATCTCTGCGCAGTCAGGATCGAGAATCCTGCCGTGATCCCCTGTGCAAATCCCGTTGTCAGGAACATGATCGTTCCGGTTGAGCCGACCGCCGCCAGCGCTCCCGCGCCGACATATCTGCCCACGATGATCGTGTCCGCCATATTGTAAAGCTGCTGGAAAACATTTCCGATGACCAGCGGGATCGTAAACCGCAGGATCACCGGCAATGGTCTTCCCTTTGTCATATCAAGCTGCATGGTTGTTGGTCCTTTCCTCTTAATCATAGTTACATTTCCGGTTTTATCTGATACTATTTCCGCCAGATCATGCCTACGCATACAGTTGGAAATTTCTGCAGGCGACAGTCGCCAAGTTCTCGCGTAAGCGCGGACTTTGGCTCGTTGTTCGCGTAAAAAGAATATGCCTGGCTCTGTGAAAGCCAGGCATGGAACCTGTATTTTCCGCCTCCGGTCGATTCACCGGCGGTGTTTTGCTCAGGTCACTATTCTGATTTCTTATCGTTCTTTTTTTCATGGTCACGCCCGATCATTCGCAGAATGAAATCAACGGTACCGTCAATTCCGTAGCTTGCGCTGTTGATACAGAGATCGTAGTTGTTCGCGTTTCCCCAGCTTCTTCCGGTATAGAAATTGTAATAATGCGCATGTTTTTTGTCAAGTTTTTTCAGGAAATGGCGCGCTTTTTTCCGGTCTAATTCGGAGTTTACCTCGATCGCGCGCTGGATCCTCTGCTCGATCGGTGCAGTGATATAGATACTGATATGCGGAATACCGTTGTTCGTTAAGATCGCATCGGCACAGCGGCCCATGATAATAAAGTCTTCCTTTTTCGCCATATCACAGATCAGGTCGCTCTGGTTGAAGAAGACGGCATCCTGACGGTTCAGGCCGTGGTAACGGCTGAAATATTTGATATGATCCTTCAGGGACATATGGGTCACTGCCTCAAACTCGCTCGCCGGACTCTGCTGCAGTTCCTCAGAGACGTGGGCATATCCCGCCGCGTCACGGATCGTCTTATCCTTCTCCGCGTCGAGGCGTTTTAATACTGCCTCGAAAATATCGGCATCGTAATAGTTAATATGAAGCTTATCCGCAAGTTTGAAGCCGACATCGATTCCGCCGCTTCCGTATGTCCAGCTGATGCAGATAATCAGGTGGTCGTCGTTGGAGAAACGGTTCGCTACGTTGAAACTGTTTAACTTCGCGAGGATCGGGTCGATCACATCGCCGCTGGCGAAGCTTGTCGGAAGACTCATGACCTCATTGAGGATGCGGTTGTACTCGGTCATACACATCGCGCGTTCTTCTTTATCCTCGATGGTGCGGGCCATGTTCGCGATCAGCCCAAGCTCGCTGCGGACCAAATGTCCCTGCGGTCTTGTTGTGAGTAACTCTGTAAGTTCGTTGACGCAGCGCTCTCTGTCACGGTTGAATACACGTCCCAGGGAGGAACCAAGGTGGACATAGACCTCCGCGTCCAGATCGTAGATATGTTCTGCCAGTTCTTTGATTTCTTCTTTCGTTGCAGCCATATTTCCTCCCCCTTCCTATAAAAAGAATACCAGAGTATCCACAATGAATACCGGAACAAGAATTCCAAGGGACCAGATCAGATATCCGAAGAACGAAGGCATCCGGATACCGTTCTCATCCGCAATGGATTTGACCATAAAGTTCGGCGCGTTGCCGATATATGTATTCGCGCCCATAAATACGGCACCGCAGGAGATCGCTTCCAGCATCTTGACCGGAACGGTTCCGAGGGCCGTCACCATGCCCTGTGACAATCCTAATGCGCCTGCTGTTGTCAGGAATACCAGATAGGTCGGCGTATTGTCGAGGAAGCTGGATAACAGACCGGTCGCCCAGAACATCTCAAACGGTTCTGTGATCCCAAGCTCCGCTCCGTTTGCCTTTAAGATCATAAGCGCCGGCTGCATCGTAATAAAGATACCGACGAACAGAACTGCGACCTCGTGGATCGCGCCCCAGGTAAAGTGGTTCTCTCGGCGGATCGATCCATCCGTCGTCTTAAAGGACAGGAATGCGGATACAAGGATGATCACGCACTCAATGATCGCCGGATAGGATAATGTAACTTCTCCGAACACATGAATCCCGAGGACATTTCCTGCGGCATCCTGAAACATCGGCATGGACGGCAGGGTACCGCTTAAGATAACGGCGATCACGATCATAATGATAAAGATCAGGTTGTGGCCGCCGCGGATCTTCACTTCAGTACCCGGTTTGCTGATATCCGGTTTTAAGCCTGCCGCGATATCTTTTCTGTATGCCTTCATATCAAAATGATAGAAGATGAACAGCAGGATGATCATATTGAAGATCAGGATCGGTAAAAGCTTTAAGCTCCAGAAAAACGGGACACCCCGCATGAATCCCATGAGCAGCGGCGGATCTCCGATCGGAGTCAGGCAGCCGCCCATATTTGATACCATAAAGATAAAGAAGATCACGATATGACGTCTTCTCTTTCTCCACGCGTTCATCTTGATGATCGGACGGATCATTAACATACTGGCTCCGGTGGTTCCGATCCAGCTGGATAACAGGGTTCCGAGTGCCAGAAGTCCCACATTGATCCTCGGGGAACCAGCGAGATCACCTGACAGGGTAATATTACCGGACACACAGAACAATCCGAAAAGAAGGACGATGAATGTCAGGTAGTCGTTTATGATACATTCCAGTGTCGTCTCCGCCGCCTTCGGCACACCGTACTTCACGGCGAACGGGATCAGGAACAGCAGGGACCAGAACACGACCGCGTGCGGCTGGTGCGCCTCCCACCACTCTGCTTTCACAAGCGGAAGAACCGCAATGCAGAGCAGGAGTCCTGCAAATGGAATACAAAGCCATAACGGCGTCTGTGCTGCCGCCCCGGCAGCCTCTGGTTCTGCCGCAAGCGCTGTAACTGCAGTCTGGTTTAAGACCGCCAGAAGTCCTGCGCAGAATGCAAATAATTTCTTCATGGGTAAACCTCCATGTAATCAGCTTTTATGAGCCATTACTCTTTTTTTCGCTCAACACGGCTACTGATTATAACAACTTTCCCGCACAAATACAAGTACGATTCTTCCAAATAATTGCCAAATTTCCGCTTAGAAAATCAGCACTTTTGCTAAAATGGAATATATTTCGTATTGTGAAATTTCAGACAATGGGATTTTATCTCATTTATTTTACAACGTTAAAGCATTGGCCTGGCAGACCGCCGCATTCCATTATTCTGCGCCATGTACTGCTTTTTTCGCGGGTTTTCACGCCCTGCAAGAATGCCGTAAATGGTATTCTAAAAAAGCAGCACGGTTCTTTGATGGATGATCAGGTACCGAAACTGCTTTTGTTTTATTAAATATATGTGTTTTATGTATTTTTACTACACTAAGAAAAATTCCGTAATGAATACCATCGCGCAGCAGATCACCGCAACGGACAGGAGACTTCTTCCGCACCACGCCGCGATGATTCCGATGACCAGCGCCAGCGCCGCCGACACCGTACTGTTTGTGGCGGAGAGGATCGCCGGGAACGTCATAACAGCTAACGTCACATATGGGACGTAATATAAGAATGACTGGATAAACTGATTTTTGATCGGTTTCCGGATCAATGTGAGCGGCAGGACACGGATCAGGTAAGAGACACCCGCCATCACCGCAATATAGAGATAAATATTCTTTTCCATGTTTTTTATGTATTTCCTCTTAATTTAACGATACAGTTTTCGTAAATACTTCTTTTTCTTACAAATAGAACTGCTTTCTACTATATATACAGTTAAGCTCCCTGTTTTGCTGCACCTGCAGAAGAATTATTTTTTCCTTTCTGGTTTTCTTCTTGAACCTCGATCTCACTGTCCTCTGCCGGATGCGGGAAGAGAATCGCTGCTGCGGATGAGAGCACAACAGTCAGGATGATCGTTCTCGTGCCGCTGGAGATCGATGAGATACCCGGCAGATGCTCCGCAAGGTAGCTCGCCGCAAAACTGATGGCGATAAGCCCCGCAAGGATCCGGCTCTTTCTCGCCGGCGGAATGATGATCGCGAGGAACATTCCGTAGAGCGCCACGCTGAAGGCGCTCACAAGACGCCACGGCATCAGATTACCTGCCAGCGCACCGAGGGCTGTTCCGACAGCCCAGCCGGGAAGCGCTAATGCGATTGCCCCGTACATATACCATGGATTTAAGTAGCCCGGTCTTGCGATCGTAATTCCAAACAGCTCATCGGTAATATCAAAAGCCATGAGAAGCCTGTGGAAAAACGGCATATCCGGATCCATTCTCTGGCTCATGGCACAGCTCATCAGTAAATATCTCGCATTCGCGATCAGTGTCACGATCGCCATCTCGATATACGCAGCCCCCGCAGCGATCATCGTAAAGCCCGCGTATTCCCCTGCGGACGCGTTGCAGAGTGCGCTTGTGATCATTCCCTGAATCGGTGTCATCCCGACATTCCGCGCCACGATTCCCAGTGAAAAAGATACCGCAAAATACCCGAGCGCAATCGGCACCCCGTCCCGGGCTCCATCCCGGAATGCCCGCCGGTTTCCAACACTGGCGATTGAAAACTTGTTGTTCCCCATAATATTCCTCCCTCAAACAGAAACAGCAGACATCCTGTCCTGTTTATGCGCTGCCATTCCGCGTAAATTAGCGGCACCCAGGAATTTTCATCCAGAGCTGCCGCTTTCCATTATTCTGACATCATTGTCTATACGGGCATGAAAGAAGCCCAAACAGTAACTGATTTTGCCGATGCTTCGCATTCCAAATCGGCAAAATCCACTGCCACCACTGTATTTTACGGAATTTTCAGGTCAGAAAATTCCTACCTGTGTGCAATGACCAAACATGTACAGTATACTCTTCTTCTTTACATTCGTAAAGCCACTGTTTATAATAATTACAGAAGTTTTGCAGTTGTTCCCATCCCGCAGGATAGGCAGTGACTCTGATAGGATTTGTCAGCTTCGCTGACCAGAATCACGCACCAAGTCTCTCGGATGTTCGACTTGAATTGCAGAGCGGCACTTTGTATACAGTTTTTTCTGTCTTCTGCCGCATGCATGATATTTATATAAGGAAGGTAATCGATCCATGTCATTCATAAAAAAAGAACCAGTCCTTTCCGCGGCAGCGGTTCTGGCGGTCCTCTCCATGTTTTTTGTCGCTCCGTCACCGGAGTATCTGTCTTACATTGACTTCCGCACTCTGGCACTCCTCTTCTCCCTGATGACGGTGGTCGCCGGGCTGAAGGAGATCGGTCTGTTCCGTTATCTCGGATCATCCCTGCTCGCCGGAATGCATTCCACACGCCAGCTTGCCTTCACCCTGACAGCACTCTGCTTTTTCTCCAGCATGCTGATCACGAACGACGTGTCCCTGATCACATTTGTCCCGTTTTCCATCCTGATCCTCAATATGGCTGGACTTCCGGAACTCATGATCCCCGTGATCGTCCTGCAGACTATCGCCGCGAACCTCGGCAGCATGGCAACACCCATCGGGAATCCACAGAACCTGTATCTCTACTCTTCCTTTGGCCTCTCTGCCGGTGAGCTTGTGGGATACATGCTGCCATTAACGGTACTCTCAGCCCTGCTGCTTGTAGCTGCCGTTTTTCTGCTGAAAAATAAAGCCATCACCCTCAGCCGAACCTCCCTTCACCAGGACGGCTGTCCCACGAAGACTTCTCTGATCTTCTATCTGGCGCTTTTTCTCGTCTGTCTGGGCTGCGTCGTTCGGATCTATTCCTGGCCGGTCATGTTTTTCATCATCCTGGCCGCTGTTCTCATAAAGGACCGCTCGCTTTTTATCCGGGTCGACTACTTTCTGCTCCTGACATTCGTCTGCTTTTTTATCTTTATCGGCAATATGGAACGGATCCCTGCGATCTCCGGACTCCTCACGAAGCTGATCTCCGGTCATGAATTTCCGGCAGGTGTTCTCTTAAGCCAGTGCATCAGCAATGTCCCCGCGGCAATCCTGCTCTCTGGCTTTACCGGTGCAGTGCGTCCTCTGCTTTTTGGTGTGAATGTCGGCGGTCTTGGAACCCTGATCGCATCCATGGCAAGCGTGATCTCCTACCGGGCATACGCTGAGATTCCGGAAGCAAAGTCCGGAACGTACATGATGGTATTCACCCTTTACAATCTCATATTTCTCATAATTCTGTGCGCGGCGGGGTGGATGCTGCTCTCTCTGTAAATCAAGTGTGCGGATGGTTAAATCATTACGTCTGTAATAGAATTTCATATTGTGATATAGAATGCAATACTTTTTCGCTTTGTGATATTGTCCAGGATTTTCCGATTCTGGACAATATTTTTTTGCAAATTTTACGTTAAAACCAGTTTCAAGGGCTTGACATTCTGTACAAAATTCCATATAATGAAATCAGTTCCACAATATGGTATATAAAGAGAGTAAATAGGGAGGAGATATCCTATGGCAGACTTGATCTACGAAGTACACAACCACCTTGCACGCATCACACTGAATCGTCCGAAGCAGCTCAACTGTTTCAGCGAGGAGATGATCCGTCTCTGGACAGAAGCGTTGGAAGATGTCCGTGACAACGATGATGTATATGCACTTCTGCTTTCCGGAAACGGAAAAGCGTTCTGCGCAGGCGGTGACGTCAAGGCAATGGCAGCCGGTGACGGATTCTTCGAAAGTCATGAAGATATCTCCTCCACAGCCCTCGCAAGAAAGAATTCACTCTGGAAGGGAATCCAAAGAATTCCGCTTCTTTTAGAAGAAATCGATAAACCGGTGGTTGCCAAGATCCATGGTGCCGCAGTCGGTGCCGGTCTTGACATGGCTCTCATGTGCGATGTGCGGATCGCCGGGGAGAGTGCTTCCATGTCGGAAAGCTATTTTAATGCCGGAATTGTACCTGGTGACGGCGGAGCATATTTCCTGCCCCGTCTCGTCGGCCGGGACAAAGCTTTAGACCTGTTCTGGACAGCCCGCACATTAAAGGGAAAAGAAGCCGCGGATATGGGACTCGTTACCCACTGTGTCCCGGATGCAGAGCTTGACGCGTTTGTGGATCAGTATATGGAAAAACTTCTGGCAGCGCCGCAGCAGGCTATGCGCCTCACAAAACGCGCAGTCGTACAGGGTGAGCAGAGTTCTCTGCGCGCCTCCTTAGATCTTATCTCCTCTTTCATGGGAATCGTCACCGAACTCGACGACTACCGTCAGAGGACCAGCGCCCTCGTTGCGAAAATGCAGCGGAAAGCGCAGTAAAACAGCCCATCAACAATCCTTAATTTCAGATAGAAACCCATCACACAAAAAGCGGCTCGTCCCATTGCGGGAAGAACCGCTTTTTGTATTTATGTATTAACTACTTCTCTTCTCCATGATACTTCTCTGTATGTTTCGTATTGACTGCCTCGCAGATCCTCTTTAAACCTTCCTCAAGAGTTGCGCGTGGGCATGCAAGGTTCAGGCGGATAAATCCATCTGAATGCTGTACAAACATATTTCCGCCTTCGAGAAGAACGCCTGCCTTGTATGCAAAGAACAGCGGAAGAACTTCATCCGGTTCAAAATATTTGCTGAGATCTACCCAGGCAAGATACGTTGCCTCAGAAATACGGAAGGTTGCTTTTGGAAGATGCTCTTTTAAGTATTCCTGCGTAAATTCAAAGTTTCCATCAAGATAAGCACGTAACTCCTGAAGCCATGCATCTCCGCCCTCGTATGCGGCCTGGGCAGCTGCAATGCTCAATGGGTTATCAAAGTTATAATGTTTGGAAAGCCAAATGTTTTTTAATCCCTCATCACGGATCATGACATTGGAGATCATGAGACCTGCAAGGTTGAATGTCTTACTCGGCGCCATGCATGTTACAAGCTTTTTATAGTCCGGCATAACCTTTCCCAGCGGAATATGCTTCTGATCAAGCCGGAGCAGATCACAGTGGATCTCATCAGAAATCACCCACATATCGTTCTTTTCAATGATCTCACCGATTTTCTTTAACTCCTCTTCCTTCCATACACGTCCACTTGGGTTGTGAGGATTGCAGAGGATAAAGAGCGTTGTTTTCTCATCTGCCGCTTTCTTTTCAAGATCCTCATAGTCAATGGTATAGTATCCATCTGTGTTGATCAGATCGGAGCAAACAGACTCGCGGTGGCTGGCATCTGCCGCATATTTAAAATATGCATAGGATGGGGTCAGGAAAAGAACCTTTTCATCCGGTTTGCAGATATACTCAACCATCTCAAACAGAGCCGGGATAATACCGTTGGACATTACCAGTTCTTTGCGGTCGAATGTCCAGTCGTATTTGCTCTTGCACCATGCCGCGAATGCGTCATAATAGCTCTTCTCAAAAACTCTTGTGTAACCGAAAATACGCTTTTCCAGTCTCTTTTTAATTCCGTCGATGACAACATCCGGTGTGGCAAACTCCATATCCGCCACCCACATACGGATAAACTCTTCATCCTGATACGGAAATTTCATGGTCTCATCCGCATGGAAGATATAGTCACGGAAACCATCCGTGTTCATTGCATTCGTATGACGTCTGTCAATGATCTCATCAAAATTATACATATCGTTTTCCTCGCAATTTCATTATTTTTACTGTAATGATTCCTATTTATCTACTGGATTGTTACAGCCTGTCTGATCTTTTTATACTCTTCAAACTCACTGTCTGAGCAGTAGATCATGTGACCCGGGCTTACTTCGTGGTAAGATGGTCTGTTCTCATCACTGTAATTGTGAATCGACGGGTCATAATGGATTTTTACCCTTTTCTTCTCCTTGATCGGATCCGGTTCCGGAATCGCCTATAAAAGCGACCGGGTATACGGATGCAGCGGGTAGCGGAACAGCTCATCCGCATTTGCCATCTCTACAAGCTTTCCAAAGTACATAACTCCGATCCGGTCGTGGGAAAATATCATCCAGATCATACCAATACAGACTCCTGTGATCATATGGAAACGTATCGTTTTCATGGAAAGCTTTGTCATTCGTTTTCTCCTTTCCTCTTGTCGTTTTTTGCACAAAAAAGAGGGGATGCTGATCTCTTTTTGTGCAATATGCTTTGCTATGAACACATTGTACCAATCAGCATCCCCTCTGTCAAAACGCCTATTGTTTCCTCAGAGTGGATTTTTTATATTTATTTTTGAATGAAAATAAACTTTTTTGACCGATCCTCCAAAATTATATCCTTCTCACCAAAAAATCCCCTAATTCTTTTTAGAATATGATTTTTAGGAAACCTGCCAGTTACATTTTTCATACTATCCGGCATTGTTTTTTCCGTCAGGTGATCGCCATCATATTGTAAAGTTTCATCACCCGGATGTCCTCTTTTGATATTTTTAAAGAGGATAAAAGTGCATCATCCTCTTTCAGTTTTTCTTTTGAGAACAGCATCTTTGCTGCGATCGGCATCATAGGTCTGGATGAAAACCCATTAAACAGTCCCCATTTTGTATCTGAATCAAGATATGACGCCAGTAACTGGGCGCTTGCCTTCTCCATCGGAGAGTCCTGATTTACAAGGTGGATATTAGTAACTGCGTTATAATGTTCCATGTATCCCCAGTATGTATTTTCACATTTCTGGTAGTGCGCGTAATCCTTAAAATTCATATACATCATAACTTTATCACGGTTTCTTTCGTCTTTTGAGAGAAGGTCAAATACACAGCGTATTAACTGATTGCTCCTTCCATCAAATATATATCCATAAAAACGGTTTCTTCCCCGAAAGAATGCCGGACAAAACTCGTTCTGCATTTCCTTTCGTTCAAATGATCGCTGTGAGAGAAGCTGCTCTACATGGACACCGATCGCGTCCGCGATCTCGTAGAGCGTTTCAACGTCCACGGCAATCTCTCCTTTTTCATATTTCGAGATCGTTGATTTACTTTTGCAGATCTTTTCCGAAAGTTCGTCCTGCGTAAGATTCTTCGCTTTTCTGTAGTTTCTTATAAGTCCTCCGATCTCCCGGTTTAATTCCGACATTGTCTTCCCTTCCTTTCCCGTAATAGTACCGCCAGCGGTCCCTGCTCTTCATCTCTTTCTGTGTTATTGCAAGTGTCGTTAAAATCCAGATTTTGATAAAATATGACTGTTTTCTTTCCTTTTCCCTTTATTTTAGCACAATACTACTTTAAATTCTATTCCAAATGTAAAATTTTTGCAAAAAGTTTCTTTTAAAGAAACTATTGGGATTTTGACTTTCTTCTCTGAAATCATTAAACTGGAGATATCTTAAACGAAAAGGAGATTCGCCATGCTGTGTATTAAAAATGGTACCCTTCATACCGCAGTTTCAAAAGAACTGGTTTTGGCTGATATTCTTATTGATGCCGGTCCTTGAACATAAAATCCCATTAAAGGCTCATGCACACCAGGCAAACGATATTTTCAATGCGATCCGTGTCGCAAAAGAGTTTGGTCTTGATATCACTCTGGAGCATGTCACTGAAGGTCATCTCATTGTAGATGAGCTTGTAAAAGAAAACTTTCTTTATAATTTTGCTTCCTCAATATTCATTATATAGCCCCCTCCCTGGTCTTTCCAAGGCGGGGGGCTGGTTTATCGTATTTAGCGAGTCCGCTCCTCTTCCATCACCTCATGGACCTTCTTGCGGATCATCGCCGCCTGATGCGGCGTAAGTGTTCCACCTCCCATTCCCCAGGTGTGGGAGACAGGCACAAAGTCTGCTTTCGGCATCTCTCCAAAAACAATTTCAAAGCAGACGCAGGCAGAAATATAATTTCCAAGATTATTCTGGTGTCCAAAATCTCCTGTTTTCTCTTCTGCGAGATATGGATCTCCGATTCCACACTTCACGACTTCATGATATGCTCTCACCACCGGTGCCAGCAGGATTCCCTTATTTTCCGGTTCTTCACAGAGATGTCGGTACCACTCCATATTTCTCTCCACCATCTCCTGCTCCGACAGGGTCAGCTGATATCTCCATCCATCCCGTTCATACCAGTCTCCCACATTTCCTATTTTCCATGGTTTCGCTGTCTTATCCCGGAAAAATCCATACTGATAAGCATGAGGTGCCCACAGAACCATCTTCGCGTGTTTTTCTTCTGCCCTTTTCTTCAGGATTCTGACTGCCTTCTCCATATTTTCCCGCAGAGAATAGTCCTCTGCTCCCGGCTTTCCGCTATGGGTTGACAAAGCCTCATCACTGTTTCCCGCAAAAAAAGCAAAAATCATATTCCTCATTCGCGTCTAATACCTTTTGGCACTGCTCAGCACGTTCCATGCTCTCCGGGATCAGTCCCGCATACTGGGCAAGTCCCGTTCCTCCCCAGTAGCTGTATGCCACCTGCGCATGGTATCCGTCCGCCTCCGCCATCTGACGAAAATATTCATATGTACTGTCCCAGAGTCCCGTAAAGCTGTTTCCGGTGAAAGCCACTCTCGGTCCGTCCGCAATATAACTTAATGTTACTTCTGCTGCCGGATCCTCAGACACCCAGGTATGGGACCGCTGCCATGTTTTCCTTTTTTCTTCATCTCTCCATACAAGCGCATGAAAGGGTTCTCCACAATAAATTCCCGATTTTTCATCATACAGTCCCGGATCTATGATCTGTTCTTTTCCTTCATAAAAGGAAGCCGCATGAAACGGAGGGATATTTTCTGTACGATCTCCGCTCTTCCATGTTTCATGCGCCTCGATTCTCCCGATAAACTCTGTCCGTTTTTTTCCAGCGTATTCTGTTGTTACCGTAATATTCCCGACACGGAACGTGTTATGATTTGCGACCTGGATTTCTATTTCTTTATCTTTTCTATATGTTACTGTCATTTCCAGATTATCATAACTATATCTCATAGATGATCTCCTTCCTGCAATTGCCCTTTGTGGCTGATTGATTCCCCGCTTACCCTGTCTCTGTGTCTTAGAATAAGACAACAGCCGCCTCTGAGATCAGGGACGGCTGTCGATCGCAACCGCCTACAATTCTAAGCAGTTACTGAACATAAGGGGTATATGAAAAATTATATAATGAGGGGGCTAAATCACATATCCTTGACAGAACCGTCAAAGTACCGTTTTGCGGAGTTGCTTCCACGCTCATGAAGCGGATAAAGCTCTGATGCGTTCTCCGAAAGTTCCACACCGATACCAGGTTTGGATGGAATTTCCAGATATCCGTCCTTGAATTTTAACGGTTCCTTCACCATTGCATCTTCCTGACCATTCAGGCAGAAGCCCGGAAGCTCCTGAATTCCAAGGTTTGGAATACTTGCACAGATCTGCAGGCATGCTGCTGTCGATACCGGTCCTAACGGATTGTGCGGGATCACGAGAACATCGTGTGCCTCCGCGATCGCAGCTACCTTCTTCGCGGTAGTGATTCCACCGATAGCACATACATCCGGGCGGACATACTGGGCAGCATGGCGGCTCATCAGGACTTCAAACTCCCTGAGGCTTGTGAAACGCTCACCGGTAGCAATCGGTACGCCGATTTTCGAAGCAACCTCTGCCATGGTATCGTAATTGTCTGGTGTCACCGGATCTTCCAGAACCATCGGGCGGTATGGCTCGACTGCACGTCCGAACGCAACTGCTTCCGGAAGTGTCATTCCGCGGTGTGCCTCTAATATGAAATCGAAATCATATCCCACGGCTTCTCTGCAGATCTTCACTTTTTCAAGTTCCATCTCGATACGACCGGAGAAATATTCGTCATGGCCTTCTTTTAAGGACTTGTCATTTCCGTTGACAAAAATCTTCGCTGCTGTAAATCCCTGTTTCTTCAGGTCAATATAGCGCTTCGCCAACTGTTCCGGATCCTTATCCCGCACCATCGGAGATGCGTAAACACGGACCTTATCTCTTGTGAGACCGCCAAGCAGCTCGTAAACCGGTACGCCGAGAGCTTTTCCCTTGATATCCCAGAGTGCAATGTCGATCGCTGAGATCGCACTCATCACGACAGATCCCCGGAAATAAACAGACCGGTAAAAATTCTGATTGAAATCTTCGATCCGGAATGGATCTTTTCCTATTAAATATTCTTTGAACTTTTCGATCGCCGCAGCTGTCGCCATCAGGTAACCCCAGTTGCCCGCCTCACCGAGCCCGACGATCCCTTCATCCGTGTAAACCTGGACGAAAAGATAATGCTTCGCAAAAATCAGTTTCACATCTGTGATCTTCATTGTTTTTCCTCCTGACAGACTTAGAACGCCGGATATACCGTCATTGTGTAGAAAATGTTCACGACTGCGAGCAAAATACAGATCAGCCAGCCGCTCTTAAAGAGTGCCTTCAGGTCATATCCACCTTCTCCCATGCACATGGCAACAGCCGGAGTCGCCATCGGAGTCATGAAAGCAGTCTGACAAGCGGATGCCACGCACATGACGAGTCCCATCGGCGCAGCCCCCAGGGACTGGCAGGTCAGAAGACAGATCGGGATAAATACTGCCTGGACAGAACGGTTTAACATAAACTGGGTCATCAGGAACGGAATTACAAAGAACAGTGCTCCGAGAAGGTAATTGTTGTGGGTTCCTCCGACTGCTGCAGCAAGCCATCCCCCGATCGCCTCGCCTGCTCCGGTGTTCACAAGACCATTTCCCAGGGCGAGCGCTCCTGCGTAGAGGATCAGCATTTCCCACGGGATCTCTGACAGTGCTTTTTTCTGATCTACAACTCCGAACATTGCCATGAGGATGCTTCCCGCGAGTGCGATCCACCAGGACGCAATGTGAAGCTGTGTGGAGAAGATCAGACCGAGCATGGTGACGATGAAGATCACGATTCCGATCCTGTCAACGGTCGGCGATAATTTGCTGGAGATATCTTTCTGCTCCTCGATCTCGGCCAGATCGGAGACCGCCTGCTGCGGACACATCTTCGGTCCGATCGTCATCGCCCAGATCAGGCAGAGGATGATCACCGGGAATCTCGCGAAGAAAAAGCTGATCGGGGTAAATTCCAGCCCGGTGAACTGATATGTCTCGAGATATCCGTTAAACTCTCCCGCTTTCTGGATCGAAGTCGGAAGCGGAAGTGCAAAACAGCAGGCAACCACGATCACCATCAGCGGGAAAATGTATTTTGAACGGCTGTATCCCGTCCTGTCACATAATGCGCAGAGGAGCGGACCAATGATCGCGTAGACCACCATCGGGCTGTTCATAAAGTTTGTCAGGAGCACTCCCAGCAGGAGATATCCGAAATATACCTTCATAAAAGAACCATTTGTCAGCTTCAGGAGCCAGTCACACATCAGTTTTACAAGAGATGTGCGGCGGAATCCCGACGCCACCATGAAACAGGCGCCCATCAGGATCGTGTTGACATTTGCGAATCCCCCAAGTGCTCCGTTCGCATCCACACACCCGGTAATGTAAAGTGCGCTGAGTGATAAAAGTGCCGTGACCCACATCGGGATCTTGTTGATGATATAGCTCAAAAGTGTCAGTGCAAAAATGACCATACAGATGACCAGTTTGTTATCCATCTTGTACTCCCCCGTATTATCTGAACCTGCAGCGATCTATGGAAGCATCTCTTTGATCTGCTGCTTTCTTCCAGTTATTTGATGAAACTTACCTGCGGATAGATTTCCTCTAACGCCTTGTCTTTTTTCTCATTAAATGTAACCTTATTTTCCTCGAAGAGATTTCTTCCGTCCGGATCGATCGAAACGATGAGCGGTCCCAGTTCGTTTACCTCACAGTGCCACAGCGTTTCCGGCATTCCGAGATCCCTCCACTGTGCCTCCACGATCCTCTCTACATGAGTCGCAGCCACAACCGCGCATCCGGCCGGGAATACACAGTGGATCGCTTTGAAATTCTTACATGCACATTCCGTATTCGGTCCCATTCCGCCTTTTCCGATGATCACGCGGACCCCGGTCTGTTCCACAAACTCTTTTTCAAACTTTTCCATTCTCATACTTGTCGTCGGTCCGATGGAAACCATCTCAAACTGGTCATTTTCAAGCGGCCGGATGATCGGTCCGGCATGGAAGATCGCTGCATCCTTTACATCGACCGGGAGTTCCCTGTGCTCTTCCACGAGACGGCGGTGTGCCACATCGCGGCAGGTCGTCATGCTTCCGTTTAAATATACGATATCACCGACATGGATTCCTTCCAGATCCTCAGCGCTGATCGGTGTTGTCAGAATTTTTTTTCCGTTCTTTACCTCAACCATTATAAAGTCACCTCCGAATGTGTTGTGATCGTGTAATTTAAGTCTTTATCAAAGATAATGTGTCCGCGGCGGTGGGACCAGCATCCAACATTTACTGCTACACCGATGGCAGATGGATGTCTTGCGGTATTCTCGATATTAACACCCATAACAGATGCTTTTCCGCCCATTCCCTGCGGTCCGAGACCGATATCATTGATACCTTTTTCAAGAAGTGCTTCCATCTTTGCAGCGCGCTCATTCTCATTGTGGCTTCCGATCGGACGCATCAGTGCTTTCTTGGAAAGAAGTGCTGCGGTCTCGACAGATGTTGCGACGCCGACGCCAACAAGAAGCGGAGGACATGCGTTTAAGCCATAGCTTGTCATAACGTCAAGGACGAATTTCGCGACGCCCTCATATCCGGCACCTGGCATTAAAACCATCGCCTTTCCAGGAAGTGTGCATCCGCCGCCTGCCATGTAGACATAGATCTCACACTGGTCGCTGTTCGGGACGATATCCCAGAATACGGTCGGTGTTCCTTTTCCGACGTTCTTTCCGGTGTTGTACTCATCAAAAGTCTCAACACTGTTGTGGCGGAGCGGGGCATCCACAGTCGCACGGACAACCGCTTCCTTTAAAAGAACTTCCAGATCATCGATCAGCGGGAACTTTGTTCCGCATTTTACCCAGAACTGGATCACACCGGTATCCTGACAGCTCGGTCTGTTTAACTCAGAGGCTAATCTCTGGTTTAAGTTCATTGTCTCATAGATGGACTTTGCAAGCGGGTTTGTCTCCGCCTCTGCTAATTCTGAAATTTTTGCCTTTACATCGTCCGGGAGATGCTTTCCGATATAGTCCGTAAAATGGGCGATATATGTGGTAAGTTTCTCCACCTGCTCCTCTCTGTTCATCATATAACCTCCTTAAAATTTTTTGACTGTCCGTGCTTTAATTTTGACTTCCGGCAGCCATTTGCTTTTCGTCTGCATGTTGATTTCTTGTATTTGATATTTTATTTTTTATCATGTATACAATTTATGCATTTAAAATAAAACAGTATGATGAAAAAGTCAATACCAATTTTACTTTTTCATCATACTGTCTAATTTGTAGCTTATGTTTTTGTGCATTATAGATAAATTGTATTTATTCTCTGTACCGTGTCAGCATATCCTCTAGGCTTCTCCTGATATGTTTCTCCATCTGCGCTCTCGCGGTCTCCGCGTCCTTCGCCGCAATCGCCTCATAAATTTCCTTATGTTCCGCAAACGATTTCTTCGCGTACTCCCTCTCCGTCGTCTGGACTCCCATGGAAAGTCCATTCCAGAGTTCTGAGAGCATTGTCACAAGCTTCTCATTCCCCGACGCATTCCAGATCTCGTAATGGAACGACTGGTTCATATCCGAATATCTGCTGCTGTCTCCGGAAGCGATCATCTCCTCCGATACCTTCAGACAGTTTTGCAGGGCAGAGAGATCTGCCCCGTTTTCCACGCAGAGCACACAGGCGTACCCTTCAAGCACTGCCCGGATCTGATAGTGATCCCGCAGCGTCTTTTCCGTAACCCCTAAAACGATGGCTCCTTTATTCTGTTTCAGTTCCAAAAGCCCATCCCTTGCGAGGATCTGAAATGCCTCCCGCACTGGAGTGATCGACACCCCAAGCTCCTGAGCCGTCGCCTCGAGCGCCAGCGTCTCGCCTTCCTTAATCTGTCTCGATATGATCGCCTTTCTGAGCGCCGAAGCAACCCGCTCCCTCGCAGGCATCAGTTTTACCGGTTTTAATCCAAGCATATGATTCCATCCATTTCAAATATTATGGCATAAGTATACTTCCGAAATCCGGACAGCGCAAGTAGCTTCCCGCTAATTTCCAGCACTTAGGCAGTGGCATATTTCCCATTTACTGTCTCACAGGCCCATTTAAGTTTTTCCGGAAGTATCGCTCCCTGACACACAAGTTTCAGACGAATAAAACCTTCGGAATCCCCATCAGACCACGACAATACTAAAACGATTCACATAACCTATAACCACAAACTCTTTATTGTCACATTTCAAAAACCGATATATAATGGATATAGCGCCAAAGCACGCACAATTTTCTTATTATCATTTTCGCAGGAGGATTTACCCATGAGCGACAAGACCGTTGTATTAAACGCAAAAAAAATGAACTTTGACGGAAATCTCGACTTTTCTGTTCTCTCTTCCGACGTGACCGTCTACGATGATACCACACCGGAACAGCTCTTAGAGCGCATTGAGGGAGCTGATATTATCGTCACAAAGGAGATGCCGGTAAACGGTGACCTGATCCGCAAATTTCCAGCTTCCGTAAAGCTGATCTGTGAGGCCGGTACCGGATACAACAATCTGGATCTTGATGCCGCAAGGGAGAAGGGGATCACCGTCTGCAATATCCCGGCATACAGCTCCGAGCGCGTAGCCCACACAGCGATCATGATGATCTTAAATTTAAGCTCCACCATGCAGGTCCAGATGAAAATGCTGGCAAACGGAAACCATGATAACTTTACGAAAAATCTCCAGGTTCCGCACGTTGAGGTAAACGGAAAGACTTTAGGAATCATCGGTGCCGGACATATCGGAAAGACTGTAATGAAGATTGCAAAAGCTCTTGATATGAATATTCTCGTGTATACAAGAACACCGAGAGCCGACGAAGACGGCATCCACTATGTGGATCTTGAGACAGTCTTAAAGAACAGTGACTATGTTTCCCTGCACTGCCCGTTAACTCCGCAGACAAAGCATATGATCAATAAAGAGACTCTTGCGCTCATGAAGCCGACCGCATTCCTGATCAATACCTCCCGCGGTGCTCTCATCGATGAACCGGCTCTGATCGAAGCGCTTGAAAAGCACCAGATCGCAGGCGCAGGCCTCGACGTCCAGGAAACTGAGCCGCCGAAAGCCGACAACCCGCTTTACACCCTCGACAACGTGATCCTCACCCCGCATATGGGCTGGAAGGGACTTGAAACAAGACAGCGCCTCGTTTCCATCCTTGCCGGAAATGTAAAGGGATTCCTTGAGGGAACACCGGTGAATGTAGTTTCATAACTCAAATATAAGGAACTTTTCATCTTTTAAGATGAAATAGTTCCTTTTTTTTATTACTGTTTGCGCAAAGCGTGAATCGTAACTTTTTTTAACTACTGTACGGAAAGAATCCTTGAAATATTCTCGCAATTCATGTATGATGGAGTTATGATTTGAAAAGAGGAGGAATTCCCATGATTTGTATCAAGAACGGAACACTTCACACAGCGGTATCAAAGGAAACTTTTATCGCTGACATCCTGATCGACGGCGGAAAGATCGTGAAGATCGGAAAAGGTCTCTCTGCTGACGGTGCTGAGGTTATCGACGCCACCGGACTCCAGGTTTATCCGGGATTTGTTGAGGCCCACTGCCATATCGGTCTTGACGGCTACGGGATCGGCTACGAGGGACATGACTACAATGAACTGAATGACCCGGTAACTCCACAGGTACAGGCGATCGACGGAATCAACCCGTTTGACCCGTGTATGAAGATGGCCGCGAAAGCCGGTGTTACCTGCTTCGCAACCGGTCCAGGCAGCTCCAACTCCATTGGCGGAACCTTCGCTGCTATCAAACCGGTTGGAACCCGTGTTGACAATATGATCGTTAAATTCCCCGTCGCTATGAAATGCGCTTTCGGTGAAAACCCGAAACGCTGCTACCAGAAACAGGGAATCTCCAGCCGTATGACAAATGCCGCAAAAATCCGCGAGGCTTTAAATAAAGCGAAGGTTTACAAGGCAAAGATCGAGGCTGCCGGTGATGACGCCTCCAAGCTTCCGGCTTACGACCAGAAGTCCGAAGCTCTGATCCCGGTATTAAACCATGAAATCCCGTTAAAAGCCCATGCCCATCAGGCAAACGATATCTTCACTGCGATCCGTATCGCGAAAGAATTCGGTGTCGGCCTGACTCTGGAGCACGTGACAGAGGGCCATATGATCGTGGATGAACTCGCAAAGGAAAATCTCCCGCTCGCGGTAGGTCCGACCTTCGGACATGCCTCCAAATTTGAGCTCCAGAATAAGACCTGGGAGACACCTGGCATTCTCGCGAAAGCCGGATGTCATGTTTCCATCATCACAGATGCGCCGGTAACTCCGCTCCACTACCTGCCGCTCTGCGCAGGGCTCGCTATCAAAGCCGGTATGGACGAGTATGAGGCACTCCGCGCCGTAACCATCAACCCGGCCGAGCATATCGGCATCGCTGACCGTGTCGGTTCTCTGGAAGAAGGAAAAGACGCCGATGTTGTCATTGTTGACGGCTGCCCGTTTGATGTGACAGGCGTGATCCAGCACGTTTTGATCAATGGTGAAGAAGTTTAATGAGACTGCCTTTCATTGATTATTTCTCTGAATTTTTAGGTTCATAAATGATAAAAACTCCCTCTCTGCGCGTTTATCCCATAAACTGCAAAGAGGGAGTTTTCTCACTTCACCTGGCTGTTCTCTTATTTATTATTTTGTCTTTCCGTCCCAGCTGCCATCTTCCGTCACAAAATACTCATCCGGCGTTTTTCTTCCGATAAACATCATTCCTCTTGTTCCATCAGAAACCGGATTGAAGAAATACCATCTTTCATTGATGAGTACCCAGCCAGTCTGCATTCCGGAATTTTCGTCCATATAGAACCAGCCCCTATAACCGGCATCATAGAAAAGTCCAACACGCAGATATCCCTGCTCATCAAATGTATACCAGCTTCCGTTGATCAGTTCCCACTGATGCTCAACCGTCTGCATATTATCGTGCTCTCCCACGATCATCTTTCCTGCCGCATAACTGCCATCGCTGTATCTCAGCCACCAGCCATTCTTATCCTTCATCCAATGGCTGTGTCCATCGTTTACCGCTTTGTTCGCAGCGCCCGGGATAATTCCCTTTACAGGATCAATATATCCCTTTTTACTGTCACGGCTGATATCCGGCTTTCTTTCACTGATCTCCGGTTTGGAAGAGTCTGAACTGGATGAACCAGTTCCACTTCCTGGTCTTGAGCCATTGTTTTCTCCAGAATTTCCACCATCTCCAGGCTTTGTGCCGTTATCTTCTCCAGCATTTCCGCCATCTCCAGGCTTTGTGCCGTTGTCTCCTCCAGTATTCCCGCCATCTCCGGGCTTCTCCGGTCCGTCCACAGGCGGCTTTTCTGCCAGTTTCGGAGTTCTTCCGGAAACCTCCGCCGCAGGTCCCGCATTTTCTGTCTCCGTCTCCTTCAGACGGATCCATCCGTGATACAGGGTATCCGGCTGGCAGTCATCTTTCCGGTTGTTGTCTGACCAGGTGGTACCGTCAAAACTGTACTCTGCGCCCTCGACAGCCCCGATCTCAGCTGTGAATGTTTTTTCATCACCATTCAGCTGGAACGTAATCGTTCCCGCAATCGGATGCTGCTCATTCTTGTCATTCAGAGAGATTACGACCTGAATATCCGGTATCTCATAGTTTTCCGTAAGAACGCCACTGACCCGGATCACTGCTGATGCTCCGATCTGTAATCTGTCATTCTTCTTCAGCGCGAATTTTAACTGCGTCCCCTCTACGGCAATTTTCTCTTCCAGGATGCCGGACTCATCAGATATAATATCGGCATTTCCGCCAGAAATCTCTCCACAGTCTTCCGGGAATCCGGAAAGAACGATCTCCTGCTCTCCGCTTATTCCATAGCTGTACGCCTCAGAGATCTCCGGAACAGAGGGCGCTTCGGCTTTTTTGATGCTCTGTCCATCAAGAATGAACTTTCCTGTTTGATCCAGAACGTAATTCTTTGCATTTTCCGTATCGGATAAGGAAACCTCTACAAAAGCTTTTTTATCTGTTCCCGCATTTGCATCTTCAAATTCTGCTGCTGCAGAATAATCCTTTGACTCCAGAGTATCTCCGTTTGCAAGACCGCCAAAGCTTACTGATCTCACATTCACGTCAGTTCTTCCGTCATAGATTTTTTCCTCCAGTACAATGCCCGCCACAATCACCGTTTTGGGAATAATATTCCAGGAAGAAATATTCTCTCCTTTCTGTGAGTCATCCTCATAAAAAGCTTTTACAAGATAACTTCCCACTGTTTTCGGTGCTTCCGTACTCCATGTATTTCCACCATCCACACTGTACGTGTAAGCCCATGTCTCATCTCCATCCACATTTCCCGCAAATGTTCCCTTCGGAACTGGTGAGCTGCCATATTCCACATCAGGTATCGTCACAGATATCTGCTTATCCACGATCGTTTTGTCTGCCACTGTCACCGTTTTTGTCTCGGAAGTTTCAATATATCTGCCATCAACAGCAGCTGTTTTCGCCGTGATCGTGATGATCGTCCCGACAGCGGTCCCAATAGGGATCTGGATCTCATTTCCTGAAGCAGTCTGCTCAGCTCCATCCCCGATCTGATAAGAAATTCGGATCTCCGGTACATCCTCAAGTGCAGGAGAAAACGCATTTTTCGCTTTTGCCGAAACAGTTATCCACTTTCCTGCAACCTGTGTCTCCCGGTCAAGCTCCATAGTGAGATCTGGTTTTGCCGCCGAAACAGTAACCGAAACTTCTTTTTCAGTCGCTCCCGTGTAGTTTTTCGTATCCTCCGGGGTAAATACTACTGCGCAGGATGTATCTGGATAAAGTACAGAATCTGGATCCTTAAAGCTCCATTTTCCATCCACGATCATCTGCCCTAATCTATAATTTGGATTGATCACCTTTCCTCCAGAGATCACCGCATCTTTCAGGGACTGTCCATACTGAATATTTACCGCAGGATCCTCCTCGACTCTCGGAGTTGCCGGCAAAACTTTAATCTTAATTTTATTGTAGATCGTCTCATATGTATCGCGGTACTCTGGCTTTGGCGTAAAGTGGCACAGAGCTTCATCTGTTCCCACTTCCGGCCATGCGACATCAAAACCAAAGTCTCCAGGTATATCTCCAGATTTTCCGCCCTGCAGTCCGGCATTTGATGCCTGTTGACCATAATGGATCTCCTTTATAGCTTCCGGCCATTTTACAATCTGTGGATTACGTTTTTTTACAGCCACTGAGATCTGTCCACTCTTGACCCGGAATCCGTTTCCGTAATATTCCGCATAGATCTCATGTGTTCCCAGCGGGAGAAGTTCTTTTCCGATCGGAAACGATGTTTCGCCTCCCGTTGATGTGATCGGACTTCCCACCGCGGCTTTATCTACATAAAACCGGATCTGTCCACTCATTCCTTCCGGAACCGTCATCACAGCCGAAACAGAATCTCCAACTTCAATTTCTTTTGAATCAACCACAAGACCTGTCTGGATCTGTTCCACTGTTACCTCGGCGGATGCAGTTTTATTATATGACCTTAAGCTCGCTGTCACGCTGAGTGTTTCCGCTTTCTCATCCGCACCCACCGTCAGGATTCCCAGGGAGCTGATCTTTGTATCGCTGCTGGTATTTCCGGATACCCGCCAGTCCACCGTCGGATCCTTTGCTCCTTTAACAGCTGCGGTAAACTGTTTTGAACTTCCAGGATACATTACCTCCGTCTCCGGCGTCAGTGAGATCGAAGCGTCCTCTCCGCTCTCATCGGCCTGAAAATAAATGACCGCGCAGCGTCCCATCCTTTTGGTCTTCTGATTGATCTCCTGCGCTGTAACATTCTCATCTGCGGAACTCAGTCCGTGCATGATCAGCGCTTTCTCATCAATAAAAAACTCCACATCATCATTTTTTGAGCCTGCCCCGACACCGCTGGTCGTATTTTCGCCAGAGCCCCTGCTTCCTCCCTTTGCGTCTGTCCTTCCGCCGGTGATCGTTATCCTGCTCTTCGCCCAGCTATTATATCCGATTCCGATACCGGCAGAGCCCTGGCCTCCGACAGCCTTTACGGTTCCGCCGGAAATACTGATATTGACATTTCCGCCTGCCTGGTTTGCGCTTCCGATGCCGGCACCTCCCCAGCCGCCGTCAGCTTCCACGGTACCTCCTTCGATCGAAATGGAGAAATTTTTGTTTTGTACACGCGCGTCTCCGCCGATTCCTGCCGCTTCATATTCACCTTTAGCGATAACTGTTCCACCTTTTACAGTAATGGAACCGCCTCTGATTCCGGCATGATTGATCTCGCCAGACTTATTTCCTTCTGCACGCAGTGTTCCCGCAGAGCTTCCATCCCCCTGAATGCTCGTGATCGTGAGATAAGAATTGTCCTGCACATACACACAGTTCGATTTTTTGGAACACATGGAGTTTTCCCCATCCAGGATCAACGTCACATTTGCTTCATCCTTGATCCTGAGCGCACAGTCTCCATTCACTTTTACGCTATGGAGCGTAATTACAGGTTTTCCGCCCTGAACCGTGATCTGATTTCCAGTCGTCTCAATGCCCTCTTTCAGGGAGATCTCGTATTTTTCGCTGCCCGTTATGGTCAGTGTTTCGTTCTCATATTTATAATCTGTTCCCAGGATTCCACCGCTCACGATGAAGTCACCGGTGAGTCCTTCGCCCTTATACTGGGCTGTGACCACAGCATCTTCTGATCCGATCGTGAATTTTGTCGTGCTGCTGTAGCAGTTTTCAAAGGTTCCTGAGCCAGAATCCAGCGTCCATGATGAAAATTCTGATCCCGCCGGTAGAGATGCCGTGATCTCGATTATATCCCCAGTTCTATAAGCTCCGCTTCCAGTTCCATTATTTACCGTGAGGCTGTGCCCGGAAACATAGACCGCCTTTACGGACAGGCTGCTGTTTACTTTAAGCTGTGCCGTTTTCTGACTGGCCGTTCCGTTTAAGAATTCTCCGTTTCCGTTCGTGATCTCCCAGCGATCGAAACATAATTTTTCCGAAGATTTATCTTTCGCTGTGATCGTGACAGTGCTGCCCGGCGCATAGTTTTCCTGTCCCGGGGTGATGGTTCCGTCAGCAACTGTAACAGAATATCCACCTGTATAGTTCGCCTTGATCTCTGTATCCACATCGGACATCGTAAATGTTGTTCCGGAAGACAAAGGATCCGCAAACGTTCCGCTTCCTTTTTTAACCGTCCATCCTGCAAAATACAAGGTTTCTCCGGCTCCATCCGTGATCTTGGCACTCGCGCTGACCGGCACTTTCTCACCTTCCGCAAATTCGGACTCTGTTGAGGTGATCGTTCCTCCCGTAACAGTAAGGTTATGCGGTGTTCCAAACTTTACACGCATATACTTCTCTGACACGGGCTCATATTTTTCTTCCCCGCGCAGCCCGAGAACCGCGCTTCCCGGAGCTGAGTTTCCTGTATACAGTGTCGCTGTTTTTCCATTTTCAGGCGCTATCGTGATAGGACTCTGACAGATTTTTCCTGTGTCTCCGGACACCGTCGCTGTGACATTTCCTCCTGTGATCCGGATATTCGGTTCCGAAGCAACATCAAAGTCTGTCGATCCAATACAATAACCGCCCTCGCTCTTGATCAAGTTTACATTTCCACCGGAAATGACCAGATTATCTGCGCTTCCCGTACTTGCGCTGCCGGCAGCACCAGCTCCCAGACAAGTTCCATCTCCATTTGACCGCAGGGTCAGATCACCCCCGGAGATCGTAATATTTTTACCTATCGGCACTGAATATAAAGAGTAGCTTCCACCGATGGCCGCTGACCCGGAACCGGCTGTGGCATCCAGACTTCCGCTTCCTGTTATCTCCAGCGGAGTCCCATGATTATCGATCGCCGCCGCAAGCTCAGCGCCCTTAAGAATATTTCTGCCCTCCAGCTTTAAGGTCACTTTTTCAAGTCCCGCATCGATATCAATTGCAGGAACATTCTGTGCCTTCGGATAAATATTGAGCTGTTTCAAAGTAACGGTACAGCTGCTCTTGATCTCAATAAATTCACTTGTCGCTGTCCCAGAATATTTCATTGTAACTGTATATGGACCAGATCCGGCGATCTCAACTCTTCCGTTTCCAGAATAGGTAACGCCTTCTTCCGGAGTAACGGTAATCTTCCCATTTCGTGTCTGTTCTCCATATCTGATCTTCACACGGGTTCCCGGATACTTGATGGTCTGCTCATTTCCAATATCGACCGTGTATATTTTGGTTGGATCAACTCCAAGGAATTCTGCCGTTGCTTTTTCTTTTTCACTGGCTTTTAATGTAAAACTATTATCCGTACCATCGACCGTCTCTGGACCGATTGCAACAGCTTTCACTGTACTGTTATACTCTCCGCCCCATGCCTCTACATCTCCACCGGAAATCACAATAGAGCCCGATGTTCCCTTATATCCACCACCGATTCCAGCTCCAACAGATGCTGCGGCGTAAACGGATCCACCAGCGATTGTAATCATACCACCGCCAATTCCCGCCGAACCAGATCCGATTCCGGCTCCACTGTCCGATTCCGTTCCTTTTTCCGGTCCTTTATCTGTCAGCCTCATTCCAGAACAAGCTGCCACCGTTCCGCTTTCAATCGTGATCTTGCCATGTCCCTCTCCGCTGTTTCCTCCGATTCCAGCTCCATAAGCGCGCGCAAACGAATACAGGACATCCTGATCAGATCCTGCCCGGATCGTCAGGCTGCTTCCTTCCGGCACATGGATCGCCGCGCCGGAGTTGCTGACTGTATACAGGTTATTCATTCCGGAGAGAACCAGCGTCACATCCGCTCCCTCTTCAAGTTCAATACAGGACATTTTAACTGTATTCGCATTTGCGGTTTCAATTGACACACCCTTTAAAGTGATCGTCGCAGAAACATCCTTCTTCACCGTGATCACATGATCCGTTATATGGGCCGTTCCAGTCGTCTTTTTATATGTGCCGCTGATCGTGTAATCGCCATCCCGATCAATGATCACTTCCCCATTCTTCAGATCATACTCCTTTGCGGCACTCAATGTCCTGAGAAGCGCATTGGAGTCCGATGCCTTAAGCTTCAATAATTCATCTTTTTTCGCCCTCTGCGGTTTTCTCACCGTGTCTGACTGTGTCGCTTTCTCCTTCACTGCATCACTCGCCGTATATACTTCAAAATCAGTATCCGGTCGAATCATAGCTGATTCCGCATACACTGGTGATATGATCGTGGATCCCACCATCACTGCCGTCAATAATCCTGCCATCCATCTTCTAAAATTATATCTCATGCGATCCGCCTCCCTCTTATCTTCAAGTCTCTGTCGCCAGAATATCATTAGAAAACAAGGCGTGTCAATCGGTTCGACACAAGATGTCAAAATTCTGCACGAAATGCAAAAGAAAAGACCAGGAACATCTCTGCCCCTGGTCTTTCAAAAAATCCTTTATCATTTATCCTGGATCCATATCAGTCATTCTCAAATACCGGCTCAGTCGGCTCGCCGTAATCTTCCGTGGAGCTTGCTGCCTCGTCATTGATATGCGTCAGGATCCCGCTGGAATTCACTTTATATTTGTTTCCATCGCGGTCCTTTACCGTCGTATTCTTGGAGATACGTCCGGAGCTGTTTACCACATACGTCTGATAACTGCCGTTTCCATTCGGAATGCTGATCAGCGCATAGCGGCTGGAGCTGTCTGCCTGCTGAAGTTTTCCCATATAATAAAGGTATCCGTTCTTCACGCCGTTTGTTCCGCGGCCTGCATAGGTCCCTTCATTGAAATAAAACGTGATCTTATTTCCATCGCCTTCCTCAACGGTCATTTTTCCTTTTACTGAGGTTCTGGATGACTTATCAAAGTAGTAGGACGTATATTCGCTGGTCGATCCGATCCGTACCTTCTTTAATCCTTTGACCGGATTTCCTTTCTGGTCGAAGAGATACGTCTTTCCATTGATGCGGACAAAATCGCTCGTGGACGCTTTTCCGTCTTCCGGTCCGGTCTTTGGCTCGCCGTTTTTATCAAAATAATACCATACGACCGGCTCATCCACATTGTCCTGAAGCTGTTCCGGCGGGTTTAAGGAAAGCCAGCCGGGGATCGCCGCGCCGACCGTAGCGTTCTGGATCCCGCTCTCCGCGAAATATCTCCAATCCGCAATCGAACTCTTACTTGAATTTTCCGGATCACCTTCTAAATACACCCAGCCGGTGCGCATCCGTCCGTCTGCGTCAAAGCAATAGTATTTTCCATCGATCTTTGTTACCTTATACTCTCCGCCGTCATCGCTGGTCGACGGACTCTGCTTCTTTCCGCTTGCGGAAAAATAGAACCAGTACTTTCCATCATCGCTTTCCGTTCCGTAAAGGCTGCTGTCCTCGTCCTTCGGTTCCAGATATCGCCATCCTGTCACCATCGCTCCGCTGGAGCTTAAATAGTAATCCCCATCTTCGGTCCAGCCGGTCTGCATGATTCCGTCAGCGTCAAAGTAATAACTTTTTCCATCGATCTTCTTCCAGGTGTCCTTTGTGACTTTTCCGCTGGAACCGAAGTAAAACCAGTAGGTCTGACTGTCTCTGCTGTACGGGGACACGATCTGCATCCACTTATCCGCCACCATGATTCCGTTAGCATCCACATAGTAATCGTTGTCGGCCCAGCTGTTGACCGCCATTTCACCGCTGTTGTTTAAATATCTCCAGAGATTGTCCGCGCCCTTTTTCCACTCATTCGTCACGCGGTTTCCGTTTTTATCAAGATACGTCCATATATTATTGGAAAGCGCCCAGCCTTCCGCTGCGTAGGCGTTCATCGTCAGACATCCGAAAGTCAGGACCGCCGCTGCTGCCAGTATTCTTAACCCTTTTTTCTTCACTCGCTCCGTCTCCTTCCTGTACCCCAAAAGGCGCATAACTATCGCCAACATCCATTCCGGATCAGCTTCGCCGATGGGATTTCTGCCTTCCGGCCGTATTTTTCATTTCGCAATACATCTGATTTTATTTTACCAGTAACTCCCTGATTATTCAACAGAAAATACCTGTCAATTCTCTTAAGTCCCCACCACAGTTCTGCCGCATTCCCGCCACAGAAAGACACATTTTCCGTTCATGTTCCCCATATTTCCGCCAACATCCCGCATTCCATCCCCACTCCTATTTGACAGTATCCCCCGAATCTATTATACTAATATATCATAGGCATTTTATGCCCCTGATCTGTTTTTACGCAAAAAAAGTCTAAAGAAAGAGATGGAATACAATTATGTGGATAGCAGATGGATGGAAGGACTATGAAGTCATCGACTGTTCCGGCGGTGAAAAGCTGGAGCGTTGGGGAAAATATATTCTGGTCCGTCCGGATCCCCAGGTTATCTGGGATACCGATAAAAAGGCACCACAGTGGAGAAAGATGAACGGCCACTACCACAGAAGCTCAAAAGGCGGCGGCGAGTGGGAATTCTTCAGTCTCCCGGAGCAGTGGAGCATCAACTACAAAGGCCTGACCTTCCAGTTAAAGCCCTTCAGCTTTAAGCACACCGGTCTTTTCCCGGAACAGGCGGCAAACTGGGACTGGTTTGGCGAAAAGATCAAAAACGCGGGACGCCCGGTCAAAGTCTTAAACCTCTTCGCCTACACCGGCGGAGCGACACTGGCAGCCGCGAAAGCCGGAGCTTCCGTGACCCATGTTGACGCCTCCAAGGGCATGGTCGCCTGGGCAAAGGAGAACGCGAAGTCCAGCGGCCTTGAGGACGCACCGATCCGCTGGATTGTGGATGACTGCGTAAAATTTGTAGAGCGTGAGATCCGCCGTGGAAACCACTACGACGCGATCATCATGGACCCGCCTTCCTACGGAAGAGGCCCGAAGGGCGAGATCTGGAAGATCGAGGACGCAATCTACCCGTTAGTAAAGCTGTGTGCAAAGCTCCTCTCCGACAAGCCGTTATTCTACCTGATCAACTCCTACACAACCGGTCTCGCCCCGGCGGTGCTGACTTATATGCTCGGAACAGCCGTTGTTCCGCAGTTCGGCGGAACTGTAAGCTCCGAGGAGATCGGACTTCCGGTTACAAGTTCCAAACTCGTACTCCCGTGCGGCGCTTCCGGACGCTGGGAAGCGTAATTAATTGAAAGGACCGGTAAACATATGAAGATCATCATTGTCGGCTGCGGAAAGGTCGGCGTGAGCCTTGCGGAGCGCTTAAGCGCCGAGGGCCACGATCTCGTTATGGTCGATATGAATCCGCAGAAAGTGGAACATCTTTCCAACCAGTTTGACGCCCTGGGAATCGTTGGAAACGGCGCCAGCTTCAATATCCAGCAGGAGGCCGGTGTGGAAAGCGCGGACCTCTTTATCGCTGTCACCGGCGAGGACGAATTAAACCTCCTCTGCTGTCTGATGGCGAAGAAGACCGGACATTGTGACACCATCGCCCGCGTAAGAAACCCGCTCTATAATAAGGAGATCCGCTTCATTCAGGAAAAGCTCGGACTCTCCATGATCATCAACCCGGAGCTGACGGCGGCCAGAGAGATCTTAAAGCTCTTAAAATTCCCGTCCGCCATCAAGATCGACACCTTCGCAAAGGGACGTGTCGAGCTTCTCCGTTTCCGCTTAAAACCTGAGATCGGTTTCGGCGGAAAAACTGTCATGGATATCATGCGACAGTTAAAATGCGATGTCCTGATCTGTGCCGTTGAGCGCGGATCCGAGGTCGTGATCCCGAACGGAAGCTTTGTCCTTCAGGATACGGATATCCTCTCTATCGTGGGATCGCTTGAAAATACGGCTCAGTTTTTTGAAAAGATCGGTCTCCGCTCAAAATCCGTAAAAAATTCCCTGATCATCGGCGGCGGCACCATCGCCCACTATCTCGCCCAGGACCTCTTAAAGATCGGGTTCCGTGTCCGGATCATCGAGCAGCGGAAAGAGCGCTGTGATTACTTAAGCGAGGTGATTCCCGGCGCTGACATCATAAACGGGGACGGAAGTGATCGGGATCTTCTTCTGGAAGAAGGCCTGACCTACGCCGATTCCCTTGTAGCCCTCACCGGACTTGACGAGGAGAATATCTTCCTCGCCCTCTACGGAAAGCTCCACTCCAATGCAAAGCTCATCGCAAAGGTCAATAAGATCGCCTTCGATGACGTGATCGACAGCTTCGGTATCGACAGCATCATCTACCCGAAGTACCTGACGGCAGACTATATCTTACAGTACGTCCGTGCCCGCCAGAACACCATCGGCTGCAACGTGGAAACGCTGTATAAGATTCTGGACGGCCGTGCCGAAGCACTGGAATTCTCCATCAAAGAGGATTCCGCTGTCACGAATGTGCCGCTTATGGACTTAAACTTAAAGGACAACCTTCTGATCTGCTGCATCAACCGAAACGGTCAGATCCTCACCCCCCGCGGTCAGAATATGATCACGGTCGGGGATACCGTGATTCTCGTGACCACAAACCGCGGTCTCGGTGATATCCGGGATATCTTAAAATCATAAAGGAGCGATTCCATGAATTATTCGATGATCTTTTATATTATCGGCTGGATTCTGGACGTGGAGGCGGCGCTTCTCGTGCCGTCCCTGGCAGTCTCCCTGATCTACCATGAAAGCTGCGCGCTGGCATTCTTCATCACGATCGTCCTCTGCCTGATCCCAGGTGTGATCCTTGTCCGCAAGCAGCCGAAAAACAAGGTATTCTACACAAGGGAAGGTTCCGTGACGGTTGCCTTAAGCTGGATCGTCATGAGTATCATGGGTTCCATCCCGTTCCTCTTAAGCGGATCCATCACAAATCCGGTAGATGCCCTGTTTGAGACTGTGTCCGGATTTACGACGACCGGTGCCAGCATTCTTCCCGCCGTGGAACCGCTTCAGCACGGCATCCTGTTCTGGAGGAGCTTTACACACTGGATCGGCGGTATGGGAGTTCTCGTGTTCCTTCTCTGCCTGCTTCCGCTTACCGGAAGCGGCTATCATATGAACCTCATGAAAGCAGAGAGCCCGGGCCCCTCTGTCACAAAGCTGGTCCCGAAGGTGCAGTCCACCGCAAAGATCCTCTATGGACTCTATCTGTTCCTGACGGTTCTGGAGTTTGTTCTCCTGCTTGTGGGACAGATGCCGGTGTTTGATTCCCTGTGTACCGTTTTCGGCACCGCGGGAACCGGAGGTTTCGGTATCAAGAATGACAGCTTCGGAAGCTATTCCACCTACCTGCAGGGCGTAGTTACCGTGTTTATGATCCTTTTTGGCATCAACTTTAACGTGTACTTCCTCTTCTATATGAAAAAGCCGAAGGAAGCACTGCGCTGCGAGGAGGCGCGATGGTACCTCGGGATCATTGCCGCGTCGATCCTTGTCATCACGTTTTTCGTCCGGGATTTCTTCGACAGCCTGTTCCTCGCGTTCCACCATGTCGCGTTTCAGGTTGCTTCCATCATCACGACCACCGGCTTCGCCACCGTGGATTTTAACCTCTGGCCAACGATCCCGAAAACGATCCTGGTGCTCTTAATGTTTATCGGTGCCTGCGCGGGAAGTACCGGCGGCGGCATTAAGGTGTCCCGTGTCGTGCTGTTATTCCGGTCCCTGACAAAAGAGCTCTCCCAGAGTCTCCATCCGAATCAGGTCCGCAAGATCCATTTTGAGGGACGCGCGGTGGATCATGTGGTCCTCCGCTCCGTAAATGTCTTCATGGCGGCATACATCCTGATCTTCGCTATTTCCGTGCTGCTCATCGGCATCGACAACTTCGATCTTGTGACAAACTTTACCGCCGTCGCGGCGACCTTAAACAACATCGGACCGGGATTGGAACTTGTAGGCCCGGCCCAGAACTTCGGGCTCTTCTCCAACTTCTCCAAGCTGGTCCTGACCTTCGATATGCTTGCCGGACGTCTGGAGCTGTTCCCGCTGCTGCTGCTTTTCTATCGTGGTACGTGGAAGAGATTCTAATTATGCAAACATTACCAATAATAGATGTAATTTTGACAATTTGACTGATCCGTGTTGAAAAATCTGATTGCCGGAAATAAAAAGTGGATATCCCAGAGTCACATCATGGACTCTGGATATCCACTTTTCTTTTTGTTTTTCTGTCTTTTTTCCACCGAACAGCGGGCAGACAGATGACACTCAATCGTCCATATTGTATCACCCAAGTGCCACGTCAAGCATCATCATCAAGGCAAACCCGACTGCAAACCCGATGGTTCCGATATTCGAGTGCTCTCCCTCCGCAGTCTCCGGGATCAGCTCCTCCACCACCACATACATCATCGCTCCAGCCGCAAAAGCCAGCAGATAAGGGAGAATCGGAGCAAGAAGACGGTATAAAAGCAGTGTCAGAACGGCAGCAGCCGGTTCTACCACCCCGGAGAGCGTCCCATACAGAAAGGAACGGTTCTTGCTTATTCCTTCACTGTGGATCGGCATGGAAACGATCGCTCCCTCCGGGAAGTTCTGAATCCCGATCCCGATTGCCAGAGCATACGCTCCCGCCAGCGTGATCCCGCTGTTTTCCATAAGGAGCCCGGCAAACATGACTCCCACCGCCATTCCCTCCGGAATATTATGGAGTGTTACCGCTAAAACAAGCATCGTCGTTTTTTTCAATGTACCGGATATCCCCTCCGGCTTCTCTGTTTCAAATTGAAGCTGTGGCACATGGCCATCAAGAAACATCAAAAACAGGATCCCGCAGAAGAATCCGGCCACAGCCGGCAAAAAAGCAAGACGCTCCAGATTCGCGGAAATCCTCATGGCCGGAATCAGAAGAGACCACACGGAAGCTGCCACCATAATACCGGAGGCAAAGCCCAACAATCCCTTTTTCACGTGATCCCGGATCCCATTCCGCATAAAATAAACGCTTGCTGCCCCTATTGTTGTCCCGGCAAATGGAATCAGGATTCCAAGAATGATCATTCCCATTATTTTTATCTCCTTCACTCTGTAAAGACCTTCCGAATCACGGTCAGATCTTCACAATTCTCCTTCTATAAGCTATGAATCCTCCCATCAAACCGTGTAATACGGAAAAGAAAAGATCCAGAACCAGAAGTAACATATACTTCTGACCTGGATCTTTATCTCAGCTGAGAAGGCTCCTACCTCTGTTGGTGGTGAGTAATGGAGTACTGGTATTATGCTGCTACAGAGCGGCGGGATGCCTTCTTCTGGTTCTTATATGGATCCGGACGGAACAGCATATAGAGGAATCCGAGAAGAACAACAACAGCTGCTGCTGTGCCGATTCCGAAGGAACCACCTTCCATAAGAAGTCCGAACTGGTAGAACATCAGTGCTACACAGTAAGCGAATACGTTCTGGAAGATGATTGCAAACCAGAACCACTTTCTGGACTGCATCTGCTGGGCCATTGTGGAAATAGCCGCCAGACACGGGGAGTTTAACAGGTTGAATACAAGGAAGGAGAAGGCTGCTGCCATTGTCGGGAACCAGTCTCTGATCGCGGCTGCGACAACGTCTGTCTCCTCGGAGAGATCCTCGCTGACATTAGCAAGGACACCCATTGTGGAAACAATACCCTCTTTTGCGGAGAATCCGGAGATCGCCGCTGCAACGCACTGCCATTTGCCCCATCCGAGAGGAGCAAAGATCCATGCAAGAGCGCTTCCAAGAATCGCCATCAAGCAGTTTTCTGTATCTTCTACCATACCGAACGCACCATTCTCGAAACCAAATGTGGAGAGGATCCACATGATCACGCAGGCAAGGAACAGGATCGTTCCGGCTTTCTTAATGAAGCCCCACAGACGCTCCCAGGTGTGCATGAGAACAGTCTTGGCTGACGGAATGTGGTATGCCGGTAACTCCATAACGAACGGCGCTGCCTCGCCGGAGAACGGTTTTGTCTTCTTTAACATGATCGCTGCTACAAGAACGCAGGCGATACCTAACGCGTACATTAAGAATGCTGTATTTCCCGCATCGGAGTAATCTCCGGATGTCCAGCCGACCATGATGCCGCCTAAAAGAGCGATGACCGGAAGCTTCGCGCCGCACGGAATAAATGTGGCTGTCATAATGGTAAGACGTCTGTCGTTATCATTTTCGATGGTCTTGGAAGCCATGATACCCGGGATACCGCAGCCGGATGCGATCAGGAGCGGAATGAAGCTCTTACCGGAAAGTCCGAAGTGACGGAATACACGGTCCATGACGAATGCGATACGTACCATGTATCCGCAATCCTCAAGGATGGAAAGCATTAAGAATAAGAGTGCCATCTGCGGGAGGAATCCGAATACAGCGAAGAGTCCGCCGAGGATACCATCTACAACAAGGCTCTGGATGAAGTCGCTTGCGCCTGCTGCCGCGAGTGCCGCGCCTGCCCATTCCTGAATGCCGCCGCCGAATGTATCATTTGCCCAGTCTGTACCCATGGTACCAAGTGTGCTTACGCAGATGTAGTAAACGAACCACATTACTGCCGCGAAGATCGGGATACCTAAGATACGGTTTGTAACGATCTTATCGATCTTATCGGAGGTAGAGAGCTTCTTGCCGGATTTCTTAACGGCTTTGTCGATCACGCTTCCGATGTATGTATAGCGCTCGTCTGTGATGATACTCTCTGTATCGTCGTCCTGCTCTTTCTCAAGACGGGTAACCTCCGTGTTGACCGCTGCCATAGCGGATGCCGGAAGATGTAACTGCTCGATGACCTTGCTGTCCTTCTCAAGAAGCTTGATCGCAAACCATCTCTTCTGGTCTGCGTCCACAGCATCACCGACAGCCTCCTCAACCTTCCCGATCGCATTCTCAACGCTTCCGGAGAAGATGCCGGCCGGGTTCTTCCACTCATTCTTCTTCGCTGCCTCGATCGCCTTCTCGACAACCTCCTTAAGTCCTGTGCCCTTTAATGCGGAAGTCTCAACAACTTCACAGCCGAAGATCTCGGAAAGCTTCTTCACATCGATCTTATCCCCGCTCTTTGCAAGCAGGTCAGCCATGTTTAACGCGATCACGACCGGAATGCCGATCTCGAGGATCTGGGTCGTCAGATATAAGTTTCTCTCAATGTTTGTCGCATCTACCAGATTGATGATCGCCTGCGGTTTCTCGTGAACGAGGTAATCACGGCTGACCACTTCCTCCAGTGTGTACGGGGAAAGGGAGTAAACACCCGGAAGGTCTGTGATGATGATCTCTTCACCGCTCTTGGCAGATTTTAATTTACCTTCTTTTTTCTCTACTGTTACACCCGGCCAGTTTCCGACGTACTGGTTCGCTCCTGTGAGGGCATTGAACATGGTCGTCTTACCACAGTTCGGGTTTCCGGCTAATGCAATTTTGATAGCCATTTTTCATCCTCCTATTTTCCTGCACTTATATTGCTGCTGTCCACATTCCGGGCGGACAGCAACCAGGTTTTGCCAATGCTTTGCATACACATCAGGCAAAACATTTATCCCGTCATCAGACTGTAACGACTTCGACACTTTCCGCATCGTCTCTTCTCAAAGACAGTTCATATCCACGGACCGTGATCTCGACCGGATCACCGAGCGGTGCTACTTTACGAACGTAGATCTCGCTGTTTTTGGTAATGCCCATGTCCATGATTCTGCGGCGGAATGCGCCCTCTCCGTTGATCTTTACAACTTTAACCGTTGTATGTACCGGAACTTCACGTAATGTCATGTCTTCTCCTTTCTATCCTTGTGGATCGCTCCTGCGGTCCGGATCCATTCCCCCTGTCCTTTGTGAAATTTTTCCAAAAGCTTTTGATTAGCTATTGCTAATTAGTGCATACTAACCGTTGGGGAAAAAGCAAAGTGGGAAATCTCCCACCTGAACTTTCATCATCCATAACTGCCCCATTCTTCCCAGTCTGCACTTCCTTGCGGATAATGCAAACTACTGAACAGTTACCGTCTTTTTTCACAGCTACTGCACCATAACGTGCTTTGCCATCTCCTTGTTGATCGCGACTCTGGAATCCTTGATGTTTACGATCAGGTTTCCGTTGAGTTCAGAGATCACTGTCACTGCCGCGCCGTCCACGAAGCCAAGATTCGCGAGGAATCTCTTTGTGTCCTCTGCTCCGCCGACACGCTGGATCATACCGGTCTCACCGGCACGTAAAAATGTCATTGGCATCATGTTTCCTCCTCTTTACACGCCCATCCACTCAGACCTTGTGAGCTTTCGGAGCTGTATCGTAATGGACACTGCCGCATCCGCTGCACCCGGAGCAGGAACCGCAGCAGCCCCCACAGGAACCGCTCTTCTTCTGTTTCCGGATGCTCTTTATCACACCGATCACGGCCATAGCAACCAGCAACAAAACAATTACATCTGTAAGCATTTCCATCACCTTTCACCAAACCATTTGTGGGAACAGTCGTATTGATAACGAATATCAATTTCAAATGAATTATATGACTTCATCCCCCACTTGTCAACTGGTATTTAATAATTTTTTAAGATTTTACAGGATGGTTTTACTTGCTTTCCAAAGGTTTTCCATTTAAAATGATAGTATATCTGCGTCAATATTTCTGTCTTGTCTGAATTTGCTTTTATATTGTTAAAATTCGCCAACAATAGGAATATATAGGTCCAGATAATTTTATTTTTCGACCTTTTGTGACTCTTTCAGAAGCCCGTACCTTTCCGGTATTTCACCGTTCTCGTTCTGGCAGATTCGGAAAACGCCACAGCAATATTAATATCAGGAGGTTTCTAACATGAATAACATAAGAAAGCTTACAGATTCTCTCTTCTGGGTCGGCGTCAATGACCGCCGCATCGCTCTCTTTGAAAATGTTTATCCGGTTCCTACGGGAATGTCCTATAACTCTTACGTTCTTCTTGACGAGAAGACAGCACTCTTCGATACCGTGGACGCGTCCTTCACCCACGATTTTCTCGAAAATGTGACCGCCGCCTTAAACGGCCGCACTCTGGACTATCTGATCGTAAACCACATGGAGCCGGACCACTGTGCATCCATCGCCGATGTGATCGCCGCTTACCCGGAGGCAAAGATCGTATGCACCGCAAAGGCTGTGGGAATGATGAAACAGTTCTTTGATTTTGATGTGGACAGCCGCGCGATTCCGGTAAAAGAGGGCGATACCCTCTCTCTTGGCTCCCACGAACTTACCTTCGTGATGGCCCCGATGGTACACTGGCCGGAGGTTATGGTTACATACGAAAAGACAGAAAAGATCCTGTTCTCCGCTGATGCCTTCGGTTCCTTCGGCGCTGTCGACGGAAATATCTTTGCTGACGAGATCGACGATAAGGGTGCCTGGCTCTCTGAGGCGAGACGTTATTATACAAATATCGTTGGAAAATTCGGCATGTCCGTACAGGGTCTCTTAAAGAAGGCTGCCGGACTCGAGATCCGGATGATCTGCCCGCTCCACAGCGTGATCTGGAGAGAAGATCTCCCATGGCTCATCGATAAATACCTCAAATGGAGCTCCTATACACCGGAAGAGAAATCTGTAACGATCGCCTACGGATCTGTTTACGGCCATACGGAAAAAGCTGCCGATATCCTTGCCGGAAAGCTTGCTGACCGCGGCATCCGCCATATTTCCGTCTTTGACGTTTCCAAGACCCATCCGTCCTACATCATTGCAGACGCGTTCCGTACCTCCGCGATGGTCTTTGCATCTATCACCTACAATGGCGGTATCTTCTGCAATATGGACACACTTCTCCACCAGCTTGCAGCCCACGGTCTTACAAACCGTACCGCGGCCCTGATCCAGAATGGAACCTGGGCGGCAACCACCTCAAAGCAGATGGGTGAAATCCTCGGTACAATGAAAAATATCCATGTACTCGAGGCAGATGTAACCATTAAATCAGCCTTGAAAAATAATCAGGAAACTGAGCTTGACGCACTTGCAGACGCAATTGCCGCATCATTACAGTAAATGGAGGAAATGCCAATGAAATATGCAATCGTTTATTCCAGTAAAACCGGAAATACTGCAGCACTCGCAGATCGTCTCCATGATATCCTTCCGCATGAGCACTGTGTTTATTTCGGTGATACGTCCCATTACTCCCCGGAGCTTGGTGCGGATCTTATCTTCGCCGGCTTCTGGACCGATAAAGGAAGCTGTGATGACAGGACACGGATCTTCTTAAAAAACCTTCAGAATACAAAGATCGCTCTTTTCGGCACAGCCGGATATGCAGCTCCTGATTACATCCACTCGATCTTAAAGCAGGCAGAGGCAAATATTCCCGTAAACAACACCGTTCTTACAGGCTTCGTCTGCCAGGGAAAAATGCAGCCGGCAGTCGCCGATAAATTTGCCGCAATGCTCGAAAAGGACCCGGAGGACGCGAAGGGAAAGCTTCTTCGCGATACGTACACAGAAGGTCTCTCCCATCCGAACGAAGAGGACTTCGCAAACTTTAAAAAGTGGGCTGAAGGCTTTATCCACTAATTGATCGTCATATAAAACACACTGTATGGATCCGCACGGCAGTCAAATTCAAGTCGAAACTTCCGTGAGACTTTGCACGTGATTCTGGTCAGTGAAGCTGACATATTCCTATCAGAATCATGAAATGCCGGATGATCGGTCTTCCCGATCACCCGGCATTTTTTCATACTCAGACTTTGATCCAATCAGTCTTTTACTCTCGGCAGCATTCTTCCACCGTATCCGATTGCAAAGATCTCACCATTCTCATTTTCGAAGAATCTCACGTAGCCATCCTTATCCGGGTTGCGCACAATCCCTAAAAATTCCTGCACCGGCACAAATCGAAGAAGCGTCTCTCCCTCTTTGACTGCCAGATTTCCATCTTTTTCAAAGATCGTGATATTGTTATCTTCATCTGAACGGAAGGTGCCGCACATCGCCTTTCTCTTTTCCGCATCCCACTCCGTCTCCTGATAAACAAATCGGTCCTCGATCGGATTTCTTCCATGATACATCCGCATTGCTGCATCCGCAATCGTGCTAACCGGCACGCCCGACGTGTTGCACAGTACCATAACGCCCACTCCGGCATCATACGACCAGGATAAATTCGACGAAACTCCTGGCAGGCTTCCGCCATGCTCCATAACCGTCAGGTCATCCAGCTTCTTCTGCGAAAGACCAAAGCAATAATGGCTCTCCGGGCGATAATCGATTCTTGGGCGGCACATCGTCCGTACACCCTCCTGGGAGAGGATCCTTGTTCCATCGATTCCCTTTCCGTAATTCAGATACATGCAGATGTATTTTTTCATGTCTGCAAGCGTAGATTTCAGGGAACCGGCTCCGCCAAGAGAAAATGCATTGTCATGGTAATCTCTGCCGGAGGTCATGACACCTTTTTGCATTTTGTAGAGAATTGCCGCATTCGCATCCGCTGCCGGTCTTACATACTCTCCGCTGCTCCGCTCCATATGAAGAGGCTCAAGAATATGTTTTTTCACATATTCCGCAAAGCTGTTCTCCCCGCCGACACGACGCACGATCTCCGATAAAAGTCCAAAACCATCATTGCAATAGCTCATGTAGTTTCCCGGATCTCCGATCAGACCGCCGTTTTCCTTTGTCTGGGCATCCAGCAGCTCAGCTACTGCCTTTGTTCCTTCCAATGCGATCTTCTCACAGAACGCAAAATCCCCTGTCTCATTTTCATCCAGTCCTGCCTTCTGCGCGATCTCATTGATGATCGTGCGGTGCATCGGATAAAAGCCCGCTGTGTGACATAAAAAGTGCCATACCTTTATCGGTTTCTGATTACGGTTTGTAAATTCCGGAATATATTTGCTCACCGGATCATCCAGATCTACTTTTCCGGCTTCGACTAACTGCATGATCGATAAAGCCACAAAGGATTTCGTGACGGACGCTAATCCGAAGATCGTATCCTCATCGATCGGCAGTTTTCTCTCCTGATCCCGGTATCCAAAAAACTTTTCATACTGAGTCTTTCCATTTCGGTCAACGATCGCAACCGCGATTCCCACTGCGTTGGAACGTTCCTGTATTCTGGATACAAGTTCCTCAAAAAGAAATCTTGACGCATTTGTGATTTTGTTCATGGGTACTCCTCTCATTTTTTCTGTGCGCACCTGATGATGAGCCGATTCTTACACAGGTGCGCTGTCTTTATATTGATTATATCGATTCCGATCGTTTTCTTCAAGTTCTTCCCTGTCCCGATCAATTTCGCTCAGGACTTTACTCTTTCTATCTCCTTTAAAGTCTGATCGTTCCTACACCGTCTTTAATTTCCATCTCAGTTCCGTAAGGTTTTGAAAGCTCTGCCAGGTATGCCAGTACTTTCTCATCACCGGTCAACACCGGAACTCCTTTTTGCGGCCTTTTTTCTGTCATTCCAAGAGAAATCGGATACAGTTTGATTTCTGTCACATGTCCGTCTTCCATGGTCCAGCCTGCCATCACGGATAACCAGATCTCCGGAAGCACTCCGTATCCGGCCGTGCCGTTTTTACTACGGGCATCCATATAAGCACCTACCTTGGTATCCAGCGGCATTTTTTTATTCATGTATGCATCGTAAGGCTGCTTTTCCACAGTTTCTGTCTCAAAAAGGAAATTTCCCAGACTGTAGAAGATAGGCGCTCCGTGATAGATCTCAATTCCACGAAGTTCATGCGGTCCGTGTCCGATTACCGCATCTGCTCCCGCATCCACACATCTTCTTGAAAATGTCTCAAGGAACATGGATGGAACCGTTGTGTCCTCCCCATCCGTCTCATGCCCGTGAAAGCTTACAAGAACGATATCTGCCTGTTTTTTTGCCTCAATGATCTCCTTCTCGACACGTTCCATATCAGCCGGGAATGGAACGCTCTCGATCCAGTCTTTTTCATCCAGCACAAATTTGTATGTTCCAAAGGGCAGTGTTCCGGAAGCCGGCGGATTCTTATATCCATTTTTAACGGACCGCTCCATTGTTGCGTTGATCTTTGTAAGCGCCGCCAGTTCTTCGGCTTTTTTATAGTTCTCTTCCGTGACATGGTAAATCGTTTCATATCGCAGCGGATTTAATCCCGGTCTTCCGACCAGTTCCGCGCTCTGTCCACCAGCCATTCCTGACTCATGGAAGCTTGAAGAGACTGCGATCATTGCGACACGTCCGTTTTTCGTCTCCAGATAGCATGGTTTTGATGCCTCGGAAAGATTTTTTCCTGTTCCGGCAAAGATCATGTCTCTCTCTTCGAGATTCCGGATGGTCGCAAGAACGCCTCCATGACTGTAGTCGCAGGAATGATTATTTGCTGTATTAAACAGATTAAAACCAAACGATCTCATATCATCAAGGGTTCTTGGATCTGCCATTGCCCAGGTTCCTCCGGAAAATGCTGCCGGATATCCTTCCTCATTGTGGAATGTCATCTCCAGATTCGAAAATTTCACATCATACTGACTGATCACGTCTCTGACCTGCTCAAATCCTTCATAACCGCCTTCCGGAAATCTTCTTGTGATAAACGCATCACCTGTAGCAATCAGTGTCATTTTCTTCATAATCTATTTTCCCTCCACAACAGAATTAGTCTCCCCGTCGATTCCTGCTGCCATCATCAATACCATAAATGCCTGCTGAACTGCCTTATATGAGTCGGTGATCGGAAACTTTTCATGAACACTATGATTCATTATATTCTTTCTATTTTCATCCGGTGCAAACGCGCGTCCAAGACAGATCGATGGAATTCCTTTCGAAACCGCTACGTTCGCATTTGTGCAGCCACCTTTATGGAATACCGGTTCAATATCCAGAGACTTCAAACCAAGCCACGCGGATTCTACCAGTGGTGTATGGGAATCCTGAACTCCGCCCGGAACCTGACTGATCAGTTTTTTATCCCATGTGATCTCATCTTTTCCCCATTTTTCTGTTTCTTCCCGGCATGCTTCTTCGATCGCGTCAAAAATTTTTGTGCGAAGCTTTGCAAGCTCCTCCGGTGAATTTGATCTGAAATTAAATTTGATGGTTGCCTGCGATGCGATCGCATGCACTCCGGCCGCAGTTCCACCGTGGAAATTTGAGACACAGAAGCTTGTCTTCGGATCTGATGGAACTGTAAAATCAGCGATCTTCGCAACTGCTCTGGCTGCTGCATGGATCGGCTGTGCCATCTCGCCAAACGCTCCAAACGCATGACCGCCGATACCATAAAAGTTGACCTCGTAGGTCTCTCCGCTTGTCGCCTCGAAGATCAATACACTCATGTCATTGTTATCAATTGTGAGTGAAATATCAATGTCGTCATTATCATTCAGGAAATCTTTCATTCCGCCGAGGCCGCCCATACCTTCCTCGCGGGTAGTTGCCACAAATACAATGTCTCCGAATGTCTTGATCTCGTTCTGATTCAATGCTCTTAAAAGTCCCAACAGCATTGCCAGTGCTCTCGTATCATCACCGATTCCCGGTGCGTAGAGGAATCCGTCTCTCTCCTCTACGCCATGTACCGTTCCAAATGGAAAGACTGTATCCAGATGACCCTCGATCAATACCTTCGGTCCTTTGCCGCTTCCTTTTCGAAGGCCAACAACATTTCCACCGCGGTCAATGTGAACATTTTCAAGACCAAGAGCTTTAAATTTTTCCATCATAACCGCTGCGCGTTTTTCTTCCTCCCCCGTCGGAGCCTCTATGAGAACCAGTTCTTTCTGTTCTTCAATCGTATTCCTCTCATCTTCCTGTATAAATTTCATAGCTTCCTTTACACATGGAATACTCATTGTATATTCAAACTGTTTTTTTACCCGCTCTGATACCTGATACATGCTTCATCCTCCTTTTGTGATCAACAACTACTGGTAACAAAAATGATATAAACACGACAAAAGCGCTCCTTTTTAAGAAGGTCTTTCAGGCCTTCACCATAGCTTCATATGGCTGATTCTTAAAAAGATGCGCTTTCTTTTATAGGTTAATTATATATTAATTATATTTATTGTTCAAATATTATTCATGAATAACTTACATTCTCATTTCGAATGAATTTGGCACAATTTTATTTATTCTTCTTTGATACTATTAAAATATTTTTCCGTGTATTTACAGAATTCCTCCAATTCTTCTGTCATTTTTAGATCTTTCTGCAGGATCAGATACAGAGATCGTTTGAATTCGTTGTTATCGATCGGCCGGTAACAGACATTTTCAAAATCTGTCTCGCTTCTCAGGTGATCTCTCCAGGAATACCTTGGCCAGATGGCGATTCCTAACCCCTCCTGCACCATGCGCCTCAAAATATTAACAGTATCACATTCAAATGCAATATCCGGAATAATCCCTTCTTTTTCGAATATTGCGTCTGAAATCGTCCGGATACTTCCTCCACTTCTCAGCATAACAAATTTTTCATTTCTGATATCCGACAACCTGACTTTTTCCACATTTCTCAACCACGAATCTTTATGAAACGCGAGACACAATGGCTCTTCCATCAATTTTACTGCATTGCTGAACACATACTGAGGCAGTGTACTTCGAATGCAGACATCCCACTTCGTTGCCTCTCTGCGATCTAATACCTGAAAAAAAACATCCGGATTTTCCTCCCGGAATTCGCGAATCAGTTCCGGAACAAGCAGTCCTCCGGTCAAAACATTCAAACGGATCAGTTTCTTCTTCTGTCTATTGTGGAATTCCAACGGAAGCCGTTCTATTTCCTCAAGCAAAGGAACCACCCTTTCCTGCAATAAATACCCATCATGGGTAAGCACACAGGATCTTCCGTTTTTCCGGAGCAGTTCTGTTTTTAATTCGCGCTCCAGTGATTGGATCGCCTTACTGATGGAAGGTTGGGATACATTCAATTCCTGCGCCGCCATCGTGATATTTTCATATTTCGCCGCATATACAAAATATCGAAGCTGATATAGTTCCATCTTTGCCACTCCCCCGTTTGTAATGCATAATGTAACTGTTCAGTGCCTCACAGTTACGGGCAAAAATCCCATACTTTACTAAAACAAGCACAGCAGGTGCAAAAGCCTGCTGCTCACAATACAGAATCCAGATCCTACCCCACCATCTGCACTAATATTCCTCCAATCGTCAGCATCAGCGCTCCGCAGGATCTTGTAACGATCTGCGCAAATGGCAAAAGCTCCATTCTATGCGCACTGCTCAAAACAGCTACATTGCCGGAACCGCCCATATTTGTTGTACACATCCCCGCTGCGATGGCAGATTCCAGTGGGAAAAAGCCAACCAGCTTTCCAAGAACTGACGCCGTAAACGTAATGATCCCCACGATGAGTACCACCGTGATCAGATATAACGGTGTCAAAGTCTTTAAAATTGTATTCAGATCGATCAGGGTAAAGCCGATCCCAGCAAGTGCCGCCGCCGTCCAGCTCTTAATGGCAAACTGCCCCCACTCTCTTGCCGCATCCTCCAGCTCTTCGGACATGATGCCGGTTCCCTTCACGAGCACGACCGCAATGATCATCCACGCATACGTCGGGATCACAGGAACAAATCTGTGTAAGATCGCGCCAAGCTGATAAAAGGCAAACGCAATGATCATCCCGGTGCATAAAGACGCAAATGTCGGCTTCAATGGCGGTGTCTTTTTCACCGTTTTTCCATCATTCACCAATACACCGTTTCCGGTCGTCTCCGGATGTTTTTTTCCGAAGTTGTTTAAAAGACCGCCAAAAATAATCGCTACACAGTTTCCAAGTACCGTGGCCGGTGCCATCTTTGTCAGCACATCCGCCGCTTCCACGCCGAGCGCCTGGGAATACATGGCAGAAAGAGGAACTGTACCCGCTGTCATTCCGCCGCTGGTCATAGGCACTCCGATATAAAGGATCCCGCCCCAGAAACCTTCCCCAAGGATGATCCCCATAATTCCTGAAAGCAGAATTCCCATAGAAAGAGAGATCACCGCCACCGGCAGAAGCTTCACGGTAGCCCTGAGCAGAAGATTCCGGTCGATATTAAAGAGACTGCCGCAGATCAGCGCCGCGATATAAAAGATCAGGAAGCCACTGTCATTGACAAAATAATCGAGCGTCTCAAGCGTCTGCTCAGGAATCAGTCCGCCTGCCGTGAGGATCGCAGAACCGAGAATACAGATCACAGATCCTCCGAGATACGTCTTCACCACCGGTACGTTATTTCCAATCGCATTTAAGCCCTCACCGAATACCATCAACACCAAAAACGCCGGAACCAGACTCTTCGGGACACAGCCCGTAAACATGCATGCCGCCGTCAGTGCCAGAATGAGGACATACAATGGCAGCGGAAACCCCGCCACTTTAAAATCCTTCATACTCAACCTCTCTCTGCCTTCTTTAAAAACTCCGGATCGCATCGCTTCCGTCATCCACGGTCTTCTCCAGACGCTTGATGATCACGTCATATCCGGCCCTGTCATTCACCTGCACATGTACCCGGTCGCCGACCTTATGCCCCAGAAGTGCCCTTCCAAGCGGGGACTCGGAACTGATGAGTCCCTTTAAGGAATTTCCGCGGATCGTCGTAACGATCTTATAGGTCTCCGTCTCATCGTCATCCTCAAAATACACGTCCACCGTGTTGTAGAGACCGACCTCATCGTCTTTTGACTCATCAGAGACCACCTTCGCCGTCCGGATCATTCTCTCCAGATACCGGATCCGGCTCTCATTCTTGTTCTTGTCCTTCTTCGCTGCATAATATTCAAAATTTTCACTTAAGTCGCCCTGGGCTCTCGCCTCTTTTACCGCCTCGATCGCCTCTTTCCGGACCACAAGTTTCCGGTATTCGATCTCCTCTTCCATCTTCTTTATATCATTTTTTGTTAACTCATCATACATAGTTTTTCCACTTCTTTCCTGAATTCTTTTAACACTATCTTATCTCATTCCTGCCTTAAAAACAAGCCCTGAGGAATCCGGCCCCTGCAAATATACCGGCAGTCTTACACTGTGCGCATCCTTGGCACGTTCGTGCCTTTTGTGTAGCAGGGAATTCCCCGGAATTTCCTGTTACATAAAAAGAGCCGGTCCGCAGTAAGACCAGCCCTTTTGTATGGGTAAACAAAAACAGGTAAACCTTATTGAATTTTATGCCTTTAACCCCACAGATGATTCTGCCAGGCAAATTTGATCACAGTGAGGATTACTACGACTAACATCACCGGTTTGATGATCTTCTCGCCCTTCCTGATCGCCAGATTAACGCCGACGAGGTTTCCTGCAATGGCACAGAGTGCTGCCGGACAAGCGATCTCATAAGCGACATTTCCCGTTTTCACATAGCTTACAAGGGCGATGGCATTCGTAAGTACGATGAGGACCTTACCGTTACCGGACGCACATCTCGCATCATAGTGCATGATCATCGTAAATGCGATGATCGCTACGGTACCGATCCCCGGGCCGAAAAGACTGTTGTAAAATCCCATGATCACGCCGACGATCAGGGCCTGAATAACTGTTTTTTTTGAGATCTCGCTTCTCATGATCACGTTTCTCGCATCCGTCTTTCTGAGAACCATGATGAGGGCGATCACCGGAAGTGCCACCGTGATGGCCTTCTGGATGCTCTCCTCCGGAAGGAGAAAGATGATCTTTGTTCCAATCCATGCCCCCGTCATCGCCGTGATGGCTGAGACCAGTGCGATCCTCAGATCGACCATGTTGTTTTTAAAATACTTGATTGCTGAGACCAGGTTTCCAAGACCTGCCTGCAGCTTGTTGCAGCCGTAAGCCGAGCGGACCGGCAATCCGATCATTAAGTATGTCGGCAGCGCAATCAATCCTCCACCTCCGCCGATGGAATCAATAATACCCGAAATAAAGAAGATCGGGCAGATGATAAGCAATGTTTTTAAGTAACTCATTTCCTTCTCCCTTTTTGCACAGCCTACGTTCTTTCATCATCTCCGGGAAACTGTCTCCACTGTGCTGCTGTTTGTATTTGCTGTTATTTTGATCCGTCAAAAGCTCTCTTCCCGGCACATAAATCCTTTTACTGTTCACGCCTTGCGCAAACAGTAACTGATTTTACCGATGCTTCGCATTCTGAATCGGCAAAATCCACTACCACCACTGTATTGTACGGAATTTTCAGTTCAGAAAATTCCTACCCGTGTACAGTAATTTTTATTCCCTCCCTTGATCATCTTGAATATACCATGGATCTCATATATAATCAAATTTATAATATTGATATTTTTCATTAAATATATTTATGTGCAAAAGGAGTCCCCCACATGTTCCAATCCAAAGACTACATTTACGAGATTTACCGCTGCGGCAGCTTCTCCGCCGCGGCCAAAAACCTCTACATCACCCAGCCCGCTATCAGCATCGCAGTAAAAAAAGAAGAACAGGAGTTAGGCCAGCCCATCTTTGAGCGTTCTTCCTCCCGTCTTCTTTTAACTGACGCCGGCCGCGCCTACATCGATGCCGTGGAAAAGCTCCACCGCATTGAAGAGGATCTGAAGGTCTACTGCAACGACCTCTCAAACCTCAAAACAGGGGCTCTGAGGATCGGCGCCTCCAGTTTTTTTCTCTCCAGCATCGTTCTCCCGGTCGTTGCCGAATACAGCCGCCGCTATCCCGGAATCTCTCTGGACGTTCAGGAAGCGCCATCTCTTGAATTACAAAAGCGTCTCGCGAATGAGGCGCTCGATATCCTCGTGGATCCGGTGGACCAGCAGGGTGACACCTTCGACTCCGTCATCCTCTTCGAAGACCACTTTCTCCTCGCTGTCCCAGATGCTCCAAATTTCTTTGCCTCTATGGGAATAAAAAAAGACCTTCTTCCTGCGGCATTCACCGCCGATGAGATTCGCCGCGGTGTTCATTTAGATCCGGCTGCGCCTTCCGTCTCCCTCTCTTCCTTCGCAAAGGCCCCTTTTCTGCTGCTCCGCCCGGAGACCATTGCCTACGAGCGCGCCGTAAGGCTCTGTGCCCAGAATGGCTTTGCCCCAAATATCCGCCTGCAGTTAGATCAGCTCGCCACCGCCTACCGCTCCTGCGGTGCCGGTCTCGGTGTCACACTCCTGTCTGACACCGTTGTCCGCATGTCTGACCACGATGAACCCGTCGTTTTTTACAAACTGGACTCCGATGATGTAAGCCGTGACATCGCTGTTATGTGGAAGAAAAAGAGATATGTATCAAAGGCTATGGAAGAATTTACGAATCTGGCGGCAGAGATGTTTTCCGGCTAAATACTTATAACGTCCTCAACCGTCCGTATATATTCTTTACATTCCTTTTCAAACTGCTCAATCAGTTCCTTTTTCTTTAAAAATGCATGCAGGAATAATACTGAAAGAATTAGGAATCCGTAAAAGTTCCGGTATCAGCTCCGTTGTATCCGTCACCATAAGCGGCAGGTCTAACGGGTTCATCTGCTTCTCATGCCACTCCACAAACCCCGTTCCCCAATCAAAATAGATTTCATTGAAACGCTTTAACTGCTGTGCTTGCACAACCTCAGGGTAATCAGAAACGCTTTTTGAACTAAGCAGAAATAACGGTTCCCTAAAGATCGGCACAGCCTCCACCGCCTTCGAATAAAAGACACGCGGGGCAATTCCGATGTCTGTCTCCCTGTTCTCCAACATCGAAATAATGCGGTCTGTCCAGTGTGTCGCTAATGTGATTGAAAGTTTTCCTTTCCCAAGAAGTTCTCTGTAAACAGTGTTTTTCTATATTTATTGTGAGATAAATTTTCTGTTAAAAAGCTGCTGCACAACTTTCTGGCAGCAGCTTTTCCTTCTTAATCTAATATTTTATACTTCCTACCCCCGCAATGACCGCAATCTCCACCGGCGCTTCTCCCGGAAGAACCGCAACACCGACAGCCGCACGGCTTCCAACACCAGATTCACCAAGCTCCTCGCAGAAATACTCAGACGCGAAATCCGCGATCTTCGGCTGCTTTGTAAAATCCGGCTCAGAGTTTACATAAACTGTAATCTGCATGATCTGTACGATCTTCTCGCCCTCTTCCAGCTTATTTTTTGCAGCTGTGAGCGCATTCATTTATATAGTTTTCCAAATTTGTCCATTCATTCAATCATCTATAAAATTAAAATCCATTTTCATCCAGTTTTAACACAGTCTGATACAGAACATCCGCCCCCATATCGATATGTTCCGGTTTTGTATATTCGTCGCCCTGATGGCTGATACCCTTGACACTCGGGACAAAGATCATACCGATCGGAACTCCTTCGTGGGCCATCGAATTTGCGTCATGGCCTGCACCGCTGGGCATGATGATATGGCTGATTCCCTTTTCTGTGCAGACATCGTCGATCAGTTTGATCAATCTCGGATCACACGGTGTGGAATATTTGGCACCGGTATTTACAAATTCAAACTCACAGTTCGGAATCTCTTTTGCGAGTGCCTGAATATCTGCATAGAACTGATCTGTTACAGCTTTGTCCATATGACGCATCTCAAAGTTCGCCACAGCCTGTCCCGGAATTACATTTTCCTGTCCGGGTGATACAGAGATCTTTCCGACCGTAAATACAAGCGTGTCGTTCAGTTCTCTTGCCCGCTCTTCTGCTGCTACGATCAGCTTTGCCATTCCGACAAGCGCATCTTTTCTGTTAGCCATCATCGTTGTGCCCGCATGGTTGCTCATGCCTTTTGCCGTTACCTTATAGTCGATGATGCTGACGATTCCGCTGACAACGCCCACATCTATTCCTGTATGATCGAGTTTATCGCCCTGTTCGATATGATATTCCAGATAACACTCATACTTGCTGATATCTCTCTTGGCTGCTTTTGCTTTTTCCGGACTGCAGCCAAACTTTGCTAATTTTTCCGCATATCCGGGAATGTCTGGATCAAGCATCCCTGTCACGCATCTGCTTCCAAATGTACCGCCAAGAATACTGGACTCTTCCATATTAAAGCCCCAGATCTCCAATGGATGGCGCAGGGTACGTCCTTCTTCCTTTAAGCGGGCCGCAACTTCCAGGGCACCGGTCACACCCAGCATTCCATCATAAACACCGCCCTGCATAACTGTATCCATGTGGGAACCGAGCACGATGGATTTTGCTTCCGGGTCACTCCCCTGCAATACGCCATGAAGATTTCCCACCGGGTCAGTCTCCACCTGCATTCCCAGCTCCTGCATGCGTCCTTTTAAAAACTCAAGCACTTGGAAATATTTTTCTGAAAATCCCAGCCGTGTGATCGAACCGTCTTCATTCCGCCCAATATTGCCCGCCTGTTGGAGCAATTCGTTTAATCTGCTCATATTTGTAAATTACCTCCTCAATTAAATTTCCACGTATCGTCCTCAGATTTCTCCTGACGAAACACGGAAGTATCTCTTATCAGCCAATTCCCCCAAGCAGTGCCCCCGCCACAAGAGCGATAAAAGCCGCCGGCACCAGTACAAATCTCCCCAACGGGATAAACCAGCCGCCGATCGGTTTATTGGTTCCTTTATTGACCGCGGTAAGCGCAAAGTCCTCTCCGGCAACCCAGAAGAACATGATCGCCGCCAGCATGGCACCGAGCGGGCAAATATAGATCGACACTGCATCCATCCAGCCGGAAACGATTCCCTGGATCATGAGCGCGATCGCGCCTCCGAACACGGCGATCACGATCACGGCACTTCTTCTGTTCAATCCAAAACGCTCCTGCATCATCTCCACCGGTGCCTCATAGAGGTTTACCAGAGAGCTTAAACCGGCAAACAGGACGCAGATATAAAATACCAGCTCCACGATGCGTCCGCCCGGCATCCCGTTAAATACATTTAAAAGATAGATAAACATGAGACCCGGTCCGCCGGAAGAAAGCTCTGCCCCGCCGGCTGCCATTCCCGGAATGATCACGAGAGCCGCAAGCAGCGCCGCCAGGGTATCGAAAACTGCCACATTTCTCGCGGAACTCACTACATTTTCCTCGTCACTCAGATAGGAGCCGTAGATAACGGTTCCGTTTCCGGCGATGGACAGGGAGAAAAATGCCTGTCCGAAAGCATAGATCCACAATCTCGGATTCAACAGCCCCTGTGGATTCAATGTAAAAATATACCGGTATCCATGTCCGGAACCCGGCAGTGTGAAAATGTAGGCGCCAAGTCCCAGAAACAATACAAACAGTAGGGGCATCATGACCTTATTCGCTTTTTCGATTCCGCCTGCGATTCCATAAGCCATGATCACGCCCGTCACGATCATAGCGATCACCTGCCAAAGGTTATTTCCGAAGGACGATGCCGTTCCATCGAAGAGTCCGCCGATTGCGTCCATATCCTGTCCCATCCGGAACAGCCCGCCAGTGATCGCAAGAAACGCGTATTTAAAGATCCATCCTACGACCACCGTATATCCGATCGCCAACGCCAGAGAGCCAAGAACCGGAATCACACCGATCACCTCACCCGTCCGCTTATTTCCGGTGCGGATCTCCGTACATTTGCCAAATGCCCTGATCGGTCCGCTCTTTGCCGCGCGGCCAAGCGCCATTTCCTCGATCACGCCGGTAGACGCAATTAGAACTACAAATAGAACATATGGAAGTAAAAATGTCATTCCACCCCAATCCGATACCATATATGGGAACCTCCAGATATTCCCCATACCGACTGCCGACCCAATGCAGGCCAGCACAAATCCTGTCCGGCTCTTAAAGCCATCCCTATGTTTTCCCATACGCTTACAACTGCCTTAAAACAGCTATGCCCCTTTCTCATGATTCATATTAAAAGCTTCTTTTTTTTTAAACTTCTCCAGTTCTGTGATCGTCAGCGGCTGCGCAAACAGATATCCCTGATACATCCCCGGATCCGCCTCACGGATAAACCGAAAAATTTCTTCGCTTTCGATTCCCTCTACACAAACCGATACGCCAAGTGCCTTTGCAAAATTAATGATCGACTGGACCATGATCTGATCGGCAGGCTGCACCAGAATATTTCGGATAAAGCTTTGATCGATCTTGATGCAGTCAAAATCCAGAGTTTTCATCAGATTGAAAGAAGAATATCCGCTTCCAAAATCATCTGCCGAAATCCCAACTCCATATTTGTGAAATTCCGCAATATGCCATTTCAGGATCTGTTCATCCAACGCCTGACAATGCTCCGTCAATTCCAGGATCAGATTGGAGGCAGGAAAATATTCTTCCTCCAGAATATCACACACATCCTGCACGAACTTTTCCTGTGCAAACTGCCGCCAGGAGACATTGACACTCACCTTGAAATCCCATGAAAATCGATAGTGACTTTCCGGATCCGTCTCAAATATATTCTTCATGTCTGTTTTTCCTTTAATCAGCTCGTAAGCAATGATCCAACCTTCCTGCGTGTCATTAACAGAATTGGATTTATGCCATCAACCAGCATTTCCGAACATGTTTTATCATACCATGCAATCTTATGTTTTACAAGTATTTGAAATTGTTGCGACGACCGCAGCGGAGCGTAGACTTCGAACCGTTCGACCCCAGCAGGGCTCGAACATGCGAAAAAAAGAGGAGGTATCCATCGGATATCTCCTCTTTTTCACATCTTATTGAGAGCACGAGACGTCGCAGAACGTCCGGGGGACGTTTGACTGCGACGACCGGAGCGGAGCGTAGACATTCGAACCGTTCGAGCCCGGCAGGGCTCGAACATAGAAAAAAGAGCCATCCATCGGATGACTCTTTTTCTATCTCTTTGAGAGCACGAGACGGGATTCGAACCC
>NZ_QUEP01000011.1 GCF_003478035.1 Clostridium sp. OF03-18AA
GGCTTATCCAGGAAGGTCAAGTGGAGATTCAAAGGTTGATGGAATTCAATATGTGGTTTTGAAGGTATGTGTGAGTAGACCAGGCAGAGATGTCTGGTCTTTTTATTTTGCGCGAACAACGAGCTAAAGTCCGCGCCTACGCGAGGCCTTGGCGACTGTCGCGATATGACAAGAGGAAGCTTGCAAAGTGTGTTTTCATTTTTTTATCAGGAAGGTCTTCGATACTTTCTGTTAAATAAAAAAAGCACGATGTGCTAGTGATGTGCACTCGTGCAAAAATGAAGTTTGTCGAAAAAATGAAGATTATTGGAATCGACCGTGTGAGGCATCCATGAGATCAGCGGCATCAATAGACATCCGACAGCAGCAAAAACCACAGAGGCAGAGGGGATGCACTGAGCAGATTTACATGCTGTCTGGATATCTGGAAATTATTTCTGGATAAATCCTTTTTGGATCGCATCCTGGATCATCTGATCGGCAAGCTCGTACAGGCGCTCAGAGCCGAGTTTTGTCTTTGCATGGCGGCCATAAACCTGTGCGGAAGTGGTCTGGTGCTGCTTCCAGTCATCGCCGTTGTTACTGTGGTTTAGGAGGAGCGGCTGGATATTATCCATGGCGTGAGCGTATCTGGACTCTGGAGTTTCGCAGTATTCAAACTCATCAAAGAGTGCGGTGAGATCCTTTTTCTGGTCGTCCGGCAGAATAGAAAAGATCCGTTCCTTTGCGGCATCTTCGCGGGCTTTTTGGGACTTTAATCCTTCTTCGTCGTATGCGAAAGTATCTCCGGCATCGATCTCGACGATATCGTGGATCAGGCACATCAGCATGACTTTTGCAATATCAACGGGTTCATTTGCATATTCGCGCAAAAGATATGCCATGATCGCCATATGCCAGGCATGTTCAGCATCATTTTCACGTCGGCCGTGACCGGAAAGATGCGTCTGGCGGAAAATATTTTTCTCCTTATCGATCTCCAGTGTAAAGTCGAGCTGCTGCTTTAAACGTTCATCCATGATTGATCTCCTCCATATATGTATATAGAATTGCTGTTGAGAATGACCGGTAAACCTGGAATGCTTACCGGTAAGTTCCTTTTATGATATCAGTATATCCGAAAAATGTACAGCATGAAATCATGTACTTTAGTGGGAATGGTTCGCGACCAAAGCAGAGTACAGTAATTCTGAGAAGAATTGGTGAACTTATGCCGATTGAAATTACACATCGGATTTCATGTGTGTTCAGCGTGAATTCCAGGCAGGAGAGGAGCAGCGAGCTGATGATCCGGGGCTGGAAAGCTGCAAAAAGAAAGTGTAGAAATTTTTCAAAAAATATGAAAAAATGGGTTGACAGATGCGAAATCATATTATATAATAGCACTGTTCTTAAGGAACAGCTCAAGAACAAAGGAAATATTCCTCGATAGCTCAGTCGGTAGAGCACGCGGCTGTTAACCGCGCTGTCGTAGGTTCGAGTCCTACTCGGGGAGTTTTTATTTTGCCAGTTTCAATATTGAGCTGCTGGTACAAATAATGAGAACGCGGCCCCATGGTCAAGCGGTTAAGACATCGCCCTTTCACGGCGGTAACAGGGGTCCGAATCCCCTTGGGGTCATTGATGTGCCGATGTGGCTCAATTGGCAGAGCAGCTGATTTGTAATCAGCAGGTTATCGGTTCGAGTCCGATCATCGGCTTTCAGTCCTAAACTTATGGACCTTTAGCTCAGTTGGTTAGAGCAACCGGCTCATAACCGGTCGGTCCCGGGTTCAAGTCCCTGAAGGTCCACTCTACCTGGTAAAAGGTTCATACTATTGATAAAAATATTTTGGCCCGGTGGCTCAGCTGGTTAGAGCGCCGCCCTGTCACGGCGGAGGTCGTGGGTTCGAATCCCATCCGGGTCGCTTCCTTAGAAATAAGGATTTTAAATTTCATATCTGGGATCTTAGCTCAGCTGGGAGAGCATCTGCCTTACAAGCAGAGGGTCATAGGTTCGAGCCCTATAGGTCCCACTCGATGGGAAACCATCATCGACATATTTATATGTCTGCCGGTGTGGCGGAATAGGCAGACGCAAGGGACTTAAAATCCCTCGGGGGCAACCCCGTACCGGTTCAAGTCCGGTCACCGGCATGAAAGAAGCTTGTATTTACAGGCTTCTTTTTTTTATTTAATAGATCAATCCCTCTTTCCTTTTACACATGGAAAGAAGGACTTTTTGTGCATCGGATGAGGGTGTGAGGTTAAAAAGAGACAGGGAGCGTTGTCGGAGGCAATCTGTTTTTAACGCATATTCTTAAGTCTGGCGATATCCGCATCGGTGCAGTTTCCGTGAATCGTGATTTCGGAGAGTGCCTCCTCGATCCGCTTAAATTCCTGATCGGTCAGTTCCACATCGGCGAGATTTTCGATGATGCGCTCCATCATCGAATATTCACTTTGAACGGCGGTCAGCGGAGTAACGGCGTGAGCACGGCGGATCACGATCGGCACACTCACTGCTTCGTCCGTGTAAAACAATTGTTGACCTGTGGTCGTCTGTCAGCAGGGACTATCCGGGGATCCAGCTTCAGATCGTTCCCTTTGATGACACTTATCCGGAGTGGCTGAATGTGTTAGAAAATCTGGGAAAAGATCTTGATATTGTGGCGGGGATCTATCCATCTACCAGATGGAAGCGCCGCTGCCAGATCTTACCGTTGACGGAGATCCCGCTCTGCTGTGCGGTTTCCAGGCAAAATCCGCTGTCCTCCAGGAAAAAACTCCGTCTGCCGGATCTCTACGGCGAAAATCTTCTGATGGTAGAGCGCGGAGACACGAAATTTATAGATGCACTGAGGGATGAGATCGAAAAAAATCATCCGCAGATCCACATTCAGGATGTTGCATCTTATGGCACCGGAGTATTCAATCAGTGCGACCGGACCAACAGTGTCATGGTCACGATCGGAACCTGGGCAGAGCTTCACCCATCGTTAGTCACGATTCTCTGTGAATGGGATTACACAGTGCCATATGGGATCGTGTATGCGGAGAATCCATCAGCACTGGTTCTGGAATTTATCGGTATTATGAAGAAATTTTCAAAGATCGGATAGATTATAGTTGCATTTTACAATGGACGGAGTTATAAAAATTACAGAAAATTCCGATAACTGTCATGCCGGCTGATAGAGGGAAAACGGACAGACGTGATTGTGAGATAAAACAGGAGAAGAAAGATGACATTTCGGTATGCATGGAAGCGGTCGATCCCGGTCATGGCGGGCTATATCGTCCTGGGAATGGGATTCGGAATGCTGCTCGGGGCAAAAGGATACGGCGTTTTCTGGGCGATCGCCATGAGCGTGTTTATTTACGCCGGATCGATGCAGTATGTGGCGATCGATCTGATAACGGGAGGTGCGTCCCTGATCTCGGCGGCGCTTATGACACTTATGGTCAATGCGCGGCATTTATTCTACGGGATCTCCATGGTGGAACGGTACAAAGATACGAAGCCGTATAAGCCGTATCTGATCTTTGCGCTGACAGATGAGACGTATTCGCTGGTGTGCAGCGGGGATGTGCCGGAAGGCGTGGAGGAGAAAAAATACTTCTTTCTGGTATCGCTGCTGGATCAGATCTACTGGGTATTCGGAACGGTGCTTGGCTCAGTACTCGGAAGCGTGCTGAACATTAATACGGAGGGAATCGACTTTTCCATGACGGCGCTGTTTCTTGTGGTGTTTACCGAACAGTGGAAGAGTACAAAGGATCACAGAAGCGCAATTGCCGGAGTGGCAGCATCGGCACTCTGCCTGCTGGTGTTCGGACCGTCCTCGTTCCTGATCCCGTCGATGATCTCGATCACGGTGATCCTGACGGTGATGCGAGGGAGAAGGAGAACAGAAAGTGCTCAGAGAACAGCATGATTCTGATACGCTTCTGAAAAATTTGCATATGAAAGAACGAAAACTCTGACTGGGTGGGAAACATATGAAACTGGTCTGGCAGGAAAATGTCCAGTCAGGAAGGAGAGAGGATAACGGATGATAGATTTGAGAGCGGCAGCGCTGATCGCAGTGTGCGCCGGTGTGACGATGCTTTTGAGGTTTCTGCCGTTTCTGGTGTTTGGCGGCAAGAAGGAGGTTCCGGGATATATCACATATCTGTCCGGAGTTCTTCCGTATGCGATCATGGGAATGCTGGTGGTGTACTGCCTGAAAAATATGAATCTGTTCGCGGGAACGCACGGGATCCCGGAAATTCTGGCGTCTGCTGCTGTTGTCAGACTCCATGTCTGGAAACGGAATACGCTGCTCAGCATCGCGGTTGGGACAGTGTTCTATATGTTTCTGGTCCAGGTGGTATTTTAAACGATCGTATACTGCTTGTGGGATAAAAAAATTTATGATATGATAGTCTCATCTTACGGAAAGTCTGGCGGATCGTGCTTTTTCTGCAATATAGTCTGAATATATCTGAAAGAAGCAGACAGGGAAAGTGCGGTATCCGGCGGCTGGAATGGAGGTCTGGATGAGAAGAAAAGACAGAGAATTGAAGGACATGGCTGATATCGTGTCGATCGCAAAGCGGGAAACTGTGTGTACCGTTGCGTTCCACGATGAGCCATGTCCTTATTTGATTCCGCTGAATTACGGAGCGGAAGTGGAAGACGGGAAGCTGATCCTGTACTTCCATGGAGCGAAAGAGGGAACAAAACTCGACAGGATCAGAGAAAATCCCAATGTCTCATATTGCATTTACGGGGCGAATGTCCTGACGATCAATTATGATACAGCCTGCAAGTCTACGACGAGTTTTGAGAGTATCTGTGGAAACGGAACTGCTTGTCTGGTGGAAGATACCGCGGAAAAGAAAAAAGCGCTGGCAGTCCTCATGAACCAGGTAAGTCCGAAGAAGGCCTTTGATGAGAATTCGTTCGCGGAGCCGATGGTAAATGCAGTTACCGTCTGGAAAATCATAACCGAAACCGTAACAGGGAAGAGACACGAATGACACGAGCGAAAGTGAGCCAGAAACGTGCTTGCACGGTTGTGGCGAACGGCGAGTGTGCGCATGAACGATAAGTTCATGCGAATCAAGAGAGCGAAAGTGAGCCAGAAACGTGCTTGCACGATTATGGCGAACGGCGAGTGTGCGCATGAACGATAAGTTCATGCGAATCAAGAGAGCGAAAGTGAGCCAGAAACGTGCTTGCACGGTTGTGGCGAACGGCAAGTGTGCGAATGAATAAGGCAGACAATAGAAAGGAGTACATATATATGGGAACAGATTTCAGAAAAGAGATCGGAGCGACGATCGATCAGAGGAGCAGCGAATACACAAAGATTAGCGACGCGATCTGGGGCTTTGCGGAGCCGAGATTTCAGGAATATGAGTCCTCAAAACTTCAGCAGGAGTTTTTGAAATCCAGAGGATTCTCTGTCAAATCGGATCTTGCAGGGGAAGAGACCGCATTTATCGCTGAATGGGGAAACGGAAAGCCGATCCTCGCATTCCTGGGTGAGTTTGATGCACTTTCCAGTCTTCAGCAGGAAGCAGACAACCTGGAACGCTGCCCGATCCCGGGAAAGACGAACGGACATGGCTGCGGTCATCATCTGCTCGGAACAGCTTCCGTGGCTGCGGTGGATTCCTTAAAAACGTATATGGAAGAGAACCATATGAGCGGAACGATCCGTTACTATGGCTGCCCGGCAGAAGAGAATGCAGGCGGAAAAGCATACCTGGTCCGCGACGGCTACTTTGATGACTGTGATATCGCGATCACATGGCATCCGTATACCATGAATAAAGCAATGAAGGGCGGTTATCATCTGGCAAACTTCCGTGCATTCTTTACTTTCCATGGAATTTCCTCCCATGCGGCAGGTGCTCCGGAGCTTGGGCGTTCTGCGCTGGACGCAGTTGAGATCATGGATATCGGTGTCAACTATATGAGAGAGCACATGATCGATGCGGCGAGAGTTCACGGCGCGATCACAAACTCCGGCGGAATCGCTCCGAACGTGATCCCGGCGGAAGCCCAGATCCTCTATGCGATCCGCGCACCGAAGGTAACCCAGGTGAAGAAGCTCTATGAGCGGATGTGCGACATTGCGAAGGGCGCTGCGCTGATCACCGGAACAACGGTGGATATCAAACAGGTTGCGGCCTATTCCAACCTGATCAATAATGACACTCTTGCGGATCTTGTCCAGGAGAACCTGGAACATGTTATCCCGGTCGGCTACACAGAGGAAGAGCTTGCCTATGCGAAGAAGTTCCAGGGCGTCATCACGGAACTTGATAAAGAAGGATTAAAAGATCAGGCATCCGCGATCGGAGGAAAAGAGCACCGTCAGGAGCTTTTAGAGAGCCCGATGTGGGATTTCATTGTTGATAAGAATACTTCTTACGGCGGAGGCGGATCCACGGACGTCGGAGATGTCAGCTGGGTCGTTCCGACAGGACAGGTCTACACGAGCTGTTTCCCGGCAGGTACTGCGCTCCACTCCTGGGTAGCGGTTGCCCAGGGTAAATCACCGATCGCCCATAAGGGAATGCTGGCGGCAGCGAAAGTCATGGCTTATGTCGGCGCTGAGCTTCTCCTGAATCCGGAGCTGATCGAAAAAGCAAAGGCAGACTGGAAGGAAGAGCTGGACGGAGAGACATATCCGAATCCGCTTCCGGCAGATCTGAAACCGTCGATCTGGTAAGGAGATCGTGCTGTTGGTGATCCTGCATAGGAATTGGATTGTTTGAACTGCGATTGCGGTGCGCGGCTGAGCTGTTTTTGCGCACCGCGATCGGTAAAACAAAAATAGTTACAGTTCAGCCATTACATCTTCTTGTTTTCATATTCATGAAAACAAGAAGCTTGGTGGTTCCACCATATGCTGATTTGGATGAAAAAGTGCTTATGCAAGCAAGCTTGCAACACACTTTCTCATTCAAACCAGCGCATGGCTGAACTGTAACAAAAAATTGAATAAAAATTTCAAAAAGTGTTGACAGAAACGAAAATATGTAGTAGAATACTTTTCGTTGAGTGAGTTGCGGTTCACCAAGACTTCTCAAGTGTGCGTCAGTAGCTCAGCTGGATAGAGCATACGGCTACGGACCGTAGTGTCGGGAGTTCGAATCTTCTCTGGCGCGCTGATTAAGGCATCTGCATTAGCAGGTGCCTTTTTTCGTATCATAGGAGACAGCATATGAAGAGAAAGACAGAACATTTTACATATGAACTGATCCGGGCGAAGCGCAGGTCCATGTCCTTAAAAGTGGATCTCGACGGGACGATCACGGTCCGGGCGCCTTACCGGACGCCGGTGCAGACAGCGGACTGGTTTGTCGAGGGACACCGGGACTGGATCGAGGTGCGCCTGAAAGCCGGAGAGCGGATCATGGCGGAGCGTCCGTCCTACACGGATCAAGAACGGGCGGAAGGCAGAAAACGGGCAGCAGAGGCGATCAGAGCCCGATGCAGCCATTATGCTCCGCTCATGGGCGTCTCTTACGGGACGATCACGATCAGGGAGCAGAAGACCCGCTGGGGAAGCTGCAGTGCGAAGGGAAACTTGAATTTTAACTGGAAGCTGGTGCTGATGCCTCCGGAGATCCTGGACTATGTGGTGGTGCACGAGCTCGCCCACAGACTCCAGATGAACCACAGCGCGGCATTCTGGGCGGAAGTCGGGAAAATCCTGCCGGATTACAGGGAACGGCGGCAGTGGCTGAAAGTAAATGGACAGAAATACTGATGGAAAACTTTTATCTGGCAGAAAAACGGTAAAAAATAACGGGAGAAAAACATGGAGGAAAAGAAAGAACTCTGGATGGTGCAGACGAAGCGGGCGGATTTTTCCGGTCTCGCCATGCGGCTGGGAGTCAGCCCGGTCGCGGTGCGGGTCATGAGAAACCGCGGACTGACGGAAGAAGCGGAGATGAGAAAATATCTTTATGGGACGCTGGACGATCTCTATGATCCGCGTCTGATGAAGGGGATGGAGCAGGCGGCGGAGCTGATCGTAAGAAAGCTGAAAGAGGGAAAGCATGTCCGGATCATCGGGGATTACGATATCGACGGCGTGTGCTCGACATATATTTTGTTAAAGGGATTTCAGCGGGCGGCAAAAGAACTATCGCAGCGGTGCTCATTGGAGGCAGGCCGATACAGCGTCGAGAAAGAAAATGATGCTCAGATCGATTACGAGATCCCGGACCGCATCAAGGACGGATATGGGATCAACGAGTCGATTATCCGCCAGGCGTCCGCAGACGGAGTGGATACGCTCGTGACCTGCGACAACGGGATTGCGGCGCTCCGTGAGATCAGCATCGCGAAACAGCTGGGAATGACGGTCGTGGTGACGGACCACCACGAAGTTCCGGTCGATGAGTATGGTCAGATCCTGCCTCCGGCGGACGCTGTGGTCGACCCGAAGCAGGACGGGGAGACTTACCCGTTCCACGAGATCTGCGGCGCTGCGGTCGCCTGGAAGCTCATCCGGGTGCTGTATGAGAAGCTTGGGATCCCGGAGAGTGAGTGGATGGACCTGTTGGAATTCGCCGCCATCGCCACGGTGGGGGATGTCATGAAGCTCCAGGACGAGAACCGGCTGATTGTAAAATATGGTCTCAAAAAGATCGGATCGACGAAGAATACCGGACTCCGGAAACTCATAGAAAAAAATAACCTGGATATTGAAAATTTAAGCGCGTATCATATCGGCTTTGTGATCGGTCCCTGCTTAAACGCCGGGGGCCGGTTAAAGAGCGCGAAGGTCGCACTGAGGATGCTTTTGGCGGAAGATCCGGAATGGGCCGGCGAGATGGCGGATGAGCTTAAAGAACTCAACGATATGCGGAAGGACATGACCGCGAAAGGGGAGGCGGAAGCGATCGAGCAGGTGGAAAAACAGTACATGGACGATAAGGTCCTCGTTGTATTTCTTCCGGAGTGCCATGAATCGTTAGCCGGGATCATCGCCGGAAGACTCCGGGAACATTTCCATAAGCCGTCCTTTGTGCTGACCCGCGGAGAGACCACGGCGAAAGGTTCCGGCCGCTCCATCGAGCAGTATCACATGTACCAGGGACTCTGCAAAGTCTCGGATCTCCTCGTGAAGTTCGGCGGACATCCGATGGCAGCAGGACTTTCCCTGGAAGAAAAGGATATCGATGAGTTCCGGAGGCGGTTAAACGCTGACGCAGAGCTCACGGAGGAAGATTTTGTGCCAAAGATCTGGATCGACGTCCCGATGCCGTTCGAGTATGTGAACGAGAAGATCGTCCAGGAGTTAAAGGACCTGGAGCCGTTCGGACAGGGAAATGAAAAACCGCTGTTCGCGCAGAAAAGTCTGGTGATCCGGAATGTGAGAGTTCTCGGAAAGAACCGGAATGTCGTAAAGATGAATCTCGTGACGGAGACGGGGCAGCCGGTGGACGGACTTTTGTTTGCCGACGGGGACCGGTTCCTTGAGGAGCAGGCGGGAAGAAATATGATCGATATGATCTACTACCCGGATGTAAATGAATATAATGGAACAAGGACATTGCAGGCCGTGATCAGAAATTATAAATTTCATTGAGAGACGCGGCCGGGTATGTTTTTCCCTCCATCCTCATAAACTTGCTAAAAGCAGGAGAGGATGGGGGGATTTTTTGTTTGAAGAAAAAACAGTCTTTGACGTAAAACGGGAGTTGGATGCCGGGGATCCGGGCGGTCTGTCCGACAGGGAGGCAAAACGGCGGCTGTCCATATATGGAAAAAATGAACTGCAGGAGAAGAAGCCTCCATCTGTTTTGAAACGGCTGATCGGTCAGTTCATGGATCCGCTGATCTATGTACTGCTAGCTGCCGGTGTGATCTCAGTCCTTTTAGGGGAACAGGGCGACGCGGCGATCATCGCGGCAGTCGTGCTCTTAAATGCGGCGGTGGGAGTGGCACAGGAAGGAAAGGCGCAGAAAGCGCTGGATTCCTTAAAGAAGATGACGAGGCTCACGGCCGTGGTGCGGCGGGACGGGAGAATCCTTGAGGTGGATTCCACCGTGCTGGTCCCCGGGGATCTCGTGCTGCTCAGTGCCGGGCAGCAGGTTCCGGCAGACCTCCGGCTGATCACTGCGGAGAACTTAAAAACGCAGGAATCGGCACTCACGGGGGAGTCGGTTCCCGTGGAGAAAGACGCAGGATTTCTGGCAGGGGCGCATACCCCGCTGGGGGACCGGAAAAATATGGCGTACATGTCCACATTTGTGACAGCCGGGAGCGGCGAGGGAATCGTCACAGCGACGGGAATGGAGACGGAGATCGGCGGGATCGCAAAGCTGATCCACGAGACGCCGGAGGAGATCACCCCGCTGCAGAAGCGGTTAGGAGACCTCGGAACGATGCTGAGTATCCTGGCGGTGGGACTCTGCGCTGTTTTATTTTTGATGGCGATCTTCCAGAAGCGGGATGCGGGGGAGATGTTCCTGACGGCGATCTCCCTGGCGGTGGCGGCGGTCCCGGAAGGACTTCCGGCGGTCGTCACGATCGTTCTCGCACTCTCAGTCTCCAGGATGGCAAAAGTAAACACGATCGTGCGGCGGCTGCCGTCGGTGGAGACGCTTGGAGCTGTCAATGTGGTCTGCTCGGATAAGACGGGTACGCTGACAAAAAACGAGATGACGGTGCAGGCGCTGGACGGGGATCAGGAACTCCTTCTGACGGCATTTCTTCTCTGCAATGATGCAAAATGGGGGAAGCGGGAGGTGATCGGGGACCCCACGGAGGCGGCATTTTTACTCTATGCGGACAGAGAAAGCGAAGATCAGAAAAAGACGGACGTCAGAGACAGAAAGAAGAGAGGCCGGGAAAACGAAAGATGGTCAGAGAGGCTGAGGAGGGAGTGGGTCAGGAGCGCAGCGCAGCCGTTTGACTCGGAGAGAAAGCGGATGACGACGGTATGCCGGAGACAGGACAGGATCGTCTCATTCACGAAAGGGGCGCCGGATGTGATCCTGAAGAGGTGTGACCACTATAAGGACGAGACGGGGATCCATCCCATGACGGAGCAGCGGAGACAAAAATATGAAAGACAGGTTTCCGCTTATTCCACGTCAGGCGGACGCGTCCTGGGGGCAGCCATGAAGAACGGGAATGACATGTCCGAGAGCGGGATGACATTCCTGGGGCTGGCGGTCCTGGAAGACCCGGTGCGTCCGGAGGCCGCGGAGGCGGTAAGGGAATTTCGCCGCGCCGGGGTCACAACGGTGATGATTACGGGAGACCATAAAAATACGGCCCTGGCAGTGGCAAAAAAGCTTGGGATCGCGGATTCACCGGCCCAGTGCGTGACCGGGGAGGAATTAGACAGGATGGGCGATGACGGGCTTGAGAAACGGATCGGATCGATCCGGGTGTTCGCGCGGGTCTCCTCGGACCACAAAGTCAGGATCGTTCAGGCATTTAAGAAGGCGGACGGGATCGTCGCCATGACCGGGGACGGGGTGAACGACGCTCCGTCTTTAAAGGCGGCTGATGTGGGGATTGCCATGGGAAAGAACGGGACTGATGTAGCAAAACAGGCGGCGGACATTGTTCTGACGGATGACAATTTCGCCACGATCCGGAATGCCATTGAGGAAGGAAGAGAAATTTATGAAAACATCAAAAAGACGGTGATATTTCTACTTTCTTCGAACTTTGGAGAGATCATGACCATGTTTTTCGCGATCCTGTTTTCGCTGCCAGCCCCGCTCAAGGCAAGCCACATCCTTTGGATCAATCTGATCACGGATTCTCTGCCGGCACTGGCACTGGGGACGGATGTGTGCGACGGAATGGAGCTGATGGAAAAGGAGCCGCGAAGACCGGGAGAGAGCCTGTTTGCCCATGGAGGCGGGATCTGCACGGTGTTTTACGGATTTCTTATCGCACTGATCAGCCTGACCGCTTTTCTGGTCGTTCCGACAGCTCTTCTTGTCGGGAGCGGAAGACCGGTTGCACTTGCCGGGATCAGAAAAGTGCTGGAAGATCCCATGATCCTGGCGCACTGCCAGACGTATGCCTTTACCGTCCTGGGACTGTCCCAGCTTTTCCACGCGATCGGGATGCGGGATGTGGAAAAGTCTGTTTTCCGGATGGATCCTGTGAATAACCGGCTGATGATTCTGGCGCTGGCGGTCGGATTCTCCCTGCAGTTTGTGGTGACGGAACAGACGTCGCTCGTTGCGGCGTTCCAGACCGTGCGGCTCACGAAGACAGAATGGGCAAGACTTCTCATCCTCTCCGCCATGCCGCTGTTTGCGCATGAGCTTTTACTCCTGCTGTCGCATTTTGGGAGAGGAACGGGGCAGGACAGAGATTCATCGGGGAAAGTCCGGTGATGGAAACGAGCACTGCAGAGGGACAGAAGCAGGATAAAACGGGGAAAATTTGAGGAAAAGATAAAAAAACAGGAACTGGGTATTCCCAACAAAGAGAAAAATTGGTAGAATAGTGGTGAAAATTGGTCCTGTTCATCTGGCAAAGAAAAGGAACGGGCACAAAAAATCTGCGAAGAGCAGTCACCAGGAGGTCTTTCAATGAGTAAGTTACTGAAAGAATTCCGTGAATTTGCCGTTCAGGGCAATATGATCGACATGGCGGTCGGCATGATCATCGGTGCTGCATTTAAGGATCTTGTAAATTCCTTAGTCAGCGACATGGTGATGCCTGTGATCGGACTTTTCACGGGAAAGTTGGATTTCAGCAATATGTTTATCTCTCTGAACGGAGAGCACTACGCGACTCTGGCTGAGGCGCAGGCGGCAGCGGCTCCGACCGTAAACTACGGTCTGTTTATCACAGAGATCATCAACTTCATTATCATGGCGTTCGTGATCTTCATGGTAGTCAAACAGCTGAACCGCGCAAAGAAAATGTTCGAGAAACCGGCAGCTCCGGCTCCTGCTACGGAGAAGGAATGCCCGTACTGCAAAACAAAAATCAATATCCATGCGACACGCTGTCCGCATTGTACATCCGTGCTGGAAGACAAATAGTCTTTTCCGGGCGGTAACAGGCAGATGAGCCAGAAATTCCCGGCGGATCAAGGAAGAAAATTCTGCCGGGAATTTTTGTTTGCCGGGAAAAGCCGGAACGTGTCCGCTTTGAGATCAGGAAGGAACAACAATGAAGAATAATATTCGCATTACGCTGGAATATGACGGAAGCCGGTATGACGGCTGGCAGAAACAGGGAAATACGGAGAATACGATCCAGGGGAAACTGGAGGCAGTGCTTTTAAAAATGGCGGGAGAGGAAGTGGAAGTCCACGGGTCCGGAAGAACAGACGCGGGAGTCCATGCAAAAGGCCAGGTGGCAAATTTCCATGTGGACGCGAAGATCTGCCCGGACGGAGAGACTGCGAAAGAATACTTAAACAGGTATCTGCCGGAGGATATCCGGGTGCTTGAGGTTGATCTCGCACCGGAACGCTTCCACAGCCGTTTGTCCGCCTCCTCAAAAATATACGGATATTATGTGGAGACCGGGGATAAGAAGAATGTGTTTGAGCGAAAATATGTTTACGGATTTGGAAAAAAACTGGATCTGGAGGCCATGAGGCGCGCGGCAGGCTTCCTCATCGGGGAGCATGATTTCAAAAGTTTCTGTGCGAACCGCAGGATGAAAAAGAGCACGGTGCGCCGGATCGATGAGATAAAGATCGTGGAACACGGAACGAAGATCGAACTTCTGTATACAGGAAACGGCTTTCTCTACAACATGGTGCGGATCCTGACGGGAACGCTCCTGGAGATCGGCAGTGGAATGCGGAAACCGGAGGAAATGAAGGTGATCCTGGAGGCAAAGAACCGGGACATGGCGGGGAGAACTGCTCCGCCGGAAGGCTTATTCCTTCTTCACGTGGCTTATGAAGGCGAGAGGAAAACGGTATGATGAATCAGAATGAAGAACATGAGGACATACTCTTTGAGGAGAAGAAAAAGCAGACGGACCGAAGGGAAGCGGGAATGGGAGCTGACGGAGAATTCTCCGCGGAATCCCTGAAAAAGTGGTTTACGAGGGCAGGAGGAGCGCTGGCGGCCTGCGCAGCTGCCGTCTGCCTGATGGCGGTCCTGATGGCTGGAAAGAATCAGAAAGAGTCCCTGATCATGGAAGTGAATTCCGATATCCTGATGGAATTTACCATGAACCGGAGGGGCGCAGTGCTGTCGGCATCCGGAAAGATGGCGAGGACAAATGAAACAGTCTCCATGGATGCGTTTGACGGAAAAAGTCTTGGGATCACTGTGGGGAAAATCTTTGACCGGCTCGCTGAGAATAACAGTCTGGGCGAGGACGGAGGAATCCTGATCTCTGTCCGGAGATCCGATCCGGACAGTAAGGCGTCGCCGGAGAAGATCGTAAAAGAAGTTCAGAAGGAGACAGAGTTCGAGCTCCAGAAAAAGGAGTCCAGGGCGAAGGTCTACGTGTTTGAGGCGGATGAGGACGCAGACACGAAAAAACTTGTGACGGAATATGGGATCACGGTGACGAAGGCGGAGTTCTTAAAGCGTCTGTTTGCGGAAAATCCGGAGATCACAGTGCCGGAAAAGGAAGAACTCGCCGGGTATTCCTCGAAACGTCTGGTCCGTGAGATCGAAGGACATGAATATCAGCTGTCGCTGGAGCCGGTGATCGTAAAGACGACGTTTGAGAAGGCCAGCGAGGAGAGTACAGAGGAGGAGACAACTGCTCAGGAGAGCACGGAAGATGTCTTAAAGCAGGAAACAGAGACTACGGATGAGTCTGCTGCGGGCGAAGAGACAGAGACTACGGAGAACGATGGCCTTTCGGAGATGCAGAGACGCCGGAAAGCCCTGGAAGCCGGAGAGAGCGTGGACTGGGTGGACCAGGATACAGGAAGCTACCGGAAAGACGGGGATGACGAGGACGATGAGTCTGAACGCGATGAATATGGAAGTTCTGAACGGAGACGGAATCGGAATACCTGGGGGTATGGAACTTCTCATGAGACGACCGGAGTTCCGGAAACTTCTCCGGCGGAGACGGCTCCGGCTGTAACTGCAGCGCCGGAAACTGTGCCGCCGGAGACAGCCGCGCCGACAGCCTCGGAAACAACGGCTGCGGTCACGGAGACCACCGCGGCGTCCGGAATGCTGACACCGGAAACAAAGACTCCGGCATACATGCAGGGCCCTGGTTTCGAAGATCCGGACAATCCGCGGAATCATTAAGACAGGTGAGGGAAAATGTTCATCCACAGGCAGTAATTTTCCGGACTGGAAAGCCTGCAGCAGGATCCAGTAAATAAAAAATAAAAAAATTCGTGAAGTAATAAGATAAATGCGAAATGAGTGATATAACTCACTTCGCATTTTTAATTTTTATAAGAAATTGATAAATGCGTTAGAGTGAATAATCACTCTGGCGCATTTATTTTTTTGCCTAAAAACAGAGGAGGTGGAGAGCAATGGCAACCAATAAGCGACCGAGAAAAGCGTATAAGCGCATCGGATTCGAGGACAGAAAGAAAATCGAAGCACTGAACGCACAGGGCAAAACAGTAGATGAGATGGCGATGGCAATCGGTGTCCACTCGGCTACCATGTACCGTGAACTCGCCAGAGGTGGAGAACCGTACAAGGCAGAGGTCGCACAGCATTCCATCTAACAGAGAGGAGCAAGTGGAATGGAAGAACTGGATATCAAGACTGCCATACAGATAGCAAAAATACTGGCAGCGGCCCCGGATGAAAGAATCCCCATGATACTGGATGTGTTCAGCAAGGCACAGGTTGATATCAACGGACTTGATGAACTGGCAGAATGGAGAGCACTGGACAAGCAGGCCGCACTGATTGACACAGATGCCTTTGTAACAGAACTGACCAAGGACAAGGAACTGGAGGACGGAGAATACCGCATCAGAGTTCCAGAGTTTAATCACTTCTGTAGCACAAAGGGAGTGAGTGCCAGATACGCAAGGAAGCACCTGTACGAAAGCGGAATGCTCCGAAGCAGCACTGACAATGGCAAAATCAACTACACCTGCCCGGTGCAGGCAACGGATACCAAGAAAACAGAGCGATGCGTATGCATCACACCTAAAAACTGAATACCGAAGAAACACACTGGCAAGCATCGACCAGGATAAAAACCGATAGGTAGGAGCGAGCCGCCGCAGTAAATCGCTCCGGCAGCAGGACATGAGCCTGCATGAATAGCTGTCGTAATTGGGGTAGGGAACGCAGACCCAAGTAAAACAACAACGGTTCGGAGGCAGATGAGAAACACGCAGAGAGAGAATACCGAGAGCATGGATGCGTGGGTGCGATTTAACACTCGGTAGCGGGGAATGAAAAAGACCGCACTGCAGGCGACTAGTACAGCTACCCCAAAGGATACTCAGGGAGCATGAACGGAACAGTTACTCTTCAAAGCCTTGGAGAACCTGTTCCATGCCAGACCCAAGAAGCCTAGAGAGCATAATGAGGTACTGGTAAAAGTCAAGTAAGTATAAAGGAGAGAGCATATGAAACAGCCTAAGAAACTGACAAGGAATCAGAAAGAGTTACTGGTCAAGAAGGGGATGAACCCAGATGACTATATGCTCCATTCAGAGGATGAGAAAGAGATGATCCTCTACAACAAGAAGGAAAAGAGACTGGAGGCAGTCGAAAAGTAAGCAGGAGGTGTAAGACGATTTGAAACTCAGTAGGAGACAGAAGCGAATTCTGAAAAGAAAGCTGAAACGCATAGCAGGGGATGTAGCGGCAGTATTAGTAGGAGTGGGAATGTTTGCCGGATTGTTTATCGCATGGGCAGACGAACCAATGCCAGACTGGAGTGAGTACATAGAGGAAAACCACATAGGCATGGTGCAGGTGGAAGGCTCGGACACATGGCTGACACAGGAAGAATATGAGCAGATGTGCAGAGAGCGTGACGCATACAAGGCAGCAGAGCAGGCAGAGGAACAGTCCTTCTACAACGCAGTCCTTCAGAGCACTGAAACACCAGTACCAACGACCACGGCATCAATCGGGAGCATGGACTGGGATGCGGATGACTCCTACCGATTAGCGAAAATCGCCATGGCAGAAGCCGAGGGCGAAGATACCGAGGGGAAGGCACTCGTCATCCTGGTGGTGCTGAACAGAGTATGGAGCGATGACTTCCCAGACACAATCGAGGGAGTGATCACGGAGGACAAGCAGTTCACGGCATACGAGAATGGACGGTACAACAGGGTAGAACCAAGTGCGGACTGCTACAAGGCACTGGAAATGGTGCAGGTAGAGCATTGGGATGAAAGCCAGGGTGCGACCTACTTCGAGAAAACCACGGATGAAGCCACATGGCACAACACCACACTGAAAAAATTATTCACACACGGCAACCACACATTCTACACGGAAGAGTAAATGAACGGTCGCAGGACGGGGAAGCAAGCATGGATAATATAACAATGTCGCTTGGAATTTATTTCGAGGTAAAGGACGCAGAGATATATGGTGGAGAAGGCACAGTCGGATACGCAGCAACGATTGTGGATATTTCACTCAGCGGATTACAGAAGGCTGATTTCACGAAATATGCAGAGAGCCAGAAGGAAGGCATGGCGCAGTTCTGCCACGTCCCGGTTGAAAAGGTAAGAGTAATATCCAGAGACGAATACGAAGAAAACACGGACTAACAGGAAGGAAGTAACCAACAATGAAAATGGCAATGAAGGACGGACAGATACTCATAAGAGAAGCAGACAATGTCCAGTTCACAATCATAAAGAGTTGGGGAAAGATGAAGTGGAGCAGGCAGACGCAGACACTAAGCGGACCGGCTGACATCGAACTGCTGAACAGACTGGCAGGACTGGTAAACTTGCCACCGTCCATCGAAGCAGAGCGAAAGAAGCTGAACGAAGTAATGGCAGCAGTCGACCGGGAACGCATGAACCCGAAGCCAGAGCCGCTCATCCCACCGCCAGTCAAAGTGTCGCCATTCACGCACCAGGTGCGAGGATACAACATGGCACTCATGACATTCGGACTGGTAGACCCACCGAAACCAAAGGAGGCGGATAAAAAGTGAGTAAACCCACAAGAGATTATCAGCAGATCATAAAGCAGCTTGAGAACCTACAGGACCACTGCTCATCCATGGCCGCACCGAAAGATGCAGAGGAAGTCTGGAAGAACGACACTGATGCACTGCAGGAAGCAATAGACATCATATCTGATTATGAGAAAGCAACAGCACAGACGGCAGAGATGACACAGAAATACGAGATGCCGGAGATGGCGATCAAGAGAGCGGCCGGAATATATGTGTGCCCATTATGCGGGAAAAGAACGCAGGTAGGACATACTCACTGCCACTGGTGCGGGAAGAAGCTGTCCTGGAGCAGAGAAGCATATGCCGACAGAGACTATCCACATTTAAACAGAGGAGGTGGACGAAATGGCAGAAATTCATAAAGGCTTCGGCCTGCTCTTCGAAATGGGATGCGGAAAGACGCTGACAGCAATCATGATAGCAGGCACGGCTTACCAGATGGGTAAGGTGGAAAAGGTACTGGTGGTAGCACCAACCTCCGTCTGCTCCGTATGGCCCAAGGATTTCGCAGAATTTGCGGACTTTAAGGCAAACATCAAGGTACTGCTCGGAGACAAGAACCGCAGGCTGAAGCTGTTAAACGATCTCGACAACTTCCCATTCAAGGCATTAAAGGTAGCCGTTATCAATTACGAATCCACATGGAGAGAAGGCATCTTTGACGCACTGTACGAATGGAACGCAGACATGATCATCTGCGATGAGAGCCAGAGAATCAAGAGCCATGATGCAGAGCAGTCCAAGGCAATGCATAAACTGGGCGACCAGGCAAAGTACAAACTTATCCTGTCCGGAACTCCGGTGCAGAATAACGCAATCGACCTGTACAGCCAGTACCGCTTCCTTGACCAGACAATCTTCGGAACGAACTTCTATCAGTTCCGAAACAGATATGCAATCATGGGCGGATTTAACAGACACCAGATCGTGGGATATAAAGACCTCGACCAGTTAATCCAAAAAGAGCATTCCATCGCATACCGAGTGACAAAGGATGAAGCACTCGACCTGCCGGAGCAGACATTCCTGCAGAGATACATCACGATGTCGGCAAAGGAAAAGAACATCTACGACCGCATCAAGCGTGAGAGTTATGCAGAACTGGAAAATGGCGGGCAGATTAGTGCGACAACGGTACTGACCAAACTCCTGCGACTGCAGCAGTTCACTGGCGGATTTTTAATCGCAGACGGACAGGAGAAGCCGGAACTGGTCAGCAAAGGCAAGCTGAATGCACTGGAAGAAATCATAGACGACTATGTTGTGGACGCAGGAAAGAAACTGGTAATTTTCGCACGCTTCAGACCGGAGATAGATATCATCGGACAGATGCTGAAAAAGAAGAAAATCAGATACGGAGAAATCTATGGAGATGTGAAACTGGAGGACAGGGGCGACATCGTCAAGGACTTTCAGACGAACCCGGAAACAATGGTATTCCTCGCACAGATTGATACCGCAGGACTGGGAATCACGCTCACGGCCGCAGACACCTGCGTGTATTACTCGGTCAATTTCAACTACGCAGCATACAGTCAGAGCCTTGCCAGAATCCACCGTATCGGGCAGAAGAATGCCTGCACTTACATCCACCTCATCACAGAGGGAACGATAGATGAAGTGGTGCTAAAAGCACTGGCGAAGAAAGAGGATCTGGCAAAAACAGTCGTAGATACATGGAGGGACTATTTCTGATGGATTACGAAAAGAATGCCATAGAAATCCTAAGAATGATCGGCAGCAACAGCGGTTTTACGGTAGCAGATAGTGGTGGAAAAGACAGCAGCGTTCTGACACATATTGCCATGAAAGCAGGATACCCGTTTGAGGTGGTCCATAATCACACAACAGTTGATGCACCAGAGACGGTATATTTCATTCGTGAAAAATTCAAGAGACTGAGAGCAGCCGGAATCAAAGCAGAAATCGTTATGCCAAAAGAAACAATGTGGCAGCTTATCGTAAGGAAAAAGACACCACCGACAAGGCTGATACGGTATTGCTGTTCAGAGTTAAAGGAAAGCTATGGCGCAGGAAAGAAAATGGTTACAGGAGTGCGGAAGGCGGAGAGTGTAAACCGAGCAAAGAACCAGGGAGTAGTTACATTCCCAAAGCCGCACAAAAATGTGAGAGAAATGGTAGACGATGAAAATTTTCATTTAACAGGCAAGGGGGGGTGGTCATTCTAAACTTAGATAATGATGAAAAAAGACGACTGGTCGAACATTGCTATCGAACACAAAAAGTGTTAATCAATCCTCTGATAGATTGGGATGACGAATTCCTGTGGTGGTACATCAAGCACGAAGGAATAGAAATCAATCCCTTGTATGGCTGTGGATGGGAAAGAGTCGGGTGTATAGGATGCCCGATGGCAGGAAAACATCGAACGTGGGAGTTTGAAAGATATCCTGCATATAAGCGAGCGTACATAAAAGCATTTGAAAAGATGTTGATAGCCAGGGAACAGGCAGGGCTCGAAAACAAGTGCGGATGGACTGACGCAGAGTCTGTGTTCAGATGGTGGATGGAAGATAAGACAGATCCGAATCAGATGACAATAGATGACTGGCTTCACGAAATCGGAGCGGATTATACACTAACAGGAGACTGAACAATGAAGATTGATATTTTCAACGCAGAAGAAAAATACGACATCCTCTACACGGACCCACCGTGGCAGCAAGGCAGGGGCGGAAAGAAAGCGGCCAGACCGAACAGCACCGGAACGACAGTACCATACGAGACAATGGACGTCCCCGGAATTATGGAACTGCACCGCTATGTCACAAACGAACTCATGAATGAAAAGCACAATGTATTCATGTGGACGATAGACAAGTACCTGCCGCAAACAGAGGAAATCATGAGCCTGCTTGGATATAAACTCCACGCAAGGCTGATATGGGATAAGGGCAACGGACCGGCACCCGCCTACACGGTGCGCTTCGCACATGAGTATCTGCTCTGGTTCTACAAGAAGGGAAATATCATCCTCCCGGACAAGGACAAGCGTGGAGCATTTTCCACGGTACTCAGAGAGAACAGCAAACGGCATCACAGCCAGAAGCCGGAATGTGCCTATCAGATGTTAGAAACATTCTTCCCACAGGCAAAGAAACTGGAACTCTTCGCAAGGGCGGAGCGTAACGGTTGGGACCAGTGGGGAAATGAATTATAAAACCAAAGGAGGAGCAACAACATGGAAACAGTCACAACATTAGACGACAAGGTCAGAGCCTTCAAGGTACTGCTCGACAAGAAAGATGAATTAGCAGAGCAGACCAAGGCAAACAATGAGGAACTCAAAAACCTCGAACAGGAAATCGCACAGCAGATGGTGGATGAGGAAAAGCCGGATACTACGGTGGATGGCTTCAAGTACAGCCTGCAGGAGAAAACGAGATACTCCAAGATTTCAGAAGAAAAGCTGGTGGAAAAAGGTCTGGTATTCTTCGATGTCTTGAGAGAGCAGGGATTCGGACACCTCATCACGGAAAGAGTAGATCCACGAACCCTCGACTCTGCGATGAACAATCTGGCGGCCGAGAACGATGGAGAACTGCCGGAAGAAATGGCAGAGGTACTCTCCGTTTATTCGGAACTTAAGGTATCCAAGAGAAAAGCCAACACCAAGGCTCTGAACAGAGCAAAGAAAGCACAGGAGGTATAAAGATGGACTACGAACAGATGGAAATTGATATCACACTGGAAAGCGACCGTGACCTTAAAGAGAATATACAGGCGACTGCCAAGTTCGCACTGGGGCAAATTATGGAGTATCAGCACCCGACTAAGGTAAAGAACCGCCATGAGGGATACGGCATCGCAGCGGAGGGATATGCGTCCCTGCAGGGCAAGATGAAATCCACCAAGACAGATATGGATGACCTCTTAAAACTCCTGCCGAATGGAGACGGCGATGTCCTCAATGTAATCGGCAGCCTTTACAATTCAGCGGTTGAGGTAGCTGTGGAGTCCATCAAACTGGCAGCACAGGCACGGAGGATCATGGACGACCTCTACTACGGAGAGAGCGGAAAGCCGACACCGATGGAAGAATACATGGACGAGCAGGAAGCAGGAGCGTCAGAGGATGATGGCTTCGAGGAAGCAGACAATAACAAAGAAGATGCAGAGGAAATGGAGGAATAAGACATGGCAAAGAATGAGGTAGCAACAACGGATAAGAAGTTTGAACTGGTCACGCTGACCGGAGAACTGGCGGAGGCGATTGCAGAGGAAATGGACGGACTGGGAAGTATCCCATTCGAGAGGGCAAAGATTCCGAGCGGTGGTGGTCTGGCATTTGAACTTCCGGGAGAGACAGAGGACGAGCCTGTGATGAGCACGGAACTCACAGGAGTAATCCTCCACCATCATCCGGTAAACGCATACTGGGCAGAACAGTACAGTGGCGGAAACGAGCAGCCGGACTGCTCAAGTTATGACGGAAAGCAGGGAGTGGAACGTGAGACAGGAGAAATACACGACTGCAGCAAGTGCCCGCATAACCAGTTCGGAAGTGCCGGAGCAGGAAAAGCCTGCAAGAACATCCACAGATGTTACATCCTGCAGGAAAGCAACCCTGTACCGATTATCCTCGCATTACCACCGACCTCTCTGAAATACATCAGAGATTACATCGGCAAGCGAATCCTCCTCAAAGGACTCCGCTGCTACGAAGCGGTAACCAAGATCACGCTGAAAAAAGAAAAGTCAGCAGACGGCATTACATATTCCAGAGCGGCCTTCACATTTGTTAGCAAGCTGACGGACGAACAGAAAGCCGAAGCCAAGGCAATGGCGGAGAATGTAAAAGCCATGGCAGGCAATATCCCGGAAGTAGACGAAGCAGACTACAACACCGGAGCTGCCGTGGATGCGTCAGAGTTTCAGAATGTAGACGGAGACGCAAATCTGCCGTTCAACTAAGGCAGACCAAGCCAGGAGCGGAAACGCTCCTGGTATTATCCAAAGGAGGCACAGTATGCAGATATTATTTGATAACTGGACCGGAAGATACGATGACGAATGCTTAATGCCGGGAGATATCGTGGAAGCGGCTATGGTTTACAACTTTAGAGAGAACGCAGGAAACCAGACGGATACTATGATTCGGATGGGCGAGGTTGCAGACATTGTATGCAACAAACCAATCTATGACACCATATACAAAGAGAACAGATACTCACCATGGAAGTACGCAGGACAGTGCTATCCGGGAGAGTTACAGAATAGAAATCCGGCACTCATGCCGATGTGCTATATCTGCAGCAGATACAGGGCAGATACCAGAGAAGAACTGGAAGAAAACATCAGAGTGGCGAAGTGGGCAGCAAACAAGGTAGTCAGCGAAGGCAAGATACCGATTGCACCACACCTTTACTTCCCACGATTTATGGATGACTCCATCGCCGAGGAGAGATACTTCGGAATGGAAGCAGGAAAGCGTCTGATGATACAGTGTAAAGAATTCCTCGTAGTGACCGTAGATAATATGATCAGCAAGGGAATGGATGAGGAAATCTACTACATGACAAACAGACTCATGATGCAGGGCAGGTCAATCAATTTCACAAGGCTTGAACTGGAACAGGTAATACTTAGTAGATTGGAGCGATAATATGCAGCAGGCAGCGGAGGTCGATTTAGACCGTCTGGTAGATTATAAAACTGAATACTGCTCCGTTATCAAAAAGCACAAGATCACAGGCGACAACCTCACAGGTCTGTGTCCGTTCCATGACGACCGTGCCAATTCATTCTCGGTAGACTTAAAGACCGGAATGTGGCACTGCTTCGCAGAGGATGAGGGCGGAAACTTCGTCACATTTTATGCAAAGCTGAATGGACTGGATACCAAGGAAGCCTATAAGCAGATACTGGAAAAGTATGGAGCATTGAATGAGCCGCAGGAGAAACCAAAAGAGAAGAAACCAGGACTGGATCACTACACCGTGTCCCAGTATTCATTCGAGAAGCGTCTCCCAGAGGACTGGCTGAAAGAGCAATGCTGCCTGCAGACAAAGAAAAACCGAAACGGAGTCCAGTATTTATACATACCATACTTTGATGCAGAAAGAAATCTGGCACTGCACCGCAAGAGATACGGCGGAAAGCAGTTCCGGTGGGAATATGGAAAGACAGACAGGCTGTGTATGTATGGATTATGGCAGATAGAAGCCATAAGGAATATCGGATATGCAGTACTGGTCGAGGGCGAGAGCGATTCCCAGTCCATGTGGTACATGGGAATCAGCACACTCGGAATACCGGGAGCGTCCATGATGCGGGCAGACTGGGCAGGAGTCCTGCAGGATTTGAAACTTTACATCCATGTAGAGCCGGACAAAGGCGGGGAAGCATTCCTCGCAAAAGTCACAAGGGCACTTCGGGAAGGAAAGTTCGTAGGAGAAGTATACAAATGGAGCTGTCGGACACTCGGATGTAAGGACCCATCGGAAGTTTATATGAAGTATGGCAAAGAGGAAGCGGCCGAGAAGATTCGAAAAGCAATCAGCAACGCAGAGCAGATAGACATCGAGGAAGATAACATCCCGGAAGCGGTCGAGGGAGCACCTGTGAACTTAAGACAGCCGGAAGGTTGGATTTATTCAGAAAAGGGAATCAGTGTGATCGATGAAAAGAAGTATGCACCAGTCATGGTATGCAGAACCCCGATCATTATCACGCAGCGACTGCGGAGTATGGAAACAGGAGAGGAAAAGATAGAGGTAGCATTCAAAAGGGATGGGCAGTGGCACAAGGCAATCTACCCACGAAGTACCATCTTTACATCCAGGGCCATCACAGCACTGGCAGACTTAGGATGCACCGTCACATCGGAGAATGCAAAGCACATCGTAAAATTCTTGGCAGCACTGGAAGCCGAGAACATAGACATCATAAAGAAAGCAGACTCCACAAGTACATTCGGATGGCAATCCGGAAAGCGGTTCGTGCCGGGGCATGACAAGGATATCGTTCTGGACATTGACCCATCGCAGAGGGGCATGGCAGCGGCATACTGCCAGAACGGAACAATGGCGGACTGGCTCAAAATGATAAAGCCACACCGAAGCAGAGACAAGTTCCGGTTCATATTGGCGGCCAGTTTCACAGCACCGCTCCTGCGGATCATAAAGCAGCGAATATTCTTCGTGTACAACTGGGGCGGTTCAAAAGGCGGAAAGACCGCAGCACTTAAGGCAGCACTCTCCGTATGGGGCGACCCGGAAAGACTGATGGTAAATTTTAATGCAACGCAGGTAGGCTTGGAGAGAACCGCATCCTTTTACTGCGACCTTCCGCTCGGAATTGATGAGCGACAGTTGGCAGGAAATAACCAGAACTCACTGGAGAAAATCGTGTACATGATCGCTAGTGGTACAGGAAAGATACGAGGTGCAAAGAGCGGTGGCATCCAGGCAACACAGACATGGAGAACCGTGGCACTGGCAACCGGAGAAGAACCATTATCAACAGAAACGTCGCAGACAGGTGTAAGCACCCGTGTGCTTGAAATATACGGCGGACCATTTGACGATGAGAGGGAAGCCTCCATCATGCATCAGCAGTCTGGAATGAACTGCGGATGGGCAGGGCCGGCTTACATCGGAATGCTCCTGCACACAGACGAAAAAAGCATCACGGAGAAATACGATGAAATGATGCAGTATGTATACCAGATCAGCAAAGGAAAGAGCGGATCACACATAGCAGGCATCGCAGCGGTGGCACTGGCAGACGCAATCATCGACACATGGGTATTTAATAACGGAGAATGGCTGAAACGGTACGAAAATGGAGAATTTGATACGGAATCAGCCAAAACAAACACGGAAAACCTGCAAATCGACCCGGAATCATGGGAAAGAGCCAAAGAGATGGCAAGGAACATCCTGCAGGAGCAGATGAACGCAGACACCGGAGATGTAAACGAGAATGCCACGCAGTACATCGTGGACTGGATACTGTCAAACAAGGACAGCTTCGGGGAGAAAGCCTTCGGAACGTGCCTTGGCATGATCCAGAACAAGAACGCATACATCTTCCCATCCATGCTGACGCAGGCACTCACGAAAGCAGGGTACTCATCCAGAAAGACACTGAAATACCTCGCAGATAAGGGTCTGATCGGAGTATCAGTCCTTAAGGATGGCAGCACCAAGAACTCCGTAACAAAATGGTTTAACAACCGAAACTGTCGCTTCGTGGAATTCCACCTGAGCGACCTCGCAGAGGAAAAGGACCCGTTACTGGAGGAGGAAGAAATCGCAGAGCAGATGAAACCGCAGCAGATGAGCCTGCCGGGAACAAATGACGGATGGCAGACCATACCCGATGAGGAAGCAGATAAGCTGCCGTTCAATTAGTCACAGAATTTGCGATTTAGTCACAAAAACCATGGAGCAGAAAAAATTGTGTGACTGGAAATTATGTGACCAAAATCGCTAAAAAGTTATAAAAAACCTTAAAAAACCGCACACCTAAAATTAGGTGTTTAGTTAGGTGTTCGGTTAGGTGTTTAGTAAAAAACCCAGTAAAATCAAGGCTTTTAATAACATCTAAACACCTAAAACACCTAAATCACTATTTTTATTGTATTTACGGAAAATTGTGTGACTGCATGAAGGGTTAGTCACAGAAATCACTAAAAAAACATGGTGTATATCAAAAATTAGGTGTTAGGTGTTTAGTACCCCCGACAAAGCCAGTAAAATCAAGGGTTTCACAGTGAACACCTAAATGAACACTTAGGTGTGCGGTGGAAAAATCGGGGCATTAGGTGTTCGGAGAAAGAAAGGGTGGTGCGAATGGACAACGAGAGCAATCCAAACGATGAAGAAAAACTGAAATCGTTACTGGAGACACTGAGGAAGAATGATGAAAAAGTGCCAAAGGAACTCCTTCGGACAAAGTACAAAAAGCCGTACCGGGAACTAAAGGATAGCATCAAGGAAGTAGCTGACCAGATATCCGGCAACAGACTCCGAGAGGGAATCGTCATAAAGACGGATGAAGCCGGACAGGTTCTCATTAAGCAGATCCAAACAACGCTCGATGAGAAAAGGAATGCAGGAACAGGAAAAGAACTCGGCAGGGCACTCTACAAAGAATACAGTCTGGAAAAGTTCCTGCAGATTGTGGAAGAAATCAGAACCGCAATCTGGAATCTGTGGATACCTTACTGGCAGGAACACTGCTGCTTATATGCAGCACCGGAATGCTTCGAGGAAAACGGACCGCCACCGAAGATTTACAACGATTTGACAAAAGAGTTCCTTGTAGACCAGGAACAGAACATCTGGGAGAAGAAACCAGAGTGGGAAACAGAAAGCAGAATGATCATCACAGCCGGAGCGTGCCACATTCTGGCTGAGGGATTAAAGAATAAGGAGGAAGCAGATGGGATGCAAAGCAGCGATACCAACAGATGAGTACCACGGATGGGAGTGCGAAATAACAGAGGGAGCGTGTATGTTTTTACACCCAGACAGTAAAAGATGTGCCAAAGAATACGGCGAAGGACCAGATGCAGTAGAACAGGAGGAGCAAAACAATGGATAACAGACAGGCAAACATCAACAGATTTGAAGCAGAGATGACAAAGGTAACAAGAGACGGAGTGGACAAGCTGATGGCATTTATCAGAAAGAGTGATATGTACGCAGCACCTGCAAGTACCAGATTCCACCTTTCAGTGACAGGCGGACTGCTGCAGCACTCACTCAATGTACTGGATGCACTGAGGGCGAACCTCACAAAGAACGATGACGGCACATACTCATACGAGGTCGCAGGAGTTCCGGCAGCCAGAGTGACAGAGGAAAATGTGATCATCATGGCACTACTCCATGACATCTGCAAGACCTACTTCTACACAACGGAAATCAGAAACCGTAAGGTAGGTGGCAAGTGGGAGCAGTACGAAGCATTCGCAGTGGACGACAAGATTCCATACGGTCACGGAGAAAAGTCGGTAATGATGATCGAGGAATATATGAAGCTTCAGCCAGTAGAAAGATATGCAATCAGATGGCACATGGGATACACCGAAGCCGACACCTTATCATTTAACAATGCTATCGACAAGTATCCAATGATCTGGGCACTGCATTCCGCAGACACACAGGCAAGCCACTTCATGGAAGCCAACGAGGGAAACAAACTGGCATACGCAGACAACGGATCAGCGGAATACGCAGATCAGCCGACCATGCAGGAAGCAGTCGCTCCGGTATTTGAGGAGGCGACACCAGTATGAGCATGATGGAGCTTTTATCCCAGATGAGGGAGAGAGCCAGGGCGAAAAAGGAAAAGAAGAAAAGCCTGCCATGGTTCTGTATCATCATTTCGGATAGATGCGTAGAACCGGATAAGCCTTGCACCGAGTGCAGGGTTTATCTGAAACACAAAGAAGAAATCGAAAAGGAGATGGAAAAACATGATCATTAAAGTAATACCGAAACCGGAACACGGAAAAGAAGCAGCACTGATCACTGATAAGACTGGCAAATATGTACGAGCCGTCACAATGGCAGGCGACCTCGCAGAGGAAGTCGCAAAGGGGAATATGTACTTCAATGCCATAGAGAAAGACGGAAAACTCCATATCACAGGGAGAGTGTCCGCCAGATTTTAAGGAGGCAGACGATGACAGCAAAGAACGCAGAAGGGTATCCAGACCCGACAGCCGAGGATGCAATCCGTCATGTTATGCGGGGCGGAAAACTGGATTATACCTCCTTCAGATCATACGAGGAACTGCAGGATTATACCATCGAGCATAACAAGAACATACATACCAGGGAAGCGGCCGATAAATTCATCCGGGAAAAGATGCCAAAGGAAAGTTACTTCCAGAAGAAAATCCTTGACTGGATAAAGGATAACGCACCAAATGCCATCGCATGGAAAGAAGCAGCCGGCCCGTACTCCAGACAGGGAATCCCGGACATTACCTGCATCATCAATGGCAGGTATTACGGATTTGAGGTCAAGCGGCCATTCATTGGGGTACTAAGCAAAATACAGGAGCAGACCATAAAGCAGATCCGCAGGGCAGGCGGAAGGGCAGAAGTCGTCACTTCGGAAAAGGAAGTGGCAGAAATCCTGCTGCCGGAACTGACACAGAAATAGCAAGGGAGCAAGAGAAATGAGAGTAACAATCGAACCGAGAAAAGCAACTGACCGTGGTGGATATTACTGCATGCCACTGAAGGTAAATGTACCGACAGGACACAAGGACTGGAAGCTGACCAAGTGCCCGGAGTGCGGTGCGCAGTGTTGGGAACTGCCACTGGCAGAAGTAGCCAAGGCGCAGGGAGCAAAAGGACTCTGCACCATGTGCGCTTTAAAGAAGGGAGTGAGCGGAAGATGAGAGTAAAAATAAAGCCAGTCAATGATATGGCGGTGTCTGACGAACACCTCAACATCATAATCCTCAAAAAGCCAAAGCGCAGATATAGACAGATTATCAAGGCATATTACAGAAGAATGCAGAAGAAGGAAGTGAAAGAATCGTGAAAGCAATAACAGTATGGCAACCATGGGCAACGCTATTGGCGACTGGGCAGAAACATAACGAAACACGGTCATGGAAAACAAGCTATCGTGGAGAAATCCTCATCCACGCAGCCAAAACAGACCACAGTGGAATCCTGCTACATATCCCGATGGAAGAATTGAAGCACTTCCAGGACGCAGGTGTAGTAAATAAGCTACCGACAGGAGCAATCATCGGGAAAGCAAATCTCGTGGATTGTTTCCAGATCGATGAAGCCTATCGGAGAAAACTGCAAAGAGAGAATCCGGCAGAGTTAGCATTCGGAGATTATACCATCGGCAGATACGCATGGGTAATGGCAGATGCAATATTATTCAACAAGCCAATTCCGGCAAGGGGCAAGCAGGGATTGTGGAACTGGGAAGGAGATGTACAGGATGAACGATGATGAAAAGTGTTGCTGCGGAAACTGCCTGCACCACAGACCATCATGGGAAACAGGACATCTGAGCGGATGGCACTGCGATAACTTCATGGCAGACGCATACGGATGTGATACAGAGTACGATGATGGAGAAGAATGTCCAGATTTTGAAAGCAAGAGGTAGGTAAACCATGTGGAAGATTTTTATAGAATACGATGATAAAAGCAAATTGACGATAACCGGAAAGCACAAGGATATCCCAGTAGAACTGGCAAACAAATACTACAGAGAATATGTGAAAAGCAGCGTATGTAATGCCACATATCAGCAGTATCCAAAGAAAGACCATGAATCTATGTCATTGGCAACGAAGATAATGGAACTTCAAAATGGAGTGCAACGATGAATGACGAATTTGAAAGTTGTGTAATGATTTGCCAGAACTGCGGACACGAAACAGCGATTGATCCAAATAGAACAATAGGAGCAATAATACCTTTGGAATTTTGTCCGTGGTGTGGAAAAGAAATAAAGGAGGCAGAGGATGAGACTGAAAAAGAAAATCAGCAGGCAGAGTAAGATATTCAAAAAGGCGATCAATGCAAAGTGGGCATTCTACTGGGCAAAGTTCATGACAGAAGCAGCGGCCATCTGTAGGAAGTATGAGCATGAGGTAATCGAAGGCAAGGGAACGGATCATGAATATACACACCTCTCATGCGATGGCTGCCCATTCAATGTAGAGAAGTTCGGAGAGCATAAGATATGCGGGTGCATATTAAGCGGACCGGACGACTGGGATGAGCCAAAGGTAATCGGTCATATCGTTCGCACAATAATCCATGAAATGGCAGGTGGTAAGAAATGAGCGAGAACGAAATCCGTGAGTACGCACTCATGAAAGCGACATTTAAGTGGTTGCTGATTGGTATGTTATGGCAGGGATTGGAATTGTGGTTCTACGGAACAACCAGACCGAGCAACGAGGATACAATCATCGGATTTTTACTCTGGTATTACATCGTGAGATGTGAATGCATGAAAAGGGGAGTCTGGTGGAAAAGAGGTGGAGACAATGGCAAAAGGTAAACCAAAGCGTAAGCCATTCGGGATGAATTCCAGTCTGGCGGATGCAACGCAGGTAATGAGACAGCTTCCGGTGTCGGCAATGCTCTCGTCCATTGAAATGCAGATCAACATCCTGCAGGAGCGTGGAGTAGAGATACGAGACTGGGAGAACAAAGACCGGGTACTTAAACAGGTAAGGATACTCGGTGGAAAAGCATACTTCCTTGCGGAGGACAAACCCAGGGATTAGAAAGAAGGAAAACTATGACACCAGACAGCATGGCAAATGGGGTAGAAGAACAAAAACTGCTTCTCAAACAGTACCTCGGACAATATTATTATGCCAAGATGAAAAAGAAGCAGTTGGAAGCCAGACTTCGTACTTTCAGAGAAAATATGCTCGGCACAAAGGGGATGCAATACTCCCCAGTGCCACGCAGCCAGACCAACAGCGTAGGAGACGGACCGGCAACGCAGGTCATCCGTGCGATGGAGATCGAGGACAGAATCGAATCACAGAAAGCAGAGATGGCAAAGACCATGCTGAATGTGATGAAGATCATGGATTTTTTACCAACGGATTCCACGGAACGAAGCATACTGGAATACAGACACATTGACTGTTTGAGTTGGAAGCAGGTGTGCAAGGAAGCAAACATGACAAGGACTCCTTGCAACAAATACTACAACGCAGGAATTGACAAGCTGCTTACATACAAAAAAGTACAGTCAATTTTACAGGAATTCGCCTCCTCCCAAGAACCCTCAAAGCCTTGAAATTGCTTGACTTCGGAGTAGGGGGGGTAGAATTGTACTGACAAAATAGCTTATTGTCAGATGATAACTTCTACCCCTTAAAAGGAGGAGCAATATGGGATTGAAAGATTACACAGATACAAAAAACGGGCCGCAATTGGCGGTATTAAAACACGCAGTCATCGGAGACAGAATCGGAGAGGTTAAGATAGAAAAAGGCTTCCTAAAATTCAAAGGAACGATGACGGACAAGCATACCAAGGAAGTGCATCATTGTACCATGGCAGGATGCGACTGTGAAGATTATAAGAAAAACAAGCTGCCATGTGTGCATATGTACAAACTGGCATTGGAGTACGGAATGTACAAAGACATTCAGAAACGAGGATTTGCAGGAAAACTGGCAGGACTGAGTGATGAAGCCTTCGCCTATTTTGAAAGCGCAATGTATGGCGGATACTACGATAAAGAGAGAGACATCGAAGATGGATCATGGGAAAAGATAACTCAGAAGATTAAAAGCGAATTATCCAGAGAAGGACTACTGGAATTTCATCGTGGATATTTTGTATTTACGAACCATGTCCAGAATGAAATCATCGGGTATATCCTGGCGACTTTTTCAGACCCACGCAGTATAGAGCGTAGAAAAAATCAGTAAAAATAATCACGGAAATATCAAGCTGGAAATTTTACTGGGAAAAATTCCGCAAAAGAAAAAAGAACATCGAAAATTCAAGCCGACTTTTGGAAACCCACATTCGGAATCCAAGGGCCGGCTTTTACTGTGTGTGCAGAACGGATCATAAATACCAAGCCTAAAAAATAGGGCACGTATATAGGGAGCGTATAGGACCCGCATATAGCACCCCCATATATAGGGCAGGTATTATCCACAGAAAAAAGACAGGAAAAGCACAGGGGGTACAGGGGCACACCGTAGCACACGCCCACAGGAGCAGGGAGAGCAGGGGGGCAGGACGCACCCACACACCACAGCCACAGCACTACACAGACGCACCACAGGCAGGGCAGGCAAGGCACAAGGCACACCACAGGACAGGGGCACAGCACCACACAGAAGCACAGCACACAGAAGAAAGCACAAGAGAGTACACAAGAGTACATCGAGGTGTGCTATAGTAGTAGCGTGGAGCACAAGGGGACAGACCACACGGTCACACCCAACCACTCCACTTGCTCCCCTCAGAGAGGACATGGCACAAGGCATCAGAGCCTGCGCTGTGTCCTCTTTTGCGTGCAGGCGGGGCACGGCATCGCCGTAGGTACTACCCAGACCCAAAATGCAATGCGGGGCGAGGAAGGCGCGGCTTTTTTGCCGATAAAATAAAAAAATTTTTAACCATTTCGTTACGCAAAGCGGGAAGGAGGCTTGGAAATGGACCAGAAACTGAGAACTGAACGCAGAAAACTGGCTGACTTAAAGGCAGCAGAATACAATCCAAGAAAAGCACTGACCCCGGACGATGCGGAATACCAGAAAATAAGGCGGAGCATTGAAGAATTCGGATACGTTGACCCCATCATCATAAACGAGGATGGAACTATCATAGGCGGCCATCAGAGGGCAACCGTCCTCAAAGACCTCGGATACCAGGAAGTGGACGTGGTCGTGGTGGCTCTGGACAAGCAGAGAGAGAAGGCTCTGAACATCGCACTGAATAAGATTACAGGCGAATGGGATGAAGTGAAGTTGAAAGACCTCCTGCTTGACCTCGACCTCGGAGATTACGACATATCACTGACAGGCTTCGAGCAGAATGACCTCACGGAACTGGTGGACAAACTCGCTATCGAGCCGGAAGCAGTGGACGATGACTTCAATGAGGACGAAGCACTGGAGCGGGCGGAAGCCGAACCAGTGACAAAACTCGGAGATGTATGGCTACTGGGCAGACACAGGCTCATGTGCGGAGACAGTACATCACAGGACGACATGGCGGTTCTGATGAATGGAGAAATCGCAGACCTTGTCGTCACTGATCCGCCATACAATGTCAACTACGGAGACAAGGCAGAGATGCTCGATGAGTACCTCCCTGCCAAAGGACACCGCAACATCAATCACATCAAGAACGATAATATGGACAACCAGAGTTTCTATTCGTTCTTACTGGCAACCTACCAGAGTGCCTATGAATTTATGAGAGCCGGGGCAGCAATCTATGTATTTCACGCAGAGAGTACCGGGCACATATTCAGACAGGCATTCCTTGACGCAGGACTGAAACTCGCCCAGTGCTTAATCTGGGAAAAGAACGCATTCGTCCTCGGCAGACAGGACTACCAGTGGAGACACGAACCGTGTCTGTATGGATGGAAAGAGGGTGCGGCGCATTACTTCATCAATGACAGGACACAGGATACCGTCATTCTGGAAGATGATATAGATTTCAGTGCCATGAAGAAAAACGAACTTGTGGCATATCTGGAAGAACTCCGCAGGAAAAACAGAGATCAGACCTCTGTTATTTACGAGAATAAACCGACAAAGAATGACATACACCCGACCATGAAGCCAATCGCACTGGTCGGAAAATTCATAACCAATTCCAGCAAGTCCGGATGGAATGTACTGGATCTGTTCGGTGGAAGCGGCAGCACCCTCATGGCCGCAGAGCAACTGGGAAGGACGGCATTCATCATGGAACTGGATGAGAGATTCTGTGATGTGATCGTGAAACGGTGGGAAGATTACACCGGGCAGCAGGCAGTCCGAATCCCGGCAGAGGATGTAAAGTAGAATGGCAGAGGAACAGCAGGGCGGCTTCTACCGTGTAGAGGTCATCGCTTCTCTGTTCGGAGTAACGGTGCGAAGGGTGCAGCAGCTTACTCAAGAGGGCATCATATCAACAACCAAGACCAAAGAGGGGAATCGGTATGAATTAGCACCTACCATTCAGAGGTATGTCAAATACCTTTCAGACAAGGCATACGGAAAAAGCAAGTCCGAAAAGGAAGCCGAACTGAGGGAACAGAAACTGCAGGCAGAGATCGCCCTCAAGGAATCTCAGGGAGAAATGCATAGATTAAAGACAGAGATCGCATCGGGTAAGTACATCGACATCGAGGAAGTGAAGATGGACTATAGCCGATTTTTTGTTTCATTCAAAAAGTTTGCATTATCCCTGCCGAGCCGACTATCCGGCAGAATCAGCGGTCACTGCGACCCGATGGAGATTCGCTCGATAGAAAAGGATCTGAACGCAGAAATCATCCGGTTATTAAACAGCTTTGTGGTGGCAGGCTGCACACCGGAAGAAATGGAAAAGAAAAAGCGTGGCAAGAAATCCGTATCGTAGATACGAGGTCACAGAATACCAGAAGGAAGCCTTAAAGTTCCTACAGCCACCAGAGGACATCACGGTATCGGAGTGGGCAGACAAGTACAGGGTACTGGATGCCAAGACCTCTGCAATGCCGGGACCATGGCGGACAGAACACACCCCATACCTTAAAGGCATCATGGATGAGTTCAACAATTATGAGACAGAGGAAATCGTCTACGTGAAGCCTACGCAGGTAGGTGGAACAGAGTGCCTCCAGAACATGGTAGGTTACATCGTCCAACAAGACCCTGCGCCGACCATGATCGTATATCCGACAGATACGCTCGCAAAATCCATATCGGAGAACAGACTGCAGCCGATGTTCAAAGCGGCACCGGAACTCCGAAAGAGGTTTGATGAGAACTCGCAGTTGCAGGAATTACAGTTTGATGGAATGTATCTGACACTGGCAGGGTCGAACTCCCCATCAAGCCTTGCGAGTAAGGCGATCCGATTCCTGTTTCTCGATGAGGTGGATAAATATCCAGGGGCATCCAAAAAGGAAGCCGACCCGGTCAGTCTGGCAAGGGAACGAACCAAGACATTCCACAACAGGAAGATATTCATCACAAGCACACCGACACTGAAAACAGGGCATATCTGGAAAGCCAAGGAAGATGCAGACATAGAGAAGCACTACTTCGTTCCATGTCCGCACTGCGGGGAATACATCGAACTCAAGTGGAAGCAGATACACTTCCCTAAAGAGGAAGGGATGAGTTACGCAGACCGTGCAGAATTCGCAACCTATGTATGCCAGGAGTGCGGATGCGTAATCACAGACCAGGACAAGCCGGAGATGCTCCGCAAGGGAGAGTGGCGGACGGTCAAGGAAAACACCAAGTTCGTCCGCAAGGTAGCATTCTGGATGAACACCTTGTACTCTCCATTTGTTCGCTTTTCGGAGATTGTAAAGGAATTTTTGGACAGCAAGGATGACCCGGAGAAGCTACAGAACTTTGTCAACTCATGGCTCGCAGAGCCGTGGGAGGATACCAAGTTAAAGACTAACGCAGACCTCGTCATGGAAAGACAGACCGAGTACGAAGAACTGGTAGTGCCGGAGTGGGCAAAACTGCTCACGGCAGGAGTCGATGTACAGGAGAACTGCCTATACTGGAGCATCAGAGCGTGGGGCAATTACCTCACAAGCCAGAACATAGCACATGGGCAGGCTTTCTCATTCCAGGAAGTCGAGAGAATCATGAACCTCGAATACCAGATGCCGGATAGCACACCACTGGTCGTAGCACTGGCACTGATTGACTCCGGTAATGACGCAGATACGGTGTACGATTTCTGCGCCAACAATTCAGAATGGGCACTGCCAAGTAAGGGTTCATCAAACCCGATGCTGTCACACTACAAACTGTCCAAGGTAAATAAGAGCGACAGCAAGGCATACGGCATGAATCTGGTACTGGTAGACACCGGAAAATATAAGGACATGATCGCCGGACGAATGCAGAAAAAGAACGGCAGCGGATCATGGATGGTTTACCAGGGATGTGACAGAGAGTACGCAGAGCAGGTAACTGCGGAACATAAAGTGAATGTCAAAATGGGAAACGGCAAGGTCAAACAGGAATGGCAGCAGAAAACCTCCCACGCAGACAACCACTACTTGGACTGCGAGGTATACGCAACAGCAGCGGCAGACATCCTCGGAGTACGAACCCTGCATCTGAATGAGATACAGGAAAATGAGCAACCAAAGAAACAGGAAACAACCCAGTACACCCCGGAAGAACACTGGATCAGTCAGAACGAAGGGTCATGGGTATAAAGGAGGCAGAGCATGGCAGCAGTAGAATCCAATTACAATGCTTCGGAAATGCTGACCGAAGTAAATAATGCCATTTACGCAGTGCTCGTAGGCGGCCAGTCTTACAAGATTGGTACGAGACAGCTAACCCGTGCCGACCTTAGCCTGCTCTACAAGTTAAGGAACGACCTCACAGCACAGATCGCAGCAGAGGGTTCAACCAGTTTACTGGATGATACCTATGTCGCAGTATTTGATGGGAGGTAGGACATGAACTGGTTAGACGGAATTATAGGTTTTATATCCCCGGAGTGGGGAGCACGCAGGGAAGCATGGCGGCAGAGTCTGACTGAGATGAGAAACTACGATGCAGGCAACTATGACAGGGGCAATGCAAACTGGAGGGTACTCAACCAGTCAGCGGAATTTACGGACCGGTACAGTCGAGACAATGTCAGAGCCAGAGCCAGAGACTTGGAGCGAAACTCGGACATGATGAATTCAGTCATCGGAGCGTACAAGCGAAATGTTATCGGCGGCGGATACGCACTGCAGGCAAAAACAGGAAGCGACAAGACCAACGAGATCATCCAGACAGCATGGAAGAAATGGTGCAAGAAACAGAACTGCGATGTGACCGGAACGCAGTCCTTCACGCAGATGATGAGAATGTGCGTGAAGCGAAAGAAGGTTGATGGCGGAATCCTTATCGTAAAGAGATACACCAAGGACGGATACCTCCCATTCAAGCTTCAGACATTCGAGGTGGACGAACTGGACAACTCGCAGATGCTCCCGAAGAAAAAAGGGAACAAGGTAGTCGGTGGTATTGAAATGAATGAGTATAACAAGCCAATGGGGTACTGGATCAGACAGTATTCCGTGGACGGAATGGCACTCTCAAATCCCGTATATGTGGATGCGAAAGATGTCATTTTTTTATACACAAAACACCGCCCATCGCAGGTGCGTGAGATGTCCGATATGAGTCCGACAATCACAAGAATCCGAGACGCTAACGAATTCATGATAGCCGTATCGGTCAAAGAGCGAATAGCGGCCTGTCTTTCGGTATTCATCAAAAAGCAGTTACCGACAACCGGAATCGGTCGTCAGAACGGCAGCGTACCGGGACCGCATCAGGACTACCAGGGCAAATCCATTGCCCCCGGCATGATTAAGGAACTCAATGCCGGAGATGAGATACAGGTCGTAAACCCGACCGGACAGGCAACGGATGCAGCGAGTTACATCAAGCTACAGCAGAGACTTGTCGGAGCAGGACAGGGCATCAGTTACGAAGCCACAAGCCGTGATATGTCAGAGAGCAACTACTCCTCAACCAGACAGGGCATCATCGAAGATGATATGACCTACGCAGAGGAAAAAGAGATGCTGATGGAAGTCATGGACGAAATATACGAAACATTTATTATTTCACTGTGGCTCGCAGGAGAACTGGCCGCAAAGGACTTCTGGGATAACAAGGATAAATACTTCGATCACGCATGGATCACAGCACCGAAGAAATGGATTGACCCTCAGAAGGAAGCAAACGCAAACAAGATTGCGCTGAACACAGGACAAAAGACCTTCAAGCAGATTGCTGCAGAACAGGGTCGTGACTGGAAAGAGCAGATAGATGAAATGGCAGAGGTACTCGAATACGCAAAGGATAAGGGTATCGACTTAGGAGGTGTGATTTTTGACCAGACAGCAGCAGAACTCTACGAGGATGAGGAAACACCTGCCGACAATCCTCAGCAGACAGACGGAAACCAAACCGGAGAAGAAACAGGGCAGGAATCAGAAGAAGGCGATGCAACAGAGGAAGAAGGAGAAACAGACGACCAGGGAACTGACAGTTAATTCTATCAGAGCCATGGAAGGCGAGGGGAATGAGCGAAAGTTCATTCTTTCCTTTTCCTCTGAAGAACCATACGAGAGATGGTGGGGAACAGAAATCCTCGACCACTCAGACGGAGCAGTAGACCTTACACGATTAAATGAAATCGGTGTGCTGCTCTTTAACCACGACCGCAACCGTGTCATTGGAAAAGTAAATCGGGCATGGATTGAGGACTTGCGTGGAATGGCAGAGGTCGAATTCGACAGCGATGAAGATGCAGACCTCATCTATCAGAAAGTCAAAAGCGGAACGCTGAAAACAACATCCGTAGGCTATCAGATAGATTCATGGGAGGAAGTAATGCCAAACAAGCAGTCAGCAGATGGCAGGTTCACAGGACCGGCAGACATCGCAAGAAAGTGGACACCTTACGAAATTAGTATCGTGAGCGTGCCTGCGGACCCAACGGTCGGTGTAGGCAGGGAACTGGAGGAAGAAACCGAGCAGGGAACGCAGAGCCGCTCTACAGACTGGTTCGAAAGGCAACTTCAAATAAATAAAAATATCATCAACCAAGGAGGTAACAGACGATGAACAAAAAGCAGCAGAGACAGCAGAAAATGCTCCGTCAGCAGGAAATCGTAAATGCCGCCAAAGAAGCAGGCAGAGATCTCACTGCGGAGGAGCAGACAGAGTTCGACTCCCTTCAGAGAGAAATCGAGAGATTGAACGGAGAGATCGAAGCAGAGGAACAGCAGCAGAGAGGTATGACTCCTCAGCCAAACGCTCCTCCGCAGAATCCGGCAAATCCGGAAGCAGACACCCAGAGAGCAATCCAGGAAGAAAGAGCCAGAATCCGCTCCATCACAGAACTCTGCGGAGAGTTCGGAATGGAAGCCAGAAGCTACATCGAGAGCGGTGCGACACTTGACTCCGTGAGAGAAGCAGCACTGGAGCACGTAAGACAGCACGGCGCACCGATTCCGGCAAACGGTAGAGTGAGTATCACAGAAAGTGCCGAGGACAAGTTCAGAGCGGCAGCAGCAGACGCTATCGTGATGAGAAGCGGAATGGAACTCCAGAACCCGGCAGACGGTGCAAGACAGATGATGGGAATGACACTCCGTGACTTAGCCATTGAGTGTCTGACCAATGAAGGACAGTCCGGACTTAACAGAAGATCCTCTGATGAACTCTACGGTATGTTACAGAGACAGTTCTACAATCCGACAGCAGCGTTCCCTGCTATCCTCGACAATGCCATCAACAAGGCATATGTGGAAGGACACAAGACTGTAGCCGTAACATTCGACCAGTGGACAAAGAAGGGAACTCTTAAGGACTTCAAGACCCACGACAACAACTACTTAGCAGGACCGGTAGGCGAGTTCCTCGAAGTGCCGGAGGGCGGAGAGTTAAAGCATGATGTGTTCGGAGATGAGAAACTCCCGACCAGAAAGCTGAAAACATACGGCCGCCAGTTCACACTTACAAGACAGGCATTCATCAACGATGATATCGATCTCGTAACCAGAATTCCTGCCAAGTATGCAGCGAGCGCAAGAAAGACCCAGAACAAGCAGTGTTATCAGATCCTCGTAAACAATCCGGCGATTTATGACGGTACTGCATTATTCAGCAGCGCACACTCCAACTTACTGGCAAAGGGCACAGGAATCACGAAGGAAGCCGTGCAGGGCATGATCCTCGCACTCCAGAACCAGACAGACCAGTTCGGAGAAGCAACTATCATCAGACCTGCAATCATTATCGTGCCGAGCGGATATATGTTCGATATGTACACGCTGTTCTACAGCCCGACAATCAGCACGTCCGGCAACACGCAGGCAGTGAACCCGCTCTACAGATACAAGGACAGCATCACGGTAGTGGAAGATCCGACAATCAACGCACTCTGCGGTGGTTTTGGAAATGTAATGCCTTGGTGGTTACTTGGAGCAAAGGACGACACAGACTTCATCGAGGTTGACTATCTGAACGGACAGGAGATCCCGACAATCAGAAGAATGGAGACTCCGGGCACATTAGGATTCGTATGGGATATCTACCTCGACTGGGGTATCAGCGTCATGGATTACCGTGGAGCAATTAAGAACCCTGGTATCGAAGTAAAGAACCCGATCGAGTTAGCATAACAGAAGGAGGATGCAGCCATGAGCAAAGCAAGTTACTGGCAGAGAGGGGAAACCCTCGATTATAAAAATACTGGATCATCCACCATCGAAGCCAATACAGTCGTAGAACTTACTGGCAGAGTGGGTATCGCAGGAACTGACATCGCACCCGGAGCAGAAGGCGACCTTCATGTGTGCGGTGTTTTTGAGTTTGACAAGACTGGAACGAACGAGATCGCATTCGGACAGCCTGTTTATTTCGACAAGGCAGGCATCACAGACGCAGCGGACAACGGAGAGACTAGCGGAAGCAAGGTCGCATACACACCTGCAGGTTTCGCAGCCAAGGCAGCGGCCGCAGGAGACGCAAAGGTACTTGTAAAAATCGGATAAGGAGGTGCAGCCATGGAACTGGTAGCAACATACCCTATCCTTTACAGATCACACCAGTATGAAGTCGGAGACAGCCTCCCGGCAGACGATGAATCAATGGTGCAGGCATGGATTGACGCAGGAACAGCCGTGTGGGGCGAAGGCAAGCAGGAGAAAGCGAAAGCGACTCCTGCTACCGCCACAGCAGGACTGGCAGGGGAATCAAAAAATGGAGAAACCCCAGAGAATGTAGTCGGCAGAGTGCCAAAGACACCGACCCGAAGCAAAGGGGCGAAAAAGAATGGTTAGAAAATCATTCAAAGAAGTCATGAAGGACGATGTGAATAACACCTTCATGAATGTGGATGAATTCGCAGATACGCACACCGTGGACGGAAAAAAAATCCCGGTTCTTGTAGATGACAATGAAATCATCGAAAGAGAAAAGAAGATGAAATCCAACATGGACGGTGTATATGTGAAGCAGAAACTAATCTATGTCAAGGCGGATGATTTCGGACCGCTGCCCGCCATCGGTCGGCAGATTGTCTTTGATGGAAAGAGGTACATGGTAACCGATTCCACAGACGAGGGCGGAGTGTACACAATAACCATGGAGGCTAACAGGACGAAGTAATGGGATTGCAGAGCGGAATGATAGAGTTTGAAGTCGACCAGACTCAACTCCAGAGGATAGAACTGAAACTGAAGGACATGAAAGCGAAAGCACCGCAGGCATTGAAGAATGCCGTGAATGCTACCGCCAGAGATGCCAAAAAGGATCTGGCTGACAAAGCCAAGGAAACCTATGCGGTAAAGAGTCCGAGGTTTAAGAAGGCTATCGCTCAGAAGAACGCAACAGCATCCAATCCGACAGCCACTCTGAAAATTACAGGGGCAGTGAATGAGTTGGCGGACTTTAAGTACAAAGACAATACTTCAACAGATGCGGCCAGAGGTAAGGTACTGAAAGCAAGCGGACTGAAAAGCCTGCAAAAGGGCAATCTCAAGGCTTTTATTACCAAATTCGGAAGTGGTCATGTTTCTGTAGTTCAGAGAAAAGGAACATCAAGGCTGCCGCTTAAGAAATTACTCAGTCCGTCCGTTCCTACCATGGTAGGGAACGAAGCCAAGGTATATGGCATCGTGAAGCCGAACATAGAAAAGAACCTGCAGAAGAACATCCAGAAACAGATCGACAAAATACTGGGAGGCAAGTAAATGACGGCGCAGATATTACAGGAAGAACTTGTAAAGGAAATCGGGATTATTTTTAAGGATGACCTCTTCAAGGATTCCGCAGGGGAGTACGTCAAGATGAATGTCTACAAGCAGAACCTCCCCATCAAACAGGACGAAGATGCACCGGACCCTATTCCGTATGTAATCGTCCGAGTGGAAACTGGGCAATTCAAGGGCGGTGTAGCACCGCAGGAAGTGTTCGTCACAATGTGGATCGGATATTTTGACGATAATGCAGAGAATAACGGACACAATGGAGTCCTTGGAATCATCCAGAAGATACAGGAACGGTTCATGAAAGAACCAATGCTCGCAAAGCAATTCTATTTTATGAATGATGAGCAGCACCCATTCAACTGGGCACTGCAGGACGAAGAATCATTCCCTTACTTCTTCGGAGCAGCGAGCATGACATTCGCAACAGCAGCAATAAGAAAGGAGGATAGATTCGCATGAGTGAAGCAAAGACAAAAGCAGTGCAGGCGGAAGCCAAGCAGGAAGCAAAGACGGTAGCCAAGACACAGGAAACGATGGTGTATGCAGGTCCGACAATTCTGGGAGTGGCAACACACAATCAGTTTTTCAACAACGGACTGCCGGACGGATTGAAAACCGCAATGGAGAAAGAACCTGCGATTTACAATCTGGTCGTGCCGATCAGCAATCTGGCGGCCGTGAACGCAGACATCGCATCACAGAGCGGTGCCGCTTATGTATTTTATAAAAAAGCAGCCGAGTATAAGGCTTAAGGAAGGAGAGAAAAGCAATGGCTTACAATCATGGAGTAAGGGTAAAAGAGCAGGCAACGAGCCTGGTCGCACCCGTTACAGGAACAGCCGGACTGCAGGTAATCATCGGAACAGCACCTGTGAACCTCGCAGCCGACCCGTACAAGGCAACCAATGTACCGATGATCGCCTACAGTTTCAGTGGAGCCGTGGAGCAGGTTGGATACAGTGACGATTTCAAGAATTACACGCTCTGCCAGAGCATGGACGCTTGCTTCCGTGTTCTCAATGTCGCACCGATTATCTTAATCAATGTGCTCGACCCGAAGAAACACAAGAAAGCAAACGAGGAACAGACCGTGAATGTGGAGAAGATGCAGGCAACAGTAAAGGTGGTAGGCATCCTCGCAGATACCGTAGAGGTAAAGGCAAACGAAGCCACACTCACAGCCGGAACGGACTACATCACGACATTCGATGATGACGGATACCTTGTGATCACATTAACCGCAGGAGGCAAGGGTGCATCAGCCAAGACCCTCACAGTCAATAGCACAAGCATCGACCCAACTGCCGTAACAGAGAGCGACATCATTGGTGGATACAATGCAAGTACCGGAGCAGAGACTGGTATGGAGTTAATCCGCCACATCTATCCGAAATTCAGCATGACACCGGGTCTGCTCTTAGCACCAGGATGGACGCAGAAGCCGAATGTAGGTATCGCCCTTGCAGCAAAGTGCGAGGAAATCAACGGAGTATTCACTTGTGAATGCATCCTCGATATCGACACCGCAGAAGCAACCAAGTACACAGACTGCAACGACTGGAAGAATAAGAATGGATACACCAACAAGCACGCAGCACTTCTCTGGCCGCAGGTAAAGGTCGGAACGAAGCAGTATGCATATTCCGCTATCTTCGGAGCGTTGACAGCGTACACAGACGCAAGCAACGATGATGTGCCGAACCTCTCCCCTTCCAATAAGCTGATCGGAATTACTGGTCTCTGCCTGGAAGATGGAACAGAGGTGGTTTTGGATGAATTACAGGCAAACCTCTTAAACGGACAGGGTATCATTACCGCAATCAATGATTCCGGATGGAAGTCATGGGGCAACAACACAGCGTGCTATCCGGCGAATACAGACCCGAAAGACAGATGGTTCTGCTGCCGTAGATTTTTCTCATGGTGGGGCAACAGCTTCATCTTGACCTACAAACAGAAAGTAGATGACAATGGAAATTATCGCTTGATTGAGTCTGTTGTGGACAGTGAAAACATCAGAGGAAACTCATACGTGCCGAGTAAATGTGCAGGGGCAAGAATTGAATTTAGTGAGGACGAAAATCCGGTAACGGACATCCTTAACGGCAAGATCCAGTTCCATCAGTACCTCGCACCATATGTACCCGCAGAGGACATCCTCAATATTTTGGAATTTGACCCGACCATGCTGTCGGCAGCATTAAGCGGAGGTGAATAAGAATGAAGGCATTAGGTATTCCGGGAGTTATCAATAACTTCAACCTTTATAACGATGGAACAGTACTTGTAGGTCTGACAGGGGAAATCTCCCTGCCGGACTTCGAGGGAATGACCGAGACACTGAGCGGTCCCGGTATCCTTGGAGAAATCGAGGAAGTAATCATCGGACAGTTCGGAAGCATGGAGTTGGAGATTCCGTTCCGAATTCTCGATGAGGACGCATTCAAGTTGATGTCCCCTGCAACCTCGCTGAATCTGACACTCAGAGCCAGTGAGCAGTTTACAGTCAAGAGCACAGGCGGCATTGACTACAAGGGCATGAGAGTAGTTGTCCGTGGACGGATGAAGAAACTTACAAGCGGCACCGTGAAGCAGGGCGGGGCGATGGACGCAGCAGTGACGGTAGAAGTTGTTTATATCATGATTGAACTTGACGGCAAGCAGAGAGTCGAACTTGATAAGCTTAACAATGTCTACAAGGTCAACGGTGTGGACTTACTGGCAAAAATCAGAAAGCAGTGTTAATTAAGGAGGACGAGCAAGATGGAAAAAGAAGCAAAGAAAACAGAGGTAGCAGTAGAGGTATTGGACAAAGACGGAGAAGTGATCGAGAACGAGTATACGGTAGTTTTTAATAAGCCGTACACATTCGAGGGCGAAACCTATGACAAAATCGATCTAAGCGGACTGGACAATCTGACAGCAGCGGACATGATCGCAGCAAATAAGATTCTGGACAGAACCGGATCATTCACATTCCTTCCGGAAATGTCCTTGGAGTATGCGTGCATCATCGCTGCCAAGGCAACCAAACTTCCGGTGGAATTTTTCAAGGGATTACACCCGAAGGAAGCAGTCAAGGTCAAGAACCGTGTGACAGCTTTTTTCTACGGAGCGGAATAAGTCCAACTGACGGTGCAAACCTCCGGAAACTCGCAATACAGTTATCAATGACATTACGGACCGGGATAGATTTCTTTCTATCTCTGTCCGTTTTTGAATTGCGGGAAATAGCCGAGGAGGTGGCAGACATTGGCAAGCAGCAGCAAAGAGCAGGAACTCGCCATTAAAATCGCAGGCAAGGTCGAAAACTCTTTCAAGCAAAGTCTCGGAGTAACCGAGGACGGATTAAACAAAATAGCGAGCGTTGCTAAGAAAGCCGCAGCAGTGGCGGCCGCAGCATTCGCAGCCGTTAAGGTCGGAGACTTCATATCCGGTGCGGTTGATGAGTATGCGGAATTTGAACAGGCAATGGCAAACACCTCTGCTATCGCAGGGGCATCTGCGGACGATTATGCGAAACTGTCTGCTGCGGCCAGAGAAGCAGGTAAAGCGACAACCTTCACGGCTTCGGAGGCGGCCGATGCCTTGGGATATATGGCACTGGCGGGATGGAATGTGGAAGAAAGTACCGCAGCCTTAACACCAGTGCTTAAACTCGCAGAAGCAACGCAGGCAGACCTTGCTACCACCAGTGACCAGGTAACAGACTCCATGAGTGCCATGGGAGTTGGAATAGATGACTTACAGGGATACCTCGATGTTATCGTAACGACCAACAACAAGGCGAATACCACGGCGGCAGACCTTATGGATGCATTCATCGGATGCGGTGGTGCAGCCAGAGCCGCAGGTATGAACTACAAGGAAACCTCCACAGCACTCGGAATCTTGGCGAACAACGGTATTAAGGGCAGTGAAGCAGGTACAGCATTGAACTCAATGCTTGTACGAATCAGCACCAAGGATGTAGCGCAAAAGGCATTCAAGGATTTAGGTGTCGCAGTTTACGACAGTTCCGGGGAAATGAGGAACATGAGGGATATCCTCGTGGACTTAAACGGTGCAATGGCAGGAATGACGCAGGAGCAGAAAAACTCCTATATGTCAGCAATTGCCGGAACGAACTACTACTCACAGTTTGGTTACTTACTGGACGGAGTAAAAGAGGGAGTAAACGGCTCTGCATCAGCATGGGATGAACTCGCCGGAGCAATCGACAATTCGACTGGCGCACTGGATGCAATGGATGCAACAGCGACCGGAACATTACAAGGCGCACTGGCACGATTCCAGTCGGCAATCAGCGACCTAAAGATAAGCATGGTAGAGGACTTCGGACCGTATGCGATGCAGATCATAGATGCGGTGGCATTGAAAATCCCGGATATTACGGCAGGGTTCAGCGAACTCATTCAGAAACTACCAATCCAAGAATTCATGAACGGAGTCGGTCAGATGGCAGGCGGTGTTCTAGATTTTGTCGGAAAGATAGTGGACGGTCAGAGTTTCTCCGAAGCATTCTCGTCAACACTGTCGGAAGATTTCGGTGCAGAACTGCCCGGAAGCGTACAGACATTCCTTGGAGTGATCCAGAACCTGTGGGATGATTTCCAGTCATTCATTGGATGGATAGGAAGCACCGCCGAAGCAACACTGGGCGGATTAAAAGATACAATCGCAGAGCATGAGCCACAGCTACAGGCAATCATGGATTTGTTATCAGATGTGCAGCAGAAATTCTCGGAAGCCTTCGGGGGCGCAAGTGATGATGCAAGCAGTCTGGTAAGCGGAGGACTTCCGGCACTGGTCGGGGCACTATTGGATGTACTGGGCGCAGCGGCAAATGTACTTGACAAATTCGTGGAATGGAAAGGTTTTATACCTACCGTGACCACACTGGCGACAGCCATCGCAGGGTTTAAACTTGCGAAAACAGCGATAGAGATCGCAAAGGTTACCAAGGCAATGACACTGCTTCGGGTAGCCAAGATAAAGGATAAAGCGGAAACATTGTATCTGAACGCACTATATGCCAAGGACGCAATCGTGAAAGCAGCATCCACAGCAGCAACATGGGCACAAACAGCAGCCACAACCGCATGGAACGTGGTCTGCACGGCGGCGACAGCGGTAACGACCGCACTGGGTGCAGCGTTTACATTCTTAACCAGTCCGATTGGCTTAGTAATTCTGGCAATCGGAGCAGTAATCGCTATCGGTGTATTACTGTATAAAAACTGGGATACGGTAAAGGAAAAGGCAGGGCAACTCGGAGAGTGGATCTCCGCAAAGTTCTCCGCATTGAAAAATGCGGTCTGCAATGCGGTGGACGGCTTCAAAGATAAATTCCCGGTAGCCTTCGAATTTATCAAGGGTGTATTTGATGGATGGTGGACAACCGTCAAGGGAGTAATTGACGGAGTGAAACAGGTATTCCAGGGAATCATTGACTTCGTAGCCGGGGTATTTACCGGAGACTGGAGCAGGGCACTGGATGGACTGAAAAACATCTTCCTCGGAGCATTTAATGCGCTGAAATCGTTGGCACTCGCTCCTTTGAACGCACTGAAGGGTGTAGTAACCGGAGCATTTAATGCCATAGACACAGCCACAGGCGGAAAACTGACGGCAATTAAAGAAAAAGCGTCCGAATGTTGGAACAATGTGAAGCAGACGGCAGGTACAGTATTACAGGCAGCCAAGGACACTGTAAGCGAAAAGCTGAACAACATGAAAACCGCATACGAGCAACACGGTGGCGGAATCAAGGGTGTAGCAGCCGCAGCGGTCGAGGGTGTCAAAGGATATTACACAGCCGGATACACATTCATAGACAATCTGACAGGCGGAAAGTTATCAGCCATCAAGGATAAGTTCACATCCAAGATGGGTGAGGTAAAGGCGAGCGTTTCGGAAGCATTCAACAATGTCAAAGACACAGCCGGAAACCTCATGGAAACAGCCAGAGCAAATGTAGGGACAAAACTCGATGCCATGAAATCTGCGTATGACAGCGCAGGCGGAGGCATTAAGGGAGTGGTCGCAGGAGCAATGGCAGGAGTACAAAGCACCTTCTCCAGTGTGATGAGCACCGTGGATACATTGACGGGAGGAAAATTATCCTCCATTACAAGTGCATTCACAAACAAACTGAACGCAGCCAAAACAGCCGTCACGAATGTCCTTGGGAATATCAAGCAGGCATTCAGTGACAAACTGGAAGCAGCGAAAAGCGTGGTAACCGGAGCACTGGACAAAATCAAGGGAGCATTTAACTTCAAGTGGTCACTGCCGCACCTCAACCTCCCACACATCAGTGTAAGTGGAGGACAAGCACCATACGGTATCGCAGGAAAAGGCTCACTGCCTAAGTTCTCAATCGAATGGTACAAAAATGGTGGTATTATGACGCAGCCTACCGCATTCGGAATCAATCCGGAAAGCGGAAACTTAATGGCAGGCGGAGAAGCAGGACCAGAAGCAATCGTGCCTCTTTCCCAGTTATGGGAGAAAATGACGACCATCCTAAAAGGCATTCTCGCAGAGAGCCAGAACGGTGGCGCAGGCAACGCACTGTCGGCACTGGTGGATAAGGTCGGGGCAGCAATGCAGGGAAGCACGCAGACACCAATATCCGGTCTGCTCGACAGACTGAGTGGCGGTGGAAACGAACCGCAACCTGCGACAGCAAACGGAGCACCAATAAACTACGCACCAGTATATAACTTCAACGGCGCAGCACCTACGAAGGATGATCTGGTGGAAGCAGAGCGTATGTCACAGGCAGAATTCAATGAAATGATGGAGCAGTGGCAGCGTGACAACGACAGAAAGAGGTTCTAAGGAGGCGAGAGAATGGCAGGCACATACGAAACGGTGCAGGGCGACACATGGGATAAGATAGCGTACCAGGCCTACGGAGATGAGAAGTACGCAGGATACCTCATGGAGAACAACCGCCTGTTACTGGAATACCTGGTATTCCCGGGCGGGGTCACTCTCGCCACACCGGAACTGGCAGATGAGGTAGACGAAGATCTGCCAATATGGAGGGATTAAGCATGGACCCAAGGAAAGCAACCGCCTCCGTTTCATATAACGGAAAGCGGATCGATACCAAACTCGCAGAGTACCTCCAGTCATTCAGTTACACAGATGTTGCATCGGGAGAGAGCGACAGCCTCTCCCTCAACATCAATGACAGAGACAGGAAGTGGATCAAGTCATGGTTTCCAAGCAAGGGAGACACTATGGCGGCCACGATTATTATGAAAAACTGGAGCAAAGAGGGAGATACGCAGAAATTAAGCTGCGGATCTTTTGTGATTGATGATTTCAGTTTTTCTGGAACACCAGTCAAGCTGAAACTGGAAGCGTTGGCACTTCCGGCAGACAGCAGCTTCAAGGAAACACAGAGAACAAAAACATATGAGAAAACAACCTTGGAGAATATCGGACAGGAAGTCGCAAAGCGGGCGGGCATCAAACTGTACTATGAAGCACCAAGGATACCAATAGAAAAGGTGGAGCAGAGCGAGAAGGATGACTGCTCATTCTATAACGAGTTGGTAAAACTCTACGGCTTCGCCATGAAGATATATAAAAACAAAATCGTGGTGTTTAACGAAGCCACCTATGAGAAAAAGAAATCAGTGGCAACGCTGACGGAACAGAACATAGAACCGAACTGGTCATGGAACACAAAATTGTGCAGAACCTACACTGGGGCGAAATATGAGTACACCAACAATGATAAAAACCAGACGATAAAGGTCGAGGTCGGTGGCGGAAACAGGATACTGAAGGTCACGGATGCAGCGAGCAACGCATCGGAAGCAGAGCGCATTACACTGGCAAAAATCAATGAAGCCAACAAGGGCGACACAACCATGTCGGTAACAATGACCAGAGCCAACAGGAAGATCATAGCGACCTCCTGCGTGACCATAAAAGGCTTCGGAAAATTGGACGGCAAGTACTATGTGGAAAAGGTCACATGGGATATCGGAAGCGGATGTAAGCAGAAACTCGACCTTCGGAGAGTGGCGGATCGCTTCACGGATGCCAAATCATCGACCAAGGCTGTGGCAAAGAAGTCAAAGACGGAGACAAAGTCCTCCACAGCGACTACCACGGCAACGAAGTCCACAGGAACGCAGACACCAGTAAAGGGCGGAAAGTACACACTGACCACTACGAAAAAGGGTTACTACACCGCAGCCGAAGCACTGGCAGGTAAGGTAACCGGAGGACACCCGACAGGCACAAGACGACCTGGAACATATACGATATTCAACATTTCACAGGGTATGCTGAATCTAACGACCAAGGCAGGAGTGCCGGGGTCATGGATAAACCCGAACTAAGGAGGTGGAGAGCATGGCAGCAGCAACAATCAGACTGGGGAAGATATCCTCAATCAATTACACAGCGGGGAAAGCCAGAGTGGTGTATGAGGACAGAGACGACTCCGTGACAAGCGAGCTTCCATTCCTCGCCCTGCAGTACAACATACCAAAGGTAGACGACCTCGTGATCGTGGCTTGCTTTTCCAACGGCACGGTGTCCGGGGTCATACTCGGACCGGTGTATAATTCAGCGAACACACCACATGAGGGTGGCGCAGGCATCTTCCGACAGGAGATGAGCAACAATGTGAATGAAGCAGTCATGTCCTATTCAGAAAAGAAGCAGACAATGATCCTGCGTGCCCCGAAGATAGAACTCGAAGGGTATGGATACGAGGACAAGCCGTATGTGACACTGGAACAGATAAACGATGCGTTCTCGGATATTGATGATAACAAGACCGGGATATCCAACCTGCAAGATGACACAGCCAAGACAAAGGGAAAGCCGTCCCTGCAGTCGCAGTTGGACGCACTGGAAGAAAGAGTAAAGGCACTGGGAGGTTGATGAGATGGGAAGAATAGGAAACTTCGGAAAACTGATCGTCTTTGAAACGAGCGACAGCAGAATCCTCAACTTCACGGACTACCAGAGAACCATATCGGCAAACTGGGCGAAACATGAGCGCATCGGGAAAAAGCCGCAGTCGGAATTCCTCAACCCGGAACTGATGACTGTACAGTTCAAGGTCGTGCTGAACGCACAGCATGGAGTGAAGCCGTGGAAAACATTCCACGAAATCACAAAGGCGGTGCAGCAGGGAAGGGTGGAGAAACTGGTCATCGGAAACCATGCCGTAGGGTCGAACAGGTGGAAGATCACACAGGCTACCCAGTCAAACCTTGTTGTTATGGGAACAGGGGAAATCCAGAAGATGGATGTCAATCTTTCATTGGAAGAATATCTGTAGGGAGGGCGGCGGAATGACAATAGACTTAAAACACATAACCGTAGCCTTTGATTACACAAGCGGAGACATCGCAGATATTAAAAGGTGTCTGGAATGCTTATACCAGACGGCAGAGGGAACGTGTCCGCTCGACCGGGAATTCGGTCTGAATACGGACTTTGTAGGAATGCCGATGGATGTGGCAAAGAGCCAGTTCGCAGTGGAGATCATCGACAAGACGGACCGGTACGAGCCAAGGGCAACAGTAAAAGATATCAACTTCTCATTCAATGAGGATGGGCAGTTGCAGGCGGAGGTGGTAATAACAAATGTCTGATACAATCCAAAGCGTAAAAGACCTCCCAGAGGTGTCGTTTATTGACAATGACACACTGGAAGCAATGAAAACAAGAATGGTGGCAAACTTTGAGAGCGAATGGAAGCGCATCACAGGACAGGAGATAACACTCTCTCCTTCAGATCCGAACCGCATCATGCTATATGCCATCGCACTGGAATTATACCAGGACGAACAGTACATAGACAGAGCCGGAAAGCAGGACTTAATCAAATACTCCTACGGAGAATTCCTCGACAACCTCGGAGCAGGTAGGGGAGTAACTAGAAAGCAGCCGGCCCCTGCGGAAACAACGCTGAGGTTCACTCTTTCAGAGAAGCGGCCTGCTGCCGTAGGCATACCGGAAGGAACAAAGGTCACGGACGGCAACCTCAACTACTTCGCCACGGTAGGATACGAGGAAATCCCCGCAGGGGAAACCTATGTAGATGTGAGAGCACTCTGCACCGAGAACGGAGTGGACGGAAATGAACTGCTGCCGGGACAGGTCAATGTACTGGTTGATCTGATACCGTATGTGGAGAGCGTAAACAACACGACCAAGACAAGCGGTGGGGCAGACCTCGAATCAGACGAGAGCCTTGCAGAGAGGATATTCCTCGCACCAAGCGGATACAGTGTCGCAGGACCGGACGATGCATACAAATACTGGACAAAGACCTACAGCCAGACCATCGGAGATGTAAAGGTAACCAGTCCGAACCCGGTAGAGGTAGAAATCCGTTTCATTATGACGGACGGAGAACTCCCGACCAAGACTGTCATAGACGGAGTGGCAGCATACCTGCAGGATGAAAACATCCGCCCGCTTACCGACAAGGTAACCGTGCTCGCACCGGAGACGGTCAAATTCAACATTGCATTCACATACTATGTAAATTTGAGCGACCAGTCCAAGGCAGGAACGATACAGGCGGAGGTGGCACAGGCGGTGACTGACTACATCGAATGGCAGACCAGAACCATCGGCAGAGATATCAACCCTTCAGAACTCATGAAACGGATTGTGGCAGCCGGAGCAAAGAGGGCGGAGATAACCTCCCCGGTATTTACGACCGTGCCGGATACCAGTGTCGCAAGGATAGGAACGCAGACCGTGACATACGGAGGTGTTGAGAATGATTAGTTTATATGACGGACAGATCACAGACCTCCTGCCGTGGAAGATAGCACAGAGCACTGAGGTGCGCTGCATATCCTACGCAGTGCAGCAGGAACACCAAAGGATGCTCCGACTGGCAGCGCATACCAGAACTATGGCAGTCATTGATGAACTGCCGGAGCGGATACTGGATGTACTGGCGGTGGAATTAAGGACACCATACTACCAGGAGAGCATGAATCTGGAAACCAAACGCAACATCATAAAGAGGACGCTCCTGTGGCACACCAAGGCAGGAACTCCGAGTGCGGTATCAGAACTGATAGAGATTGTATTCGGGGAAGGCAGGACAGAGGAATGGTTCGATTACACCGAGGGTCCATACACACCCGGAACATTCGACATCATAACCAATGCCAGAATGACAGAGGAAATGGCAAATTACTTCCTCTCCATCATTCAGAGAGTAAAGAACACCCGCTCCCATATCCGCAGGATACTGGTGGAGCGAGAAATGGAGATGCATGAGACAGTGGCATCCGTGGTGGTCAGCAGTCCGAAAGAACAGGTGCTGAACCACCACCAGACCACAAATGATTACACCATGCAGGAGACGGCTGCATCAGCCGTAACCTCCGCACCGTCCAGAACGGTAACAAACCACCCGGAAGGACGCACCGGAGATATCGGCATGGAAGGGAACGCTGCCGCAGGTGCAGTAAGTTCCCCTCATGAGACTATCGGGAATAATGTTACCCCACGCACAGGCACGCTGTTGGGCGGTGTGAGCGGTTTTGCAGCGATAGTGGTAAGAAACACCAAGACCACAATTCTAAACGGAGCACAGCGAACACAGGCAAGCGTACACGGCACTGTGCCGAGGATGGCAGTGGGAATGGCATCACATTCCAAAATAACAACATAAAGGAGGAACAACGATGGCAGGAGTATTCAAAGAAGCAGTGCTGACAGCCAAAGGAATCGCCCTGCTCGCCAAGGCACAGGCAGGAAGATGCACAATCAAACTGACCAAGGCCGCAACCGGAGACGGATCATATTCAGATGGCGAAGCACTCACAAACAGAACTGCTCTCAAATCCAAGAAGCAGGAGTTCGCACTGATTACAGTGACGACCCAGAACCAGTCCAATGTATATGTGAAATTTATCATCACAAACAAGCAGGACACCGGAAACCTTAAGAATGGCTACTACGTGAAAGAGGTCGGCATTTATGCACAGGACCCGGACGAGGGGGAAATCCTCTACGCACTGGCAGTCGGAGTTGCAAACCAGTGGGATTATATGCCCGCTTACAACGACCTCCTCCCGTCCACGATTACCATGGACTTCTTAACCGAGGTCGCCAACGCAACAGATGTAACTATCGTAACACCAAACAGTATGTACCTTTACGACCAGACCACTGGGGATAAGTATGTGCTTGGTGTGGATAAAGGACTTTTATACTACGAGGAGGTAGAGGAATAATGGGAAAGACATACATCGCAGACAAGGAAACCCTCGACAAGTGCTATGCGATTTTATCCGCAGACGGAATCTATGGCTTTATTGAGCACATGGATGTTTTAAGTCCGACAGCACGAATCGAATACATCGGACAGAACAAAGACTTCACTCCGATTTCACTCAACAAGGACACCGGAACAATGACACTCAACAGTTGGGCGGACTTCCCGATCATCGTGGCAAATAAGCCGTGGATGGTAAGGGCAGACGGAACACCGGACTACAGACTGGATGAGAACGACTACACCAAGAAAGAGGACGGTACTGCTTCGGATGTTTCCAACACAAGCTACAACGGCGGAGCGTTCTCATGGCTTGCCAAGATTTACAAGCAGGAGTATATGCTCGGCAATGATCGTGTCGTTAAATTCTCCATGAGGGAAAGAGACGGATTCGAGCCTGTCGGATTTAAAGACCCGAGCAACAATGTACTGGAGGGTGTATGGATTCCGATGTTTTACGGTTCAATCCTCGGAGCAGATACCTCCACACCAAAGATGGTGTCTCTGGCAGGATTGCAGCCTTGCTACAATAACACCACGGACAAAGAGCATACGGCAATCGCAAACTTCTCAAGCCGTGCAGCATTCCTCGGTGGCGGAATCGTTCAGACAATCACTGACCTTCTGATCATGTTCGCAAAGAGCACGAACTCACAGGAAGCATACGGCTATGGAAATTCAAGCGGATACGATGCGAGCCTTGCGCCGACCAACGGAGTGAAACAGAACGCAGTCGTAGGTGGCGGACAGTTCTACGGAACAAAGGATGCGAAGTCACTCAACAAGATCTTCCACTCCATCGTCCTTGGAACATATCAGCAGTGGATGCGTGACCCGTACACATTGCTCGTGAATGGCAGATACAAGGTCAGCAAGAACTACACCTACGATGTGACCGGAGCAAAATACCAGGATACAGGCATCAGCCTTCCGAAGATGCTTAACGATGACGGAAGCACCCAGAAAACAGGTATTTTCTATCCGCATAAGTACCAGACCGTTCCCGGCTTCGGAGCAGTTCCGGTTCATCCGTGCAAGGGAAGCACATCCACTGGCGGCTGTGACGGATTATGGCAGAATGTCGAGATTGTGGCGGTCGCCCTTCGGTTCGGTCCTTGCAACAACGGTACGAATGCTGGTATGCGCTACTTGGATGTGAACAACGCTGCCGGGGCTGCCTACTGGGGCCTCGGGGCCGCCGTCCTTCTTTTACCACCTGTCGGGGTCGCAGCGTAAGCAAGACACCGTGATAGGGGGTCTGGGGGTCTGCGTCAGCAGAATTCCCCCAGTGGAACAAAATCGGATTTTAATAGCGTAAGGAAGAATAACAGGGGCGCAGGACTGCGTCACCTCGGGCGGTCGCCCTTCGGTTCGGTAATTGCAACAACGGTACGAATGATGGTTTGCGCTACTTGAATGTGAACAACACTGCCGGGAATGCCAACTGGAACATCGGGGCCGCCTTATTCTATCTTAAACGGAATAACAACCCAAAGCAGTCCTGCTTCCTACACCGCTGACCTTTGAAACAAGGTTTACTCACCATTACTGGGAAGATGAGTGGAAATGAGTCCGACACAGGACGCACGGTAAAGCGGTCGCACCTGCCGTGCGTAGGAGATAGAAGAAAAAATATCTTATAGGAGTACTCAGCAGAATGCGAAAAACACACACAGAAATCCATCTGCGTAATGAACCGGAACACGGTCACAAAGAGTACAAATATCTGTATCAACAAATGCTGAAGGATGATGTCATTCGGAAAGCATATAAGAAATTACGCAAAGGAAAAACCAAGAGAAAAGAGATTCAGTACATAGACGCACACCTCGATGATGAGGTGCAGAAAATGTACGACATGATCCTAAACACAAAGCCGGAGGGAGTGGACGTCCCACACCCGGAACTGGCATACAAACCAAAGAAAAGAACCCCGAAGATCATCTTCGAACATGGGAAAAGGCGAAAAATTTATATGCCGGAAATCCATGAACAATGGCTGCACCACATCATCGTTCTAGTATTAGAGCCAATCATCACAGCCACAGCCTATCCATACTCCTGCGGTTCGTTCCCAAAGCGTGGAGCACACTACGGAAAGAGACAGATAGAGCGGTGGCTTTTGCATGACCAAAAGGGAACACGGTGCTTCGCAAAGATGGATATCCGGCACTTTTATGATAGTATCCGGCTGAAAATTCTGATGAGGGAACTGGCAATCCGAATCAAGGATGACTGGTTTTTATACATCATCGGATTATGCCTACAGGGATTTAATAAAGGAATCCCTCTCGGATTTTACATCAGCCAGTGGTTGGCAAATTACCTCTTAGAACCACTCGACCGATTGATTACAGAGGTGCTCGGTCTGCCAAAGCTGCAAAGGTACATGGACGATATCGTCATATTCGCAAGCAGCAAGAAAGTCCTCCAGAGAGCCATCGTGGAGATAAGGAAGATGCTCGGTCAGCGTTTCAGATTAAAGCTGAAGCACAACTACCAGGTATGCAAATTCTACTACGAGAAGGGCAAGCGGAAGATAGGTAGGGCACTGGACTTCATGGGTTTTATATTTTACAGAAACAAGACGCTGATCAGAAAGAACATCATGCTATCCGCAACACGGTTGGCAAAGAAGATGGAGAGGTCAAAGGAAGCAAACCGTGGATACTTTCACAGACACATCGAAGCCATGCTGTCGTACATGGGATGGTTTACCTGCACGGACACATACGACTGTTACCAGAGCAGGATAAAACCTTATATCCATGTGGGCCGGCTTAAGAAAATAATATCAAAAATCAAAAGGAGGCAGAACCATGAAGGAATGGACCAAGGAAAGATGCTCCGAGGAGCCGCAGGAGCTGCAGCTTGTGGCTGACGGCATCTACATCCAGAGAAAGAACATCGAGAGAGTGCAGCACGAAGCAACCGAGGGTATGGAAGCCTACGCCGACTGGGAGTGCGATAGCAGGGAAATCACTGTATCGGAATACCAGATGTTGGAATCCATCAAGCAGATCAACACCGACAAGGCGATTGATGATTACACCGCACAGCTTATCGAGGAGGGATTGTTATAATGAGACTATTAATCGACAGTCTGAAAAGACTTTATGCCGCAGGCAGGCTGACAAAGGAACAGATCGCAGCCAGAGTGGAGAAGGGAACTATTGATGAAGCAGAGTACGAGGAAATCACAGGCGAGAAGTACAAGGCAGAAACCAAGGCAAAATAACTTCCAATGTACCCACGCACATGGGAGCAGGTACTGCCATAAGCACATGAAAGAATGTGACCTCGACTGCAAGGAAAGCGGCACCTGTGCCCACTGCACAAATTACCACATACCGATGACGCAGTACCCATGCAAGCGGTGTGAGAAATTAAATCAGAATTAAGGACCGTCCGGACAGGGCGGTCCTTTTAGAGAGGAGGTGCAGCGCATGGATGTGACAGCAATCATCGTGGCAGCGAGTATCCCATCGGCACTGACTGGCTTCTTTTTCTGGCTCATCGAGCAGAGTATACAGAAGCGTGCCGACAAGGAAAAAGCAGAGCGGGAAGAACGGCAGAAGGAAGTAGATGCCAGAGAGCAGATCCGAGAGAAGAATGAACTCTGCATCATCAACTGCGTCAATGCTTCCCTGGCACTCGGAGAAGCGACAGCCAGAGCGGTGCAGAGAATCCCGGACGCACACTGCAATGGGGATATGCACGCAGCACTCGACTACGCTCAGAAAGTCAAGCATGAGCAGAAGGACTTTTTGAACGAACAGGCACTTAAACAAATTGTATAACAGGAGGACAAAGCAATGAAGAAAATCGACTGGGTAAGAAAACTCACAAGCAGAAAACTGTGGACGGCAGTGGCATCATTTGTCTCAATGATGATCCTCGCCACAGGCGGAACAGATAACACGGCAACGCAGGTAACTGCACTGATTATGGCAGGAGCGTCCGTGGTGGCTTACATCATCGGGGAAGGCTTGACCGACTCCGCCAACATCGGTGCTTCGGATGATACCGAGGAACAGTAACAGGAAACATACGCAACAGGGCGGCCAGTAGGCTGCCCTGTTTTATTACAGAAAGTGAGGAAACAGATATGGCAATCAAAGGTATGGACATTTCATGTTGGCAGGGCAATGTAGACTTTGCCAGAGTAGCAGCAGGCGGCATCAAGTTCGCAATCCTCCGTGAAGGATACGCACAGACGGTAGACGCAAAGTTCCGCCAGTATGTGGATGGCTGCAGAAAGAATGGCATCGAGATCAAGGGAGTATATCATTTCAGTTATGCACTCAACGCAGAACAGGCAGCGCAGGAGGCGGCATTCTGCATCAAGCAGATGGAACAGGCAGGTCTCGGAAAAGATGTGATCGTATTCTACGATTTTGAGTACGACACCGTAAAGAAAGCCAAGGCAAAGGGAGTGACCCTCGGAAAGAATGAGTGCATCGCATTCACAAAGGCATTCTGTGAGTACGTGGAAAGCCACGGATACAAGGCAGGTGTTTATTCCAACATCGACTACCACAGAAATATGTATTCGGACGAAGTGCTCTCCAAGTATGTGTACTGGCTCGCAGATTACACAGGATCTCCGGACTATGACTGCGCATTCCACCAGTACACCAGTTCCGGAACAGTAAGCGGCATCGATGGCAAGGTAGATATGGACTACTACTACGGAGAGGAAACCAAAGAGAACCAGGGCGAGAAGAAATCCGTCACTGAGGTGGCAAAGGAAGTGCTCGCAGGAGACTGGGGAAACGGAGATGACCGCAAGAATAGACTGGCTGCTGCCGGATATGACTACGCAACGGTGCAGGCAGAAGTGAACCGCCTTGCAGGAGTAACCTCCGCACCGAAAAAGAGCGTGGCAGAAATCGCCAAGGAAGTCATTGCAGGACAGTGGGGAAATGGCGATGACAGAAAGAACCGCATCAAGGCAGCAGGATATGACTACGATGCAGTCCAGAAAGAGGTCAATGCACAGCTTGGAGTAAAACCGCAGAAAAGCTTTACTGAGGTAGCCAAGGAAGTGATCGCAGGTAAGTGGGGCAACGGCGAAACCAGAAAGCAGAAGCTGAGGGCAGCCGGATACGACTACGCAGCCGTGCAGAAGAAGGTCAATGAACTTCTGTAATTGGCGATTGACTTATAAAAAGAGTGGAGGTATGATGTGCCGCAGAGGGGGTTCTAAAGGGGGTAAGCACCCGGACGATGTGACCGACATAAATGTCGGGAACACCACAACGCAGAACCCAGAGCGTGGCGCACCGTGACAGCCAGAATAAGACGAAAAGCAACCCAGTGGAACAAACACCCACTGGGTCTTTTTTATTGCCTAAATGGGGCAGATTTGGAAGCCAAAGAAAAAGCAGGGGCAATGATTACCCCTGCGGAAAGATAAAGATTTTATAGACCTGCTCCGGGGTAAGAGAATATCTCCGGGCAATGAGACGGATATACTTCAGAGCAAACTCGCCACGACCATTCCAGATGGTGGAGAAGTTCGGAACGGACATACCAATGGCCGCAGCCAAGTCCTTGTTTTTATCTCCGTGAGCACGCATGATCGGCTCAAGCAATTCTTTATTCATGAGACAACACCTCCCTGCAGGAGAACCTGCTGACATTGTCAGAGCAGGAATCCGAAATCACAAGGCGAACCAGAACATCGCCAAACTTGTCAGTAACATCGAGCACACGAACACCAGTCCCTATGCCGACCTTGCCGGAATCAGAGAACCGACATCTATCATCAACCGCCCACTCATCCACGGTAACACCGAGGTCAGTGCGGCACTTATCAATATAAATCATTTTACCAGATCCTTTCAGATTTTATCGCCGGAGTTTTACCGCCGGAAATTTATCGCCGTTTTTCAAAAAGGAACAATAAGCCATGTCGCCCATCGGTCTCGCCCGACTGGAGAGAGCGTCCAGTGTTACGGTACACCAGATAAGACCTCGTGCTCGGCTACACACCACCTAACCCTTTCTCTGCAACGCAGGAAACAAAATCAACGAGTTGCGATAGGCAATCGGCAAAACCAATAACTCCTCCTACCTTTAAGGCTTTCACATTAAAAACCAGGCAAACTTGTCAGACATCACTCAGACATGGCATTGTCCTTCGCTCCCCTCACGCTTCCGCCTTCTGGACTTGGGACCAGACATCGGTGGGTTAGAGCCGGAGCAGATGCACTGCCCCGGACGGACCGGCTACATTCTGGAAAGCAGGAGAAGCAGACCAGAAACCACGATAAGCAACTCCGCTATCCGAAAAGCCAGAACCGAAACTGAAACACATAACCGTTTCATTGACAAGACCTCCAATCGTGTGGTATATTTTGAGAAGCAAGGGGAGAGAGGTGGACCCCTCCCCCAAGCCATCATCATAAGATGATGAATCGGATAACCGCTACGAGCGTTCCGATTTCCAATGCAAGCTGAGTAAGGGCTCGAACAACTTTACTCAGCTTATTTATTTTAGAAACCAAATCATCCAAATTCATCGGATGCACCTCCTTTCCTTTAGGTTGTCTGTATATTACCTTGGAAGGGCGGTAAGTTCAAGTTATTTATAACACATAATCTGCACAAACTTCCGATCCAATCAAGGCTCGGTTTTTGTTGGTATTTTAAGGCTTTTTATAACCTTGTCTACAGCAGCACGGCACTCATCCAGAGAGCTAAATCTGCGATACCAAGAGGAGCGTATCCAACGACCGTCCACCTTGTTATATCGCTCAACGATCCACTTCCGAACTGACCATTCGGAGTAATTGATTTCAAAGAGCACCGCTCCGTCCGGAGAAAGAATCTCATACATACTCGATGCCTCCTTATTACCACTCTACGATGTAAATATTCTGACCGAAGCCATCGCGATCGCTCCAGACTCTACCGCTAACTGTTTCAGCAAAAGCATTTGCTCTTTTAAGGGAAAAAAATGTTTTTCTATACATATTGACTACCTCCGCTTTTTATTTGCTTTCCTTTAGGTTGTCTGTATATTACCTTGGGTTGCGGAGGTATTCAAGTCTTTTATAACCCATAAATTCAACAAAAATATAACCATAAAAGCACCACTTCTTTGTTGGTATCTTATCCTTATTTATAAGTGTTTTGTTATTGAAATTTATAACTTTAACACCGATAATAGTAGAAAGAGACAAGGAGGTGCTGCCATGCGCAGATTTAAACAGTTATCCAGAGCCGACAGGCTGAAATTAGAAGCACTGCTGAAAGCAGGACACGGCAAACAGGAAATCGCTGACCAGATAGGAGTCCATGTCAGCACCATATACCGTGAGATAAAGAGAGGAACATACACACATACCAATTCAGATCTGACAGAGGAAGAACGGTACTCCCCAGACATCGCAGAGGATAAGTATCAACAGAACCTGCGAGATAAGGGTCCAGACCTTAAGATAGGCAAAGACCACAGACTGGCAGAGTACATAGAAACAAAGATAGCAGAGGACGGATACTCGCCCGGAGCAGTCCTCGGAGAAATTAAAGCCAAGGGGTTGGAGTTTGAAACAGAGATTAGCAAGCCGACCCTTTACAGTTACATCGACAAGGGGATATTCCTCACAATCACAAATAAGGAACTCCCAGTAAAAGGCAGACGGAAAAAGAAGAATAAGAAAGTCCGCAGGCAGGCGAGAGCCAACGCAGGTACAAGCATAGAGAAGCGGCCAGAGGACATCGACACCAGAGAGGAATTCGGACACTGGGAGATGGACACAGTGGTAGGCAAGAGAGGGGAAAGTAAACACAGCCTTCTGGTACTGACAGAGAGAAAGACCAGGAACGAACTCATATACCTTTTATATGAGCACACGACTGAGCAGGTCTGCAAGCGACTGGACCAGTTAGAAGCGGAATGGGGAGAGCGATTCGGGCAGGTGTTCAAGACCATAACCGTGGACAATGGCTCGGAGTTCGCTGACTGGGAGGGAATGCAGCAGTCGGCGGCAGATGAGTCCGAAAAGAGAGTGACCGTGTTCTACTGCCACCCATACTGCTCCTTTGAGCGTGGCAGCAACGAAAACCAGAACCGACTGGTGCGAAGGAAGATACCGAAGGGAGAGAACTTCGATGACCGGACAGAGGACGATATCCAGATGGTAGAGGACTGGATCAACGACTACCCAAGGGAGATGTTCGGATGGAAAACCTCCGGCGAACTGTTCCAGGAAGAACTGGCGAGACTGGCATAAAAAGAGTAGAATAAGCAGAGAGCAAAACGAAAAGAGGGGTAGTCTGTGCAAATTTACCAACAAAACGCAAGCAGAGTTGTGCAAAATGATGAAATGATGTTTCGCAAGTAAAGTTTTGCATTTATTGCTTGACTTTTCAAAAATAAAAAAATTGAAAAAAATAGTTGACGGATCAGAGTCGTTGCGCTATAATATGTCTCGTTGATGCATTGGGCTATCGCCAAATGGTAAGGCAACGGACTCTGACTCCGTCATTTTCAAGGTTCGAATCCTTGTAGCCCAGTTTATAAACTAAATATTGTCAAAGTGCTTTAAGCACATATTATTGGGCTATCGCCAAATGGTAAGGCAACGGACTCTGACTCCGTCATTTTCAAGGTTCGAATCCTTGTAGCCCAGCTGATAAAAGGCTGTTAATCTTTGTGAATGCAAGGCTTAATGGTCTTTTTTGTTACTGTACACCTTTTTCTTGCGCTTGACATCCATTTGTGTTAATGTAAAGGCGAAGCTAACTGTTCAGTAGGTCTGCGCATTTACTGCGCTGACCGTACGAAAACATGGGCTGGCAGGCAAAAATCCCATTGCCGCAGGCAATTTTTAATGGATTTTTGCTCGTGACTGTGAAGGTACTGAACAGTTACAGGCGAAGTCGGAAAAAGAGAGCGTGTTTCGCGGAAATGGATTTTTGAGTCGGAATACGGATCTTGCCGATCGGTGAGGTAGATTATGTATGAATTAAACAGCCGGGTCCGGTACAGCGAGACGGATATTGACGCGAAGCTGTCCCTGACCGGGATCATGAATTATATGCAGGACTGTTCGACAATGCAGTCGGAAGACGCGGGAGTCGGGATCGGATATCTGGAGCAGGAGAAGAAAGCATGGCTGTTATCATCCTGGCAGATCATGATCGAAAGACGCCCGGCGCTGGGTGAAAAGATCCGCGTGGTCACATGGCCGTATGGGGTAAAAGGACTTTACGCCTTGAGAAACTTCGCGATCCTAGATGAAAAGAACGAATATCTCGTGAAGGCAAATTCCTACTGGTTTCTCCTAAATACGGAGACGGGACGCCCGATGCGGATCATGGAGTCGGACACAGCTCCTTACGGGGAGTTTAGCCCGAAACTCGAGATGGAGGATGCGGGAAGAAAGATCCAGGTGCCGAAGGAGATGGAGGAGACGGGACGGATGGTGGTCATGAAACACCTTCTCGACACGAACCTTCATGTAAACAATGCCCAGTATGTGGACATTGCGAGAGAACTTCTTCCGGCCGGGACGGAAATTTCGGAGATCAGGGCTGAATACAGGAAAGCGGCTGTGCTCGGGGATGAGATCGTGATCAGGAGCGCGCGGGAAGGAAAATCCTATCTCGTATCGCTCTGCAATCCGGACGGCGATGTGTTTGCAAATATCGAGTTGAAAGAGATGTAACCGGATCCTGCTGATGGTTTGCAGGATCATGACAATGAAAATAAAAAGAGAGGACGCAGCGGAAAGATTCTGGTTGCTGTTTGCATGGAACATGAACAATGCCGGGGATGCAGCTGCGGGAGGACGAAAGACATGATGGAAATCGGAAAAATTCAGAAACTGAAAGTGATCAAAGAGAAGGACTTCGGAATTTATCTCTCTGACGGAGATAAGGCGGATGCCCAGGGCGTCCTTCTCCCGAAGAAGCAGGTACCGGCGGGAACGAAGATCGGGGATGAGCTGGAGGTGTTCCTCTACAAGGATTCTGAGGACCGCTTGATCGCGACGACATCCCGCCCGAAGGTCACTCTGGGTGAGACGGCGGTCCTTGAGGTGAAAGAAGTCTCAAAGATCGGCGCGTTTCTCGATATGGGCCTGGAGAAAGATCTCCTGCTCCCGTTTAAGGAGCAGACCCACCAGGTCCGCAAAGGAGAGAAATGCCTGGTTGCCCTCTACGTGGATAAGAGCAAACGTCTCGCGGCGACCATGAAGGCGTACCAGTATCTGAGATGCGATTCCCCGTACCACACCGGAGACGAGGCGGATGGATTTGTATTTGAGATCAATCCGGATATGGGCGCATTCGTTGCGGTGGATGGGATCTACCAGGGAATGATCCCGAAAAAGGAACTGTTTACCGGCTACAAGGTAGGAGATGAGATCCGTGTCCGTGTGACGAGAGTCCGTGCGGACGGAAAGCTTGACCTCACAACGAGAGACAAGGCGGGAAGCCAGATCTTTTCTGACGCCGATCTTGTCATGAAGGTCATTGAAGAGTTTGACGGAGTCCTGCCGTTTAATGATAAGGCAGCTCCGGAAGTCATCGCGCGCGAGTTCAAACTCAGCAAGAACGCATTCAAGCGGGCGGTGGGACATCTGTTAAAAGAAGGAAAGATCGAGATCACGGAGAAAAGCATCCGGAAAATCGATAAATAAGGAATCATGGAGGAAAATCACATGAAGAAAGTTATCAGCACAACAAACGCACCGGCAGCGATCGGACCGTATTCCCAGGCAATCGAGGCAAATGGTTTTGTATTTGCATCCGGACAGATCCCGGTAAACCCGGAGACAGGTGAGATCCCGGAGGGGATCGAGGCTCAGGCAGAGCAGGTCATGAAAAATGTGAAGAATCTTCTCGAGGCAGCAGGGACATCTGTTGACCAGGTTGTAAAAACAAGCGTATTCATCAAAAACATGGATGATTTCGCAACGATCAACGGCATCTATGCAAAATATTTCGCAAAAGACTGCCCGGCACGTTCCTGCGTGGAGGTTGCAAGACTTCCGAAGGACGTCCTTCTTGAGATGGAAGCGATCGCAGTAAAATAAGAATGATCGCGACAGTCGCCAGGGTCTCGTACAAGCGCGGATTTTGGCTCGTTGTTTGCGTAAATAAAAAAGGCGAAGACTGTGAGTGAAAACAGTCTCCGCCTTTTTGGCAATTTTGATAAGAAATTAACTAACCGTCTGTCTGTTTTTATGGAAAAAGGGCATATTTTCCCAAAAGTCTGAGTGGTCCTATGGAATATGCATGGAAAAAACGCATTTTTTTTGTGGAATAACCATATGGAAAAACATGTACCGTTTGTGTATGATGGATACAATAGATATAACAATAGGTTAAGTCTGCAATCCGGCAGATGAATATATCATACAGATCAGGAGGAAATTGATGTCCGGTTTAGTGTTAAAAAATATCAACAAGACGTTTCCGGGTGACCAGCAGGCAATCCGGGATTTCAATCTGGAAGTGAAGGACAGGGAATTTTTGATCCTGGTGGGACCGACGGCGTGCGGAAAATCGACGCTGCTTCGGATGATCGGCGGACTTGAGGAGATCACTTCAGGCAGCCTGCTGATCGATGGGATCGACATGACGGACGCGGATCCGAAAGAGAGAAACGTCGCGATGCTTTTTAAGAACAGTGTACTCTATCCGGGAATGAGCGTGGAGGAAAATCTCATGTTTTCACTCCGGATGGCAAAAATGAACCCAGCGGAGATCGAGAGAAGAGTGGAAGAGACTGCAAAGATCTTAAATCTTTGGGAGACTCTTGACAAGATGCCGGAAGAACTCTCAGCCGCTGATACATATCGTGTCCTTCTCGGACGTGCCCTGATGCGCCGCCCGGGGATCCTGCTCCTGGACCGCACGATCGCGGAGGCGGATCCGGATGTTCAGGAAGTGATGAGAAAAGAATTTGCAAACATCAACCGTGAGCTCGGGATCACAGTGATCTACGCGACAGACAGCCAGAAAACGGCAATGGCGCTGGGGACAAGGATGATCGTGATGAACGAAGGCGTGATCTGCCAGGAAGACTCCGCACAGAATATCTATAACCACCCGGGCAGCCTGTTTGTTGCCGGATTTTTCGGAACACCGAGGATGAACTTATCCATCGCGAAGGTGACGGAGGAGAACGGCAGTGTTGTCCTGAAGTTTTCATCAGGAACAATCCCGCTCTCAGAGAAAAAAGGAAAACTCCTCAGAGAGCTCGGCTATGTGGGCAAGGAGGTCTTTACAGGTGTCCGCCCGGATAAAGTCGCTCCGGCAAAGAACGGAGAGAACGGAGAGATCACAGGGGAACTCATCGGAGGCGCGGAGATCGATGATGCGCCGTATATCCGCTTCCGTGTCGGTGAGAATGAATTCCTGGCAAAGGCGGAAGGCGGAGAAAATCTCACCGGAAAGAAGATGTCCTTCAAAATTTCCGGCGACAATGTGTACCTCTTCGACAAAGAAACAGAAAAAATTATTGCAGAATAGCCAAAATATCAGGCAGGCCGGTCCTTTTACGGGGATCCGGTCTGTTTTTTTAGTGAAAAATACAAAAAAATTCTTTCCTTTTTTGTGATTTTGCATTAGAATAAATGTGAATATGTCCATGCCTGCAACGATTGCCATTCATCCCGAAAGGAACTGCAAACCGTGGAACCTGAGGAGAAAGGTACTGGATCGTCGCGATACTGTGAAAAGGAGAGGACGCTATGATTTCAAATCAGATTTTACAGTCGAATATCGAAGGACTGAAAGAGATTACAAGAATTGACCTTTGCGTCTGTGATGTGGAGGGAAAGGTCCTGGCTTCCACATTCGAGCATGCGGAAGAGTATGAAAGCTCCATACTCGCGTTTGTGGATTCTCCGGCGGACAGCCAGGTGATTTCCGGTTATCAGTTCTTTAAAGTGTTTGATGAGCACCAGCTTGAGTACATCCTGCTCGCAAAAGGCGGCAGCGATGATGTTTATATGGTAGGCAAACTGGCAGCGTTCCAGATCCAGAATCTTCTGGTGGCCTACAAGGAAAGATTCGATAAAGATAACTTCATCAAGAACCTTCTTCTCGACAACCTTCTTCTCGTTGATATCTACAACCGCGCGAAGAAGCTCCATATCGAGACGAATGTAAAACGAGTAGTATATCTGATCGAAACAAAGAATGAAAAAGACAACAATGCTCTGGAGACGATGCGGAGCCTGTTCTCTACAAAGACAAAAGATTTCATCACGGCTGTCGATGAAAAGAATATCATCCTCGTCCGCGAGGTAAAGCCGGGTGAGACTTACGAGGATCTTGAGAAGGTCGCGAACACGATCCTAGATATGCTGAACACGGAGGCAATGTCCAAGGTGCGCATCGCGTTCGGTACGATCGTCGGCGAGATCAAGGATGTCTCCCGCTCCTACAAAGAGGCGAAGATGGCTCTCGACGTCGGAAAGATCTTCTACAGCAGCAAGAATGTAGTTGCTTATTCGAACCTTGGTATCGGACGTCTGATCTATCAGCTTCCGCTTCCACTCTGCCGGATGTTTATCAAGGAGATCTTTGACGGGAAGAACCCGGATGAGTTCGATGAGGAAACACTCACAACGATCAATAAGTTCTTTGAGAACAGCCTGAATGTCTCCGAGACATCAAGACAGCTCTACATCCACAGAAATACGCTTGTTTACCGTCTGGATAAGCTCCAGAAGAGCACCGGCCTGGATCTGCGCGTATTTGAGGACGCGATCACCTTCAAGATTGCCCTGATGGTTGTAAAGTACATGAAGTACATGGAGAATCTGGACTACTAAATTATGATAGAAATTTCAAAACTGACAAAGACCTATGACAGGGGTACGAAAGCCCTGCGGGATGTAAACATCACGATCGATGATGGGGAATTTGTCTTTATAACCGGCCGGAGCGGCTCCGGAAAATCCACATTGATCAAGATCCTCTTGAAGGAAGTGGAGCCGACTTCCGGCCGTGTTGTCGTTAATGACATGGACCTCGTGAAAATGCCGAGAAGATATGTTCCGAAATACCGCAGACGTCTTGGTGTCGTATTCCAGGATTTCCGTCTTTTAAAAGATAAGACGGTTTATGAGAATGTGGCATTTGCCCAGAGAGTGATCGGAGAGTCCAGCCGGACGATCCGGGAATCTGTTCCGCAGATGTTGAAGATGGTAGGCCTTTCTTCCAAATATAAGTTTTTCCCGCACCAGCTTTCCGGCGGAGAACAGCAGCGAGTGGCGATCGCCAGGGCTCTGATCAACCGTCCGGAGATCCTGCTTGCCGATGAGCCGACAGGAAACCTGGATCCCCACAATGCGATGGAGATCATGGGACTTCTGGAAAAGATCAACAGGCGTGGGACAACCGTGATCGTTGTCACACACAGCCATGAGATCGTGGACATGATGAAAAAACGCGTTATTACGATCGACCGTGGTATGGTGATCCGTGATGAGGAGGAAAGTGGGTACCGTTATGAGGATTAGCACATTCTGGTTCTGCATGAAGCAGGGACTGGTGAATATATGCAGAAATATCTGGTTTTCCCTTGCGTCGACCGCGATCATTTCTGCATGTATTTTTTTATTCTGCGTATTTTTTTCTGTGATCACCAACATCGAGTACATGGTCCGCACGGCGGAGACAACGATGGGGATCACGGTATTTTTCGATGAGAACCTGACGGAGGACGAGATCAAAGACATCGGGGCAAAGATCGAGTCGGACAAGTCGGGAATCATAAAAGAGATTAAATTTGTCTCCGCTGAGGAGGCGTGGGACAGTTTTAAGAGCGAGTATTTCGGGGACGAGGAGGCACTTGCGGAAGGATTTGCGGACGATAATCCTCTTGCGGGATCTTCTTCCTATGAGATCCGCTTAAACAACATCACGGATCAGGACGGGATGGTGGCTTACCTGGAAGGACTTTCCGGAGTCCGCAAGGTAAACTATTCCAACAGTGCGGCAACCGGACTCGCGAGCTTTAATAAGATCCTGGGACTCCTGTTCGGCGTCCTGATCGCCATGCTGCTCGCCGTTGCGGTGTTCCTGATCAGCAATACGATCTCTGTCGCCGCTGAATTCCGCAAGAACGAGAACAGGATCATGCGGCTCATCGGAGCGACAAATTTCATGATCCGGGCGCCGTTTGTGGTGGAGGGAACGATCCTGGGGCTGATCGGAGCGGCGATCCCGCTGGGAGTCATGCTGTTCGTTTACCGCCAGACCGTGGAATATGTGATGAACCGGTTTGAACTTCTCTCGGGGATCATCCAATTCCTGCCGATCGGAACCTTCTATCCGACGATGGCGGCGATCGCCCTCGCACTTGGCGGTGGACTTGGATTTTTCGTAAGTTTCTTTACGATCCGCAGAGAGCTGCGCGTGTAGGAGGAAGAGACGTATGAGAAGATCAGGAAAATTTCTGGCTGCGGCTTTGTCTGTTGCTCTCGTTCTCGCGACACCGCTTTCCGCCCAGGCGACGAAGAGCGGGCTGAGTGATGCGAAGAGCAAAAAGACGGCGCTGGAAGCGGAAAAAAAGAAGACAGAACAGGAATTAAAGAACCTGGAAGGTCTGAAAAGCGACACGACTGCCTATGTCAAAAAGCTGGATTCCAGTCTGGAATCGATCGGAAATGAGCTTTCAAAGCTGAATGATGACATAGACGCGAAGGAAAAGCAGATCGATACGACAAAGCAGGAACTCTCCGAGGCGAAGGAGACGGAGAAAAGCCAGTATGAATCCATGAAGCTCCGGATAAAATATATGTACGAGAAGGGCGACAGCACCTATGTGGATCTTCTCATGGAGGCGGGTTCCCTCTCGGAACTTTTAAGCAAGGCGGAGTACATTACGAAGATCTCTTCCTACGACCGGCAGAAGCTTGATGAGTATGCCGCAACGAAGGAGAAGATCGCAGAGAAAGAGAAAGCTCTGGAAGGAGAACATGCTGAACTATTAACTCTTCAGGATGAGACGGAGGCAAAACAGGCGTCCGTGGAGAAGCTTCTCGCCGCGAAACAGACGGAGCTCCGGAACTACGAGACGAAGATCGCCTCCGCAGAAGGTCAGATCTCCGAATATGCGAAGTCGATCGAGGCGCAGGAAAACCAGATCAAGTCCATCGAGGCGGAAATCAAACGGAAGGAAGAGGAAGCGAGAAAGAAAGCCGAGGAAGAGAAGAAGAAAGCTGCTGCGGCAAACAAGGCGGCACAGACGTATAAAACCGTGAGCCTTGGGGACATTAGCTTTACATGGCCGTGTCCGGCGAGCGGACGGATCACTTCGGGATTCGGCAGCCGGAAATCCCCGACCAAGGGAGCTTCTTCGAACCATCAGGGAATCGATATCAGCGCGCCGACAGGAACTTCCATCGTCGCGGCTGCAGCGGGTGAGGTCGTGATCGCGACTTACAGCTCTTCCGCTGGAAATTATGTGATGATCAGCCATGGAGGCGGCGTCTACACCGTGTATATGCACGCGTCCAGTCTTCTGGTATCACAGGGACAAAGTGTGAAAAAGGGACAGACGATCGCGAAAGTCGGCTCAACGGGCTATTCCACCGGATCCCATCTCCACTTTGGAGTCCGGGTGAACGGTTCCTATGTGAATCCGACGAAGTATGTAAGTCCATAGCGGACTTTGACAGAGCTGCGCAGATCATGCGGACAATTCGGATCGTGATAGGCTTTTCTGTACATAATGGATTTCAGACAGCAATGGAAGAGAAAAATCTCCAGACAAAAACAGCTGCAGAAGGATGAAGGAGAGAAGACATTGGAAGAGAAAGAGACGAAAAATAAATTCTGGAAAGGCGTCCTTGTAGGCGCGCTTGTGACGGCTTTTGCAGGGTTTGCAGTGGTTGGATTTGCAACCGGAATATGGATCATCGGGCGTCGAACTTCAGAGAGTCAGAGCATACAGGCGACCGGAACGGATGCCAACAAGCTGGATATGAAAAAAATCGAGCCGAAGCTCCAGTACATGGAGACGCTGATCGACAAGTACTTTCTGTTCGATGAGAACATGACGGAGGAAGAACAGAAGAAGAACGGGACAGCGGAAGACTGGATCTACCGAGGGTACATGTATTCTCTGAACGATCCGTATTCTGTGTATTATGATAAGGACGAATATACCAGTCTGAACGAGGAAAATTCCGGTACTTACTGCGGGATCGGTGTTCAGGTCAGCCAGAATGTATATACCGGAATTATCACGGCCGTGAAGGTTTTTAAAGATTCTCCGGCACAGGAAGCCGGAATGCTTCCCGGAGATATCCTCTACAAAGTGGAAGATATCGAGGCGACCGGTGAGGACCTCTCTCTTCTCGTGAGCGATCACATCCGCGGTGAGGAAGGAACGAAGGTCCATCTGACTGTTTACCGTCAGTCCACGGATGAATATGTGGAGATGGATGTGGAGCGCCGCATGGTGGAGAATCCGACCGTGGAGTATGAGATGCTGGAAAACAAAGCCGGATATATCTCACTTTCTTCCTTTGAGGAGGTAAGCTCCGAACAGTTTAAGAAAGCTGTGGATGACCTTACAGCCCAGGGAATGGAAAAGCTGATCGTCGATCTTCGAAACAACGGCGGCGGTGTTGTCCAGGCAGCGAAGGAAATCGCAGATTATCTTCTTCCGGATGGAAAGACCATCGTAAGCTTTAAGGGAAAAGGAATCGATGACAGCACCTACTCTTCCGATGACGGACATGAAGTGGATGTCCCGATCGTTCTTCTTGTAAACGGCGAGAGCGCCAGCGCCTCCGAGGTACTGACGGGTGCCTTAAAGGATAACAACTGGGCAACGATCGTCGGAGAGAAGACCTTCGGAAAAGGAATCGCCCAGGGAGTGTTCAATCTCCCGGACGGCAGCGGCCTGAAACTCACAACGGCATACTACTATACCCCGTCCGGTGAGTGCATCCACAAACTCGGCATCGAGCCGGATGTGACAGTCACACTCGACGAGGATTTGAAGTCAAAGATCGAGATCCCGAAGGATGAGGACAATCAGCTGCAGACAGCACTTGAAGTTTTCGATGAAGGCGTCGATGCGGTAAAAGCGAAGATCTCCGCGGAGACCGGGGAGACAGAAGCTGCGAATGATGACTTTGAGGCGAAGGTAAAGGAGAATCTGGAGATCGAGAAAGAGACAGGGGCTGAGAAGTAGGACCTGCGCATTAGATTCTGAGAAATTGATAACGGGGAAAATTGAATATCTACTATATTATATAGAAGAAACAGGATGCTCCCTGAAGCGAAAAGAGGAAAAAGTCACATGAGAATGGATCTGATGCGACCTTTTTCCTCTTTGCTGTTTCAATCTGTGCATGGAAAACTTCGATTTGAACATGCTCCTGCCGATTATCCACAAATTGAAAAAACCCTTAAAAAATAAGCAAAAAAGGCTTGATTTTTAGATTACGATGTGTTATTCTTATCTGGCTGTGACATGATAGCGTAGAAGCGAGAGGTTGCTGCCTGAGAATGGCAGGTGTTCCGTGGAGCGAATGTCAAGTTAGGAAACTGGCGACAAGTCACTGTACCAAATTAACAGCTGCTCAGGGTAAGGGGCAGTAACAACGTGTGAATCGGCATGATACACACGAGACCGTGTACAGTCACCGCTTGTCGTACTTCGATTAAAAGTGCGAAAAGGAGGCGACTTTTTTTATGGCAAGTCAGGTTATGAGAATCACATTAAAGGCTTACGACCATCAGCTGATCGACCAGTCCGCTGGAAAGATCATCGAGACAGTAAAGAAAACAGGAGCACAGGTGAGTGGTCCGGTTCCGCTGCCGACAAAGAAAGAGGTTGTAACAATCTTAAGAGCTGTTCATAAGTACAAAGATTCCAGAGAGCAGTTCGAGCAGAGAACTCATAAGAGACTCATCGATATCGCAAGCCCGAGCCAGAAGACAGTAGATGCACTGTCCAGACTGGAAATGCCGGCTGGTGTTTATATCGACATCAAAATGAAAAACAAATAATTGAAAAATATTTATTTTTCATGCTACTGAAATGTAGCCACTAAAATTAGAAATCCTGAATGGTTCTGATATAAAAGCAACACTACTCATCCTGAAAGGGAATCAACATCATTACAATATGTAATGTCATAGTGTTCCACCTATGTTGGGCTGCTCTAGGATGAACGCACAGAAAATTCTGTTTTGCGTTCCGCTGTAGATTAGTAACAGGAGGTAAAAACAATGAAGAAAGCGATTTTAGCTACAAAAGTCGGAATGACTCAGATCTTCAACGATGAAGGCGTTCTTGTTCCGGTAACTGTTCTTCAGGCTGGTCCGTGTGTAGTAACACAGGTTAAGACAGAGGAGAACGATGGATACAAAGCTGTACAGGTTGGCTTTGTAGATAAGAGAGAGAAACTTGTAAACAAGCCGGTAAAGGGTCACTTCGACAAGGCTGGCGTATCTTACAAGAGATTCGTTAGAGAGTTCCGTTTTGAGAATTCTGAAGAGTATAACGTAAAAGACGAAATCAAAGCTGATATCTTCGCTGCTGGCGATAAGGTTGATGCAACTGCTATCTCCAAAGGTAAAGGTTTCCAGGGCGCTATTAAGAGACTTGGACAGAGCAGAGGACCGATGGCTCATGGTTCTAAATTCCATCGTCATCAGGGTTCCAATGGTTCCGCAACAACTCCGGGCCGCGTATTCAAGGGCAAAGGCATGCCGGGTCAGATGGGTAACAAGAAGATTACCACTCAGAACCTCGAGATTGTCAAGGTTGACGTTGAGAACAACCTGATCCTTGTTAAAGGCGCTGTACCGGGACCGAAGAAGTCCTTAGTAACATTAAAGGAAACAGTAAAGGCTAACAAATAAGCTTTTACAGGAAAGGAGGAAACAGAAATGGCAAACGTATCCGTATACAATATGGAAGGTAAAGAAGTTGGCACAATCGAGCTGAACGACGCTGTATTTGGCGTTGAAGTGAACGAGCATCTCGTACACATGGCTGTTGTTGCACAGCTTGCAAATAAACGTCAGGGAACACAGAAAGCAAAAACACGTTCTGAGGTTTCCGGTGGCGGCAGAAAGCCGTGGAGACAGAAAGGAACAGGTCACGCTAGACAGGGTTCCACAAGATCTCCGCAGTGGACAGGCGGCGGAATGGTATTCGCTCCGACTCCGAGAGATTACACAATCACTCTTAACAAGAAAGAGAAGAGAGCTGCTCTTAAGTCCGCTCTTACAAGCAGAGTAAACGAGAACAAGTTCGTAGTTGTTGACGAGTTAAAGTTCGACGAGATCAAGACAAAGAACTTCAAGGCTGTTATGAACAACCTCAAAGTTTCCAAGGCTCTTGTTGTTCTTGCTGACAACGATCAGAACACAGTTCTTTCCGCAAGAAATATCCCGGAAGTTAAGACTTCCCTTGTTAATACAATCAATGTATTCGACATTCTGAAATACAACACTGTAGTAGCTACTAAGGCTGCTGTAGCATCTATCGAGGAGGTATACGCATAATGGCAAACGTACAGTACTACGACGTAATCCTCAAACCGGTTGTAACTGAGAAGAGCATGAACGCTATGAGCGAGAAGAAATACACATTCCTCGTACATCCGGAAGCAAACAAGACCATGATCAAAGAAGCTGTTGAGAAAATGTTCCCGGGAACAAAGGTTGACAGCGTAAACACAATGAACGCTGACGGTAAGAACCGCAGACGTGGCATGGTAGTAGGCAAGACTGCTAAGACAAAGAAAGCAATCGTTAAGCTTACAGCAGACAGCAAAGATATCGAAATCTTCCAGGGTCTGTAATTTTTGAAACTATGCGGCAACCAAAGCCGCGATACGAAAAATAGAAACGCCAGAAGGCGTTGAAAGGAGTCAGAAATGGGAATCAAAACCTATAACCCATATACACCTTCCAGAAGAAATATGACAGGTTCTGATTTCTCCGAGATCACAAAGACAACTCCGGAGAAGTCCTTAGTAGTTTCTTTAAAGAAGAACGCTGGTCGTAACAACCAGGGTAAGATCACCGTTAGACATCAGGGCGGTGGAAACAGACAGAAATATAGAATGGTTGACTTCAAGAGAAATTCCAAAGACGGAATTCAGGCAACTGTAATCGGTATCGAGTACGATCCGAACAGAAGCGCTAACATCGCTTTAATCTGCTACGCAGATGGTGAGAAGTCCTACATCCTTGCACCGCAGGGCCTTACAAACGGCATGAAGGTTATGAGCGGCGAGCACGCAGAGGCTAAGGTCGGCAACTGCTTACCGTTATCCTTAATTCCGGTTGGTGCACAGGTTCACAATATCGAGCTTTTCCCGGGCAAGGGCGGCCAGATGGTTCGTTCTGCAGGAAACGCTGCACAGTTAATGGCTAAAGAAGGAAAATACGCTACACTTCGTTTACCGTCCGGCGAGATGAGAATGGTTCCGATCGAGTGCCGCGCAACAATCGGTGTTGTAGGCAACGGCGACCATAACCTTGTTAAGATTGGTAAAGCAGGTAGAAAACGTCACATGGGTATCCGCCCGACAGTCCGTGGTTCCGTTATGAACCCGAATGACCATCCGCATGGTGGTGGTGAAGGTAAGACTGGTATCGGCCGTCCGGGTCCGTGCACACCGTGGGGCAAGCCTGCTCTTGGTCTTAAGACTAGAAAGAAAAACAAACAGTCTAACAAGTTAATCGTAAGAAGAAGAAATGGTAAGGCGATTTCATAATCGATAGGAGGTAAAACGATGGCTCGTTCACTTAAAAAAGGACCATTTGCAGACGCTAGCTTACTGAAGAAGGTAGACGCTATGAACGAGGCAGGACAGAAACAGGTTATCAAGACCTGGTCCCGCCGTTCTACAATCTTCCCGCAGATGGTTGGTCATACAATCGCTGTACATGACGGCAGAAAGCATGTACCGGTATACGTAACAGAAGATATGGTTGGTCACAAACTTGGTGAGTTCGTTGCTACAAGAACTTACAGAGGCCACGGCAAAGACGAGAAAAAGTCCGGACGTAAATAATAGATACGCTTTGAAAGGAGGTTCCAGTAATGGCTAAGGGACATAGAAGTCAGATTAAGAGAGAGAGAAATGCCCAGAAGGATACAAGACCGTCTGCAAAGCTGTCTTACGCAAGAGTATCCGTTCAGAAGGCTTGTTTCGTATTAGATGCCATCAGAGGCAAAGATGTTCAGACAGCACTTGGTATTGTAACTTACAATCCTAGATATGCTTCCAGCTTAATCGAGAAATTATTAAAATCTGCAATCGCAAACGCTGAGAACAACAACGGAATGAACGCAGAGAACCTGTATGTGGAGGAGTGCTACGCATCTCAGGGACCGATTATGAAGAGAGTAAAACCGAGAGCACAGGGTAGAGCTTACAGAATCGAAAAGAGAATGAGCCACATCACTATCGTGCTGAACGAGAAATAATAGGAGGCAGTTATGGGACAGAAAGTTAATCCACACGGCATGAGAGTCGGCGTTATCAAAGACTGGGATTCCAGATGGTACGCTGAAGCTGATTTCGCTGACAACCTCATCGAGGATCACAAAATCAGAACTTACCTGAAGAAGAGATTATACAGCGCCGGCGTTTCCAAGATCGAAATCGAGCGCGCATCTGATAGAGTAAAAATTATCGTTTTCACAGCAAAACCGGGCGTAGTTATCGGTAAGGGCGGATCTGAGATCGAGAAGGTCAAAGCTGAAGTTCAGAAGATGACTGCTAAGAAGGTATTTGTAGACATCAAGGAAGTTAAGAGACCGGACCGTGAAGCTCAGCTCGTTGCAGAGTCCATCGCTCAGCAGCTTGAGAACCGTGTTTCCTTCCGTCGTGCTATGAAGTCCACAATGTCCAGATCCATGAAGGCTGGCGTTCTTGGTATCAAGACAGCAGTTGGCGGACGTCTTGGCGGCGCTGATATCGCACGTACAGAGTTCTACAGCGAGGGAACAATCCCGCTTCAGACATTAAGAGCAGATATTGACTATGGTTTCGCAGAGGCAGATACAACTTACGGCAAACTTGGCGTTAAAGTTTGGATCTACAAAGGCGAGGTTCTTCCGACTAAGGGAAATAAGGAAGGGAGCGATAAATAATGTTAATGCCGAAAAGAGTAAAGCGCCGCAAACAGTTCCGTGGAACTATGGCCGGTAAAGCTTTAAGAGGAAATACAATCTCCAACGGTGAGTATGGCCTTGTTGCCCTTGAGCCGTGCTGGATCAAATCTAATCAGATCGAGGCAGCCCGTGTTGCCATGACTCGTTATATCAAACGTGGTGGTAAAGTTTGGATCAAGATCTTCCCGGACAAACCGGTAACAGCTAAACCGGCTGAGACTCGTATGGGTTCCGGTAAGGGCGCTCTTGAGTACTGGGTAGCAGTAGTTAAACCGGGCCGTGTTATGTTCGAAATCGCTGGCGTTCCGGAGGAGACAGCAAAGGAAGCTCTTCGTCTTGCTATGCACAAACTCCCGTGTAAGTGTAAAATTGCTTCCAAGGCAGATTTAGAAGGCGGTGATAACAGTGAAAACTAATAAGTATGTAGAAGAATTAAAAGCGAAAACCGCTGCAGAGTTAAATGAAGAATTAGTTGCAGCAAAGAAGGAGCTCTTCAACCTGAGATTCCAGAACGCAACCAACCAGTTAGATAACACAAGCAGAATCAAAGAGGTTCGCAAGAACATCGCAAGAATTCAGACTGTTATCACAGAGAAGGCAAGAGTTGCTAACTAATCCCGTATCGGTGAAGAACCCCCAAGGCATACTTGCGGGTTGAACAGCTGTCGTTATGACACACGCCGATGCGTGTAACAAATCGATTTTGAAAGGAGATTATCCGTCGTGGAAAGAAATCTTAGAAAAACACGTACTGGTAAGGTAGTTAGCAACAAGATGGACAAGACAATCGTCGTTGCTATCGAGAACCACGTAAAACATCCGTTAATCGGAAAGATCGTTAAAAAGACATATAAATTAAAAGCTCATGATGAGAAAAATGAGTGCAATATCGGCGATACAGTTAAAGTGATGGAGACAAGACCGTTATCCAAGGATAAGAGATGGAGACTTGTTGAAATCGTCGAGAAAGCAAGATAATTGATTCGAGGAAGGAGTAACAGGCATGATTCAGCAGGAATCCAGATTAAAGGTTGCCGATAATACAGGTGCAAGAGAACTGCTTTGTATCCGCGTTATGGGCGGTTCTACAAGAAGATATGCTAACATCGGTGATGTAATCGTAGCCTCCGTTAAAGAAGCAACACCAGGCGGCGTTGTAAAGAAGGGCGATGTAGTCAAAGCCGTTGTAGTTCGTTCTGTAAAAGGCGCACGTCGTAAAGACGGTTCTTATATTAAATTTGATGAGAACGCAGCAGTTATCATCAAAGATGACAAGACTCCAAAAGGAACCCGTATTTTTGGGCCGGTTGCAAGAGAGCTTCGTGAGAAACAGTTCATGAAGATCGTATCTCTGGCTCCGGAAGTATTATAAGGAGGTGCCAGATAATGCATAAAATCAAAAAAGATGATATGGTAAAGATCATCGCAGGTAAAGATAAAGATAAAACCGGTAAGGTTCTGAGTGTAGACAGCAAGAAGAACGAAGTTGTTGTTGAAGGCTGCAACATGGTAACAAAGCATACCAAACCGAGCCAGACAAACCAGAATGGCGGAATCGTTCATCAGGAAGCTCCGATCGACATCTCCAACGTAATGCTGTTCGTTGACGGAAAAGCTACAAGAGTTGGCTTTGAAGTTAAAGACGGTAAGAAAGTCCGCGTTGCTAAGGCAACCGGTAAAGTAATTGACTAATAGCAGAGAGGAGGAAACACAAGTTGGCTAGATTAAAAGAAATGTACCAGAACGAGATCGTTGAAGCAATGATCAAGAAATTTGGTTATAAGAATATCATGGAAGTGCCGAAGCTCGACAAGATCGTTATCAACATGGGCGTAGGCGAAGCAAAAGACAACGCGAAAGTCCTTGACTCTGCAGTTCGTGACCTTGAGATCATCTCCGGTCAGAAGGCAGTTCTTACAAAGGCTAAGAAGTCTGTCGCAAACTTCAAACTCAGAGAGGGCATGGCTATTGGATGCAAAGTTACTCTTCGCGGCGAGAAGATGTACGAGTTCGCTGATCGTCTGATCAACCTCGCTCTTCCGCGTGTACGTGACTTCCGCGGCGTAAACGCTAACGCGTTCGACGGCAGAGGTAACTACGCACTCGGCATCAAGGAACAGTTAATTTTCCCGGAAATTGAATATGATAAAGTTGACAAGGTTAGAGGTATGGACATCATCTTCGTTACTACCGCTAAGACTGACGAGGAAGCTCGTGAACTTTTAACATTATTCAACATGCCGTTTGCAAAGTAATTAGGAGGAGTAACCATGGCAAAGACTTCAATGAAGATTAAACAGCAGCGTCCGGCAAAGTTCTCCACAAGAGAATACAACCGCTGCAGAATCTGTGGTCGTCCACATGCATATCTGAGAAAATATGGCATTTGCCGTATCTGCTTCCGTGAGCTCGCTTACAAGGGCGAGATCCCGGGCGTAAAGAAGGCAAGCTGGTAGGATTTAGCTGCTTAAAAGGCGTCAGAAGTCAGGTGGGAAACGGCGAGTTCCCCCGCCTGACCGTGCAGTGAAGCGCCTGGCAAGCTGACTGGTCCCGTTCTTCGACCACAGGGAAAAGAACTTCCCTATTCATCGTAACAACGCCTATACGGAAAACTTGTTTTCCCCAGGCCGAACAACATTCCTGTGCAGCGCGAATGATTCGCGAACCACAGTGATAAACCAACAACCCATTAGGAGGAAATATAATCATGACTATGAGCGATCCGATTGCAGATATGCTTACAAGAATTCGTAACGCAAACACTGCTAAACACGATACAGTAGATGTTCCGGCTTCCAAGATGAAATTAGCTATCGCTGATATCCTTGTAAGAGAAGGCTACATCAAGAAATATGACATCGTTGAGGACGGTGCATTCCAGACAATCCGCATCTCCTTAAAGTATGGCGCAGACAAGAACGAGAAGATCATCTCCGGTATCAAGAAGATCTCCAAGCCGGGCTTACGTGTATACGCTGGCAAGGAAGATATGCCGAAGGTACTTGGCGGACTTGGTATCGCTATCGTATCCACAAACCAGGGAATCATCACTGACAAGCAGGCTAGACAGCTTGGTGTCGGCGGAGAAGTTCTTGCGTTCGTTTGGTAATTATTGATGTTATCGCACCCCGCCTGCAAAGCCGGATTTAAGATCTGGAAGGGCGGAGTTTGCGTGCGTCTGGAGATAACTTCAGACTATATATAACATAGAAACTGAAAACAGAGAGTGTTAAAGCACTTTCCGAGAATCTAAGTAGGAGGTAAAAGGCATGTCACGTATTGGTAGAATGCCGGTAGCGATTCCAGCAGGCGTAACTGTAACAATCGCAGAGAACAACAATGTGACCGTTAAAGGTCCGAAGGGAACACTGGTAAGAGATTTACCGGTAGAGATGGAAATCAAAGAAGAAGATGGACACATCGTCGTAACAAGACCGAACGATTTAAAGAAGATGAAATCTTTACACGGTCTTACAAGAACGCTAATCCATAACATGATCCAGGGTGTTACTGAAGGCTACGAGAAGAAGCTTGAGGTAAACGGTGTTGGTTACAGAGCTCAGAAGCAGGGCAAGAAGCTCACACTTTCCCTTGGTTACTCCCATCCGGTAGAGATGGAAGATCCGGAAGGTATCGAGACTGTTCTTGATGGACAGAACATCATCATCGTTAAGGGCATCAGCAAAGAGAAAGTCGGCCAGTATGCAGCTGAAATCAGAGAGAAGAGAAGACCGGAGCCGTATAAGGGCAAAGGTATCAAGTACGCTGATGAGGTTATCAGACGCAAAGTTGGTAAGACTGGTAAGAAATAATTTAAGGAGAGTGTAAAAATGGTTAGCAAGCAGTCAAGAAGCGAAATCCGCAGAAAAAAACACTATAGATTACGCAATCGCTTTGCTGGTACAGCAGAGAGACCGCGTTTAGCAGTGTTCAGAAGCAATAATCATATGTATGCTCAGATCATCGACGATTCCGTTGGACATACTTTAGTATCTGCTTCTACTCTTGAGAAAGAGATCAAAGCAGAGTTAGAGAACACAGATACCGTTGATGCAGCTGCATATATCGGAACCGTAGTAGCAAAGAGAGCAATCGAGAAAGGCATCAAAGAGGTCGTTTTCGATAGAGGCGGTTTCATTTATCAGGGTAAGATTCAGGCATTAGCAGATGCAGCCCGCGAGGCTGGTCTCGTATTCTAATAGAGAGGAGAAAACAGCATGAAGCGTACAATCATTGACGCAAGTCAGTTAGAGTTAAATGACAAAGTTGTTGCCATTAAGCGCGTATCCAAGACTGTTAAAGGTGGACGTACCATGAGATTTTCCGCTCTGGTAGTAGTAGGAGACGGCAATGGTCACGTAGGCGCAGGCCTTGGTAAAGCAGGTGAGGTTCCGGAAGCTATCCGTAAGGGTAAAGAGGCTGCTATGAAGAACCTTGTAGAGATCCCGATGGATGAGAACAATAGTATCCCGCATGACTTCCTTGGAGAGTTCGGAAGTGCTTCCGTACTTCTTAAGAGAGCTCCGGAAGGTACTGGTATCATCGCTGGTGGTCCGGTTCGTTCCGTAGTAGAGCTTGCAGGCATCAAGAACATCCGTACAAAGTCTTTAGGTTCCAACAACAAGACAAACGTAGTTCTCGCAACAATCGAGGGTCTTACAAAATTAAAGACTCCGGAAGAGGTTGCTAAGAACCGCGGCAAATCTGTTGAAGACGTTGTTTGCTAATAGGAGGATAATAAAATGGCAGAGAAGTTAAAAATCACATTAGTAAAATCCCCTATCGGCGCTGTTCCGAAGCAGAGAGCAACAATCGAGGCACTTGGTTTAAAGAAGATGCACAAGACTGTTGAGATGCCGGATAATGGTGCAGTTAGAGGCATGATCCAGAATGTCAGACATCTGGTAAAAGTTGAAGAGATCTAATAGATATAAGTAAGGAGGTGCAGTGATGAACTTATCTAATTTACATCCTGCTGAAGGATCTAAACACAGTGATAGTTTCAGAAGAGGTCGTGGACACGCTTCTGGAAATGGTAAGACAGCTGGTAAGGGACATAAGGGCCAGAAGGCACGTTCCGGCGCACCGAGACCTGGTTTCGAGGGCGGCCAGATGCCGTTATACAGACGTCTTCCGAAGAGAGGATTTACAAACATCAACTCCAAGGAGATCGTTGGAATTAATGTAAGCGCATTAGAGAGATTTGAGAATGACTCCGTAGTATCCGTTGAGACATTACTGGAGACAGGTGTGATCAAAAACCCGCAGGACGGCGTTAAGATTCTTGGTAACGGAGAGTTAACAAAGAAACTTGTCGTTAAAGCCAATGCTTTCAGTGAAGGCGCAAAAGCTAAAATTGAGGCAGTAGGTGGAACCTGCGAGGTGATCTAATATGCTAAAATCCTTACAGAAGGCATTTAAGGTGAAAGAAGTCCGCGACAGACTTCTTTACACCTTCATGATGCTTGTAGTCATCCGAATCGGCTGTTGTCTTCCGATTCCGGGCGTTGATCCCAGCTATCTGCATGATTTCTTTTCCAATCTCCAGTCATCTGGAATGGGATTTTTCAATGCGATCACAGGAGGATCTTTCTCCTCCATGTCGATCTTTGCGCTGAGCATCACCCCGTATATCACATCGTCCATCATCATGCAGTTGCTTACCATTGCAATTCCGAAACTTGAGGAAATGCAGAAGGATGGTGAGGACGGAAGAAAGAAGATCGCAGAGTACACCAGATATCTTACCGTTGGCCTGGCTCTTTTCGAGTCCTGTGCAATGGCAGTCGGCCTTGGCGGTAAAGGACTTCTTCTCGAAGATCACCGCAATGTCTGGGGATACCTCACGGTTGTAGCAGCTATGACCGCAGGTTCCGCTCTTCTGATGTGGATTGGCGAGAGGATTACAGACAATGGAGTCGGAAACGGTATTTCCATCGTACTTCTGATCAATATCGTATCTGGTACTCCACAGGATATGATGACATTATATGAGCGATTTATGGCAGGCAAATCAGTTGCAGTTGCAACAGTAGCATGCATTATTGCACTGGCGATCATCATTGCGATCTTTGTCTTCGTTATCATCTTAAATGATGCGGAGCGCAGAATTCCGGTACAGTACAGCAAGAAGATGCAGGGCCGCAGAATGATCGGCGGACAGTCTACCTACATTCCGTTGAAGGTAAACACCGCAAACGTTATTCCGGTCATCTTTGCTTCTTCCATCATGTCCATGCCGGTCATGATCGCTCAGTTCTTCCACGTAGATTATTCAACAATCGGTGGAAAGATCCTGTTAGCGCTGAGCTCATCCAACTGGTTTAAACCGGAAGCTCCGGCTTACTCCATTGGTTTGCTCGTATATATCGTATTAGTCGTACTGTTCGCGTATTTCTATACGTCCATTACGTTTAACCCGCTGGAAGTTGCTAATAATATGAAGAAATCCGGCGGCTTTATCCCGGGCATCCGCCCAGGTAAGCCAACTTCGGACTACCTTAACAATATCTTAAACTATATTGTATTTATTGGAGCCTGCGGTCTGGTGATCGTGTGCATTATCCCGATCATCGCATCCGGTCTCTTCTCCGTTGGTAATCTTTCCTTCGGCGGCACATCCCTGATCATTATTGCAGGTGTTATCCTCGAGACGATCAAGGCTGTGGAGTCTTTAATGCTTGTAAGAAATTACAAGGGATTCTTAAATGACTGATTTGACAGAGAAATAGCAGCAGCTGCGTGCTGAAAATCGGAGCGGGCGGAAAGATGCTTTTCGCCCGCTTTTTCGGTTTTTTAGGACGAGTGGAGGAAATAACAATTATGAAGATCATTATGTTGGGCGCGCCGGGTGCCGGAAAAGGAACCCAGGCACAGAGAATCGCGGAAAAGTACGGAATCCCGCACATTTCTACCGGAGATATCTTCCGGGCTAATATCAAGAACGGAACAGAACTTGGAAAGAAAGCGAAAGCATTCATGGACCAGGGACTTCTTGTTCCGGATGAACTGACTGTTGACCTTGTTATGGACAGGATCAGCCAGCCGGACTGCAAAGAGGGATACATCCTCGATGGATTCCCACGTACGATCCCGCAGGCAGAGGCTCTCACAGAGGCTCTTGCGAAAAAGGGAGAGGCGATCGATTTCGCGATCGATGTCGACGTACCGGATGAGAAGATCGTTACCCGTATGGCAGGCCGCCGTGCATGCGTAAAGTGCGGAATGACCTATCACATCGTATATGCTGCTCCGAAGAAGGAAGGCATCTGCGATAAGTGCGGCGCTGAACTCATTTTAAGAGATGATGATAAGCCGGAGACTGTTACAAAACGTCTTTCTGTTTATCATGAGCAGACGCGCCCGCTCATCAGCTTCTATGCGGATAAGCACGTCCTCTACACCGTAGACGGAACGCAGAATATGGAACAGGTATTTGAGGCTATCACAAAGATTTTAGGAGCTTAAAAGAATGGCAGTAACAATTAAATCGCCGAGAGAGATCGAACTGATGCGAAAAGCCGGAGAAATTCTGGCGCAGGTACACGAGGAGCTGCATGCAGCCGTTCATCCGGGAATGTCCACGATGGACATCGACAAGCTGGGAGAGCGCCTGATCCGCAGCCATGGGTGCATTCCGTCCTTTAAGAATTATAATGGATATCCGGCATCCATCTGCGTGTCCGTAAACGATGAGATCGTACATGGTATCCCGAATAAGCACCGCATTTTAAAGGAAGGCGATATCGTCAGCCTTGACGCGGGAACGATCTATAAAGGATACCATTCCGACGCAGCCCGCACCTGGGCAGTAGGAAACGTCTCCCCGGAAGCACAGAAACTGATGGATGTGACAAAACAGTGCTTTTACGAAGGTATTAAATTTGCAAAAGCAGGCAATCATCTGAATGACATCTCCACGGCAATCCAGGCATATGCCGAGAAATTCGGCTATGGCGTTGTCCGCGAGCTGGTTGGACATGGAATTGGTACCCACCTTCATGAAGATCCGGAGGTCCCGAACTTCGCAACGAAGAGAAAGGGGATCCTTCTGCAGCCGGGCATGACACTGGCGATCGAGCCGATGATCAATGCAGGTACACCGGATGTAATCTGGATGGACGATGACTGGACCGTTGTTACAGCAGATCATGCCCTGTCCGCTCACTATGAGAATACGATCCTCATCACCGAGGGCGAGCCGGAGATCCTCTCCCTGCGTCCGGGCCTTGAATAGGAGGCCCCGCATGGAGATGACCCCGGGATTCCTGGCGAGATCACTTGCCGGAAATGACAAGGATAAAATCTATGTCATAACGGAGGACCTTGGAACATACGTTTCTCTGCTTGCAGAGAACGGCCGGGTCCTCCGGAAAAATAAAAAACATGTCCAGATCATTAAGAAAGCAAACAGGAGGTAAATTTTATGTCTAAGGCTGACGTAATCGAGATCGAAGGCGTTGTTGTAGAGAAACTGCCGAATGCCATGTTCCAGGTTGAACTTGAAAATGGCCACAAGGTTTTAGCAACCATCAGCGGAAAACTGCGTATGAACTACATCCGTATTCTTCCGGGAGACAAGGTAACATTAGAGATGTCCCCATACGATTTATCCAAGGGACGTATCATTTGGAGAGATAAATAGTATCTTTGAGGACGGGCAGAAAAAAGTTGAAGAAAACCAGCAAAAATGCTTGATTTTCCTGTAAGGAAGTGTTATAATGCTCAAGCGAACTTTGTTGGAACGCTTGTATTATGCCCATTTTCAGGTGCTTTTTATACAGGTATAGCAACCCGTAATGCCGTTTCCAGATGGCACGGAATCGGTGTGTTTCCGGCAGTAAGGGAAGCGGACTACGAAGGAAAGGAGAATTACTGTGAAAGTAAGATCATCAGTAAAACCGATTTGCGAGAAGTGCAAGGTTATTAAGAGAAAAGGCAGTATCAGAATTATCTGTGAAAATCCTAAGCACAAACAGAGACAGGGCTGATGCCGCATATTTGCCTGTATTTTTTCGCGCGGCTTTGACATGAAACGCGAGAGTGCGTTGTCGTGTCGGCAATAACTATTTCTACAATATTTAAATGGAGGTACCACTCATGGCTCGTATTTCAGGTGTTGATTTACCAAGGGAAAAACGTGTCGAAATCGGCTTAACTTATATCTACGGTATCGGTAGAGCAAGTGCAGACCGTATTCTTGCTGCGGCTGGTGTAAATCCTGACACTCGTGTAAAGGATTTAACCGATGACGAAGTAAAGAACATTGCAGCAGTAATCGCTGAGACTCAGACTGTTGAAGGTGACTTACGTCGTGAGATCGCTTTAAACATCAAGAGACTTCAGGAGATCGGATGCTACAGAGGTATTCGTCACAGAAAGAGTCTTCCTTGCCGTGGTCAGAAGACCAAGACAAACGCAAGAACATGCAAGGGTCCGAGAAAGACTGTTGCAAACAAGAAGAAATAATAATCAGTAACAAATGTTATGAATCACGTTGCATGTTTTAAAGACAGGAAACAGGGTTCAGTAAATGAGAAAGTAGGTTAGTTTAAAATGGCTAAAAAAGTGTCCACTGCTAAAAAAGTGACAAAAAAGCGTGTAAAGAAAAACGTTGAACGCGGACAGGCGCACATCCAGTCATCTTTTAACAACACAATCGTGACATTAACAGATGCACAGGGTAATGCCTTATCTTGGGCAAGTGCAGGCGGTCTGGGATTTAGAGGTTCAAGGAAATCTACTCCATATGCAGCACAGATGGCTGCAGAAACTGCAACTAAGGCAGCTCTTGTACATGGTTTAAAATCCGTAGACGTTATGGTTAAAGGACCGGGATCAGGCCGTGAGGCTGCTATCCGTGCCCTTCAGGCATGTGGTCTTGAAGTAACAAGCATTAAGGACGTAACACCGGTTCCGCACAACGGATGCCGTCCGCCAAAGCGTAGAAGAGTCTAATTAGGAGGAAATAAAATGGCAGTTGATAGAGTTCCTGTTCTTAAAAGATGCAGATCCCTTGACCTTGATCCCATTTATTTAGGAATAGATAAAAAATCCAACAGAGAATCTAAGAGAGCAAACAAGAAGATCAGTGAGTATGGTCTTCAGTTAAGAGAAAAACAGAAAGCTAAGTTCATCTATGGCGTTCTGGAGAAGCCGTTCCGTAACTACTACGATAAGGCTGAGCGTTTAAACGGACAGACAGGTGAAAACCTTATGATCCTTCTTGAGCGCAGACTTGACAACGTTATCTTCCGTCTTGGTTTCGCAAGAACAAGAAAGGAAGCTAGACAGATCGTTGACCACAAGCACGTTCTTGTAAACGGTAAGTGCGTAAACATCCCGTCCTACCTTGTAAAGGCTGGCGATGTTGTTGAGATCAGAGAAAAGAACAAAGGCGACAACCACTACAAGCTGGTTCTCGAGACCACAGCTGGCCGTCTTGTTCCGGCATGGTTAGAGTCTGACCATGAGAACTTAAAGGGCGAGATCAAAACTCTTCCGACAAGAGAAGAAATCGACGTTCCTGTAAACGAGATGCTCATCGTCGAGTTATACTCCAAATAATTCACCGGAGCGGTTTTTACAAAGTATCTGGCCTTTTTTCGGCCGGATGCTTTGTGTTCTAAAATGCTCCGTGGCATTTGTCAAAGCATACCCAAAAGGAGGGGCTTTTTGTGTTCGATTTTGAGAAACCAAACATTGAGATTGCTGAGATTTCCGAAGATAAAAGATACGGAAAGTTTGTCGTAGAACCGCTTGAGAGGGGTTACGGCACAACTCTGGGAAATTCCCTGAGAAGAATCATGCTTTCTTCTTTACCGGGTTCTGCTGTCAGCCAGGTGAAAATTGATGGTGTACTTCATGAGTTCAGCTCCATCTCCGGCGTTAAGGAAGATGTAACTGAGATCATCATGAACATCAAGAGCTTAGCAATTAAGAACAACAGCGATACAAACGAGCCGAAGACTGCGTACATCGAGTTCGAGGGCGAGGGCGTGATCCACGCATCTGACATTCAGACAGATGCTGACATCGAGATCCTCAACCCGGATCAGGTGATCGCAACATTGAGCGGCGGTGCAGACAGCAAGTTCTACATGGAACTTACGATCACCAACGGCCGTGGCTACGTGAGCGCTGATAAGAACAAGAGCGACGATCTTCCGATCGGAGTCCTCGCTGTAGATTCCATTTACACACCGGTTGAGCGTGTCAACATGTCCGTTGAGAACACCCGTGTTGGTCAGCAGACAGACTACGATAAGCTCACACTTGAGATCTACACAAACGGAACACTTGATCCGGACGAGGCAGTCAGCCTTGCTGCTAAAGTTTTAAGCGAGCATCTGAATCTCTTCATCGACCTCTCTGAGAATGCAAAGACTGCAGAGGTTATGGTTGAAAAGGAGAACAACGAGAAAGAGAAAGTTCTTGAGATGAACATTGACGAGCTGGAGTTATCCGTTCGTTCCTACAACTGTCTCAAGAGAGCCGGTATCAATACCGTTGAAGAGCTTTGCAGCCGTACATCTGAGGATATGATGAAGGTTAGAAACCTTGGTCGTAAGTCCCTCGAGGAAGTACTTGCAAAGTTAAAAGAACTGGGCTTACAGCTCAATTCAAGTGACGAACAGTAAAATTTAGTTGTGATACACACCCGGATGGTAAGTCCAAAGAAGCACGGACGGGCGTAGAGCGACTCATTATGGAGAAAAAGGCGGCAGTCCAGTAAGTCCAAAGATGCGTGGGCGGCTGTTCCACAAATGGAGGAGAATTAAATCATGGCAGGTTATAGAAAACTCGGAAGAACTTCCAGTCAGAGAAAAGCATTACTTAGAATCCAGGCTACAAACCTTTTATATCATGGAAAGATCGTTACAACTGAGGCTAGAGCTAAAGAAGTAAGAAAGATCGTTGAGAGCCTGATCGCTCTTGCAGTAAAAGAGAAAGATAACTTCGAGACTGTAAAAGTTACTGCTAAAGTTGCCCGCAAGGACGCTAACGGCAAGAGAGTAAAAGAAGTTGTTGACGGTAAGAAAGTTACTGTATACGACGAAGTTGAGAAGGAAATCAAGAAGGACATGCCGTCCAGACTTCATGCAAGAAGACAGATGGTAAAAGCTCTTTATGACGTAACAGAAGTTCCGACAGCAGCAGCTGGTAAGAAGAAAAACACAAAAAAAGTTGATCTTACAAACAAGCTGTTCAACGAGATCGCTCCGAAGTACGCTTCCCGTAACGGTGGTTACACAAGAATCATCAAGATCGGTCAGCGTAAGGGCGACGGTGCTATGGCAGTTCTGATCGAGCTCGTTTAATTCTGTATAGCAATTAGCCGTACGGCAGAACTTAAGACCGGTGGAATACGTTTTATGCGTGTTCTGCCGGTTTTTTTGCGTCATATGGAAAAAAGGAAAGCCACTGTTCTTCTTCCGCGATCTTTTTGTGATCGATGGAAGGGAACAGTGGCTTTTCGATTGCCATAAAAGGTGATCAACCGGCTTTTGAAACAAAAGATTAATTGATCCCGAACTGCTGCTGAAACTGTTCAAAGAACTGGTTGAAAGCTGCCGCGTTGGCCGGGTCCTTCATCAAGTTGGTGATCGTCAGAGCATAAAAGAATTCACCGACACCGAGGAGAATGGCGATCACACCGAGAATGATGCCTGCGATGGCTGTTCCGCGGAATGCCTGCCCGCGTTTGGAGATGATCGCGAAACAGATCGCGCCGACTCCGCAGATGATCGCAACCGGGAATGCGAAACAGCAGAGCGTCAGGATCGCGAAGATACCGCTGATCAGGGACATCGCTGCGAATGAGTTTTTCTCGCGTCTTGGGCGCTGCGGCTGATCCTGCCAGTAGGGCGGCTGCCCGTTATGCTGAGGAGGGATCTGCTGGTTGTTTGGGTTCTGCCAGTAAGGATTCTGTCCGTTGTTCTGAGGAGGGATCTGCTGGTTATTTGGGTTCTGCCAGTAAGGATCCTGTCCATTATTCTGAGGAGGCATCTGCCTATTGTCCGGGGACTGCTGGTTTGTATCCTGTCCGTCTGCCGGGGATGAAATCTGCTGACCGGTCTGTTCTGCAGGAGCTGTTTCAGTGGTTTGGTCTTTATATTCAGATGAATTCTAATCGTCGTAATCTGTCATGAAAATTCCTCCTAAATGTATGTGAAACTTGTCCGCGCCGCGGAAAAATGACACGGAACAGTTACCGTATAGTTTAACATGAAACGCCGCGCATGTCCACATTTAAGTTGCATAAGAGGATGGATTGAATTATAATGGAGATTGACATCTCCGGCAGCCTGGAGCCGTCCGGGGAAGAACCAGAAGGAGAAACAACATGGACATTTTAGGCGTACTGACAGCGGAATTAGGGGTAAAACGGAGCCAGATCGAGGCAGCCGTAAATCTGATCGACGAGGGAAACACGATTCCGTTTATTGCCAGATACCGGAAAGAAGTAACCGGTTCCTTAAACGATGAGGTATTAAGGAACCTGGATGAACGATTAAAATATCTGCGCGGACTGGAAGAACGTAAGACCCAGGTCCTCGCGGCGATCGAAGATCAGGGAAAACTTACCGCTGATCTGAAGAAAAAGATCGAGGATGCTGAGACGATGGTGGCGGTCGAGGACTTATATCTTCCGTTCCGCCCGAAGAGAAAGACGAGAGCAAGCGTTGCAAAGGAAAGAGGACTTGAGCCGCTTGCCGATACGATTATGCTGCAGATGGCGAAGGAGCCGATCGAGACTCTTGCGGCCCCGTATGTATCAGAGGAAAAAGGTGTTGCGAACGTGAAAGCAGCGATCGACGGCGCAAAGGATATCCTCGCGGAGCGGATCTCCGAGGTTGCGAAATACCGCGCCTATATCCGAAACGTGACGAAGGAAGAGGGATCGATCGTCTCCGAGGCAAAGGATGAGAAGACAGAATCTGTCTATGAGATGTACTATCACCACGAGGAGCTCGTGAGAAAGTGTGCAGGACACAGGATCCTCGCCTTAAACCGCGGCGAGAAGGAAAAGATCCTGACTGTAAAGATCGTGGCTCCGGAGGAGAAAATCCTGCGCTATCTGAACAAGATGGTGATCACGAGAGAAAACCCGGTGACAACTCCGATCCTGCAGGAAGTGATCGCGGACAGCTATAACCGTCTGATCGCTCCGGCGATCGAGCGTGAGGTCAGAAATCTTATGACGGAAAAGGCGGAGGACGGCGCGATCCAGGTATTCGGAAAGAACCTGGAACAGCTTCTCATGCAGCCTCCGATCGCCGGACGCGTTGTTCTTGGATGGGACCCGGCGTTCCGTACCGGCTGTAAGCTGGCTGTCGTTGATGCGACCGGAAAAGTCCTCGATACCGTTGTGATCTATCCGACCGCACCGCAGAATAAGGTCGAGGACGCGAAAAAGACCTTAAAGAAGCTGATCGAGAAATATCAGATCTCCCTGATCTCCGTCGGAAACGGAACTGCTTCCAGAGAGTCTGAGCAGATCATCGCGGAGTTTATCAAGGAGATCCCGGAACACGTCCAGTATGTGATCGTAAACGAGGCGGGAGCTTCCGTATATTCTGCCAGCAAGCTTGCGACAGAGGAATTCCCGAAATTTGATGTAGGTCAGAGAAGTGCTGTCTCCATCGCGAGACGTCTCCAGGACCCGCTTGCAGAGCTTGTAAAGATCGATCCGAAGGCCATCGGCGTCGGTCAGTATCAGCATGATATGAACCAGAAACACCTCGGTGAGGCGCTCGGGAATGTTGTGGAGGACTGCGTAAACAAGGTTGGAGTTGACCTGAACACAGCATCGGCATCCCTTTTGGAGTACATCTCCGGCGTGTCAAAGATGATCGCGAAAAATATTGTCGCTTACCGTGAGGAGAACGGTGCATTCACAAACCGCCGCCAGCTCTTAAAGGTCGCAAAGCTCGGCCCGAAGGCGTTCGAGCAGTGCGCCGGATTTATGAGGATCGCGGGCGGGGATAACCCGCTTGACGGAACGTCTGTGCATCCAGAGTCCTACAAGGCGGCGATGGAATTGTTAAAACGTGTCCATGTGGAGCCGGAGGAGATCACAAAAGGCGGAGCTGCCGGGATCTCAAAGAAGATCATGGATTATAAAAAGCTCTCAGAGGAACTGGAAGTCGGTGAGGAGACCTTAAAGGATATCGTAAAGGAACTGGAAAAACCAGCGAGAGACCCGCGTGAGGAGATGCAGAAACCGATCCTCAGAACGGATGTCCTCGATATGAAGGACTTAAAACCGGGAATGATCTTAAAGGGAACCGTCAGAAACGTCATTGATTTCGGCGCTTTCGTAGACATCGGTGTCCATCAGGACGGTCTTGTGCACATTTCCCAGCTTTCCAAGAAGTACATCAAGCATCCGCTTGAGGCGGTCAGCGTAGGGGATATCGTTGAGGTGAAGGTTCTCGGAGTGGATATGGCGAAGAAAAGAATTTCCTTATCTATGATATTGGACGAGGAATAAATTCTAAATTGTCGATATGAAGGAATATTTAATTGACGGAAAAGTCCTGAAATCCCTGCGGCAGGAAGAAACTGATTTTAGCGTAGGAATGCCAGAGATATAAGGCTTTTAAGGAGACGAACCAGATAAAAAGGAATACACGGGACAGACGGAGAATATTCCGGCGAGCCGAAGAAATGGAGGAGTCAGTCATGAAGTATAATTTTGATGAAGTGATCGACCGTAAGGGAACCCATGCAATGAAAGTTGAACGTCTGCCGAAGGGAGCTGACAAAGATTCCCTCGCCCTCTGGGTGGCAGATATGGACTTTGCCTGCGCAGAACCGATCTTAAAGGCTCTCCATGAGCGGATCGACCGGAAGATCTTTGGCTATACCATGTACGATGCGGACGAGTGCATGGATGCTGTGACAGGCTGGATGAAGAAGCGCTATGGCTGGGAGGAGAGCAGGGAGAATCTGTTCTTCTGTCCGGGCGTTGTGGCGGCTTATGCAGCGCTCATCAACCTCCTCACGGAACCGGGGGACGGGATCGTCCTCCAGCGCCCAATCTACTATCCATTTACAAATAAAGCCAACAGCAATGGCCGTGTTCCGGTGGATAACGCGCTGATCTATGAGAACGGTGCTTACCGGATCGACTTTGAGGATCTCGATAAGAAGATGGAGGACCCGGCAAACAAGGTTCTCGTGGTGTGCAGTCCGCATAACCCGACAGGCCGTGTCTGGACGGAGGACGAACTTAAAAAGACGGTTGAGATCTGTAAAAAGTACGACAAATGGATCATCTGCGATGAGATCCACTGCGACCTGATCCGCCGTGGCGTGACGTTCATACCGATCATGAATGTGGCTCCGGAGTATGCGGACCGGATCGTTGTCTGCACGGCGCCGAGCAAGACCTTCAACCTTGCCGGAATGAAGACCTCCAATATCGTGATCCACAATAAGGAACTTCAGAAAAAATGGAAAGACTATGTGAATGGCAGCCTGTCCATGGATGGCGCTTCCGCTCTGGGCATGACGGCGATGATCGCGGCCTACACAGAGGGGGAAGAGTGGCTGGAGCAGCTGAAGGACTATCTGGATGGAAACTTCGCGTATATCGACGAATATTTAAAGAAATATCTTCCGAAGGCTCATCTCGTCAAGGCGGAGGGAACCTACCTCGCGTGGCTTGATCTCAACGGATACGTTGACCGGGATGAGAAAAAACTGGAAGAACTGATGCAGAAGAAAGCAAAGGTCGCTCTGGATGAGGGATATATCTTCGGTGAGGAGGGACGCGGATTTGAGCGCATCAACGTCGCTTCCCCGCGCAGCGTCATCGAGGAGTGTATGAACCGGATCCGGACGGCATTTGAAGAGGAAAAAATGGTATGAAAATTCAGGTAAAAATGACAGCGAGAGATATTTTTGATTTCTCCATGTACAGCGCGTATTCGGGATTTGCCGGGATCTTTACATTTGTGTTCCTGATCCTGGTCATCGGGATTCTCGGATACGCATGGAGCTCAGTGGCAGTGATGCAGAGAGTCATGCTTTTGGGCTGTATCATCCTTTTTGTGTTTGTCCAGCCGATCATGATCTGGATGAAGGCAAAGGCGCATGCGAAAACGACCGGATACTCAACGCCGATCAATCTTGACGTTTCGGATGAGCAGATCGGGGTCGAACAGGCCGGTGTGACCGGAGAGTTGAAATGGGATCAGATCTGGAAAGTCGTTCGGATCCCGAATATGTATATCATCAAGGTCGGACCGACAAACGGATATCTTGTGCCATTCCGGTCCATTGAAGGGAGAAAGCAGGAGTTTGTTGATTTCTGCAAGCGGAATCTTCCGCCGAAGAAGACGAAAGGATTAAAGGCATGATAAAGGAAACAAATGCACCGGAGGAGACCTTCGCCTTTGGAAAAATGCTTGGGGAACAGGCAAAGCCGGGCGAAGTGATCTGTCTGAACGGCGATCTTGGCGTCGGGAAAACAGTTTTTACGAAGGGCTTTGCTGAGGGACTCGGAATCACGGAGCCGGTAAACAGCCCGACCTTCACGATCGTCCAGCAGTATGACAGCGGAAGAATGCCGCTGTACCATTTCGATGTGTACCGGATCGGTGATATCAGCGAGATGGATGAAGTAGGATACGAAGACTGCTTCTACGGGGATGGTGTGACGCTCATCGAGTGGTCCAATATGATCGAGGAGATCCTGCCGGAGCATGTGAAGACTGTCACCATCGAGAAGAACCTGGAAAAGGGCTTCGATTACAGAAAGATCACGGTGGAGGAAAAATAGATGCGGATTTTAGGAATTGAAAGCTCCTCACTGGTGGCATCGGCGGCTATCTATGAGGACGGGATCACGATGGCGGAGTATACGGTGGATTTCAAGATGACCCACTCCCAGACCCTGCTGCCGATGATCGATGAGATGGTAAAACTTGTAGGAATCGATTTAGATACGATCGATGCGATCGCAGTATCCGGCGGTCCGGGATCCTTTACGGGTCTCAGAATCGGATCTGCAACGGCGAAGGGACTTGGACTGGCGTTAAATAAACCGTTGATCCATGTTCCGACGCTTGACGCGACAGCGTACAACCTGTTCGGTGCATCCGGACTGATCTGTCCGATCATGGATGCGAGAAGAAACCAGGTCTACACGGGAATCTATCGCTTTGAGAAGAAATTTGAGACCGTGATGGATCAGGATGCGATGGATATGGGCGAGCTGATCGGGAAGTTAAATGGAATGGGAGAGCGCGTGATCTTCTTAGGTGACGGTGTGCCGGTCTACGAGAAGCAGATATCGGAAAAAATGACTGTGCCTTACGATCTTGCCCCGTCCCATGTAAACCGACAGAGAGCCGCTTCTGTGGCCGCTCTGGGCGCTGTCTACTTCGCGGAAGGAAAGACAGAGACCGCCATGGAGCATAAGCCGGACTATCTGAGAAAATCCCAGGCAGAGCGGGAGCGCGAGGAGAGAGAGGCAAAGAACGCTTGATCATTCATTATCCAGGTTATTATAAAAAGTTTCGCTGTCTTGCGGGGGAATGTCCGGATACCTGCTGTATCGGATGGGAGATCACCGTGGACAGGGAGACGGAAAAAACATATCAGAAACTCCGGAAGGGGAAAAGTGAGCTGGCAGAGCGCCTGAGAAGATCAGTCCGCCGCCGTCTCATTATCCCGGACGGAGACAGATGCCCGTTCCTTGCTGGGGACGGGCTTTGTGATCTCTGCAGAGAATACGGGGAAGCGGCGATGACGAGGACCTGCAGGCGCTATCCGAGACATGTGGAGGATTTTGGAGATATCCACGAGGTGGAGCTTTTATGTTCCTGCCCGGAGGCGGCGAGACTGATCCTGTCGGAGGATTTCCGGCTTATCACGAGGAACATGCCGGAGCGAAAAGGAAATACGGACGGGATCGATGAGGAGCGCCTGGCGCTTTGGTTTTCCGTCAGGGAGCAGGTGTTCGCGATGGCGGGAGACCGCAGAATGCCGCTTTGGGCTCGCATGAGGCGGATCCTGGCATTTTGTCATGACGTGCAGGGAAGACTGAGAAGAGAAGATACGGCTGGCGTGGAGGCGCTTGTGGAGCGGGCGAAAGAAAGCGTGCCGGGAAGATTGAAAGAAGCCGATCACAGGAAAAAAGATTGGAAAAAAACTAACGATGTATACACACCAGGGAAGGCAGACATGCATAACCTGGAAGAGCGTTTTTCCCTCATGGCGGATTTTTTCGCCGAGTTTGCATCCCTCTCCCCGATCGGACACGGATTCCCGGAACTTTTGGAGCGCAGCAGGACGTTTTTGTATCATTCGGAGGACAGCCGCAGCCGGTATGAGGAACGGCAGCAGGAGTTCAGCCGGAATATGCCGGAGGCGGAAGTCTGTACGGAACGGCTCCTGTTCTATTTCCTGTATTCGTTTGTGATGCCGGGGTTCTACGATGGGGATCTTTATACGAAAGCGAAAATGGCTGTGCTTGGCGCCGTGGCAGCGGAAGAGCTGGAGATGGCGGAGTATTTCAGAAATCCCGGGAAGTATGGGAAGAGAACCGGAGAGGGCAGAGGGAAAGATGTAGAGCCTGTAATGTCTCTGGAAAATGATGAAATGGTCACAGAAAGATCTGCGAAAGAACGGATTTCAGCACTCTCCCGCACCGCGTATCTCTTTGTGAGACAGATAGAAAATTCAGCGGAAAACAGGGATCTGCTGGAACAATTATTAAAACAGCCGGAATTTGGGATCCGGCGGATTATAGAAACGAAAAGTTGGTTTTAATAGCTAAGAAAAGGTCCATGCAAGTATCGAGACAGATATTTGCATGGACCTTTTTACTATAGAGGAAGCGAAGAAATCTCGCGAGAAATTTTTTTGAGTTTTTCTGTCATCTTATTTAAAAGTTCTTCCTGAGCTCTTTGAACTGGAATACTTACACATATGGCTGCGATCGGACGTCCGGTATATTTATAAATTGGAACAGCTATATTTACGACACCTTCTTCATATTCTTCCTGTTCCAGGCAGATTCCGGAAGTATGTATTTTTTCCAATTTTTCTTTTAATGAGGAAAAATCAGAATCGCTGAGTGAAGAATGTCCCTCTGAAATCAAAATCTCTTTCAATGCATCACTGGAAAGACTGGATAAGAAGATATAGCCAGAAGCAGTGTGCATCAAAGGAAGCCATTTTCCGACAGCAACAGAAACACGCACTGGATGAGTGGATTCAACGTAGCTGGTACATAGAACCTGAGTGAGACCATTGATTTTTGAGTAGTGATAGACTCCGACCGTTTCATTAAACTCGGAAACCAATTGCTCAAGGTATGGCTGGCAAATGGTGGTGAGATTAATATTCTGATATGCCTTTGATGCGAGTTCGAAGACCTTTCCGCCTGTTTTATATGAAAGCGTATCAGGGCTTTGTTCCAGATACCCGCGTGCTTCCAGGGTTTTAATCAAATGAAAAGCAGTTGTTTTATTGAGATGACAATGTTCGGTAATTGTTGAAAGCTTTTGACCATTCCCACTGAAAACTGCGAATTCCAGGATATCAAGAGCGCGATGAACCGACTGAATTGTTTTTACGTTTTTTTCCAAATTATCCATAAGAATACCTCCGGATTAATCATAACATATCACAGAACGTTTTACAATATAAAACATAATAAAAAATAAGTTCCTATTGTGAAAAAATATTTGACAGACAGAAAAAGTGTTCTTATAATAAAAATGAGCTCAATTATAAAACCTGGTTTTATATTATAAAACACAAAGCAACTAATAAAGGAGGAAGATTATGACAGGATCACAGATTGATGTATTATTGAAAACAATGGCATTAGTTGGTACCTTGCTGTTGATTGGCACTTTTTTGCGTGCAAAAGTTAGTTTGTTTCAAAACCTTTTTCTTCCGGCTTGTGTGATCGGCGGGATTATCGGACTGATTTTAGGGCCGAGAATGCTGGGAGTGTTGCCGATTTCAGACGAGATCATGACAACTGCCTCTAATATGCCAGGTCGTTTTTTTGCACTGATCATTGCGGCATTACCGATGTGCAGTCAGAAATTAAAAAAGGGTGAATTGTTTCAACGGATCGATGCAATCAAGCTGGGAATTATCATTTCTTTGATCAGTGCGTTACAATTTGCAATTGGATTTCTAACCAATATTGTTTTTACAAAGCTTGGTCTTGAGATGTACTCCGGATATGGACTGGAAATGATGCTCGGCTTTTGCGGAGGACATGGAACAGCGGCTACAGTCGGAGGAATCCTGCAGAATCTTGGTCAGGACTATTGGGAAGTTGCCCAGGGTATGGCGATGACGTTTTCTACGATCGGTATGGTCGGTGGAATCATGATCGGAATCACGGTAATCAATATCGTCTCCAGAAAAGGATTAACCAATTATGTCAAAGATCCAGGTGCGCTTCCGAAAGAGATGAAAACAGGATTATACAGTGCAGTAGATGAATGTCCTTCAGCAGGCCGCATTACAACTGCAGGAGGAAGCATTGATACACTTGGACTGCATTTAGCACTTATTTTCCTCTCTGTTGGTGCTGGATATGTCATTAACTACATGATCAATAAGTATCAAATCCCTGGTCTGACGTATTTAAGCTCATGGTTCTGGATGTTAATGTCGATGTATGTGATCTGGTTTGCAGTGCGCAAGTTAAATTGCGAACAGTATTTTGATGCAAATATAAAAAGCAGAATTCAGGGATGTGTCACAGATTTTATTGTAACAGCGGCTATTTTCAGTATGCCGATCGAAATGATCGCTGAATATTGGCTGCCGCTGCTTACAACTTCTGTTTTAGGATTTGTTGTGACAGTGAGTGTACTTTTATTCCTTGATAAAATGTATCTGAGCAAAGACTGGATCGAAAAATCGATGGGACCGTTGGGAATGCTCACTGGTGATTTTATTACCGGCGTTTTATTAACGAGAATGGTCGATCCGGACTTCAAGTCAGAGGCAATGGGAGATTTCTCTATTGCATATTCAATCAATACATTTTATTGTGTTGCAATGCTCGCAATTCTGTTCCCATTTGTTGTGAAACGCGGAGCGATGGCAGCGATGATCTTTACGGTAATTCATGCGGTTATTTTTATGGTAGCTTTATGTCTTGTCAATCTGAAAAAGAAGGGGTAAGGTGGGATTAGAAATATGAGAAAACTAAATGGATTATCAATTATCGAAAATGAATATTGCTATAACGAATGGAGATTCGATACGAGCACCAAAGAAAGAAAACGGATCCTGTCATCGATACGGGAGTACAGAGATCCAAGGGATACTACTTATTATAAAGAGTCTGGAACTTACCAAAAAGCGGGAGTTGATTATAAAGTCTTCAAAACAGACTTTGAAAGAAGGGAAAAATGTGAGCCCTATGAAGGAGTATTGAAAAATCTTTCGGATTTGGTTTGCAAAGAAATAAAAGAGGGAAACGGAATTCTGATGTCCAGTGGATACTGCGCGCATGCGCCTGCGATTGCCGGAGGAATTGAACGTGCAGTTGGTCCGGATAAGAAAATCGGAGTGATATGGATCGATGCTCATGCAGACAATCGAATTGCAGAAACTACAGAATCGTTAGATATCAGATTGGTTGGCGTTCCTGTTTCTGTCATGGTGGGACAGACAGCTGAAGATTATAGAAAAAAAGTTTGTGGTTTAACAGTCCCGATTGCAGGAGAGCATATCCTGGTTAGTGATGGTCGAATGAACATCCCGGAATTTGATGAGAATCTGAAAAATGCTGGTAGTAAAAAAGTTTCTGGAGAAATATTTGATGATCCGGAAAAATGGAAAGAAGAAATACAAAAACTTGCGGATCAGACAGATCTTTTATATTTGTCTGTGGATGCAGATATTCTTGCAGCTGAATGGATTCCAGCTTATGCGAAATATGTTCCGGACGGACATAGCTTAGAGACCGTGAAACAGAATGTACAGATCGTGATGGAAACAGGGAAAGTGATCGCATTTTCATTATTTTGCGTGGATTTTGACCGGTACGATATGGGAGGAGAAAAGACCTATAGCAGTGGAAAAGAAATTTTAGAGGCAGGATTGACATCCTGGAAACAGCTGCCGGATCTTGTATAAAAATAAGAAAGTTAAAACAATGGGGGCGGATTAGATCCAGCCCCCATCCATTTTAATGATCTGACCGGTCAGATATTCCGGTGCTTCGACGAGTTTCATGACGAGGTCAGCGACTTCCTCGGGTTTTCCCATGCGTCCGGCCGGGATCTCATCCAAAAGCATCGCATGTTCTTCCTCGGAGAGAAAACCGTTCATCTCGGTGTCGATCGCGCCGCAGGCGATCGCGTTGACCTGGATATTCGACGGGGCGAGTTCTTTTGCGAGAGCCATTGTGAGTCCGTTGACGCCGCCTTTTGTCGCGGAATATGCCGCTTCACAGGACGCGCCGCAGACTCCCCAGACGGAGGAGATATTGATGATCTTGCCACTGTGGTTGTGGATCATGCCTGGGATCGCGAGTTTTGTACAGTGGAAGACGGAGGAGAGATTCGCGGAGACGATCCGGTTCCAGTCTTCAAAGCTCAAGTCCTGTAAGAGCCCGATGATGGAGATCCCGGCGTTGTTTACGAGGACATCTACATGACCGAAGCGGGACTCGATCTCCTGAAACAGGCGCTTACAGTCTTCCGGATTTCCGACATCCGCCTGTACCGCCAGGCACTCTGCACCGAGCGTCTCCACTTCTTTTTTCACTTCTTCCATCCGGTCCGCACTTCTGGCGCAGTTGATCACGACCCGGTATCCGCAGGAAGCAAATTTTAAAGCCACCGCCCGCCCGATCCCGCGGGAGGAGCCGGTGACGAGAACTGTTTTTTTCATAGAGAGACACCTCATTTTTTATTTCTCCCTTTCATGTGTGGGAGAGATGTATAATTGCTCTTCAATCGAAGAGGGGAAAGTCGTCCGGCTTTCCGATGTGCGAAGTATAACATATCAGGTTAAATCATACAATGGTAACGATGAAAATCCCCCCGAAATATTTCGGAGAGATTTTGTGTAAGTTTATTTCTGCTGTCTCGCCTCATTCAGGCTCATTCCGCCGCGGACGAGGTCTTCGATCCGGTCTTCCTTTGCTTTGATCTTTTTGGCTTCTTCGAGAACTTCCTTTAAATGTGCACTTGGAACGACGGCAACGCCGGTGCGGTCCATAAGGATGAGGTCTTCCGGGCAGATCTGGACGCCGCCGATGAATACCGGGACATCGGTGTCAACCGTCTCCATGAAACGGGCGCTTTTTACCGGGCTTGTGCTGCCCAGATAGACCGGGAATTTCAGGTCTGCGATCTCGTCGATGTCGCGGAGACTTCCGTTTGTGAGTTCCCCCATAACGCCGCGCATCTGGGCTCTTGTGGCTAACATGGCGCCGCCTGTGGCGATATCGGTAAGACCGGTCGCCTCGATGACGAGAAGATCGCCGTATTCGGTCTGGGTGTCGATGATGGATGCCTGTTTTGTCAGCGCTTTTCCGTCGAATGCAGTCTTTCTGCGCATCTGGCGGATCGTTTTCGCAAAGCCTGCAGTACGCGGCTGGTAGACATCCAGAGCGTGAAGTCCGAGTACAACTCCGGAGCGGAGTCCGAGATTGTCCATGGCATCGGAGATGTTTGCAGTCGGAAATTTTTTGTAGTTTTCGATCCAGTAGGTTCGTTCTTCTTTATTGAACATGGTCATTTGTATCACAGCGTTTCTGCATTCATACAGCTGTGATTCTCCTTTCTAAATAATGATAGATCATTTCTGGAAGAACCATTTGAATTCTTCCCAGGCGGTCATAATTTGATTTTAGTATATCAGAAAAACAGCAGGGATTTTATGAATTTGGCGCAATTCATCATGCCAAAATGTCATGAAGATTCATTCCTTAAATTTATTACTTTTTAAGAAAAATGCCCGATGAAGATTCACCAGGCATTCCAAAGGATGTATTTGGGACCTTCAGTCCCTGAATGAACAAAAAAAATGGAATAATCGAAATTATTTAGCAAATTAGCATATTCATGCAATAATCTTATAAATTCCAATAAAAGCGAATACTGCCAACACCGCAAGCGCGATGAAGGATACCGCGAACAGCTCGACAAACAGTCTGTTCTGCGGGAATTTTTCATCTGCATCCTCCTGCTGCGCAACACCTGCCATGATGAGAGCACCGGTGGTGGAGATCGGTGTGAAGCCGGAAACAGTTCCGCCGATAACGATTACGGAGACAAGCTCTAACGCTGTCACGCCGCCGATGCTCGCAGCGAGCCCGCTGGCTGTCGGGATCAAGGTCGGGAATACGACACCGAGACCGGAACTGAAGAAGGACATGAGACCTGCTGCGATCGCCATGATCGTTGCGGCTGTCTTCGGACCCATAACGGATTCCAGACCGTCGACCATGATGTCGATACCACCGGAGAGGGAGATGACATTCATTAAGATGCCGACACCGAGAACCATGATGATCACGTTCCATGGGATCATCTTGAATGCAGTCTTTTCATCGCCGCATCCGAGAACGATCAGAACAGAACCGACGGTAAATCCTGTGAGACCGACATTCCATGAAAAGAACAGGGCACCGATGGCGAGAGCGGCAAGTCCCGCGAGGGAGAGCCACTGATTTTTGCTGAATTTCGGAAGAACGTCCTCATGAGCTGTGTGCGGAGCGACCTTCCATCCTTTGTAGTAGATGTACACGAGAACAGCCACGACAAGAGCTGTCACAGTGAGGCACATCATGATCGGAACGGTATTTCCTGCGAGTCCCTGTGCTTCCATAAGCTCACGGACAACGGCACTCTCCGGAGTCAGCGGGCTCATACGTCCGGACATAACGCCGAGATCGCCGATGATTGCCGTCATGATCGGGTTCACACCTGCGGATATCGCAACCGGGATCGCGATGACCGGAACGATCGCGAGAGACGGGATAGCTCCCGGTCCCACCGCACAGATCAGGAATCCGAGCAGGTACATGACGAACGGGATCAGCGCCTTGTGCGGTCCGACAAGCGCTACCATTTTTTTTGCGAGAAGCTCCAGAGTTCCGTTTTCGTTGATGATGGCAAAGAGATAAGTGATACCGATCATCTGCATGCAGAGGGAGGAACTGAAGCCTTTGATGATGTCTCCAGCCTTGATCCCGTAGACGAGGCCGAGGATCATGGAGAAGCCGATACATAAGATTCCGACGTTCGCCTTGCGGACGAAGCCGATGACGATGGCTGCTAAAAGAGCGATCAGTGAAATAAGACCAAGATTCATATGTGTACCTCCCTATCGGAATGTGATGCAGACCGGACTTTCGGCTGCGATCACGCGGCCGGTGTATTCCATGCGGCCCTGTTCAGAGTCAAGCTTCATCTCGATAATGGTATCGCTGTCCTCATTTGCCATATAGAAACGGCTGTAATCCGGATTGAAGGTAATGAAACGTGGGGTGAGACCCATTGCCGGGTAGTAGCCGAGCTCCTTCATATAACCGGTCTCCTGATCGATGTGGTAGAGAACGATGGACTCGTGGATGCGGTTGGAACCGATGAGGATCTCGCCGTTTTTATCAAGGAGAGAGGCGCTGGCCTGTCCTTCGCCGGTGTATGTCTCGGGAAGTGTCGGCAGGTTCTGGCGCGGAAGAAGCTTTCCGTTCACGTCATCAAAGCCGAAGTATGTCATCTTGTTGCCCTTTTCATTGATCAGGTACGCATACCGGTTGTTCGGATGGATCGCGATGTGGCGCGGCTCATCGTACTCTCTGGAGCGGAAGCAGTCGGTCTCGGTGAGAGTCCCGTTTTCTGCGTCGAAGCGGTATACGAGAACCTGTCCGTATCCCTGAATCCTTCCCTGGGTCACAACGAAGAGGAAGGTCTTTGTCTGATCCCAGATGCACTGGTGCGCGAAGGAGACGGATCCCTCTTTTTTGCCAGGAAGATGAGTCTCAGAGACGATCTCGCCGAGGCTTCCGTCTTCATTTCTCTTAATGACATAGACAGCGCCGCCCTGGAGAGCAGCAACGACTAAAAAGCGGTTTGTTCTGTCAGCAGTGATGAACACCGGATTTTTTCCGCCGATATCGATCATATTTAACGGAGATAAAGTTCCGTCTTCAAGAATTTTATAGCTGGAGACTTTTGTCTTGTCTCCGTGTACGGAATAGAGAAAATTTCCCTCATTGTCGAGTGTCTGGTAGGATGGATTTTCCTCCTCCGTTTTTAAACACTGGATCAGGTTCCAGTCTCCGGTCTTGTCGTTGATCTCGAAAACTTTTAAGCCTTTTCCGCGTGCATTTCGTTCTTTTGTTGTTCTGCAGCCCACATAAGCGTAGCTCATTTCCTTTTCCTCCTGAGATGAATATAGATCATATAAAAGATACCCACTTGATCACGTTACGGGATTCCCAGATCCGATGCCGGATTTCCTGCAGCCGGAGTGATGGCTTCAGGGAAAGATCGGAGGGATCCTGTCTTGTGATATCTTTATGATAAATTATTAACATGTCAAATGGAAATTCAGGAAAAGAATAGGCGCGGTATTCCATTATGGAATATCACGCCGGATTACAAACAGGTTTCAGACAGCCGGATCCAATTTCAGTTTACTCCGTAATAGTTTTCCACAAACCGGATAAAATCTGAGATTCCCTCACTTTTATAGCAGCGGTCCGAGATCAGCATGGAGACTTTTCTGGAAACAGGATTTCCGTCCCGGTCATAAGCAGGGATCAGCTGTAGTTTTTCCTCGTCGATCTTCCAGTCATCTCCGAACACGAAACAGATCCCGAGCCCGTTTTCTGCCATTTCGATGGCGATGTCAAAGTAGGGAACCTGCTGTTTCTCATGGGGACTGCTTCCGAACTGACTTTTCCACCATTGATTGATGATCATGCGGACCATCGGATTATAGAAGGTCTCGATGAGTGGCATATGTTCGATGGAATCCATGGTTGCTGTTTTCGGGGCAACGATGTAGAGCTCTTCCTGAAACAGGCATACCTGGTCACCGAGATACGGGAAATCGCCGCAGACGAGACCGATATCGATCGTATCGTCGATCAGATCCTTTAAGATCACGTCGCTGGAGTTGGAAATTGTCTTGATATAGAGATTGGCTCCGCTTTTCTGGTATACGGCGAGGAGTTTCGGAAGATGGCGCTTTGCAAACGAGTTCGGGACGCCGAGTTTTAAGGATTCCATCTTTGTATGGCGGTCTGCAAAGTGGTCCCCGATCTCCTGGAGAAAATCCAGCATGATGTTTGCCTTCTGTACCAGATATTTTCCGTCTTCTGTGAAAGTTACGCCGCGGCTTGTCCGTTCCACGAGCTGGCGGCCCCACTCGCTCTCGATCGACTGCAGCCGCTTTGTCAGGGCGGACTGGGTCATAAAGAGGGCGTCGGCGGCCTTTGTGATGCTGCGCTTTTCATATAATACTTTTAAAATTTTCCAGTCAATGTTTTTCATAGAAGTTCCTTCTTAAAAATAAGCAGATGAAGATGAAAATGAAGCAGCAAGCGATTCCGTATATTTTATAAAATCGGCAAGCTTTTCCGGCAGTCGTTTCTCCTTTGGGTACACAAACCATGTTTTTCTCGTCACCGGTGTTCCGTCCGGCCATGTAAGCGGCGTGAGCGTCAGCTGATACCGGTTCTCAAAGTTTTCCGGCAGAAAACTCAGGGCATATCCCATCCCCTCATCGATCAGCTTCCATGCCCCGTCAATGTGCCCGACCATCATTCCGGACGGGTAAGCGCTCTCAAAGCACATTTCCCACCATCTGTTCAGGATCCTGGTCGTCTTTTCGTTCGTTTTATAGTCCAGCCGGTGCATTCCGGGAAGCGCAGACACTTCCACGGCTCCTTTCGTGACAAGGAAACCGCGGGTCTCCCCTAACAGAGTCCTGTTTACCGGTCCCTCATAATCCCCGCGCAGAAATCCTACATCCACGGATCCGTCCAGGACCTGGCGGTAAAGAGCATCACTGGAATCATTGACGATCCGGAATTTTATATTTGGATGCGCGATCTGGTACGGAACAAGAACATCTGCGAGAGAGTATTTGCTGTAAGTGTAGGAAGCGCCGATCACGATCTCCGTCAGTGCGGCATCCTGCAGTTTTTTTAATTCTTCCTTTGTGTCATGGAACAGCTCCAGATATTTTTCTGCCTGTGCGGCAAGAAAATTTCCTTCTGCGGTGAATGTCAGGCCTTTTGGCGTCCGGTCCACAATGGTACATCCCCATTCGGTCTTCATTTGTTTTAACAAGAATCAGCAAGAATTCTCCCACCTCTATAGGT
>NZ_QUEP01000012.1 GCF_003478035.1 Clostridium sp. OF03-18AA
GCATTACGAAGCCATTATACTTCCGATAAGTAAAATTATCAATAGTTTTTTTACAAAAAATGAAGATTTTTTAATAAAGGGAACTATCTTACTTCGCTTCCAGAAATACTCTGTACCTCGAATACACTGGTATTATAGTATAATTTCTTAAGAATTTCCATATCTTTTTTGTTTTTATTTTCTTACGAAATTCTTACACAAACGCTATTATATGGCGTTTTTGTACGGATATCAGTACATTTTGCCTGTTTTTTCACTTTGTGGCAGCTTTGTGGCAGGAATGTGTCATAATGGTATGTTCATTTTGATGCATAACTGTTGATATTTTGAACATTGTAAATTCATATTCAAAATATCATCTTGTATTATCGGAAGTACGTGTTATAATGTTCATATATATCTATTGTTTTTATTATTTTGAACACGTTCATTTTATCAGTTTCTTCCTTATTATTAAACATATATTTTCAGTCACAAACGTGTGGACACTCTCCCACGTTTCCATGGCCGCATGTTTCATGATAAGTGTCGCAAACATGATTCAACTGATTCGGAGGATGACTATGGATCGTTTGGGATTACTCTGCAGAAATATTTATGAGAACAACAAGATGACACAGCGGGAGCTGGCGGCAGCGATGGATCTTTCGCTCGGGACCTGCAACCATCTCGTGAAGGATGGGTTGGCACAGGAGCTCTTCACGTTTGATCCGGCTGAGGGGACTTATTCCTTATTAAAGGGCGGTGTGGATCTTTTAAGAAAATACCGGATGGACAGCGCCGTGATCCTGGCGGCAGGATTCGGGTCCAGATTTGTACCGCTGACATTTGAGACGCCGAAGGGACTTTTAGAAGTCTACGGCGAGCGCATGATCGAGCGCCAGATCAAGCAGCTTCATGGGGCCGGCGTCACAGATATCACTATCGTGGTCGGTTATTTAAAGGAGAAGTTCGAGTACCTGATCGACAAATTCGGCGTCAAGCTTCTCTATAACCCGGAATATCACAATAAGAACACGCTGACAACGCTCTACCGCGCCCGCGAATGTTTTATCGGAAGAAACACATATCTTCTCTCGTCCGACAACTGGATGCGGAATAATATGTACCACACTTATGAATGCGGCGCTTGGTACTCTTCCGTATTTATGAAAGGCGAGACTTCTGAATGGTGTCTTGAGACGAGCAAAAAGGGACTGCTCACCGGCGTTAAGGTCGGCGGCGCGGACTCCTGGGTCATGTATGGTCCGGTGTTCTTCTCGAAAGAGTTTTCGGAACAGTTCTTCCCGATCCTTGAAGAATATTATCATACCCCGGGAACGGAGCAGATGTACTGGGAACAGGTTCTCGCAGACCTCTTAAACGGCGAGGTCGACAGCCATCTTCCGGGCAAGCATCACTTCCCGGTGCCGGAAATGTATATCAACAAACAGCCGGACAACCAGGTGTACGAGTTTGAAAACCTTGAGGAGCTCCGCCTTTTCGATGAGCGCTACCAGAATCATTCCGACAATATCGCGATGGAACTGATCTCCGAGGTCCTTCATGTTCCGGAATCCGAGATTACAGGGATCAAGTGCCTGAAAACGGGTATGACCAACAAGTCTTTCCTGTTCAAGGTCCATGATAAGTCCTATATCTGCCGGATTCCTGGTCCGGGCACCGAGCTCTTGATCAACCGGAAACAGGAAAAGGCTGTCTACGATGCCGTAAAAGGATCCGGGATCACCGAGCATGTTGTATACATGAACGGGGAGACTGGTTACAAGATTTCTGAATATTATGAGGGCGCGCGCAACAGCGATCCGCGCAACTGGGATGATGTGGCGAAATGTATGGCGCTTGTGGAAAAGCTCCATGATTCGAAGCTCCATGTCGACCATTCTTTCGATATCCGGGAGCGGATCAGTTTTTATGAAGCGCTGTGCCGCGGTTACGAGAAAAAGCTCTTTGAAGATTATCCGGAAGTAAAAGCTCACATGCTCACACTGCTCGACCGCCTCGACCGTCTGAACCGGCCGAAGGTCCTGTCCCACATCGACAGTGTGTGCGACAATTTCCTGTTCCTGCCGGACGGTGATATCCGCCTGATCGACTGGGAGTACTCCGGCATGTGCGATCCGCTGATCGATGTGAGCATGTGCGCGATATATTCTTATTATAATGATTTTGAGGTCGAAAAGCTCATTACGACTTACCTGCACAGGGAGCCGACTTCCGAGGAGCGGTTCGTCTACTACGCATATATCGCTCTCGGCGGATTTTTGTGGTGCCTGTGGGCAGTGTATAAGAGCAGTGTCGGCGAGGAATTTGGCGATTACACGATCGTGATGTACCGGTATGCGAAGCAGTTTTATAAGAAGATCATCACTGCGCCGGAATTTCTTGGGATCGGAAAAGCCGAATAGTTGCCGCATTTTTCTGTGAATTTTTTCAAGACGTATCTGTATTTTTATGCTATACTGAAAATACGCAGATAACGTCCATATGGTCCCGGGATGGAGCTGTGATAAAATGCCAGCTGTCCCGGGATCTTTTACATTGAAAATACCGGGGCAAAGACTGTTTGACCCCGTTCTTATTGAAATACAAGTTTAAAAGGGGGATCTCCATGAGACAAAAGAAACGAGCGGCGGCGCTTCTTCTAAGTGCCGTCATGGCTTTTTCCGCTGTGAGTCCGGCGCTTCCGGCCTGGGCGGCGGCCTGGCAGAAGAACGCATCCGGCTCTTATATTGGAAGTGATGGTTCCGTCCTTACCGGGATCCTGTCGCGAGGTGTCGATGTTTCCCAGTGGCAGCAAAATGTCAACTGGTCTGCAGTCGCCGCTGATGATATCCAGTTCGCGATGATCGGAGCCCGCTACAACAACGCGGTAGACCCATATTTTGAGACAAACGTGCGCGGGGCGGCCGCTGCTGGTCTCCGGGTCGGCGTTTACCTCTACTCCTACGCGACAACAACTGCGATGGCGGAATCCGACGCAGATTTTGTCCTGAACCTTATCAAGGACTACCCGATCTCCTATCCTGTCGTCCTCGACGTGGAAGCACAGGAGATGAACAATCTGACTCCGGCGCAGCTTTCTGATATTATCAACGCATTCTGTAAAAAAGTCGAGACAGCCGGATATTATCCGATGGTCTATACCAATGATTACTGGATCAACAATAAGATCGATATGACGAAGGTCCACTATGATGTCTGGATCGCCCGCTACGACGCAAAACCGTCCTACCAGGGTGCGGCATTCTGGCAGGCGTCAAACCAGGGAACCGTAAACGGGATCAGTGGAAATGTGGATATCAACTTTTCTTTTAAGGACCTGAGTGGAAAACTTCCGGCGAACCGCTGGCGCTTGATCGGGGACAAGTGGTACTATTATAAGAATTATGTAAAACAGACGGGCTGGATCAATGACGGACAGAGCTGGTATTACCTGAATCAGGATGGAACCCAGTATAAAGGCTGGCTCCTCTTAAACAACCAGTACTACTATCTTCTCTCGACCACCGGGCAGATGAAGACCGGATGGCTGCAGGCGGAGGACGCATGGTACTATCTGAATTCCGACGGCACGATGGCAAAGGACTGGATCCAGGTCGATGGGAAATATTACTATCTGTTAAACGGCGCGATGGTAACCGGATGGCTGCGGATCGATACGGATTACTATTATCTGCGCGGCGATGGTTCGATGGTAACCGGCTGGCGGAAGATGGACGGAAAATATTATTATTTTGGCAGCAACGGAAAGCTCGTCCGCGGGTGGGCGGATATCGACGGAAAGCGGTATTTCCTCCAACAGGACGGAACGATGCTGACCGGCTGGCAAACGATCGATGGGCTTCTGTACTATTTTGACGCGAGTGGTGCGATGGCTGCCGGATGGACAAAGCTTGACGGTTACTGGTATTACTTCAATAATGAAGGAAAGCTGATGACCGGCTGGATGCAGCTTGACGGGAAGTTCTATTATCTCCACACCGACGGGCGCATGGTCATCGGATGGCAGAGTGACGGAACGAACAAGTATTACATGGATACGGTATCCGGTGTGATGTCGGTTGGCTGGAAGCAGATCGAACAGAGCTGGTATTACTTTAACCAGTCCGGACATATGATCACAGGCTGGCTGAACGACGGCGGAAAGTATTATTATCTGAATCCAGCAGATGGAAAGATGGTTTCCAACGGCTCATTCGTTGTAAACAATGTCAACTATACCTTCAATAAGAGCGGTGTCTGCCTGAGTGAGACGTCTGCGATCGGCGGCGGGTCCGCGGGAAGTGTATACACACCTGGAACGTCCGGAACGCAGATCAACGGAAGTAATTATACCGGAACTCCGGCGACCGGAAACAGCCAGAATGGAATTACGACCGGAACGCAGGTGGGATCTGCTCCGGGCGGAAATGCAGGAACGACTGCGCCTTCTCCTTCTTCGAATCCGACCGGAAATTCGTCAGGAACCGGAATGGCGGCTGGAAATTACCAGACCGGCGGTCCTGGGTACTCATCCGGTTCAACCGGCAGCACTTCCGGAAGCTCGGCTTCCACAACCGCCCCCGGCGGCAGTACAGGTACTTCGACTGTAAGTCCTGGCGGAAGTAATGGAACGAGCAGCAATAACAATTATTATACAAATACCGGCAGTGTGACCGGCCCTGGAAGCGCCGGCGCGAACTACAACTACAGCTCCGGCTCATCCAGCACCAGCACACCGGGAAGTTCCGGTTCTTCGTCCTCCGGAAATCTGTCCGAGTATCAGACGGGCGGACCGAAGTAGGGCTGAATTTGAATTATTTGGAATTTTTCCGTTTACAAAAAAACACCGCTCCGGCAGGAAATCATACATTCCTCCCAGAGCGGTGTTTTTATGTACTAATTTTCACCATTTTATGTTACAGTGATCACACCTCAAAGATCATATCCCCATAACTCGGGATCGGCCAGTATTCTTTGTCTACGATCATTTCCAGCTGATCGGCCGGGCTGCGGAGTGCCTGCATTGCCGGGATGATCTCGTCGTAACAGAAGTGGGCGCGTTTTTCCATGCTCTCGATGTGCTGATACTCTTCTACAAGGTCCTCAAGTTTCGCACGGGCAACTTTCATGTCGGAGAGCAGGTCGGAAACTTCGATGAGAAGTTCTGTCTGGACGCTGTTGTCAGCTTCCGGGCATGCAGTCTTCACAGCGCTTAAGGACTGTGCGAGAACTGTCGTATAGCGGACAACCGCCGGGATCAGCTGCTTTCCGGCAATGTTGATCATGGATTTCGCCTCGATATTGACGGATTTCGCGTAGGATTCATACTCGATCTCCGCTCTCGCAACAAGCTCTTCCTTCGTGTATACACCGAAATCGCCGAACAGTTTGAACGCTTTCTCGGTCACAAGTGCCGGGATGGAATCCACCATGCACTTTAAGTTCGGGAGTCCGCGGCGCTCTGCCTCTTCCACCCACGCCTCACTGTAGCCGTTGCCGTTGAAGATGATACGGCGGTGCTCAGCGAGAAGTTTCTTGATCATATCATGAACCGCAAGGTCGAAATCCTCTGCCTTTTCAAGTTCATCGGCAGCTTCCTTGAATGCCTCTGCAACGATCGTATTTAACACAACGTTTGCGGAGGAAACGGAGTCGGAGGAACCGACCATACGGAACTCAAACTTGTTTCCGGTGAATGCGAACGGGGATGTACGATTTCTGTCTGTCGCATCTTTATCGAAATCCGGAAGTGTCGTAACACCGGTCTTTAAGGTACCGCCGATCTTTGAGTGAGTCGCGGAACCTGTAGAAATCAGCTGGTCGATCACATCCTCAAGCTGCTCACCTACGAAGATGGAGATGATCGCTGGCGGTGCCTCCTGAGCGCCGAGACGGTAGTCGTTGCCCGGAACAGCCGCAGACTGGCGGAGCAGATCCGCATGGCGGTCAACTGCTTTCATAATGCAGGCAAGAACAAGCAGGAACTGGATATTCTCATGCGGAGTCACGCCCGGATCCAGCATGTTGATGCCGGTGTCGGAAGCCAGGGACCAGTTGTTATGTTTACCGGAACCATTGACGCCCTGGAACGGTTTTTCGTGGAGCAGGCACGCCATTCCGTGACGGCTTGCAACCTTTTTCATTGTTTCCATAACGAGCTGGTTGTGATCAACGGCAAGGTTTGCCTTTGTGTAGATCGTTGCGAGTTCATGCTGTGCCGGAGCGACCTCGTTGTGCTGGGTCTTTGCGGTAACGCCCAGCTTCCAGAGCTCTTCATTTAACTCTTTCATATAGGAACCGATCCGCTCGCGGATAACACCGTAATAGTGGTCATCCATCTCCTGTCCCTTCGGCGGCATCGCGCCGAATAAGGTACGTCCGGTGTAGATCAGGTCTTTTCTCTTTAAATATTTGTCGCGGTCGATCAGGAAGTACTCCTGCTCCGGTCCTACGGACGGAGTAACACGCTTTACTTCTGTGTGGCCGAAAAGGTGGAAGATTCTTGTCGCCTCTTTGTCGATGGCCTGCATGGAGCGGAGAAGCGGGGTCTTTTTATCGAGGGCTTCGCCTCTGTAGGAACAGAAGGCGGTTGGGATACAGAGTGTTACGCCGGTTGCATCTTTCTTTAAGAATGCCGCGGAAGTGCAGTCCCAGGCGGTATATCCACGGGCCTCGAAGGTCGCGCGCAGGCCGCCGGACGGGAAAGAAGAACCATCGGTCTCGCCCTTGATCAGCTCTTTTCCAGAAAGATCCATCAGAACTTTTCCCTGGGAATCAAAATTTCCGATAAAGGAATCATGTTTCTCGGCGGTCACGCCGGTCAGCGGCTGGAACCAGTGGGTATAATGGGTCGCACCGTTGTCGACTGCCCAGTCTTTCATCGCATGGGCAACCACGTCAGCGATCGTCGGGTCCAGTTCGCTGCCATCCTCGATGGTCTGCTTTAACTTTTTGTAGACACTCTTCGGGAGACGTTCTTTCATCACAGAGTCGTTGAACACATTCTCTCCGAAGATCGCCTCTACATTGATGTTTTCACTCATAAACTGCTCCTCCTCGTTTCTGTATAAATAGCCAGCCGCCGTATGGGGCATTTTGCTGCGTCACGCGCGTAAAACACACGGCTACAGCTGATCACGGCTGTCGGAAAAATCATACGTTTTATCCTGTATGCAATTACCTGATACTCCAGCTCTTTCCGCAAAAAGACCAGGATCAGACGGATTTGGTTCAAAAATCGTAACGATTCAGCAAGTCTGCGCATCTACTGCACTGATCAGTAGGAAAATACTGGCTTGAAAAAATGTTCTCCCTGCTGCGAGGGAGAACATTTCTTTAACTGCATGATAATGCAAGCTAAACGGATCAGTCAGCTTTGCCGACAGAACCGAATAACTCCATTTTTGTCTTAACGGTCTCTTTAATTGCGTCGAAGCCCGGAGCAAGAAGTTTTCTCGGGTCGAATCCCTTTCCTTCAAGGTCCTTTCCTGCTTCGATGTATTTTCTTGTAGCTGCTGCGAATGCAAGCTGGCACTCGGTGTTTACGTTGATCTTCGCTACGCCGAGGGAGATTGCTTTCTTGATCATATCTTCCGGAATACCGGTACCGCCGTGAAGAACGAGCGGCATATCGCCAACTGCCTCTTTGACAGCTGCGAGTGTCTCAAAGCTTAAACCTTTCCAGTTTGCCGGGTATTTTCCGTGGATATTGCCGATACCTGCTGCTAACATATCAACGCCGAGGTCAGCGATCATCTTACACTCGTTCGGGTCTGCGCACTCGCCCATACCGATTACGCCGTCTTCCTCACCGCCGATCGCTCCAACCTCTGCCTCGAGGGACATTCCCTTCTCACGGCAGATACGAATCAGTTCTTTTGTCTTCTCAACGTTCTCTTCGATCGGGTAATGAGAACCGTCAAACATGATGGAGGAGAATCCGGCATCGATGCACTTTAAGCATCCCTCATAGGTACCATGGTCTAAGTGAAGAGCTACCGGAACAGTGATCTTCATCTCTTCTAACATTCCGTTTACCATACCTACTACAGTCTTAAAGCCTGTCATGTATTTTCCTGCGCCCTCTGAAACACCCAGAATAACCGGGGATTTCAGTTCTTCAGCCGTCTGCAGGATCGCTTTTGTCCACTCAAGGTTGTTGATGTTGAAATGTCCTACTGCGTATTTGCCATCTCTTGCTTTCTCAAGCATTTCTTTCGCTGTTACTAACATATAGGCCTCCATTTGAATCGTTATTTTGACAGAACAGCCTGTCCCGCCGGATCTTCCGTCTGTTTCCATTTATATGCGGAGCAGACACCATCTATTCCCAACAGGTACTGTTGTCATGATAATTTTATTATAACCGATTTACCCTACTTTGAAAAGGTTTGTTTCACAGTTTCTTCCATTTCCTCCGGCTTGCACTGACGGTTGTGGAGGATCTTCGCGTCGCGGATCTCCTCGATGGCCTGCGGGATCTTCACGCCGGAAATACGTTCCATCTCGTCGATCAGGGCAAACTCATCAGTATCCTCTTTCTTTCCGAGAACTGCCTCCATAACACTTCTGGAGAACTTATACGGGCTTGCAGTGGATGCGATGATCGTCTTTGTCGTATCGCCGGTCTTTGTCTTATACTGCTCGTAAACGGCCGCTGCAACGCCTGTGTGGGTATCGATCAGATATCCGGTATCGTCGAATACCTTCTTGATCTCCTTCGCGTTCTCTTCCATATCTGCGTAACCGGCGGAGAAGTCTTTCATGAACTCCTTCATCTCCGGTGTGATCTCGTATTTTCCGTTCTTTGAGAGCTGCTCCATCAGTTCCTTTGTCTTTGCGGCATCTCTTCCGCAGCTTAAGTAGAGCAGGCGCTCTAAGTTGCTGGAAACGAGGATGTCCATGGACGGGGATGTGGTCAGGATGAACTCACGGTTCTTATCATATGTGCCTGTCTGGAAGAAGTCATACAGGACCTTATTGTCATTGGACGCGCAGATCAGCTTTCCAAACGGAACGCCCATCTGTTTTGCGAAATATGCTGCCAGAATATTTCCAAAGTTTCCGGTCGGCACAACAACATTAACCTTCTCATCCTTTGCAATCTCGCCGTTTGCGAGAAGTTTCGCATATGCGTATACATAGTAAACAACCTGCGGAACGAGACGGCCGATATTGATGGAGTTTGCGGAGGAGAGCTGGAATCCCATTGCATCCAGTTCTTTCGCGAATTCTTTGTCTCCGAAGATCTTCTTGACGCCGGTCTGGGCATCGTCAAAGTTTCCTTCGATCCCGACTACGGATGTGTTTGCACCTTTCTGGGTCAGCATCTGGAGTTCCTGGACGCGACTGACACCGTTCTTCGGGTAGAATACGATGATCCTTGTTCCCGGTACATCGGCGAAGCCGGCCATCGCTGCTTTTCCTGTATCACCGGAGGTTGCTGTCAGGATCACGATCTCATTTTTCGCATGGTTTTTCTTTGCAGCTGTTGTCATAAGGTACGGCAGGATCGAGAGCGCCATGTCCTTGAATGCGATCGTTTTTCCGTGGAACAGCTCCAGGAAGTACATTCCGTCTGCCTTTGCGAGTGGAGCGATCTCCTCGGTGTCGAATTTCTCATCGTATGCATGGGAAATACAGTATTTTAATTCTTCTTCCGTATAGTCTGTTAAGAACTGCTTCATTACCGCATAAGCAGTCTCCTGATATGTCATTCCGGCAAGCTCGTCCATCGTCACATCCAGTGTCGGAATGCGCTCCGGAACATAGAGGCCGCCGTCATTTGCAAGTCCTTTTAATACCGCCTGGGATGCTGTCACGCCAGTCTCCCCGCCGCGGGTACTTCCATATAATAATTCCATCGTTTTTCCTTCCTCTCTTTACGCAGATACAGTGGTAAACTTTACGGAAAGTGTAGCATACTTTAATGTCGCTTGCAAGATAAAATCAATGAAAACAGGGATCTCCTCATACACAAATATTCCTCACAAAAGTCTATTTTTTATCTCTGTTTTATACTGGAGTAACTATCGATTTTCTCCTGCCTATGATATACTCGTCTCGTTACCCACTCCAATCTGGTGACAGAAAGGAGGTGTAAATTTGGATTATGTTTTTTCTTTTATAGTTGCTGTCATGGCTGGTGTGGTATGTCACTACATCATCAAATGGTTAGACAGTAAAGTGGATCGGTAACTAACCTGTAGATGCTCAACTACATAAAACGAGAAGAAACCCCTCAGAGATGCCGCTCTGAGGGGTTTCATTTTGTGTAAATTTGAACTATGTTCTATTTCTTTCTTAGCCATTATATCATATGCAAATTTTCTTTGCAATATACTCCGATATAACTTTCATCCATTTCTTCTATGCTACAGCCGCCTTCTTCTTTTTCATCATCTGCAGTGCCGCTGAAATTCCGACGAGAACGATGCCGACAAGGTCTGTCACGGTTCCCGGAATGATCAGGCAGAGACCTCCGACGATGGATAAGAGTCTCTCGATCACATTCAGGTTCGCAAACATGTAGCCTTCAAGACCTGCTGCAACACCGAACAGTCCGATCAGGGAGGTAATGATGATCGTCACAACTCCGAGAACACCGGTATCAATGAAGAGCATTGCCGGGTTGAATGCGAAGATATACGGTACGATGAACGCTGCGATCGCAAGACGGGATGCGTTTAACGCGGTCTTCATCGGGTTAGATTTCGCGATCGCGGATCCTGCGTAAGCTGCAAGAGCAACCGGTGGTGTGATATCTGCTACGATACCGAAGTAGAATACGAACATGTTGGCAGCGATCTTGTTGATTCCCATACCGTTTACAAGGATCGGTGCACATGTGGTAGCCATAATGATGTAGTTTGCAGTTGTCGGAACGCCCATACCAAGAACGATACAGGTTAACATAGTAAGGAACAGAGCTACGATCACGCGGTCACCGGCAACACCGACGATTGCGGAGATCAGAAGCTGTCCAAGACCGGTCATTGTTACGACACCGGCGATGATTCCGGCAACGCCGCAGGCAACAGCTACGGAAAGTGTATTCTTACCACCTGCCTCCAACGCGTTGATGAATCTTGTCGGGTTCATTCTTGTTTCTTTATTCGGCATGCTGACAAGGATTGCAAGGGCGGTAGCGATGATCGCTGCACGGGACATCGTGTAGCCCATCATAACCATTGCAACAAGGGCAACCAGCGGAATAAGAAGATAACCCTGACGAAGGAATAACGGTCCGAATTTCGGGAGCTCATCCTTCGGGATACCCTTTAAACCAAGTCTCTTTGCTTCCAGGTGTACTGTGATGAAGATACCTGTGAAATAAAGAAGTGCCGGGAAGATCGCTCTCATCGCGATCTCGCCGTACTGGACGCCTACCATCTCAGCCATTAAGAATGCAGCGGCACCCATGATCGGCGGCATAATCTGTCCGCCGGTGGAGGAAGCTGCCTCAACGGCTCCTGCGAATTCGCCTTCGTAACCGGTCTTTTTCATTAACGGGATCGTTACGGAACCGGTTGTTACGGTATTACCAACAGAGCTTCCGGATACCATACCGCAGAGAGCGGAGGAGATAACGGCTACCTTTGCCGGGCCGCCGGTGGAAGCGCCTGCTAAGGAGTTTGCGAGCTGGATAAAGAACTCGGAAATTCCCGTCGCCTCAAGGAAGGCACCGAACAGGATAAACAGTGCGATGTACGTCGAGCAGACACCGATCGGAGTACCGATGACACCGCCTGTCGTGTAGAACAGGTTGTATACAACAGATTTTAAAACGACTGCAAATTCTCTGCCCTGTCCGAGTCCGTTGTAGAATGCGTAGCAGATAAAGAATGTCGCTACACAGAGGATCGGGATACCGACAACGCGGCGGCAGGTCTCTGCGAGGATCAGGATACCGATCACGCCGACGATAACCTCCGTCTGGCTGATTCGGGTCGCATGACCGATGATCGTTTTAAAGTTGATAACGAAGTAGAAATAAGCACCCGCTCCGAGTACCATGAGGATAATATCGTAGATCGGGATCGAATTTTTCTTTGTGCTGCCTTTCTTCATCGGATATATGAGGAACGAAAGGATGATAACAACGCCTACAAAAAGAGAACGGCGCACACGCTCATCCCAGTTTGCAAACAGGTTCATGTAGAGCATTAACAGTGAAAATGCTGCCAGAAGATAGCGGATCACCTGTTTTGGAACGCCTTCCCAGACTCGGGTATTCGATTCACGATCATACTTTTTCATGATGGCTTCGACGTCTTCCGCGGTACCGGTCTCAACATCCGAAACAGGAGATGTGTTGACTTTCATATTGTCTTTCTCTGCCATACAAATCCCTCCTTTTTTTCACATTCCGTTCTTCCTCCCTCACACCCCTGAAGAGTTCCGGAATGCTTTCTGCCTTTTGTTCACGTTTTCTGTCTCAGAGTCCTTTATGTTCACACGAGAACTCTACTTTACTGTTTCGCCCGCAGAGTTCCCTCAGACTGATTTCTTTTCCATGGATCGTGAGTGTATGGTCCGAGACCGTACCCACGATGTACGAAAGATACGGCATCTCCTTATCAAATCCGGAAATGACCATCTCCCCGTTTTCATCATACGTCAGTGTCTGCCCATCCTCGAGCTCCGTCTGGACGCCCGCGCCAAAATTGTTGTAGATGGTGCGGACCACATAGATTTTATGGTCGCGGATCTGGTAGACATCCGTCAGCGGATACTGATTGACCGAGTGGATGAACGTCACTGAGAATTCATCCCCCTCTTTTACCCGGAAGCGGGCAAGCTCTTCATTCGTGTCCCCGTTCCTTAAGACCAGACAGTCCCCGCTTCGAAAGGTATATGCAAGAACGGCGGCAATAATTGCCGTGATTATTGCCGCCGCTGTAAAGAATCTTGCTTTCCTGTTTTTCAAGGTAATTACTTGATCGCTCCAACTTCTTTGAAGTACTTCTCAGCACCCGGATGGAACGGAACAGAAATACCGGAAACTGCATAATCGAGATCAAGCTCTTCGCCCTTTGCATGGGTAGCAGCGATTTCATCTTTGTTCTCGAAGATAGCTTTTGTGATATTGTAAACGGTCTCTTCAGAAAGCTTCGGAGATGCGATCAGAGTAGCTTTGATCGCTACAGTCTGTACATCGTCGTCAACGCCCTTGTAGGAGCCGCCCGGAATACTATAAGTTGTGTAGAACGGATGTGCATCAGCAAGGATCTTTGCATGCTCATCGTCTACAGTAAGAAGGTTGATCGTGTTTGTTGTAGCGAGCTCTACGATCGCTGTTGTCGGAGCACCTGCTGTACAGAAGAAAGCATCGATCTTGCCATCTTTTAATGCATCTGCGGAATCACCGAAACCAAGGTTGTTGACCTGGATATCGTCGAAGGAGATGCCGTAAGCTTCAAGGATCTGACGTGCGTTGAATTCAACACCGGATCCGGCGTCACCAACGGATACTCTCTTGCCTTTTAACTCGTCGACGGATTTGATATCACCGGATGTAACGATCTGGCAAACCTCAGCGTAGAGGGCTGCAACTGCTGTAAAGTCTTTTGCTGCACCTTCTTCTGCGAAGAGGTCGGTTCCGTTGTAAGCATAATCCATAACGTCGTTCTGTACCGTTGCGAGATCTGCTTCACCGTCATTTACAAGGTAGATATTTGCTTTTGAAGCACCGGTGGACTGTACATTGATGTTTACACCGATGTCTTTGCTGTTAAGGACATTCGCGATTACGCCGCCGTACGCGTAATATGTACCGGTTGTACCGCCGGTTCCCATTGTCAGCTTCTGAACGTCACCGCTCGGAGCTGCGGCTGCGGTTGTCTCTGCTGCGGCTGCGGTTGTATCACCAGCTGCGGCGGTTGTCTCTGCCGGTTTGCTGCCGGAGCAGGCGGTCAACATCATCGCACAGGACAGTGCAAGGGCAATTGCTGCGGAAAATCTCTTTCTCATATCTTTCTACCTCCTTTTTTCTGTTCCTTTGTTCAGTTTTTAACAAAGGAAGCTTACGAATTCATTATACAACGCGTCTGTAACTTTTGCAACAAATTTTGTTAATTCTTGTAAACGTCTGAAATTTCGACTTTTTTCTTTTCTTTATCGAAATCAGCAATGTTTACTTCCATAATATAAAGTATTGCTGTTCAATTACTTAAAATTATAAAATTGTTGCGATTATTTGTGCGTAATTATACTTTTAAATTGTACATATATGCATAAGTTGTGCAATTATTACAATATCTCAAAATTCATGTCGAGCAGAGATCATACTCCTCCCACTAAGATGAATCTGTATTATCCACCATCCAAAAAACGGAAGTCTTATCTGACTGAGATAAAATATGGCGGCACAGTTTTCTCTTCTGTGCCGCCATACCTATACAGTTCTATTTTCAGTCTGCCTTTCACTTATCTTTATTTCTGCGTTTTCTCCAGCAATGTATCCGCGACTCTCTCACTGAACTCCCTTATCCTGTCTTCGATCCCCGGCAGCTTCATCGCCGCTCCGGCGTTGTTCGCCGTCTCCATCATACAGAAGTTGCCCGGGAGATAGAACGTCTTGTTCATGTTTAACGCCGTGACGAGCTGACCGGCGAGGAGATCACTCCCCGAATATCCGGATACGATGATCGCAAACAGCGCCTTATCGTAAAATCTCGTTGTGCGGAACAACGCCGTCAGCCGGTTGATGAAGGCCGTCATATTGGCCGAGAGTGCATCATTGTAGTTTGGACAGAGGAGCAGGATCGCGTCCGCCCACTTGACCGCCGGATAGATTGCTTCCACCATGGCTCCGCCGTAGAAACACTTTCCCTGTTCACCAAAATGCAGACACATCTGATACGGGCATCCCGAGCAGTCCACAAGCGTACCGTTCCGCAGGTTGACCTCCTGGATCTTGATCCGATCATCCAGTTGTTCCTTCACCTTCTGCCAGATCGCCAGCGTATTGGACGTTCTATGGTTGGAAGCGTGGAGCACCAGCAGATGTGCTTCTTTCTTCGGCTCCCACTCTGTCTCCAGGATCTCATGAGCCAGGATCTGCGCACTCTTTTTATAGGCACCGAACCGGTCCGTGTTCATGTTCGCAGCCTGGATCAGATAGTTGTCGAGAGAGGCAGTTCCTTCCACCAGCGGCCGTCCGACAAACGCGCAGCCGGCACGGTTCGCCGCGACCGCCAGCTCCCGCGCCGTCGCTTTCGTGTAAAATTCACTCTCCGCATCGATGATCATGCCGCCGACAGCACCGGAAAGGACCTGTTCACCGCCGCGCAGCCAGGCGAGGACTTCATAGTAACCGCGGTTGATGCCGTTTTTTCCGAGCGGAACTGCGAACAGGAGCCGCTGTCCCCGGTATCTTTCCGGGTCCTGTTCCAGGAGATCCATGTTCTCCACGATCTCTGCATCGATCCCGTCCAGTGCCGCCTCTAAAACCTCATCCAGCCGCGCCCGCTCTTTCTCCGAACCACGTTTTTGCGGGTACAATACAAGTAATCTGTCGTTCTCCATGATGTCTCACTCTCCTATAAAAAAGAAACAATATGCGTTCCCCAGCCTCTACACGATCTTCGCCAGGTTCTCCGCCGCAAATTCGATCCTCTCGTACAGCTTTTCCGGCAGCGCCAGTGCCTCCGTCTCGAGTCCATGATCCGTATAGCGGTTCTTCACGCCCATGTAGACGCCGCCGAGGAAGACGGATCCGCAGTGCCACTGTTTTCTCAACGTCATTAAGATCGAGATCGCGCCGGAAGAGAATGCCGGTGCGACAAACGGTTTGTAGCCGATGGCGCGCATGTGAAGGTTTGCGGTGACAGTCAGGTTTGTCAGCTCTTTCGAGAGCTCATCGTTGTAATTTTCGATGGAATCCGCAATGACAAGGTCCTGTCCGTGCGGTCCGAAGGAACGCCCCTCTGTCAGGAACTGTTTGAATCTCGGATCGCGTTTTGCATAGTATGCAGCCCGGGCATTCATGACTCCGAGACCAAATCCCTGGATCTGCTCCGGGAGAAGTCCCATCCAGTCATATTCCCCGGCCTCATTCTTATTGCTCTCGAGAAATGCGGTCTTTGCAAGCGGATCGACCGGATCAGATACCGCGCAGAAAAGTCCCTTAAAGTTCTTCTCTCTCGCCATCTTCGCGTAATGGCCGATAATCTTCGAGTTGTTCTCAAACTGGTACATGCGGACGTCCTTGACGCCGGAGCCGACCGGCGGGATTCCCTTTGACGCGACAAATACGAACACATCGCAGTCAAAAAGATGTTCCGGGGCCACGACATCCACCTCCGGCATCGCGTCGTAGTCCCACGGATATGCGATCTGGTTCTCCTCAAACTCCCAGCGGGCGGTCACTTTGTCGGAGATATCGCAGATCCCGATCGAGGAGATCACATCTCCGCCGAGAAGGTGAAGTCCTGTCAAAAGCATGCTTCCGACATCGCCGATCGCCAGCACATGGACACGCTTTTTGCCGTCTTTCGGCTCGTATGCCAGGATTTCCTTAAATTTCGGATGGGATGCGTTGACCGCACGGAGTGTCCCGGTCTTGATCTGGTCCATGACTTCCTGCGGGAGCTCCCCGATCTGTCCGTCAGTTGCGGACGCATCCAATCTGTTTGTATTTAACCAGCTGACATCCTCTTTTTCTGCAAAGAGTTCCGCCGGGTGATCGACAAGAAATGACGCGCGGCGGCTTCCCGGATCTCCGGTAAACAGCCAGGTAAGCTTCGTTCCCGCTGCCGGTTTTTCTGTTTTTTCATACGGCAGATTGCCGTGAACGGACGCGCAGAACGCATCCCCGATCTTATAATATGTAACCATTTTATGATGCCCCTCTCTATTTTACTATCAACAAGTGAAAACACGCTTCGCGAGTTTCATATCTGCAGGCAGAACTCCATTAAGATATCTCTGACCCGGTCGATGCCGGCGTGTATCTCTGGTTCATAACACCTTCCGTCAACAAGACTTTTTCCTGCAAGTTCGTTTTTACAGTCAGTACAGTCAATACACAGACCTACTGGATCGTTACCATAAACTTTCTCATCCTCTGCAGCATCTCCAGATCATTTTCCAGATAAACCGATGCCGCGAGATTCTCATCGTACTCCATGCAGCTTCCCTTGTCCGGGCAGAGCGGCAGGATGACTGCCTCGGAGAGGCGCGACAGCGTCAGGTTCTTCGCATACTGTTTCCGGTACTCCGCCTCCAGGACCTGTAAAAGATCCCTGGAATTCTCGATACAGCAGGCCGAAAACTCCACCAGTGCCTCCCTGCTGCAGCCGGAGAGCTTCGGTGTCGCATACGGCAGGATCATGTTGATGGACGGCTGAAGTCCCGCAACTTTCATTTCCTCCCGGCGCACCGTGTCACCGCCGATAAACGGGTACAGCGTCGATTCCACGAACCACTGGCGCACATTCGGCATCGAGTAGATGCTCTCGACCGGCACCTTCAGCTGCTGCATCAGATCCCGCCCGTAGCCGGACAGAACTCCGACAACGACTTTTTTGATCGGAATCCCCGTCTCCCTGAGCTTCGGAACGAGTACCCGGAGACGGTCTGCCTTGTGGACAAGGTCGTCGACCAGGATTACCGGACGGTCGAAGGAACGGATCGTCTCGATCTGACTGTTTAACGGTGAATAATACGGGAACGGCTCGATCGTGTAGCTTTCCAGATCCGGCTCATAGACCTTATCCGTGTGCAGCGTCTTTGTCACCGTATTCGGGACAACTTTTCCTCTGAGGATCTTGCCGAACGGAACGCACATGTTCTTTCCGAGCCGTCTCGGAACGAGCGGTTCTCTCGGCACATCGTTCAGCGACGTAATCCTGTCCACAAGACGGTGATGCATGACTCCGGAGGATAAGGAAAGGACGAGATTTCCCGGATACAGCTTCGTCATCGCGATCTGCAGTTTCTTATGATTCTTCTCGATTGCCCTGAGGACCGCCGGATTGCTGGCAAACGGTTCCTTGATCGTTGTCTCCAGGTTATGCAGGAACATGAGCGGTTCATGCATGTCGACCAGGTAGATCGTCCTCTTGTCATTTTCGTCTGCCAGGTGCGGACGCACAAAGCCCTGTCTTTCCAGCGCGTACACGACATGCTTCGCCGCCGTTCCGCGCTCTGCCACGAACAGCGCAAAGCTGTAATTCTTCTCCAGCTCTTTCGCAACGACCTCCACCAGGAGCTGCTGTGCGGCATCCCGGATCATCTCGCTGTCCCCGGTATTCTCCTCCCTCGCGTAGATCCCCGTGATCAGGAGGATCTCCCGGCTGCTCTTTCCGCGCACCAGATTCGCAAGCTCCATGTCCTTTAAGACTCCGTACAGCTCATCATTCCCGATCTCCCGGTAGCTCGCAAAACCGACCGGCCGCTCGCCTTCCACGGTGTTCCTCAGGATCAGCAGGCTGTCGTTCTCCACCTGGATCCTCGTGAGAATCGTCTGGGCATCCGGATGTCCGTAAAGGACGGTATTTCCGAGCTCGTCCAGGACCGCATGGTCTCTTCCGGAGGCATTCTCAAAAGCGATCGCTTTCGCTCTCAGGATCGGCTTGAACTCCGGCTCACGCAGGTACATTCCCTTATGGTAAATGTATTCCTGAACAACCGGATCGATCAGGCTGGAAATATCACGGTGGTTATCGATGTTCTCTCGAATCTTTGTGGAGCTGATATCTTCCAGCTCGCGCGGCAGCTCCAGCTGCACGACTTTTCCCCTGATCTCATTGTAGACCTCGGTCGGATGTGCTTCTCCGGCCCGTCGGAATACGATGTGATTGAAGAAATGGATCGAATTTTCTTCCGGCTCTTTCTTATAGGAACTTGCATTGTGGATGACGTCCGATCCGACCACGATGTAAAGTTCCTCATTCGGAAACATTTCCTTCAATCTGCGAAGGTCCGCCGGGTTCGCGATATTGACCGGCGTGTTGTCCGGGAACAGATGCACATAAAATTCATCCGCGATCGACATGTTCACGATCTGGCGGCGAACCAGATGCGGCTGGGTCTTCTTCGACCAGGAAAATTCGTCCACCGCGAGAAATACCGTAAATCCGAGTTCACGGATCTTTCTGGCGATCTCCTTGTGGGACAGGGTGAACGGATCGAAGGTCCCTGGGAAGAATGCCACTTTATTTCTCGTCATGGTCTCCACGTCACCGCCGAAGAGCTGGTAGCGGGAGATGAAACGTCCGATGTGGGACAAGGTCGCCGCACGGTAGTAGAGGCTGAGCTCTCCGCCTTTATTCTCATTCAGGAGGAACAGCAGTTTTTTCGCACACAGAGAGAACATCCGGTTCTTATCGCGCTCTGCAAGGATCTGGGAGCCGAAAATATGCTGCCCGATCACAAGAAGCGCCTCCTGGCGGACCTGTTCTCTGTAGTTTGCAAGGCAGCTTAAGATCAGTCCCAGGATCTTCATCCTCCGGTCCTCGGCGATCTCATCCGGCTCCTGGAAGCGGACCGGATATCTGGAATAGCACTCCAGAATGATCCCCAGTGTGTCGAGTGCGACAGACACGATCCGCTCATTTCCGTTCGCGAGCAGGATATGCAGGCGCTCAATAATGTCATCGAGCTGTTCCGGCGGAAGCCACAAGGCAAATTCGCCGAGATATTCCGGAATATACTTCGAGAACTCGTATTCGCCGACTTCCAGGCCTTTTAACAGCTCGACCGCGATCTCGTTCCTCTGGTCCGTCGTCAGAAGGTGGGCCAGGCGCAGGAGTGCACGTCCCGCATCGTGGCGGACTCCGACCTGCTCACTGACCTTGATGAGGTTCGAGAAGTGGGCACAGATATGGAGCAGATGCTCTCGTTTTCCATGGTCCACCTGATCTGCCAGCAACTTGATATTGACGGATTTTAAGATCCACGGGGTCGCCGATTTCAGGTTTTCAAGGAAGATATCGCTAACCACGTCATGTCCGTACAGGACTTCTCTCTGTCTGCTCGTATCAAGGCGCAGATTTGTAAAGATCCGGTACTGCAGGAAGAGGAGTGTGATCGTCTTCGGATCGATCTTTTTCGCCGCATCGCAGGCAAGCCGGTAGCACGCGCTCTCCGGTGTCACCGCCTGCGTCAAAACTTTCAGGACACGGACCGCAGCGATCTGGATCTTCTCATCCTCGTCTTCCATGTGTTCGATCGCGAAACTGATCAGGCTCTCCAGATGTCCATCCTTGCTGCTGAGATCGAGCGGCAGGGAAAAGATGCAGTCTAAAAGGTAGAAGACCGGATCCCCCACGAGGCGGTGTTTTCCGTCAAACCATTTCATAAATACCCCGAACAGCTCCTCCCGGACCTTCTCCGAGCTTCGCTCCATGGCAGACATCAGGACAAATTTTAAGGAGTTCTGGATCCGGTGCTTCTGCTGTAATGTCAGGCGATAGTCCGGGCATACGAGCTGCGCCATGTATTCTTCCCAGAGCGTCAGAGCCGTCTTGTCATCCGGATCCGGCATGTTTTTCGGAAGTTCTTTCCGGTATCCGGCGTTGAAGTCCGCGAACATTTTTCCGACCAGGGCCGCCGCCTGCCTGCGGATGTCTCCCTCTCTGTTTAACAGGAGCTCATATAAGAAGCTGATCGTCTGCTCTTTCTGGCGGTGGTTCAGGTGAATCGAATATTCATTGAACATGTTTAAATATGCGCGGACATTCTTCCAGTCTTTCTCGCTCCGCGCCGCCTCGAGAATGTTTCCGAACTGGCGCTCGGTGCCGAGCCGGTGCATGACGTCGATGTTGTGCTCGATCCCCCAGAATACAAACGAGCGCACCACCTGTTTTCCGGACTGCAGGACGATGTCCACCGGCTTTTCTGCCGGGTCCGGATGGCCTGTGAGGTCCACATCCACGCCTTTTGAACGCATGTAGCGCTCAAATTCGTACAGACGGGAGTAAACGACACGGTAGCGGTTCCGTTTCTTTTCATCCACGTTGTCGAGCTTGGACAGGATGACGTCGAAAGAATCCTTCAGTGTATAGATCTTCGTGAGTTCTCTTCCGTCCTCGCCGCGCATCTGCTTGACACGGAAGTCCGCATAGATCAGCACCAGGGACTCCACGGAGATGTTGTCAAGCTCCAGATCCCAGGTTGAATGGTTGGCAGCGATATGACCGATCCCTTCCATATGGTAGGCGGTAAACCACTGGTTCGTATAATAATAGTGCAGATACGGAACCCGCTCATTCGGTTTGCACCCGAATTTTCCGAGATCATGGCCGGCCGCCGCGCCGGATGCCAGCGCCAGATCGATCGGAACGCCTGCCGCATAAAGTCCCTGGGCTACCGTCATGGCAACATAGTGGACACCCGCGATATGACCGAGTGTCTCGAAAGGCGTCGCCTCACGGTTTAACCGCATCATCTCGTAGACGTACTGATCGCGGAACTCACGGATAAAGTGCTCATATTCATCCGCACACTCAAAATGCGCATATTCTTCTTTTGTTAAAAAGCGGAAATCATCATATGGATCGAACGGCATCACTTTCCGTTCTTCATCAAAGAAATACTGGAGAACATTTAAGAAGTAGAGCGCAAACGGCGCACAGGGAGCCGCGGACACAGAGAATTCATCATCCGGATACAGGATGTGTGTCACATATTTATAAGTGAAGGAGAGCCAGCCCTCTTCCGGCTCATTTCCGAGCTTTTCCATATCTTCCCGGCAGAATTCCAGGATTTCCGCGCAGGAAAAGCGTCTCGTCACCGGAAAGGCTTTCTCGAAGATCACTTCCCAGCGGTCTTTATCAAACAGCTGCTGCATACTGCGGCGGCTGAGGCCGATCTTTTTTAAAAATTCTTTCTCTGACAGGCGGTTTCCAAGCTCTGTCACAAGATGGCGGATGTGTCTGTTATACATGGAGCTACCTCCGTTTCGTGGGGTTGATGTCTGATTTATGAAAATATGATATAGAAATAGTATAAACACCTCACATTTCATTTTCAAGAAATTTTTGTTCTTCCTTTTTGTAACTTTTTATCACAGATACTTGACTTTCAAAAGTTATGATGTTATTATTTCAGTAACAATTATCATTATTATTGTCTATTTAAATTTAGAAATGATCCAGAAAGGAGGTTTCCCATGAAAGCATTAAAATTCAGCCGCCAGCGTGAGTCCATCCGGGAATGCCTGAAGAACCGCACTGATCATCCTACCGCCGATGCCGTATATGTGACGATCAGCAAAGACTATCCAAAAATCAGTCTGGGGACTGTGTACCGCAATTTAAATCTTCTGGCGGATATGGGCGAGATCCAGCGTTTTTCCAGCGGGGACGGCTCAGAGCACTTTGACTACAATACTGATCCACATTACCATTTTGTATGCAGGACCTGCGGAGCGATCATTGATATGCCTCTCGAGCTGGTTCATGATACACCGGATCTTCTCTCCGCTCCGTTTCCGGGACACGTTGACTCCCACACTGTTTTCTTTTACGGCGAATGCGAGGACTGTCTGAAAAAGAAAAGCTAAAAATTGAAAAATTCTATTGACATTCGTTGTCAATTAGAATATAATAACGATAACAGTTACTATTATTTATTTAAAAATAACTGTGATCCATGTTGCATCATTTATGATCAGAGATTTTGATACTCCCTGATCCAAGATAATAAATCTTAAAAAGGAGAAAAATACTATGAAGAAATTTGTATGTTCTGTATGTGGTTATGTATATGAGGGCGAGGCTGCTCCGGAAAAATGTCCGCAGTGCGGCGCTCCGGCTTCCAAGTTCACTGAGCAGTCCGGCGATATGACATGGGCTTCCGAGCACGTAGTTGGTGTTGCAAAAGGCGTAAGTGAAGATATCCTTGAAGATTTAAGAGCAAACTTCAACGGCGAATGTTCTGAGGTTGGTATGTACCTCGCTATGGCAAGAGTTGCTCACAGAGAAGGTTATCCGGAGATCGGTCTTTACTGGGAGAAAGCAGCTTACGAAGAGGCTGAGCACGCTGCTAAATTCGCAGAGCTCCTCGGCGAAGTTGTTACAGACAGCACAAAGAAGAACCTTGAGATGAGAGTTGAGGCTGAGAACGGCGCAACAGCTGGTAAGACAGACCTCGCTAAGAGAGCAAAAGCCGCTGGTCTTGATGCAATCCATGACACTGTTCACGAGATGGCAAGAGACGAGGCAAGACATGGTAAGGCATTTGCTGGTCTCTTAAAGAGATATTTTGGCTAATTTATAATAAGCGCGTTATAAGAACGTCATGTAACAAGAACCGGTATTCCATCTGCGGATGAGATGCCGGTTCTTTTTTGTTGGCGATACGGATCCTGTATCATGCTGTTTTTTCATAGTTTTCAGGTTTAACTTTAAAAACTATGCTGTGAATCTATCTTTTATGGTTATAGAGAAAAATAGTAAACTGCCCGACACAAAAGCCGCGCAAGATACAATGTTGGACTTAATATTTCCAATTTGTGAAACAAAAGATCGACAGTGCATGGGCTGAGGAAGTCCATGCACTGTAATAATTCCGGAATCACCGCTTAGGATAATAAGCCGGAATCCTCGGTTATTCAATTGCCGATGTAGTTCACTATTATTGTCATTCTCTACTGATTATTTTTTACGATCTTCCTGACTTCACCAAGACTCATCCCCTGCTCTCTCGCGATCTTCGCGAGGTCTTCATACTCAAGTTTTCCGCGTTTCACGCCGTAACCTTCCGCGATCTTCTCGCGAACCACGCCATACGGAGTCTCGTGTTCTTTCATGGTTCTTGTAAGAGTATAGCGTCTGCTGATATTTTCACGGATTCCAAGTGTTGTCGTGTGTTTAAAGAGCAATGAGATCATCTTCTCCTTATCTCCGCAGCGGCACATGCAGGTCAGAAGAATGCCCGGGCGGCTCTTTTTCATGCCGATCGGGATCGTATAGACTTCCAGGGCGCCTGCTGCAAACAGGATCTCCTGAACAAAGCCCAGCGCTTCCGGGGTCATGTCATCGAGATTGCAGGAAAGCTCTGCTACCTCATCTCCGCTCTCTTCCGTCTCACCGAGAAGGACGCGCACACAGTTCGCGCGCTCAAAGTCTTTCTTTCCCATACCATAGCCGATCGCGGATGTCCGCATCACCGGCATTTCCCGGAATTCTGTCACGAAATGTTTTAAGAGCGCTGCGCCCGTCGGCGTGCAGAGTTCTCCTCTGATCGTACCGCTGTAGATCGGAAGTCCCTGTAAAATAAAGGCGGTTGCCGGAGCCGGGACCGGCAGAATTCCATGCGCACAGCGGACGTTTCCACTTCCGACATGGATCGGGGATGCGATGGTCTTCTGTGGGGCGATCATATGCATTAAGAGGCAGACTCCGGCGATATCCGCGATCGCGTCCGCAGTGCCGACCTCGTGGAAATGGATCTCCTCGACAGTCTTACCGTGGACGTGGGACTCTGCCTCGGCGATCAAGTGGTAAACCGCAACAACATCCTTTTTGACCTCATCAGGCAGATTTAAATGTTCAATAATGTGGGAGATACCGTCCATGCTGGCGTGATGATGGTGTGGGTGGCCGGAATCCTCTTCTGTATGGGTTTCCTCGTGGGTATGAGTGTGATGGAAGTCGTGCTCATCATGGTGGTCATGATCGGGCTGGTGATCATGGTCGTATGCATGTATGTGAGTATTGTCCGCCATATCAGCGGCCATCTCATGGTGATGGGCCTCAGTCTCATGGTGGTGATGGTTCCCCGCCGCTTCGTGGTCGTGGCAATGTTCATGATGGTTATTAGCATGCTCGTGATGCTCTGCGTGGTCGTGTACATGCTCCTGCAGATCCACATCCACGCTCTCCTCTTCCTCTCCGTGGATCGTTACCTTCATATGCGTTCCGGTGATCCCGCACTTCACAGCCGGTTCTGCCTCAACAGAGAGTCCCGGCAAACCCATCTCATTCATTGTCTTTAAAAATCCTGCCTTGTCCGGGCAGATCTCATAGAGGGACGCCATCAGCATGTCTCCCGCAGCGCCCATTCCGCAGTCAAAATATAATGTTTTCATTCGAAATACCTCCGCTTATCTCCAATATCATCCACGCATATGATTCATCATGCTCGCCAGATACCCGGCTCCGAATCCGTTATCAATATTTACCACGCTGACGCCGCTCGCGCAGGAGTTCAGCATGGAAAGCAGTGCGGAAACACCGCCGAAGGACGCCCCATACCCGATACTCGTCGGCACCGCGATCACCGGACAGTCCGCAAGACCGCCGATCACGCTTGCGAGTGCGCCTTCCATCCCCGCGATCGCGATGATCACGCGGGCATTCATGATCGAATCCATATGGGACATCAGGCGGTGAAGTCCCGCAACTCCCACATCATAGAGGCGCTCCACCTGATTTCCGAGTGCCTCGGCCGTAAGCGCGGCTTCCTCCGCCACCGGGATATCGCTGGTCCCACCGGTCGCCACGACAATCGTGCCGACTCCGTCTTTTTCCGGGAAGTTTCCGCAGATCGCGACCTTCGCATCCTTAAAATACCGGTATCCGCTGCCGTCCGGATAGATTTCCGATAGTAGTTTTTCTGTTTTTAAACTTTTCTCTTCATCCACCCGCGTGATCAGGATCGTCTCCTGCCCGTGTTTTTTCATTACTTCCACGATCCCGGCGATCTGCTCCGGAGTCTTTCCCGCCCCGTAGATCACTTCCGCCGCGCCCTGGCGCAGTTTCCGGTGCGTGTCCAGCTTTGCAAATCCCAGATCATCATATCCCGCCGCCGTAAACGGCTCCTTTTTCAGTTCCAGGACAGCGTTATCCACAGACAATTCGCCTGCTGCCACCTTTTTCAACATTTCGCGTATATCTTCCACTTTTGTTCTCTCCTTATGTCAAAATCTGCTGCCATGATGGCATTTACCGGTAACTAAATGCCTGAACGGATCGCGCTCCGGCATATTCTTGTACCGTGTGCGGCCAGTTCCATCGGAATTTCCTGTTAAACAAAAAAGCCACGAAAAGAGCAGCCAGTCATTCTGACTGACTTTTTTGCTCCCTTCATGGCAACTTTTCGTTTTATGAGATGTGCTTTCAATCATGCATGAAGCAATCACCTGGTCTCATTTTACTCCCCAACAGTATTCTTAAGAGTTCCAATCCCTTCGATAATGCACTCCACAACATCGCCTGTCTTAAGGAATTTCGGCGGTACGAATCCCATGCCGACTCCTGCCGGCGTTCCTGTTGCGATGATCGTTCCTGCCTTTAATGTCATTCCTTTTGTAAGTTCGCAGATCACTTCTTCAATTCCATGGATAAAAAGTCCCGTGTTGGAATCCTGACGGAGTTCTCCGTTTACTTTTGACTGGAGTTTTAACACCGGCGGAAACGCAGTGGAATCGACCGTCATGATACACGGGCCGAGCGGTGTGAAACCATCCAGGCTCTTTCCGAAGTACCACTGTTTATGTTCCGTCTGCACCTCCCTGGCGCTGACATCGTTCATGATCGTATAGCCGAAGATGTAATCCTTTACCTCCTCCGGCTTTACGTCCTTTGCGTCCTTTTTGATGATGACCGCAAGCTCTGCCTCGTAATCCAGCTGGTTCGTCAAATTTTTATGTGCCGGAATGATCCCGTCCGGGTCATTCATCCGGTTGACGCGCTTGGAGAAATAGATTGCCTTCTCAGGTCTTGCAAACTCCTCTTTCTGGAACCTCGCGGATTCCGCCGCATGATCCATATAGTTGATCCCCAGGCAGATGATATCCTGATCCGGCTCCGGGATCGGAGAAACAATCCTGATCTCTTCCACCGGTGCTGCTCCGGTCACATCCCCCGGTGCCTTTTTTGAAATATAATCCAGCATTTCCATCTCAGATGGTCCTGCCTCGCGGATCAGGTCCTTCATGGACCGGTATTCCATTCCCGCTGCCGAAATCGGATAAGCCCAGGTTTCATTCTCATTGAAAACACCTAAAAATGGTCTTTTGTCTACTTCATATGCCAGTAATTTCATAACTACTCCTTATGGGACGTTATTCTAGTTACCCAAAATCCCGTTAACAGTTATTATAGTACAAATATTCTTGCGAAACAAGGTCAAATTGAAGCGCAATATCTCCCCGGGATCTTGCCGATGCTTTGGATTCCGGATCGGCAAAATCTGCGGTCATAACCGGATCATACAGAATTTTTGCTTCTGAAAATTCCTGCCAGCATACAGTAACTTGCATTCTTTCCCCATTCCCTTTATAATAAAACTGATACAGGCAGACATCATCACGTCTGCGGACAACAATCTGTAAAACTCATGAAAGGGTGTATCTTATTATGGAAAAGATCACAAGCTTCACTGTCAATCATCTGAAACTGGTTCCGGGTGTTTATGTATCCCGGAGAGATATCGCCGGAGACAATCATGTTACCACCTTCGATATCCGTATGACCCGTCCAAACTACGAACCGGTCATGAATACTGCTGAGATCCATACAATTGAACATCTCGGTGCGACTTTCTTAAGAAACCACCGTGTATACAAAGATAAAGTTCTCTACTTCGGACCGATGGGATGTCGGACCGGCTTCTATCTGCTCCTCGTGGGTGATTACGAATCCGCAGATATCGTGCCGCTCCTCCAGGAAATGTTCCTCTTCATCCGCGATTTTGAGGGAGATGTTCCGGGTGCCGCTGCCCGCGACTGCGGAAACTATCTCGATATGAACCTTCCGATGGCAAAATACCTTGCAGGAAAGTTCTATGATGAGGTTCTGGAGAATATCCGGGAAGAGCAGCTGGTTTATCCGGAATAAGCAGAATCCCTGCCACTGAAATGATACCGCAAAACAGAAGTTCTTAAGCTTCCGGCGGTTCTCATCTCATGGCAGGGATTTTTTATATCCAGGAACGCAGTGCACAATTTTCAGTTTATTTACTTTTACAGCTCTTTTCCATTTTCTGGTGTACTTTTCTCTTCCTTTTCACAGGACTTTTCGACCAGATCTGTCTTCTCATTCTTCTCTTTTTTGCTCCCGCTCTTTCCCTTTTTCGTCTCCTTCCCCGCATCCGGATCCGCAACACTTTCGAGGATCATGATCCCGCGCGGCGGCACTGCCAGCATCATCTGGTTTTTCAGGACTTCTCCGGTTCCATCAGACGGCAGATCTTCCACATCCGGATCCGCCGTGCTGCAGATCACATGCCACTTCGCGCCTTTCGGCAGATGGGGAAGCCCGAACATATGCGGTTCCCAGTGCATGTTGTAGAGGACATAAAAGTTCGCGTCATCCGTCCCGTCCGGTTTCTTTGCGTAAGCGCCCCAGTACAGGATCCCGAACTGCCGCCGGAAATTTTCAAATTCCGGTTTCCAGGCGTTTTCGCCGTGGTAGGAGACATCCGGACGGCCGCAGGACTTGTAGTCCATGATCCGTGGTTCCCGGTCCATGTGGAACATCTTGTGGGATTTCCGGAAGGCGATCAGGCGTTTCACAAACTCCACCTGGTCCATATGCGTCTCCAGGAGCTTCCAGTTTAACCATGAGACCGCATTATCCTGACAGTAGGCGTTGTTGTTGCCGTCCTGACTGTTTCCAAACTCATCGCCAGCCATCAAAAGCGGTACTCCCTGGCTCAAAAACAGGAGCAGATATGCGTTTTTGATCAGCTGTTTTCTGAGCTCCACGATCTTTTTCTTTCTCGTCGGTCCCTCCGCTCCGCAGTTCCAGGAATAATTGTAATCGCTTCCGTCCCGGTTCTCCTCACCGTTTTTCTCATTGTGCTTCCGGTCGTAGGAGACCGCATCCATCAGTGTGAAGCCGTTCGTGTTCGCCATGTAGTTGACAACCGCATACTCCGCCGGATTCCTGCGGTTCCGGAATTCGAACGCCTGGAGCATTCCTTCATCACCTTTTAAGAAACGGCGCATATCCTCCATAAACTGCATGTTGTACTCGGCAAGATTCTTTTCCGCAACGGAAACCGGACCGTCTCCCGGCGTGATATAGCCCTTTTTCGGGCGGCGATCCATCACCTCGTTCCAGTTTTCCGCAAAAAGCTTCGTCCTCTTTAAGAACGGGCCCTCCGCCGCCAGCAAAAGATTCGGGAATCCCAACAGATGAAAGCCGTCCACATGATACTCCTCTACCCAGTAGCGAAGGACCGATACGATCTCCCCCGGAAGTTCTTTTCCGGTAAAATACAGTTCCGGAATACATTCGATCCCGGCCCTGTGCAGCTCTTTTACCAGCGTTTTAAACTCGCTCTCCGCCGACATCTCCCCGTGAGACGCATATGCCGACTTCACCGTATAGAGATATGACGGTCCATATCCCCAGTAATTGATATATCCCGTCGGTTCCGGTTTCGCATCATGAAATCCATTTCCGGATGACGACATCATGACCTCGTCAAACTCCGTCACCGGCATCAGCTCCACCGCCGTGATCCCGAGGTCTTTCAGATATGGGATCTTCTCCACGATGCCTGCATACGTTCCGCGGGCAGAAACATTCGAGGACGCATGCGCTGTAAATCCACGGACATGAAGTTTGTAGAGGATCGTATCGGCATACGGGATTTCCGGATTTGCATCATCTTCCCAGTCAAACGCTTCCGACAATACCCGGCACTGCACCGGCTTTCCGGCACGTTTCCGGTCCGCCCATTTTTCACGCCCGGTAAGGATCCGCGCATAGGGATCTGCCACAATTTTTCCATCAATCATGAAATTATATTCAAATGATGCAAGATCAGCCCGATCCAGTTCCAGTGACCAGACATCTCCCATCCGGTGTTTCGGATCAAACGGGATCTTCTCACATGGCTTCTTCTCGCCCGGCCGGTATAAGAGCAGGAAAACCTCCTCTCCGTGTCCCTGTACCAGGATATGAGCGCTTTTTTCTTCCTGCGTGACACCAAGTGGATACAGGATTCTGTTACTGTTTCGATATTCTGCCATTTTAAATCCCCCGTTTTCCCCGACATGAGTATTATTTATTCTTCTGCGCCTCGATCTGCTCTGCCAGGTCGTTCAGATATACCCAGCGGTCCATCTTCTCCTCGAGCGCAGCTTCCTTCTCTTCCTTTTCCTTCATCAGCTCATTGAGCTTCGTAAAGTTCGTTGCGGACGCCTCGATCTCCTTTTCCAAGTTCTCAACCGCCTCTTCCAGCTTCGCGATATCGTCCTCGATCGTATCCCACTCCCGCTGCTCTTTGTAGCTGAATTTCAGCTTCTTTTCCCTCGGTTTCACGTTTGTCCGCGGCGCATTTCCTTCCGGATCGCCCTCTGCGGCTGTCCCGTTCCCCTTATCCGCAGACTTCTTCGCAGATGCCGGATTCTCCGCCGCGCTCTCCGCAAGCTTCGCCTCCCGCTCCGCCTTCGCTGCCTGATAATCCGTGAATCCGCCTTCGTACTGCTGGAGTTTTCCGTCTCCTTCAAACGCAAAAATCCTTCCGACCACACGATCCAGGAAATACCGGTCATGGGAAACCGTGATCACGATTCCCTGGAAGCTGTCAAGATAATCCTCTAAGATCATCAGGGTGCGGATATCAAGGTCATTCGTCGGCTCGTCCAGGATCAGGACATTCGGTGCACTCATCAGGATCTTTAAGAGATACAGACGTCTTCTCTCGCCGCCGGACAGTTTTTCAATCACCGTGTACTGGACAGACGGCTGGAACAGGAACCGTTCCAGCATCTGGGATGCGCTGATGCTGCCATCCTTCGTCTTTACATACTCTGCGACATTCTTGATATAGTCGATGACCTTGAGACTCGTGTCCATGTCCTCGTTTTCCTGGGAGAAATAGCCGAGTTTTACGGTCTGCCCGATCTCGATCGTACCGGAATCCGGTTTTACCCAACCCGCGATCATCTTCATCAGCGTCGATTTTCCACTTCCGTTCGGTCCGATATAACCGATCCGGTCATCTTTTAAGAAAAAGTAAGTGTAATCTTTGATCAGGACCTTGTCCCCGTATGATTTACAGAGATCCGTGATCTCGATCGTTGTCCTCCCAAGGCGGCTGGAGATCGACTCCATCTCGACTTTTCCGTCTTCCACCGGTCCCTTTTTGTCCCGCAGTGCCTCGAAGCGCTGGATCCTGCCTTTCTGCTTTGTGGAACGCGCTCTCGCACCTCTCTGCATCCAGGCAAGCTCGGTCCGCAGGATCGACTGGCGCTTGCGCTCGGACGCCTTTTCCATGTCCATGCGCTCCGCTTTCAGTTCCAGGAATCCCTCATAGTTTGCCTGATAGCTGTAGAGTTTTCCGTTATCGAGCTCCACGATCCGGTTTGTCACGCTGTCAAGAAAATACCGGTCATGGGTGATCATCAGGAGCGCGCCCTTAAATTTCTTTAAATAATCTTCCAGCCAGTCCGCCATCTCACTGTCAAGATGGTTCGTCGGCTCGTCCAGGATCAGAAGCTCCGCTGTCGATAAAAGCACCGATGCCAATGCCGCGCGCTTCTTCTGTCCGCCGGACAAATGTTCCACTTTCTCGTTAAAATCCGGGATCCCGAGGCGGTTCAGCATGGATTTCGCCTGGCTCTCAAGGTCCCAGACATGCTCATGTCCCTCATTTTCCCTTAAAACACTCTCTAACACCGTCTCTCCCGGGTGGAATACCGGGTTCTGCGGAAGATAGCGGATGTCCAGATTTCTTCCCCGGACGATCCGGCCGGAGTCCGGCTCCTCAAGTCCCGCCACCATCTTTAATAAGGTGGATTTTCCTGTTCCGTTGATCCCGATCAGACCGATCTTATCGCCTTCGTTGATGGAAAAATCGGTATCGTCAAAGAGTAATCGTTCTGTATATGATTTCGTCAGATGTTCTGCCGTTACTAAGTTCATGTTATGTCAACCTGCCATTGTTTTATTTCGATCTATCGTCGTTGATTTTCCGACGTTCAGCATTCCACTATTTATCAGTCGATATCCAGCTCCACCGGACAGTGATCGCTTCCCATGATCTCCGTATGGATCTTTGCGCCCACCAGCCTGTCCTTTAAGCCCTCGGAAACGCAGAAATAGTCGATCCGCCATCCCGCGTTCTTTGCTCTCGCCGAGAACCGGTAAGACCACCAGGAGTAGATCCCTTCCTGATCCGGGTAAAAATACCGGAAAGTATCGATAAATCCGGCGCCCAGGAGCTCCGTGAATTTCGCGCGTTCCTCATCGGAGAATCCCGCATTTTTCCGGTTCGTCTTCGGATTCTTCAGGTCGATCTCGTTGTGGGCTACATTGAGATCGCCGCAGAAGATCACCGGCTTCTTTTTCTCCAGCTCTTTCAGGTACGTCCGGAACGCGTCCTCCCACTGCATCCGGTAATCCAGACGTTTCAGCCCGTCCTGGGAGTTCGGCGTGTAGCAGGTGATCACGTAATATTCCGGAAATTCTGCCGTGATCACGCGGCCTTCATGGTCATGTTCCTCGATCCCGAGTCCGTAAGTCACTGCGACCGGCTCTTCCTTCGTAAACATCGCCGTTCCGGAATATCCTTTTTTCTCCGCATAATTCCAGTACTGGTGATATCCCGGAAGATCCAGATCTACCTGGCCTTCCTGCAGCTTGCTCTCCTGGATGCAGAAGATATCTGCGTCCGTCTCCTTTAAATATTCTAAAAATCCCTTTCCCAGGCAGGCACGAAGGCCGTTTACGTTCCAGGAAATCATTTTTTTCATAGATTCGTTCTCCATTTCTATCGCACTCTTGCATGGACCGTTCTGAATTGTATCCTGCAGACATGAAAAATTACAGATATTCTGCGATCCGCATATAAGTTAAGTATATCATCATTCCATATGATTTACCATCATAAAATACTCCGGACTGCAGCCGGTGAATAACGCGAGCAGTAACGATCTCTCCCCATCCACATGATGGCCGGCTAAAGAAGAAACAAGGTCCCCGCTGCAGCATCATGCGCCGCAGGGGAACCTTGCCTGTTTTTCTTTTGATTTTTAACCGACCACACTCTTATCGATGACTTTCCAGTAAAGCGCCTTTTTCTCGACAAATTCCGAGATCAGATACAGCGCCAGACCGATCACGCTTAAGAGGATGACTGCATTTAAGATCATCTTGATATCATATGTCTCGCTTCCCAGTGTCAGCAGATATCCGAGTCCCGCTTTGGCTCCGATCATCTCGCCGATAACAGCACCTGTCATCGCCTGTGTCAGGGCAAGCTTGATACCGGACAGCATCATTTCGATGGAATACGGAACCTCGATCTTACAGAATGTCTGCCATTTGCTGGCTTTGAGCACCTTCATCAGATTGTATACATTATCTTCAATGGAACGGATCGCGGACACCTCGTTGATCATGATCGGGAATGATACGACCAGGATAACAAGGGCTGCCTTTGATTCGATGCCGAGTCCCATCCACAGGATAAATAACGGTGCGAGGGAAATCTTCGGCGCTGTCTGGATAATGATGACAAACGGCATGATCAGGCGTTCAATAAACCGGATCTTCGCCATAATATACCCGAGGATCAGTCCGATCACAATACCGATCACGGTTCCCATAAGGATCTCTTCCATCGTGACACGGATATGTTTCATGATATCACCGCTGACGAACAGCTTTACCATTGAATCTGCCAGTTCTGCCGGGCCGGGAAGCAGATAATTCGGTACATGAAAGAGCCGGATATACAGTTCCCACACGATCAGAAACAACGGCAGAAACAATGCCGGAAGAATGATTTTTCTGTATTTTCTGTAAAACATCTCTCACCTCATAACTCTTCCAGCCCGGAGCTGGGAAATCTTTGTTCTCTCTTATTTTGCCGGTGTATAAAGAAGCCCTGCTGCATCGAAGGTCTCATCGATGTTGCCGATCTCTTTGGATTTATTGATGAGTGCCTGCCACTTCTCCGGATCAGATGCGCCGATTCCGTTCTCTGCTGTGTAGTCGCTCTGCCATAATGTCTTTACGAATACATCATTTAAGATCTGGACAACAACATCTCTCTTTTCTGCGAATGTCGGTGCATATTTCTCGATGGACATATCAACTGCCTCTTCTACATGGCCGTCGATGATGTATTCGATCGCTTTATTTAATGCGCGGCAGAAGCCATCAACTGTTTCCGGATCTTTCTCAACAAGTGCGTCGCCTGCAACTAATACGTTTCCGAAGGACGGAAGGAACTGGTCACATGTGATCTCGCTTGCAGCGAAACCGGAGTTGTTTAACTCGATCGTTCTGAGTTTGGAGAATACGATCGCATCGACCTGACCCTCAGTGAGAGCTGTCAGGATCGCACCTGTACCAACGATCTCAACCTGAACATCGTCGATGGTAAGTCCTGCGGACTCCAGAGCTGCCTGAAGCTGGAAATAGTTTGCGCTTCCAAGGCTTGTTACCGCTACTTTTTTGCCCTTTAAGTCAGCTGGTGTGCTGATCCCGGAATCACTTCCGAAAATGATCGCTCCAAGACCTTCCTGGTATGTTGTGTGAACAACCTTTACCGGGATTCCCTGTGCTTTTGCAGCTACAACTGCATCTGCATTCGGGAAACCGAACTCAACATTTCCTGCTGCGACATTCTTTACGATATCAGCAGCTGCTGCATAATAAAACTCTACATTCAGACCTTCTTCTGCGAAGTATCCGTTTTCCTGTGCAAGATATAACGGTGCGTAATACGGAACAGCGGAACCGTCGATCTGGATGGAAACAGTCTTTAAGTCTCCTGCATCCTTTGCCTCGGCTGCTGTTGTTTCGTCTGCTTTGCTCTCTTCCGCAGCAGTTGTCTCTGCTGCTGTTGTTGCGGCTGCCTCACTCGCTTTGTTTGCGCTGTCAGAGCTACATCCTGCAAGCATGGACACTGCCATGGCTGCTGTCAGTACGGTTGCAAGAATTTTCTTTCTCATAGTACTCTCCTTCTCCTTTTCATAATGGATTGATACATTTGCTCCCGCCGGGTGATATTCCCGGCATTTATAATTTCCCCTGCCGTCTCCGGCCGGGTCATTATCATAGATCCGTTATCCGCAGTATCTTTTTCCGCTATTTTCTGTGAAGATATTCCTTATATAATTTTTCTCCTGCTGCCAGTGCCGTTCTGCACATTTCCTTCTGCGCAGGTTCAAAATCCACCAGCCACTGGTCCGTGATCCGGTTGCAGTGTACCGCGCAGATACTTCCCGAGAAAACATTGTTCAATGACGCCAGCGTGAAGATTGTCTCCGCTTCCATCTCCATGTTCAGGATGTTCCATTTTTTATACTGTTCCAGGACCGCATTTTCATCATATCCCGTTTCAAACGGCATCTGACGTCCCTGACCATGGTAGAAAGAGCCGACCGACATGCAGACTCCCATGGAATATGGCTGTTCTCTCTCTTCACACGCACGTTTCAGACAGTCCAGAACCTCGAACGATGCCAGCGCCGGGTATTCCGATGGTGCGTAAAAGCACGATGAACCGCCTCTCCGGACAGCACCTGTGTTTAATACCATAGCGCCGCACGGCACCTCTTCCTTCAGGACACCTGTTCCGCCGATCCGGATCAATGCTTTTGCTCCGAGCGCGATCAGCTGGATCACAGCGATCTCTGTTGACGGTGCGCCGATCCCTGTGGAACACACTGTAATTTTAATGCCATTGTAATATCCTGTCCCAACCACGTATTCCCGGTAATTGCTGACGATCCTGTAATCTTCCAGCAGATCCTCAAACATCGATACGCGCGCCGGATCCCCCGGAAGCAGCACGATCTCTCCAATATCATCTGCCGTACACTGGATATGCGGCATTTTTCCATTCATCGTCGGTGATGAAGCCGATGTAAAATTCACACAAATCTCCTCCAAAAACTTTCTTCCTTTGTCTTTTTCCGAACAGGCGCAGTCCTTATCAGTTCTTTGACTCATGCCAGTACAGGAATTTATCTTCCAGCACGCTGATCACCTGGTATGTCGCGATTCCCAGGATGATCGTTACGATGATGCCTGCGAGCAGCATCGGTGTGTCATATGTCGATGATGCATATGTTAAAATGTAGCCAAGGCCCTGTTTTCCCGACATCCATTCTGCAACGATCGCTCCGATGACTGCCTGGACGATCCCCACTTTCATACTCGCAAAAAGTGCCGGAAGTGAATACTGCATCTCAACCTGTGAAAAGATCTGCCATTTTGATGCCTTTAAGATCTTCATCAGGTTTCTGACATCCGGCGGGATCGATTCCAATCCCAGCATCATGCCTGACAATACCGGAAACAGTACCATGGAAATGATCAGAACAACTTTTGATACAAGTCCGATCCCGAACCAGATAACGAACAGCGGAACAAGAGCGATCTTCGGCGCTGTCTGCAGAAAGATCAGATACGGCATCAGCATCGTTTTCAACGCATCGACCTTGATAAATATATATCCAAGTACGATCCCGAGAAACGCTCCGATCACAAACCCGAGAATGACCTCATATGTTGTCGTCCAGAGATGGAGATAAACCGTTCCCTTTACAAACATTTTTTCCAGACTGTTCCATACTTTCGGCGGCGATGGCAGAATGTACGCCGGTACATGTTTCACTGCAACGTAGATCCACCAGATCGCAATAAAGACACCGACGGAAAGTGCATACTCCCCGATCGTTCTTAAGACACCCTGAAGTTTTCCATTTTTCTTCATCCGATGATCCCCCTCAGGTACTTATTGTATTCTGTAAATTTCGGATCATTTCTTGTCGCTTCTCCCCTCGGGCGCGGCAGATCGATCTCGACCATCTCCTTTACGCGTCCCGGTCTCGCCGACATGACGAGCACCCGGTCTGACAGGAACGTCGCTTCCTCGATGCTGTGTGTGACAAAGATGACCGTCTTTTTCGTCTTCTGCCAGATCTTCAGCAGCTCCTCATTTAAATGGTCCCGCGTCAGGGCATCCAGCGCACCGAACGGCTCATCCATCAGGAGCAGCGGCGCATCGTAGGAAAGCGCACGGACGATGGAAACCCTCTGTTTCATACCGCCGGAAAGTTCTCGCGGGAGCGCTGTCTTGAACTCGGAAAGTCCTGCAAGTTCTAAGAGTTCATCGAGCTTTTTTTCATTCTCTTCCGTCTGTTTTTTCTGGATCACAAGCGGAAATTCCGCATTCTGTCTTACATTCTTCCACGGAAGCAGGACAGAATCCTGGAAAACAAAGCCCATCTGCTGGTCTGCGCCGTCACGGTACTCGATCGTGCCGGATGTCGGTTTGTCGAGGTTTCCGATGATCCGTAAAAGTGTTGATTTTCCGCATCCGGACGGACCGATGATCGAGATAAACTCACCCGGCCGGATCTGAAGATTGATATCCTTCAACGCTACTGTATCCTCTTTTAAGAGGTTGCTGTATACCTTGTTTAAGCCTTTTAACTCTACGCTGTACTCACTCATAACGTTCCTCCTTTTTCTTTACCGGATTGCCTCAGAAATTTCTTCCGCATATGCCTTTAACAGGCGGATCCGTTCCTGCATCTCTTCTTCATTTCCGTCTTTCAGCGAAGTAAATGCCAGTGCTGCTGCCGGCTCCCCGTTGATATCAAAGATCGGACACGCCACGCCCTGGATACCAAGCTGCAGTTCTTCATCGATCACGGAATATCCCTGGGCGCGGATGCGGTCAAGCTCTGCATTTAACTCCTGCAGCCCTGTTTTTGTATTCGGCGTAGTCTTTGTTCTCGTCTCTTTTTCCAGGATCTCAAGCGCCTGTTTCCTGTCCATATACGCCATAAACACACGGCCGGCAGAGGTAGAATAAAACGGGATCACATGACCGATCTTCATCATGTACATATTGGAATCGCCGCGTTCACTGCATGCAATGTTCATGGCGACGCCGTGCTCCATGATACAGAGGACTACATTCCTGTCAATTTTTTCTGCAAGTTTCTGCATCGATGTCTGTGCTGTCTGTGTGAGTGCACTTCCCTTTACAACACCTGCCGCAATACCGCAGATTTTATATCCCAGACGATATTTTTTTGTCTGTGCATCCTGAACAACAAGGTGATTTCCTTTCAGACTTGTGAGTATCCGATGGGTAGAACTTGCCGGGATATTCAGCTGTTCTGCAAGTTCCGTAACGGACAAGCCATCCATGTTCCGGCTCAGGACCTCCAGCGCACTCAGTGCGCGATCAACTAACTGCATAATTGCCTCCACTTGTTGTCGCAGCAGCAGCTAGTAAAGCGGACATTCGCAATCCGCTTCGCTACTTGCTCATGAACGCAGTCGCTTCGCGATCTGTCAGTGGGAGCTTTCAACTCCCACTGACATAAGCATCCCACTCACCCACCGCTTAGTGCTCCGCGCACTTGAAGCGGGGGAATGCTTATCTGCGTTCAAACAGCTGCCGTATATCATCGCTCGTCATTTGTTTTGTTCATTCCGTATATCGGAATGGTATTCCGTAAACTGAAATTAGTTTTATCTATTTTAACATTTTCCGCACTTCAATGCAATGTCAAGTGACTTTTCCTCCCATCTTTGGCATACACTACAATTTCATGGGACAATTTTTGTATATTTTTGACGATTTTAATTCCGCTTAATGGAATATATATTTTTTAGTACAGAAAAAGCGACAGAATTCCCGGAGTTTTTTCGTTCATTCTGTCGCTTTCCTGTATCTTATTCCTTTTATTTCAGGAATCTTGCCTCCCAGGCATATTCCTGCATCTTTTCGATCTCCTCGTCGCTGAATCCGAGCTGTTCCTTTAAGACTTCCTTCTCTTTCTGAAGTGTCGTTCTGGAACATGTCCGGTTATCAGAGTTTACTGTCACATGGACTCCCTCATCGAGAAGCTTGTGGATCGGATGCATCTCGATCGCCGGGACAACTTTTGTGTGGTAATTGCTCGTCACACATACCTCAAGTGTCACATTCTCGTCGATCAGTCTCCGGATCAGTTCCGGATCATTGATCGCCGCAACTCCATGTCCGATGCGCTTTGTCCCGAAGGAAAGCGCTGTCTTCATGCTATCCGGTCCAGCAGCCTCTCCTGCATGGATCGTCATCGGGATTCCGTATTCACGGACTTTCGCAAAGACAGGTGCAAAGTTTTCCGTCGGGAACAGGCCTTCCGCGCCGGCAATGTCAACCGCGCACACGACCGGTCCAAGATACTTTTTCGCTGTCTCCACCGTCTGCATGTTCAACGCTTCATTGTCTGCTCCGCGCATGCAGCAGAGGATCAGTCCGACACGGATCTCCGGATAGGCCTTCATGCCGCGCTCCGCACCGCGGATCGCTGCCTCGACAACTTCATCCTGCGTCAGACCGCCATTTACGGAAAGCTGCGGTGCAAAGCGGATCTCCGCATAATCCACACCTTCCTTTGCAAGATCTTCCACAAGCTCATAAGTCACACGCTCGATCGCGTCTGCTCTCTGAAGGACAAGAAGCGGAAGATCAAAGCGCTCCAGATATTCCTCCAGTGTCCTGCAGTCTTCCGGCACTTCCATTTTATACTTTACTTCTTCCGCGCTCTCCGCAGGAAGCCTGATCCCCTGTTCTTTCGCAAGCTCCCAGACTGTCTCCGGGCGGAGTGAGCCGTCCAGATGTAGGTGAAGTTCTGTTACATGACCCATAGATTCATTCTCCTTTCTGTCTTCTAAAAACAGCTCCCGTTCCCAGGAGCTGTTTCCTCTCCGGCCGGGATCACTTCCCAGCCGCAGCTTTCATCTGTTTCTTTTTCTTGTTATGTTCTACCATCGCGCAGTAGATCGTGTAGGCAATGATGATGATGAGATAAGGCATCATCTGGATAAACTGAAGCGGAATGGAAGAATTCTGCAGATAGTTCGCAAGGCTCTGGCAGAATCCGAACAGCAGGGATGCAAGCATTCCGATCACTGCATTTCCCGCCGCGATCGCCTGCGTCGCCAGTGCGATATAACCGCGTCCGGCAGTCATTCCGGATGAGAAAAGTCCTACATATCCCATGGACAGGAAGGCGCCCGCCATACCTGTCAGGATCCCGCTCAGGCAGAGTGCGATATATTTGATCCGCTTTACCGGAATGCCGACTGATTCCGCCGCATCCGGAGATTCCCCGACCGCACGGATATGCATACCGAGTCTTGTGTACTTAAACATATACCATACAACTGCCACTAAAACAAGTGCTGTGTATGTCAGGACATGATGTCCGGAAAGGACAGCACCGATCACCGGGATGTCTTTTACGACCGGGATCGTTAAACTCGGAAGTTTTAAAGATTCCAGGGATGTGGATGCGCCTTTTTCCCCCGTGATCAGATAGAGGACGAAGATCGTTCCTCCTGATGCAAACGTGTTTAATGCGATACCGGAAATGACCGCATTGGAGTTTAATTTCAGGATAAAGTAGGCGAGAATGTTGCTGACAACAAATCCTGCAAATACCGCCCCCAGGAATCCGATCCATGCGCTGTGGGAAAAGGCGCTGACGACAACGCCGACAAACGCGGAGATCAGCATCGTTCCTTCCAGTGCGATATTGCTTGTCCCCGATCTGGACGAGATCATCGCGCCAAGTGTTGTTAAGAGCACCGGCGTCGCGCTTCGGAACATCGCGAAGTAGAACTCCGGGAGACTTAATGTTTTTAAAATTTCCTGTAAAAGATTCATCTGTTACGCCTCCCCTTTCAGTGCTTTTTTCGCTTCTTCGCGCTGTTTCCATCCCGCCATGAACCGCTCTGCCGTTACAAACAGGATCAGAACGGCCTGGATGATCGAAACGAGCTCATTCTGTACATCAGAGCGGCGTGACATGAGGTCCGCACCGACACGGATGTATGCCAGGAAAAACGCGGCAAACGGGACCATTTTCGGATTGTTGCCGGACAGGATCGCGATGATGACACCGTCCCATGCGTAAGACGGGGAATCCTGCCAGTTGAAACGCTGGTACATTCCCATCTGCTCCACGGCACCGCCGAGACCGGCAACAGCACCTGCAATGATCTGGGTCATGATGATGACACGGCTTGTCCTGATCCCGGAATATTTTGCGAATTCCGGATTGCTTCCGGAGATGCGCACTTCATATCCGAATTTCGTCTTGTATACAAGAATGTATAAGGCGATCACGGCCGCGATCGCGATCAGGTATCCAACATGGAAATTTGTCCCCGGGATCAGCTTTCCGAGTGCTGCCGTCGCCTGATATTTCTTTGATGCAAAGGTTCCCGCCTCGCGGTCTGCCAGGAATTTTGTCACATTGTAAATCCCGAGATAGAAGAATACATAGTTGAACATCAGGGAAGTTACAAGTTCATTTGTGTGGAAATACACTTTCAAAAGAGCCGGGATGCTGCCGATCACTCCACCGACTGCCGCTGCCGCGATCATGATGACGATCGGGTGGACTGCAAACGGAAGAGATGTTTTGATGGCAAGCGCCGCGGTCACGACCGCGCCTGTATACAGACATGCATCCGCGATCATCGAGAAGTTTCCGGACTTAAAGACAAGTCCCAGCGCAAGTCCTGTAAAGATCAGCGGCACACTGCTCGCAAATACTTCAAAAAAGTGACGTTTCGACTGCAGCGGTCCCAAAAACAGGTTGTAGATCGCTGTCACCGGTTCTTCACTGACTGCGAAGATGACTGCCACAGACAGGGCAATGGCGATCCCGAATGCACAGAGCAGTCTTACGATGGTAAATTTCTTATTCACAGCAGGCACCTCCGATCTGCTCTTTGGAATCTTCTTTTACACCGAGCATGTAAAGACCAAGCTCGTTCTCCGATGTCTTCTTCACATCCGCGATATGTCCGACGATCCGGCCTTCATGCATGACGAGGATCGTGTCGCTCAGGGAAAGGATCTCGCTCAGATCCGCGGAGACGAGCAGGATCGCTTTCTTTCTGCTTCTCATGTCAACGATCTTTTTCCGGATGAACTCGATCGCACCGACATCGATTCCGCGCGTCGGCTGGTTCATGATCAGGAGATCCGGTTCATAGTCAAACTCACGGCCAACAACGACCTTCTGGACATTACCACCGGAAAGTTCCGCGATGGACTGTTTGGAATTATCGTATTTTACGAGGAATTCCTTTAAGATCCTGTTTGTAAACTCGCTGATTTTTTTGCTGTCGAGAAGTCCGTGTGTTTTTAATTTATCCGTATAGTAAACCTTTGAGATCGTGTTGTCCTCCAGGGAAAGTTTCGGAGCCGTTCCGAATTTCATACGGTCTTCTGAGACATGGGAGATTCCTGCTTCCTGACGGGCGAGTACCGGAGCATTGGAAATATCCTTTCCATTCATCGTGATCGTTCCCTGCTGCTGCTTTAAGGTTCCGACGATCGCCTCAACGAGCTCCGACTGTCCGTTTCCATCAATACCGGCAATTCCGAGGATCTGACCCTCTTTGATGGAAAACGAGACATGATCCAGTCTCGTCTTTCCGAACTGGTCCACATAGACAAGATCTTTTACTGAAAAGACGGTTTTTCCAAACTCCATCTCCTCTTTTTCAATATCCAGGCTGACATCACGGCCGACCATCAGGCGGGAGATCTCCCTCTCATCAAGATCTGAGATCTCATACGTTCCCATGGTCTTTCCGTCCCTGAGGATCGTCATGCGGTTGCAGAGTGCCTTGACTTCATTTAGTTTGTGTGAGATGAAGATGATCGTGTGGCCATGTTCTCTTAAAAGTTTTAACTGTTCAAACAGTTCCTCTGTTTCCTGCGGTGTCAGCACGGCTGTCGGCTCATCCAGGATCAGGATATGCGCGCCCCGGTAGAGTGCCTTTAAGATCTCAAGTTTCTGGCGCATGGCAAGAGAAATGTCTTCGACCTTTTCTTTTGCCTCTACCTTCAGATTGTATTTGTCGGAAAGTTCTGTCGTGATCCGCACTGCTTCTTTCCTGTCTACTTTCAGTGCGGTTCCCGGCTCTGCACCGAGGATCAGGTTCTCCGCCACAGTCATGGACGGGACCTGCATAAAGTGCTGGTGTACCATGCCGAGTCCGGCCGCGATCGCATCGCTGGATGAAGAGAAGTGTACTTCTTTTCCATCCACAAAGATCTGGCCTTCCGTCGGTGCCAGCATACCAAACAGCATTTTCATCAAAGTTGACTTTCCTGCACCGTTCTCTCCGACCAGCGCATGGATCTCACCTTTTTTGATCTGCAGATTGACATTATGGTTTGCCACAACGCCGCCCGGGTATACTTTTGTGATATTCCGGGCCTCTAAAATGATCTCCTGCTCCATTCATTCTCCTCCAGGTAAAGCTCTTATCCGCCTGTATGTTCCGGCAGTCGTCCCCACCGTTATGCATGATGATAAAAAGCAACATCTCCTGCGATCCGCGGACAGGGAAAGCGCCGGGCGGTCTGCTCCGGGATGACCCCGGGAACAGTATTTTCCGCCTGCTGCTTCATTTCTGCCTGATACAGGAGATGTGAACTAAACTATGGGTGCATGTCTCAGCTGTTTTCCTTTACTGTGCTCCGTTGATGATGCCTTTTAAGGTTGCCTCATCCATGCCGTAAGCGGAATCAACCTTGACCTCGCCGGAAAGCAGTTTCTCTTTTGCGTCCTCGACTGCCTTCTTTGCATCGTCAGATACAACAGACTGATAGATATCATTGTCAGCAAGACCTACAACGCCGTCCTCGATACCAAGGGTCTGATATTCACCATACGGAAGTGTTCCATCAACTGCCTTCTCAACTGCATTGTAGATGCTGTCGCCAACGCCCTTGATCGCGGAAGAGATGATGAAGTTTGCCTCGTCCTTGCCCTCGTAAGCAAGTGCCTGGTCGGAGTCAACACCGATGCAGTACTTCTTGCTTTCTGCAGCTGCCTCGATAACACCTACGGATGCCGGACCTGCTGCTACGAATACAACGTCAGCGCCGTTGGAGTACTGAGTGATCGCAAGCTCTTTTGCTGTTGCGGAGTCAACATAAGAACCAACGTAGGAAACAAGTACCTTCACATCCGGATCTACGAACTGAGCGCCCTCGATGAAGCCGACTGCAGAGTCGTTGATAACAGCTGCTGTATCCTTTGCACCTACGAAACCGATCACGTTGTCTTCGTTTGCGTATTCCATATCGGACTTTGTCGCACTTGCTGCAAGAACACCTGCAAGGAATGCGCCCTCGTTCTGCTTGTAGCTCATGGAGTATACGTTGCTTAAGTCGCCGATGGTGTAGTCAACATCTGTATCAAAGATGATGAACTTCTTCTCCGGGAACTCCTGAGCAACCTTCTCTGTGATCTCCTTCATATCCCAGAGACCTGTGATGATAAGGTCTGCATCGGACTCACAAGCGTCTAACATGGAACCTTCAAACTTTGTCTTGTCGCTGCCCATCTCGACCATGTTTACTTCAACCTTGTCGCCAAGCTCAGCCTCAAGCTTTTCCATGCCGGCCTGCGCGGAATCATTGAATGCCTTATCGCCGAAAGAACCGGTAACAAGAAGTGTCACTTTTAACTTCTCACCGTTTGTCTCTGCCTTTGCTGCCTCCGCAGTTGTTTCAGCAGCTGCAGTTGTCTCTCCTGCTGCGGCTGTTGTCTCAGTCTTGCTCTCGCTCGCGCATCCGAACAGCATGGAAGCTGCCAGTGCCATAGCCAGTGTGCTGCATACGATTTTCTTTCTCATAATTAGTTGTTCTCCTTTTCGTAAAACGTTGATTTATTCAAACTGTCCAGGGTCTCCAGATAGTTCTCCTTGTTCATTACCGGCTGGAATGCCTCTTTGATCTTCCATGCAGAAGCACCGCCGTCAGACAGCAGGTCGATCACGGTGTCCGCAAAATAATGTGCCGGAACACAATATGCCTGTTCAGGATCCACCGTCTTAAAATCTTTTCCGTGGATGCTGCCTTCAAATCCGGCAACTCCGATCTCGACGATCGGCCACATCAGTGACAGATCTCCCATATCACCGGAAGCAAATCCGTGGGTTCCCTGGGCGATCATGCTCTCATCGATGTAATCCAGAATATGTTTTTTCACAAGCGCTGTCAGGTTCTCGTCCTGATGAAGCGGGAAGTATCCCGGAGTATCCTGGATCTCCAGATCACAGTTGATCGCAAGTGCACCTGCGCGGATCGCACGCGTTACTTTCGCGTTCGTCTCGAAGATCGCCGGAACGGTTTTCGCCCGGACATACATTTCCAGCTGCGTTCTTGCCGGGATCGTGTTGACGGACTGTCCGCCTTCCGGAACGAAGAAATGGACACGGATCGCATCATCAGCGCGGAATGTCTCGCGCAGGAAGTTGATTCCGGTCATTGCGAGATTGACTGCATTTAATGCATTTACACCACCTTCCGGATTTGCGCCCGCATGCGCCGCCTTTCCAGTAAAGATCGCGCGTTTCATGATGAAACCGTTTAAGCTGGAGCCGATCTCCGCATGATATTTTGTCATGTCGATCCCCATTGCATGGCAGGAAAGCATGAGATCCACATCGTCGAACACGCCTGTGGCGATCATTTCCTGTTTTCCTGATGGGTGGGAGATCTTTCCCTCTCTGATCAGCTCTTTCCGGTAATCCATATCGCAGAATTCTTCTGCCGGCGTTACAAGAAGTGTAACCTTGCCACAGAGATCTTTCAACATCCCTGATTCTTTGATCGCCAGGAATAAACTCATCATGACGCCGAGCTGACCGTAATGACCGCATGTGTGGGCGGCATAGCTGTCCTCGCTGGCATACGGATGTCCGAAAGTCGGAACTGCGTCAAATTCCGTGATCAGACCGATATTCGGACCCGGTTTTCCCGAATCCAGCACAGCGCGGATTCCCGTGTAAGCAACATCCTCATGCGGGATCCCTGCTTTATCCAGAGCCTCGATCGTTTTTTCTCTCGTTCTGAATTCCTTGAATCCAAGTTCCGGATGGCGGTAAATGTCCTCACTCATCGCGATGATCTCCGGAAGGATCCGGTCTAATGTTTCATGAACCTGTTTCATGGTCTTTTGTTTCCTCCTTCACTACACTTGCGGGATCTGCCCATCGACTGTCCCTTCCCGGACCAGTGCTCTGTTTTGTGTCTGCGGACCCCTCTGATCATTCATGATCTACTGGTATAGTGCAGAACTTATCATACATAGTTTTATAGGTAAATGTCAAGAATATTTCTTTTCCTGGTAAATAAAAAGCAGGCTGCCGCACATTTCATGCAGCAGCCCACTTGCCAACTGTATTCTCCGGTCTTTTTATCTCTGTCGCACTGACTTGGAGATCTGTTCCGCAAATTGTCGTAAAAGACAGATCCTTCTGACCAGTTCTCTCGTATTTCCATCTTTGATCGACACAAATGTCAGCGCTGCCATGATATCACCATAAAAATCAAAGATCGGGCATGCCGCTTCCTGCTTGTAGCTCTGCTCTTCGCAGTCAACGAGCGTATATCCCTGCCGGCGGATATGTTCCATCTCCTTCATATCCGGCTCCATATACTGATAAGCGCGGTCATGAAACCAGCGTGTTTTCTATCAGTTTTTATGATTTCTGCGCCTAATAAATGATGTTTACGAGTCCGGTCGAGCAAATCGGGATAAATGTAAGGATCAGAAGGCAGCCGAATAACAGTGCATAAAACGGAACGGCTTCCTTGATGAAATCCTTTGTGGAACACTTTGTAACACCGCAGGTTACAAACATTAATGTTCCCATCGGCGGTGTGAAAGCACCGATGGCGTTTGCGAAAATAAATACCATTGCGAAGTGGATCGGATCGATTCCGTATGCTGTCGCGGCCGGCGCAAATAACGGCACGAGAACGATCATGCTGGCATTTCCCTCTACGAACATGCCGACAAAGATCAGGAAGATATCAACAGCAACAAGGAAAATCCATTTATTATGGATCACAGAGATCATCCACTGGGTAAACATCTGCGGGATCATCTCTTTTGTGAGGATCCAGGAGAATGTAGACGCCGCCGCAACGATCAGCATGATGGATGACGTTGTCATAAGAGTCTCTTTTAAGCCCTGACGAATTTCATTCGGTCCCAACTCTCTGTAGCCGAATCCGAGGACAGCAGCATATACGATTGCAACAGCACCGGCCTCTGTGGCCGTAAATATACCGAGACGAACGCCGCCGATGATGATGATCGGAAGGCATAACGGGAGAATTGCCGGCTTAAAGGATGTCCAGAACATCGTCCCCGTCATTTTGTCTTTGCGGAGCGGAAGATAACCGCGTCTTCTTGAAATTCTGGACACCATAAACATCATTGTTATACAAAGAAGAATACCCGGACCAAAACCGGCAATGAACAATTTACCGATTGATACATTCGCAATACAGCCATAGAGAATCAGTCCAATTCCCGGCGGGATTAACGGTGTGATCATACTGGAAGCCGCAGTTACTACCGTGGAAAATGCTTTGCCAATCCCTTTGGATTCCATCTCCGGAACCAGCATCTTTGCCTCCATCGCGGCATCCGCAAGTGCGGAACCGGAAAGTCCGCCCATCAATGTACTAAGAAGGATATTTACCTGTGAAAGTCCACCGTACATTCTTCCGGTCAGGACCGCACAGAAATCCATGATTCTCTTTGTAACCCCCGTGTAGTTCATGAGAACACCTGCACATACGAAAAACGGGATTGCAAGAAGTGTCACACTCTCGGAACCGGTAATCGCCTGCTGTGCAAATACAGCTGGATTAATACCCGGAGTCAGTATAAAATAAACAACGGAAGCTCCAAGCACTGCCACAAATACCGGAATTTTAAAAAACAGCAGGGCAAGGAGAATGATCGCCATAATACCAACAGCTGAATTCATACGTTCTCCCCCTTTCCACCGTCTTTAAACAGTTCCTTTAATTCATAATATTTTTCTTCTGTATAGCTGATCAACATAAGTACAATGGAAACCGGAGCAATCGCATAGATCCATGCATACGGGATCATAAGGATTGGCGTCTTACGGTTTGTACGCAGCATAACATTGATATAGTCTTTGCTCCTAAACAGGAAATAAATCAGTACTGCGTACACGATTACAGGAATTAAAAGTTCTATTCCTTTACGTATCTTTTTGGGAAGTGCGTCCACCAAAATTTCAATCGCCACATGGCTCTTCGTGCGGAACGCTGCAGGTGCTGCCAGGAATGTGATCCACACCATACATGCAAGCTGAAATTCTTCTTCCCACGTAAATGGCCGACTGAATATGTAACGCATTGGTACTCCAACAAATGTAACGCCAATCAGCACTGCCAGCACCAGAGATGCCACTGCAACCTCGATTCTGTCTAGGATATCCAGGAATTTTTTCATTGTTTTCACCATCCTTATCTACAGGGCTGTCAAAAATGACAGCCCCTGACAGATCTCTTTCTACTGGATTGCAGCTTTTACTGTATCGTACAAACCATCACTCCAGCCAAACTGAGAACCTTTCTCATAGAAGGAAAGGCTTGCTTCCTTCCACTGTGCTCTCTCTTCGTCTGTCAGCTCTGTGAAGGTTACGCCTGCATCTTCCAGTTTCTTGCGGTAGTCTTCGTTTGCAGCCTCCTGTTTCTCGTTGTTGTAGAGACCAGCTTCCTCACATGTCTTGAATAAGAGGTCCTGCTGTTCCTGGGTCAGAGTGTTGAGGTAATCTGTTCCGATGCACCATGTTGTGAAGTTTAAGATATGTCCTGTCATAAGGATGTTCTTTGTAACTTCCTGGAAACTCTGTCCGTATAATGTGGAAAGCGGGTTCTCAACGCCGTCAAGAGTACCGTTCTGTAATGCTGTGTATACATCACCAAGAGCCATCGGCACTGCGGTAGCGCCTAATGCATTGAAGCCCTCTACATAGATCTGGCTGTTTGCGAGACGGATCTTTTTACCCTTGATATCTGCCGGTACAACTGCTTTGTCTTTCGTCATTAACTCACGCTCACCATAGATCCAGTTGGAGCCAAGAACGGTAAGTCCTTTGTCGGCAAGCTTGCTGCACTGGTCTTTATACCAGTCACTGTCGATCAGCTTCCATACCTCATCCCAGTTATCGAAGAAGAACGGTCCATAGAGGATACCAAGATCCGGAACACCGTAATCAGCATAGAAAGCGCCGTCTGCGATCGTGATCACATTCTCACCCATGACCATCTGGTCGATCAGTTTACTCTTGTTTCCGAGTGCGCTGTTTGCGAATACTTTGAGTTCCATGGTGCCATTGCTCTCTTCTTTTAAGAGTTCTGCCCATTTTTCAACAGCCTGTCCGATCGGCTCCTCGGTCGTGTTCTCAAAACCGATGTTGATCGTTACAACGTCTCCGGATGCTGCCGCTGCGGTCGTCTCTTCTGCTTTTGTCTCCTCAGCTGCTTTTGTCTCTGCCGGTGCTGCGGTTGTGCTTGTGGATGCGCTGCTGCCACATGCGCTGAGTACCATGGATGCACACATTACTGCTGATACGGCTGCCATTGCTCTTTTCTTCATAAGTTTTTTCCTCCCATAAATAAAATACATTTTTACAGTTTCTGTTTAAAACTCGAATTCAGCTTTTACGATTTCCCCATAATTTTTATCGAGATCTTCAAATGCTTCTTCCGCATGATCTGCGGAATATGTTCTGGAAATCAGTTTTGTAAGATCCACAAATCCTTCGCGGACAAGTTTTAATACTTCCCGGAAATCGTCTGAGGTTGCACCTCTGGATCCATACATATTCAATTCTTTTCTCTGAACTTCCAGGAAATTGAAATCCGCATTTTTCTTCGCGACACCGATCACAACCATCTTTCCGCGGCTGGCAACTGCCTTCACACAAGCTAAGAATGTTGCCGGGGCGCCAACAGCTTCCACCGTTGCGTCGAATCCGTCTCCTCCTGTGACCGTCCCGATAAATTCCGTCAGTTTTTCCGGGCTGTCATTGACAAATCCGCCGTCCAGCCCGAAATCATTGACTGCTTTTTTTACCTTTTCTTCGGCAATATCCGTGATATAAGCTTTCGCTCCGAAACTTTTTGCCGCAACACCGGCCAGGATCCCGATCGCTCCCGCGCCAAAGATCAGCACCTTGTCCCCCGGTTTTAATTCCGCTCTGGACACACCGTGGTAACTGATACAGAATGGCTCAACGAGCGCCAGCTCCTTCGGATCGATCCCTGCGCCGTCAAACAGCCGCTCGACCGGCATCGTGAAGTAGTCGCTGAAAGCTCCTTCCCTCTGGACACCCATCGTCTCATTGTGGATGCAGGCATTCACATAACCGCGCCGGCAGGAATAACAGGTCCCGCAGTTGAAATACGGGTTTCCCGTCACCAGCATTCCTTTTTTGATCCCATATGGATTCTCGCCGACTTCCACAACCTCGGCAGCGAATTCATGTCCGATCGTACGCGGATAGCTGACGTATGCGGACTGGCCGCGGTAGGAAGCCAGGTCACTTCCGCAGATCCCTCCGCAGACCATTTTCAGTAATGCCTCTCCCTGTTTTGGAACCGGAATTTCTCTTTCGGCTGTCACAGCCTTCCACGGTTCCGGAAGAACGATCGCTCTCATTTCAGATCACTCCTTATTTTACCTCTGTCATGAACTCATGCAGGAAGCGGAAGCCCCATCCTTCACCTTCACGCGGACGGGCAAAACCATTGTCGATGACCATCGGATTATCGATGATCGCATCGATCCAGTCAAAGCTCTCTGCGCCATACGGGTTTGCAACTGTGCAGAGAAGCGGTACATCATAGTCTTTATAGTAGTGAGGAAGTACCGGAATATTGTAAGCGTTTGCAAGTGCCGCGCTGTCTCTCCATGCTTCAACACCGCCGAGACGGATCAGATCCGGCTGCCAAAGATCAAGGGCACGTCTTCCGATCAGTTCGCGGAGAGCAACTGTGGAGTACTCTCTCTCACCCATTGCAAGGCTGACCTTTGTCTTTGAGTGGATCGTTGCATATCCTTCAAAATCTGTATTAACGACCGGCTCCTCAAACCAGAAGATTCCGAGATGTTCCACATTGCTGATCAGTTTAACGGCTGACGGAACATCCATACCCTGGTTCGCATCCATCATGATCTTCATATTCGGACCGGTTGCCTCTCTTACAAGGTTTAATCTGCGGATATCACGTTCCATATCCGGACTTCCGACTTTGATCTTGACTGCTGTAAATCCACGTTTCTGGTAGTTTACAACCTCATCAACAAGTTCCTCGTCCGTGTAGCTGATCCATCCGCCGCTTCCGTATACCGGGATCGGTTTTCTGTGGCATCCGAACATCCGGTAGATCGGCTGTCCCATGGTTCTTGCCCATGCATCCCACATTGCTACGTTTAAAGTTGCCAGTGCCCATCTCTGAAGTCCGACGATTCCGAAATACTCACTTTCGATCTCGTAATCCTTCTGGACCTGTGCGGTCTCATATACATGATAATCTTTCGCGAGTACGAAATTCTTCATATCTTTTAAGGCGCCTTCAATTGCGTTCGGGCTGTAATGGAAGCTTAAAAGATATCCCTGACCGATCACTCCGCCCTTTGTCTCAACCTCAAGAACGTAAAACGCGATCTTGCTGATATCATGAGTGGAATCTGCGATCGGATGGCTCAGTTTGCTGACAGCCTGGTAGATTCGTATATCTTTGATATATGTCTCATTTTCATTCATTTTTCCTGTTCCTCCCGTTATTATTTTGTCTTTGTTTTTGCCATGTGATATATCTATCATCATATTACACTATTTTGTGATATATTTCAATGGATTTCTGTGAATTTTCACTTGCAATTTGTCACAAAATTATATATGCTTGTTACAGCATATTTACCAAAAAGGAGGAGAACAATGGCAGAAGCATTGACAAATCAGGCATATGAATATCTCTATCGCAAGATCGTATCCTGTGAATACCTGCCGGGACAGGAACTTAATGAAAAGCAGCTTCTGGAAGAGACATCCTTTGGAAGAACGCCACTCCGCGAGGCGCTGCTCATGCTGCAGGCAGAGAATCTGATCGACATTTTCCCGCGCAAGGGAATGCGGATCACTCCTTTTACCGAAAAAAGTATCGACGATCTCTATCAGACACGTAAGCTGATCGAGCCGACTGTCTGTAGGAAATATATCTCCATGTACTCCAAGAGCAGGCTTTTAGAATATCTGAAGCAGTTTGAAAAGGCGGCCGCCGGTCCGGATTATGATGAATTTCAGATCGATACCTCTTTTCATTCCTATCTGGTCGATATCACCGGGAACGAGATCCTGATCAACCTGTACCAGTCTGTGATGATCCAGCAGATGCGTCTCGCCGTCTACGCCGCATTGAAGGATGACCAGAACCGTGTTGACAACCTTGAACAGCACCGCGCCATTATCGATGCGCTTTTAAGGGAGAACGAAGATGCCGTCCAGGACGCGATCATCCTGCACATCAACCACTCCCTGATCAAATCACTGAAAATGATGGAAAACGATAACTGACAATAAAACCAAAAGGCTGCCGTGATCCCGTATCGGATTATCCGATTCCGGATCACGGCAGCCCGTCTTTTTTGTCTTCGTTTTTAATATTCGTCCGCTTTATTACAGGATGCCAAATACTTTAAACGCTTCCGTCGCGCTCATCCCGCCTTCGATCGCACTGCGGACTTTTTTCTCACCCGCTGCTTTTTCAAACGCCTTCTCGATACATTCTTTTTCCACTTCTTTCGGAATGATCAGCACACCGTCCATATCTCCGAACACAATGTCACCATCGTGGATCGTAACCTGGCCGATCTCGATCGTGCAGCGGAAGTCCACCACATTCGTTCTGATCGAAGAGTCCTGTGCCCAGCGTCCCCTTGCAAATACCGGGAAATTCTGTGCAAGGACCTGCGGAGTGTCACGTGTATATCCGTCAAGAACTGCTCCCACAGCTCCGCGCGTCCTGGCTGTCGCCGTGAGGAGTTCTCCCCAGAGAGCACTGTTTCCCGCTCCCGTCGCTATATAGATCTCATCTTCCTTCAGCTGGTCAAGTGCTTCTGTCAGAAGTCCAAACGGCTTTTTCTGTGCTTCATATACATTATGTTCCAGGATCGTACACGCTCTCCCGGCCAGTTTCATGTCATCTTTTAACGGCATGATCTCCGGAGGCAGGAACTGGTGATTATATCCCATGGTATCAAGGATGTCTCCTACGACCGGAGTATAGAGTTTTTCTTTCATAAGCTTAAAGAGTTCTTTGTCGTCGTTCCACTTGCTCATTGTGCACTTTCTCCTTTATTTTCTATATTATATTTGTATTATAGTGCAATATGTGATATAATTCAATCATCAAATTTGGCATTGTGATATATCTATGTTGTGTAATTGTGACATTCTGCGCTGAAAACTTCCGGAATGGAGTTTTTATCTTACAGTGCAGAGACTTTATTCATTTCAGGAGAATCATTATGATCATTACAAAGTTCGAGACATGGTGGGTAACCCGCGATAAATGTCTCTTCGACGAAAAACGTCAGGGCGGCGCCAAAATGGGTTGGGATGTTTTCGCGATCCGGCTGACCGCAGATGACGGAACCGAAGGGACCGCAACCTGTATGGCTGCCCGCAGCGGCGGTGTAACCGAAAGTTATCTCCACGACAGTATCGCTCCGATCCTGCTCGGACGTGATCCGCACGATCATGAGGCGATCTTTTATGAGTTGTGGAATGTTGACCGTCATGAAGCATTTTTTCCCGTATTTCTTCCGGGTCCGGTGGATGTCGCACTTTGGGATATGTGTGCAAAAGCAGCCGGTCTTCCGCTTTATAAATATATCGGCGCTTACCGCACAAAGCTTCCGGTATATGCCAGCGGAAATTTCCACGCCACTGTGCAGGAATATGTCGATGAAGCACTTTATTATAAGAGCAAAGGGATTTTAGGATACAAGGCACATCCGGGCGGACCGGTCGAATTTGACATGAAAGTCCACGAAGCTGTCCGGGAAGCCGTTGGTCCGGATTATACGCTCATGAGTGACCCGGTCGGCGAGTATACGCTGGACGATGCCATCCGTGTCGCAAGACAGCTGGAGCGGCTTGGATATGAATGGTTTGAGGAGCCGTTCCGCGATTTCGAACTTTACAAATACACCGAACTCTGCAAGACCGTAGACATCCCGATCGCCGCTACAGAGACGACCAGAGGCTGTCATTGGGGCGTTGCGCAGAGTGTGGCACAGCATGCAGCCGATATCGTCCGCGCAGATGTAAGCTGGAAAGACGGCGTCACAGGGACTTTAAAGATCGCTCACATGGCAGACAGCTTCGGATTAAACTGTGAGATCCACACAACGACCATGAATTACATGGATCTTGCAAACGTGCATGTAAGCTGCAGCATCCGGAACTGTAAATATTTCGAGTACTTTGTCCCGGAAGATAACTACAGACTTCCCATGAAAGGTGATCTGCCGATCCGCGACGGATATATCTATGTACCTGACAAACCTGGTGTCGGGGCCGAGCTCGACTGGGATCTGATCAACGAAAACTGTCACAGCTATCGCTGCCAGAGCTTATAACTACAGATCTTCGATCTGTTTTATGATTTTGAGGAGGCATATATCATCATGAAAGAATTTGAAGGACGCGCCGGTATCGTTACCGGCGGAAGCAGCGGGATCGGATACGCGATCGCAAATGTACTGGCCGAAAACGGGGCAACCGTATATGTGATCAGCCGTACCGGAAAGGAAAAAGAAGGTCTTGCGCCGTCTGCTCCCGGCGTGATCCATGTAAAGGGAGATGTCACGGATTATGATGCAATGAAAAAGCTGATCGGAGAGATCGCAGGAAAATCCGGTCTCGATTTTCTCGTAAACAATGCCGGGATCACCAAAAAGGCACGCGCGGAAGTTTTCCCGATGGATGACTTTAAAAAGATCCTGGATGTGGACGTGACAAGTCTGTTCGCATTGAGCCAGATCTGCTACCCGTATTTAAAAGAGAGCAAACATAAAGGACGCATCATCAATATCAGCAGCATGGCCGCGCATCTCGGCTTCACCGAAGTCGTTCCGTACTGCGTCAGCAAATCTGCGGTCTGCGGTCTGACACGCGGGCTCGCCATCGAGTGGGCAAACGACAACATCTGTGTCAACAGCATCGCGCCGGGCTGGTTCCCGAGTGAGATGAACAAGCAGGTCATGACTCCAGAAAGAAAAGCCGCGATCCTCGCAAGAATGCCGGTTCATGCGTTCGGCGATACCAGGGATCTCGGTGCAATGGCTAAGTTCCTGATCAGCGATGGTGCCACCTACATCACCGGGCAGGATTTCGCGGTTGATGGAGGCGCACTGGCTTACGGATATTGATCCGGTTTTGTCCGGATCGGAGATTCCGCGAATTTCCCCGGTCATCAAAAAGTCCGCAGCATAAAAATTGCTGCGGACTTTTTTAGATGTATATGAGTTTTATGAAATACCTACATGAATCTGGATACTGCCTTGCGGATCTGCGGTCCTGCGATGATCGCGATGATGATCTTTGCGGTATCGCCCGGAAGATACGGGATCACGCCGACTCCGAGTCCTGCGACAAAGCTCATTCCAAGCTGGCCTGCAAGCCATGCCGTACCAAACGCGTAGCAGACTGCCATACCGAGGATCATGCCGATCACATGCATATAGATCTTTGTCGGGAACTTCTCAACGAAGAAGCCGACGATCGCTGCAAGGAAGATAAAACCGATGAGATATCCGCCGGTCGGTCCGAGAAGCTTGCCGACACCGCCGGAAAATCCGGAGAATACCGGAAGTCCTACGGTTCCCAGGAGCAGATATAAGACATAGCTCGCTACGGAAAGCTTTGTTCCAAGAATATATGCCATAAAGAAGATCACCAGGTTTGTCAGACTGATCGGTACCGGGCTTACCGGGATCGGAAGTGCCATCGGGGCAAGAATACAGGTGATCGCTGTCATCAGCGCTGTCACTGTCATCTGTGCAGTTGACATGTGGTGTTTTGCTGCTGTGTTTTCCATTTTTATTTTCCTCCCAACATCCATCGTTTCCGCTGCCGTGATCTGAACTGTGGATCTTCTGGATTCTGCATTCCGGCATATGTATCTCAAGATGGAATTGTTATGATTGACTCTTCCCATATCATACGCATGTTTCGTCCATTTGTCAACTTGTTTTTGCTTTATAGTTTACATTTCTTTGTCCCATTGTTGACAAATGCCGCCGCATCCAGATCCTTCTTCCCGGAAAAAAGTAATTTACAATCTTCTTTCATTCCATTTACCGCTTCCGGAAATCGTGCTATACTCTATGGGCTGTGATCCTGAAAAAGATCATGTTCCGACACATTCAGAGGTCTTTTACAGCCACATGCAGCTGATCTCAGCCTGCACTGATCAGGATCACACCAGATCTTACACACATCCTGTTTTCGACCTGGAGTAAATCATCAGGAGGTAATTATGGCAGCAGAAAATGATCTCGGCCGTGACAATATAAAAAAACTTGTGATCCGCATCGCGGTCCCCAGTATGCTGGCGCAGTTTGTCAGCGTTCTTTACAGCATCGTTGACCGCATGTATATCGGAAACATCCCTGTTTCCGGCGATATGGCGCTCGCCGGGGCCGGTGTCTGCGGTCCCGTTGTGACGATGATCGGCTCCGTCGCATTTCTCGTCGGGATCGGCGGTGCCCCGCTTATGAGCATGAAGATGGGACAAGGCGATAACAAGGCCGCCGAACGGATCCTCGCCAACTGTTTTTTAATGCTCGCGCTGTGTTCTGTCCTCATGGTCGCCTGTATCTACCCGATCCGGATCCCGATGCTGCGGTATTTCGGTGCGAGCGACACCACACTGCCCTACGCAAACGCGTACTTTACGATCTATCTGACAGGAACCGTATTCGCGCTCATGTCAACCGGCATGAATCAGTTTATCATCTGTCAGGGATTTGCGAAAACCGGTATGTACTCCGTCATCATCGGTGCGGTGTTAAATATTGTCCTGGATCCTGTATTTATCTTCGGTTTTCACATGGGTGTCTCCGGCGCCGCGACGGCAACAGTCCTCTCCCAGACGGCAAGCTGCACCTTCGTGCTGAAAACGCTCTTCGGAAAGACTGTGCCGGTACGCATCACTTTCGGCGGTTATGACTGGCGGCTGATACGCAGGATCCTGACGATCGGCTTCACCCCATTCATCATCATCGCGATGGACAATGTCATGATCATCACGATGAACGCGATCCTTCAGAAATACGGCGGTGCGGCACGCGGCGATCTTCTCATCACCTGCGCGACGATCGCGCAGAGCTTCATGCTGGTCGTCACTATGCCTCTCGGGGGCATCACGAGCGGAACCCAGGCAGTCCTCGCTTACAATTTCGGAGCAGGAAACACCGACCGCGTAAAAGGTGCCCAGAAATATATCTTTATCCTGGCAGCGGCGTACACCACCTTGCTGTTTATCCTCGCACGCACCGTCGGCGGCCTGTTCGTCCGTCTCTTTACATCCGATCCGACGGTTGCCGCTGAGGCGCTCCGGGCGATCCGGATCTTCACGCTGGCGATCATCCCGCTGGCGTTCCAGTATGAGATCGTCGACGGTTTCACCGGGCTCGGTCAGGTACAGGTCGCTCTGCCGCTCTCATTCTTCCGAAAGGGCTTATATTTCGTCTCCCTGTTCCTGCTGCCTGCAATGTTCGGCGCGGAAGCGGCATTCTTTGCAGAACCGGTCTCCGATATCGCCGGACCGGTCGTGTCGGCGATCGTATATATCGTTTCAATGAAGGGGATCCTGGCAAAAGCCGGGGAAAACTGATTTGATCAAAAAAGCACAGGCTCTGTAGATTCCTTAGTTTAATCCATGGAATCCACAGAACCTGTGCTCTTTTTTATTTTTACACGCTGCTGATTTTTATAGCAGATCAGTCAGGCCGCAAGATCAGTCATCATTCTCTTCGCTCTCAGTAAGAGTATATGTGAATCTCTTTCTCGCCATCTCATCGCTCTCAAGGTACTCGTCGTAGGTTGTGATCTTATCGATCAGCTGTCCGTTGACGATCTCCATGATACGGTTTGCAGTTGTCTCTACAACCTGGTGGTCACGGGAGGAGAAGATGATCACACCCGGGAACTTCTTCATTCCGTTGTTCAACGCAGTGATGGACTCCATGTCGAGATGGTCAGTCGGCTCATCGAACATCAGCACGTTCGCGCCGGAGATCATCATCTTGGAGAGCATACAGCGCACTTTCTCACCACCGGAGAGAACTTTTACCTTCTTCACACCGTCTTCACCGGCAAACAGCATTCTTCCGAGGAATCCGCGGACATAAGTAACATCCTTTTCCGGGGAATACTGGGTCAGCCAGTCTACGATCGTATCATCGTTGTTGAACTCGGCGCTGTTGTCCTTCGGGAAGTACGCCTGAGTCGTTGTGAGACCCCATTTGTAGCTTCCGGAATCCGGCTCCATCTCGCCTGCAAGGATCTTGAAGAGTGTTGTCTTCGCGATCTCGTTCGGGCCTACAAGTGCAACTTTATCTTCTCTTCCGAGTGTAAAGGAGATGTTGTCGAGAACCTTTACACCGTCGATCGTCTTTGTAAGTCCTTCAACAGAAAGCACTTCATTACCGATCTCACGCGCCGGGCGGAAGTCGATATACGGGTATTTTCTGCTGGACGGACGGATCTCATCGAGCTCGATCTTCTCTAAGGCACGTTTTCTGGATGTCGCCTGCTTGGACTTGGAAGCGTTCGCGGAGAATCTCTGGATGAACTCCTGTAACTCTTTGATCTTCTCCTCTTTCTTTCTGTTTGCTTCCTTCATCTGCTTGATCATTAACTGGCTGGACTCGAACCAGAAGTCGTAGTTTCCGGCATAGAGCTGAATCTTGCCGTAGTCGATATCAGCGATCTGTGTGCAGACCTTGTTTAAGAAGTAACGGTCATGGGATACAACGATGACCGTGTTCTCGAAGTTGATCAGGAACTCCTCGAGCCATGCGATCGCATCGAGATCCAGGTGGTTGGTCGGCTCGTCGAGGAGCAGGATATCCGGGTTGCCGAATAACGCCTGTGCGAGGAGAACCTTGACCTTCTGCGCGCCGAGGAGGTCTTTCATCATTTTGTAGTGGAGCTCTGTCTCGATTCCGAGACCGTTTAAGAGGTTCTCAGCGTCAGACTCTGCTTCCCACCCGTTCATTGTTGCGAACTCGCCCTCAAGTTCTGCTGCCTTGATCCCGTCCTCATCAGTGAACTCTTCTTTTGCGTAGATCGCGTCTTTTTCCTTCATGATATCGTAGAGGCGCTTGTTGCCCATGATAACGGTATCAAGAACTGTATATTCGTCGTATTTAAAGTGGTCCTGCTGTAAGAAAGAAAGACGCTGACCCGGAGTGATCACAACCTCACCGTTTGTCGGTTCGAGCTGACCGGATAAGATCTTTAAGAACGTGGACTTTCCGGCACCGTTGGCACCGATGAGACCGTAGCAGTTTCCTTCTGTAAATTTAATGTTTACGTCTTCAAATAAAGCTTTTTTGCCGACACGGAGTGTCACATTATTTGCACTAATCATTTTCTAAATCTCCTTTTGACTGACAAGGGGTACCTGTGAAATACTTACGGATCCACGTACAATGTGGATCATAACACAAAATGCGCCTTAGCGCATCCCGCGCCGGGCACAAACACTCTGCCGCAGATCGATATATCCGGGCATAATCAAAATGGCAACTGTCCACAAATCATAAAATCAAGCCGAGCAGTTACCAAAGTCCTTCTTATTCTATTAGGAAATGCCGCATTTTGCAAGGCTTTTCTTGAAAAAAGCCTGTTTTAGGGGGAAATTTTATAGAGGTGCAGAAATTTCTATCATAAAAAGAATATGCCCTGGCACATTCTCGCGCCGAGCGCGGTCGCCTGCGACATCCTTCATCTTCACGCGAACGTGCATCTTAGGCATGCAATGCCTTTTTATTTAACAGGAAGTTCCATCGGAATTTCCTGTTAAACAAACAAAAAACCGCCGCTCCGGATATTCCCGGAACGGCAGCTCTTTGTTTTCTCTTTTATTCGAATTAGAGTTTAACTACGTTAACAGCGCGAAGCTTCTTGCTGTTCTTCGGATCCTGCTCTGTGTCGAAAGTAACCTTCTGGCCCTCTTCAAGAGTCTTGAAGCCGTCGCCTACGATTGCGGAGAAGTGTACGAATACGTCGTCGCCGCCGTTGTCGTTGGAGATGAATCCGTAGCCTTTCTCAGAATTGAACCACTTAACTGTACCGTTGTTCATTTTGGTACCTCCATAAAAAATTGAATTTTTCCGTACTAAGCCCTACTGGAAATCTCCACACATCGCTGATGGTCTTTATTTCAAAAAACTCACATGCTTTTGTAATTCATCGTATCGCGCAAATGACTTACAAAAACATGTGAGTTCAATAGTGCATCGGAATTAACTTAACAATATCACAATTCCGGTCCGGTGTCAATCGAATTTCCAAGAAACGGGCGGTCTGTTTTCCCCTTACAAACCGCCCGTTTTTCCTTATTTTCCGGCACTGTACCGCGTACGGCACACATCTGTTGTTATCGACAAAAGCCGACTCTGTCACTCGGTATTTTTGTCCTGTGACCGCACCGTCAGAACCGTCCAAATGTATCCACAAGCCATGAAAGATGGTTGATGTGATCCTGGTTCAGTTCGCCCGGTTTCATTCTCCATCTCCAGTTGTTTCCGACCGTACCCGGCGTGTTCATTCTCGCCCAGTTGTCCAGTTTCAGGATATCCTGAGCCTGGAAGATGACAACACTCGCGACAGACGCATAGGCGGTCTTCAGGACCTTGTCTACGACCTCATGCTGATGGGAGACGCCCATGTAATCCGCAATGTACTGTAATTCCCACCACTGGCGCCCTTCCGGCTTAAAATAGCCCACCAGAGTCTCATTGTCGTGGGTTCCGCCGTAAACGACAGAATTCGGAGAGTACATATGCGGGAGATGCTCATTGAAGCGGTCACCGCTGAATGCAAACTCGATGATCTTCATTCCCGGATAGCCGGTCTCCTCGAGAAGTTCCTTGACTTCCGGAACAAAGATCCCGAGGTCCTCCGCGATGATCTTCGTGTCCCCGATGACCATGTTGATCGCATCCGTGAGTTTCTTTCCCGGTCCCTTTAACCATTCTCCGGTCTTTCCGTCCTCGGAACCGGCCGGGATCGCGTAATACTGGGTCACGCCGATAAAGTGGTCGATGCGGACTACATCATACAGGCGGGCGGACGCTTTCATACGCTCCTTCCACCATGCAAAATCTGTCTTTTCCTGGACATCCCAGCGGTACAGCGGGTTGCCCCAGAGCTGTCCCGTCTCACTGAAGGCATCCGGCGGAACTCCGGCAACCTTGAGCGGAGTCAGGTTTTCCTCGTCCAGAAGGAATAATTCCGGATGTGTCCAGACGTCCGCACTGTCAAGCGCCACATAGATCGGAATATCACCGATGATGGAGATTCCCTGTTCATTCGCGTATGTGCGGAGTTTTCCCCACTGCTGGTAAAACTTATACTGCAGGAATTTCCAGAAGTCGATCTCGTCCTTTAACTCCTCACGGTAGGACTCCACTGCCTCTTTTTTGCGGAAGCGGATGTCTTCCGGCCAGGCCAGCCATTCTTTATTATCAAAATGGAACTTTAGTGCCATGTAGAACGCGTAATCGTTCAGCCAGTACCAGCTGTCCATGCAGAACTTCTCGTAGCCCTGTTCCTCCCGGTACTCACTTCTCGCATACGCTTTTTTAAGCAGCGGGAAACGGTACCAGAACACTGCATCATATGCCACCTGGGTCGGATTATCGCCCCAGTAGCAGGCGTTGATCTCATCCTGTGTGAGAAGTCCCTCTTTCACCAGTGTGTCCAGATCGATAAAATACGGATTCCCCGCAAACGCGGAAAACGACTGATACGGGCTGTCCCCGTAGCTTGTCGGTCCGACCGGCAGAACCTGCCAGTATTTCTGTCTTGCCTTCTTCAAAAAGTCCACAAACTCATAGGCCGCACTGCCAAATGTACCGATTCCATACGGTGACGGCAAACTTGACACCGGCATTAAAATTCCGGCTCCGCGCTCCAGCATTGTCTTCATATGTGTATCCCCTTCTGTCCGGCAGATCCCCGCCGGTTTGTCTTTTACCATTCAGCATTTTACCGTCCATAACGGCTCACAGCCCGGCACATATTATGCGCAGGGCTGTTGCTGATTTCTTCTGTATCGTCCACCTTCTACACTCCGCTGTTCATGCCATGCGCAGACAGCAGCAGAAACTTTCTGGTGAATTAACGATTCTTCTTGATTCTCTCGTCGTTTTCAAGGACTTTCTTCGCGATCATAATGAAGTGGAGCTTGAAGTTATCCTCTGTATCATTTACGTCAAGTCCGGTATTAATACGGACCATATTTAAGCTTGTCTTTACATCATCCTCAGACATTCCGAGCTGTCTTGCAGTCTCAGCGATGTCCTCTTTGCATTTGTAGTATTTCGCGAGAACCCGCTTCTCAGTCTCACCGAGCTGTTTTAATACGGTTCTGGTAAGGCGGTCACCGAAGTTTACAACCATCTGATTGATGCTGCTGTAAATCTCCATACCCATGTATTCAAGGATCACCCGGTCTTTCTTGAAGATCTCGCCGGCCTTTACCGCATCCTGGGCATTGCTGTATGTATGCTTGATGCCTTTGATGCCGCTCTCGATCGTACCGATGCCGACACGGATCTTTCTGTCGGACTCGATCTTTTCAACTTCCTGAAGAGCAGTCTCCTTGATCTGCGGGATCAGGTCGCGCATTCCGGACTTATCTTTCATGATCAGGATCACACAGTCACCGCTGTCGCAGGTAATGATCTGTTTGCCGCCGATCTTTTTGTTGATGTCGGATAGAGCGATGATCGCATTTGCCGCATTTGTAAGTTTCTCGCGGTCTTCCGGTTTTACGTTCATATCAGACGGATACTGGAATGATACCGCCATAAAGGTGTCCATATCCACGTCGAATCCAAGCTGTCTTCCAAACTGTTTTACCAGGTCCTCGTCCTCGTAATATCCGATCACGATGTCGTTAAAGTAAGCTGATAATGTGATATCTGTCGTGTTCTTGTTCATGAAATACACCCCTCATTTCTATATATTCGCCGCCGCTCTTTCTGTCCCTTCACCGGATCCGTATGCGGCGGACAATGCTCTCCGGGAAAGCTTAATTATAAGAAAAATCCTCGTATTTGTCAAGATGTCTGACAATGTTTCTCAGTATTGCTATGACTTTTTGCAATTTTGAAAGATACCGGCATTAAAACCAGCCTTCAAATGGATTTTATCTCGTTCCAGGCGCTTTTAGTTTACATAACTTTTCAGAAAAATTGCCTGCTGCTGTCTTTCCGAAATTAACTCAGCATCTCACCTATCTTTTCCAGCGTATCCGCCTCGTAATCCACATGCACACCGGCTGTATTCTCCTGATGGTGCGGATTGTACCACAGAGTATCGATTCCGGCATTGTTTCCTCCACGGATGTCAGAAGTCAGGGAGTCACCGATGATCAGCATGTTCTCCACATCGTTTCTGCCCATCTTTTCAAAGCAGTAATCAAAATACTCCTGCTGCGGTTTCTGGTATCCGGATTCCTCGGAAACGTAGATTCCCTGAAACAGCTTGTCCAGGCCTGCTGCCGCGAGACGTTTATACTGGGTCTCAGCGACACCGTTTGTAACGATATGAAGCTCATAGCGATCCTTTAAGCCGTTGAGAAGATCCATAACACCGTCCAGAAGGAACGCGCTCTCATTTAATGTCTGGCGATACAAACTGTCGACCTCCGCGCCGTTTACCCTGATTCCAAAGTCACCGAAGAAGTCCTCAAATCGCAGGCTTAACACCTGCTCTCTCGTGATCTCCCCGCACTCTAACTTCTGCCAGTAGCTTTTGTTCAGATGGTGGTACTTCTGCACATTCTCCTCTGTAGCCGGTACGCCAAAGTGGGTGAGTACCCGCTCGATGCCGATCCTCTCCGCCTTGTCGAAATCCAGAAGTGTTCCATCCACATCAAAAAGAAGCACCTGGTATTTTTTCATGACTTGTTTTCTCCTGTTCTTTATTTCTCACAATTCTCAGCTTTGCCTCCTCCTGCATTGCTGAAAACAGCTGCACTCCCCGGATCCAGCTCCAACCGGACTCTCTGAGTCTTATCAGCCCGATGCCAGGGAGCTCTGCTGTATGTTCTTAATCCTTGTATACAATCTTTCCACCGCAGATCGTATACTTCACACGTCCGAAAAGTTTTGTTCCGATAAACGGCGTGTTGTGGGACTTGGACGCGATCTCAGCGTCTGTGACCGTCCACTCCTCATTCTCGTTAAAGATCACGATATCCGCATCTTTGCCCTCTGCGAGATATCCCTTATCAAAGTGATACAGCTTCGCCGGATTCACGCACATCTTCTCCACAAGCTGCATGGTGGTCAGGTGGCCTTTCTTCACAAGTTCTGTCACCGCAAGGCCAAGCGCCGTCTCAAGACCGATGATTCCGCTCGGAGCTTTCCATACCGGAAGAACTGCCTTTTCCTCCGCGCTGTGCGGAGCGTGGTCGGTGGCGATCATGTCGATGGAACCGTCCTTGATTCCCTCGATAATGCCCTCGCGGTCCTTCGCGGTTCTAAGGGGCGGGTTCATCTTCGCCATTGCGCCATGTTCTAAAACAGCGGTCTCATCTAATGTGAAATGGTGAGGTGTGACCTCCGCTGTCACATTTGCGCCCAGCTCTTTCGCAAGCTTCACAGCCTTTACAGATGTGGCGGAGCTGATATGCTGGATATTGACTGACGCGCCTGTGTGCAGGGCGATCATGCAGTCACGAGCCACGAGAGAATCCTCGGCAAGTGCCGGGGAACCTGTGATTCCAAGCTCTTTTGCGACAGCCCCGGCGTTGATTCCGTTCTCTGAGATGAATGCCGGGTCTTCCTCATGGAAGCTCAGCGGTACATTTAGCTCTTTCGCCTTCTTCATGGCCTCGTAGACGAGTTTCTCGTTCATCAGCGGGATTCCATCGTCTGTGAATCCAACGGCTCCTGCTGCCTTTAAAGCGTCCATATCCGTGAGCTCCTGACCCTTCATTCCAACAGAAACGCATGCGGCAGGAAGAACATTGATCCCTGTCTTCTTTCCTTCTTCGATGATATATTTTACGGTCTCCACATTGTCTACCGGCGGTTTTGTATTTGCCATGGTGACAACCGTTGTGTATCCGCCCTTTTTCGCTGCGGCGGAACCTGTCTGGATATCCTCTTTGTATGTAAGTCCCGGATCGCGGAAGTGAACATGGACGTCAATGAGGCCCGGCGCTACGACACAGCCGTCTGCATCGATCACCTGCTCATAGCTTCCGTCATCTTCCACTTTTCCGATGGTCTTTATCTTTCCGCCATCAATGACAACATCCAGAACCTCGTCTATATTGCTCTTTGCGTCTACTACACGCCCGTTTTTAATCAGAATCATCTTAGCTCCTCCTGTTTTATCTGTTTCTATGTTTCCTATCCCTGACCGGCTGCTATTTTCTTTTCAGCGAGAACGTTTTCCTTCATCTCTGCCTGATGTGTAAATTTTCATATATCTGGCTGTCGGACCTTTTTATCACTTTCTCGCCGGCACGATCTCCAGCCAGTAATTATCCGGATCTGTGATAAAGTAGATCCCCATCTTCTCATTTTCAAAGCAGATGCATCCCATCTCTTTGTGCTTTGCGTGAGCTGCCTCGAAATCATCTACCCTGAATGCAAGATGAAACTCGTTGTCTCCAAGATCGTAGTGATCTTTCTCCCAGTCCCTGAGCCATGTGAGCTCTAACTGGTGCGGTGTCACGCCGTCTCCGAGGTATACCAGGATAAAGCTCCCGTCCGCCGCTTCTTTTCTTCTTACTTCCTTTAATCCAAGAGCTTCCTCATAGAATTTCAAGGACTTGTCAAGATCTGTGACATTAAAATTGTTATGCGCAAATGTGAATTTCATGGTGTTCTCCTCTCAATTTATATTTGTTTCACATTACGATATCGGGGACAAAAGAATCCCTGTATAATTATGCAAAATGTCATCCGGCTGGATTGCGTCCGATACCATGGAAATTGCAAGCTTATACTCTGTTCCCTCTTCGCCAATTGAGCCATGTACCGGTACATACCGGTCAAAGCAGACATTTTGTTTTTTCTTTGTTGTGACAATTAGAGCAACGTACTCTTCGGTTGTCAGAAGCTTGTAGTAAACATCTTCTTCCGGAAATGTATTTCTCGCCCGGTCGATCATATCTGCATAGCTGTAATTTTCTGATCCATCAGCAGGACCGGGCCTTTTTTCGTTGATCGCAGCCTGCAGTTTTTCTAAAACAGCTGCCGTTCTTGCCTCATTTTTCCTTTGTTCGATTTCTGACGCAATACTCACCTGCAGTGAAATGATCAGTACGATTCCTGTCGCGCCAATTATGGTCATCAACCATGCAGCGACTATCTTTGATTTCTTTTCCTTCTCTTCCTCTCTTGTGAGCCGGGTACAGGAAAATTTTTTTACAAAGGAAGACTGATTTTCATTTCCGTAAGCAATAATGGCATCTATTGTGTCATATCCCTTTTCAACACTGTACTTTCTCCAGACATCATACTCTGAATAAAACTTTTCCACCCTATCGTAGAAGCGCGGAAACCATCCTGTGTACCGCTTCCTTCGAATGAAAAATACGCCGATTCCGCTAATAAGGATCGTAAAATATCCGACTCCTATCACCCCGTAATAAAGACCTTCTATTTTCGATACCTGTTTTTCCGGCAATATGGCAAGGAAATGATACTCACCATCCGTTTCCTTCTCCCAGTATGTCTGAAGCCTGTTTCCATAAGAATACTTTACCGGATCCATTCCAAGTTCCGCAAGTGTATATTGTACATGCTCACCTTTATTCGGATCTTTCAGACGCAATGACTGTCCATCTTCCTGTACAACTGCAATGACTTTCTTCTTTCCTGTGAGTTTATAGCCCGTTATGCTCTGAAAAGGATCATACAGCCCAGCGCCGAAAAACCATGCCAATGATAAAATCATATAAATAACGAACAGTGTTAAGAGTTCTTTCCACACGTTATATTTCAATGACTTCTCTATCATTTCTTTTTCGTACTCAGGAATTCCAGGTAATGTAATATACCAGGAAGCAAACCGTTCTCTTTTCGCTTCTTCATCCTGCACTTTTCTGATATTCATCGAGGCCGCAGGCTGCATTTTATTCCCCCTCTCAGATTTCCCAGCTTTCTCCCTCTTCATGGATCTCAACGATTCTGTCACAGTATCCCGCCGAACATGGCATTTTTTTCAGCCGCTCCGCCACATCGTATTCTCCCCAGAAGTGCATCGGGAAAATATGTTTCGCGTCGACTTCCTTCACGAAATCATCGATTCCCAGGTAAAAATACTCGCCGAGTCGCGGATCCAGCGGCAGGAACGCGATGTCCGCCGTCCGCCCGTGCATCTTCGAGATCTCTTCCTGGTACGCTTTCGCCATGTTCTTATTCCACTGCGGATCTTCCCCATCCCAATACCAGTGATTCAGGTCGCCTGCATGGTAAATCTCCAGACCATCCACACTGCACCAGAACGCGACGCCCTCATCCGTGGACTTAAATCCCTCGACCTTCAGCGTCCCATCCTTCAGGATCTGTCCCGGATTTAAAAATTCTGTCTTTCCTTTACAAGATTCCGGAACCCGCTTACTCCAGATATCAAATGCCAGAATATAATGGATCTTCGGATGTTTCTCCTCCAGTTCAAAGATCACCTTTGAAAAATGATCCGGATGTCTGTGACTGGCAAACACATAGAGCGGCTTTTCCTCAGAAAACTCCGGCAGTTTTCCCTGAAAATAGTCAAACAGCAGATACGCCGATTCCGTCTCCACAAGAAATGCGCTGTGATGAATGTATGTGATCTTCATGTCTTAAAACCTCTTTCCGCACTTCGGGCAATAGTCAAAATTTTCTTTCGTCTCATAGCCACAGTTTGAACACCGCTTCACCGGCACATCCCAGGCCGGGGCATCATGCCCCTCTGAAACAAGGGTAAGGTCTTCCTCCCGGATCGGCACATCCTCTCCTGCGGCGATCCGCTTTCCGGCTTCCTCGTCCAGCTGGTAAACGGTCCCGCAGCAGCTTGTCTTCACATAATATTTCCGTCCCCATTTGAAGATCGGAATAAAGAAAAAGGACAGGCACATATAGGTCATAAACACCTGATACCGTCCATATCTCCCGCAGCGGCCACAGATCATCGCCGCCGCGTTATAAACCAGTTCTTTTGTCCCCTGAGTAATTCCGCCAATAAAAAACATTGGGTTCCTCCAGTAATCTTATTTTAATAGCCTAAATTTTCCCCAACGATCACAACCTTGATCCGTCCGTCATATCGGGATCTCCGTGTAACAACGATCGAACAGCACATACAGTCGGGGGACTGGCAGTCCATGCAGACTCCCTTTACACCACATGGCGTTTTCCGGCCGGTAGCATCTGCAATGATCGGGCAGACCTGCGTCTGGATCCGGTCAATCCCATCCTCAATACTCCGCACCAGCTTATTCATTCCGACAACAATGATCACCTGCCTTGGTCCATGGATCAGACAGGCCACACGGTTTCCAGCACCGTCAATATTGACCAGTTCGCCTTTTACAGTGATTGCATTCGTTCCCATAAGGAAACAGTCCGCACTGCAGGAGCCGAAATAAGACGGATTTCCCATCGTCTCTTTATCTTTCATCGGGTAATCCCGCATCTCATGCCCGGATTTTTCCAATTCAGCCAGGATTTCCAGCTCCCGGATCGATGCCGAGCCGCCCCAGCCGATGGAAGCGCCAGGTTCGATCAGCGAGAGGACCGTTTCCACTGCCGCTTTCTTATCCCGGCAATAGATCCCCTCCATATTTCTTTTTTTCAAATTACAGATGACATTTTCTGCCATCCGTTTTTTTGCGTCCTCCAGCATTGTATCTCGCTCCTTTACAACTGCTGACCATCGTTTTGCCGATGCTTCGCATTCCAGATCGGCAAAATCCACCGCTGTATTGAGCAGAATTTTCAGTTCGGAAAATTCCGATCCATATACAGCAACCACTTTCTCAGTGCTAATTGTAGCATACTATTCCCATATCTTGCAATTCCTGCTCAAATATTTTATACTGGAATTCATCAGCATGCTACTGTTCGTGCCTTGCGCAAACAGTGGCATCGGCGTCCATTTGACCCGCTGCGTGACTATCCGAAACACAATTTTAGGAAAGAGGAAAATATTTTGAGTATAAACCCAATGATGTTTCTGCAGTTCAAAAACTCCTGGCAGACCTTTACCAGAAACCACCCGAAATTCCCGGCTTTCTGGCGTGCGGTCTACAAACATGGCATTCAGGAAAACATGATCATCGAATTTAAAGTTATCGAACCGGATGGCAAAGAACTTGCCTCCAACATCCGTGTGACCAAATCCGATCTGGAGCTTTTTGAGAATCTGAAAAAAATGATCACAAACCAGTAAGTCTTTTTCTTGCAATTCGTGTACGAGTATTCTATACTTTATATGTCAGTGTCAGGCAGGAAAACGCCGCGCTGACCACACTTTCCCGGTTTAAATCCCGGATCTTCGCTGTCACTGTCAGGATCTCCGGTATTGTAAACTGTGGTATTCATTTAATCATGGAGGACAAACTTATGCTGGAAACTGGAATAAAAGGAAGACAGGAAGTTGTTGTCTCTGACGCAAACTCCGCAAAAACAATGGGAAGCGGCACACTCGACGTGTTCGCGACACCGGCTATGACCGCTTTAATGGAAAAGACTGCCTGGATGAGCGTTGCTGATCAGCTCGACGAGGGCTGCGGTACCGTGGGTACACTCTTAAACGTAACACACGACGCACCGACACCGCTTGGAATGACCGTATGGTGTGAGACTGAACTTGTCGAGGTAGACGGACGCCGCCTCGTATTTGATGTTGCCGCTTACGATGCCAAAGGAAAGATCGGCGGAGGCCGCCACGAGCGCTTCATTATCCAAAACGAGAAGTTTCAGGCGAAAGCGAATAAGAAGGCTGAGCAGTAATTTTTCTTCCGCCAGACCGAAATATGTAATTCATTTTTACCACCCGCTGGAATTTCCTGCCGGGTGGTATTTTTGATACCTGCAGTTCCCGCACTTTGCATGGAACTTCGAATACTTTCCCACTTTATCCGGGAACTATTTCATACATCTTTATGGAGACTTTATGATCACAAAAGCTTTAAAAAACTTCAACATCCGCCAGATTGCCGACTCCGGCCAATGTTTCCGCATGGTTCCATGTGATCCGAATCGTTCACAGACGGCCTACCGGGTTATCAGCGGCAGACATTTTCTCATCATAGAACAGCATGGAGATGAGGTGACTTTCCACTGTCCAAATGATGAGTTCGCATTCTGGGAACATTATTTTGACCTTGAGACGGATTATGATGCTTATATCCGGGCGATCGATCCGATGGATGATTATCTCTCGAAGGCGGCAGCTTTCGGCAATGGGATACGGATCCTGAATCAGGATCTCTGGGAAATGATCATTACGTTTATTATTTCGCAGCAGAAAACGATTCCTGCGATTCGGGCACTGGTGGAAACGCTGAGCGAAAAATATGGGACACGATATAAAATTCCGCCGACTGTCTCTGGATACTATTATGCTTTTCCATCCCCTGAAGAGTTAAACCGTGCCTCTCTGGATGACCTTCTTGCCTTAAAGCTTGGCTACCGCGCAAAATATATCAAGCGGACCTGCGAGGATGTCTGCTCCGGTAAGCTGGATCTTGACCGCCTGATGAAACTGAATTACGCTGACTCCATGGAAGTTCTCCTCTCCTGCTACGGAATCGGCGTCAAGGTTGCCAACTGCATCTGTCTCTTCGGCCTTCACCATATCGGCGCTTTCCCGGTGGACACCTGGATCAAAAAGATCCTGCTGCGGGAGTACGCCCCGAAAAGCCACTGTACCGGACATGTCCCGGAAACGCGGCTCTGCGAGGCGCTGATCGCGGAGAACTTCTCGAAATATCCGGGATTTGCGGGTGTGCTGCAGCAGTATATCTTCTTTTATGAGAGAGAATTTTCGCAAAAAAATACTGCAGGATACGAGCGGAATCAAATATAACAGGAGATTCCATCGAAATTTCCTGTTAAATAAAAAGCCACCGGAATGGTAACTTTCGTTCTTCATTCCGATGGCTCAACAATCGCTCTATTTACTCTTCTCGGTGTACTCTTTCTGCGCTCTGATACCGATAATGTCTATCTCTTATTTGATCTCATCCGCAATGTCATAGATCAGCTTCTCCGTATCATCCCATCCAAGACACGGATCCGTGATGGATTTTCCATAAATATGCTCGCCGATCTTCTGGCTGCCCGGCTCTAAGTAGCTCTCGACCATAACGCCCTTGATAAAGTTGTGGATCTCCTCTGAGTGACGGCGGCTGTGAAGAACTTCCTTCACGATACGGATCTGCTCCATATAACGCTTGTTGGAGTTGGAGTGGTTTGCGTCAACGATGCAGGCCGGATTCAACAGTTCCCGCTCCTGATACAGGCTGTAGAGAAGCTCCAGATCCTCGTAGTGATAGTTCGGCAGACACTGGCCATGTTTGCTGACTGCGCCTCTTAAGATCGTGTGTGCAAGCGGATTGCCCTTTGTCTCAACTTCCCATGTGCGGTAAATAAAATCGTGGCCATGCTGGGCTGCATAGACCGCATTTAACATAACCCCGAGGTCACCGCTGGTCGGGTTTTTCATTCCTACCGGAACGTCCATACCGCTGGATACAAGGCGGTGCTGCTGGTTCTCAACAGAACGCGCGCCAATTGCAACGTAGGAAAGTACATCGGAAAGATAGCTGTAGTTTTCCGGGTACAGCATTTCGTCAGCGGTTGTAAATCCATAATCCTTGATCACGCGCATATGAAGCTTACGGATTGCAACAAGTCCCTCATACATATTCGGCTTCTTCTCCGGATCCGGCTGATGAAGCATTCCCTTGTAGCCGCCGCCGGTGGTACGCGGTTTGTTCGTGTATACACGCGGTACGATCACAAGTTTATCCTTTACCTGCTCATTGACCTTTGCAAGGCGGCTCATATACTCGCATACAGCGTCCTCGCGGTCCGCGGAACACGGTCCGATAATTACGAGGAACTTTTCGCTCTTTCCTGTAATGACATCCGCAACTTCTTTATCTCTTGCCGCTTTTAATTCCACACACTCCGGTGTCAGCGGGAATTCCGCTTTGATCTGTGCCGGTGTCGGAAGTAGACTCTTGTAATTGAATGACATGATTTTCTCCCTCAAATGTATTTTTCTCACGACAATTTACCCTGTACCAAGTCCGGTAACATCAGGCTGCCGCATCCCTGACCGCGTATTTTCATTTCCGTACTTTATCGCTTTTAACTGCTAATGTGCTCATTTCTAAAAATGTCCCGCGCTGCACACATGTCAGTGCGAGATATTTGTTATTATAGTACACATCTTTTGAGACTTCAAGTATTTATGTCTCTATATTTTATTTTTTTCGACACCGCTATTGTTACTTGTTCACGCCCTGCACAAACAGTAACCCGCCGCTCTCTTAATTCTGCAGTCTGTAAAGAAAACTCCTTCGGACTGTGAAATTTTACATATATTTCGTCCAGAACATACTGATAAAAAATACCAATACCAGCGACGGAATATAGTCTGCCACCGGCGGATTTTTAAACTTCGCGATCCGCAGCGCGTTTAAGAGCTGGATAAGGCCGCCGCAGGCTGAAAAATCCCCGATCATCTCAGCCGTCAAATGCGGCATCAGGAATTCTGAGAGCCCGTAAAAAATCATCAGCATGATCCCCAACGGGATACTGATGAGTGAGAGGACCCATCCGCTGCTCCCTGCAAAAAATACTGACGCAACACAATCCATGATCGTCTTTGTCATAAGCACAGTTGTGTCTCCCTCAAATCCCAGTGTCAGTGCGCCGATGATTCCTGTGGTGCTGATACAGTATAAGGTAAAAGCAACCAGAAGTGTCTGTGCTGTTTCGCTTCCACCGGTTGCCGGAAGAAGCTTCGAGATATTCGCAAGCCGTCTGTCAATTCCAATGATATGGCCGATTGTACCGCCGATCAGGAGTGCCAGCACCGCCGCCGAGATTACTGACAGAGCAAGATTGATGCTCTCATTTAAAGATCCCGAAATATGTTTCTTCATCGCACACCCGGCAAGTGTTCCAACGATCACACCGGCTACATCAAGTAAAATTACAGATGGCATATGGTATTCCTGCGCTTTCTATTTTTTCCTCAGATTCTGCTGTTCCAATGATCTTTGAAGCTTCTGTAAATAGATCATCCACTTATCCTGCTCACTGGTTCCCTCAACCATCTTTCCTCTGGAACGCCCCACCGATTCCCAACTCCATACGGTATTTGGCAACCGTACGTCTTGAGATCGGCATTCCGGCATCCTGCAAAAGTCCGGCAAGCTGTTCATCGCTCCACGGTTTTTTCTTGTCCTCCGCAGCAACGAATTCCTTCAATTTCGCTTTCACGGCATTTCTGCTCACGTCGCCATTCCCATCTCCCGATGGGATCCCTGTTGTAAACAGGCTGCGGAACAGGAAACATCCCGACGGTGCCCTCAGATACTTGTCACGGATCGCACGGCTGACCGTAGATTTGTGGATCTCCAGCGCATCAGCGATCTCCTCCAATGTCATCGGTTTTAACTGCCCCGTTCCGAGGAAATACGGCTCCTGACGTTTCAGTATCTCTCTGGTGATGCCTGTAAGTGTCTCCCGCCGCTGTTCCACCGCATTTATAATAAACCGTGCCCTTCGTAACTTATTTTCAAAGTATGACTTTAATTCCTGATCCTGAGCCGTTTCCATCATATGGATATAGTAGTCATTACTCTGAAGATTTCCGGTCCATTTATCATTCAGCTCGATGTTCCACACCCCGTCCTGATGGCTTAAAAGAACATCCGGGACAATATACTGGGCCTTTTCGCCGCCGATTCCGTTCAGAGGGCGCGGATTCAACCCTTTAATGACATGGATCATCTTCCGCACTTCCGCAGATGAGAGCTTCAGTGCTCTCGAGATCGTACTGATCTTTCCCTCCGCGATGTTCTGAAGATGATGTTTTATCATTTCGGACAAGATCTCTTCCTCAGCCATCCCCTGAACCTGGATCAGAAGACATTCCTCAAGTCCGGACGCAAAAATCCCCTGCGGCTCCAACTCTTTCAGCATGGACAGAACCTTCCCAGCCTGTTCTTCCGGAACATTTAACCTTTTTGCGATCTCCGGAACCGGAATCAGAAAATATCCGCTCTGTTCTATGGACTGTACGCAGAAATCCACGATCTTCCGATCCGTTTCGCTGATCTTCTTCCAGTGAAGCTGCATGTTTACCAGATCCTCAATGGACTTCTCGCTGTCCTCGATCTCATACAGCTCATTCTCCCGGCTGTTTTCCCGTTCTGTACCATTATAGAACCGTTCCGTCTCCTTATATGTAACAGGCGCAGCTTCCTCTCCACATCCTGCCACAAACTCTACCAGCGGATTTTCGATCTCCTCATTCTGCATGAAATCTTTCAGCTCCGTCATAGACATTGCAAGAATGTTTAAGGACTCCACTTGCATCTGTGAAAGTACCTGCTTTGTCTGCAAGGAAATTCCTGCCTTCAGTTCCATTGTTGTACCCCTGCTTTCCAATATTTCATCTTTTGCAGTCTTTTATGACCATTTTCTGTAAATTATAGTATACCACGTTTAAACGGCTTCCTGCAAGGTCTCTTTTCTGGTCTGAAAACTGCGCAAAAAAGCCGCCATAAAATCGCTGTGCGACTCTATGGCAGCTTTAGATCTCAATTTAAACTGTTTTTAGAAATATACTACACATGCCAGGATCTATACCAGAACGACCGTGATGAGGAACAGCGGTCCACCGATCAGACCGAAGTCTTTCCAGGTATATCCTGCCGGAAGGATCTGCATGTTTACAGCTGTACCGATTGGAGTTGCAATCGCAAGGTTTGTTCCGATCGCAAGGACTACGCACCACGGAACCGGGCTGATTCCCATAGTAAGCGCCATGGAAATAACGATCGGGGACATCAGAGCGGCAACGGTACTGTTCTGCAGGAACAGAGTCAGAACGCTGGAAAGTACACAGATAACAACGGTTAAGACAACTACGGATGCGTTTGCACCGCCGAACATATTGAGGACTGTGTCAGCGATAACTGCGCCGCCGCCGGAAACATCAAGTCCGGTACCAATGGCTGTTACAGCGCCGATACAGATCAAGATATCCCACGGAAGATCACGGAGAGCTTTCTTTACCGGCACGCAGCCTGTCAGGAAAAGAACTACAGAACCGAGCATAGCGATATTCGCGATGTTGAAATAGCTCTTAAACGGTTTATATCCACTTGCAATAAACAGAACGATACATGCCGCCATGACAACTAATGATACGGTTCCCTTCCATGCCGGTACATTTTCCTTATCTTCTGTGGATAACAGTTCCGGATTTGCGAAGGCATTGTTCTTATCAAAATCCGGGCTGCCCGGCTTTAATACCTTTTCAAGAAGTGTATAACCGATAGTTCCCCAGAAGATAACCTGTACAATAGCAACCGGTCCCATGATCTTTGTCATTTCGAACACGCCGAAACCTTCTTCAAATCCGGCTGTTCCCATTAACACACCGTTAACGACCGGCTGTGATACGGAACCGACTAATGTACATCCACCGCCAATGATACAGGCAATACCTGCTGGGAAAATTACCATCTTGGAACGGATCTTTCCGTTGGAACCTGCAGCGATGGAAGCAATGATCGGCATCCACATTGCAATAGTTCCAGAGTTGGAAAGGAACGCACTCATGAGTGTACAGATAATAACAACAGACATAATGAACACACGCTCATTTTTTGCCAGTGGAGTCGCCGCAATCTTTGCGCCAAGCTTCTGGGCAACACCTGTCTGGAACAGGGCATCACCGACGATACACATGCCGGCTACCATAACAACGGTACTTCCGCCGAATCCGGAATAGATCTGTGACAGCTTCATCTCTGGGATCAAAATACTCATTGCTAATGCCGCGGCACAGGATACCACGCTCATGGCAAATTTATTGCTGAAAAACAGTATCATCGTGATAAAGGTAATGATAATCGCTATCGTGCTGGATGACATAATATTGTACCCCCTTCTTCCAGCCGGTCTTCCCGGCCGGTATTGTATTTATTTTTTGCTATCCGAATAATCGTACCAACCTTTTCCTGTCTTTCTTCCAAACTCGCCTTTCTTGAACTTTTCAATTACCAATGGGTTTGGCGCGTCATACGGATCATGACTCTCTGCGTAACGGTCTACACGTACATAATAGTTTACATCGATTCCTGTAAGATCCATCAGACGGAACGGTCCCATCGGATAATTCAGCCCCTTTTCGCAGGCTGTATCGATATCTTCCACGGAAGCAACTCCCTGCTCTAAGAGAGATAACGCTTCATGGACAACAGCTGCATTGATGCGGTTTACAACAAATCCCGGAACCTCTTTATGTAAAACGATCGGGGTTTTTCCTGTATCAATGGCAAACTGTCTTGCTGTTTCCGCTGTCTCATCAGATGTATGCGGACCTTTTACGATCTCAACAAGCTTCATCACGAGTGCCGGGTTAAAATAATGGATATTTAACAGGCGTTCCGGATGCTCTGTCACATCTGCGAGCTTCGAGCTTACGATATTGGAGCTATTTGTGCTCAGGATTGCGTCCGGCTTACAGATCTTGCTGATACGGGCAAATAATTCTCTCTTTGTCTTCAGGTCCTCAATGATCGCTTCGATCACAAGATCTGCTTCCTTTGCTGCCTCATCCACATCGCCGTTAATAACAAGACTTGCAGCTACCTTGTCTGCCTCTTCCTGGGTCAGACGTCCTTTTGCGACACGTCCGGCAAGATAATCCGCTGCCCATTTTGTTGCTTTCTCGATTGCCGCCGGGAAGCTGTCGCAAAGAATAACCTTGTAGCCTTTCTCCCGTCCGTTAAGTGCTGTGTTCATCGCGATCTGCTGTCCCATGGCACCTGCACCGATGACAGCAACGGTTTTGATATTTTCTGCTTTCATAACATTTTACCTCACACCATATAATTCTCAAGACATAAATTGTTAATTTTGCTCCCTACACCATTTCGATCAGTGTAGCCATCGACTGTCCGCCGCCGATGCAGAGTGTTGCAAGACCACGCTTCCCTCCTGTTCTCTTTAAATTGCTTATCAGAGTCACGATCAGTCTTGCTCCCGTGCATCCAAGCGGATGTCCCAGTGCGATCGCGCCTCCATTGATATTGACTTTCGCCGGATCTAACTTGAGATCCCTGATGCAGGCAACTGCCTGTGCCGCAAAGGCCTCGTTTAATTCCACGAGATCAAGGTCATCAATGGTCCAGTTATTTCTATCTAAGATCTTATTTGTTGCTACGACAGGTCCGTATCCCATGATCTCCGGATCAAGGGCAGCAGCCGTCACGTCAACGATCTTCGCAATAGGTTTCACTCCTGTTTCTTTTACCTTTTTTCCGCTCATTAAGACCAGACAGGAAGCACCATCATTTAAACCGCAGGCATTTCCGGCTGTTACGGTTCCATCCGGTTTTACAATCGGTCTCAGCTTCGCAAGGATCTCCATGGTCGTTGTCGGTTTTACAAATTCATCTGTGTCAAAAATAAATGTATTTTTCTTTTCCTTTACCTCGATCGGAACGATCTCATCTTTAAAATATCCCATCTCGATGGCTTTCGCGGCGCGGTGCTGGCTTTCCACAGAAAAGGCATCCTGCTCCTCACGGGTAATGTGGAAACGTTCCGCAACGTTCTCCGCCGTTCTCGACATGCTGAGTTCACTTCCGTATACAGAATACGGCTGAGCGGTTGTTCCAGCCTCAACATTGGAATCTACCAGCGTATTTTTGTTTCCGCCCCAACGTGTTCCACGAAGGTAGATCGGTGCTCGGCTCAGATTTTCGGTACCGCCCGCAACAATACAGTCAGCATCTCCCAGCCAAATCTCCTGACACCCGGAATTGACTGCCTGCATAGCTGATGCACATAATCGATTTACAGTAAATCCCGGGATTGTCTCCGGAAGACCTGCTTCCAGAAGAGCCGAACGTGCGATATTAGAAGCTTCTGTGCTCTGACGTACTTCTCCAAGAATTACCTCGTTGATAATATCCTTCTCGATGCCCGCGCGCTTAACAGCTTCCTTTATAACTTCCGCAGCTAATGTGTGAGCTGGAACATTCTTTAATGATCCGCCGTATTTACCGATTGCAGTTCTTACTCCACTGACGATATAAACTTCTTCCATCTCTAAAATCCTCCTGTTAAATTGCACATTGCTTGTCATGCTCTCTGCTCTCTTTATTGAGCAATTACTGTGCCAATTTTTCGCATTCTTTCTCATTTTTTCTTTTCCACACATCAAAAACATGCACTGATCTGTTTCTCTTCCTTATACATGTCAATTCATCTTTTTCTTCCATCTCTCTTTCTCCGTGTTGTATTCCGCTCATTTTTTGTCTGTTTCCACCATCCCGCCTCTCCTGTGTGCATGGGAAATGATTTCCTTGCACAATTTCTTGCGCAATTTCCTGCACATGTTTGTGCATGTATGTGCAATGTTTGCACACCGATTGCACATATTTATTTTTTGTGCATTTTTATCTCTTCTCAACAGCTCTTCTGTTTTCCCCTCTATATAGAAATGACCAGCCATTTTAATGCCGATTCCATTCTTTTCCGCCATTCTTTCCAAACTTGGCACGCATCTTGCTATATAGATGGTTAGATAAAACGTAAAGGAAACTCGCCTGATTCAGGCAAACGAAAGGAGATCTATTACATGGGATTTGAAAATGTTCTCTATGAGATAAACGACGGGATCCTCTATCTGACACTCAACCGGCCGGAGGCACGTAACGCTTTGACCCCGGGAATGTGGAAGGATATCCAGGCAGCTGTTGAGATGGCACGTTTTGATGACAATATCAAAGTCGTAATCGTCAGTGGATCTGGCGACAAGGCACTCGCGAGCGGTGCCGATATTCAGGAGATCCATGATCGTGAAACTTTAAAAATGTTAGAGGGAATTTCTACTATCGCTTTAAAACAGCTGGAAGACCTCTATAAACCAGTTATCTGCGCTATCAACGGATACGCCCTCGGCGGCGGATGTGAACTGGCAATGGCCTGTGATATCCGAATCGCCACGAGCCGTTCCAAATTTGGACAGCCGGAAACAAATTTAAGTATTATCCCGGGAGCCGGCGGAACCCAGCGTCTTCCGCGTCTTGTAGGTGTCGGACGTGCGAAGGAACTGATCTACACGGGCCGCATCATTACCGCTGAAGAGGCTAAAGAAATCGGCCTTGTCAATCAGGTAACTGGCGATACCCGCGAAGAACTGATGGAAGCTGCGAGAGCGATGGCGATGAAGATCATGAAGAAAGGACCGGTTGCGATCACCATGGCGAAGATGGCAATCAACGTGGGCATGGACACCGATATCAACACTGGTCTTCTCTTTGAACGCGTTGCCCAGACTGTGGCATTTGCGACAGATGACAGAAAAGAAGGTACTGCGGCATTTCTTGAAAAACGTGATGCCCATTTTACGGGACGATAAGAAAATATGACATTTATCATTTGAAGGAGGATATGATTTATGAAACCGTTGGAAGGCATTAAAGTAGTTGAACTTTCCACCATGCTGGCTGGCCCGATGACCGCCCGCATCCTGGCTGAGTGGGGCGCTGATGTAATAAAAGTAGAGTCCACAAACGGTGATGCCTGGAGAGATCAGGCCGGAACCTCTCTCTCCCCAAAGACAGACATCGCCAATCCAAACTTCGATATGCAGAACTTGAATAAGCGCTTCCTTTCCATCAATACAAGAACTGTTGATGGAAAGCAGGCACTGATGAAGCTTCTGGAGACAGCAGATGTATTCTTAACAAACTACCGCGTGCAGGCTCTTGAGAAAATGGGACTTACATACGATCAGTTAAAAGGCACTTACCCGAAGCTCATCCACGCCTCCGTCCTCGGATACGGCGAAAAAGGGCCAGAAAAAGACCGTCCCGGCTATGATTACACCGCTTTCTGCGCAAGAACCGGTCTTCTGGCAGATATGGCCCCGGCAGGAGGTCCGCCGATGATGACAGTTGCAGGCTTAGGTGATCACAGTGTTGCCGTAGCTCTTTCTGGTGCTATCGCCGCAGCACTCTTCCGCAGAGAACGCACTGGTGAAGGTGAGAAGGTCGACGTTTCCCTTCTCCAGATCGGTACCTTTATCTTATCCACCGGACTCTTAAATGGCTTCAACGGACGTAAGTTCCCGAGAACCCATGCAGACTGCAGCCATGCATGCAGCAATACCTACCAAGCAGCCGACGGCGAATGGCTGTATCTGGCAATCGTGGATTATCGCCGTTTCCCGGAATTCTGTCAGGTTGTAGGTCTTCCGGAACTGGCAACAGATCCGAAATTTTCCACATCCACTGCTTATTATGCAAACAAAAAGGAACTGGTTGCCATTCTTGATGAAAAATTCAAAGAGCACCCGCTTCCTTACTGGCATGAACTCTTAAATGCCCATGACCTGCCGCACGAAGTCCTTGCACATTTCAAGGATGTTCCGGATGATCCGCAGGTCATCGCCAACAATTATGCTTACCACTATGAATACTCCGACGGAACGAAGACCGTCTTCACAAACGGTCCGTCCCACTTCCGCTCCATCGATCCGGACAAGATCCCGCACAAGATCTCCGGGCCGATCGGATGTGATACGACTGCGATCTTAAAAGAGCTTGGATATGACGACGAAAAGATCAAATCCATGTACGACGAAGGCGATATCCGCTAACAAATCCTTTGACAGACAGGGCAGCCGGAATACCCCATTTCAGTCTCCGGCTGCCACTCCATATCAAGGAGGAATCTTTATGTATACATTAGGAATCGATATCGGTTCTACCTCCAGTAAAACGGTTATTCTGGAAGACGGCATCAAGATTGCAGCCCATGTCGTTATCCCGCTTGGAACCGGCACCATCGGCCCAGAGACGGCATTGGACGAGATTTTCAGACAGTCCGGAATCTCCAAAGACCAGATCACATACACCGTAGCGACTGGTTACGGACGTTTAACCTGTCCAGAAGCCAACGCCCAGATCAGCGAGTTGAGCTGCCACGCAAAAGGAATCCACTTTCTTCTTCCACAGGTGGACACCGTCGTCGACATTGGCGGCCAGGATGCCAAAGCGCTCACCATATCTCCGCAGGGAAAGCTTGCCGCTTTCCAAATGAATGACAAATGTGCCGCCGGAACCGGTCGTTTTCTCGATGTCATGGCGCGTGTCTTAAATGTCCCAATCGAACAGCTCGGTCCATTATCCGAGACCAGTGAACATCCCGCTACCATCAGCAACACCTGTACCGTATTTGCGGAGTCTGAAGTCATCAGCCAGCTATCTGCCAAGGTTCCGCTTGCTGATATCGCCGCTGGAATCCACAATTCTGTAGCCAAGCGTGTCGCAGGTATGGCTCTCCGGCTGGGACGTCCCGGCTGTATGGCCATGAGCGGCGGCGTTGCGTTAAATACCGGTGTTGTCCGGGCCATGGAACGCGAGATGGGATGTCCGATCCTTGTTGATCCTTTATGTCAGTCCGCCGGCGCCATCGGCGCAGCCGTACTGGCTTATGAAAAATTATCGAAATCAAAGGAGTGAATATTATGAGTGAACATACAGAAAACGTAAAAATAGAGACCAGCACTCCGCAGACTGCTGCACCAGCCGCAGGCGCAGCACCAGCAAAACCGAAACGTCCAAAGCCGAAGAGCATGATCATGTTGGGCGAGCAGACTGCTGCTCTCTTCGATAATGCCCGCCTCGCAAAAGAACGCGGCGAGAAAGTCGGCTGGTCCGCCTCTATTTTCCCGCAGGAAATCGCTGAAACCTTAGGTCTCAATGTCCTCTATCCGGAAAACCATTCGGCAGGAATCGCTGCCAGACACCAGGCCGACCCGTTTCTCCAGGAATGTGAAGGTCCTCTCGGCTACTCCAACGACCTCTGCGCATATGCGAAAGTCAATCTGGCATATGCCTCCGTCTTAAATGGCGAGAGTGATGTGGAACTTCCGGATGGTGGAAAGATGGTAAAACCAGATTTTCTTCTCCTCACAAACAATATTTGCAACCAGCTCACCAAATGGTATGAAAATCTGGCAAGGCAGATGAATATTCCGATCTTCTTTATTGATACATGTTACAACCCGTGGGATTATGTGACCGAAACCCGTGTCCGCTATGTACGTGCACAAATCGACCAGCTCATCAAGGATCTCTGTGAATTTACCGGAAAGACCTGGGATGATGAGCGCTTTAAAGAAGTCATGAAGATCAGTCAGCGAAACAGCTACCTCTGGGAACGCGCCAACAATCTTCTTGACCGCAAGCCTTCTCCATTAAGTGGATTTGAGCTTTTCAACTACATGTCTGCAATGGTCTGCAACCGTGGAAAGACTTCCTCCACCGCAATTTTGGAGCAGCTCAACAGCGAGATTGAAAAACATATTGAAGAAGGCACTTCCACATTCCCGGTCGAGGAACAGTTCCGTATCTCCTGGGACGGCATTGCCTGTTGGCCGTATCTGAGCCATAATCTGCGCACCTTAAAAAAATATGGCATCAACATGGTTGCTTCCAGTTACGGAAAAGCATGGGCGATCGAATATGAGGATCTCGACGGCATGGCACGGGCTTACTGTTTCGCTTCCACAAACGGCGACAATGCCAGCACCATGATTGACCGCCGTCTTGAAGCGCTGAAACGCTTCGGATGTGAAGGAACGATCTACCATGTCAACCGAAGCTGTAAGGTTATGGACTGCCAGATGATGGAAGTTCAGCGCCAACTCTCCAAGGCCGCCGGTGTACCGTTTACCGCATTTGACGGAGATCAGGCTGACTACCGAAATTACAGTGAAGCACAGTTTGAAACGCGCATCCAAGGTCTTGTGGAAGTTATGAAACAGAATAAGGAGGACTTTTAAGATGGCTGATTTACATACAAATATTGAATGTCTTAAGAATGCCTGTAAAAATCCCCGGGCACAGCTCGATAAATATCTGGCAGCCGGAAAAAAAGTAATTGGCTGCTTTGAACCATACACTCCGGAGGAACTCGTCCATGCCAGCGGCATGATTCCAATGGGACTCTGGGGCGGTCACACCGAATTAAAGCTCGTAAAGAGTTATCTCCCTGCATTTGCCTGCCCGATCATGCAGGCAAACCTGGAATTTGGCCTCAACGGCACTTATAAAGGAATCAGCGGTGTTATTATCCCGGCGATCTGCGATACACTCCGCTGCATGACCCAGAACTGGCGCTTCGGCGTTCCGGATATTCCGATGATCCCCATCGTATATCCGCAGAACCGCACCTCACCGGCAAGCACAGACTACCTGATCAGCGAGTACGAGAATGTTCTTGTCATGCTGGCCACCACTACTGGTCAGATGATGACGGAAAAAGCACTCTGCAGATCCATTGAGATCTACAATGAGCACAACGCCGTTATGCGGGAATTCTCTGCACTGGCAGTCAAGCATCTTGATGTTATCACTCCTACTGTCCGTCATGCAGTAATGAAGAGCGCATTCTTCTTCGAAAAATCCGAGCACACCGCTATCGTAAAAGAGATCAATGAGGCTCTCAAAGCGCTGCCGGACTATAAGTTTACCGGCAAAAAAGTCGTTCTCACCGGCATCACCGGTGAACCGGAAGAATTTCTGGAAATTCTTGAAGCAAACAACATCGCCGTTGTCGGAGATGATCTGGCACAGGAAAGCCGCCAAATCCGCACCGATACCCCACTTTCCGGAGGCGGCGGACTCAAGCGTCTCGCACTCCAGTGGAAAGATCGTACCTGCTGCAGCCTGATCCACGAAATCGGCAAGCCGCGCGGTGCTCTTTTAACCGAGCTCTGCAAGGAAAATGATGCCGACGGTGTCATCAACTGCCTGATGAAATTCTGTGATCCGGAAGAGTACGACCAGCCATGGTTCGAAGGTGACTTGAAAAAAGCCGGTTATCCGTGCCTGACCGTCGAAGTCGATCCGTTAAATACAAGCTTTGAGCAGCTTCGCACCCGCATCCAGACATTTGCCGAAATGCTCTGATTTTCCAGCAGAAACCCTCAATCCCCTTCTTCTCCTATAAGAAAAACGCAGGAATCAGGACCCCCCATAAATTTTCCTCCTGATTTCTGCGTTTTTGTATGATATAATAGTACAAAAGAAAAATATGAAAGGAACTCCTGTATGGCCGATTCTGAACTTCATAATTTACTTCCTTTTGCTGAAATACTCGATAACATTGATGTCGGGATCGCCCTGTTCGATCCGCAGGGAAATTACCTGTTTGTCAATACAAACCTGATCAACTGGAGAAATATTCCCCGCGCGGAATTTCTCAGCCACAATGTCCATGATTTTTTGAAGATCATGGATGTCTGCGTCTTTGATCTTGTCATGGAAAAAAAGCAGCTGGTAAAGCGGCTTCAGACCTACCGTAATTTCCACAATATGGATGGAGTGACCCGACTGCGTATGGTCACCGGAATACCGATCTTCGACGCATTCGGAAATATCCAGTATGTGATCAGTATGATGCAGGATATACAGACTTTTGAAGATCTGTATCATTCCCTGTTAAAAGAACATAAGATCATCAACTATGATACAAAGGAACCTGCTGTCCGTGAAAAGCAGGATATCGTGGCGAAAAGTCCCGCATTTCAACAGCTCCTGTCCGTCGCAGCGAATGTGGCTTCTTTGGATTCCACAGTCCTTCTCTACGGAGAATCTGGAAGCGGAAAGGAAGTTCTTGCCCACTATATCTATGAACACAGTGAGCGGTGTGGCAAACCGCTGATTACGGTCAACTGTGCCGCATTTCCTGAAAATCTGATTGAGGCAGAGCTATTCGGCTATGAAAAAGGGTCTTTTACCGGCGCTGCAAAGGATGGAAAAATAGGATTGGTGGAAGCTGCAGACGGTGGTACCCTGTTTCTCGATGAGATTAATTCACTGCCAATCAATGTACAGGGAAAGCTGCTCCGAACACTGGAAGAAAAAAGTATTCAGAGAATCGGCTCCACAAAAACAAAAAAGGTCAATTTTCGCCTAATCGCGGCAACAAACCGGAACCTCCAGAAACTCGTGGAGCAAGGGCAATTTCGTGAGGACCTGTATTACCGGATCCAGGTCATTCCTCTTACGATTCCACCACTCCACAACCGTAAAGAAGATATTATTCCCCTGTGCCTTCATTTTCTTCACTATTTTGGAAAAAAGTATAATCTTCAAAAGGAATTTTCCGATTCTGTTCTGGACGCAGTACAGCGCTATTCATGGCCGGGAAACGTCCGGGAACTACGCAATTTTGTGGAGCGTATGGTCGTCATGACCCCTCGCGCCACCAGAATGATCAGCCAGATTCCGGATGGTCTGCTGGATATTACTCCCGATGAGCGACATGACTCTGGCAAGGATATTCCTGGGACGAAATCCACGGTCTCTGCGATTTTCCCAAGCGGACCGATTCCACAGGCATCACTCCCGATATCATTTTCAGGCAGTATTACCAATCATTTTCCCGGCGATGTCACCGTTCCGGCCACAATTTCCGGTGTCAGGCGCTCCAATATGCCTACCCGCGACCAAATTATCGCCGCCCTCCAGACCTGCTCCGGACATCGTGAAAAGACGGCCGAATATCTTGGAATCTCACGGAGATGCCTGCAATATAAAATCAAGGAGTACCATATTTCGCCACGGTGTCATTATGATGATAAATAGAATAGAACACGGGTCCGGAGCTCTTCCCATATAAAAGAGATAAGCCTTTTTGATCGACCGGAAGCTTCTGCCAGTAAAAAGGGGCTGGTGCACTAACGTGCGGCAGCTCATTTTATATATCCAACACAAAACGCCGAGCTTCGAAAAGCCCGGCGTTCGTGGTATAATCAGTTTATGCGACTAAACAAAATAATACAGAGGGATTATACCTCATTTTCGCTGTATTATCAAATCAAACTTCCGCTGGATTTAGAGATTTCTATTCCATCTGATGATCCAGTTCGTCTGGTAAGTGCCTTTGTGGAGGAAATGGACCTTTCTGAACTATATAAAACTTATGGCAGGATCAGAAAAAATCAGGCAACGCCGCGTCAGATGCTGAAACTCGTTATCTATGCAGCAATGAATCGAATCTACTCAAGTCGAGATATCCGAAAAGCATGTAAACGGGATATCAACTTTATGTATCTCCTTGAAGGAATGCCTGCCCCTGATCATGCAACGATTGCGCGTTTTATCTCCCTACATTTTTCTGCCTGCGCAAAGGTTTTGCTTGCCCAAATGTCAGATCTGCTCTATCTTCTTGGTGAGATTTCGGGAAAGACCATTTTTATTGATGGCACCAAGATTGAATCGGCAGCCAATAAATATACATTTGTATGGAAACGGGCTATTACGAAAAATCAGGCTCGGTTATACTCAAAACTAACTTCTTTTGTGGCTGAATGCGAAGAACTCTATGGAATCAGGACCGTATACCATGACCAGATATCCATCCACACATTAAAACGGTTAAAAAAGCAGTTGTGCCGCGTCAAAGTACAGGAGGGAATTGTGTTCGTGCATGGAATTGGACGTAGAAAAACACAGTTGCAGAAATCCCTGGAACAGCTGGATCAATATCTGGAGAAACTAAAGGAATATACGAAAAAACTGTATACGCTTGGAGATAGAAACAATTATTCCAAAACAGACCCGGATGCGACCTTCATGAGAATGAAAGAAGATGCGATGCTGAATGGACAGTTAAAACCTGCTTATAACATCCAGCACGGAGTGGACTCTGAATACATCACATGGATTGATATTAGCCCGCGTCCAACCGATCCATGCACCCTGATCCCTTTTTTGAAAGATATGGAATTTGCTATTGCGACAGCCCCTTTTTTATGGAAGGCAACCTTGTAATTCGGGAAAGGTCAACTGCTCGAAATAAATCGGTTGCAAAAAATCATTTTCTTAGGTGCGGATATAGCTAAGCGAATAGTAAAATGACAATATTACTACATCCACGTCAAAAATGAAGGATTCCTTACATTTCAACTGAAAACTTGCAGAATTTTTATGATTGATTTACTAATATTGCGCTTTTAAAACAACTATGATAGAATTTACACATAGAAAAACAAAACACATACTTAATTTCACTATATTTAAACATAAAAGGAGTGAATCCAATGAACAAATAAATACTTTTATTTTAAGCACCCCCACAATTTGACACTATCAAATCAAAGAGGTACTTTTATAAAAAAAATTAGAAAAAGAATTATGAGTCTTATTCTTACAGCAATTCTTATTTGCACCACTTTTACGTCAACTGTCTTGGCTGCAGAAACTGCACCATTAAGATTATACATGTCATCCGGGGAAATTGCCAGAGAGCAGGCATACTTCGATTCTCTCAGCAGGGATGAACTGATCCAGGTATTAATGACAAAATACGGAGCTACAGAAACTGAAGCTGAAAGGTTAGTTGACCTTGCTTATGAAAATACCCAGCCGTATTCCGCAAGGGCGAAAGCTTTTCCTTCGAACCCATCCATTGGGCAAACATGCGTTATTGATGTAACGATTCACGTTGACGATGCCGCAACAGCTGCTGGAATTGCTAGTGAAATTATGGCTGCTTCGCCTTATGTGACTTTAGCAGCCGCGCTTTATGCTGCCAATATATTACTTACGGCTGGAAGTATGATATATGGATATACAGTTGTACTCCATATTAGTTATACCTATGGATATACAAACGATGGTGTTTTAGGTTGGACCCCGGGCTATGTATCTTATGAGATTTATTAATTGAGAGGTATGCTATGAAATATAAGGGAAATGTCTATTCGTATTTTAATTTATCAGGGATATTATTTTGTATTTTTATTGCATGGGCATCCTATTACAATTATAAGAATTTACAAATAACCGGACTTTTGGCTTTTTTTGTATTCTGCGTATTGAAGTGTGCAATGCTTGCAAAATTTAAAAAAGATATACTTGAAAAAGATACTCCCTTATTATTTAAAGTTTCTAACCATGTGTTTGGAATAGCATTTATTATCATGGATATCTTTATCTTTTATGTAAATAGGTGATCACTGGTCGCCTATGTTAAAGGAACTTAAGGCGGAAATACACATGGATGCATTTCCGCCTTTTACTATGCAATTGGAAATTTAGATAAGTCGTTTCTATATTTGTAGTAAGTGCCGCGACTGATGCCGATTACTTTCATGCAGTCAGATGGACAAAGATCTCCACCAAAGAGCGTATCACGTTTCAGAATAATATTTTTTGCCTTTCGTTCCTTCTCGGTGATGCACCGGCCACGAGGCCGGCCGAGCTGCTTTCCAGAACGTCTGGCTGTTTCTAATCCCTCGATCGTTCGTTGCCTGAGATCATCCAGTTCCTTCTGGGCCTGTTGAAAGGCAATACGGACTTGCTTTTCTGCAAGCTTCACTTGATATGCTTCGATGGCCTCCAGAATTATATCAACCTCCGTGCCAGTCCGTGGAATTTGCATCTGACAGGCTTCCCGATATACATCCGTGTTGATCCCAGGCTCCACGAAGAAAAACAAGTTCACTTTTCTTTTATACAGATCCAGGTACTCCTTTACTCCATCATCCTCATCACGGGCCATTCTGGAAACCGAATCAAAATAGATATTATCTCCACGCATAAATCTGGGATAATATCTCCGCCACTTATGCCGATCCTGTGTGCTACCAGTAAAAATTTCCTTGATGATAACAAGGTTCGGATCCGGACACATCAGGCGGATGTTGCGCTCCTGTCGTTCCACATTCTGAAATTTTGTAGAAATCCTTATATATCCATAGTTCAATGCACATCTCTCCCGATTGTATGAAAAAAATGTTATATTTATAGTGTACAGATGATTGGCAATATACGCAAGTTGAAACTGTATAAAAAAAACAACCGTTTTTTTCGTACACTTATATCTTTCATTATCTGAGCGATTATTGTATAATATAAACGTAAGCTTTTTATCATACGTCTCGGAGGATACCTCATTGATATACGGATACGCAAGAATTTCCAGCAAGCACCAAAACATCGACCGCCAGATTCGCAATATTAAATCCCGCTACCCAGATGCCATAATGATCATCGAAGTTTATACTGGGCGAACGCAGGACCGCCCTAAATGGGTAAATCTGATCTCAATGGTAAAAGAAAATGACAAAATCATCTTCGACTCTGTCTCCCGAATGTCCCGTACTTCAGATGAAGGATTTGCAGACTATAAAGCGCTCTATCAGCGGGGCATTACATTAGAATTTATAAATGAGCCACAAATCGATACTGCTGTGTACCGCGAATCTCTTCAGATTGATATTCCAATGACCGGTACTGATGCTGATCTGATTCTTAAAGGCGTGGAGCAGTATCTGATGAAATTGGCTGAGAAGCAAATTAAAATCGCCTTTGACCAGGCACAGAAAGAAGTTGACGATCTCCGCCAGCGCACGATTGAAGGTCTGCAAACTGCCCGCTTAGCCGGGAAAAAACTCGGTCGTCCACATGGTCGCTGTATTACAGAGAAGGAACGGAAAGCAAAAAATATCATCATCAAGCGGGACAAACTCTTTGGCGGAGATCTATGTCCGACTGACTGCATGAAGGTAATCGGCATCAGCCGCAACACCTATTATCGATATCGCAAGGACCTACAGCAGGCAACTAATGCATAAATTTTCACCTGCTGCCCCAACTAAAAATGAGAGCAGCGGCTATCCACATAGCTTCTGCTCTCAAAATTTGTAAAATGTTTTAATTTCCGACTTTCCTCTATTTAAACTGAAACTTCGCTATCCCATAGATCGGGATCGTGTAAGTATTTCCATGGATTCCGCCATGTGTATTTCCCTTTGCATACAGAACATAATCCGCTTTTCTCTTTTCCAAGATTTCTTCTGCGGTCTTTCCGCTGTTTTTTCCGGTCTTAACCTCAACAGCATATGTGTGTTGGCCTGCATGAACTGACTTTACGAAGAAATCAATCTCATATTTCCCCCATGTAGAAAACGCCGGGGTTTCCAATGCAATTTCCCTTGGAAATGAAATTCTCCGTTTCAGATCAAGATACACGAAGTTTTCATTGACCACTCCCTGAATATCCCCTGCACTACATCCTGTCTGTGTCAGGAAATACGTTGTAAGTCCCAGATCCATGAAGAACGCTCTTGATTTTGCCTTGTAAGACAGGATATCACATCCAGTCAGTTTTCCGGCAAATCCGATAATCCCTGCACTGTGGAGCCAGTCAATTGCCCGGTTTACCGCAGCTTTTGAAAGATTGCTTGAGTATTCCCGTACAACAAGACTTTGAAGTTCTTCACTGAAACTGTCTTCCTCGAATCCCTTTTTTCCCCTCACAAGAAGTCTTGCGACACTCGTAAACAGGTTCTCATAGCTATCGTATTCCAGGATGTCTTTAAAGTATCTCCGGCTCTCATTTGCGAACAGGCGAACGATCTTCTCAAGAGTCAATTGGCACTGAGAGATGCTACCTGTCTCCATATAAGTTAGCACAACTGCCGGATATCCGCCAATCGTGCAGTATATATGGTAAAGCTCTTCCAGCTCCCGGTACGTATTTTCACTGCTATTTCCATATAAATCCAGCTGCTGGTATAGCTTTTCCTTTCCTAATGCCATTAAAAACTCTTCAAAGCTGAGAGTCTGAATATCAATTGCGTCCAAATCCCCAGCCGAATATTTAAAGTCGTCATTCATAATTCTTCCACGGTAGCTTCCTGTAATGATAAAATCACACGCCAGATTTCTCGTAAACTCCCGAATCCGGTTATAAATATCTACCGATTCCTGAATCTCATCAATGATCACAACCGTGTCTGAGTCATCAACAAACGTAGGGTCATATCGTTTAATCAACTCATACACAGGATTCTCATACCGTTCTCCCTGTTTCATGTTCTGAATGAGATCTCTGTAATGGCTCACCAGTAATTCCCCAGAAAGTTCCAGAAGATTTACATAAATTTTTCTTTTATATTCCCGGTCCGCAAACTTATTGACCAGATAAGTTTTTCCAACCTGTCTTGCCCCTGACACTTCAAGTGTAGAATGGTTCGGTTTATTCTTCCATGCAAGCAATTTACTAGATGCTTTTCTTTCTAAATCGATTTGCATCTTGTCCTCCCGTCCACTCATTCATCCATTTTATACTGTCTCATAGGGGAATCGGCATCCGATCGTATAAATCGGTATCGTTGCAAAGCGTGATCCCTGACCTCCATGAGAAAGTGCACACCGGAACCCTTTGTCAACCATACCCTTATCTCTATAATACTCCAAAGATTTGGCACGATTATTTCCGCTCTTTACCTCAAGTCCATAGCGAACATCATCTTTATCGACAACCACAAAATCCAGTTCATAGTCTCCACAGGTAGAAAAGCACGGCTTGTCACCCCGAACACGCTTTTTCCCCGGAGCAGCCTGATACAAGCGACTAAGCTCTGTATACGCAAATGTCTCTGTCAACATTCCCTCGGTCGCGTCTTTCGGAACTGTAACCATACTGGAAATATAATTTGCGATTCCCGGATCAGCAAAGTATGCCCTTCGATTGCTGACAACATCTGTCACATCCCCATTATTATAAAGATCGCAGTAGCCGATAATTCCGGAATATAACAGCCACGAAGCCGCTGTGCGCACCTCATTCCTGCTCACCGGTTCCTTTACCGTGTCTTTCACAAAATTCGTGACAAATTCCAGAAATGTCTTTCCAGTGCCCTTCTCCTCTTCCGCAATCTGCACCAGAACTGCTTTATACGCTTCCTGGAAAATACTAAGTGCCGTACTATTGGTAAAGAATCGACTTGACTCTGCCGTAAAGGTACGAATCAGATCTTCAAGAACCACCATACAGTCGTCAATCTGTCTGGATTCTATGAATGTTGTGACAACCAGCGGATACCCACCAATTTTTCGATATACCTGATAGGCCTCTTCAAGTTTCTGATAATCTTCATCCTTGGATTCTGACTTCAAGCTGATTGTTTCCAATATATCTTCTATATTCAATGCTCTGCAAAATTCTTTGAATGACAGCGGGTACATTTGAAGGTACGCAATCCCTGCCGGAAGGAAGAAGTCTCTGGAATTGACGGTTCTGGCAAGATAACTGCCGCTGACAATGATGTCGCATCCAAGCTGTTCCCGCAGATCACGGATCGCATTGTAGACATTCGCACGCTCCTGAATCTCATCAATCACGAGAACTGTACTTTCATCATCCACATACTCACCAATTCCTGCATTCCTGCAATATTCCCGCATAAAATGATCTGTAAGCATTAGATCTTCAAATCCATATTCATCACGCACGAGATTCACATAGACGACCTGTTTATAATGGCTATATACAAACTTCTTGACCTCATGCGTCTTTCCAACATGCCATGGTCCTTCTATTTGTAATACAGTATGATGCCGTTTATTCTTCCAGTTCAGAAGCTCATTCTGTACATCCCGCTCTAACTCGATTTTGCTCTGTACAAATCCGGTCATCCCTGATTCCTTTCCTGCTCTTCAACCATCGTTGTTATCATTATAGCAAACTCCATTTAAAATTCCTATCATCGTCTGAAAAAATATTCGTTTATGCAGCCCTCCCCTTATCTTCTGCATCCGACTGAATCTCTTCTATCGTTGTCGCAATATGGCACCTCTGCAACGCCTCCTCATATGTAACTCCATGATTCTCAATTTTTAAAATTCCTTCACACATCCGACGATGTACCGGATTTTTTGAACACCGCAGCCTCTGAATTCGGTTCGGCTCTTTCTTCAGATGACAACCAAATCCACACATCACACAGCCAGTTCGGCTCTCGCCTGTCGTAACCCATTCTCCCGTTTTATCCCATACCACTTCTCCATATATGCAACAGATGGGAATTCTATGATCCATTTTATATTGCAATACGTCTGCCCTTATCCAGAACCCCATCGGCTGACTCTTAATTGTATGGCCATCATAGACATTGCACCCCGTATGATTATACTGGTTTTCTCTTTTAAATCCCTCATCCAGGTTCTTTTTCGATGAGTTCCATGATTTCTGATAAATGAAAGACCTTATTAACCGGTAAAGTAGCAAGAAATTCTCGTATCTGCGTTGTGCTTACCCCATTTGCCATCTTATTTTTCTCCTCTCTACACACAAAGGCACTGCAAAAACCTTCACTCTATCAGATTTCACAGTGCCCGCTTATTTACAGATTACATTTATATCTTTTTTCTTTCCCTAAAGCTCACTTTCATCCCATATCTGCCTCGACTGCTGCTGCCAAGTCAATCGTCGCCAATGGATTAGAAACAATATTGACACCAAATGGAACTTTTATCTCTTTTTTTAATTCTCCCACAACCCGTCCCATCGCTGCCACAGTTACGTAGGAAACCTTTTTTTCATACGGAAGGCTGAATTCATTGGCAATCAAAACTCCATCTACTCCTCCCTCCTGGAGCGCCTGAAGCTCTCTGGCTGCATTTTCAATTACCTCTCCCATCGTTGCGTCTTTTTCATACAGAGGATCCCCCCGGCAGCGCCCGCAAATGCAACAGTGCAATGATTGGCTTTTTTACATGAAATAATTCATCTGTCCACATATTCTTTCTCTCCTCTATTCCATGTACATTCTCAAATTCTGCACATTTCTTTTGTCATAACGAAATGGATCCAGGTAATACGCTGGTGCTGTCAGTTCCTGCGTAAAATATCCCTCATATCCATTTTTTACCATGTCCTCTAAATCCTTTCTTAAGTTTCTCTTCCCTTCACCCCAGATGTAATGCCCATAGGGATCACAATCCTGAAAATGTGCATGTACAATGTTTTCCTTTCCAAAAACATCAAACCACTGCTGAATCGTTTCACCAGAAACTGACATTGCTGTCAAATCAATCATAACTTTAAAGCGCGGATGATCGACTAAATCAAATAACTGTTTCATTTGCTGCAAACTATACCCAATTCTTGATTCCTGCGGCCGTAAAGTCTCTGCCACAATTGTCACGCCATTTTCCTCTGCGACCTCACAAAGTCTCTGATGCATCTCAGCTGCCCGCTTCAACCCATCCTCCTCCGCTTCATCCCAGTAACCCCATCCAGAATTTGCTTCCATCTTGTCTGCCCCCAGCGCAGCCCCCAGACGTATCGCATTTGCAAAAAATCCAAATGTTTTTTCTCTCAGTTCTGGTTCTTTTACACCAAATTGATAACCAAACCGGCAATTCTGTGGTGTAAATACTGGGCACTTCAAACCGTGTTCCTGTAATTTTTTACGGACTGGCTCTGGATCCTGATATTCATTTGGATCCAGCCAAAGTCCTTGATGCCCTCCCAGCAATTCTACATTTTTGATTCCCAGTTCCTGCATACAATCCAGGAAATAATCCAACGTATATTGGCAATAATGAAGATTCAATACCGAAAGTTTATCAAAATCAACTATTTTCATTTTCGCTTCCTCCTCATACAATTAATCCATTATAAACGGTTCCAATTCACGCATATTCTGCCGATCGGCTGCAGCCGGATCCTCCAGGTAGCGTGCATCATTCAGTGCCAGGCTTAGCAATCCTTTATATTTGTACTGATCCAGACAAGTCAATTGATCCTCTAACGGTCTCAAACCATCTCCCCATGCAAGGCATCCCTGCGGACGTCCATCCACAAAACGGATATGATATATTTTGTCTCCTAATGCTTCAAACCAGTCTTTCATCGACTCTCCTGCCACTCCGGCACTCGTCAAATTCAGGGCAGCCTGTATCTGCGGCTCATTAACCGACTCCAAAAGTTTTTTTAGCTCTGGAAGCATATTAATAACCGTTGCGTCTTCTGGCCGTACTGTTTCCACTGCAAGAACAACCCCCTCTTCCGCAGCAGTTTTTGAAAGCCGACGCAAGGTTTGAACCGCACGTTCAAAAATACGTCTCGGATCTTCATTTCTTGCACCGCCGCAGCAATTGAGTACCATCACTTTCGCACCAGCTTCTGCCGCTGCACGGATTCCATTTTCAAAATATCCGATTGAATGCTTCCTTGCCGTCTCGTCATGACAGCAAAGTGCATAATTATAAATCGTACACTCCGGTGAAAAAGCTCCGATTGTCAATCCATAATCTGCTGCATTCTTTTTTAATTCAGCCGCATCCTCAAACCCATAATCATCTAGCAGGAAATGCGGTCTTGCACACCAAAACTCTATATTTTTTATTCCGAGAGCCTGCTGCGTTTTAAAGAAATAATCCAAAGTTCTGTATTTATAGTGCATATTCATTCCTGCAATCTGTTCCCGCCTTATCTTTATCATCCAGTTGTTCCTCCTCGTATTATATAGCAGTAGTATATCATATAATTTTATGAAATACTTTACAAAGATTTTTATTTCTAGGGAAGAAAAAAGTGTCTGAAAATATAGATCACATCAATTTATAAAGAACGTTATTCTATTTATTGATAACGTTATCATATAGAAAGATGTACGTTCTTTTTGTGCAATTTGCTATTATAGAGTGAAAAAATAAATTTACAGTGCATTTCAGCATAATGAAAATACTTAGTCGTTCATATTATCATCTTGGAAAATTTCTACATCATCGTCTTTTGAATTTAATCGAGCGAACCAATCAGTTGTTGCTCCAGTAACCATTCCAGCAACCGCTCCTGTAGCGGCGCCGATTGCACCAATTGCACCGATTGGTGTTGTCATTCCGACAACGGCGCCGATTGTACCGATTGGAGATAAACCAGCGCCCAGTATGCCAGCACCAACTGTTGCACCAACAGTAGCTGCATGTGCAATACTTGAAACGGCTTTTTTGCGAAATTTATTTTGCGGAGCTGTAGCCTCGTACAAAAATTTTGCTTGATAATTTTTAAATTCCTCACGTGTTAGCTTGGCGTCTAATAATTTATCCATAGCATTTTTTAAGAGTTCTACATAAGGAGCTTTAGAGTGAGTAATTTCATATTCAAAAATATATCGCAAACCAATATATTGCAATTTACTCATTGTGGATTTCCCATTTTCTAAATTGCTGATGGTTTGCTTGGTAAGCCCGATCCGATCCCCTAATTCCTGTGTGGTCCAGCCACAGATTTTTCGTAATATAAATAAATTCTCCTTGGAAGAAGAGCCGGATGAGGTTGATGTTAGAATATTACACCGGCGGATCGCAGATCAAAGGATCATCAATGCTGTTACTTGGTATAAAGTACAGCATACACAGCTGTTTATTAGTAACGATAAAGCGTTACTAGAGGCAATTGTTACTGCAGATCAGATGGAAGCAGTTCACGGGAAGCCAGTTTACGCGACCAGCCTATCTGATGACGGTGAGCTTATCAAATACACTAAGGCGGAAGCTATTGATTGGGACGCGGTTGATAAAGATATTTCTGATACGAATAGAGACTATATAAACGGAAAAATCATAGGCACTATTATGGGAAGTATCTTTAGTACCATTATAGTCGGAGGGATTTCCTACTTGGCACATTCACATACAAAAATTTCAAAACCGTGTAAACACTTTTAACAAAAAGGGGCTGTGAAAAAACATAGCCTATAAAAAAGAAGGACCAAGGATTCATAATGAATCCAAGGTCCTCTTTTTGTGTTAAAATTAATCTGCAATGAAAAAAATAACACACACTTATTCTAACCCCAAACAGGCAGTTTTGCCAATACTAATTCAAGATTATCTGGACATTTGTGATCCGGTGCTGACATTTAATCGATTTATGGGAGAAATCGATTTGGAGAAATACCTGAAGGAAATCCCGAAACATGAGGTGGGAAGACTTCGGTATAACCCGGTCAGTATGCTGAAAACAATCCTGTTCGGATTTATGACAAATGGATATGTTTCTCTTCGTGAGCTGGAAGACAGCTGCAAAGTGAATCTAAGATTCATGTATCTGATGGATCATGAAGTCCCATCCTATCGGACTTTTGGATATTTTATCAATGAGATACTCAGCGATTCTATTGAGAAACTATTCTGTGATATCAATCAAAAAATTTTTGAGAAAGAACATACGGACCTGCAACATTTATATATTGACGGTTCTAAGTTTGAAGCCAACGCAAACAAGTATTCCTGGGTATGGAAGAAAGCGACTGAAAAATCCAGATACCGCCTGTTTGAGAAGATCACTTCCCTGTTTCAGGAAATTAATCTTGAGCTTCAATACACAGGGATAAAGTTCAGTATTAATACGGAATACTCGCCAAAATACCTAAAGGAAGCCGCATCGAAATACGTAGAAATCTGGCAGTTGGATGAAACAACGTTTGTCGCTGGGAAAGGACATCGAAAGTCAGTCCAGCAGCGCCATTATGAAAAACTTCAGGAATATCTGTCAAAGCTGAATGACTATGTAGAAAAGATCCAAATCTGTGGAGATGGACGCAATAGCTATTCCAAGACTGATCATTCCGCTACTTTCATGCGAATCAAAAAGGACTATATGGGAAATGACCAGCTGCTCCCGGCGTATAATGTCCAGGTCGGTGTGGCGGATGAGTAATAGCGGTTGTTGATGTGAACCAATACCGTTCAGATATGGACTTTTTCATCCCCCTCATGAATAAGTTCCATGATATTTATGGCTTCTACCCCAAATATCCGGTAGCAGATGCCGGTTACGGCTCGTATAATAACTATATTTTCTGTGAACAGAATCTTCCATGTTAATTCCACTCCTATTCCAGCAAAAAGAGAAGGAAGCCTTCTACTCAATTTATTGTATGAATATAGATAGGTAAATCTTCATACAATGCACTGTTTTCAGACCGCAAACACGCGCAAACATCAAAATCACAAAGAAAAAACCCCAGAGTCCTTATAAATAAAGGATTCTGAGGCTCTCATAAGAGAGGCGACAACCAGATTTGAACTGGTGATCAGGGTGTTGCAGACCCACGCCTTACCACTTGGCTATGTCGCCATATTTAGTTAAATGACCCCAACGAGGTTCGAACTCGTGTTACCGCCGTGAAAGGGCGATGTCTTAACCGCTTGACCATGGGGCCTTAAATATATACTATCATATTTACTTGCCTCTGTCAACCGGATAAACGCGAATCCATCGATTACCAGATTTGAACTGGTGACCAGGGCGTTTCAGACCCACATCTCATCAGGTTTACCGAACACATTGGATAGTATGAAAAAACTCCCCGAGTAGGACTCGAACCTACGACAGCGCGGT
>NZ_QUEP01000013.1 GCF_003478035.1 Clostridium sp. OF03-18AA
ACCTATAGAGGTGGGAGAATTCTTGCTGATTCTTGTTAAATTTGCCAGAATGAAAATCCGACTGGCGGAACTGATACCTGTATCATAGCATAGATGGTGTCCTATAAAATCACCAGCCATCATGAAAAAGCAATTTTCTGCTACTCATTTTCTCAGTTTTATGTTAATATAAGGACAGTGTTTCGGGATGGAGCAGAATCATGGAGGAATGAGCAAATGGAACCAATGTATCTGTCAATCCGGCCAGTAGAAACCGGGAAGCGGATCAAACAGTTACTCTCGGAGCAGAACTATACGATCCGTGAAATCCAGGGAGCTTTTGGTTTTGAAAACCCGCAGGCGATCTATAAATGGATCTCCGGAAAATCTCTGCCGAGCCTGGATAACTTTATCATCCTCAGCAGACTGTTACATACCAGTATCGAAGATATCCTCGTCATTGACGGGGATATTTCTTTTTCACGGATCTTCTTAAACTACAGGTTCAATGACATTCCGGCTTGTCTCTCTTATAATCATACTATAAGAAAACGATACGGAAAAAGTGTAAGGAGAGAAAAAATTATGAAAAATTTTTTGAAACTGGGCGGACTTTCCATCCTCTCTTGCCAGTACATGTACGTCGACCATGAAGACTATCTTGCAGATGCTCTGTTTGCGCAGAATCAGGTTCCCGTACGATTCGGTCATGAATTTAAACGAAATGGTTCTCCGTACTGCATTATTACCTGCCGGGTATGGAAGAAGGACATCGCCGGTTTTGAGAGGACCATGGAATCACTGTATAACAAGATGCTCCTGCTCGGTCATAGCGATTATGCGGAATTCTGTGAAGAACTTATGGGAATGATCGAAAAGGAACGAGGTGCTGCATGATAAAAATTTACGAGTCCTTTTTAATTCTAAAACAATTGTGGATGGACTTTTTTAAAGAAAATATCTCTCAATTTAAGAAAATAGTGTTCTATAGCAAACTTTAAACTTCTTTTTGTATTCGATAGGACTAATTCACAATATTAACTCTACTATTACAATGTAATCGGCTATTTTTCTTTGAATTGACACTCTATTTCAATAAAAGTATAGTCAACTTGCATCTTCCATTGTTCTGTATCTCTCACCCCATATTATTGCGTAAAACTCGGGTTTTGCGCAATAATATGGGCCGTTTCGGCGGGTTCTGAGCTAAATTGTTTTAATTGTGTGCGCACACCTTTAAATTTTCTGACGTTTTATCTGCTTTTTTACACCTTTTCCCTGTATTCAACTCTGTTCTCTCCGCTTTTGCCTGCTTTTTCTCTGACTTTTGTCTCTTAATAGCTATGTATAGCAATATCTATGTATAACATGTATATCATTCGTATGATCGAGTTGACTCATCTCCCATGCCATGCTATACTAAGAACAATTCAGGAGGTACGGTAAAATGAGCACAGAAAAGAATGAAAAAGAGATCCGGCAGGTCAATTTTCGTATCGACCAGGCATCCGCGGACGCGTTCAGGTCGTTCTGCACTGCAAATGGAATGAATCAGGCACAGGGATTCGATCATCTGATCCAGGTGTTGGAGTTAAATAACGCAAAGGCAGCGACCCCGGGGCGTGCCGTTGAGATAGAAAATTTTGAGCGGTTGACAAAAGATCTTCTTGCCGCATATCTCACAAGTCTTGAACTTGGAAACACGACGGAGGCCCGCGTGGCGGAGCGTTTTAAAACGGATCTGCAGCGGAAAGACCGGACGATCGATGAACTGCGGGAAAAGGCCGATCAGGCTGTGGACGAAAAAGAGAAACTTGCCGGATCGTTTGAGGCGTTGACCGAGGAGAAAAAACAAATCGAAGAAAATGCTCTCAGTATGAAACAGGCGATGGAGGCTGCCCGGAAGTCGGCCAATGATCTGGAAGAACTGAACCATGTGCTGAGAGACCAGGTGGAACAGCTTCAGAAAAAGGCGGCCCATTATGACGAGATCGTTAAGATCAGTGCGGCGATCAAATCAGAAAATGAACAGCTGAGCAGGCAGCAGGAAGAACTCTCTCGTCAGCTCGCGAATGAAACTGCGGCAAAAAAGGATTACGAAGAGCAGATAGGAAAACTTACAGCCATGGTCCGGGATCTGGAACATGCGGCTGCTGAAAATAAAATGCAGCTTGCCGGGTTAAACAGCCAGTTAAAGGAACAAGAGACGGACTGCCAGAACCGTTTAAAGCAGGCACAGATGCAGGCGGATCTTGCGATGGAACGGGCTGTTGCAGCCAAAGAACGGGAAATGCAGGAAGAATTCCGCAAGCTTGACCGGGAAAATGCCCGCCTCATCGCGGAACTTGAACATTTCCGGGCATCTGCTGATGCTTCTTCCGGCAAAAATTCAGGGAATATTAAGGAGCAGACAGTATGAGTGAGTCGCAGTACTTTGCACAGCGGGATCAGAAAAATGAAGAAAAGCTGAAGGCAATGCTCTCTGCTCTCCCATCCTGCTGTACAGACTTTTTTCGCGGGATCGAGCCGTCGACATCTTCCATGACCCGGCTGTCCTATGCGTATGATCTGACGATGTTTTTTCATTTTCTGAAGGAGATAAAGGAGGAATGGAAAGAAATTCCGTTGGAGCAGCTGCAGACGGAAGCTCTCTCGCAGATTTCCGTGCAGGATATCGAGCGTTACCTGGAAGATCTCAAATACCGCCCGAATGATCCGGAACACAAGAATATGAACAGGGAACAGGGGATCAAACGGAAGTTCTTTTCACTGAAGAGTTTCTTTGGATATCTTTGCCGCGTGGGACTTTTAACGGTAAATCCGACACTTTCCATGCAGATGCCGCGGACCCATGCCAAAGAGATCGTCCGGCTCAATTCGGAGGAAATGAAGGAGCTGCTGGCGGAAGTTGACAGCGGATCCGGCCTGTCAGGCAGACAGAAAGCGTTTCATGAACGGACCAGACTCCGCGACAGCGCTCTCCTGGCACTGATGCTGGGAACCGGGATCCGCGTATCGGAATGTGTCGGACTGAATCTGGATGATGTAGACATGAAAGAAAGCGGGATCCATATCCGCAGAAAAGGCGGCAAGGAGACGACCGTGTATTTCAATGCGGAGGTGGCAAGGCGCCTGAATGAGTACCTGTCGGTCCGGACCGGCATCGAGACATTGCCGGAACACAAAAATGCCCTGTTTCTCTCCCTGCGCAATCAGCGGATCACGGTGCGGAGCGTGGAATACCTTGTAAAGAAATACGCATTGATCATCGCACCGAAAAAGAAAATAACGCCGCACAAGCTGCGGAGCAGCTATGGCAGCGCTGTTTATAAGGAGACCAACGATATCTACCTGGTTGCAGATATTCTTGGCCATAATGATGTAAATATTACAAGAAAATTCTATGCGGCGATCGAGGAAGACCGGAGAAAGAGTGTGAAGAACCTGGATATTCTGTGAGTATCCGGGTTTTCCGTATTTCTGATCATTACGTCGTCTTTTAGACTTCTGTCTTTTTCGAGACCATTTCAAAAATCGAAAAGCGTCTTCGAGACGCATTTCAGAAATTGATACCGTTTTTCGGATATTCTCTACGCATCCTATACCAATGCCCCCTGCTTTTTCAAAACCTCCTGAACGTGTTTTATCTCTGCCGTTCCCTCCAGGGCATGACATGCGGCGGCAACTCCGGCGGCGTGTCCGGTTGCAAAGCAGGTTCCCATGACGCGGACTGCCGCAAATGCTGCTTCATCGGAAGAAATCATACGGCCTGCACCGTATAGGTTTTCGATGTTTTCTGACTGCAGTGCACCAAGTGGAATGTCGAAATAGCTTCCTTCCTTCACATCCAGATAAGTTGCCATCTTGTCAACATCTTTATGGATCTCCGGTTTCCACCCACAGCGGGCTACACTGTTCTGGCACTTTTTTCCGGTAAGCACATCATCCACGGTAAGGGTTTCTTTTCCGACCATTCTTCTCGTTTCCCGAAAACCGATGGACGGTCCGATGACCGCTAACTCTGCGTGCTCCATGCCAGGCATGTAGGTTTTTAAGGCCTGTACATAACTGAGCACCTGTTTTCTGGTTTCCCGCTCCATATGGGTAAGGTCTGCGGCTGTCAGTCCCTCCGGAATTACACTTGGAAGAAGAACACTGACAATATCAGAATGCTCTTTTTTCAGGATAAATCCCTTTTCTCTTGTAAGGTTCGGGATTCCTGCCTCCTTGGCCTTTCTTACTGCACGCCCCACAGCTTCAGGTGACATGTCACAGTTCGTGTTGACACCGCTTAACCGGAATGGCATGGTTGCCGCCTGCGGGTGTCCGTCGTCTCCGCCCCATATCAGTTTTGCCCCGGAGCGATGAGCGAGATTCGCATCTCCGGATGCATCCACAAAGTTTTTTGCCATTACGGTAAAGCTTCCCTCATCATCGGAACACTGAATAGAAACAATGGATCCAAGTTCCACCTTCGCACTGGTCATGTATGTATGCAAAAAGTAATCCACATGTTCTTTTTCCAACAGATTGTCCATCGCACATTTTAAGTATTCGGGCTGGAAATTGACATTGTAGTTTCCGGTCGCGGAAATGACATAGTCCACGGTCGGCCCAAGTGCCTCCATCTCATCTAACACGAGCTGCCCTACGCCCTCAACGACACGAACCGGATTCTTTCCGCAGGTAAAAAAGCCGCAGAAGGTGCTGACCCCGGAATGGGTCGCCTCTCCGCCAAGATAAGCATTTCTCTCGATCAAAAGTGTTTTCGCTCCGGTTTTCGCAGCGCCGACCGCAGCAGACACACCGGCTGTCCCGCCTCCAACAACAACGACATCATACTGATATAAACGTTCCATAGTAAACTGTACTCCTTTTTCTGTCAATATCCTAATATTACATTGAAACATGCGATCATGCAGGGATTTGAAATCAGCGGATAAAAAATGTGCCGCAGCACCATGAAAAGGTATCTGCGGCTTTTTTGAGCTGCCGGCGGCAGTTATACGTTTGGGTTCTTTTCTAATAAAAGCCGGTAAAGCGTCGGCTCCGCATGGATCGCCTCCAGGATCGCTTCGATCTCCTTCCTGTTCTCCTTCTTCTTTCCCTGCTTTACAGCCCGGATCAGGAGGTTCTTTGGCGTGTGTTCCATGTCGATGAATTCCAGGATCTGGACCCGGTACCCCATGGCCTCGAGGATCTCCGCGCGCAGGGCGTCTGTGTAGAGGGCGGCCATGCGCTCTTTGATGATCCCGTAGCGGAATACCGGGGCAAAGAGATCGCTCTTCATCTGCTTATTGACCTCATGCTGGCAGCAGGGAACAGATAAGATCACCTTTGCGTTCCAGCGGACTGCCTTTTCCAGCGCGTAGTCCGTCGCTGTGTCACAGGCGTGCAGTGTCACGACCATATCCACCTGGTCAGTGCCCTCGTAGGAAGCGATATCGCCGTGAAGGAATTCCAGGGAGTCATAGCCGAACTTCTTTGCAAGCTGCGAGCAGTGCTCGATCACGTCTGTTTTCAGATCCAGACCGGTGATCCGCACCGGGTATCCCTTTAAGACCTTGAGGTAATAATACATCGCGAACGTCAGATAAGACTTTCCACAGCCGAAATTGATGATCCTCGTCTCTTTATTCTTATCAAGCTTCGGGAGCACGTCCTCGATAAATTCGAGGAAACGGTTGATCTGGCGGAATTTGTCGTACTTCGCATGGACGATCGCCCCGTCCTTCGTCTGGACACCGAGCTCCACGAGGAACGGGACCGGGATCCCCTCTTCGAGGATGTAGCGCTTCTTCCGGTTATGGGAAAGTCCGTTCGCCCAGGCAGCCTGAAGAGCCGCGTCGGAAGCGTCGGAACCATTTGTTCCGGAAGCTGATGCCCCATTTCCGGAGGTATTCCCGGAAACCGGCTTTTTCTTTACCTTAACAGTCACCTTTCCCTTTTTGCTCACAAGAACGGAACCGCTCTTATCTCTCGCCTCGAGCTGGAGCTGGCGGAAACTTGTTTCCATGAGACCTTCCAGATAGGCAGCCGCTTCTTCGGCTGTCAGATTTTTGTGGAAAGCCTGTTTTCCGATAAATTCCTCCGCCTGAAAATGCAGGACGCCCTTTGCCAGTACCGGGCGGATCCGTGTCTTCAGAAAATCATTTTTCTCCGCCTGACCGCTGGCAGTCGCCTGGATCAGGTTTTCATTTAAAAAATCAGTGAGTACACTGTGAAGTTCTCTCTTTTCCATCACTTTTTCTCTCCCCAGCCGCCGCGCAAAAGTTCCGGATGATCCGTCAGATGGGCAAAATCGTTAAAACGGTTTAACAGCATTTCGCCGTCGGATTCCCGGTAATAAAATTCCGTGATGCCGCAGTTTTCCAGATGTCTCGCAAGAAGCGGAACATACGCCCCGTCCATGTGAAGATAGTGGGTCACAAGACTCCGGATCACGCCTCCGTGGGTGACGACAGCGACCGTCTCCGCGCCGGACTTTGCGATTTCGTCCATGACCGGAACGGCACGACGGATCACATCCGCCGCACTCTCTCCGCCCGGATATGGAAGATCCTGTTTCATGGACGCTCTCGCGGCGAAAAAGTCCGCGTAGCGCTCCATGATCACATCGTCCGAAAGTCCCTCAAGATCACCGAAAGAGATCTCGCGGAGTCCTTCCCGGATGATCCTCGGTGCACGGATCTTCTCATTGATGATATCAGCAGTCTCGCGGGCACGGATCAGGTCACTGGACCAGACGGCGTCGATGGATTCCTTTTTCAGTCTCTTGCCGAGGAGCTCGGCCTGCCGCCTTCCTGCATCGGAAAGCGGCACATTTACGTTGCAAAGCGGGCTGTTCTGCCTGCCGTGACGGATCAGATAGATTCTCATAGTTTCTCCTGTTTAGTTCTTAAAGCTGTGGATCGGTGCCGGGATCCTTCCGGTCCTGTTCACAAATTTCTCACAGCTGAATGAGTTGACCGGCATGATCGGCGCATGTCCTAAAAGACCGCCGAACTCGACCGTCTCGCCGACGCCCTTTCCAATCACCGGGATCAGGCGGACTGCTGTCGTTTTCTGGTTGACCATACCGATCGCCGCCTCGTCTGCGATGATGCCGGAGATCGTCGCTGCGCTCGTATCTCCAGGAACTGCGATCATGTCAAGACCTACAGAGCATACGCAGGTCATCGCTTCCAGTTTTTCGATCGTAAGAGCGCCCTCGTTGACCGCATCGATCATTCCCTGGTCCTCGCTGACCGGGATGAAGGCGCCGGAAAGTCCGCCGACGTAGGAGGAAGCCATAACGCCGCCTTTCTTTACCTGGTCATTTAACATGGCGAGAGCGGCTGTTGTACCCGGGGCACCTGCGCGTTCCAGACCGATCTCCTCCAGGATCTCAGCGACAGAATCGCCGACAGCCGGTGTCGGAGCCAAGGACAGGTCGATGATGCCGAACGGGATCCCGAGACGCGCGGATGCCTCTTTCGCTACGAGCTGGCCGACACGGGTGATCTTGAATGCCGTCTTTTTGATCGTCTCACATAAAGTTTCGAAATCAGCGCCGCGAACAGACTGGAGAGCCGTCTTTACAACGCCCGGTCCGGAGACGCCGACGTTGATGATCGCGTCTGCCTCTGTAACGCCGTGGAATGCTCCTGCCATGAACGGGTTGTCGTCCGGTGCGTTGCAGAAAATAACAAGCTTTGCGCAGCCTAAGCAGTCGTTGTCTTTCGTGTACTCTGCGGTTCTTACGACCATCTCGCCCATTAAGCGGACTGCATCCATATTTAAACCGGTCTTTGTGGAGCCGACATTGATGGAGCTGCAGACAAAATCGGTCTCTTTTAACGCCTGCGGGATGGAGCGCATCAGGTTCTCATCAGCTGTTGTCATGCCCTTGGATACAAGAGCGGAATATCCGCCGATAAAGTTGACGCCTACAGTCTTTGCCGCACGGTCCAGGGTCTTTGCAATCGTCACAAAGTCCTCCGGGCTCTTGCAGGCTGCTCCGCCGACAAGGGCGATCGGTGTCACGGAGATCCTCTTGTTGACGATCGGGATCCCGAAATCGCGCTCGATCTGTTTTCCGGTCGGGACCAGGTCCTTTGCGAGTGTCGTGATCTTGTTGTAGATCTTTTCGTTTAATTTTTCGAGATCGGAGTCACAGCAGTCCAAAAGGCTGATGCCAAGAGTGATGGTGCGGACATCCAGGTTCTCGTGCTCGATCATATTGTTAGTCTCGTTGACTTCCAGATGTGTAATCATAATTGTTTCCCTCTCCTCAAGCTGTCATTAGATACGATGCATTTTTGTAAAGATCTCTTCACGCTGGCACTTGATGTTGACGCCGATCCCGGCACCGATCTCATCGAGTCCGGAAGACATTTCATCGAAGGAAACGTTTGCTCCGTTTCCGTCCACGATCATCATCATGTTGAAGTATTCCTGGACGATGGTCTGGGAAATATCAAGGATGTTAATTTTATGGTCCGCAAGATATGTACATACCTTTGCGATGATGCCTACGGTGTCTTTTCCTACTACGGTGATAATAACTTTATCCATGGAAATTTTCCTCCTTGTGTTGTGCCTTCCGCGTATTGTGATCTGGATCCGTCCGGACTGAGATCGTTGCCGGAACATATGGATCACGGGGAAAGGTAGCTTTATGCAGTGATAAAGCGTAAAATTTTCTTAAAATATATCATTATAGCCGGTATGATGCAAGTGTTTTTTCGCAGCATCAGCAAAATCTGCTACAGACTGATGATCTCCGACATCTCATCTCTCTTTGCGACTGCCAGGTGAAAATCATCCGCATGGTATGGGCAGTCTCCCATGTCGATCTCCAGCCGGACGGTCTCATAGGCCAGCTCCGGCATGTTGTTCTCCTTGCTCAGATGTCCCAGCAGGATGTGCTTTAATCGGCCGCTCAGGATGCAGTTTAAGAGGCGTCCGGCGTTCTCGTTGGAGAGATGGCCGAAATCTCCCATGATCCGGCGTTTTAAGTAGTATGGGTACGGTCCCGTCTCCAGCATCCGAAGGTCATGGTTGGACTCTAAGAGCACCGCGTCGAGATCGAGGAGATGGTCGATCGTGTACTGGTTGAAATGTCCAAGGTCCGTTGCGACTGCCACAGACTTATTTCCCGACTGGATCCGGTAAGCGACCGGGTCGGCCGCATCATGGTCGATGTGGAACGGCTTGATCGTCAGATCCCCGAGGGAAAATTCGGTGTCCGGCAGGATCGGGTGCAGCAGCTCCTCCGGGTATTCGCCGAGGCCTTTGATCTTCCGGATCTCGTCGAGTGTCCCTTCTGTGGCGTAGATCGGGACTTCATATTTTCGCGCAAGGACGCCCAGCCCCTTTACATGGTCGGAATGTTCATGGGTGATGCAGATGCCGTCCAGTTCGCTCGTCTTTAAGCCGACCTCGTTAAGACCCTGCTCGATCCGCTTTGCGCTGATGCCGGCGTCGATCAGGACGTGGCTCTCCTCCGTCCCTGTGTAGATGCAGTTTCCGCTGCTTCCGCTGGCAATACTAACAAATCTCATGGTCAAGGATCTCCTTCAGCTGTCGTTTGATATCGGATTCGTCCCCGTTGTTGTCGATGACACGGCTGCAGAGCGCGCGGTATTCCTCCTCCGATGCCTGCCTTCCGATGATGTCCTCGCATTTTTCACGGCTGTAGCCGCGGTTTTCCATCAGGCGGACGATCCGGTTCTCTTTTGTCGTGTAGACGTACCAGAGCTCGTCAAAGAAGTTCTTCGGCGCAGTGTCAAAGACCGCTGCCTCGATGATCACGAGGTTTTCACTGGCGGCCTCCGCCTCTTCCTTCATCGTCTTCCAGACTAACGGATGGATGATGGAGTTCATCGTCTTTAATGCTTCTTTATCCCGGAAGATCAGGTCCGCCAGCGCTTTTCGGTCCACGGCTCCGTCCGGGGTGAGAAATGACGTTCCAAGCGCCTCTGTGACCTTTCTGAGTCCCAGACTTCCCGGCTCCATGAGATCGTGGGCCACAAGATCCGCGAGAATGATCTTCGCCCCGAAATCGTTCTTCAGTACCGCGAGCACACTGCTCTTTCCGGCTCCGACTCCGCCGGTGATCCCAATAATTTTCTTCTGTTTCATCTATTTCGCCTCAAACCAGTTTTTTCCGTCATGCATGTCGATCTCCAGCTCCACTTTTAAGGATGCCGCATGGTGCATTTCTTCGGAGAGGATCTTCATGACGATCTCTTTTTCGTCCTCCGCCGTCTCGACGAGGAGTTCATCGTGCACCTGCAGGATCAGTCTGGAACGGAGATTTTCCCTTCTTAACCGCTCGTCCACCCGGATCATCGCGATCTTGATGATGTCGGCAGCCGTTCCCTGGATCGGGGAGTTCATGGCTACACGTTCTCCGAAAGAACGCTGCATGAAGTTCGAGGACTTTAACTCCGGTACCGGGCGGCGGCGTCCGAACATCGTGGTGACATATCCCTGCTCCTTCGCGTGGGCAACAAGGCTGTCGAGGAAGGTTTTTACCTGCGGATATGTCTCAAAATAGCGAGCGATGTAATCCATGGCCTCTTTTCTGGAGATGCTCAGGTCCTCGCTGAGTCCGAAGGCGCTGATTCCGTACACGATCCCGAAATTCACGGCCTTCGCGTTGCGTCGCTGTAACGGTGTGACCTCATCAAGCGGGATGTGGAATACCTGGGAAGCTGTGATCGCATGGATATCCTGGGCGGTCTTATACGCCTCGATCAGGCGCTCATCGCCGGACATGTGGGCAAGGACGCGCAGCTCGATCTGGGAGTAGTCGGCATCCAGGAAGATAAATCCATCGCGCGGGACAAAGACTTTCCGGATCTCTCTTCCGAGTTCCATGCGGATCGGGATGTTCTGGAGATTCGGCTCCGTGCTGGAAATCCGGCCGGTCGCCGTGATCGTCTGGTTGAACCGGCTGTGGATCCGTCCGTCTTCCCGGATATAGGTTCCGAGACCGTCCGCGTAGGTGGAATTCAGCTTTGTATACTGTCTGTAGTCCAGGATCTTCTGAATCACCGGATAATCCGGGGCAAGTTTCTCCAGAACATCAGCCGCTGTGGAGTAGCCGGTCTTCGTCTTCTTTCCACCCTTGATCTGCATTTTTTCGAACAGGATCTCGCCGAGCTGTTTCGGGGAGTTGATGTTAAACTCCTGTCCGGTCATCTCCCAGATCTCCTTCTCGAGGACTGCAATCTGTTTCTTTAACTTTTCTCCGTAAGCGGCAAGTTCTTCCCTGCGGACTGCGATCCCCTCCGCTTCCATATGGAACAGGGTATAGATCAGAGGGAGCTCGATCGTGCGGTACAGCTCTTCCATTCCATCTGCCGTCAGACGCTCCAGGAGCGGTTTCCCGGCCGCAAAGGCTGTGTAGGCCATAAGTCCCGCCATACGGGTGAAATTCTCCGGTTCCTTCGCGTATGCGTCCTCACAGGACAGCTTTTTGATCAGGTCTGCCCTGGACGGGACCGTCATCCCGAGAAGATCTCTCGCAATGTCGTCATAGCCGTAGGAATCCTTTAACGGGTTTAAGAGATATGCCGCAACCCCGGCGTCATAGACCGTGTCCCCGTAGGAAAGATCCGCGAACGGCAGGGAGTGCTTGAGATCCAGGACCCAGGCATGACCCGTTCGGCAGAGTTCCTCATATTTTCCGGCGATATAGCTCTCCGTCATAAAGCCGCCGACCGGGAAGATATAGCTTCCGGTCTCCTCAAAACATAAGGCGAGGGCTGTCACGGAACCGTTTTCTGCAAGAAGTTCCATTCCGATGCGGTCCGCCTTTTTTGCTTTTTCAAAGAGCGCATCCGCCTCGGAAAAATCCTCCACAAGAACAAACTGTTTCTCCGGTCCGCTTTCATGTTTGATCTCCTCGCCGAATCTCGCCGCGATCGACTTGAATTCCAGGCGTTTCATATATTCATACGCTTCCGGCGTGTAGAGATTTTCCAGTTTCGCATCCGCCATGGAAAATTCGATCGGGGCGTCAATGCAGATCCTTGCGAGCTTTAAGGAAAGATCTGCGAGATCCTTATACTCTTCCAGCGCCTTTTTCGCGCGCGGCGGTTTCACTTCGTCGAGATGCGCGTAGATGTTTTCCAGGTTCTGGTACTGGACAATGAGGTTTGTCGCCGTCTTCTCACCGATGGACGGGACGCCCGGGATATTGTCGGACTGGTCGCCCATCAGGGCTTTCACCTCGATAAACTGTTCCGGCGTCACCTGGTACTCCCGGATCACGTCCTCCGGGTAATAATTGTGGACCTCCGTCGTTCCGCGGCTCGTCTTCGGGAGACAGATCCTGATATGGGTGTCGGAAAGCTGCAGAAGGTCCCGGTCTCCGGAGAGGATCGTCACCTCATAGCCCTCTTTCTGCTCCCGCTTTGCGATCGTTCCGAGGATATCATCCGCCTCATAGCCTTCTTTTGTGAGGATCGGGACACCCATGGCGGTCAGGACCTCCTTCATGAGCGGTACCTGTTCATGAAGTTCCTCCGGCATCGGTTTTCTTGTTCCCTTGTAGGCATCAAACATTTTGTGGCGGAACGTCGGGGCTTTCAGGTCAAAAGCCACCGCAAGGTAGTCCGCTTTCTCCTCATCGAGAACTTTAAATAAAATATTTAAAAAGCCATAGACCGCGTTCGTGTGGAGACCTTCCGAATTTGTCAGGTTCGGCACACCGTAGAATGCGCGGTTTAAGATACTGTGACCGTCGATCAATACGAGTTTTTCCATGTTCACTCCTCTAAAATCTATAGATATCCCATCGTTGTCCAGATGCGGAGCTGCAAAAGGATCATGACGATGAGTGCCATTCCGCACAGAGTCGAGATCGCGTAGGATGCGATCTGGAATGTGGAGATATGGCGCAGGGACCGGTAGGATTCCGCTACCTTTCGTTTCAGATCCCCCACGATGTCATATGTTCCATCCGCTTCATCCAGCTTTTTTAACCCCACATCCACCATGTAGTGGATCTCCAGTTCTTCCCTGCAGTTTTCACACGTTTTGATATGGTCCAGGAAATCTTCCAGCTCCGTCGGGGACAGTTCGTCCTTCATATACGGAACTACCATCTTTTCTGCTTCCATACAGGTCATGGAACACACTCCTTTCAGCCTGAATATACGCGGATCCCGGTTCATTGTCCGCGTAAACGCAAAAAGACACGACCATCTAATGAGAGTCATGTCTTTTCGTTTCTGCCGGCGGCCGGACTTGAACCGGCACGAAGTTACCCCCGTCAGATTTTGAGTCTGATGCGTCTGCCATTCCGCCACGCCGGCATATCTTCGCGGCTGTATATTTCAACAGCCGCATATAAGTTTATCATAAGAACATGAAAATTGCAAGCAGTTTTAGTGATGGAACAGACGGATGCCTGTGAATGCCATCGCCATTCCGTACTTATTGCAGACTTCGATCACGTTGTCGTCACGGACAGATCCGCCCGGCTGTGCGATATATTTTACGCCGCTCTTGTGTGCGCGCTCGATATTGTCGCCGAACGGGAAGAAGGCGTCAGATCCGAGAGCCACATCCTGCATCTTGTCGAGCCATGCGCGCTTCTCTTCTTTCGTGAATACCGGCGGCTTCTCCGTGAAGACTTTCTGCCATTCGCCGTCAGCAAGAACATCCATGTACTCGTCTCCGATGTAAACGTCGATCGCATTGTCGCGGTCCGCACGTTTGATCTTGTCGATAAACGGAAGGTTTAATACCTGCGGAGCCTGACGGAGGAACCAGTTGTCTGCCTTCTGGCCTGCAAGACGTGTACAGTGGACACGGGACTGCTGGCCTGCGCCGATACCGATGGCCTGTCCGCCCTTTACGTAGCAGACAGAATTGGACTGCGTGTATTTTAAGGTGATCAGGGAGATCAGCAGGTCGATCTTTGCGAAATCCGGGATCTCCTTGTTTTCTGTCACAACATTGGATAAAAGGTCTTTGTCGATCTTTAAGTTGTTTCTTCCCTGCTCGAAGGTCACGCCGAATACCTGCTTGTGCTCGATCGGAGCCGGAACATAGGACGGATCGATCTGGATCACATTATATTTTCCATTCTTTTTCTGTTTTAAGATCTCAAGAGCTTCCGGTTCATATCCCGGAGCGATCACGCCGTCGGATACCTCGCGTTTGATAAGCTTTGCGGTGTCAACATCGCAGACATCGGAAAGGGAAATAAAATCGCCGAAGGAAGACATACGGTCTGCGCCTCTTGCTCTCGCGTAAGCACTTGCAAGCGGGGAAAGCTCACCGAGATCGTCCACCCAGTAAATCTTTCTTAAAACTGCATCCATCGGAAGACCTACTGCGGCACCTGCCGGGGAAACATGCTTGAAGGAAGTAGCTGCCGGAAGACCTGTCGCTTCCTTTAATTCCTTAACGAGCTGCCAGCCGTTCAACGCGTCGAGAAGGTTGATGTAGCCCGGTTTTCCGTTTAAGACTGTGATCGGAAGATCACTTCCGTCTTCCATGTATACACGGGACGGTTTCTGGTTCGGGTTGCATCCGTATTTTAATTCCATTTCATTCATGATTTGTTTTTCTCCTTTTGATACGACTAGTGATTTTTATTTACGATTCTTGTCTCATACTTTCCGGTCTCGATATCAATGAATCTGACAAAGAGGGAAACCTTGTTGTCCTCATTCAGACTCTCCCATACATTCTTTGTGAAGCTGTCGATATCGCCCTCGATGGCAATGCGTTTCGGCTCACCCTCAAAGCTCGGAAGCGGATTTCCATCGTTCATGTAGGTGTGGATGAAACGTCCCTCACCGCTTAATGGCTTCTCATATGCGTATGTAAAGCGGCTGCAGCTATCCGGGTTTCCATCACTGCTCTTTAAGATGGACATTGCAAAATTGTAGTTCCCGTTCTCAATGTGCATGATTCCGGAGATGCGCGGAGTGTAGTTCGGGCCGTCCGGCTCAAACTCGCGGCAGCGCAAGGACTGCTCGAAGGTCTGCTGGCGGTCCATTCCCTCATAGATCGTATCGGTCTGGTCGCCGTTTGTCACGATGGTCTTATTTCCGAGAACGCGCACCGGGGCGTAGATAATGAGGCTCGGGTCCTCGAGCTTTGACGGATCAAACGCCTGGGTACGGATCCCCTCACCGTCCTTCACAAAGACACGGTTGCGGCTGTTGCTGCTTCTGCCCATGATAAAATATGCGGTCACAGCTGTTTTTCCATCGGCTGATTTTCCGATCACGATTCCTCTTCCCGGATAAGAATTGTTTTTTAACTCCTCTGAAAGTGATAATAACTTCATGGAAGTACTCCTCCTGTTTTCGTATAAGATCACCGGAATTTGTACCGGCGACGGGTTTTAATTTTATGATAACATACTTCCTGCAGATTGAGTATTTAAAATTACTTATCAACGATCCCGGCGTTTCCTTATGAAATGCTTTCATTTATTTAACAAAATCGTAATGTGGCGTTCATGTACAAGAGGCAGGTCTTCATGATATAATATAACTGTCTTAGAAAGATAAACCTGGTACCGGACAAGCTTTCTTCCATTCGCCTATTCCGGTGCCGCATTAAAATACGATAAAAGGAGCTGATCTTCTTATGAGAAAAAATCTTTATAAATTTGCCGCTTTAACAATGTTTGCCGCATTATCCATCACCGCATGCAAAAAACACGAGGCTGTGGACATCTCTGGAATTCATACGTCCGCTGCGGAGACCATGGCGGAAACTACTTCCAATGAAACAAAGGCTGATCCGGCAGCAGACAATTCAAAAAGTGACTCCTCAAAAACTGATGCTTCAAAAGCCGGATCTTCTGAGGTCGAGACGCAAAAGGATTCCAACGCCTCCGACGCGTTAAGCGTGAAATCGAAGATCGCGACCGAAAAGACCGGAAAGGTCTCCATCGAATACCCGATCCTCTCCAATCTCCGTGATGCATCCATGACCCAGGCCGTCAATGAGCTTTTAAAGAAAGAGGCGACCTCGATCATCACTGCCTGGGAACTGGACACCGAAAAGGATGAGGTTTCCATCAACTGCGATCTGGTATCCCTCGATAAAAACAAGGCGGTATTTACATTCCACGGAATGGTAAACGTTGCAGAAACAGCCCATCCGTCAAATGTGCGCTATGCCGTCTCTGTGAACTTAAATACAGGATCACCAATCGGTCTGACTGCGTATGCAGATGCGGATTCCATCGCGGAATATCTTTCTTCCGATAACGTTGTGGTGGTAGAACCGGCGGACACAGCAGCTGAAGTAAAGGATTCCATCAAGTCCAGTGGAAAAGAACTCTGGCAGACGGTTTTTGCAGAATGTGATTTTACTTCCGTAAAGGACGGGACATTCCCACAGGCGTTTTCCTACGAAAAAGACGGAGATATCTACCTGATCGTTCCGGTGAGCCATGCGGCGGGTGATTATGCCCTTGTAAAATATTCACCGGAAACAAAATAACAATAGATGATCTGAGAAACGATCCGGTTGATTTCTATCCTGCGTTTTGGTATGATAAAGGGAAGGAAAAAACATGATCTGCCAATCGGTCTATAGGCTTTGGCAGATCACAGAAAGGCTGGTATCTATTAATGGAAAATGTAACGTATATTGACCACCCGCTGGTTCAGCACAAGATCTCCATGTTAAGAAAGAAGACCACAGGAACAAATGAGTTCCGTACTCTTGTTGAGGAGATCGCAACTCTGATGGGATATGAGGCACTCCGCGATCTTCCGCTTGAGGACGTTGAGGTCGAGACTCCGATCGAGACCTGTATGACTCCGATGCTTGCCGGTAAGAAACTTGCGATCGTTCCGATCCTGCGCGCAGGTCTTGGAATGGTAAACGGTGTCCTTTCCCTCGTTCCGTCCGCAAAGATCGGTCATATCGGTCTCTACCGCGACGAGGAGACTCATGAGCCGCACGAATATTTCTGCAAACTCCCGAATCCGATCGAGCAGAGAACGATCGTTGTCACAGATCCGATGCTCGCAACCGGCGGTTCAGCAGTCGCTGCGATCGACTTTATCAAGCAGCACGGCGGAAAACACATCAAATTTATGTGCATCATCGCTGCTCCGGAAGGAGTAAAGAAGCTTCATGAGGCACATCCGGATGTGCAGATCTATGTCGGCCATCTCGACCGTGAATTAAACGAGAACGCGTACATCTGCCCGGGTCTTGGCGATGCCGGCGACCGTATCTTCGGAACAAAGTAATTGATCCGTGAATATCCGGAACATTCCGGTCTTTTCTCCTGAGAAGATCGCGAATGCCAGGCTTTAAACAGATAAAAGACAAAAACCACGATACCTGTTTTTTTGCAGGCATCGTGGTTTTTCTTTTACCTTTTTTATTTACGCGAACAACGAGACAAAGTCTGCGCTTGCGCATGACCTTGGCGACTGTTATGATAACAAGGGGAAACTCGCGAAGCGCGTTTTCACTTGTTTGCCGGGACTTGTTCTTTTTATCTGTTTTCAGAGAAAACAGTTATTCCTGTACTTTCTTTGCGATCTCGCCCTGTTTTTTATAGATAGAGTTCTCATCCACACATCCGCGGACGCTGGACAGCGGGTAGATATTGCAGTTTCTGCCGATCACAGTGCCGGGATTCAGGACGGATCCGCATCCAACTTCCACGCAATCGCCGAGCATGGCGCCGAATTTCTTGATCCCGGTCTCGATATCGCCGTCCTCCGCATGGACTTTGACAAGCAGTTTATCGGACTTTACGTTTGAAGTGATGGAACCGGCTCCCATGTGGGCGCGGTATCCGAGGATCGAATCCCCCACATAGTTATAGTGAGGAACCTGCACCTTATCGAACAGGATCACATTTTTGAGTTCTGTGGAGTTTCCGACAACAGCGCCCTCTCCGACCAACGCATTTCCGCGAAGGAATGCACAGTGGCGAACTTCCGTGTCCTTTCCGATGATGATATTCTCACCGAGATATGCGCTCGGCATCACCTTTGCAGACTTGTGGACCCAGACGGTCTCTCCGCGCTTTTCATATTCATCCTCCGGGAGTGTCTTTCCAAGCTCAAGGATGAACTCTTTGATACGGGCCAGTGCCTCCCACGGATAGGTGAACTGGCGAAGGAAGTCTGCAGCCTGGGTGTGGGAAAGATCATAGAGATCCACGATTTTTGTTTCTTCTTTTTTCATATCATTCTCCAATCTGCCGTCTGATCAGACGACGCAAGCGACCGTACCCGGCGCGAGAATGTGCCAAAGCACATTTTTTACAGGCATGTTCCTGCTACTTTTTATAAAATTGTGCCGCAGCGTCAAAGTAAGGGCGCAGCATATAGGCATTGTTCGTCTGTTTGACGCCGTTTGTCCGGAGTGTCACAAAGCGCTCCAGTTTTTCCATGTATTCATCCGGCGTGATCGTTCCCTCCGCCACATACGTCAGGCCTTTTTCCCAGCTCGCCGTGAGTTCCGGATTTAAGAGCTGCCTCATGGATGCCTGACAGACATCAAAGACGATCTCTCCGAGGAGTGTCGGCGTGATGACCTGGGTCTTCTTTGCCAACGCCAGATATTTGATGTTGAACAGCTTTTTCAGGATCTCCGCGCGGGTGGCGCTTGTTCCGATCCCGCTTCCCTTGATCTGGGCGCGCAGATCTTCATCCTCGATGAGCTGACCTGCGTTTTCCATTGCAAGGATCATGGAACCGGACGTATAGCGCTTTGGCGGGGAAGTCTCGCCTTCTTTTATCTCAAGCTTTAGGAGCTTTAATTTCTGTCCCTTTTTCAACCCGGAGAGCATGGCAAGAAGATCCTTTGCTTTTTCATCATGACCCGGATCCAGCTCCTCCGCCTGGGAATCCTGGGACGCACCGGAATTTTCCGCTTTGCTGTTACCGCTGCTTTCCGCCTTCTTTTTTGACGGGACATTCGCAACTTCCAGATATCCCGCTTCCGCGAGGACCTTGTAGGCTGCAAAGAACTGTTCCCCCTGTTTTTCGATCCGCAGGGAAAACTTCTGGTAGACGGCCGGCGGATAAAAAATGCTCAAAAACCGGCGTCCGATCAGCTCATACACCTTTGCAGCCAGCGGATTCAGACTTCGCAGCGCTCCGAATCCCTGACCGGTCGGGATGATCGCATAGTGGTCAGTGATCTGTTTATCATTCACATATTTTGTCTTCGCGATCTGCTTCCATGTTCCGCTGTCAAGTGCCTTCGCGGCAAAATCCGCGAGAGGAGCAAAATTCCGGAGACCGCCGATATTTTTATAGATCTCCTTCGATACTGCGGTGGAGAGGACTCGTGCATCGGTTCTCGGGTATGTCACCAGCTTTTTCTCGTAGAGTTCCTGAATGATCTTTAGAGTCTCATCCGGACTGATCTTGAACATTTTCGAACAATCGTTCTGGATCTCGGCGAGATTGTATAAGAGCGGCGGATTTTTCGTCTCTTTTTTCCGGTCCAAAGCGAGAAGTGTTCCCTCCATCGGATCGGCACTCAGGAACCGGATCAGCTCTTCCGCCGTCTTTTTCTCCTTAAATCCATTCTCCTTGTAGAGCGCCGGTGTTCCAAAATACCGGGAACCTTCCACGGCTCTCCACTCTGCCTCGATGACTGCTGTCTCGTGATCCGGGACATCGAAGGAGCCGATGACGCGGTAGAACGGAGTCTTTACGAATTCACGGATTTCCCGTTCCCTGCGGACGACCATGCCGAGAACGCAGGTCATCACGCGTCCCACAGAGAGCACCGCCCGCTTTTCCCGGAGATAGGACGCCACGGACGGACCGTATTTCAGGGTGAGCACCCTGGAAAAATTGATGCCCATGAGGTAATCCTCTTTTGCCCTGAGATATGCGGACGCCGCGAGATTGTCATACTCTGCGAGGTCCTTCGCCTCTCTCACTCCGCGCAGGATCTCCTCCTCCGTCTGGGAGTCGATCCAGACACGGCGGCGTTTTTTTCCTTTTACGCCTGCCATCTGCTCCACCAGGCGGTAGATATATTCTCCCTCACGCCCGGAGTCAGTGCAGACATAGATCGTGTCCACGTCCGCCCGGTTTAAGAGCCCGCTCACGATCGTAAATTGTTTCTTCACATCGTCGATCACCTGGTATTTGAATGTTTTCGGAAGAAACGGCAGAGTTTCCATGCTCCAGCGTTTCAGGGCCGGATCATACGCATCCGGGTAACTCATGGTCACCAGATGTCCGACACACCAGGTCACGATCGCCTGATCGGACTCGATATATCCGTCTCCTTTTCTCCCGGAAACCTTTAAGGCCTTCGCAAATTCCTGGGCAACGCTCGGTTTTTCGGCGATAAATAATGCTTTTCCCATGAAACCTCTTTCCTAGTTATCTTATTCTCTCCCACCCCGGACCGCAATTCTCCGGGATGAAAGGATCGTTATTTTTTTCTTCTGCGGAAGCTCCGACAGGATTAATGCCGCAAACATCAGGGCGCATCCGACTAACATCTTTCCGGTCAGCACATCCTTTAAAAAGATCACGGAAAACAGTGTCCCAAACACAGATTCCAGGGAAAGAAGGATCGCCGATGTGGAGGCGCTTAAATATTTCTGACCGATATTCTGTAAGAGATACGATACGGTCGTCGAGAAAACTGCAAGGTACAGCAGGCCTACGATCAGAGACTGATTCGCCAGGACCGCGAAATCAAAGGATCCGTCGAGAAACGGCGCGCAGATCCAGTTGATGATGGCAGCCGCAAGGATCTGGATCACGGTCAGTGCGATCGGATCATGGTGCTCCGTGAATTTGTCGATAAATACCATATGGACTGCGAACATCAGACCGCACACCAGTGTCAGAAAATCTCCGAAATTGATCGTGAGGTCGCCCTGCAGAGATAAAAGTGCGAGACCGATGACTGCGATAAACGCTGCAGCGATATTTCGCCCTGTCGGTCTCTTTTTGCTGACGATCCAGTAGAAAAACGGTACAATGATCACATACAGGGTCGTGATAAAGGCGTTTTTGCTGGCCGTCGTGTATTTCAGACCGTAAGTCTGGAACTGGTAGGACAGGCAGAGGAATATTCCCAGGATCGCGCCGCAGAGGATCGTCTGGCGGTCCGCTGCGAACAGATTTTTATGAAATAACAGGGCAAGCAGGACCGCAGACATGGAAAAACGGATCGCCAGAAGATACGTCGGCGGGATCAGATCCACGGAATTCTTCATCACAACGAAGGCAAAACCCCAGATCATGGTCGTCAGGATCAGCCCCAGTGATGCCAGGATCCTGACGCTGCGTTCATTTAAATTTTTCATTTTTGGTCCTTTACTCATGAATATAGAAATGGTATCCTGTCACGGATTTCCACTCTTTTCCAGCTTTTACGATCGGTGACGGGAAATGAGGCTTGTTGACTGCATCCGGGAAGTTCTGGGTCTCAAAGCAGAAAGCAGTTCTCGCATGGTAGAAAGCACCTGATTTTCCGTTCCCCTGCTCCAGCCAGTTTGCCGTATAGAACTGGACCCCCGGCTGATCCGTATAGACATCCATGGCTCTTCCGCTTTCCTCGGAGAAGATCTGCGCGGAGAGGGCAAAATCACCGCGGACGTGGGAGAGGCACCAGTTATGATCATAGCCATGTCCCTGAACAAGCTGGTCGAAATCTTCATCGATCCGCTCTCCGATCACATGAAAGTCCGTAAAGTCCATCGGAGTTCCCTTTACCGGAAGAATCTCACCGGTCGGGATCGACGTCTCATCGGACGGAGTATAAAAATCGGCAAGGATCCGCGCCTGGTGCTCCAGGACAGAACCGCCATTGTTTCCAAGAAGGTTAAAGTATCCGTGATTTGTCAGGTTCACAGGCGTATCCGCATCGGAAAGAACGCGGTAAGTCAGTGTCAGCATATCCTCGTCAGTCAGCGTGTAGGTGACGGATACGATGGCGTTTCCCGGATAGCCCTGATCCCCGTCCGGACTTAAGAGTGTAAAAGTGACGCTGTTTTCCGACTCTTCCTTCGCATTCCAGAGTCTTGCGTCGTAGTAATCAAGACCGCTGTGGAGATTATTCGGACCGTTATTGATCGCCAGTGTGTATTCGGTCCCGTTCAGGGAAAATCTTCCTTTTCCGGTGCGGTTTGCGATACGACCGACGACGGAACCGAAGTGCGGACCGTTCTTTAAATAACCGGCAGCATCGTCAAACCCCAGCATCACATCGTCCATAACCCCGTTTTTGTCCGGAACGATCATGCGGACCCAGACAGCCCCCAGATCTGTGACAGATGCCATCAGCCCGTTTTTATTTTTGATCGTGTAGAGGCTTACTTCTCTTCCATCCGGCATCTCCCCAAAATGCTCTTTTGTTACTGACATGATAATACCTCCTCTGCGTAAAAAGAGCCCGCGAAAAAGCGGGCCCCTTGTTTTTATTTTGCTGTGATATATCCCTGCTTTGTGAGAAGCTCTGCGCAGAGGACTGCTCCGCCTGCAGCGCCGCGGACTGTATTGTGGGACAGACCGATGAACTTCCAGTCGTAGACGGTATCTTCTCTTAAACGTCCGATGGATACGCCCATTCCGTTCTCGAAATCGACATCCAGCTTAACCTGCGGACGATTGTCCTCTTCCATGTACTGGATGAACTGCTTCGGTGCGCTCGGAAGCTCTAACTCCTGCGGAAGTCCCTTGAAGCTTACGAGTTTTTCGATGAGCTGTTCTTTAGATGCTTTCTTTCTGAACTTTACAAATACAGCAGCTGTATGACCGTTTAATACCGGCACACGGACGCACTGGCATGTGATCACCGGCTCTTTTGCCTTTACGATCACGCCGCCCTCTAAGTGGCCCCAGATCCTGAGCGGCTCCTGCTCGCTCTTCTCTTCCTCGCCGCCGATGTACGGGATCACGTTCTCGACCATCTCAGGCCAGTCCTTGAAGGTCTTTCCTGCTCCGGAGATCGCCTGGTATGTAGTAGCGACTACTTCATACGGCTCAAACTCTCTCCATGCACTGAGGGCCGGAGTGTAGCTCTGGATCGAGCAGTTCGGTTTTACCGCGATGAATCCGCGTGTTGTGCCGAGTCTCTGCTTCTGGAATTTGATCACGTCAAAGTGCTCCGGGTTGATCTCCGGGATCACCATCGGAACATCCGGTGTCCAGCGGTGAGCGCTGTTGTTGGATACAACCGGTGTCTCTGTCTTTGCGTAAGCTTCCTCGATCGCACGGATCTCTTCTTTTGTCATATCAACGGCGCTGAATACGAAATCAACGGTCCTTGATACGGCATCAACGTCGTTTACATTCATAACGACTAAATTTTTTACTTTTTCCGGCATCGGAGTCGTCATTTTCCAACGGCCTCCAACAGCCTCCTCATATGTCTTTCCTGCAGAACGCGGGCTGGCAGCCACGGTCGTCACTTCAAACCATGGGTGGTTTTCAAGGAGAGAGATAAATCTCTGTCCTACCATACCTGTTGCTCCAAGGATACCAACTCTAAGTTTCTTTTCCATCACACATATCTCCTCATCTTTGCCTGACAGTCATCTTCAGTTGACGGCTTGCCATTTTTCCACCCGTCACGGACATATGTCTCCATGCACGCAACATTCGTGTTGATGTCTATCCTAACTCAAAATGACAAAAAATGCAAGCATTAAATGACCTCAAGCGCTACGCGGATCATATCTGCAAAGGAAGTCTCGCGTTCCTCGGCGGTCGTCTTCTCTCCTGTCACCATGGAATCGGATACGGTCAAGATGGAGAGTGCCCGCGCTTTTCCGAGGGCAGCGTTCGCGTAGAGAGCAGCTGTCTCCATCTCCACTGCGAGAACTCCCATATCGGCGAACTGGAGTCCGTCATGCTTTTTCTTTTCCGGCTCATAGAAAAGATCCGATGTGAGGACATTTCCTACATGGTAAGGAAGATTTTCCTGCTCCGCATTGAAGACTGCCTTGATCAGAAGACCAAAGTCTGCGATCGGAGCGAAGTCTCCCGGAAGTCCGAATTCCTTCACATAGTTTGTCTGTGTGCACGCGCCCATGGCGAATACGAGATCACGGATATGAACATCTTCGGAGATCGCTCCTGTCGTGCCTACACGGATCAGTTTCTTTACTCCGTATCCCTCGATGAGCTCGTGGGTGTAAATTCCGATCGACGGGCATCCCATTCCCGTTCCCATGACGGAAACAGGTTTATCACGGTAAAATCCGGTATAACCGAACATATTTCTTGTGGCATTAAACTGTCTTGCTCCTGCAAGGAAATTCTCAGCGATAAATTTTGCACGGAGCGGATCGCCCGGAAGTAAGATGGAAGGTGCGATCTCGCCTTCTTTTGCTGCGATATGAGGTGTTGGTACGTTCATGGTAGTTCCTCCTTTTTTATCGAATGCTATTCCTATATATTATATTATAACCGAACTTTCGTCCCTTTTCCATCCCTCTTTGCGGCTTTTAACCGTCCGAGGGCAACTTCTTTTCCTTTATAGTGAGCAGTTCCGTCGACATCCGGCAGATAGACATGTTCCAGCGTATCTTCCTTTTCGAGACGGATCCCGCGAACGCCGCGGCTGTTCTTTTTAAGTTCCGGGATCTCCGCGAGCGGGAATTTTAAGAACATTCCATCCACAGTCTGGAGAACCACATCTCGCTCCCCGTCGACTTCCGTGCCGATTTCCCGGATCTCCACAAGTTTATCATCTTCGGCGAGCTTCGTTGCGACAACGGTCTTGTTTGCCGTCATAAATTCCTCACCGGGAACGATCTTTACGGATGCTTGGGATGTCGCGAACAGGAACTTTTTCCCTGCAAGGCCGGAAGCCGGAAGCATAAAGAGAAGTGTCTCCGTCTTGCCGTCAAATTTGCTGACATTCTCGATAGGGATTCCTTTATCCTTCATTTTGAGCGCAGGGAACTCGGCGACTTTCACCTGATACATGGTTCCGGTATCAGAGAACATGCAGAGTTTATCATCTGTCATCACCGGGAGGACGCGGACATTCTCGCTGTCCACCGTTTCCTGGTTTCTCTCATAGATGGAGCGGTCCATCGTCTTGCAGTAGCCGAAGCGGTCCATAACGAAGATCACTTCCTTCGCTGCTTCCTTCGCCTCCACATAGACCATCTCCTCGCCGTCCTCGATGAGTGTTCTTCTCGGCTCTGCGAACTCTGCCTTGATCGCATCGAGATCTTCCTTGATGACAACGTCCATGTTTTTCTGGTTGGAGAGGATATGCTGATATTCCCGGATCTTCCGCAGGGTCTCTTTATACGATTTCTGGAGTGCAAGGATCTCGAGGCCGATCAGCTTATAGAGGCGCATCTCGAGGATCGCTGTTGCCTGGCGCTCGGTAAAGTGAAGATTCTTTGCATCCTCCTCAAAGCCCGGCACACGGAATCTGATCTTTTCGGTATTTCCCGTCATCAGGCATTCCTTCGCGTCCTTCATGTTCTTTGAGCCGCGGAGTACGGCGATGATCAGGTCGATCACGTCGCAGGCCTCGATGAGACCTTCCTGAACCTCTTTCTTCTCCAGTTCCTTTTCGAGGAGCACATTGTACTTCTTCGTCATATTCCGGTACTGGAATTCCAGGAACGTATTTAAGATCTGTTTGAGGTTCATCGTCTCCGGGCGTCCCTCATCGATCGCCAGCATATTGACGCCGTAAGTGTCCTCCAGCTTCGTCTTCTTGTAGAGGATCGCCTTGATCTTATTGACATCGGCGTCCTTCTTGAGCTCCAGGACGATTCGGATGCCTTCTTTGTTTGACTGGTTCGAGATGTCCACCACATCGGTGAGTTTTCTCGTCTCCACGAGATCGGCGATATCGACGAGCAGTTTGTTGATCCCGGCGCCGATCATCGTGTATGGGATCTCTGTGATCACGAGCTTGTCGCGGTCCGCTTTTCTTCTTCCGAGCTCCACCTCGATCTTTCCGCGGAGCTTGATCTTTCCGGTCCCGGTTTCATAGATCTGTAAAAGATCGCTCTTGTTCGCGATAATACCTCCGGTCGGGAAATCCGGTCCCGGCATATATTCCATCAGTTCTTCCACGGTGAGAAGGCGGTTGTCGATATACGCCTTCACCGCATCGATCACTTCGCCCAGATTGTGGGTTGGGATGCTGGTGCTCATTCCGACTGCGATTCCCTCCGCGCCGTTTACGAGAAGGTTCGGCACACGGACCGGAAGGACTTCCGGCTCTTTTTCCGTCTCATCGTAGTTCGAGACGAAATCCACGGTCTTATCAAGATCTTTTAAATAAACTTCTTCCGCGAACTTCTTTAAGCGCGCCTCAGTGTATCGCATGGCTGCAGCGCCGTCACCTTCGATCGAGCCGAAGTTTCCGTGACCATCCACCAGCGCCATTCCTTTTTTGAAATCCTGGGATAATACGACTAACGTCTCATAGATCGAGCTGTCACCGTGCGGATGATATTTACCCATCGTATCGCCGACGATACGGGCCGATTTCCGGTGCGGCTTGTCGTGGTCCAGATGGAGCTCGCTCATATCATAGAGAACTCGGCGCTGTACCGGCTTTAAACCGTCCCTGGCATCCGGGATCGCTCGTGAGGTGATGACGCTCATGGAGTAGTCCAGATAGCTCTTCTGCATCTCCTCCGAATATTCAGTTCGCAATATTTTTTCAGACATGGTAACTTCTCCTTTTATGCGTCGATCTCCGCCTCATCGGCATGATCATAGATAAATTTCTTTCTCGGCGGGACATCGCTTCCCATCAGAAGCTCCGTCACCTCACTCGCCATACGGGCATCTTCGATCTCCACCCGCTTTAAGACACGGTTTTCCGGGTTTAAAGTCGTCTCCCAGAGCTGATCCGCGTCCATCTCACCGAGACCTTTGTAGCGTTGAAGCGTAAAGTCCCCGGAATGGCTCCTTCTGTACTCTTCTAACGCCTTGTCATCGTACAGATAGCGCTCTTCCCCGCGCTTCGGAACGACCTTGTAGAGCGGCGGCATCGCGATATAAACGTGACCGTCGTAGATCAGCTCCGGCATAAAGCGGTAGAGGAACGTCAGGAGCAGGGTGTCGATATGGCTTCCGTCCACATCGGCATCGGTCATCAGGACGATCTTATCATATTTCAGTTTTGTGATATCAAAGTCATTTCCATAACCTTCAGAAAATCCGCAGCCGAACGCGTTGATCATCGTCTTGATCTCGGCGTTTGCCAGAACCTTGTCCATCGATGCCTTTTCCACGTTTAAGATCTTTCCGCGGATCGGCAGGATCGCCTGAAACTGACGGTTTCTTCCCATCTTTGCGGAACCGCCGGCGGAATCTCCCTCGACGATGAAGATCTCACATTTCGACGGATCACGGCTCTCGCAGTTTGCAAGTTTTCCGTTGCTGTCGAAGGAGAACTTTGACTTGGAGAGCATGTTTGTCTTTGCTTTTTCCTCCGCTTTCCGGATCTTCGCGGATTTTTCTGCACAGGCGATGATCGCTTTTAAGGTGTCAAGGTTACGGTCAAAGAAGCGCTCCAGCTCCTCCCCTGTCATCGTGAACACGGCCTTTGTCGCATCGGCACTGGCAAGTTTTGTCTTTGTCTGTCCCTCAAAGATCGGATCCGGGTGTTTTACGGCGACAACGGCCGTCATGCCGTTTCTCGTGTCAGCACCGGTAAAGTTGCTGTCTTTCTCCTTTAAGATGCCGAGTTCCCTCGCGTAGGAGTTGATCAGCTGGGTAAATTTCGTCTTAAAGCCCACCAGGTGGGACCCGCCCTCCTGGGTAAAGATGTTGTTGCAGAATCCGAGGATATTCTCCTCAAAGGCGTCCACAAACTGGAATGCGACTTCCACTTCGATCTGGTCTACACTGCCCTTAAAATATACCGGCTCGTGGATCGGTTCTTTTCCGTTGTTCAGTTCACGGACATAAGCGACGATCCCGTCAGGCTCATGGTAAGTTACGCTTTCCTCTTCGCCCGCACGTTTATTTACATAGTGAAGGATCAGCTTCGGGTTTAAGTATGCAGATTCATGAAGGCGGCTCTTCAGCCACTCCGCCTTGAATTTTGTCTTCTCAAAGATCGTTGGATCCGGCAGGAAGTTGATCTCCGTTCCCGTCTCCTTCGATTTTCCTATCACCGGAAGAAGACCGTCCTTCAGCTCAACGACCGGATGCCCTTTCTCATATTCATCATAATATACTTTTCCATCTCTGGAAATTTTGACCTTCATCCGTTCCGACAGAGCGTTTACAACAGAAGAACCGACGCCGTGAAGTCCGCCGCTGGTCTTATAGGAATTATTGTCGAATTTTCCGCCCGCGTGAAGAGTTGAGAGGACCACGCGCTCTGCGGAGACGCCTTTTTTGTGCATCTCCACCGGGATCCCGCGGCCGTTGTCTTTTACGGTACAGGATCCGTCCGCCTCCAGCGTTACCGTGATCTCTGTACAGAATCCGGCCAGGTGCTCGTCCACCGCATTGTCGACGATTTCGTATATCAAATGGTTTAAGCCCTTAGTTCCAACGCCTCCGATGTACATTCCGGGACGTTTGCGGACTGCCTCCAGTCCTTCCAGTACGGTGATACTGTCAGCATTATACTGTGCTTTCGCCATGTAAAGACCTCCAATTATAAGTCATAAACTGCGGCAGAGAGCATTTCCCCGCCGCAGTTTCATTTTTATTTTCGTGGCCGCTGCATAATGCTCCGGCCATGTTTTGTAGTCAGCTTTTCCTATTATACACTCAAAACTTCCAGAATTGCAAGTGTTTTCTATCGAACATATATTCGAAAAACAGATGAAAACACGCTTCGCGGGTTTCCCCTTGTTATCGCGACAGTCGCCAGGGTCTCGCGCAAGCGCGGACTTTGGCTCGCTGTTCGCGTAAATAAAAAGCCTGCGGAAGATCCCCCACAGGCTGATGTACTGAAATTTATACTCCACCGAACCGGAGTACGATCCCGATCACAGCGGAAGCCGCGATGAACGCTACCGGGTGAAGTCCTTTTGTTTTTTTACAGATCGCGGTGAAATAGTAGAGCACCACGAGAAGGACGATGCTGCGGATACTGATCAGGTCTGTGATCTTTCCGCTCGCCGCGAAGGCGTCTTTATGAAGAAGGACCAAGGAAAGGACGGAAAGTCCTGCCGCCGCGATCAGGCCTGTGGAGGCCGGGCGGAGACCGTAAAAGGCGTTCTGGACATATTTGTTTGTCTTAAATGCCTTTAAGAAGCCGGCAATGATCAGGATCACGATGATCGACGGTGTGATCAGACCGAGTGTGGCAATGACTGCGCCGACCGGTCCGGCCGTTGTAAAGCCGACATAGGTTGCCATGTTGACGCCCATCGGTCCCGGTGTGGACTCGGAGATCGCCACCATATCGGCAAGCTGTCCGTAAGTGAACCATCCGGTCTTGTCGGAGATATTATAGAGGAACGGCAGTGTCGCCATTCCGCCGCCGATCGCGAAGAGTCCGGCTTTGAAAAATTCGAAGAATAATCGGATCAGGATCATCATTTGGAAGCCACCTCCTTATTCTTCAGGATAATTCCAACAACCGCCGCAAAAATTACAAATACGATCGGGGAAAGATCTGTCAGCGCGGAGCCGAGGATCACGAGCACGCAGATCACAAGTGTCGGCTTATCGACGACCGCTTTTTTCCAGAGCTTTACGACCGCATTGAAGATCAGGACGCAGACACAGACACGGATCCCCGCGAAAGCGTTCTGGACGATCGCAAGGTGTGCGAAGTTCTGGATAAACGCTGCGATGACCGTGATGATGATCAGGGACGGGAATACAACTCCCAGGGTTGCAACAATACCGCCGATCGGACCTGCGAGTCCCTGACCGACGAAAGTCGCTGTATTTACCGCGATAACGCCCGGAGTACACTGTCCGATCGCGTAATAGTCCATAAGTTCTTCTTCCGTTGTCCATTTTTTTTTCTCAACGACTTCTCTCTGGAGGATTGGAAGCATCGCATATCCGCCGCCAAAGGTAAGACCGCCGATTCTGGCAAACGTAAGGAAGAGATCGAGTAATCGATTCATGTTTTTCTCTCCTTTATTTTCAAAGTTATGTATTATAATAGCTCAAACAAGAAAAAAAGGCAAGGAAAAGGTAGATTCTCTCTCCTTTTCCTTGCCTTCTGACCTGAAAAATTCTCAGAAACTTTGCAAAACAAGTCTCTTCCGCATTACTGAAGATCTTTTTCCGGGATCATTCCGTTTAAAAGATTCAAAACGACATTATTGTCGACCACCATGATCATGTTGGAACCGTCAAGCTGGATATAACGGTATGTCTGATCTGGATTTGCATAGGTTCCGACATAGACTGTGAGAGATTTCTTCTCTCCGTTTACCGTAAGCTCTGCCTGGAAGGTGTTGCGCGTATCCGTCGTCAGGTCTGCATTTGTAAGTTCCTGACTCAGGATATGATAGCTCGCATAATCAAATGCCTTGAGGTTGTTGATCCCGTCTGCGATCTTCGTCATCGCTTCCGTATCGGAGCTGCTGATGGTCGTTGTCTTTCCATCCATTGTGATGGAGACACTCTGAATATCCGATGGGGAGATCTGAAGATCAAGACCGTCACGGACAACAAGTGTAGAGTAATCGAATACCAGGGAATCCACGGTGGCAGCCTTTATCGTGTAGATCTTCTTTTCATCGGAAAGGTAATAATTGCCATCGGCGTCCTGATTTCCGATATCCATGGTGATTGCTCCTTTTTCTCCATCTGTGATCGTAACCGTATATGCCGGTTCGCTCAGCCCGTAAGAAGAAAGATCACTGCCGTCTGCATCCGCGATCTCGGAAACTGCGTGGAGATTTAAGAAGTTCCGGGCCATCGCATCAAATTTATCCTGATTGATCGGGATCGCGGAATCCATGGCATCCAGCCATACTCCGTCCTTCTTTTTAAAGATCATGTCGGTGTCCGCACTGGAATAATCGAAGTCGATCGGTGCATTTAAGGAATATACCTCGATATCAGCGCCGGAAAAGTCAGGTTCCACGGTCTCATCACGGATCTCAGCGATTTCCACCTTTGGAGAGCCGGATTCTTTTGTGCCGGAAGAAGAACAGCCGGTAATGCTTGCAGAAAGTGCTGCAGTCAGGAGCAGTGCTCCTAATAATACATGTTTTTTCATATTTTGTAATCCTCTCATCGTTAATTGTTGGCAAAGCTTTATTTGTGCCAACTATAGCACACCACTGTGTACTTTTTGTGAATTTGCCATACCTTTTCTTTCCACAGCGGCAATATCCCTGATCACGCGGTCCCATGCGGATCATTTCTGCTCTATCTGTGATCAGATTTCCTCCGCCGCCGGAACCTCCCGCAAAAAGTGGATCCGGTCCGAGACCTCTTCCCCGAACGCAGTCGTGTAGATATCCAGATATTCCTCATAGGAGCACGGCATTCCGTTCGACAGCATCTCCATCTCGGTTCCCCAGAGATCGATATCGTAGGGCAGCATCGTGAACCCATTCCGGAGATAGAACTTCTTCCGGCGTGTACGAAGGAAAAGTTCCTCCTCATCCACACATTTTGTACTCTCGATCTCAATGATGAGCCGCATGCCCTGATATTTCCCGCGAAGTGCCCTAAGTGCTGCGGATCCCACGCCATGTCCGCGCGCCTGATCAGCGATCGCAAAATAATCGAGCAGGACGCGGTCTCCCGCTTTCGCCATGATGGCGAGACCGAGAAATCCGTTATTCTCCTCGATCGCCAGGATCTCGACAAGTCCTGTCTCCTGACCGGCGGTGATCATGGAAAACGGCTTTTTCTCACATGCCGGGAAGGCGGTCTCATAGAGTGCATGGACCTCCTCCAGGCGCTTTCCTGAAAATACCTGTTTCAGTTCGATCATCATAGATTCTTTCCTCTTACTTTCAATCGTCGTTGCCGCCCGGCACCATTGGGTCCAGGCGGTTTATTTTTCGTTTTCTCCGCTCTCGAACATCAGGCGGAACAGGCGTTTTCCGCCCTCCGTCCGGAAATTCCGGATAAATACGTTTTTCTGCATATCCGGCGTGGAGCCGTCCTCAAAGAGATTGACAAGGAAGTCCGCCTCCACGAGGATCTGGTAATCCATTCCGTCAATGTTGTCGTAGGTATGGTGGTGTCCCACGAGATAGCAGACGCGGTCAATGACCTCCTGCGGCCAGGAAAGCGCCGTGAGCATCGTCCGTGCCTCTCCCGGACCTTCCATCTCCTGATATTTTCCGGTATTCCGTCCATATTTCTCTTCTGCCTTGTGAATTCCGATATCATGAACGATCGCTGCGGCCTCCAGGACCTCCTGGGTGTATGGATCGAGGTTCTCCGCGAGACCGATCAGTCTCGCAAACTCATGCACCTTTAAAAAGTGCTGGATCCGTCGTACATCCTTATCGTCATAGCGTGTCATTTCATATAAGAGTTCATCAAGTCTCGTCATGTGTGTCATTCTCCTCTTTTTCTATAAATTCAGCTTCTCGTACTTCTCTTCCATAAACCGGTCAAGCCGCTTTCTCAGTTCCCGGTTTTCTTCCTCTTCCAGGTTCTCATCCCTCGCCAGAAGCCGGTTCACATCCTCGGACACCTTTTTCAGTGTCACGACATCCGTATAGATATCCGCCAGCTGGAATTCGAGATCGCCGCTCTGGCGGATCCCGAAGAGATCCCCCGGACCCCTGAGTTTGAGATCCTCGGAAGCGATGTAAAAGCCGTCGTTGGATTTATTTAGGACCTCCAGACGCCGGTTCTTCTCCTTGTTTCCGGACGCGTTGACCATGATGCAGTAGGACTGCTTGTCTCCGCGCCCGACGCGCCCCCTAAGCTGGTGGAGCTGTGCAAGACCGAACCGTTCGGCATTCTCGATCATCATCACCGTTGCGTTCGGCACATTGACGCCGACCTCGATAACGGTGGTGGAGACTAGGACCTGGATATTCCCTGCGGCAAATTCTTCCATGATCTTATTCTTCTCTTTTCCCTTCATCTTTCCGTGGAGGTATTCGACCCGGATCCCCGGCAGATTTTCCCTTAAAATCTTCGTGTAGTCCAGGACATTCTCCGCCTCGATCATCTCGCTCTCCTCCACCATCGGGCAGATCACGTATGCCTGGCGCCCATTTTTTACCTCGTTTTCGATAAAACGGTAGGCGCGCGGGCGGTAGCTCTTGTCGACCACGCAGTTTTTGATCGGGAGACGGTTCGCCGGAAGTTCATCAATTACAGAAATGTCGAGATCCCCGTACAGGATGATCGCCAGGGTCCTCGGGATTGGCGTCGCGCTCATGACGAGCACATGCGGCAACTGTCCCTTGCTTCCAAACATTTCCCGCTGGGCGACGCCGAAACGGTGCTGCTCATCCGTGATGACGAGCGCCAGATTGTCATAGACGACCTTCTCCTGGATCAGGGCATGCGTGCCGATGATGATATCTGCTTCGTGCGAAGCAACCTTTTCGTAGGCAAGCCGTTTTTCCTTTGCCGTCATGGATCCGGTGATGAGCACCACTTCCTTTTCGACTCCATGTGCGGCAAACAATTCCGCCACAGACTCATAGTGCTGTCTCGCGAGGACTTCAGTCGGGACCATCAGCGCGCCCTGATACCCATTTTCACAGACCGCCAGGAGTGCCAGGACCGCGATGATCGTCTTGCCGGAACCAACGTCTCCCTGGATCAGGCGGTTCATGACGGAGCCGCTCTTTAAGTCTCCCAGCACCTCCTCCAGGGTCCTCAGCTGAGCATTCGTGAGCCTGTACGGCAGATCTTTCAGGAGTCTTCTGCATTCTTCCTGCTTTTCTACATGAAACGGGCTCCGGATGTTCTGGCGTTTTTCCTTTAAATGGCGCACAGCCAGAAGAAAGAAGAAGAACTCGTCATAGACGAGCCGCTTTCTCGCAAATCTCAGGTCTTCCTCGTTTGCCGGAAAGTGGATGTGCTCGATCGCAAAATTATACTCCGCAAGTTCGTTGGAGATCCTTAAGCTGGCCGGAAGATAATCCCTCTCCAGGGTGCGGATCGCGAGCGCCTGTTCGACTGCGGAGGTGATCGTCTTATTTCCAAGACCTTTTGTCTGTGCATAGACCGGGCGCATGCTGGATAAAAGTTCCTCATATGCCTCCGGTTTAAACATCTGGGGCTGTTCCATTGTGAGACCGTTCTTCTTCCGGATCACACGTCCGCGGAAAATAAAGTGACTGTCCGGACGGAGCGTATTTTTCAGGTACGGCATATGATACCAGACAAGGCGCAGTTTCCCTGTCATGTCGCTGATCGTCGCCTGGACGATCGAGAGCCCATTGATATGGACGCCGGTCGCTCCGCTCTTTAAAAAGCCCTCTACAGCGCCGGTCTCATCCTCGGAGAGCTCGCCGATCGCCTTCGGCTCCCCGTACGTGTCATATCCCTTCGGATAGTAATGGAGCAGGTCATCGATGGTGCGGATCCCGACTTTCTCAAAAAGTTTTGCTGTTTTTTCTCCGATCCCTTTTAAGGTCTCTATGGACTGGTCGTTTGCCATCGGTTTCATGCTCCTTTCTCATTTCTTCTGGCCTCATATCTGCATGCCAGGATCCGCCGCGGACTATTCCTTTCAACCGGGCGGCAACGGAAAAAGCTGCCTCGTCAGGTCTCTTGACCAAAAGGAGCAGCTTTTTCTGTCGTTGTACATATGTCGGGAAATACAGGATCGTACAGAAACACTCTGAGCGGTTCCTGCAATTTCCGGGACACTTTTCTGCTTACTCTACAGAGAGCAGGTAATAATAGATCGGCTGACCGCCGTCGTTTAATTCCACTTCACAGTTCGGGAATGCTTCCTGCGCCTTCTTTACGAGCGCTTCGGCCTTCTCTTCCGTTACATCTTCGCCGTAGTAGACGCTGATGAGTTCTGATTCATCATCCACCATGCGTTTTAAGGTTTCAAGAACCGTCTCCTCCACATCCTGACCGACTGCCAGCATGCCGGAATCGCCGATTCCCATGATATCGCCCTCGTGGATCTCCATTCCGTCAATGTTTGTATTACGGACTGCGTAGGTGATCTGGCCGGTACGGATATGTCCCATCTCAGCAGTCATGTTCTCAAGGTTCTCTTCCGGAGAAAGATCCGGGAGGAAGTTGATGAGAGCTGCGATTCCCTGCGGTACGGTCTTTGACGGAACGACGAAGATCTTCTTATCTTCCACAAGACTCTTTGCCTGCTCTGCGGCAAGAATGATGTTCTTGTTGTTCGGAAGGATATAGATCACGTCAGCGTTGACCTTATCGATGGCATTTAACATATCTTCGGTACTCGGGTTCATCGTCTGGCCGCCCTCGATCAGATAGTCGGCACCGATCCCCTTAAAGATCTCGCCGAGACCTTCGCCGATGGAGACAGCGATAAATCCGTATGGCTTTCTCGGCTCATCGGCAGCCGGAGCTTCTTCTTTTGCCTCCGCCGGGGCATCCGGTGTCTGGGCAACGTTCGACGCGTTCTGGATCAGACGCTCGTGGTGTTCCTCGCGCATATTGTCGATTTTCATTCTGGAAAGGGAACCGTAGGTTAAGCCTTTCTCGAACGCGAGACCCGGATGGTTCGTGTGAACATGGACTTTGATGATATCGTCATCGGAGACAACGACAACACAGTCACCGATGGATTCCAGATATCCTTTAAACTTCTGCTCTTCCTCCATATCGTACGGTTTTTCCACGTTTACGATGAACTCAGTGCAGTAGCCGTATTTAATATCCGATGTGGAAAGATCATCACTTCCTGCAGCCACCTTCGGCTTTGCGGATCCTTCATTTCCGGAGGCCGGAGCGACCGCATCAAACGGGATCCCTTTTCCTAAAAGACCGTCAAGACCGCCTTTCATGACCTGCATCAGACCCTGTCCGCCGGAGTCAACTACACCCGCCTGTTTTAATACCGGGAGCATCTCCGGAGTCTGGCTTAATACATAGTCACCTTCCTCGATCACCTGGGTCAGGAAGTCGATCACATCGTCAGTCTGTGTCGCAAGATCAACGGCCTTTTCTGCCATTCCCTTTGCAACTGTTAAGATCGTACCTTCCTTCGGCTTCATAACTGCTTTATAAGCAGTCTCAGTCGCGCGGGTAAACGCGTTTGCCAGAGTTGTCACGGTAATCTCATTGGATTCCTTGATCTCCTTTGTAAAGCCGCGGAATAACTGGGATAAGATAACGCCGGAGTTACCGCGGGCGCCTCTTAAGGAACCGGATGAGAGGGCTTTCGCGATGGATTCCATTGTCGGATTTTCGATCGCTGCCACTTCTCTCGCAGCCGCCATGATCGTCATGGTCATATTCGTGCCCGTATCTCCGTCCGGAACCGGGAATACGTTTAATTCGTTAATCCATTCTTTTTTTGCCTCAAGGCCTTTCGCTGCGGCCAGAACCGCTTTCTGTAAGAGAGCGGCATCTACGGACTTTAATTCCATGGATTTTACTTCCTCCTTAATCTATCACTCGAACGCCTTCAACAAAGATATTGATCTTTTCAACCGGCATTCCCGTGAACTCTTCTACTTTGTATTTCACACTCTCGATCAGGTTATCCGCTACGGTCGAGATGCTGACGCCATAGGATACGATTACGTGGAAGTCGATTTCAATTGCATTATCATTGATCGTAACATTGATTCCGTGAGTCAGGCTTTCTCTCTTTAAAAGCTTTACCAGACCGTCTTTCATACTTACTGCAGCCATTCCCACGATTCCAAAGCATTCTACCGCTGTCGTGCCGGCATAAAGAGCGATAACATCGGTGTCGATCTGGATCTGTCCCATTTTATTGTTAATACATCCCTTCATACGCTAAGCCTCCATTCCTACTGATTATAAGCGCCGTATCCTGATATCAAGGCGCAAAAGTTCCTTTCTTATTGAACTTTGATAACCTTAATATACCATATCCCGTTTTCTCTGTCCATGGGATTCCACCTATTTTTCAAAAAAATGTGAAATTTTTAAAAATTTTGCTTGCAAAATACGCAATCTTCTGCTATGATATCCATGTTATGGATTTTTGCATCCAACCGTATGAATGATTAAGGAGGTGGAATCATGGCTAAATGTGCTATTTGCGAAAAGGCGGCTCACTTTGGTAATGGAGTAAGCCATTCCCATAGAAGATCCAATAAAATCTGGAACGCGAATGTAAAATCTGTAAAGGTTAAGGTTAACGGCGGCTCCCGCAAGATGTATGTATGCACTTCCTGCTTAAGATCCGGTCTCGTTGAGAGAGCTTAATCCTCCTTTTACAAGATAGGGAAATGAAATGAAGGCATCCTCATGTGAGGGTGCCTTTTTCATGTGCCCGCATATTTTTTTATTCAGATCTGAATTCCCAACAGAACGATTCAGATACCTTTTCCAATAAAATTCCCGACCAGCTCTCCAAGCAGCGAAGCGACCATAAGGGCCACTACTCCTCCCACGAAAATTTTTTTCGAGATCCGCTTTGGTTCCGGCCCGTAAAACAGGGCAAAAATCAGTGAGATCATCACGATTCCCGGGAGTCTCAGTTGATCTGACAGCCAGGGAATATCCGCTAAAAGCTTCGAAACAATGATCGCTATCACGCAGAACCATCCATCACCCTCAAAAATTGGTCCCATAAAAGTCCTCCTCTCCATCTTTATACTTCCGTGTTGTAACTATTCAGTACCTTCATAGTTACACGCAAAAATCCATTCCAAATCAGCTTCGCTGATGGGATTTTTGCCCTCCAGCCTATGTTTTCTTACGGTCAGCGCAGCAAGTGCGCAGACCTACTGAACAGTTACTCCGTGTTTACATTATATCAAAAACATTCCTATATATCAAACGTCTGCTCTGCGTCTTGATAAAAAATTTTGGCACACCTGCTCATCACGAAAGTAACAAGAATGCGGTGTGCCGTTTTTTCGACTCCTTTGCCCGAAAAATCAGAATTGAAGATCCGGCATCACTCATCTGTCCTGTTTTACCCGCAAAACAGATTATATCCCACGATCATAAGCGCTGCCGCCGTAATCACAAGAAAAAAGGTTGTCGGCAATATCAAGGCCCAGGTCATACCGAAACCTACGCAGAACAGCATAAGACCGCATAATCGCTTCATACCCATTCTCCCTAAACAAGATAGGGAATCGAAATAAAGGCATTCTCAAATGAGGGTGCCTTTATTTTTCGTATCTATAAAACTTCTGTGAGCATCTATTATTAGTAGCTCGATCTTTTTATTCATTCTTTACCAGTATTCGCGACTTTCCATCGCAAAACCTATTATATTATCCGAAGGATATATGATATACTCTTGTTTCTGCACTCATATCCGAGTTATTGTCAGGCATTCCCTTACTTTTCTTTTTTTGCTTGGAGCATTAACGGAAATATTTCTATGCAGTATACTAATAACGGAAATATTTCACACATTTTCGTTGGAAATCCTTTATAATATAATAATAAACATGCTATCGATACACCAAAAGTGAAAAACAGAAGTTTTCTTTGATATTGTAGAAGTTCTATCCATAAAAAAAGCGCTATTATTATTATAGTTGCCATATAACCACTAGGAATATCCTTATCTAAATATAGCATATATGGAATTATTGTACCAAATAATATTAGAAAATACGAAAACCATTTAGTACGATTTGCATATATCCGTTTCCATATCATCGTCTGTATAATTTCTTGAAGCAATACAATTATAATTCTCGTTATTGTGAACTTTGTTTTTGCAAGCAAGAAATGGACAATGGGTGTGATTATTAATAAAAAAAGCATGTATCTCCTTCTTAATTAGATTTAGAAAAACTGATTTTTGCTTTAATAGCCTTCATAGAAAACTAATATCATATCAGCAAAACAGATCTCAATAGGAATAAATAATTTTGCGATATTAGCAGTTAGCATAAGCGTTTTAATTAATAGTATATTTAAAATATGAAGAGTCTGTCACATATCCCAAAAACCAAAATCCACCATCAGAATAAGATGGATCAGACTCCCACACCTCTTTGCATTTATAACGAAAAGTCATTGTAACCACGTCATCACTAGCAGCTACGTCAATCAGTGCTTTTATAGATGCCGCACATTTGCTGTTGTGTCTTTTCATAAACACGTCCTCCTTTATCTTTTTCATCTATATAACGGTCAAATGAGACTTTAGGGACATGTCAATTACAATAATTTATATTTTCCACAATTTTGAATACTTCATTAAATGGAAGTTCTGTGACAACGCTTATCAGCCATTCCCCTTCCTTAATCACACACATTCGGACTCCATCTTTTTCCCAATATAATACATTTTTCTCTCCGATCATACATGACTTTATTTCTGAATTCTCCGTATTATAATTATTTGACCCATTCCCAGGTGAAACTTGTATTGTAATACTGGTATTTTCTGAATTTTTATATCTGAATTTTTTCATTAATGGGAGATTGCTCTGATATACCAATTGATATCCATCTGGAATATAGTTAATCTGGAAAGAACCTAAATTATTCCCTTCCTCTATGACATGCTTATTTTGTATACCTTCCAACCCGATTTTAGAATACTTCGGATATGTCTCCACGATCCATTCCAAAATTTTTCCACGAAATTCCGCATTTGTGACCATTGCTGTTGAAAATCCGAGAGAAATCGCAAGAAAAACAGCTGCAGCCCGCAAAATTCCACGAAATAAATGATCTGTCGGTTGTTGTGTAATATGAATTTTCCGTAATTGTTTTCTGAAACGTCTAGAATACACATGTTGGATATCCTCTGTTGTATTTATCTCAGCCATTAGCTTTGTCAGTGATATTGTGCATATCTGAGAAATGCTTTCTGGACATGCAAATATTTCTGGAGTACTTGTCCATTTTTGAAGGTAATTCAACATACTAATCCGCATTCCATGAGCATACGGAATCATGAGAATTTCATTAATCTGCGAGTCATCTAAGTGAAAAGCATAATAAAGATGAAATACAGCCTGTTCCGGGAATGGGAGTGCAAGAATTTTATTTGCTGCCTTATCCAAAATGTTTTTTCTAATTTCCCCTTCGTCAATCAATTTACTTTCTTTTGACATCACATTTTTGTAATTATCTAGACTCTTATCAGCTTGTGCCCACTCTTGATTCAATCTTTCTCGACAAACTTCTCTTAAAATACTTGTCACTTTTTACCTCTCAATTTCTTCCAGTTTTTTCTTCAGTTTTTTTATTGCCCGCTGGCTCCTCTTTTTAGCTGTCTCTTCCGAGATTCCCATCAGCACTGCGATATCTTTTAATGACATGTTACGACCAAATCGAAACATAAGAAGTGTTCGATCATTTTCTTCTAAATGTTCTAATGCCACCGCCAACTGCTCCTTCTTGAATTTTTCAAAGAAAGCTTCTTCTACTCCAGAATCCGTCCTTGTTTCATAAAACTCTTCCACCGGAATCATCTTTTTCTTCTTACGAAGAATATCATAGGATGCATTCTTTGCAATAATAACACTATAGGGAATCTGGTCGCGGCGTGGTAACTGGCTGATTTTTTCAAAATGTTCCATTATATTTAAAAATGCCTGTGCAACAGCGTCTTCCGCGTCTGTTTCTGATTGAAGCAACTGATAAGAAACTTTATATAAAAGGGTGTGATTTTCATTAAATAATTGTTCGATCCAAACCTGCTCATCTTCTGAAAAGGTGCATAATACTAAGAATAGCATAAATCCATCTCCTGTGCTTCTTGTTATTTATTTAATATATAAGGTGCAGTGCATTCAACAAGGGACAATATTTTGTTTGGTTTTTATGTCGACAAAAATAAGAATCTAATACTAACGGGCTTAATATTTTTACCCACAAAACAGATTATACCCCACGATCATCAGCGCCGCCGCCGTGAGTACAAGGAAAAATGTCGTCGGCAGCACTAACGCCCAGGTCATACCGAAACCTACGCAGAACAGCATAAGACCGCATAATCGCTTCATACCCATTCTCCCAAAAAGGAATGTCTATGACAGATTATGCGGTCTTTTAGATAATGATTCGCAACAGTTCTGTATCTTTCCAGTAATCATGAATTTCACGAGTTCACGAGTGAATTTTCTTTACCAGACAGCGTTTCTTATAGAAAGAAATTCCATAGCAGAGAACCTGATCATAGCTGTCTTCAAACTCTTTTGCATACATGCGTTCATCGATCTGGCGCAATGCCGTTTCACAGCTTTCTTCCATTTTCTCAAGTGCGGCAGAACACTTAACCTCAAAGACAGCGAGCCGTCCGTTTTCCGAATCGCATACGATCACATCACTCCGTCCCTCACCGTGTTCTCGGTTGGATTCCACCATATACCCCGCACCGGCGAAGATTCCAGCAAGGAATGCATGATAAAAATCTTCTTTATAATCATGATAGCTGATGGTCATTCTCAACAGCGTGCTCATCTCACGCGTCAAAAGTTCACTGTCACCATTCCATACTGCATGGAACAGAGTTCTTCGGTCAGTTCCTTTCGCTTTGTCCTGAAACCACTTTACGACAGTCGACTCGAAGATCTCCCGGATCTCCGCGTTCGGAATCATAAGGCTTCTTTGTCATAATCATTTACATTTTTGCTGTCCAGAAGGTCTGTATATTTTCGAAATAATTCAGCAATCGTTGCTTCCAACATTCCGTAGGCACTATCGAAAGTCAGGCCATCCACATCTTTAAACGAAAGGAAGATCGTCGGACACTGATTCATCCATTTCTGACAGAGCGCCGAAGCATTCATGATCCCCAGTCCCTGAAACAATACCGCACTGTCTTTTCGGATACTAAAGAAATTTTCCAGAGTACTCATCCCCAATGTCTTTCCGAATCTCCTTGGACGGGTAATCAGTGTCACTTTTACTGCCTGAGCTTTTAATACCTCGGCAATAAGGCCTGTCTTATCGACATAATAATATCCATTCTGCCGGATCTCAGCAAAATCAGAAATTCCTACCGGGATATTTAAATGTGTCACGCTTATTCCCTCCTCTCATACCCCGAAATCGTTAAAACCATTTTATCATAAATGGCGTTCAGATACAACAATTCCCCGGATCGCTCCGAGGAATTGTGTTCATTTCTCTTTCTCCATCTCAGCTGCCATCTTCTCCGCTTTTGCCGCCGCGTCCGGAGTAATATCATTGCCGCCGGTGAAGCGGTTTACGATATCCGGGACCATGTCGAGGACTTTGGTGACTGCATCCTGATGTTTGATATTTACGAGCTTTGTCATGCCGTTCTGGATCACGAGGATGGCACTGGGGCTCATCTTCGCGCTCATACCGCCGCCGCCATTTGTCTTTGCGGACTGGGCAAAGGAACCGGCTGCCATGCCGCAGGTCACGTCCACAAGCGGAATGATCGTCGTGTTCTCATCCACCTTCACAGGCTCGCCCACAACGGTTTTCGATGTAATGAAATGATCCATCCCCTTAAACAGTGCGTCCACGGTAGATGGAAACTGATTTTCTGCCATACCGATTCCTCCTAAATCTATGCTTTTTTCGTCCCAGAATCTCTTTTCCTCAAGAAACGAAGTAATCTTCTGAAATCTTTACTGATAAACAGTCTTGCTGCCGTCCAGAGCGGATACCACAGGGCGATCCGCCCCTTAAAATGAAGTTCTCCGTCAAGCGCCGTTCCGGTGAAATCCGGCTCCAGAGTCAGTGTTCTCGCGTATAAGCCATAAAACGGACTGACCACCGTAAGAACCTGCCCCGTATCGTAGGGATCATCGAAACCGAAGTGAATCCGTCCCTGCACCTTTTTCGGAAGAACGTAGCGGACAAGTTTTTTTGCGCGCTTCCAGACAAGGCGAAACGCCTTCTGGTTCTGCCCGTCGTGCCAGAACATCGAGATGCTGTTCCAGGTCTTTTCCAGAGAAATTTTCTTCTTTGATATCCCGTCAGCCAGCTTTCGGATCTTTCCGGGCAGTTCCCGGATTCTATTCCAAAGAGTTCTGGCTTTTTTTATAAGTCGAGCCAATTTTTCTTTGATCTTCGCACCGAAACAGTTCTTAACCTCCTCCACGCGCTCCTCTTTCACAACGGGTTCCTTAAAATTTTCCTTTGAGGAGTTTTTTAAAGCATCCGCCGGCAGTACGCTGGGAGAAGAAGATTCATTCGATTCTGAAATAAGCTCCGTTGCATGGACAACAAGTTCATCATCTTCCGCAGGGACAGCCGTCCTGTCATCCCCGGCAGTTTTTTTCTCTTCCGCTTTCGATGTCTCCGCAACTGTTTCCAAAGGTATTTCCTGCTGCTCGTTTTCAGTTAAAACAGATACCTCTGTGTTTCTGATTTCAGAATCATTTTCTGACAGTACCGGTGTTTTTTCAAATTCCGCAAAAACCGGCTCCGTTTCTGATTTTGTTTTTTGTTCTTCCTCATCCTCCGGCGGCCACAATCTCACATCAAACAGCTTAAACCACAGCACCCGCCCGGATACATCCGCGTGTTCGTGATAACTCACCCGGATCCGCACGAGATGTAGAAGCCAGCTCACTGCCGCCTCCCCGTCCGGTTTTCCTTCGAAGGAGACATCCGCCCGGTATCGCACCGGGACGAACAGGATCAGCAATACCGCAGCGAGGATCAGTCCAAGGATCACTAACAGGATGACTCCGATGACCTTTAAGATCATCAGCAAAATATGGATCACTCGCAGCACCCCTTTCCGAAAAGAAAGGAGTTCACATCATACCCGCCGGTCTTTTTGTAGACCTCACAGATGATCCGCCCCGCAAGCGCCGCCGCATCCTCAAAATCCGCAGCGATCCCTACGATCAGAAGATCCTGCTTTTCATAGTAAGGAAGCTTTAATGTCAGCGCCGGATAGATATCTAAAAGGTTCCGCTCCCCAGCCGCCGGAGTCAGGACATAAAAGCCCATTGGTCTTCCATTTCGGACCGCCTGGATCGTTTCGTATCTGTGCTTTTTCGCTTGTTCCCCGACATACAGTTTTTCATACCAGCGCATGATTCACCTGCTCATCCCTTAATATTTATGACCAGGTCACGCCTGGACCCGGTCTACTGTCTAGATCTGATGATCATTCTTCTCAAAAGGTCCAGCGCCGTGACCGCGGCATGTTCCCGGATCTCCTGTCTTGTACCGTTGAAGTGGCATTCCTCCACAATCACTTCGTCCTTCATGCAGCAGGAAACGTATACGAGTCCCACCGGCTTCTCCTCTGTTCCACCGTCCGGACCAGCAAGCCCCGTTACAGCAACGCAGGCATCCGCATCAGCCGCGAGAACACCGCCGAGTGCCATCTCCCTTGCGGTCTGCTCACTGACTGCCCCGTATTTTTTTAAAGTTGCCTTGCTGACATCGAGGATCTTTCTCTTTGATTTGTTCGAATATGTGATATAACCCTGATCAAATACGTCAGATGCACCTGGCACATTGATGATCTTTGCAGCCACCATGCCGCCGGTGCAGGACTCCGCCGTTGTCACCGTGAGTCCGTACTTTGTGAGGAGGCGCACAACGGTCTCTTCCATCGTCTCATTCTCTTTCGTGGAATAATACATGTCGCCCAGTGCCTTTTTTATCTCCTTGGCAACAGGTTTTAACGCCGCCTTGGCGGACTCCTCATCCTCCGCCTGTGTCTCCGCGAGAACATGGACATCTTTTCCGCGGCGTCTCGTGTAGATCACGACAGCGCCGCCGCACTTTAAGAGGTCCTGAAGCTTTTCCTTTACTTCCGTCTCGCTTTTTCCGTAAATTTTAAATATCTGGGCATAACCCTGTTCTGTTCGAATCATCACATTTTTCCTTCCGTAAGAACGCCGGCGTTCTTCACAATGTAGTCAACAAGTGAAATTACTGTCAATGCAAGAGCGATCCAGACAATGATCGTCGTCAAAGTTGACAACGCCGGAATATTAAAGATCAGAAGAACCACACCGATCATCTGGAATGTGGTCTTAAATTTTCCCCAGTAGCTCGCCGCGATGACAACACCGTTGTCGGATGCCACCAGACGGAAGCCGCTGATAATGAACTCACGGCTGATAATGATGATGACCATCCAGGCCGGAAGCTCACGAAGCTCGATCATACAGATCAGTGCGGAGCAGACAAGCAGTTTATCCGCCAACGGATCCATAAATTTTCCAAAATTTGTTACCAGATTATACTTTCTCGCGATCTTTCCGTCCAGCATATCGGTCAGGCTCGCGATGATAAAGAGCGCCGCCGCCACATAACGCATGTTCTGGTTTGCGCCGCCGTCATAAAGAAGCGCAGCTACGAAAAACGGGATCATGATCACTCGTAATATTGTCAGTTTATTCGGTAAATTCATTCTCTGCCTCCCCAATCAGATCATATTCGGACGCGCCTGTGACGCGTACCTTAAGGAAATCTCCGGACATCAGGGAAAGTCCGGTGTTTACAAAGATAAGTCCATCCACGTTCGGGCTGTCCATGTAGGTACGTCCGACGTAGGCGTTCTCATCAGCAACCTTGCCCTCGATCATGACTTCAAGGGTGCGTCCCTTCATTGCCTCAGACTTCTCAAAAGCGATCTCCTGCTGGAGTTCCATGATCTCATCGCGGCGATCCTGTTTTACCTCCTCCGGAACCTGATTTTCAAAGCTGAATGCCGGGGTATCTTCCTCCGGGGAATATGCGAATACGCCGAGACGGTCAAATTCCATATCATCGACAAACTGCATCAGGATCTCGTGGTCTTCCTCCGTCTCACCCGGAAATCCGGAGATCAGAGTGGTGCGGAGCGCGATGTCCGGAATCTCTTTTCTGAGTTTCGCAATCAGTCCGCGGATCTCTTTGTTGTTGGTTCTTCTGCCCATCCGTTTTAACACGGCATCGCTTGCGTGCTGGATCGGGATGTCCAGATAGTTACAGACTTTTTCTTCAGTTTTGATCGTCTCGATCAGCTCATCGGTGATCTCCTCCGGGTAGCAGTACTGGAGGCGGATCCACTGGATACCGGATACAGCTGCCAGACGTCTTAAGAGCTCCGGAAGCTTCTTCTCGCCGTAGAGGTCTTTTCCGTAAAGAGTTGTCTCCTGGGCTACCAGGATCAGCTCCTTCACGCCTTTTTCTGCAAGCTCCTCCGCTTCCTTCACAAGCTGCTCCATCGGAACGCTGCGGTATTTTCCGCGAAGATACGGAATGATGCAGTACGTGCAGCGCTTGTCACAGCCCTCCGCGATCTTTAAGAACGCATAATGTCCGCCTGTCGTCACAAGACGGTCTGTAGTCTTGCTCACCGGCGCATCGATGCTCTCGAAGACCTCCGGTGTTTCTCCGTGCATGACTTCTTTGATCGCCTCCCCGACTGCCTCATAGGAAGTCGTTCCAAGGATCGCATCTACCTCCGGGATCTCATCAATGATCTCCTGCTTGTAGCGCTGTGCGAGACATCCGGTTACGATCAGCGCCTTTAAGCGGCCTGTTTTCTTTAACTCCGCCATCTGAAGGATCGTGTTGATGCTCTCTTCTTTTGCATCGCCGATAAAGCAGCAGGTATTGACAACGACGATATCTGCCTCATTTTCATCATCCACGAAGGAATAGCCCTCTTTCCCGAGGATTCCCAGCATTTTTTCCGTATCGACAAGGTTCTTATCACAGCCCAGTGATATGAAAAGTAAATTCATTCTGTTTGTTTTTCCTTTCTCTGTATAACTTCGCGGTCCGCAGCTGTATCCGGCATTTTTGGAACCGCCAGCGAAAAAAAGAGGAAACTAAAGCCAGATTCAGCCGTTTTCCTCCCCTTTCCAACATATTTCTCCGGTTCGTCCGTCCGTGGCTTGGCATCACACGGCCGGGCGGATCGCTTTTATTCTTCCGCGTACTCTTCTTCTTTTTTGATCTCTTCCGGAGTTCTCTCCTTCACCTCGAAATCAGTCTCGATCTCCGGCTCCTCGTCCTCTGTGAGGATCTTTACTTTCTGCTCATAAAGCTCCTGGACAGCGGTGGACAGCGGTTTCTTTCCGGCAGCGCCTGCTACGAGCGGTTTGTCACCAGCGATCAGCTGTCTCGCACGCTTGGATGCTGCGATGACGATGGAATAACGGCTCTGAACGACCGGCTGCTCGCCCGGCTCAACGTCGCTGTTTACGGCTTCGATTAAGTCTGTATAAGACGGATGTAACATAAAATATACCCCTTTCAGATCATGAGTTTCCTGGTTGCAGCTTTCCTCTCCATCTGTAAAGATGCGAGAAGTTTTGCTGTTTTTTGTTATAAATTTTAAATATCTGAAGTATCCGGTTTTGCATGTAGCATTTTTACGGATACATTCTTTATTTTGTCATATCGTGCAGCTCCTGCTTCATTCTCGCCACAAGATCCGTATTCGCGGACTCTTTAAAGTGGCTGGAGCGGATCAGGCTGTGGAGATCTTCCACGCAGGTATCAATATCGTCATTGACTACGATATAGTCATAGGAATCCATTCCGTCGGACTCCTCCGCGGCACGGCGGAGACGTTTTTCGATCACTTCCGCGCTCTCAGTTCCGCGGCCGGTAAGACGTTTTTTCAGGTCCTCCGCAGTCGGCGGTACGATAAATACGAGAAGCGCGTCTGGGAATTTCTTCTTGATATTGAGTGCTCCCTGGATCTCGATCTCAAGGATCACGTCTTTTCCTGCAGCCATCTTTTCTTCCACATATTTTTTCGGTGTTCCATAATAATGATCTACATAACGTGCATGTTCGATCAGCTCGTCATTTTTGATCATATCCTCGAACTGGGATTCGGTCAGGAAAAAGTACTCTCTTCCATTTTCCTCCCCCGGTCTCGGATTTCTCGTGGTCGCCGATACAGAAAGCGCGTAATTATCATATTTATTCAAGAGCGCCTTCATCACGGTTCCTTTTCCTGCTCCGGAAAATCCGGAAACTACAACGAGGACTCCTTTTGTCTGCATTACAAATGCCTCCTGATTACTCAATCATGTATTCTGCTGGTTTCGCGGACCGCGGATTGCTCCGCATTCCGTACTAACACAATCTTTATTCGATGTTCTGGATCTGCTCTCTTACCTTCTCGACCTCTGTCTTTAAGAGGATCGCGCGGTCGGAGATCTCGAGATCCGTTGATTTTGAGAGGATCGTGTTTGCCTCACGGTTCATCTCCTGGGCGATAAAGTCGAGCTTTCTTCCGACACTTCCGCCGGCTAAAAGTTCCTTCTTCATTCCCTCAATGTGGCTTCTTAAGCGGACGGTCTCCTCATCCACACAGATCTTATCTGCAAAGATCGTAACTTCCGTTGCGATCCGGGACTCGTCCACGGATGCAGTCGCGAGAAGTTCTTTTACCTTGTCTTCCAGCTTCTGGCGGTACTCCGCGATCACCTTCGGGGAGCGCTCCTCGATAAAGTCGACAAGTGTCAGCATATATTCGAGCTTTCCTACGAGATCGTTCTTTAAATTCTCGCCCTCGCGGATCCTGGACTCCACGAATCCCTCACAGGCTCTTGAGAGCGCATCTTTCAGGAGCTCCCACATATGGTCTTCATCTTCCGGAACTTCCTCCATCGTGAGGACTTCCGGGCATCTTGCCAGCATGGACACTTTCACATCATTGTCGATATCAAAGTCATCAGCCATCTTTTTAAAGCTGTCCATATATTCCTGTGCAAGAGACTTGTTATATTTGAGGAATACCTTTGCGTCGGTATAATCCTCGTATGTCACAAATATATCTACTTTTCCTCTCTGGATATAATCCTTTAAGAGGGTACGCATGGATGCTTCGAAGTAATTGAATTTCTTCGGCATCTTAATTCCCAGATCAAGATACCGGTGGTTTACCGCCTTTATCTCTACTGAAATCTTACACTCGTCCGTCACTAACTCGTGGCGGCCGAATCCGGTCATGCTCTTAATCATCAGACATGCCTCGCTTTCCCATAGATAACCATTATTATACGGCAAATAAAAATTACAGTCAACCAGATTTCTGTGCAAATATTCTGTTATATGCGTTTATTCCTACTGCAGACCAGATATAACGGATTGGATCCTTCATGAAAAGTAAGCGTTTGCTATCACAAAATGCAGGACTGCATGAATGTAAAAGGGACCCGGAATTCTGTTTTAAATCCCAGGCCCCTTTCTTTACACGGTATGTCTCCATACAGTTTTCTTTCCTTTATTCCGCATCCTTCACCAGCAGCAGTGCCATCTTGAATCTTCCGTCTGCCGCCACGCTGTGAAGCCCGTTCTTCTCAAAACGGAAATTCTCTCCTTCCTGAATCGGATACTGTTTTCCCTCATATCCGATAACTGCTTTGCCTTCCAGTGCAAATAAGAGGGCATCTCCGGGTGCGCGGTGTTCGGAAAGAGCGCAGCCTTCGTCAAAGGAAAGGATCATGAATTTCAGATTTTTCTCCGCGACCAGGTCGATGTTTGCAATGCTGTCCTTCTCATAATCGATCATGTCTTTTAAGCGGAACACCTCCGCTGCTTTCAGTAAATTGTTCATTGAAATCTCCTTTTCTCCATTTAATAAGATTTCTGTATACACGAATCCGTTCTCCCCTCCGGCGGAGCCGCAGAGTGTCCCGGGCGCCACATAAAGGATCTCGTTTTTCCGGACTGTGACATGTTTCTCCTGCTCTCCGAGGAGAAATTCCCCGGATCCGCCTGCTCCGATATAAAGGATCGGGCAGTCGTATGTCTCCGCACTGATCGTTGTGGCGGGACCAAGCGTAAAATAGTGAACGGGATCCGCCTTCCCCATGTGAGCGGTGGTGGACACCGTCATTGCCTCTTTCGGAATATGTTCATTCGCGATCACAAATACACACGGTTTCAAATCCTGACCTCCTGTCATATGATTCAGCAGTTTCATGGCTGCGCGCAGAAATTCTCCTGTCGACCGCCAGCTGCCTCCGGCAGCCGTTTTGTAAGCTCATAGATATCCATATAACTCAGGTCATTTCCCTTCGGCAGCGCGTCGAAAGTTGCATTCAGATACTCCTCTTTATTTCTGACGGAAGCGCTGAAAATATAGTTGTACCCGAGATCAAACAGATAATCCGGGCTGAGTTCGGAACTTGGTCCGTAGATCCCGCGGATCTCAGCGTTTCTGCATGCATTCAAAATCCCGCGGTACGTGTCGTTCACGATGGTACAGCCGGTCATAATGACAATATCCAGTGTTTCCAGCACATCAATGTGTTCCAGGGCATTCTCCCCGAGATGCCAGTGAATGTTCTGCGGATAGAATGTCTCCTCTTTTCCGACCCGGATGCTCAGGAGATCCTTTTCCTTCCGGAAATCAAATGCGTGAAATTCGGCGCATTTTCCGAGAAAAAAGTTATTGTAAAGGCCGTATCCGATGATCCCGACCTTCTTTCCTGCGACATCGTAAGGAAATTTCTGCCCTTCTGTGCGGAGAATCCCGCGGTCCACAAGCCGTTTCGTTGTATTAAACGGCTTGCTCATCAGATTTGACAGGGCTACCGCTATGGTTCTCTTTTCCGGATCATTCTCATCAATGATCTCTTCCAGAACTTCATCGGCCGGACGATCCAGAAATTTCTTTAAGATTGCTGCCTGCTCTCTTGCCGGTTTCTCCTCGCCGACCCGCAGGGCCAGGGAAATCCGCTCATCCTGATCTGCTGCCATGAGCCAGCGATAACCCATGACAAATTCCGAGAGATACGGCATTTTTTCATGATATTTTTCATACAATGCCCGGTTGCGTTTTAATACCTCTCTTAAGTCTTCCATATTTCGTCTCCTTCTATTCCGAAATTCTGCCTTTTTATGCGCTCTGCCCGGTAATCGACACCGGAATAATGCTCTTTACGATCCGGTCTCCGAATCGAGCCTGATTGACGACCACATTCACGTCAAAGGATCTGGAAATATTCTGCTCTGTCAATACCTCTTCCGTGTTTCCGTAAATATAGCTGCCCTCCCGGTTCAGCATGAAAGCGTCGTCCGAGATCGAGAGTACATTTGTCGGATAATGCGTGTTCATGACCGCACAGATCCCCTCTTCATGCGCCAGCCGTCCGATCAGATCCAGAACCAGGATCTGGTTGTGGAAATCAAGTCCGGTCTCCGGCTCATCGAGAATGATGAGCTTCGGCTCATTGATCAGCGCTCTTGCGATCAGGACCATCTGCAGTTCCCCGCCGCTCATCCGGTTGCAGTCTTTTTTCGCAAGTCTCGTAATGCCGATGCGCTCCATCATCTCCTCCGCCATCTCCAGCTCTTTCTTTCCCGGCTGTTCAAAGGTTCCCAGATGGGCGCTGCGCCCTAACATTACCATCTCAAGACCGGTAAACGAAAAGACAAAGCTGTGGGTCTGCGGAATATAGGATAGGGAGGACCAGATCTCTTTTGAGGAGAGTTCCCGGACATTTTTCCCGTATAAAAAGCTGTCCCCGCTTCGCCAGGATAAAAGCCCGGTCATGCACTTCAACATGGTTGTCTTTCCGACACCATTCGGTCCGAGGATCGCAAGGATCCGTCCCTCTTCCAGACTGAGGTTCGCATTTTTTAAGAGATCCGGCTGCTTCGGATATCCAAAACAGCCGTTTTTCACTTCCAGGATCATTTGAGAGTCCCCCTGTTCTTCTTTAATAATGAGATGAACACCGGTGCACCGATGATGGCTGTCAGAACAAAAAGCGGCAGTTCGATAACACTGATACTCCGTGATAAGGTATCGATCACGATCATGAAGCTGGCGCCGAGGCTGATGCTTACTGGGATCACAAACCGGTTGTTGCTTCCCGTGAGCATTCTTGCGCAGTGCGGGATCAAAAGCCCGATCCAGCCAACCTGTCCGCACATGGACACGCTGGAGGCCGTGATCACGGTAGCAGCCAGGATAAATGCAAGTCTGGTCTTTTTCAGGTCGATCCCGCTGGCTCTCGCCTCATCTTCGCTCAGCGAAAGGATGTTTAACTTCCAGCGGAGCAGATAGATCATAATGATCCCGGCAAAGATCAGCGGGGAGCCAATCATGATCTTCTGATAGGAAGCGCTCGTGAAGCTTCCCATGAGCCAGTAGGTGATCTCCGGCAGCTTATCCGACGGATCTGCGGTGTACTTTAAAAGAGAGCCGATCGCGTTGAAAAGTGAAGAAATGATCACACCGGACAGGACCAGAAATACGATCGATTGTCCGTCCTTATTGCCTGCGAGGCGGATCGTCACCCAGACAGAGACAAGACCGAAGATCAGGGCAATGATCTGTGTCTCTAGAATTCCTTTCGACAGTAAGATCGCCAGGATCGCACCCACGCAGGTCCCGCTTGTGACTCCTAAGATGTCAGGAGTCGCAAGTGGATTGGAAAACAGGGACTGGAACGTGTCGCCGGCACAGGTAAGACCCGCGACGACGATCACCGCCATCAGGATCCTCGGAAGTCTCAGGTTTACAACAATGGAATAATTCTGGCTGCTCCTGTCTCCGCGAAGAAACACCCGGATCAGTGTATCCGCGACATCACCAACCGAGAGATTCATTCTTCCGATGCAGAGGCAGATGAGCGCTGTCGCAAGCGGAAGAACGATCATCATGATCATCGCAAGCGGGGTAAAATGATTGTTTCGAATCCAGATCGTATTTTTCATCGTAAGTGAATCATTTCCTCCAGTTCCTCATCGGTCACCTCGTATCCGTAGCACTCTTTGTAGTAATCGCGGATCGTGTCCTCGAGCGGATAATCTACAAACTGCTCCGGGTAGGTGTTGCATGCCAGCCATGCGAGGACAAGCGGGGCATCCGGATTCGGTGTAAACCAGTTCCACATACCGAGTGTCGTGTCATAGACGCGTCCGTCTTTCACAGCCTGGATCGTCGAGAGATCCACACCTTCGATCTTATTTTCAAGAATATCCGTCTCTGTGACCTTGAAGAGTCCAGGTCCGTTCACGAACATGACTTCCGGATTCCAGTCATAGATCTGCTCAAAGCTTACCTGCGCGAATCCCTGCGCCTCTTCTGCCACGTTTTTGACGCCGAGATGCTGGAGCCAGTAATCACCGAAAATTCCTTTTCCGGCTACCTGCGGAACGCCGTCGTTGACTTTATATAAGATCATGGCTGTCGGCCGCTCATCCTCCGGGATTTTGGCGATCCGTCCTTCCACATCAGCAACGATCGCATCCCCTTTTTCAAAAAAGGCATCCATCTTTCCGTCTTCCCCGAACACGTCTTCCAAAAGGGAAAGCCACTGTTTGTAGCGCTCCAGCGGATCAGCCGGACTGTCGGAACCTACTGTTGCGAAAGCGACCGCCGGGATCCCGCTTGATTCCAGGACTTTCGCGTGTTCTTTGTTGTTTGCATTGTAGAGGATTACATCCGGCTGAAGCCTCATGATCTCCTCAATATTCAAGTCCGACTGCGCATACACGGTCTCGGATGACTCCATAAGTTCCGGGGCGATGTTTTTCAGTACCGTCTCGGAGATTGTGTCCTTGAATGATCCGCAGTAGCCGACGATATTCGGCGCGGAACCTTCAAAATATGCCATGTACGTGGAAAGGATCGGAATCTGGTCGATTACGACGCGGTGGATCTGGATCTCATTTGGGACCTGAACATGATTGCCTGCGTGGTCGACCACCTCATGGGTCCCTTCTGCGTCCGCCTGTTCCGTGTCTGCTGCTTCCGTGCCGGCTGCCGCACTGCTCTCTGTCTCTGCAGCCTGAGTCTGTACGTTTTCTGCTGCCGTTGTCTCTTTTGCTCCTGCGTTGCTTCCGCATGCGGAAATTGCCAGGGATGCAGCAAGGATCACTGCTGCACTTGTCCATTTATTATGTCTCATCATAACTCCTCTTGATTTGGTTAGCTATATCTAACCTTCGGGTAGTATAGACTAACTTGCTTCAAAAATCAGTTGCATCTGCAACGGAATCTATCTTTTTTAAGAATATATTCCCAGCTGCATTCCCGCCCGCTGCTTCCCTACGTTTCGCACGACGGTATATCAGGAAATGCCTGTCAAACGTCCCCGAAATATAAAAAGTCCGCAGGATGTCTGCACCGATGATCGGATCTGCACACATTCCTGCGGACTTTTTATGCTGTTTGATAAAGGATCGTGATCTCATTTTTCCGGTAATCGATCAGTCCCTCTTTTTTCATGCGCGCCATCTCGCGGGACAGTGCGCTGCGCTCTACCCCCCAGATAATCCGCAAGTTCCTGCCGATTCATCGAAAGCACGGCACTTTTTCCATCTGTGGAAAACTGTGCCAGCATAAGCTTTAGTTTGTCGCGGATCGATTTCTGGCTCATGATATGGATTCTGCGACTCTGGGTCAAGTTTTCTGCTGCAGTCTGTTTTAAAAGGTTTACGGTAACCAGTCCCGCATAAGCACAGCCCAACGCTTCTCTGCGAAAAAGTTTTGAAAGATTTACAAACAGGAGCTTCGTTTTCTTTTTTGCCATAACCATCATAAGCGCCGGTTGTTCTGCCAGGCAGGAATTGGAACAGCCGAAAGACTCCGACGGTCCAACGAGCCGGATATGGGACTCCTCCCCGTCTTTTCCCGGTGCCACCAGGGCCACTTTTCCATCCAGAACAATCCCTCCCCACGAGATTCTTTCCCCATAGTGATAAATGATCTCTCCTTTTCCATAGCTGCAGACGTGAGCTTCCATACATCGTAATATGTGCTCCAGAGCACTCCTATCAACTCCCGAAAACAGGTAGGATTTTTTTAGAATTTCATAATATTCCAACATTTTGCAATCCCCTTAATTTTATATGTTAGTTTAAGCTAACTTATCATAAATGATTCATAATGTCAACAAACCGCCCTGAATTGCCAAATTCCGGCAAATACAGGACGGTTCGTTTTTTTATGGATCTTATTTATTACTTTTGTGACGCGATCTTGACGGTTTCGTACAACAGGCTTACACCATATCCGGAACCTCCATGGACGCAATACGCATTTCCATCCGCAAGCCAATTGACCGGAGCCATATCAATATGACACCACGAGTGGTTCTCCGTGAATTCCTGGATGAAAAGCGCTGCAACGATCGTTCCTCCTCCCATGGTATTTCCCGGACAACTGCTCTTTAAATCTGCCACTTCAGAACGCAGAATGTCAAAGAGTTCCCTGTCTGCCGGAAGTCTCCACACTTTCTCGCAGGAACTTACCGACGCCTGTCTGACTTTCTCAAACAATGCATCATCATTTGCAATAACTGCGGCACTTCTTCCACCGACTGCGCCCTTCGCAGCGCCTGTCAAAGTTGCAATATCAATGAGCGTTCCCGCATTTTCCTTTCGGATCGCGTAAGTGATCGCATCCACCAAAGTCAAACGGCCTTCGGCGTCCGCATTCAGCATCTCGATCGTTTTTCCGTTCATGGAAAACAGGATATCTCCCGGAACATACGCTTCACCGGATACCATGTTTTCGCAGGCTGCAACGATTGCTACGATATTCACCGGGAGTTTCCGGACCGCAATGGCGCGGATTGCACCAATAACTGCGGCAGCACCTCCCATGTCATCATGCATCGTAGCCATCTTGGATTTTAAGCTGTATCCGCCGCTGTCAAACATGACGCCTTTCCCGATCAGACCGATCGGTTTCTCTTCTCCGCCGCCGTGATAGCGCATGACGAGGACCTGGGGTTTTGCGGCAGCACCTTTTGCTACGGAAAGAAACGCCCCCATTCCGAGTTCTTTTGCCTGATCTTCGCCAAAAGCCTCCACTTCGATCGGAAGTCCTTCCTTTGCAAACCGCCCCGTTACTGTCTCAACCAGCTTCTGCGGCGTCATATACATGGACGGATGATTGACCAGATCTCTCGCGAACATTGTGCTCTCCGCAACACATGCCGCCTCATCTGCGATCTCCTCCATCCCGTCAATCTTTGAGACGATCACGGTCTCCTCCATACAATTGGAGATCGGTGCTGTCTTATATGCATGAAACTCATATGCCACAAGGTGCGGAAGCTCCGCAAATTTTTCTGCCAGATCCGGGCGGTCCCCCAGTTCAGGGACATTGTCAAAAAGGACGCCGATCACCGGAGTTTTTGATTCCTTACAGCTCTTGAACGCCTTTGCCATGGCAAGAAAGCTTTCCCGGTTTGTGTTCGACTCACCGCCAAGATATACAAGTACGATCTTTAAAAATTTTTCCCCGACAAACAGGTTCATGGAATACTGGCTTCCGTAAACAGCCTTTAATTTTTCATTCTGCAGAGCACTCCGGATTGCATCCGAAGCGACCGGATCAAGGCCGGAAAGAGAGGTTTTGAGTGCTGTGTCCCTCATAAACGGAATGATCAGCGCGTCATATTTACCCTGAATTTCTTTTGTTATCGATACCTTCATGATTTACCCAGCCTTTCTCTGTATTTTTCCTGTTCCTCTTTGTTTGCGAGAACATAATGCCCTGTCTCCATCTCCACCCATTCCGGCTTATCCGTCTCGTAATGATGACAGGACGGATCGTACACTTCCACCGTGCGCGTCCTCTCTGTGATCGGGTCGGGCTGCGGGATTGCAGACAACAGTGCTTTCGTATACGGATGAAGCGGATGACTGTAAAGTTTTTCGGTTTCCGCGAGCTCTACGATTTTTCCTTTGTGGATGACGGCTACACGATCAGAAATAAACCGCACGATCGACAGATCATGAGCGATAAAAAGATACGTGAAGCCCTTTTTCTGCTGAAGGTCCATTAAAAGGTTTAACACCTGTGCGCGGATAGAGACATCCAGAGCAGAGATCGGTTCGTCCGCAATGATCAGTTTCGGTTCCATGACTAAAGCTCTCGCGATCCCGATCCTCTGGCGCTGTCCTCCTGAGAACTCATGAGGGAAACGGCTCGCAAATTCGGGAAGCAGTCCTACCTCCAAAAGTGCTTCCGCGACGATCTTCTTTCGCTCTGTTTCATCTTTAAATTTATGCAGATTATAAAGACCTTCCGAAACAATATAATCAACTTTCGCACGCTCATTTAGAGAAGCCATCGGATCCTGGAAAATCATCTGAATGTTTTCGATGACTTTCCGGTCCATCTCCTCACTGATCTTTCCGCTGATTCGTTCTCCGTCGTACAAAATCTCTCCGCCGGCAGCCTCATTGATACGGATAATCGCGCGGCCAATCGTAGTCTTTCCGGAGCCGGATTCACCGACAAGGCCTAACGTCTCACCTTCATAAATGTCAAAGCTGACATTGTCGATGGCTTTAAATTCCTTTTTGCCGGAGCCGAATACTACGTCCAGATTTTTAACTTCCAGAAGCTTCTTTCTGCTCAAGGACCTCGCCTCCTTTCCATTTTTCGAACATGCGCCTTACAAGCGGCGGCGGATCGATCTTCGGTGCTCTCGGGTCGAGCAGCCATGTTTTTGCCTTGTGAGTCGGACTGACCTCGAAATACGGCGGCCGGATCTCAAAATCGATCTTTAACGCATGCGGATTTCTCGGGGCAAACGCATCTCCCTTGATCTCATTGAAGAGGTTCGGCGGCGTGCCCTTGATGGAATATAACGGCTGACCTTTAATGCCGAGCTGCGGCAGGGATGACAGCAGCGCCCAGGTATACGGGTGTTTTGCATTGTAGAAAATCTCTTCACATAAGCCGACTTCTACGATATCTCCCGCATACATCACTGCGATCCGGTCCGCAACATTCGCAACAACACCCAGATCATGGGTAATATAGATGATAGTCAGGCTGTACTTTTCCTGCAGCTCGTGGAGAAGTTTTAAAATCTGTGCCTGGATCGTTACATCCAATGCCGTTGTCGGCTCATCGCAGATCAGGACTTCCGGATTGCACGCCACCGCGATTGCGATGACAACTCTCTGGCGCATACCGCCGGAAAATTCATGCGGATACTGTTTGTATCGTCTCTCCGGCATTGTAATTCCGACATCCTTTAAAATTTCGATGGTCTTTTCTTTCGCAGCGTTTCCTCTCAACCCCTGGTGAAGTTCTACCGTTTCCTGGATCTGCTTTCCAACCGTCTTTAACGGATTTAAGCTTGTCATCGGATCCTGAAAAACCATAGCGATCTCTTTTCCGCGGATTCCGAGCCATTCTTTTTCTGTCTTATATCCGGCCAGGTCTGCCGGGTGATTGCGGAATGTCCCGCCGGAATACAGAATGGAGCCGGAATCGATCCAGCCATTCTGATCAAGAAGACCCATAAAAGTCTTTGTAAATACGGATTTACCGGATCCGGACTCTCCTACGATCGCAAGGCTTTCTCCTTTGTAGAGTTCCATGGAAATGCCGCGGATCGCAGTCAGTGTCTTTCCCCTCAGGTTGAATTTAACTCTTACATCCTGGGCGTCCAGGATCTTTTCGGCGTTTTTGTAATCAAACATATCCTTTCCCTCCCTAGACGTGATTTCGCGGATCAGCCGCGTCAGCAAAGGAATTTCCCATTACATAGAAGGAGATCGTGATCATGGAAAGGATGATCGATGGGAAGATCAGCTGATAGCGCAGGGACGGGCTCATCATAACGATACGGCCTTCATTGATCAGGTTTCCAAGGGATGGAACACTTAACGGAAGTCCGAGACCGATATAGGTAAGGAATACTTCCTGTCCGATCGCTAACGGAATCGCTAATGCAACACGCATCATAATGACAGATACCACCTGCGGAAGGAGGTTCTTTGTGATCACGCGGCCGGTCGGAGTTCCAAGACATCGGGAAGCAAGATTAAATTCCCGGTCACGGATAATAACGATCTGGTTGCGGATGAATCGCGCCGTCGGAAGCCATCCGGTAAGACACATTGCAAGAATGATTGTGCTGACACTCGGCTTTAACAGATAAGATGCCAGGATCAGAATGATCGAACTGGGAATGTTATGTACGACGTTATACACTTCCGTTATGAGCGGATCCAGCTTTCTTACATATCCCCAGAGAGAACCGATCAGAATCCCCATAAATGCATCCCATAAACCGACTGCAAGGCCAATAAAGAGAGAGGTTCTTGTCCCGCTCCAGATTCTCGCCCACAAATCCTGTCCGATGGAATTGGTACCGAACCAGTATTCACTGCCAGGCGCCTGATTTCTGTCCTGCTTTCCTGTCTCCTGGTTGATATAAACTTCGATCGGGTCCTTCTGGGACGGGAGGTACGGCTGGATGAAGGTAAATGTCATCAGTCCGATCAGAAGCACGAGGAAAAACATCGCCACCCTGTTTTTCGTAAATACTCTCCAGGTGGAAGCCCAGTATGAGTAATTGGAGTAACCGGTTCTTTCTGCTGCTTCTGCATCATATTCTGCAAATTCGAACATGTCCTGGGTGATCTTTCCCACTTCCTGTTCCAGCGCATCGATTTTTTTCTTTGCTCCCATTATCTTCCACCGCCTTTCTTTCCAAGCTTGATTCTCGGATCACAAAGGGCCATCAGAAGATCTCCCAAGAACAATCCCATAATTCCGACGCAGGAATAGATCAGAACAAGCGCCTGTACTAGGGTATTATCCTGTCTCTGGATCGCGGAAACCAGAAGACCGCCCATTCCCGGAATCGAGAACAGAGATTCTACATAGATGGATCCGGAGATTGTCATCAGCATCTGTGTCGGAAGCTGCTGCGCCATCGGGACAAAGGCATTCCGGATGACATGTCTGGACATCACAAGAGAATTTTTTAGTCCTTTGGCTCTTGCAAGCTTGATATAATCTTTATTCAGTTCGTCGACCATGTAGCGGCGGATCCACATTGCATAAGTCGCTGTGCCGCCCAGGGACATACAGATCGCCGGCAGGATCCAGCTCACCGGTTTTCTCTCATCAAACAGCATCGGTACATGAAACGCTCCCGATACATAAAGCTGAAGGAAGAGATAATAAACGGCAGCAGGAACTGCCTTGATGAGCACTACATATCCTGTCCCGAGATGATCAAAAAACCTGCCCTTAAACCTTGCCATCATCATTCCGAGAGGAATTCCGACAACGAGAGAAATCACAATGGATGCAAGTCCAAAATATACGGAATACGGAACTTTCGGTCCAATGATCTTTGTGATCGGGACCTTCGGACGGAAAACGATCGATTTGCCAAGATCCCCATGCATAAGCCCGACAAAGAAATTTTTCAGCTGTACCGGCAGTGGATCCCGAAGTCCCATCTCAGTCAGGGCCGCTTCGATCTGTACTTCGTCCATTTTATCATATCCCTCAGCGAAGTATCCTTCCTCCGGCATAAGCCGGAGGAGTAAGAATACTACAGTTGCTACAACAACCAACGTCACGAGGGACTGAAGAATTCGTTTACAGATGTATTTTGCCATCTACTTCTTCATCCTTTCCGCTCTGTCTTTTTCATACTGCTCTTCTGCTGCCTCATACTCCGACATTCCCATCGGTTTATCCATGATCACAGCTCCTTTTAACTTGATCGCCGCATTTCGTCCCATCTGGCTGGTATAGCCGGAGAATGGATCCAGGTAGGAAGCACGGTATCCGCCGCCTGATGTATAGAACGGGATCAGGATTGCTTTATCGAGAAGCATGCATTCTGCATCTGCAAACAGCTCATATCTCTTTTTCAAATCTTTTGTCTCCGCATTCGCCTTATCTAAAGCCGCTTCAAAGAGACTGCTGCCATTTTCATCCTGAAGATCTTTCGCCATGCTGACACGCATATACTTGCCATCCAGAGAACCTGTATGTACCGGATTCATCATTCCGAGCGGATCCGCAAAGTCCGGTCCCCAGCCCATCTCCATCATGGAATAAGCACCCGGTGTACGAACCTGTTTTGTGAAGCCTGTAGACGGATGAGATTCCAGAACGATATTAATATAATCCGTTCCGAGAAGTTTCTCGAGCTGCTGCTCCATAACCTGCATACGGTTTGCGGTATCAACTTTTGCGGTGCTGAACGGAACAAGGATCTGAATCGGAAATGTCACCTGTCCCTCTAACTCCGCCATGGCCTTTTCCTTATATTCGAGCGCCTTGTCGGGATCAAAAGAATCTCCCTCTGTGTAGGCAGCCAGTCCGCCCATCATGGTATAATCCACACCGTCTGCCTGAACAAGATTTCTTCTTGTAAAGGTATTTAACAGTTTCTCTTTTGGATTATACGGCTCAACCGTCAGGATTGCGGCTTCACGATCGAATCCATGGAAAATCGATTGTCTGAAGTTCTCATTATTGACTGCGATTTTCCAGTCTTCCGGCTTATAAGTTTCATCGTAATTCGGATCAAAGTTGAAGCCGATAAAGTAAGACATGTTTGTCAGGTTGTTCGGACGAATCATCTCTTTCTTTTCCGGATCTTCCATCCACTCATCGAGAATGCTGCCCGGAAGCAGGAAATCATTGATCTCTCCGCGGGTGAATAACTCTGCACCGATGGAGTTTGCCTCGGAATTATATTTATAGTTGAGGCGGCCGATGGAAATCACATCGTAATTCCAATAATCCGGGTTTGCCTCAAGGACACGCTCGCTCTGCGGTTCATAACTGGTCAGGAGGTAAGCGCCGCAATACAGGATCGACTCTTTGTCAAGACCGAACATTTCCCCCTGTTCTTCAAGGAAGTCTCCGTCAACCGGGAAGAAACACGGGAAGGAGAGTTCTTTGATAAAGTACGGAGTCGGCTGATATAAGGTATACTCCACCGTTGTATCGTCGATTGCCTTGACTCCGACCTGGGAAAAATCAGTAATATCTCCTTCGTAGAACTCTTTCGCGTTTTTGATGACATCATAAACCGTTTTACTGTTGCTGGACGCATGATCCGGATTCAAAATCCATTTGATGCCGTCCACAAAGTTCTGCGCCTTTACGGTTCCGACTGCATTTCCTTTCCAGTCATACCATTTTACATCATCACGGAGATGGAACGTGTAAGTCAGTTCATCATTAGAAACCGTCCAGTCCGCTGCAATGCATGGGATCATCTCTCCGAACCGATCAAATTCGATCAGTCCGTCCATAATGCTGTAGAACAAAGCGATGCCGTCGCTGTTTGTGCTTTTTAAGTAATTCACGGAATCAATTTCAGACGTATACACGGTGGAATACTCCGTTAGAGTCTTTTCTTTCTTCTCTTCCTGAGCTTCCTGAGTTCCCTGGGATCCACTGCCCTGGGACGGAGTGTCAGATTTCTGACACCCTGCAAGCTCCATGAGCAGAGAGATGGCACATGCCGTACTGACGATTCTCAACATTGTTTTCTTCATACACCATTCCTCCGTTCTTTGCATTCTGCGTATTCAGGTTTTACTGATTTTTTAAAGCTGCGATCCTCTCTTCCTGATACTGGGCCTCTGCCGCTTTATATTCTTCCTGGCTCATCGGCTGATCAAGAACCTTTGCCCCTTTGTACTTATCAAGGTTTCTGCCGAACTGTGTGCAGTGTGCGGAGAACGGATCCAGGTAAGTTGCGCGGTATCCTCCGCCGGATGCGTAAAGCGGGATTACCAGAGCATGTTCGATCAGATATGCCTCTGCCTCAGCAAAGAGTTCATAACGTTTTCCGATATCAGTTGTCTCAGCTTTTGCTTCTTTGATCATGTTCTCATAAATGCTGTTTCCGTCGGCATCCTTTAAATCTTCTGCCAGATACGGTCTGCTGTACTTTGTCCCGATCGAAGTATCGCTCGTCATAACCTCTGTATATCCTGCCGGATCTGCATAGTCCGGTCCCCAGCCCATTTCCATGAGAGAGAATTTGCCGGAGCTTCTGGATTCCTTCAGGTAGTTGGTCGGCGGGTACGGAACCAGCTCAATACTGATATAATCACTTCCAAGAAGATTTTCCAGCTGCTGTTTTTCGACTTGAACCCGGTTTGTCAATGCAAGTGTGCTTGTATTGTACGGCATGACAATTGTTACCGGGAATGTCACGGTTCCCTGGAGTTCTTCAAGCGCCTTTTCCTTATATTCAAGAGCCTTATCTTCCTGGAACTGATCCGTGTTCGTGATCTCCTTTAACGGTTCAAGTTCCGTGTAATCAACCCCGTCCACATTTACGAAATTCTTTGTCGTGATGGTATTTAACATCTGTTCTTCGTATCCATACGGATAGCTTGTCATCACCGCCGCTTCACGGTCCACTGCGTAGTAGATGGACTTACGGAAGTTTTCGTTGTTGACTGCCTTGCTCCAGTTATCCGGATCATACTCCTCCTCGTAAAGCGGTTCAAAGTTGAATCCCAGGAAGTTGCTGCTTGTGCTGGATGGTTTTTCGATCAGCATGTTCTTTCTGGTATCATCGTTGATCCACTCATCTAAGATCTCTGCCGGGATATCAGCCTCAGATACCTCGCCTCTTAAGAAAAGTTCCGGTGCCAGAGTCTTTGCCTCTTTATTGTAGTTGTAGTTGATCCTGGAAATGTAAATCTCATCCTTATCCCAGTAATCCTCGTTCATCTCAAGGACTCTGCGGTTCTCCGGCTCAAATGTTGTGAGGATGTATGCGCCGCAGCTTAAAACCGTCTCGGCACCTGTTCCGAAGGACTCCCCGCACTCTTCTAAGAACTTGCCGTTCGCCGGGAGGAAGCAGCTGTACGCGGTCATCTTCAGGAAATATGGAGTCGGTTTCACAAGTGTATATTCCAGTGTATGCTCGTCAATGGCATGAATGCCGACCTGATCAAAATCCGTGATATCTCCGTTAAAATAATCTTCTGCATTTGCGATGACATTATAAAAGATATTGGCCGTTGTAGACGCATTGTCCTTTGTTAAGAGCCATTTTGCCGCATCCACAAAATCCTGTGCCGTAACCGGTGCATAAACCTTTTTATCGCTTGTATACCAGTTTACTCCATCTCGTAAATGGAACGTGTAGGTCAGCCCATCGTCGGATACCTCCCAGCTCTCCGCCAGACACGGAATCGTAACTCCATATTTGTCGAAATCCACCAGGGCATCCACGTAGTTCTCTGTGAATCTCGTACAGGTACTCAGCGATGATTTCAGGTAGTTGATATGGGCGAGTTCGGCAGCATACACAACCGTATATTCTTTCCTTTCGATCGGCTGTTCGCTCTCCTGCGCCTGTGAGGTCCCATTGGTACCGGATCCGCCGTCTCCGGCAGGCTGACCGGACTGCCCCGCGCAACCGGTAAACAGACAGGCTGTCATTACTAATGCTGCCATTCGTGTCATTTGTTTTTTCATACGCTCTCTCCTTTTTCGACTTACTTGTTTTTGGCTTTTATATCTTCAGACCGGCGATCAGTCTGCCCCATAACGTTTTCGTACTTTCGGTTAGTCGTTTATACGTTTAACCATTGATAAAAAAAGAAATTTATGATAAAGTTAGTTGTCGCTTTTATGATCAGGGGTCAAACTTCGGATCGTTTCTTAAATTAACAAGCGAAAACACGCTTCGCGAGTTTCCCCTTGTTATCGCGGCAGCCGCCAGGGCCTCGCGCAAGCGCGGACTTTGGCTCGTTGTTCGCGTAAATTAAACAGGCGGTGTATCCGCCTCTACAGGGATTTCATCATGAAAAAGAATCAACAAGTTACTGCGAAAGATATCGCAAACGCCTGTCATGTTTCTCAGGCAACCGTTTCCTATGTGATCAATAACACTGCGGGGAAACGGATTAGTGAAGAAAAACGTCAGGAAATTTTGGAAACTGCCAGACGTCTCAACTATTTTCCGAATGCCTCTGCCAGGAATATCCGTCAGAAAAATTGTTTTTCCATCGGACTTCTTCCCGGAAACAACTATGGAAACTCCGGTTTCGGCAATACGCTGAATGGGATCAAAAAGTATCTGGACAGTGTCGGTTATACGCTCACGCTGTTAAGCGATCATCGGGATCCTGCAAACGAGGAGATCGTCCGCTATTACTATTCCGGGATCATATCCGGAGTGATCCTGATCGTCTTTGACAAACAGACAATCTATACGGACTCTCTGGAAGCAAATAAAATCCCCTATGTCGTCATCAGTGAAAACGGTGTCTCCGGTTCCGGACTTGCCGGGGGGAAGGCGTTTGAGCATGTCATTGAGGACTGTGTCCGTTTCTGCAGGGAGCAGAATTTTCAGCGCATCCGGTATTTTACGAGGTCCATCAACGGCCGCCAGCCTCACAATAAATATGACCTGATCATTCATGCAGTCCGGACCATTTATCCATCCTGTGATTTTGAACGAATCGTCTGCGACACAACCTCTAACGGCCCTGATTCAGAGATTATGGAACCAATCTCCTCCTATCTGGCTCAAAATACTTTCGATATCGCCCTGACATCAAACCAGCGATTCGGACTATTGATGCAGCGATGTATCCTGGAGCAGAATTTTGAGATTCCTCAGCGCATCAAACATATCTGCCTTGCGTCGTCTCCGTTTCTGTTAAATGTGTATCCTCAGATCTCTTCTCTCTATATCCCGCTTTATGATATGGGATATTATGCAGCTGAGACTCTGATGCACATGATCAAGGACGAACCTTTTGAGAGAAAAGACTTTGAATGCCTCTTGATTCACGGGGATACAACAAAGGTCTGATTTAAGTTAATCGTATAACCACAAGATAAAAGAGAAGCACGGATTATATTCCGTGTTTTCTTTTTCTTTACCAAAAGTATATGCCGTATTTACATTTCTGTCAAGCAAAAGTGCGTATTTTATCTGAATTATTGATAATTATTGCGTTTTTATAGTTTTTACTTTCATTTATTCAGATCATTTTCTGATGTTCTTTTTATTCTCGTATGATTTCTTGCTTTTTGTCCTTCTGTAAAAATTTTCATATTCCATCACTTCTTCTCTTCTTCCTGTTTTATGCGGATAGCCCGGATCTGTCATCAGAAAAAGTCCCGAAAACCAAGTCATTGATCTCCGGGACTTTTCCTATGGGGTTCTATCTGAATTTTAAAAGAAATTGTCGAATTTACAAATATTCCTACACCGGAATGATCCCAAACAGGATCGCGGCGATCATGCAGATAAAGGAGAATCCCCATACCCACAAGAAGTTGCTCTTGATGTGCTGGTTGATGTCCACATCCGCAAGGCCGACTCCGAGGAGTGTTGCCGGTACCATCGGGCTGATGAAGGTCGCGCAGTTTCTGCAGACTGCCATCGCTGCGGCGATCGGGAGCGCCGGGATCCCGAAGCCCTCTCCGATGCCGATCATGACCGGAAGCATTCCGTAGAAGTAGCTGTCGGTGTCGAACGCGAGTGCGAGCGGCACGGAAAGGATACCGATGACGAGCGGCAGATGACGGCCGAGGACTGCCGGGAGGAAGGTACTGATCAGTCCGGACATGCAGGTGATGACGCTCGTGGTCCCTTCGACCTCTTTTACAAGGACACCCATGAGGACAGCCGCCGCCATCAGAGTCGAACACATGGTCAGTGCCGGACCCGCATGATTGTTGATGATGACATCAAACATTCCGGCATCTGTCATGATCCCGAAGTACAGGACGCTGAATACGAACAGTGCCGCTGTCGGGCCGGTGCTGGAAAAGCCGCTCTTGATGAGTTTTGCAAGGTTGTCCCAGGTGTAGTATCCGGAAAGAACGAGGATCACACCGAGGATCATCGGGAATGTGATAAAAGCAATACTGGGGAGTGTCTTGCTCTTAAAAAGGGTAATGACGATGGCAATGATACATACAAAACCAAGAATACCGACTAACATTTCAGACATACTCAAAACCTCCTTTATCTAAGGGGGTATACGCTGCGAAAACATGTCTGGGGAAACTGTTTTCGCAGCACCGGGACGGGCAGATTACTGTTCATCCTCAAATTCATAGTCTTTGATCTTTCTGACCACATCGATGATGGTGCCGTCGCGGGCCTCGATCACGCCGACCACGCGGTCGTCAAACTGCACCGGATCCGGAGTTCCGACCATGGCGTACGCCTTATCGCGGAGCTCTTCGATCGTGCAGAACGGAAGGTCAACGCCTTTCATGCACTCGATGAGGTCCTGTCTTCTCGGGTTAATGGCGATTCCGTAGTCTGTGATGACAACGTCAACGGACTCACCAGGGGTCGTTACCGTTGTAACATTTGTACAGATTGCCGGGATTCTTCCCTGAAGCAGCGGAGCAATGACGATCGTACACTTCGCTCCCGCTGCCGTATCCGGATGTCCGCCCTGGGCACCTGTGATCATGCCGTCGGAACCGACAACGACGTTACAGTTAAAGTTTACGTCAACCTCAAGAGATGCAAGGATCACGAAATCCAGCTTGTTGACATAAGCACCCTTGTTGAACGGATTTGCGTACTCGGACGCGGAGATCTCGAAGTGGTTCGGATTTGTCTTGATGGACTCGATGGCACCCTGATCGAAATCCTGGGTATCAACGAGCTTGTTTACGAGGCCTTTCGCCAACAGCTCACACATCGGAGTTGTGATTCCGCCGAGGCCAAGTCCCATATGGATGCCTCTCTCTTCCATGATCTTTCCAAGGGAGATCGTGGAGGCGATGGAAGCTCCGCCGACACCTGTCTGGTAGGAGAAACCTTCCTTAAAATATGGGGTGTTGACAACAAACTTTGTGCAGTAATCTGCCATCATGATCTTTCTGACATCCGTCGTCGGTTTTGCAGCACCTGTCGCGATCTTTGCCGGATTTCCAATCTCATCTACGACACAAACGTAATCCACATCTACCATGGAGATGCTTGCCGGAATGTTCGGGAACGGAACGAGGCAGTCTGTCACGGCAACAACCTTATCCGCATACTGGGCATCGACCATCGCGTAGGATAATACGCCGCAGTCGCTCTTTCCGCCGTTTGCGCGCATGTTTCCGTACTCATCACATGTCGGAGCACCGATGAAGGCGATATCGATATGGACTTCGCCGGACTCGATGGCGCGGACACGTCCGCCGTGGGAGCGCATGATCGCAAGGTTTTTTAACCGACCTGTGGAGATCGCCTCACCGATCTTTCCGCGGACACCGGAGGACTGGATGCCGGTGATGGTGCCATCCTCGATGTACGGAACGATCGGATCGTGAGCTTTTCCTAAGGAGCTTGCACAGATCATGATGTCCTTGATGCCCATCTTATGAACCTCTTCCATGACCATGTTTACCACATAGTCACCCTCACGGAAATGATGATGGAAGGAAAGGACCATGCCGTCCTTAATGCCGCATTTTACGAGGGCATCATGGATGTTCTCGACAAGCTTGCTTCTTGTCGGATCGTTTAATGTACGGACGGTCGGAGCCGCCTTTGTATATTCGTAATTATCATAGGCATAGACGCCCTTGAACGGCTCCTTGCCTGTTGCTTTTAAGATCTCTTCGGGAATTTCTCTTCCAACTGCATTGATCATCTTATAAATCCCCCTTATAAACGCCTGCTGCTTTCGCCATGGCGAGTGTTCTCTTTGCTCCGTCGTAGAATGCGATGTCGATCATCTTTCCATCAACGGTGAAGACTCCGATTCCCTTTGCCTTCTTGTCATCGATCTCGCGGACAACCTTCTCCGCGAAGATGATCTCTTTTTCCGACGGTGTGAAGACCTTATGGACGATGGCGATCTGTCTCGGGTTTACGAGAGACTTTCCGTCGAAGCCCATCATCTTGATCATTCTTGTCTCATTCTCGAAGCCTTCCATATCGTCAAGGTTTGTGAACACTGTATCCCAGCACTGGACACCTGCCGCTCTCGCCGCCATGATCATATGCTGTCTCGCTCCCATGAGCTCCACTCCGGTTCCTGTGATCGTTGTCTGGAGGTCCTTTGTGTAATCTCCGCCAGATAAAGCGATTCCGATAAGTCTGTCAGAAGACTGACATACCTCCAAGGCATTTAAAACACCTTTGCAGGACTCTAAGGCTGCCATTAAGAGCGTGCTTCCCTCCGGGCGTCCAAACTCTTTCTCTGCCGCAAGGACATGTTCCTCAACAGTCTTAACATCCTGTGCTGTCTCGGTCTTTGCAATACGGATCGTATCAGCACCTCCGGCAACACAGACACGGATATCCTCTTTCCAGTGCGGGGTATCAAGACCATTGATTCTTACGACTCTCTCAACACCGCGGTAATCGATCTCCTGAAGTGCATGATATAAGGAATATCTCGCTGCGTCCTTCTGGTTCTCCGCGACCGCGTCCTCGAGGTCTAACATGATGGAGTCCGGTTTATAGATGTACGGATCCTTGATGAGACCCGGTTTCTGGCAGTTTAAAAACATCATGGATCTTCTTAAGCGTTTTTTATTCGGATGCATTATTTGATGACACCTCCCCACGGAAGATTTTCGGTGATGCCGTTGGAACGGTAGACCGCACACTCCACTCTCGCCTTTAATGTACAGTCGAGCGCTCCTTTGTCAAAGATCGTGACCTTTGCACTGTCCACGCCGAGACGCTCCAGGGTCTCCAGTGTGACTTTCCGGATCTGTCTGCCGTACTGATGGATCACGCTGCTCTCGATCGTGAGCTCGATCTTTCCTTCGCCCGGCTCCACGGTTACCTGGGCGTCACTGGATTCCAGTGTGCCGGCCATGGCTGTCTTCTTGATTTCCATATATTCCCTCCGTTTCTCATTATGCAGGATGCACAAATTTCGTTTGTTTTCCCGCCTGAGTTCTATAACTTTCTATGGCATTACTATATCACTTGTATTTTTTTTAATCCAATACATATCCCTCTATAGCGAATATAGGGAAATTCTTATGGGGCATCGGCTCGGTCCGGCGGCAGGAACGCTCCGGTTTCCCCGCGTTGTCTTTTCCGACCGGATGTGATAGAATAGAAAGGAAAAACAGGAGTTTTATCTAACTGAGATAAAAAGTCAGGGGAGGACGCCTCTATGAATGAAAAACACATGCAGTATGTTCTGACCGTCCTGAAGGAAGGCAGCTTTACAAACGCGGCAAAAAAGCTCTACGTTTCCCAGCCCTCTCTGAGCCAGATCATAAAGACCGCCGAGAGCAATCTCGGCGCCCCGATCTTTGACCGCTCCACCGATCCGATCACCCTGACGCCGGCCGGACAGCTCTACGTGGAGGCGGCGAGGCAGGTGACAACGATCTCCACAAACTTGAGAAAACAGGTCGAGGAGCTGAGCAAGGAAGAATTCGGGACCATCCGCCTCGGGATCTCGGTCCAGCGCGGCATGGAGCTGTTACCGGAATTATACCCGCGTTTTAAGAAACGATTCCCCCATGTGGGGCTGGAACTCCATGAGCAGGGATCTGCGACCATGGAAAAAAGCGTCCTGGAGGGGGAAGTCGGGATCGCACTTCTCACGACATTCCCGCGCCACGAGGAACTGGTCTACGACCTGATCCAGGAGGAAAAGCTTGTCCTCATCGTGAACCGCGAATGCGAACTTGCGAAACGGATCGCGCCCGGGACACCGATCGATATCCTGGAGGCGCGCGATGAGACCTTCATCTCCAGCCAGTCCGGTCACTCCGTCCGGACGATCCAGGACTCCCTCTTTATCACGAGGGACATGAAGCCGAAGATCGACCTTGTCACGATCAGCATCGAGGTCGGAAAACATGTCGTTGCGGCGAGTCCTGTCGTGATGGCCTGTCCGGATTCCTATGTCGAGACTGATAACTCGCCGGATTCCGCCTACTTCTCCTATCCGATCCTCGGTGTGGAGAATCCAAGACATTTTTACGCCTGCTACCGGAAGGACATGTATCTCACAAAATATATGAAAGGATTTCTTGAGATCCTGCATGAGATCTGAGGTTTTTATGGAAAAATTTTTATGGAATGATCCAGAAATAGAACAGTTATTATTAAATGACGCAGAAAAAGAAACATTAGAAAAATTCATCGGTGCCGATGCCGAGCTTCCGGATATGTTAAACGCCAGGGAACGGCGCGTCTGGATGCAGGAACAGCTTCTCTCCGAATTTCCCGGCGTTCTCGTCTCCTTCACCTTAAATATTCCGGGGCAGGTCAAGGTCCTGCCGCTTGTTCCGGAGGCATTTGCCTTTGCACTTTCGGAGATCGTTTCCGCGTTGGATACCGCAAAGATCCCGGTCTTAAAGCGCAGCCTAATCCTCGATAAGACCGGTCCGGAGGCATTTCTCTGCGTGGATGCGGATGCGCTCGCTGTAAAACGCCTTCTCGTGCCGTTAGAGGACGCGTCCGATCTCGGAAGACTCTACGACATCGATATCATCGGGCGGGATGGAAAAAAGATCTCAAGAAGTGACATCGGGCAGCCGGGCCGGACCTGTCTCCTCTGCGGCCGCCCTGCGCGGGAATGTTCCAGAAGCCGGGCCCACTCGGTCGCAAAGCTGACGGAACGGATCAACGCGATCTTTCATGAACACTTTTCATGAAGCAGATCCGATCCGCCCATTCCCACACTCGGGAGATACTCTTAGAGAGTCTCCCGAGCGTACACATATCAGACAATCTTAGAATTTATGATCGATAAAACGAAAGGAACTCATACACCATGGCATTTGACGGAATCGTGATCGCGAACCTTGTCCGCGACCTGAACGAAAAGATCGCCTCCGGCAGGATTTCAAAGATCGCCCAGCCGGAAAAGGACGAATTACTCTTTACCATTAAAGGAAACCGGGAGAACGTGCGTCTGCTCATATCGGCAAACGCCAGTCTCCCACTCCTCTATTTTACATCAAACAACAAACCGAGCCCGATGACGGCTCCGAACTTCTGCATGCTTTTAAGAAAGCATATCGCAAACGGCAGGATCATCTCCGTGACCCAGCCGGGACTGGAGCGGATCGTCCGGATCGAGGTCGAGCATCTCGATGAGATGGGCGATCTCCGGAGAAAATTCATCGTGATCGAGCTCATGGGAAAACACAGCAACATCATCTTCTGCGATGAGAACAACGTGATCCTCGACAGCATCAAACATATCTCCGCACAGGTAAGCTCTGTCCGAGAGGTACTCCCGGGACGCGATTACTTTATCCCGCACTCCGGGGAGAAGAAAGATCCGCTGACGATCACGGAGACAGAATTTAAGGAACTCCTGCACAACACCCCGCAGAACCTCTCAAAGGCCCTCTACATGGATCTCACCGGTTTAAGCCCGGTCATTGCCGCCGAGATCTGCCACCTTGCATCACTCGACGGGGATGTCTCCGCGAAGGAATTTTCCGATGCGGAACTCACACATCTCTTCCACGCGTTCACCTGGATCATGGACGATGTCCGCGAAGGCAATTTTACGCCGAATATCATCTATGAAGGCGAGAAACCGGTCGAATTCGCATCGGTACCGCTCACGATGATGGAAGGCGGCAATTATAAGACCGTGAACTTTTCCTCCATCAGTGAACTTTTAGAGCGCTACTATGCGGAAAAGAACATGGTATCCAGGATCCACCAGAAATCCACGGACCTCAGAAAGATCATCTCCAACGCTTTGGAGCGCAGCGTCCGGAAGCTGGATCTGCAGACTAAGCAGTTAAAGGATACGGAAAAGCGGGAAAAATACAGGATCTACGGAGAACTTTTAAATACCTACGGGTACGGTCTCTCCGGCGGAGAAAAGAGTTTTAAGTGTCTGAATTATTACGACAATACAGAGATCACGATCCCGCTGGATCCGACGATGACGGCTCAGGAGAACGCGAAGCGGTATTTTGACAAGTACAATAAACAGAAGCGGACTTATGAGGCCGTCACCGAGCAGCTCGCACAGACGAAGGCGGAGATCGCCCACCTGGAATCCATCAGCACATCGATGGACATCGCAAGACTCGAGGAGGACCTTGTCCAGATCAAGGAAGAGCTCACGGAGTATGGCTATATCAAGCGCCACTACACAGGCGGCAAAAAGGTGAAGATCACAAGCCGCCCGTTCCACTACCTTTCCAGCGACGGATTCCACATCTATGTTGGAAAAAACAACTACCAGAATGAAGAACTCGACTTCAAGTTTGCCAACGGCGGTGACTGGTGGTTCCACGCAAAAGGAATCCCGGGCTCCCATGTCATCGTAAAGACTGAGGGAAAAGAGCTCCCGGACCGCGTGTTTGAGGAAGCCGGTGCGCTGGCTGCCTACTACTCCAAAGGCCGCGGGAATGAGAAGGTCGAAGTCGACTATATCCAGCGGAAGAACTTAAAAAAAGTTCCCGGAGCCGCACCAGGTTTCGTTGTCTATCACACCAACTACTCTCTGATGGCAGTTCCGGGAATCCCGGTGCAGGAAGTAAAGTAGCGAACCGCTATCGTCCTCCCGCCTCATATAACAGTGCGTTGCAGATCGCCGCGGCGATATTGCTCCCGCCTTTTCGTCCTCTGGCGACGATCGCCGGGACATCCGTCCGAAGGATCAGTTCCTTTGCCTCGACTACGTTCACGAATCCGACCGGTACTCCGATGATGAGCGCCGGCCGGATCTTTTTTTCTTCGATCAGCTCATAGAGGCGCATTAACGCCGTCGGCGCGTTTCCGACTGCATAGATACACTCCGGATAAAGTCGCGCCGCCTTTTCGGCGCTGACCGCGGATCTCGTCATCCCGCTCGCCTTTGCAGCTTCCTTTACATCCTCATCCCCGATAAAGCAGTGCACATCGATCCCGAATTTTCTGGCCGCCGTCTTGTTGATCCCGGATGCCGCCATCGTCGTATCGGTGATGATCGGAAGCCCCCGGTGGATCGCCTCTTTTGCCAGTCCGATCGCGCCTTCTGTGATCGTGAGGGTGTCGCGGTAGGAGAAATCGGCGGTGGTATGGATCACACGGAAGAGAACCGGAAGTGCATCAGCCGGATACCGGGAAACAAATTCCTCGCCCAGCTCTCCTTTTATGATCTCAAAACTCTTTTTTTCGATCTCCATCGGGCGGGTTGTCAAGAAATCGATCCCCGTCCGCTTTTTTAATTCTTCGGTCCAGTCAAGTCCACTCATCATCTCACATCCTTTCGTTCCAGGATCCGGTAGATCATATCCATATCCAGATTTTCCCGGATAATCTTAGCCATCTTGTCATACTGCTCTTCTTTATACTTTGCCATCGAGAATGTTTCCCCGTTTTCATATGTCTCCGGACGAACACCTTTTCTCTCTGCGAGGAAATAGCGGATCGCATGCTGCATCTCTTCTGTGTCGAATACTCCGTGGACATAGGTTCCGAATACGTTTCCGCTGATACAGCCGTCTTCTTTCCCACCGGCCGGAGCTCCATTCGGATTCGAATCCGTTTTATATCCTGAACGCGCATCGGAATCCGTCGCCATCGCTGCGATATTTTCCCCATTTTCGTACTGGATCCACGAAAACGGCTGTCCGCCGTCCCGGATCGTCTCTCCCATATGAATCTCATATCCGTTGATCTTTACCGGTACTCCATCGTTTGAAAACCCGGCTGCCGTTCCATTTACTCTCGTCCTCGTCTTCTTCTCCGCAAAGATCGTGCGGATCGGCAGGAGCTCCATGCCGCGCATCGTTCCGCCTTCTTCCACACCATGCGGATCGGAAAGACTCGTTCCCAGCATCTGGAACCCGCCGCAGACGCCGATGACCGGGATCCCTTTTCCCGCCATCCGCGTGATTACAGCTTCCAGCCCGTTCTGGCGGAGCCACTTGAGATCTCCCATGGTGTTCTTTGTCCCAGGGAGGATGATGAGATCCGATCCGGTCAGTTCCTCCGGACGGCTCACATAAGAAAGCGCGATCCCCGGCAGTCGCTCCAGTGCATTAAAGTCCGTGAAATTCGAGATCCTCGGAAGCCGGATCACGGAGATCTTCGCAAAAGCCGCATGGCTGGAGCGGTCAAGAAGAGGTCCGGTTCCATGTTTTTCTGTCAGGCGCTCCGAGAGGCTGTCCTCATCGTCCACGTCCACATCCATGTACGGGATCACACCCGCAAACGGGATCCGGATCCGCTCATAGAGCATGGAAAGACCCGGTTTTAAGATCTCTTTATCCCCGCGGAACTTATTGATCACGAAGGCGCGGATCCGCTTCCGCTCCGCTTCTGTGAGCAGGGCCGCTGTCCCGTAGAGCTGGGCGAAAACACCGCCCCGGTCGATGTCCCCGGCGAGAAGTACCGGCGCATCCAGCATCTCGGCGAGTCCCATGTTCACGATATCGTTTTCCCTCAAGTTGATCTCGGCCGGACTTCCCGCGCCTTCCACAACGATCACATCGAAGCGGGATGCCAGGGAATTGTAGGCATCCATGATGTCCGGGATCAGACTCTTTTTCATCTTAAAATACTCCGCCGCCGGATAATTACCGCGGACCTCGCCGTTCACGATGAGCTGGGATCCCATGTTCGAGGTCGGCTTTAAAAGGATCGGGTTCATCGCCGCCTCCGGCTCGATTCCGGCTGCCTCCGCCTGCATGACCTGGGCCCGTCCCATCTCAAGCCCGTCCCGCGTAATATAAGAATTCAGGGCCATATTCTGGGACTTAAACGGTGCAGTCCTGAGCCCGTCCTGCTTAAAGATCCGGCAGAGCCCCGCCGCAAGAAAACTCTTCCCCGCATTCGACATGGTCCCCTGGATCATGATCACTTTTGCCATTTTGATTCCTCCACTGTGTGGTGTTTCACTTTTTCAGTCATGTTGTCTTCCTGCGTGAATTTGCATCCACTCGGGAATATTATTTTAGCTCTCTCCCAACAAAGCTCCCCGAATTGACCACTTTTCATTTTCAGTCAGCTCACCTGCCAGTGATTTCATAACACGCTCTGTTGAAAACCTTTTAAATCCAGCTAAATACTGTAATGTTTTTTCGTCTTTAATTTCTGCCAGGTTGATCCTATGATTTTCCACTGCTGCAAGAATCTCTTCCCGCATCGCAATCTTATCCTTCTTCCCTGTACCTGTCCAGGAAATTAATTGATCGAATGCCAATATCAGATATTCAAAACAAATCATATCCAGGATTATGACATGACCAGCTGACCGATCAGCGAATGATCTCAGAATACGATATTTATTCCGGATATCCTGATTATCTACTACATAATCAAATACAATATAATAGATATCTCCTGTATCCGGCTGCAGCTGATAGATTGCATCCAGAATTCCTTGATTGCTCTCTTTACTTTCGACAATAAGTTTACCCTCGAAGAAAAGCTGATTTACTAATTGCCAGAAATGAAGACCTGCACCAGTGTCCTCTGTCCATAAATACTTCATATCAAACTTCCTCTTCTAGAGTTATCTTATTATCTGCCAGTTCCAATACCTTAAAGCTCTTATCCGAAACATTCAGGCCATCACAGTTCCTTAAGAAAAGCATATATTGATTTGAAAACTCAAAGTTAATAAATCTTCGGATCTCGTCATTGATCAGAATATCAGCATTATCGATCACAATAAAATTATTTCTGCACGTTTCAAGATCCTCCTGGATATTTTCCGACCGATAATTAAATAATTTTATAGCATGATATGCGTCAGTTTGTCTCAAGTCCTCAAGCATTTCATAAAGGACTGTTTTTCCGGTTCCGCTGTCGCCTCCGACAAGAGTAATGCGATCGTCAAAAGACAGATCATAGGAAAAAGGAGCTGCCTGAAAAGTAATATTTTTATAAATCATTTTTCTCTCTCCTTTCATACTCTCTGGTCCACCAGGTCTGATATCCAGCATTTCCTGTCACCACATCTTTCTCATTAAAACGAATTTCTGCATTGTCCGGAATTTCAACAAAACTTGGACGTGACATATAAATCTTTATGTGATCCAGCTGAAATATCATCTTCAAAACATTGGGACCACACTCTTCAACACATACCACTTTTTCTGGATGTTTTACAATATTCAGCAAGGTTTTACACCCAGAAGATAAGTTTCGGATTGTTCCCAGTCCATACTTTGTTTCTATGTGCTTATCAGGTGTCAGGATTGCATCATCCGCTTGAAAAATCAGATTTTTATCCTGTTCTGTCATTTCTTCATTGCTTGTGTTTAAATTAAAATAGAGATCATTTTTCAGGATCCAATTGGAAGATTCTTTTTTTTCTGTATAAATATCGATCATGTCAATCCTAGCTCCTTACTTATAATTTCGATAAAATCTCCATAGCTGCTTCCCACACCGCACAGATCCCCATCAGGATCCACGACGTCCGGTAAAGAAGTCTGTTTGCCCGGCGGATATCCTCCGGTTCCACCGGCCGCAGATCATCTCCGATATATTTCTTCTTTACGAGTTTTCCAAAGTACCACGCGTCCCCGGCAAGGCGCACCCGTAGCGCTCCGGCACAGACCGACTCTGTCTGCGCGGAATTCGGGCTCGCATGGTTGAAACGGTCCCTCAGGAAGATCTTTTTCGCATTTTTTCCGTCAAATTCGTGCCTTTTGGACGGCAGATACGCCGCAAAGATCATGATCCAGGCGCAGAGTCTCGATGGAATAAAATTCAAGACATCGTCCAGTTTCGCAGCCGCCCGTCCAAGGTACAGATATTTGTCATTCTTATACCCGACCATTGAATCCATCGTATTGACTGCCTTGTATACCCAGCCGAGGACCGGTCCGCCGATCGCCATGTAAAAGAGCGGTGCCGCAACACCGTCTGACGTATTTTCCGCGACTGTCTCCACCGCCGCCTTCGTGACACCAGTCATATCGAGCACTTTAGTATCCCGCCCAACGATCATCGACACCGCATACCGCGCCGCTTCAAGGTCGTCCTTTTTCAATTCCCGGTACACCTTCATGCTCTCATCCTTCAGGGATTTTACCGCAAAAAGCTGATAACACAGGATCACAGATGCCAGAAACCGGAGCCACGGGGAGATCCTGCCGCAGGTGTATAAGATCCCGCCGGATACGACCGCCGTTGTCCCGGTCACGAGAATAACAAGTACCACACCGCCAGCTAAGAGCGCACTCTCTCCCTCTCCAAAAAGCTTCCGGATCCCTTTCTCCAGAAATGAAATATAAGCCCCGATGAGCCGCACCGGATGATATAACCAGTGCGGATCCCCGAGGACCTGATCGAGCAGAAATCCGAGTGCGACCACTGCAAGTAATTCGAGTCTGTCTGTCATAAAAATCTTCCTTTAATGTTTGTTCCGTTCGTTGTCTATCATACCGCAAAACCGGCATTCCTCATATAGTGAACTGGTCTGATTTTTCTGCGTCATTTTAAATATTTTCCATTATTCTTATAAGCCATGATGATGATCACGATCGTCAGCACAAGAAACAGTCCAAGCCATAAAAATGCCGGAAAAACACGGCAAAGATACATTACCAAAAACGCAAGATCCAGCCCCCAGAGCATCTTTGTGACGCCCTCCGTATGGCACCATTTCGCCCGTTCCTCGTCCTCAACCAGAATTTTCGAGCTGATCGGCGTATAGATCCCACTGACAACAAGTGCACCGTAGATCAGAAATCCGATGCTGCATACCGATAATAAAAGAATCATGATTTTACACCCCCTATGATATTGGATTGTTCCGAAGAAACCGCACCTGACCGATCCGTCCATCCGGCGTTTCGATCTCCCCAAAGATCCCCTCGCCGTTCCCGACCTGCCAGTCATAGTAACTCTTCCGTTCTTTTGCAAGCGCCTCCATGACGGCCATGATCGTTCCCCCGTGGACGACGAAGACGAGTGTTTTGTCCGGATCCTCTGTCTCCCAGAAGAATCTCGCAAGGATCTCCCGGAACGCCTTCACAGTCCGCGCTTTAAACGTTTCCGTGCTCTCCCCGCCCGGGAATCCCTCAGCTCCCATCGTGTCAATAAAATGCTGATATTCCATGTCCCCTGAGAGTTCCAGATAGTTTTTATATTCAAACTTTCCAAAATCACACTCGGAAAGATCTTCGACCCGAACCCTCGGGACCTGCGGATAATCATGTTCCGGAAATAGTGTTTCCGCAGTCTCAAGGCAGCGTTTCATCGGGCTTGTGATGATCGCCGCAGGTTTTCCGGCAAGTTTCCGGATTTTTTTTGCCTCTTTGCCAAGCGTTTCGAGGGATTCCTGCGTCAGACTCTCATCCGTCCTGCCCACATATCGTTTCTCCAGGTTCCCCGGCGTTGCCCCATGCCGGATCAGTAAAAGTTTCACTTAAAACACCGCCTTTCCGATCACCGCCGCGAGCAGGATCCCAAGCTCACAGATCTGCAGGAAGAAACCGGCAAGATCTCCGGTCACACCACCGAATTCCTGTACTGCCATGTGGCGATACCAAAGGAAGATCAAAACCGTTGTAATTACAACAACACCGCCGCAGATACCGCCAAAGAGCAGTTCCAGAAATGCCGTCAGGAAAAAGATCACGAGCATGCAGACTGCCACGGTCTTCTTTCTCGCATCCTTCATAAAATCTGCCAGCATCCCATGTTTTCGCGCCTCCGGAAATGTTGCGGTGGAAAGACCGCTGAGCGCCCTGGAAAGAATAAACCCGATCGCTGTGAGGAGCGCACTTTCCTCATCAAGTTCCGTGCACGCCGCCGCGTAGAGGATCAGATACAGTCCTCCGAAGATCACCGCAAACGCTCCTGTGTGCGTGTCCTTTAAGATTCCCAGCTTCTTCTCCCGGTCGCCATATGACGCTCTTGCATCGCAGGTGTCCATAAATCCGTCCATGTGGATCCCGCCCGTGATAAAAAGCGGCACTGCGAGGAGGATCCCCGCTGCCAGGATCTTTCCCGTCAGGATCCTGTCAAGCAGCAGATACATTCCAAAAAACACCGCTCCGATCACTGCCCCGATCGCGGGAAAAAAGCACATGGCGTATTTCATGTCCTCTTCCTTCCACTCAAACATCGGCATCGGGATCCTGGAATACATCGAAAACGCTATGATCGCCGCTCTCATGTCCGGACCTCCTTCTCATAATCCACGTACTGCTCGACGGAAATGTCGGAAAATGTGCTCATCTCTTCGTAAACACTCGCCCCCATCTTTAAGAGCGGGATCATCGCCACAGCCCCGCTTCCCTCGCCGAGATGCATCCCAAGATGGAGCGGCGCCGGAAGTCCAAGCATTTCAAGAACCGCTTTTCCGGCCGGTTCCCTGGAAATGTGCGAGGCAAAGAGATAATCTTTCGCCTCCCGGCGGATCAGGACCGCGAGAAGTGCCGATACAGTCGAGAGGAACCCGTCCATGAGGACCGGAAGTCCGGCCGCCGCCCCGCCTAAAAAGAGCCCGGTCATTCCCGCAAGGTCAAAACCGCCAAGCTCCGAAAGGACCGTCACAGCCGAGAGCGCCCCATTCTCATAATCTTCCTTCGTTCCGCCCTGGTACTGCGGATATGTTTCATAAAAGCGGCCGACCGCCATCGAAACCGCCCGTTTTTTCTTTTCCAGCCCGGCATCCGAAAGTCCGGCTCCCCGTCCGGTCGCTTCCTCCGGGGAAAGTCCCGTGAGCACTGCGCTCATCGCGGCAGCAGGCGTCGTATTTCCGATTCCCATCTCACCTGCAGCGAGAAGCTCATATCCCATATCCCGGAACGTAAACGCAAGTTCGATCCCGGAAACAAGCGCCTGCAGGCAGTCCCCTCTGCTCATCGCAGGTTCTCTCACGATATTTCCGGAACCTCTCGCAATCTTTCGGTCCAGGATCCGGTGCGGATCCGGCTGTTTTACTCCGATCACTTCACAGTCCATTCCCATGTCCACCGGATAAAGATCTGTTCCGGCAATCCGGCACATTTTGGAAGTTGAAGTCTCCCCCCGCGTGAAATTCTCCGCCACGATCCGGGTCACTTCCTTCCCGGTCTGGGTCACGCCTTCCGAAACGACGCCATGATCCGCGCACATGACTGCAAGTGCGGACTTATCAAGCGTGATCCCGGACGCACTCCGCCTGATCCCGGCAATCCTTATAATATCGTCCTCCAGGATCCCGAGACTGCCGATCGGCTTTGCAACGGAATCCCATCGCTTTTTTGCGAGTTCCATCGCATGGCGGTCGGCTGGGACGATCTGTTTCAGATAGCTTTGAAATTTTTCTTCGATTGTCTCTGTTGTCATCGTGTTGTCACTCATTATCTTTCCTTATGTCATTCTTTTTGGATTTCCCAAATGGCTTCTCTCCAGCTTTGTGCCTGCTTTACAAAATGCTCCGCGATCTCCAGATTGCTGTAAAAATACAGATGTGGGAAACCGGCATAGAAGCTTTCTGTTGTGTATCCGCACTCCCAGCCGCGGGTCCCGACCGGTTTCTTCGCCTGAAAATCAGTTCCATTTTCCGGTGAATCCCAGTGGTGGAATTCATGGGCGCGAAACTGAGTTTCCTCCGGTCCGAGAAGTCCGTCCTTTTTCGCTGTCACGGTAATGTAGCCGAATCTTCCAAGTTTCCCTGTATCCTGGCTGTTTCCCGGAAGAACACCGGCCATTTCCCAGCACTTTCCAGCCGGATCTTCGATCGACTCCTTCAAATAGAGATACCCGCCGCACTCTGCGATACAGGGCATCCCATTCCTGATCGCCTCCCGAATCGAAGAAAGCATCATTTTATTCTCTGAAAGTGCCTTCACATGAAGCTCCGGATATCCGCCACCAAGATACAGCGCAGATGCCTCCGGCGGGATCTCCTGATCCCGGATCGGGGAAAAATATTGGATCCTGGCTCCAAGTTTTTTTAAAAGATCCAGGTTGTCCTCATAGTAAAAACAGAACGCCTCGTCTCTTGCAGCTGCGATCACGGGGATGCAGGAGTTTTTATTATCTGCTACAGGCGCTTCCAATTCTCTTTTTCCCTGAAAAATTGCTCTGCTTCCATCAAAAACCGCATGACACGCAGTATGGACAGCTGCTGCTCCTGATATTGTTTTTCCTTCCTGTTTTTTTATGATTTCCGGAATCTTAATTAGAAGTTCCGGAGCTTCCTCCGCTGCTTCCAGTATCCCATCCAGATCGATCCCCGCACGGATCTTCTCCTTTACAAGCTCCAGCTTTTCCCTGAGCCCCGGGATCTCCTCCGGCATGACAAGCCCCAGATGGCGTGATTCCAGAGTCAGATCCCTGAGTTCCGGAATATATCCGAACACGCGGATCCCCAGCTCCTGCTCTGCCTTTTTCTTAAGTCCCGGATATATCATCGAAGACAGCCGGTTAAAGATCACGCCTGCAACATGGCTCCTCTCCTGATACTCCATAAAGCCCTTGATCGAGGCAAGTGCCGAAAGACTCCGTCCCTTCATGTCAACGATCAGGATCACCGGTGTATCCGTAAGATCCGCCACTTCCCATGCGCTGGCGCGCTCCGAAACACCGCCGAGACCATCATAAAATCCCATCACACCCTCAAGGACCGCGATCCGGCTCGACGGAAGCCCCTTATTCTCCAGAACTTCCCGTCCCAGCAGATACCGCAGTGTATCCGCCCCCACAAAAAAGCTGTCCAGATTTCGCGATGGAATCTCCAGCACCGTCCGGTGAAACATCGGGTCGATATAATCGGGGCCACACTTAAAGGCGCGCACCGCCTCAATCCGCTCCTTTAGGAGTGAAAGAAGCACACAGGTGAAAAATGTCTTCCCACCACCGCTCTTTTCGGCGGCGATCATGATGCGGGGGAGACGGATGGAAGTTGGAGTGCTCTCTTCTGATAATCCATTTTTTAACATATTCATCATTCCAGATCTTGCCTCTCTAGTCTAAAAAGAGCTATTCTCAATCAAAATTTTCCAATATCCTTTTTGACTGGTTCCAATGCGCTGAATAATATTCTGGCTTTTCATTTTATCAATCTGATATTTTACACGATTAATTTTCCACCCCAATTGAGCTGCAATCTCTCTCTGTAATATCAGGCTGTTCTTTAATCAATGCCAGAACCGCTTTGCTCTTGTCTGTCAGGTTGTATTCCGTATACACGGAAATTTTCACAGCATCGTCGGTAAGCTTTTGAATATCTTGGTCGACTTTCTGAACATCTTGGTCGGTTCCAATTCTTGTCTCTTCCATATTACGATAGAGATTAATGCGAAATCCAATCTCCATATCGCGAAACTCCGGCTCGCGTAATCCGTATTCCTGCATTGCTTCCATCAATTTCGGAATGCCGCTGCCCCACGCCTCAATCAGATTCATATAAGAAAACGCATGTGCAAGCGCACGATTACGTATTTTCGAGTATCCCTCTTTCATCTTATCCAAAGTCACACCTGGCATAAAACCGCCCGGCGATGTAATTTCCAAACGGTCATCATAAATTGCTACCTGAATGTGCGAATTCTGCAAGAAACTACAATTCATCACAGCATTAATAATTAGCTCCCGGATACTGTCCGGCGGAAGTTCATAAATATCTTTCCGATATGCCAATGTCTGATTGTAAACAAAACGGCA
>NZ_QUEP01000014.1 GCF_003478035.1 Clostridium sp. OF03-18AA
GCTTATTCATTGTATGCAGGATTGATGATATAGCACGACTATAAAAATCAATATATGAGAAGTTTACAATACACAACACAGCTATGTGCAATAATCTGATATCTACATACCAACTATGGCACTATGCAAGAGATGGCAATTCATCTCACCACCTATAGAGGTGGGAGAATTCTTGCTGATTCTTGTTAAAAAATCAAAGTTCGTCATGATGACACCTCCTGTTCGGGTGTATGACTTTTTTTATTACCGTCCGTACAGCACGTGCACAGACCGATTGAATCATTACAAGATTTTCTTTTCTCTGTAGCTTTCAAAAATGTACGATGGATTTTCATAGTAAACACTGCTGTTATAGTCATCAATTTTCGGGCTGATAAAAGAATTATAAACCTGCATCAGTGCATCGATCACACTGATTTTTTCGTTTTCCGCAACCTTCTTGATCAACCTTTTATAAACTTTTCCAATTTCCCAGTAAGTCGGAATTGTATACTGACAATCTCCTACATTATCAAAACTGCCTTTTTTGATACCTGACTCCGCAATGAAATCATCGCTGACACGGTCTATGTTATCACAATGATAGACATCCGCAAGATCATAAATCTTTTCCAGACGCTTTTTTCCCAATGCATTTACAACATCTGCCCTTTTGTTTGTTGTCTTCCTGGCAATATAATCGATCAAACTGCATGTAAAAAAGAGATCGTTGTCTTTCTGCGGTTCTCGCCCTGTTTCCTGCATTATTGAATCACCTCATAATCTCTATATTCCAAACACTTCAAGGCATCTTCGGTACAAAAATCAATCTGATGTGTTGGATATTTAAACTTCGCCAATACCCAGAACTGTTCCCTGGTGATACTTCCATCAATAAAATCAGAAATGTAGCTGTAAATCTGATCATCCGCCATCGCTCCGATCACGATATCGTATGAATGAGGTTGTCCATTCCGGCACGCGACAATAAAATCCAGCCATTCTTCTGTCATCGTGGAAAATTCTTTTATATTCAGTTTTGTATTCAGGCGCACGTCATATACTGAGACAATTTTTGTATCATATCTTCTCGCCCAGCGAATCGCCTGTTCCCTGATCACTGTACAGTAGAATCCAGGACCAAAGTCCTTCGTATTTCTCCCGATCCGAATTTCCGGTTCCTTCACCGGCATGTAGCCGCCGTGATAAACTGTCATTTTAGGCATATGTGACATCCTTCCTATGAGTTTTGCATGAAATAGTCGAATATTAACTGGTATTGGGTTGACAGGTGTGCGTATGCGGATGATATTGCAATTTTGATCTATGGGGAGGATTCGGTATGAGAATCCTTGAAGGATTTTGGTATGGGAATATTGAACCCACGGAGTATGACACTTCTTCTTGTAAGGAGTACAAGGAAGTACTTCGGCTGATTACTCGGAACGAAGAAAAGCTTCTGGCCACTATGACGGATGAACAAAAGGAATTGTTCTCCCGATACACCGATGCCGTTCGTGAGCATCAAATGACAACAGATTGCCTGATATTCCAGAACGGCTTTAAGCTGGGTGCCAGGATAATACTGGAGATCATGGAAGAATAACCGAATCTACGATCAGCCGAGTAGCGATTAGCCGCTCGGCTGATTGACTTAAATACTTAGGTCAATAGAGGGATTTGTAAATGATTCCTCAACAACTGCTTTGATTTTAGCAATTTTAATATATGCATCACGTTTCTTGTCAAACGCTTGTTCAAGAGAATCAATGTATTTGACCTTTACATCATCCGTTATTTCTGGAATTGCAAATGTTTCAAAAAAATCGGCTCTAAGGTGAAGCATAGTTGAAGCAATAACAAACCATTTCTTAAAATATGACTCACCATATTTACTGGAAAGAAGCAAAAACACCCAATATCTTTCATCAGTATTTCGTGGCCTATACTTTACAAGACCGCTTGAAATAATTACCTTATTATCCTCTTGGATAATAGCTACTTCACCCGGTTTTCCATCCTTAGCAAAGATTATATCTCCGCATTTAATGTCTTGCTCCAGTTGAGATAAAAAAGATTCTGGGCAATAACAATCAGGCTCATAATCCACATCAAAGTTGATAATATCACTTGTCTTTATGAAAGGAATGCCTTCTTCCAAGTAATTGGCACTCCCAACCTCGTCACCCTTACTAAGATTTTCTGAATCCAATCCAATAGTATTGATTCCATCATTAAGTGTAGCGATAGTTTCCTCAACATCAGGACGATAGAAATTCGGCATCAGCATTCGCTTATCAAATGAACCTGGCTTTACCACAAATCCAAACTGAGATTTGTCTTTGAAAGAGAAATGATAATCTTTGTTGAATTCCGAAATGATCTCCTGAATACGAAGTACAGCATAATAATAACTGTCGAATGCATCTATATATTCCTGTATCAAGGCATCATATTTACTATCGTATTTCATAACCTTTAGATTAGCAATTTTCCCTTGATTCATAAATTTCTGCTTTGTAATAGAATATGTTCCCCGTACCTGTATTCTGTTAATTTGAGAATTAAGGTAAATTGTCAAAAATGCAGCTTCTTTGGGCGATGCTGTGCGTAACACAACGCTATTCTGACTCATATTCATTTCTGCAATAGTTGGAGGACACATTGCAGCTTTACCCATAAATTTGCCAGTCATAGTGTAAATGATATCATAAGGATGGGTAATTGATCGTTTGATAGTTTTGTTATGAAACCCTTCATTAATCAACTGTAAATCATTTACATTTATATAATGCCTTGAAACCGCTGAAGTTTTGATAAAAGGTACTCCATGATCCTTGTAGAAGAAATATGCTGGCGGAGTAGAACCACCCTTTATATCTCCAACTATATACTGAGACATCGTTGGACAAGTTGACATTCCTTCTTTTACAAACAGATACTTTGGATTATAATTTCTCGGATAAAATGATCCTGCTGACAATTTTATGGGGTTAGTTATAAATATTTCGAGTTTTGACATGTTCCACTAACCTCCTTGTGATTTCAACAAAATCATTATCTATCATAGCGTTTCCATCAACAATTACAGGCTCTCCATTTTCATCTCGTACATAAATTTCTTTCCCCCTTCTATCATGACCACATGTTTTAGCAATCGCCATAAATGTATCAAAAGTCTGAGGAAGTTCCTCTCTTTTCTTCTTTTTCAAAATGAGAAGAGATGTTTTTGTATCGGTAGATGGTAAAAAGGATTCAACAGGGCAGTCTATAATGGCGACAATATCAGCATTATTAAGAATATATTGACGCACGTATTCCAATCCGTTATTTCCTAAAATTCCATCAGGAAGAACTATGGCCATACGACCACCTGGTTTTAACAAATCCAAGCAACGTTCAATAAAGAGAATATCTGGGGTTCTGCTTTCATCAACTTTTTTAGTTTCAATCCAAGTACCATCTTCTCCTTTTTCCCACTTATGGCCAAGATGATAGTGCTCTAAAATTTTCTTATCATCAATCACGCATTTTTTACCAAAAGGCGGATTGGTCATTATAATATCAATTTTACCCTTAGCAATTTTGTTGGTGATTTTATTCGGCCATTGTTCAAACGGTGTTAGTGAGTCAAAATGGAAAATACCTGTATGCCCATCATCATTGAGCACCATATTCATTTTTGCTACTCGTGACAAATCAGGATTAAAGTCAATGCCACGAATATACTTATCTGCATACTCTCTAAATAATCCAACAACATTCAATGTTGGACGTTTTTTATGCAGATCTTCATATTGTTGGCGGATATTTTTTAGTGCCATAACCAAGAAACCGCCAGAGCCACAGGCAGGATCGCATACCGTTTCATCTATTTTAGGCATTATAGCCTCAGTGGCCATAAAAACAATTTCTCTTGGGGTGAAGAACTCGCCATGTTCACCACGAAGATTTGCGCCTACAAATGTTTCGAACGCAACACCCTTAATGTCCACATTCGTGTCCAATAGAGAATACTTTTGCAATTCTGCAATCGCAAAGCAAAGACATCTGTCATTTAATTGAATTTCATCGTTTGCTTCAAAAATGTTATCCTCTTGAAAACGAAGTTTGACCTTTGCAAACAATTTATCAATACGTTCTCGAACATTGCTAAGACCGTTTTGTGTCTTTTGTTCTTCAGGAGTAACATAAAATTCACATTTTTCAGTAAACAAATCCTTCTCGTCTTCAATTTTACAAAAGAGAATTTTAAGTATTTCCGAAAAACGCTTGTCCTGAGTTAATCCTTGATTACTAAAAAAGTAATTATTACAACGCTTAAAAACACCTTTCAAGTCTGTGCATTTTACCAAATCAGACTTATTATACTTACCGATTGAATCGACACTTTCTTTATATTTAGGAATATCAGGAAGTTCAGTATAGCGATTAGGACGAGCAACATCTTTATAATAGAATAAAATGCCATCTCCATTTGTCCACGTACCAAAACTGGCAGTAGTCGCAGACATATAACTCCACAGCTGATCCACGCCCTCTTTTTCATCTTTTTTCTTTGTTTCGACAATCCAATAAATATTGTCTTGGGACTTTTCTTCATCATTAAAAACAACGATGTCACATCTTTTATCTGTTGAGCCTACCTTGATAGGATACTCAACATCGATATGGCTCTTTGGATATTTATATACATCCAAAAGAATGCGGCAATATTCCTGACGTACGTATTCTTCCGGTGTTTCTTTTCTCATTTTTCCGGTAATCAAACACTTGATTTTACCTTCATCTACAATAATTTCTTGCATGATTTAGCTCTCCTTAATATTATCAGGGATAAAGTACAGCACTTCGCCAACTTCACAGTTTAGCGCAAAACATATTTTCTCTATGCTTTCCAGCGAAACATACTCATTTTTCTTTAGGCGAGTTATAATATTTGCACTAACACCAGCCATATCTTTTAATTGAGTATTAGAAATCTTTTTGTCGATCATCAAGTGAAATAATCTATCATAAGAAACTGCCATGCCGCACCTCCGATCATTCACTGTTTCTGTTTATATTATCACGAAATCGTGATTATTTCAATCCTTTTTACGCAATAATCACCCCCTTGAATTTATCGAACGGGGATTGTAGATCAGATCTCCGCCTGCTGTGTGATATCCGTCATACCAGTTTTTAAAAACATTCCCATCGCATTTCCTCTCTTTCCGGCTGGATTTCTTCTTTTTCATATTATCCTTAGTATAAAGCATCTGCCGTTATAAATCAACAAATCCGGCTTTGCTGAGATGCTCTTTCCACTCTGAAATCTTCACAGCTGCGGACCATCCCGTTCATGTGTTTCCCCCTCCGTGTTCTTTCTATAATAAATACACTTCCCCCGCACTTTCTGTCACATCCCCACGAAACTCCGCAAAAATCCACCAAAACTAAGGCTTTCGGCTTCTTGACAATCCCAATTCTACACGCTATAATACAGAGAATGTAAAGCTAAAAATTATAAAGGGTCATTCTGCCCCGAAACAATAAGAAAGGTAAGACGTCATGGCTGATAAGAAACATATTTTAACTTATGCAGGACTGAAAAAATACGAGGATGAGCTTCAGGATCTGAAAGTAAACCGCCGTCGTGAGATTGCCCAGAAGATCAAAGAGGCAAGAGAACAGGGAGACTTATCCGAGAATGCCGAGTACGATGCTGCGAAAGATGAGCAGAGAGATATTGAGTTAAGAATCGAAGAGCTCGAGAAGCTGTTAAAGAACGCAGAGGTTGTCGTTGAGGACGAGGTAAACCTTGATAAGATCAATGTTGGATGTATCGTAAAGGTTTACGATGTCGATTTCGATGAGGAGATGGAATTCAAGCTCGTTGGTTCCACAGAGGCAAACAGCCTTGAGAACAAGATCTCCAATGAGTCCCCGGTCGGACACGCGCTGATTGGAAAACGCGTTGGCGATGTTGTTGACGTTGAAACACAGTCCGGAGTTATCCAGTATAAGGTACTCGATATTAAAAGAGTCGATTGATCACTATCGTGTACAGACAGAGATCGCCCGGACTGAAAATTCTGTACACGATCGTATCGATCATACACAAAGACTACAGTGAAGGAGAAATAGAAAAGTGGCTGAACAGCAGAATCAGAACAAGAATGCAAATGCAAAAGAGCAGGATATCCACCAGCTCTTAAAGGTGCGCCGCGAGAAGCTTGCTGAGTTACAGGCAGAGGGCAAGGACCCATTCCAGATCACAAAGTATGATCAGGATACTCACAGCGCAGATATCAAAGACAATTATGGAGAATATGACGGAAAGGAAGTTTCCATCGCCGGACGTATCATGTCCAAGCGTGTGATGGGTAAAGCTTCCTTCTGCAACGTCCAGGACCTCAAGGGCAACATCCAGTGCTATGTATCCCGTGATGAGCTCGGTGACGATTCCTACAAAGACTTCAAGAAGATGGATATCGGCGATATCGTCGGCATCAAAGGCTTTGTATTCACAACAAAGATGGGCGAGATCTCTGTTCATGCCCATTCCGTAACTCTGCTCTCCAAGAGCTTACAGATCCTTCCGGAGAAATATCATGGTCTGACAAACACAGATACCCGTTACCGTCAGAGATATGTGGACCTGATCATGAACGAGGACGTAAAGAAGACATTCGTTATGCGTTCCAAGATCATCAGCTGCATCCGCAGATATTTAGATAACCTCGGATTCCTCGAGGTTGAGACTCCGATGCTCGTTGCAAATGCCGGCGGTGCTGCTGCAAGACCGTTCGAGACTCACTACAATGCACTTGACGAGGACGTTAAACTTCGTATCTCCCTCGAGCTCTACTTAAAGAGACTCATCGTCGGCGGTATGGAGCGTGTTTACGAGATCGGCCGTGTATTCCGTAACGAAGGTCTTGACACAAGACACAACCCGGAATTCACTCTGATGGAGTTATACCAGGCATATACAGACTACAAGGGAATGATGGACCTCACCGAGAACATGTTCCGTCATATCGCAGAGCAGATCTGCGGATCCACAACGATCCCGTATGCGGATGTTGAGATCGACCTTGGAAAGCCGTTCGAGCGCCTTACCATGATCGACGCGATCAAGAAATATACCGGTATTGATTTCAACGAGATCACGACAACTGAGGAAGCAAAGAAATTAGCGGATGAGAAGGGCGTTCACTATGAGGATCGTCATGTCCGCGGCGACATCATCAACCTCTTCTTCGAGGAATTCGTTGAGGAGCACCTGATCCAGCCGACCTTCATCACAGACCATCCGATCGAGATCTCCCCGCTTACCAAGAAGAAACCGGATCATCCGGAGCAGGTAGAGCGTTTCGAGCTTTACATCTACGCTCGTGAGATGTGTAACGCATACTCCGAGTTAAACGATCCGATCGACCAGAGAGAGCGTTTCAAAGCACAGGAGGCTGCTCTTGCTGCCGGTGATGACGAGGCAAACACAACAGATGAGGACTTCTTAAATGCCCTTGAGATCGGTATGCCGCCGACCGGTGGTATCGGATACGGTATCGACCGTCTTGTTATGTTATTTACAAACTCCCCGGCGATCCGTGACGTACTGCTCTTCCCGACAATGAAGTCCTTAGACACAAAGAAGTCTGAGAAACCGGTCGTTAAGACATCCGAGAACGCAGCTCCGGAGGTCATCGACTTCTCCAAAGTTGTGATCGAGCCGATGTTCGCTGATTATGTTGATTTCGAGACATTCAGCAAGTGCGATTTCCGCGCTGTTAAGGTAAAAGCCTGCGAAGCAGTCAAGAAGAGCAAAAAGCTCCTTCAGTTCACACTCGATGACGGAACCGGCACAGACCGCACGATCTTAAGCGGTATCCATGCTTTCTACGAGCCGGAAGAGCTTGTCGGAAAGACCCTGATCGCGATCACAAACCTTCCGCCGAGAGCCATGATGGGAATCGATTCCTGCGGTATGCTGCTTAGTGCAATCCATACTGAAGAGGGCGAGGAGAAGTTAAACCTTCTCATGGTTGACAACCATATCCCGGCTGGTGCGAAGCTGTACTAATAACGAAACAATCTACTGTGCCCGGGTGGTTCCTTACGGAACTGCCTGGGCACATTCTTTTTACATTAAAATACGCATCACATCCCCATTGATCTGGCAATGGGCACGTGATGCGTACTTTTTTTCATATGAAGGTCTCCTGATCGCGGGCTGCAGAACCCGCGATTTTACCATTCAGCCGCCCTACTTCGTGATCTGGAAGGACCGGTTGATCGGGGAAGCCAGATAGTTACCGCCGAGGACAACGACTGTCATGGTATAACGTCCCGGTTCTGTCGGCGGAGTTGTGGTGCTGGAGTATGCTCTCCATTTGCTTGTAAATCCGGAGTAGAGCACGCTGACGCTGGACTGATCGTCAACTCTCTCCCCGCCGATCTCAAGATGTGCGCCAAAGTCAGCTGCCGCCGCATCGGCTGCGGAGATCTTTTTGCCGATACTCTGGTTCCATACAAGCTTTGCCTTGTCAGCCTTTAAGACAAGAGCGCCGGCACCGACACCCGTATTGTAGTTCTTGTTGTCGGTGACTGCTGTCACGCTGTAAATTCCGGCGTGATTCGGGGCACCGATACTGATCCGAAGATTATCAGCGATGGATGGAAGCTTATTGATCACCTTGATGACCTGTCCCAGAGCGCCGGTATCCACACCGATCTTCTCAAGCACATCGATCACTTCACTGGTATTTAAAAGCTTTCTAAGCTCACCAACTGTGATTCCGTTCTGCAGCATTTCTGTCAGGGTTGGCTGATTTAAGCTTTCCAGCGCCTTATCGACGATCTTGATGACGATGCTGTTGGAGGTATACTGTTCCGGAAGCTCCAGATAAACGCCTGTAGTCACATTGCTGGTGATTCCGGCATAGATGATATACAGGTTAAAATGATCTTCAGGATCCGTGGAGACAAGCTCTCTGCCCTTCACAGCCTCGCTCACATATCTGCTGGCGCTGTTGACGCTGACCTTCACATTTGCTTTGTTGATGGTCACGCTGCCCTCAGCTTCTTCACTTGCGCGATACTCCGAATTTCCCTTGAAGGTTACTTTGATCTTCTGCACGCCTGCGCCGATCTGCGGGAAGCTTCCGAGAACCTTTCCGCCGAGCTCATAGCTTTTTCCTTCAAACGGAACATCGTCCCTGATTCCTTCTCCGTTCAGGAATTTGTCAGCAAAGCTGTCACCGAGCTCGCTGCTCAAACCGTCCAGAAGAGAAAGTCTCGCATTGTAGGAAAAGGTAAAATCGTCAACAGACAGTGTGTCCCGCTCCGGAAGCTCGGAATTTTCCCAGTCGATCACATTGTCAAGAACCGCCTGTTTCACTGCTTCCACATCCTTATTGTATGTGAAGGAAGTTTCGCTCTTTAATACGACTTTGCTGTTGATCCGGTTGTCCGTCACTGTTACTGATACCGTCACGCTGCCCGGCGCATAGTCCCTGCTTCCGCCCCAGGAAATACGGATTTTCCAGCTTCCCGTGCCGAATTTCTTTGTTACAAGTGACTCATCATCGAGCGGTTTGAAATTTTCAATGAGCCCGGAAGGATCTGCATTGTACTTCACCGCGAACTCATCAAAATCCACTTCCGGATCTGTGGACTCCACTACAGCCTCGTAGATCGCTTTTGCTGTTGCAACATAATCGATATTCTGATCATGATCAAAAACAAGCCCTGCTTCGTAAGGAGCTTCTTTCAGATTGAACTTCATCTGCTCCCGTTCCGTCATGGTCACGTCTGTCTCTTTTTTAAAACCGGAATACTCCTCATCGCCGTCCCATAAAATACGGATCTTCTGTTTTCCTGCCGGGATCTCCGGATAGGAATAGATGGAATTCACGCCGCTTCCTTGTCCGCCTTCTAACGGCATCCACGTCTTCCCGGCATTTCCCACCCCTAATTTCTCAGGCGCAGCATAATATTCGATCGTCACTTCGTCACTGGAAATGTACTCCGCATTTGATGCAGAAAAGACTCTTGTAAAGATCTCCTCTTTCGTTTCATCGGCATTGAATGTTCCATCCGCGTCATATCTCAGAGGAATTTCTTCATCTGCATTTAATTCAACATCGAATGTAAGTTTTGCTGCCTTTTTGATGGTGTATTCTTTCGTCGTACCTGCTGCACGAACCTTATAAGTGTCATCCTTATTATCTGCCAGAGCCGGATGTGTATATGTATAGTTGATAGCTATCTTCTTTGTACTCGTAAATCCAGCTATTGAACCCCAGGATCTATTTCCCCAGGTCAGATTATTCAACTTTCCTTCACACTCATACTCCCACTCCAACGTCTCATCACTGTCCGGAATCAATGCCTTTGTCAGAATCTCATTCACAAACTCCGGACCGCTTTCAGCCGGAATACACACTTCCACGCCTTCCGCTGCAAATCCTGTCATACAGAACGCCTGCATCATAACCAACAGCGCTGCAAGCACCGCCAGGATATGATGAAAAAGATGCTTTTTCATATGTTTTTCCTCTATTCCCATAGATTAGGGGATGCGGACATCTCCACATCCCCTGTTTTTTCGTTCATATTATTTTTTACTGGATCCATGCCCCGTTCGCGTCTACACGATATCCATCCGGTGTCGTGGTGTCCGCAAGCATCGCTCCAAGTGTTCCCTTGTCGGATGCTGTATTGAAGTAATACCACTTGCCGTCGATCTCATGCCAGCCGGTGTACATATGGCCTCTGGTGTTGTCGTACTGGGTATGAAGGTAATACCAGTTATTGTTCCAGAAGAACCAGCCGTCTTCCATCCAGCCGTCAACGTCGAAATAGTACCAGTCGGAACGTCCGTTCCAGGAGAGGTATACCCACTCATTGTGCGGGAATGTTCCGTCATCGTAGCAGAACCACCAGCCGTTCAGTCTCCATGTTCCTGTCGCGTCGCGGTAGCCGCCCTTTGCCTGGATCGCCTCGTCGGTGTAGTATTCCGGACGGTCGAAATCGATGGCGAAGCCGTAGGTGTAGAAACCGTAGATCGTATCGCCGATCTTCAGGTACTCGTTGGACGGAAGTCTTCCGTTGTCCTCAGTGAACTCGCCGCCCTCTAAGATCCAGCGGCCAGTCTTGCCTGCTGCGTTTGTGGCTCTTCCTCTTGTGGATGTGCCGTCGGAATCGCTGTCACTGCTGCTGTTTCCGCCGGTAGATCTCCACTTGTAAGTAATCGTGAAGGTCTCTCCATTTTCGCCTACAACATAACCTACCGGGAATTTATCCCATGTCTGATCGCTGTAGCTGCTGCTCTTTCCCTTGGATGCCGGAATGTCGGCAACTGTGAGCTTTGTTCCGACCTCGAAGGTCCTTGTGATCTCGGTGCCGCCGTTCTCTGTGAATGTTCCGTTTACAACAATGAACTTGATCTCGGTGTACTGTTTCTCAGGAGCTTTCTTCTCGCATTTTGCAAGGAAGCTGATGCTGATCTCCTGATCTGCCGCATACCATGCCGCATCGTCTGTGTCGTACCAGAGAGTAACTCTTGCCGCGTCATTTCCCGCATTCGTGTGCTTTCCATCGAGATATGCCTCAATGTATTTTGCTGCGCGGACTGTTACGACTGCTGTGTTCTCATCGTCCTTGTCTCTTGCCACACCGTAGCTTCCGGAGATAAGGCCGAATTTCTGAGCCGCATGATCTGCGTCTGTGGTACAGGTCACGTTGATGGACTCACCGAACAGCTTCTTCAGCTCATCGTCTTTCGGAAGCTTCGGAGGTTCCGGTTTCTTATCGGTGCACTTTACGGTAAATGTGACCGGAACTTTGCCATCTGCAAGTTCCCAGGCACTTCCGCCGTACTTGAAAGTCAGCTTTGCGGATGATCTTCCCTGTAATTCATGTGTTCCGTACTCATCGTTATATGCTTTCACATAAGCATCTGCGTTTACTGTGACGATCGCTCTTGCATCGCTTGCGCTTGCAACTGTATAGCTGCCGTCGATCAGGTCATATGCTGCGTCTTTATGGTCTGCATTGCTTCCGGTATGAACGAGAGCAACACTGATAAGCTCTTTTAACTCATCGTCTGTCGGAACTGTCGGCTCTTCCGGTTCCTCGGCATCAAACCATGCCCAGAAATTGATCTCATCTCCGCCTTTGACGCTCCATGTGATATCCGGTTTTACGCCGGAATGATCTGCGCTGTTCTTTGTCCATTTTGCAAATTCATAGCCGTCTGCCGCGTTGACTTCCACGCCCTCCAGGGTCGGTGTTATGGATGTCGCATCTTCCAGGGTGTAAACCTGAACAGTGCCGGTGTTAGCCGCTGCGTTTTCTTTATCGGTTACTGTGCCGTTTCCGTCTTTATTTCCAAACTTAACGAGAACCTGCTCGATATCCGGTGTGCCATCTCCGCCTGTCTCGCTGCCGTCATTCTTGTTCCAGGAATCGCGGTAGTAGTAGAGGTCGATGGTGTTCTTGCCGGACTGGAACTTAGAGTCGTCCGTATAGGCAGTTGTTGTTCCGCCAACGGTAACTGTCGCATGGCTGTACAGATAATCTGCGTTGTAATAATTCTGAGTTGTCATAAGGCCAGAGATCTTCTCAGAGATCAGGGAACCTTCGTCGGCTGTCTGGTTGACGTCAACGGACTCATCGTAAACGGCGTTTTCTTTGTCTGTGTCAAAGTAGTGTTTGTTTACGACGTAGGTGACTGTCTCGGCCGGAGCGGAACCGTCCTCTTCCCAGACTGCATACAGTGTGATTGCTCCATTCTTAGCTACTGCTGATACATTTACATCGCTGAAAAGTTCAACAACTGCATTCTCGTCATCTGAAGTACTCCATCCTTTAAACTTGAATCCATCTTTGGACGGTGCGTCCTTTTCGGCAAGATTCTTGACCTTATCTTTACCAGTAAGATCATTGTTGCTGAGAATGTTGCGTGCTTCATTTAACTGATATCCGTCTGCATTCTGATACTCAGCTGACCATTCGCCGCCATTTGCATCATAGCTTACCGCATATTTCTGCTCCGGCGCCTTCTCAGCCACAGCAACATTGACGGTGTAAGCTTCCCCATTTGTAATAGCCGGAATTTCCGCATCTTCCATTACATAATAGATCTTTCCGTCTTTTCCTGTGATCTCTGTGCCAGCATTGACTGCAGCATGTGTGAATGCTTCATTTCCATTAACGAGCGCTACCCATTCCAGATCGTCCTCCTGGACTATCGTATTGCCGTTGACATAGTTGACTTTCAGTGTCGCAGCTGTAACAAACGGTTTCGGGAAACTGATGCTCTTTTCTTTCTTCTCGCCGTTCTGTGTGTAAGAATAGTTGAATACAGCATCGCCGTTTAAATAAATCTTCCCTGCCTTTTTCTTTGCATCATCTGTCAGTTCTACGGTGTAAGTCAATGTTACCTTATCTTTCATTGCACCGTCAGAATTCCACTTGATCGTGTTGGTGGTTTCATCATAACTTGCCGTTCCGTTATTTGCACTAAGGGTTCCATTTGTCATGGTGATATTGGAACCTAACGGATCCTGGATGCCGCTTATGATGTCTTTGGTGATAGATGCGAATACCTGATTCAGCTCTTCACCATTTTTCGCGTTTAAATTGCCTGCGTTGGCAAGCGCATTAAATGCCGTTTCGTCCATCTCACTGTCATCTGTCTTATTTAACGCAAAGCTTACAGTGTATGACTTTCCATTTTTCTTAAACGTATTGAGGGTGTTCTGCTCATTACGCTTTTCCATGTACCCGTCATCACTGGCACCATCTGCAAGGATAATTAAAATTTTATTTGCACTTGCATCTTTTCCATTTAAAACTTCAATTCCCTTTTTTACGCCCTTGCTGAGACAGGTTCCTCCCTTTGGTTTTATTGTTCTTAATGCATCAACAGGTGAAACTTTCTCAGCTTTATCACTGTATAAAAATCCCAAAAGATCCAATTGTTCTCTTGTGAAATAAACATAACTGCAATTTACTCCCGCAGTTTTCAATTTCTCACTCATACTGGAAACTGCATTGATTGCTGTATCCCAGCGGCTCAGATTCGTTTTCGAAACCTTTCCGCAGTTATATCCGCCAGTTGCATTTTCATGATTATGCGTTTCATCCGTACACCAGGCCATAGACCCCGATGCATCCAGCACAAATGCAACTTCCGTCGGCTTCACTTCGATCAGATTTTTCGCATTTTCAGCATCTACAGTTAAAGTGATCTCATATTTGCCGTCTTCTGTTAACTTAGCTGTCTTGGATAATGTAATTGCTGCGTCCTTGCTGTCATTTACAACATTTCCCGCAATTCCATAACTGATCTCATTCGGATTCATGGAATTTCCCGGTGCTGAACCGTCTCCAACATCCGCAAACGACACTCCCGGCACTGCCCCGACAACCATGCAGGCTGTCATGAGAGCCGCCAAAACACGTTTCTTAATTCCGCGCTTCTTCATATTTCTTTTCCTCCTTTTCCTTCTCTGAATCGTGGAACAATATTTCCATTGCTGCATACAAGCGTTTTCTGTTCCTGTATGCTCACAAAGCTCCTCCTTTCCCCCTTGTTCCTAAAATTTTATAAAAATCACTCCCTAAACTGCATTCTATGCAGCAGAGCTGCCCGGTATTCCTGCGGTTGGAAGTGTTTTTATCAGTATTGTGATCTCCCTGCGTTGTCAGGAATTTTCTTCGCGGTATTTTGCTAAAAACGGATCATATAACCGTTTTTCCGCGTCCAGCCGCGCCTGAACTGCCTCCTCATAGGTTGCGAAGCTGCCAAGATTGTAGGACTTTCCCTGAAAGCCAATGGATGCTCTCCATCGATTGTTTTCTCTTCTGTATACTCCGCGATGACCGGAAGTATTATTGGAAAATGTCTTTCTGCACGCGATCCTCTCCACACAGGTTCCGTCCATAAAATGGATGGCTTTCTTCATATTTACCTTTCTCTGTGCTTCCTGAAGACAGCCGCAGCTTCTTGTGACCCCGGAGCGGAGATTCTCTTTTCGGCAGATGCATTGTTTTCCACAGTCACACTGACAAAGCCAGTAGTCACTCATCCTGCCCGGACGGTCCGCGCGATCACCTTCGGACGATCCGCTTTGCTCCACCGTGCCTTCTTTTTCTTCTGTCAGCCCCGCTGCCGGTCCCAGAACCACAAGTCTGCCGTACCGCTGTCCGGTGAGATCAAGGCGTTTTTCCTGGAGTCGGATCCGTCTCCTGCAGCCACAGCTCTTCGTATGTCCGTTTTTCAGGTGTGAATCTTCCACGGTGCATGTATTCCCGCAGTCACACCGACACCGCCAATAGGTTTTCGGTTTCCCAGGAATCTTCACTTTTTCAATTACCACAAGACTTCCGTATCGTTCTCCGATCATACATTTTTTCATTCAAAAAAGCCGTCCATGACATAATGTGTATTATGTCATAACGAATCCTCCTCTGTATTCATATATATACATAACAATTCTAACACGAAAAACCTTTGTTTTCAACGGATATTCCGGGTTTTTTACATTTTTGCTTTTTTTTTAACATGATTTTCAAAAAATATGCGGTCCTGGAAACAGATTCGCAGATCGGATACTTTTTTAAATTAACTTAAGAAAGCGTAAAAAGTATGAAAATTTCATGTAAGAACGATGCAGATCTTCTAAGACAAGCCGTTCATGACATAATACACATTATGTCGTAAACGGATCCTCCTTTTTTCCCATTTGTTCCATATTACCTTTTTCACCTTCCGATATCGCTTCTTCCCTTTGGACCAGTCCAAGCTCTAAATCCTTTGCGCAGGCTTCCTCGCTCGTGATCATCGTATACCGTCTTGTTGTCTCAATGCTGCTGTGTCCAAGATAATCTGCTAGCCGCGCGAGGTCGTGTTCCTTTTCGTAAAAACATCTCGCGAAGAGATGTCTCAGATTATGCGGGAACACTTTGCTTGCTGCCACCCTTGCCTTCTCGCAAAGACTTTTCATCTCCGTCCATATATTTCTCCGGTCCAGCGGTCTCCCGTTCCTTGAGCGGAAAATACTTCCCGCCTTGATCTTCTGTTTTCGACAATAGTCTCTCAAAAGGATCAGAAGGGACCTTGGGATCAGGATGATCCGAACTTTGCCCTTAAAGTCGATCCGTATCCTTCGCTCCTCCAGAGTCTCCGCTGTCAGATATTTTAATTCTCCGATCCGCATCCCCGTTCCCGCGATGGTCTGAAGGATGCAGAACAGGCGCTCGCGATTCTCCCGTCTCGCGGTCATAAGAAGTCTCTGGTACTCTTCGCGCGTCAGTTCCCGCTCCTCCTCGCGAAAGATCTGTCTCTGTGTTCTGCACACACGCACCCGGAGATCGTCCCGGCCGGTCCAGCTCAGATATCCATTCACCGCGATCAGCATGGAATTTACGCTGGACGTCCGGTATTTTTCTACGAGGAGCTTTTTATAGTCTAAGATGATCTCCTTGTTCAGCTCCCGTTCTCCTGAAAATATCAGGAAAGTCCGCACATCCCTCAGATACTTTTCGATCGTATTTTTACTTTTCTCGCATTCTGTTAAATATTGCCTATAATGTTCCAGATCATACTTCATGAACGATTCTTCTCCTGTTCTGTCAGGCTCTCTGCACCTGACATGTTTCATAATATGAAGCTTTTCATTATTTCTCATTATGGCACATTTTTCAGAAAATCACTCGTCTAATCTGCCTGCAAAAGCTGCTTGCAAGATTTTTTTCAAGATTCATGCATTCCACGAACACATTTCTTAATTCCAAAATTCCAGAAATTCCTGTATTTCCGACGAAATCCAACTTTTCCTCCAGGCGAGAAGGACCTCTGTTGTAAAATCGGCATCACAGACCTCACATGCTTTCAGCTTATCCGAAAGTTCCAGCATCGAAGTCGGCAGGATCGCGATCCCCATTCCCCGTTCCGCCATCGTGATCGCGGTCCTTGCATCCTCACAGGCAAGGTAGATATCGCAGACAAGTCCCGCCTCCTCAAACTTCGAGGCGATATATTTCTGAAACCGGTGGGACAGGATCAGGGGCTGTTCCGAGAGCTCCTGCAGATGGAGCGATGTGCGTCCTTTTAAAAGAGGGAACTCCGGAACTGCCATGGCGAGAAGGCGTTCCTCAGCCAGAGTTCTCGTCTCACAGCCCCTTAACGTAATTGGCGTGCGCAGGGTCGTGAGGTCAAGGATCCGGTTCTCAAGCTGATCCCTCATCGTGAATGTGGATCCCTCGTGGATATCAAAATGGATATTGGGATGGCTTTTTGCAAAACGCATCAGGTAATGGGACATCATGGACACGGTGGACGGAGTCATTCCGATATGGATCGTCGCCGCCTGACTTGATTTTATAACCTCCCGTTTCGTTACCTCCGAGAGCATCAGGATCTTTCCCGCCTGTTCGTAGAGCGTTTTTCCCGCCTCCGTCAGTGTGATATGCTTCATGCCGCGGATAAAAAGCGGCACCTGAAGTTCCTCCTCCAATATTTTCATCTGGTAGCTTAGCGGCGGCTGTGTCATGTGAAGCTCTCTCGCCGCACCGCTGATGGTTCCGGCGTCAACGATGGCCCGGAAGTATTCCAACTGTCTGATCTCCATAATCTCTCCTGTCTGACCGGCGATCTGCGGACCTCCACTCTCGCAGCGTTGCGAATTGTGGAGTCCGGATCCCGGATCGTAAAAATCATAGTCTGAATGCAAAGAACCTTCTTGTATTATATAAATTTTATTTTATTTCTATATAAAAACAATAATTTACATATATTATAGGGGATGCTATACTTGAAACGCAAGAGAAAATTTAGAAAGGATCGAATCGAATCTACCATGCATATGAAACGTATTGATTTTGAAAACGGAACCATAACGGGAAATATCCTCGGAGCCGCGCTCCCGATGCTGGTTGCCCAGATCTTAAACCTTCTATATAATATCGTGGACCGCATCTACATCGCGCGGATCCCGGAGATCGGAACAGCCGCTCTCGGCGCGGTCGGCTTATGTTTTCCGATCATTGTCATCATCACAGCCTTCAGCAACCTATTTGGGACCGGCGGTGCGCCGCTCTTCTCGATCTTCCGTGGGAAGAAGGACTCTGACACAGCAAAGCGCATTATGAACACTTCTTTTACGATGCTCTGTGTCTGCGCGGTGATCCTGATGGCAGTCGGCTTCCTCTTCGCCCGCCCGATCCTGATCCTCTTCGGTGCTTCCGCTGAGGCTATCGTTTACGCTTATCCGTATATGATGCTCTATCTGATCGGAACCCTGCCGTCAATGATCGCGGTCGGCATGAACCCGTTTATCAACGCCCAGGGCTACTCCAGCATCGGCATGTTATCCGTCGCGATCGGTGCCGGAACAAACCTGGTGCTTGATCCGCTCTTTATTTTTGCCCTCGGACTCGGTGTCCGCGGCGCGGCCATCGCCACCGTGATCTCCCAGTGCCTGTCCGCCGCCTTCGTCCTGTTTTTCCTCACGAAAAAATCCGAGTTGAAGCTGCGGTTCCTTCATAAAAATGAGATCCCGGAATGTACCGGACATGCGAAAAATATCCTCAGCCTCGGTGCAGCCGGATTTATCATGCAGCTCACCAACAGTCTCGTGACGATCTGCTGCAACAATATTCTTTCCGTCACCGGCGGTGATATCTATATCTCCGTCATGACCATCATCTCCAGTGTGCGCCAGCTTGTCGAGACACCGATCCACGCCATGGTAGAGGGAACTTCCCCGATCCTGAGCTACAACTACGGTGCCCGCAGACCGGGGCGCGTGCGGAAATCCATTCTGATCATGAGTCTCCTTGTTTTCGGTTACACGGCCGTCATGTGGAGCATGATCATCCTCATCCCGGAAACGCTGATCCGTATTTTCAGCTCGGACGCGGCGCTGATCCAGGATGCAGTTCCGGCGCTAAACATGTATTTTGCGGCTTTTATCTTTATGGACCTCCAGTACATCGGTCAGGCGGTATTTAAATCCCTGAACAAGAAGGTCTTTGCGATCTTCTTCTCCCTGCTCCGCAAGGTATTCATCGTTGTACCGCTGACCTACTTTCTCCCCTACGCCATGCATATGGGAACCGACGGCGTATTCCTCGCCGAGCCGATTTCCAATGTCATCGGCGGAACCGCCTGCATTCTCACGATGCTGATCACGATCATGCCTGAGCTGAAACGGATCGAGGTTGAGAACCGCAGGGCGGCATAAAAGCTTAAAGCGTTTTTTTGCAAAAAAATAGAAGTTCCTCGCGGAGCTTCTATTTTTTTCTGATCTTCGCCACAAAAAATCCCTCAAACAATTCATTCGGTCCCACGAGGAGCGTCCCCGGCATCGCATTCGGAAGTAATGGAAGTTCCTTCGTCCACTCTTCCCCGATCGGTACAAGCTCTCCGCCTGAACTCTTTAACACGCGCTTTAAGAGACCTTCATTCTCCTCTTTTAAGATCGAGCAGGTGGAGTAGACCATCTCATGTCCGGATTTTAACAACTTCAGCGCTTTTTTTAACAGTTCTTCCTGGGTTCTCGCGGATCTTTCCACAAGTTCCTTTGAGATCTTTGTCCGGCAGACGCCGTCCCGCACTTCTACGGTTCCGCTTCCGCTGCAGGGCGCGTCTAAGAGGATCCGGTCGAAGGAAAAGAAATCGTCGAGCTTTCTTGCGTCCTCCACCATCACGTAGGTTCCCGATGCCCCCTGTTTTTCCAGATTGTATTTTAACTTTTCTGACCGCGCCTTATTCTTCTCACAGGCCGTGATCTGCGCCTGATTTCCCGTCATCGCCGCCATCTGGGTCGTCTTTCCGCCCGGGGCGGCAGCCATATCGAGGACGGACTCTCCAACCTTTGGGCCGAGAAACAGCGGCGGCAGCATGGAGGAAAGGCTCTGGAGATAGATTCCGCCTTCCTTATAGATCGGAAGTTCCTGAATCTCCGGCTCCCTTGCGCCCTCGATGATCATCGCATCCTCATACCATGATACATTTTTAAACGCGATCCCTGCGCCGGTAAGTGCCTGTTCTACCGTGTTCCGGTCCGCCTTTAAGGGATTGACCCGGAGTGTCACCGGGCGTCTCGCCTGATATCCCGCGAGGATCTTCGCGAAAACTTCCTCTCCATACTGTTTTTTCAACATCTCTTCCAGAAATCCCGGAATCATCTGCTCCATAGCCTGCTCCTTATCGATCTATTCTTATCTCTTATCACATTTCACGAAAATATGTAACGATTCAGTACCTTCACCGTTACCTTTCTGCACTTTAACACTTAAAGTTAAAGAGATTGAGTCCTGTCTCCTCATCCTTTACGCGGTCCACAACTCCGTCAATCACCGTAATCACCATCTCGCAGGTCGCTCCGATAATGCCATGACTTAAATGTCCGCCGTACACATTGCCCTTCGCATCGGCTGCCGCCGCATGGATGTGGCTGTAATACTTTCCGTCCATCGTGTTGATGGTTCCTGTAAAGGAGACGATCTCAAACATTCCCTCGAAATCATTCCCCATAAACTGACGTTTTTCCAGGTCATAAATTCCTACGGTCATGGAAGAAAATGTACCTAATGCGCTGACGCTCGCAAGCTTTACATCCTCGAGCATCGCGATGCGCTTCATCTTCTCCAGAACATCCTCACCCTGATCGATCCTTGCTACGATCGTATTTCCAAATCTGCGGTATTCCATAATGATTGCCTCCTTATTATGCACGTTCCTACAACCGAAACTCTGATTTCAAACTTCTTTTGTAACGGTTCCATATACTCACAGTTACGAACAAAAATCCATTAAAAATTGTCTGCAGCAATGGTATTTTTACTCGCAGCCAATATTTTCTTACTTATACTCTCTTATAATCCGGTGCCACCGCACAACCAATTCCCATTCCGCCAGGTCCGATATGGCAGGAAACGCCGAGAGAAAGGTTATCATAAAGGATCGGAACACCCGGGAATACCTCTTTGATCTCCTCGACCCACGCTGCATTCTCCTCATCCGTTCCGCTGGAAGACGCTAAGAGATGCAGAGCGCCATCGTTTAAGGCATCCTGGAAATTCTCGCGGATCTCTGTCTGCATCGCCTCGATGGCTGTCTTTTTGGCCTTCTGCATTCCGTGGCACTTCTTAAAGGAATCCAGTTTTCCGGTCTGGAGCTTTAAGATTGGTTTGATATTAAATACAGATCCGAGCGCAGCTGCAGCCGGAGTTACTCTTCCGCCTTTTTTCAGGAATTCCAGCGTCTGAAGGGCGATATAGATCATCATCCGGTCTCCCGCCTTTTCCAGGAGTTCGCGGATATGTTCCGCTTCATATCCTTTTTCGATCATATCCAGTGTGTCCAGGATCATCTGGTGAAGCGGCGCCGCAACCTGTCCGTCGTCCACAACGAGGACGCGTCCTTCATATTTTTCCTCCTGCGCCAGCATCATCGCCGTATTGTAGGAACTGCTGAGTCCGCTGCTGATCGGCATATACAGGATCTTTTCATATTCTTCGAGTGCTTTGTCCCAGATTTCCATCACAGCGGTCGGAGATGGCTGGGAAGTCGAAATATCGGCTCCGGATGTCAGCTTTTCAAAAAACAGTTCCCTGGAAAGCGTCACACTCTCATAATAGCACTCCCCGTCGATATAGAACGGCATCGGCAGGACAAAGATCCCGAGTTTCTTTGCCTCTTCCTGGCTGATGCTGCTGTGACTGTCTGTTACGATTCCAATTTTCTTCATATATGTATTTCCTCTTTATATCCTGGATTCACGCAAGAGATTGCTGTCTTTTGCGCAATTTTAACGTTTTGCGTATCTAATAATCGTAACATCCAAAATCCTTCCAGTCAATAGGGTGGAGGCAAAAAATGACAGATTGTCACTATTTTCTCTTATGTAAAAAGAATGTGTCCTGGCACATTCTCGCACCGGGCGCGCGGTCGCTTGCGACGATCTTCATCTTCTCGCGAATGTGCCTTTTTTCATAGGAAGTTCCATTGGAATCTTCTATGAAAAAAGCGCTGTGTCACAGCCCATTTTCTATGACACAGCGCCAGGATGTACATGTACTATTTGTAGTTGACGATCTTTCCGAAATCAGCCTTTAAGGATGCGCCGCCGACAAGTCCTCCGTCGATATCCACCTGCGCAAAGAGCTCTGCAGCATTTCCGGCATTTACAGATCCACCGTACTGGATGCGGATTGCTTCCTTTGTTGCCTCATCGTAGATCTCACCGATGCACGCACGGATCGCTCCGCAGACTTCCTCGGCCTGTTCTGTCGTTGCTGTCTTTCCGGTTCCGATCGCCCAGATCGGCTCATAAGCGATCACAGCAGTCTTCGCCTGGTCTGCTGTCACGTTCTGGAACGCAATCTTCACCTGTTTGCGGATCCAGTCCAGAGTGATGCCCTGTTCTCTCTGGGTAAGAGTCTCACCGCAGCAGATGATCGGGGTCAGTCCATGCTCGAATGCCTTTAAGACTTTCTTATTGACAGTCTCATCTGTCTCAGCGAAGTACTCTCTTCTCTCGGAATGTCCGATAATCACATATTTTACGCCGGCATCTGTCAGCATGTTCGGGGAGATCTCGCCTGTGTACGCGCCCTTCTCCTCGAAATACATATTCTCAGCGCCGACCTCGATGTTTGTTCCCTCGCATGCCTTTACGACAGGAATGATGTCGATAGCCGGTACGCAGAATACAACGTCCGCTTCCTCCGTCTTAACGAGCGGCTTTAATGTCTCAACGAGTGCCACTGCCTCGGACGGAGTCATGTTCATTTTCCAGTTTCCAGCGATAATTTTCTTTCTTGCCATGGTTATCTACCCCCCATATATACCAATATTTATCTTCAAGATCCATATACAGGATTCTCTCTGAACGATAACATTCAAAAACTACATCTGCAGTTTTCCATACTATGACAAAATCCGGGACGGGATCACCGCCCCGGATCTGAAATCTCGGACACTATAATATTTACAGCCAGGGAAGTAAATGCGTACATTTGCTCCCCCTATACCGGAACAGACCTGAAAGGGCTTGTGCAAGCGAGCTTGCAGCGCCCTTCCACGCCTGTTCCGGCGCACGGTGTACTGGTTTCATTCATTTACTTATCGTCAGCTGCAGCAACGCCCGGAAGCTCTTTTCCTTCCAGGAACTCTAAGGATGCGCCGCCGCCTGTGGAGATATGGCTCATCTTGTCACCGAAGCCGAGCTGGTTGACTGCTGCCGCGGAATCGCCGCCGCCGATGATCGTTGTAGCGTCTGTCTCAGCAAGTGCTTTCGCAACCGCAATAGTACCAGCAGCAAGTGTCGGGTTCTCGAATACGCCCATCGGTCCGTTCCATACAACGGTCTTTGCGTTCTTCACTGCGTCCGCGTAGATCTTGCAGGTCTCAGGTCCGATGTCAACGCCCTCTTTGTCAGCCGGGATCGCATCTACGGAAACATACTCAACCTCGACCGGAGCATCGATCGGGTTCGGGAACTCAGAGACAACCGTCGTATCAACCGGAAGAAGAAGCTTCTTACCAAGCTTTGCTGCCTTATCCATCATCTCTTTGCAGTAATCGATCTTTGTATCGTCAACTAAGGACTTACCGATCTCCTTGCCCTGTGCCTTTAAGAAGGTGTAAGCCATACCGCCGCCAATGATAAGAGTATCGCACTTCTCAAGGAGGTTGGAGATTACATTTAACTTATCAGCAACTTTCGCGCCGCCGAGGATCGCAACGAACGGGCGAACCGGATTCTCAACCGCGTTTCCAAGGAAAGCGATCTCTTTCTCCATCAGGTAGCCGACTACGTTGGAGCCGCCCTTTGCGGAGATGAACTTTGTAACGCCAGCTACAGAAGCATGTGCTCTGTGGGAGGAACCGAATGCGTCGCATACATAGTCGTCTGCAAGGTCAGCCAGCTCTTTGCTGAACTGTTCGCCGTTCTTTGTCTCCTCAGCTCCGCGGAAACGGGTGTTCTGAAGAAGAACGACATCTCCCTCTTTCATTGCGTTCACAGCCTTTGTTGCAGCTTCGCCGGTTACGTTGTAATCGGATACGAAAACAACTTCTTTTCCGAGTTTCTCAGAAAGGCTCTTTGCAACCGGAGCCAGGGATTCTCCCTCGTTCGGGCCATTTTTTACTTTTCCAAGGTGAGAGCAAAGAATCACTTTGCCGCCATCGTTGATCAGCTTCTGGATTGTCGGAAGAGCCGCGTTGATACGTGTCTCGTCTGTGATCTTACCGTCCTTTAACGGTACGTTGAAATCGCAGCGGACCAGCACTCTCTTTCCCTTTACGTTGATATCATCAACTGTTTTCTTATTTAAAGACATGTTGGAATTCCTCCTTTTTATAAATCGAAAAAAGGATCCGGTCCTCATCAGACCGGACCCTTTGCTGAGTCTATTTTCTTCGATAACTGCTCGAAATTAAGCGTTTAACAGTTTTCCGAAGTGCTTGATGGTACGAACCATCTGGCTTGTGTAGGAGTTCTCGTTGTCGTACCAGGATACAACCTGAACCTCAGATGTGTTCTCGTCGATCGGGAGAACCATTGTCTGTGTTGCATCGAAGAGAGAACCGTATCTCATACCAACGATATCGCTGGAAACGATCTCATCTGTGTTGTAGCCGAAGGACTCGTTGGAAGCTGCCTTCATTGCTGCGTTGATGGATTCCTTTGTCGGCTGGCCCTTAACAACAGCTGTTAAGATTGTTGTGGAACCTGTCGGTGTAGGAACACGCTGAGCAGAACCGATGAGCTTGCCGTTTAATTCCGGAATTACAAGACCGATTGCCTTTGCAGCACCTGTGCTGTTCGGAACGATGTTGATCGCTGCAGCACGGCTTCTTCTCTTGTCGCCCTTTCTCTGCGGTCCGTCAAGTGTCATCTGGTCGCCTGTGTAAGCGTGAATTGTGCACATGATACCGGACTGGATCGGGTAAGCATCGTTTAATGCTTTTGCCATCGGAGCAAGGCAGTTTGTTGTACAGGAAGCAGCGGAGATGATGTGGTCATCTTTGCTTAATGTCTCATGGTTTACGTTGTAAACGATTGTCGGAAGATCATTTCCTGCCGGAGCGGAGATGATAACGTGCTTAGCACCAGCATCGATATGAGCCTGTGCTTTTGCTTTGGATGTGTAGAAGCCTGTGCACTCAAGAACAACGTCTACACCGATCTCACCCCACGGAAGCTCTGCTGCGTTTGCTTTCGCGTAGATCTTGATCTCTTTGCCATCAACTGTGATGGAATCTTCACCGTAAGATACGGTATCTGCAAGAGCGTATCTGCCCTGTGTGGAGTCATATTTTAAAAGGTGTGCGAGCATCTCCGGAGAGGTTAAGTCGTTGATCGCAACGATCTCGAATCCCTCTGCGCCAAACATCTGTCTGAATGCAAGACGGCCAATACGGCCAAAACCATTAATCGCAACTTTAACTGCCATTTTTCTTTTCCTCCTAGAAAATGATGTGATTGTTCACGTTGAACAGTCATGGATTGTTAAATAATAATCAACCTTAAGGTTATTGTACCCAATTCCTATAGAAATAGCAAGTCCTTTTTGAAATCTTTTCCTAAATAAAACCGTCCCAAAGCCGCCTAACCTTCCCTCATCATCCCACCACCCGCTAACGCGCCTGTAAGGCCCCAAACAGAATCGCCCGCTCCCGGACTCTTTCTTCTTCCCTCGCTCAAAAAAAGTGCTTTGACCTGACAGTAAAACAATCTCTTTACTCCCTCCAGTCCCCCAGCCGGCCAGTGAGAGTTCGAATGGATGTGCCTGATCCCGGGAGCTGGCTTCCTCTTGGCTCGCGGGAGAATGCGTTAGGAAACAGACGGCACTTGTCTGAGCGCAGCGAGTTGTGCCGTCTGTTTCCTGCCCTTAGCATTCTTTCGCAAGCCTAGAGGAACCCTCCCGGCATCCCCAGCACATCCAGTCGAACTCTCACCGGCCCGCCAACAACCTAATTTTGCAACACAATTTTCTTTCTCTCCCCTCTTGCATCTCCCCCTCATTTTCTATATACTAAGTGATAAATATTTTCCATCCCACTCCCGGAGGACCCACATATGATACAGAAATTCCGAAAACTATCCCTGGAGAGCCAGCTCTTTTTAAGCTTCATGGCAGTATCCATCTGTCTTCTGCTCCTCTCCCTAAGTATCACCCTGTTCTCGACGATCACACGCCAGCGACAGGAGATCGATAAAAATATCAGTGCGCTCGCCTCCTACATCGCGTCGATGGACAACGTGATCTCCATGCTGGAAAACGGATATCCGGATGACTCTGCTATTGAAGAGCTGGATTCCCTGTCCGAAAACTTTTCCGACCTCAACGTCATCGCCGTCTACAACACCAACGGTCTCCGCTTTTATCACACGAACCGTCAGGAGACCGGCGAGACCTTCGTCGGCGGCGAGGAAGAAGCGATCTTAAAAGGAAGCCAGCCCTACATCACGACCGGCTACGGCACCCACGGAACACAGCGGCGCGCCTTCCATGCGGTCCTCAGTAAGGACGGGCACATCATCGGCTTTATCATGGCATCCGTCTTCAACACGTATATCTTCGAGCAGATGCAAACGCTCTTTCCTACCTATTTATTGGCCGCAATGGTCATGCTGGTGGTCAGTGTCCTTCTGTCGCACGGACTCGTATCGCTCCTGCGCGATTCCCTGATGGGCCATCATCCGACCGAGCTTCTTGATCTCTATCTCCGCCAGGATGTCGTTCTGAATGCATTGGAGGAAGGTCTGATCGCAACCGATTCGAATGGCGTGATTGCCTATGCAAACCAGGCGGCAAGACAGCTCTTTCAGCTGCCGCAGCCGGCGGGCACTGAAGGCTGCCATTTTAAGGACCTCTTTCCTGCCTCCCAGGCAGACCGCGTTCTGACTTCCGGAGTTCCATCCTACCACCGGGCCTGCACCAACGGGAACCACAGACTTCTCGTGAGCGAAGTTCCCGTCAACTCCCAGACAGGTTCCCATGCCGTCCTGACCATCATCAATGACCAGACCGATATGGAAACCGTCATGGATGAGCTCACCGGAGCAAAGGCGATGCTGGACACACTGAGGACTTTTAACCATGAATTCTTAAATAAACTTCATGTCATCCTCGGCTACCTCCAGACAGGTCAGACAGAGGAAGCCATCAAATTCATCATCAACAGCAACCTCGTCTCCAGCCAGTCGATCCGGCAGACAGCCGACTGCATCCGCGTATCAAAGATCTGCGCCCTGGTCATCGGAAAGATGATGCACGCCGCAGAACTCGGGATCCTGCTCACGGTATCCCCCGACAGCCGGTGTCTTGAGAAAGATCTGCTGCTGCCGATGGAAGATTACATCACGATCATCGGAAACCTTCTCGAAAACGCGATTGAGGAGCTTTCCAACGGGGAGCATGAGATCAAAGAGATCACGCTCGGACTCTACTGTGATCCGGACTGCAACATCATCACCTGTGAGGACACCGGCGGCGGGATCCGGCCGGATCTGATCGACCGGATCTATGAGCGTGGAGTCTCATCCAAAGGCGAAAACCGCGGAACCGGACTTTTCCTGATCAAACAACTTGTCGAAGAATCGCACGGGGATATCTCCATCGAAACAGAAGAAGGAGAAGGAACCTGCTTTACCATTACATTTACCGGAAAGGAGAAACCATCATGTACCATGTAATCATCATTGAAGACGACCCGATGGTCGCATCCATCAATAAACAATATATCGAAGTCAGTACCAACTTCCGTGTAGAACATCTCTTCAAAAACGGAGCGGAGGCTCTGCCCTATATCAAAACAAATCCTGTTGATCTCGTGATCCTCGATTACTATACGCCAGTCATGAACGGCGGTGAATTCCTCGACGCGCTCCATGCGGCAGGACTCACCCCGTATGTGATCATGGTCACCTCCGCGAATGACACGGATATCATCCGCTCGCTCTTAAACCGCGGCGTCACGGATTATCTTGTAAAACCGTTTGAATATACACGTTTTAAGGCGGCTCTTGACCGTTTTGCGGAGATGAAGAAGTACCTGGAAGATTCCCATGCCAATCTGGACCAGCACGCCATCGACCGTCTGGTTTCCGGAAGCGAGCCCACAACAGAGGCAAAACCGACGCTGGCAAAGGGATTGAACGAGACTACCCTCAATATGGTCCGGGAATATCTGATGGCAAATCCTGACGGCTTCTTCACCAGCGAACAGATCGCTGAGCAGATCCATCTCTCCCGCATTACGATCCGGCGATATATGAATTATATGGTGGACACCGGAGAGATCATCAGCACCATCGACTATAAGACGGGAGGACGCCCTTCCATCAAATACGGATTCGGGAAAAAATAATAAACAGGCATTTCTTAAGACTCCGCACGGATCTGATCCGGCGGAGTCTTCTGTTCAGAGCGTGGCGAACGAAAGTGATTTTTCCGATTACGATAATTACATAATTCGTTAGATACTTACATAAATTGACATTATATACAAAATATTTTATTCTTTTTATAAAGTTTTTACACTTTTTCCACCAAAATAAGCGGGGTATAAACGGTGGAAGCTGTTTTTTTACTGTGAGCAGTTTTTAAAAATACAGAAACTGAAAGATCTCAGCAACGCAAAAGGTAAAAACGACTGTAACTGATGCAAGACAGTTACCAAAAAAGGATTGGAGGATTTTTTATGGAAAGTATCATCAGCTATTTCGGCACCTACACACCAGCTGCCGATGGCGCAATCGCAAATTTCAAATTTGAGTATTTATGTACTCTCGGCTTTGCAGCAATCGTAATCTTCCTCGGACGCGCGATCGTCGCACATTCCGCGGCATTAAGAAAATACGCGATTCCTGCTCCGGTCGTTTCCGGTATCATCTTTTCACTTCTGATTTCCGCGATCAAGATGACCGGCACAGTCAGTATCAGTTTTGACGCAAAGGTCATGAAAGATCTCTGTCAGAACCTCTTCTTCCTCTGCGTGGGCTTCGGCTTCAGCGCAAAGATGTTAAGACATGCCGGCGGAAAGCTCTGCGTCATGATCGCATTTGCTGCCTGCCTCCTGATCACCTGTCAGGATGTTCTTGGTGTTGCGATCGCTCACCTGATCAACTTAAATCCGCTCCTCGCTCTCCAGTGTTCTTCCGCAGCGATGTCCGGTGGTGTTGGTACCGCATCTGCCTTTGGCCCGATCTTCGAGGGCTGGGGTGCACAGGATGCTACAACGATCGGTGTTGCGGCAGGTACTCTTGGTAACGTTATGGGCTCCCTCATCGGTGGTCCGGTTGCGGCTTTCCTGATCGCAAAGCACGGTTTAAAGGCTGACCCGAACGATAAGCCGGAAGCAAAGGCAACCGGCAAGGCACCGGAGCTTGACAACACAAAGATGATCATGATGTTCGCAATGTGCTTACTTCTCGCAGCTCTCGGTATGCCGATCTACTGCTTACTCGACAATATCCCGATGATCGAGATGCCGAAATTCATCGGCTGCCTCTTCGCTGGTGCCATCGCAAGAAACGTCATGGAAGCAGCAAACATCAAGTTCTATGTTCCGGAGGTTGACGCCATCGAGCATATGTTCCTGGAGCTTTACCTTGCACTTGTTCTTATGACAACAGACTTCACAAAGCTTGCCCCGGTTGCAGGCCAGATGGGTATCATCCTCGTTGCACAGGCGATCCTCATGGCTCTGTTCGGTATCTTCGTATCCTTCAATCTCTTCGGTCGTGACTACGGCGCAGCTGTTATGACAGCCGGCAACATCGGTTGGGGCTGCGGTTCCGGTCCGAATGCCGTTGCGAACGAGAAAGCCGTTATGGATCAGTACGGATGGCACAACATCGCATGGGTTCTTTACCCGTCCTTCGCGGTTATCATCGATGATATCTACAACCCGATCTTCCTTTCCATCTTTGGTGGATTATTCAAAGGCTGATCGGAAACATAAGGTTTTCACGAATTATACAGAACCTCCCTTAAAAATCCCTCAGGAGAGCTCCCCACTCTCCCGGGGGATTTTTTTACGACTTATTTCTTACTGTCAAGTCTTTCTCCGTTAAGTATCTGTTCATCTTTATTGTTTCTCTGCATCTGTTTTTGTAAGTTTTTTACTGTAATTTTATAACTTTAGTTACTTTTGTCGGTTAATAGTTTCGAAAAATTGCAAATATTTTTATAATATTTTATACTTTTTTCATAAATTTTAGCAACGGTCCTTCCTGATTTTCAAGTTACTAAAGTTTTATCTTCCGGGTGATCCGACCGTTTCCTCTGTGGGGAGACAGAAAACCTTCCGGTCTCAGAAGCGGACGGAATGATATGACCCGGAAAGCCAAAAAAGGATTGGAGGAACTCTTATGGAAAGTATCATCAGTTATTTCGGCACCTACAAACCGGCAGCCGACGGAGCAGTCGCCTCTTTCAAGTTTGAGTACCTGTGTACTCTCGGTTTCGCGGCCATCGTGATCTTCCTCGGCAGGGCCATCGTTGCCCGTTCTGAGACGCTCAGAAAATACGCGATTCCGGCGCCTGTTATTTCCGGTCTGATCTTCTCGATCATCGTATCCTGCATCAAGGGGGCAGGAATCGTCGGAATCTCCTTCGACGCGACGATCATGAAGGATCTCTGCCAGAACTTATTCTTCCTCTGCGTAGGCTTCGGCTTCAGCGCAAAGATGTTAAGACATGCGGGCGGAAAACTCTGTGCCCTGATCGCATTCGCTGCATGCCTCCTGATCACCTGCCAGGACCTTTTAGGTTATGCCCTGAGCCAGCTGATCGGCATGCATCCGCTCCTGGCCCTTCAGTGCTCTTCCGCAGCCATGTCCGGCGGCGTTGGTACTGCTTCTGCATTTGGCCCGATCTTTGAAGAGTGGGGCGCTGCAGACGCTACCGTTGTCGGTGTTGCGGCAGGTACCATGGGAAACATCATGGGCTCCCTCATCGGCGGCCCGGTCGCTGCTTTTCTAATTGCAAAGCACGGCTTAAAATCTGATCCGAACGACAAGCCGGAAGCACACGCAACCGGTAAAGTTCCGGAACTCGACAACACAAGAATGATCATGATGTTTGCATTATGTCTTCTTCTCGCAGCACTCGGTATGCCGATCTACTGCTTACTCGACAACATCCCGATGATCGAGATGCCGAAATTCATCGGCTGCCTCTTCGCAGGTGCCATCGCAAGAAACGTCATGGAAGCTGCCGGCATCAAGTTCTATGTTCCGGAAGTAGAAGCGATCGAGCATATGTTCCTTGAGCTTTACCTTGCACTCGTTCTCATGACCACAGACTTTACAAAGCTTGCTCCGCTTGCAGGTCAGATGGGAATCGTTCTCGTTGCACAGGGTATCTTCATGGCACTCTTTGGAATCTTTGTATCCTTCAATCTCTTCGGCCGCGATTACGGCGCAGCTGTCATGACAGCCGGAAACATCGGCTGGGGCTGCGGTTCCGGTTCCAATGCCGTCGCAAACGAGAAAGCGATCATGGACCAGTACGGCTGGCACACCATCGCATGGGTTTTGTATCCGTCCTTTGCCGTTATCATCGACGATATCTACAACCCGATCTTCCTTTCTATCTTCGGAGGCTTATTCCGTTCATAGAAATACATGTGACATTCACTAAAGGTCATTTGACCTCCCTCTTTTCACCGGGCGGAATCCCCCACTTTCCGCCCGGTTTTTTGCCCGGTTTTTTCAAAATAACATTGAATCTGCGATGGTTTTTATGCTATACTCATTCCAAAAGTTACAAAACTTGTCAGGTTCTTTTTACAGCCGACAAGTTTTAATACAAGGAATGGGATATACTTCATGCATAAATTTTTACACATAATTTCTTTGTTCCTCGCCTGTACCGGTCTTGTCCTTGGTGGATGCGGAAAATCATCCGAAACTGCGCAGCGCCAGACAGAAGCAAGATCAGATTCTTTAAAGATCCTTACGATCGGAACTGCCGACAGCGGCGGAACGATGTATCCGGTCGGAAAGGCGATCTCCCTCGTGATAGGAGATGCTGATTCTTCCATCAAGATCAATATCAGCGCCTCGACCGGCTCCTCCGGAAATGTCCACTCTCTCCAGGACGGCAGTATCGATCTCGGACTTGTGAGCGGCGACATTGCTTTCTCCGCGGTAAACGGGACCGGTGAATTCAAGGATCACGAATTCAAAGATCTGAAAGTCATTGCGGCTCTCTATCCGAGTCTTTCGAACTGGATGGCGCGGGATGACTCCGGGATCTTTTATGTTCACGACTTAAAAGGAAACCGTCTCGGTGTCGGTCCCCAGGATTCCACCACAGAGCTCGCGGCAAAGGTTTCCCTGGGCACTCTCGGAATCACCGACCAGAACTCCACCTTCGTCAACTGTGGTCTCGGATCAGGCGCTGACGAGGTTAAAAACAGGACGCTCGACGCGATCCATGGATTTACCGGGGTGCCGATCTCCGGGCTTGCGGAGCTGGCAGACACGGTTCCATGCCATCTTTTAAAATACACGGACTCCGAGCTCCGCTCCATCATCCGCTCGAACCCGTTCTACTATATGGATCAGATCCCGTCTGGAACTTATAAAGGCCAGGACGAAGATATCGCAACCTTCGGGATCAAGGCCCTCCTCTGCGTCCGCGCAGATCTGGATGAAGACCTCGTCTACGAGATCACCTCGATCCTCTATGAGAACCGTGACCGCTTAAAGGACCTTCACCCCGCCCTCTCCTACACCGCCCAGTCCGGGTTCATGTTCAACGATCTCCCGATCGAACTGCATGCCGGAGCAGAGCGTTTTTATAAGGAAAAGGGACTTTTGGAGGAACACAGCAGGTAGGCGGCAGGATTTCGAATGCATGGTTTCCACACATCACCAGATTTTTTCTGGTGGTGTGTTTTTTGTTACAGTGCGCAGGCATAGAGTGCCCGTGTACTGTAACGTGTTTTTCTTTTCGTACGCAGAAAAATCATCTTTACCCCTTGTCATATAGTTTTTAATACTATATAATAGATGGATGAAAGGAGTTTCACCATGAAAACGAATGAAGAACGACTGAATGAGCTGCTCGCTCACCTGGACAGCCTCGACCATATTCATGTAGACGAGATCCCGCAGATCGACCTTTACATGGATCAGGTGACGACCTTTATGGAGAAGCACCTCGGTGAGTTAAAGCGCTACCCGGAAGACAAGGTCCTGACAAAAACGATGATCAACAACTATGCGAAGAACAACCTGCTTCCATCCCCGGTAAAGAAAAAGTATACCCAGGAACATATCCTGCTCCTGGTATTTATCTATTATTTTAAAAATCTGCTGAGTTTTACGGATATCGAAACGGTTCTTTCCTATGTTACAGAGCACCATTTCGATACGGATGACGAATCTTCCCTTGCGGAGATCTACACGAAGGTCTTCTCGATGGAACACGGACAGATGGATCGGTTAAAGGAAGATGTGAAAGAGAAATTTGAGAAGGCGAAGGAGACGTTTCCTTCCGGCGCAGAGGGCAGCGCAGAGCCGGAAAATGCGGAATCGCTCCAGCTTTTCGGGTTTATCTGTGAGCTCGCCTTTGATGTGTTCTTAAAAAAGCAGATGATCGAGCGCCTGGCCGACGAACTCAGGGCTGAGAATCCGCCGAAAAAGAAAAAATAATGTAGCTGTTCAGTACCTTCACACCTACGGGAACCTCCCCCCGGAGCTTCCCTTCGGATGCATGGCAGATTACGGGCAAACTAATATACCAAAAGACCTTCGTCCGGAAGCAGATCCCCATTCCGCTCCTGTACGAAGGTCTTTTTCTTCATATCTTATTTTTCCGCATCGTCCTCATCATCGAGTTTTTCGAATCCGAGACGCTTAAATACCATATCATATCCGTCGCTTCCGTAGTTTAAGGAACGGTTTACACGGCTGATCGTCGCGGTGGAAGCACCTGTGCTCTCCGCGATATCGAGATACGTCCGTTTCTCTCTCAGCATTTTTGCAACTTCATAACGCTGGGATAAGGACAAAAGCTCATTCACTGTGCAGACATCCTCAAAAAACGCATAGCACTCTTCCGGTGTCTTTAATGTCAGGATTGCCTCAAAAAGATGGTCGACCGCATCTGTCTTGATTTTCTTGTTCATGATACCTGTTACCCCTTCTGCTTCATATTTGCAGCAGAGTCTGGATCTTTTTCTGCTGCATTTTTATGGATCGATCTGTTTCACGCACTAATCACAGTTTAACACGTTAGATTCAAAAAGTCCAGTCTTTCTGTATAAAAAAGCGGAAATAGTTATGGCTGCCATATCCCGATGGAATATCGGCAGCCAATTTTGCATTTCGATATCATGAACCTTTTTTTCATTTCTCACGCCAGCATAAATTTCTCAACAACCAGCCCCACCCCGTCATCGTTGTTCGATGCCGTGATATAGTCCGCCGCGTTCCGCACCGGAAGGACCGCATTCTCCATCGCGACGCCGAGACCGGCGTATTTGATCATCGTGAGATCATTGTAACCGTCCCCGCAGGCGATCATCTGCTCTCTCGTGAGTCCCAGAACTTCCAACAGGCGCTCCAGACTCTGGGCTTTGTCGATCCCCTTCGGGAGGATCTCGAGAAAGAACGGATCTGAGCGGTAAACACTGAAATTCTTTCCCATCGCCGCCTTCACCTTCGGCTCCACCATTGCAAGGTAATCCCCGTCCTCCATCATGAGGAATTTCGGCACCTCGAAATTTACATACTCCGCCATATTCTCCGGCTTCCAGATCTCCATCCCGTTGATCCGGCTCTCCAGTTTTGTGTATGGGGATTCCGGGTTCGATGCGATGATCCTGCTGCCCTCGTATGTCACGATATCCACCTGATTTTCCTCCGCAAGTCCGATGATCTTTTTATTTGCGGACACCGGAAGGGATCTCGCAAACACCGTCTCCCCGGTCTTGCAGTTGATGATCCGCCCGCCGTTGAAGGAAAGAATGTATCCGCTGTATTCCTCCAGGCGAAGCTCTTTTGCGAGCGGCATTACGCCCTGCGTGGGGCGTCCCGACGCGAGGACCACCTTTTTTCCGCGCTCCTGCGCCTTCATGAGTGCCGCTTTCGTCCTCGGTGTGATCACCTTGTCCCGGTTCGTCAGCGTGCCGTCAAGGTCCAGGACGATGATCTCGTAAGGACCTGCCATATTTTTTTCTGTCTGCATATCTTCTCCTGTATCAGCGGACTCTGAAACCGGATCCGTTTCCGGCTCTCCCGCAGTATTCATTTTTATTCGCTCAGACATCAGGAGAGATCGATCTCCCTGATCTTCTTTCTCACCGTCAGTAAGAACGACGGGGACACAGAGAGTTCGTCGATCCCCATCTTAAGGAATTCCTCCGTGAGATCTGTCTCCGCACCCAGCTCACCGCAGATTCCCACCGTACATCCATATTTGTGGCCGCTCTCCGCCACATAGCGGATCAGTTTCAGGACGGCCGGATGTTTCGGATCGTAAAACTGGTCCAGTTTTTCATTCTGCCTGTCGATGGCGAGTGTGTACTGGACAAGGTCGTTCGTTCCGATGCTGAAGAAATCCACCTCTTTCGCGAGGTCTTCGCTGATGATCGCTGCCGCTGGGGTCTCGATCATGATGCCGATCGCCACATCGCCGAACGGAACTCCCTGTTCCTTCAGCTCATCCCGGACGGAAGCGGCGATCTCCTTCGCCTTTTTTACCTCCCAGAGGGACGCAATCATTGGGAACATGATCGAGATCTTCCCGAAGGCACTCGCGCGGTAGATTGCCCGAAGCTGCGTCCGGAAGATCTCCGGTCTTGTCAGGCAGATCCGGATCGCGCGGTATCCCATCGCCGGGTTCTCTTCTTTCTTTAATTTAAAATAGTCCGCCTGCTTATCGGCGCCGATGTCAAGAGTCCGGATGATGACTTCCTTTCCCGCCATCATCTCCGCCACCTGGCGGTATGCGGCAAACTGTTCCTCCTCGGTCGGGTACGTCTTCTTCTCAAGGTACAGGAATTCACTCCGGAACAGACCGATCCCAGCCGCATTGCTCTTTAATGCCTCCGCGACATCTGAGACGTCCCCGATGTTCGCATAGAGTTTTACCTTCGTCCCGTCCAGGGTGACATCCTCTTTATCCTTTAACTCCTGGAGCAAACGCTCTTTCTCTTCCTCCGCCAGCTTCTTTTTCTTCATATCCGCCAGCGTTTTCTCATCCGGATCCACATAGAGGGTTCCGGTCTCGCCGTCGATGACCGCCATCTTTCCGTCCCAGGACTCTTTCACCGGCACGGAGACCAGCGCCGGAATGTTCATGCTGCGCGCGAGGATCGCCGTGTGGGAGTTCGGAGACCCCTGTTCGGTGATAAATCCGAGCAGCATGTCTTTTTCCAGCTGGACCGTCTCGCTCGGCGCGAGGTCCTCCGCCATCAGGATCACCGGTTTTGTCAGGAAACCGGATTCCACCGCATCGCCGGAGAGGATCTTTAGCAGCCGGTCTGTGATGTCCTTTACGTCCGCCGCCCGGGCACGGAAATATTCATCATCCATGTCCGCAAAGAGCCGGTAAAAGTTGTCACCGGTCACCGCAGCTGCGTACTCTGCGTTCGTCTTCTGATTTTTGATGATATTCAGAACGGAATCCCGGTAGTCTGCGTCCTCCAGCATCATCATGTGGACCTCAAACACTGCCGCTCCGGTCTCTCCGACCTGCTCACACGCCTTTTTGTGGAGTGCCTTGAGCTCGTCCTCGGCGCATTTCACTGCCGCTTTGTACCGGCTGATCTCCGCTTCCGTATTTTCCACCGTGCGGCGTTTGACCTGGCTCTCCGTCTTTCTGTGGTAGAGGATCGGTCCGATCGCCACTTTATTTAAAATTGATTTTCCTTTAATGATTTCCATACTTTTTGTTTCTGCCTCACAGTTTTGCCTCAAAAAACTTCCGTACCGCTTCTGCCGCCGTCTTTTCATCCGTCCCGTCGATCTCAACGTTGATCGTCTGACCATGACGGATCCCGAGAGCCATCACTGCCATCAGTTTTTCCGCGTCTGCCTGTTTTGTATCTGTCTTCAAGGTGATCTTTGAACGGAATTCTTTTGAAAGCTTCGCGAGTTCCCCCGCCGGTCTTGCGTGAATTCCGATCTCGTCTGTAATTGTATACTGAAACTTCTCCATAATCAACCCACTTCCTTTTTATTTTCGCATTCCGGATCAGCAAAATCCAACGTCAGCTTTCCGGTGCACTTCCATGAAAGGCTCACCTGCATGGATCTGCCCTTTTTTCAATACCCTGACTTCCATATTCTCCGCAAGGTCCGTGAAGAGGACCGGCGATGCCATGGACGGAACCCGGTCCCCGATCTTCCGGATATCCACCTTTAAAAGCGGCTCTCCCGCCCGCACATGATCCCCGTCGCTCACGAAAGCCTCAAATCCGTCTCCGGACAGGGACACCGTGTCAATCCCGACATGGATCAGCATCTCATGACCGACATCCGTCCGGAATCCGACGGCATGCTTTGTGGGAAACACAAAGGTCACCTCTCCATCCGCCGGGGCCTGCACGATCCCGTCTGTAGGTACGATCGCCGCACCGTCCCCCATCATGGCTCCGGCAAACGCCTCGTCCGGGACCTCTTCAAGCGGAATGACGGTCCCGGTCATGGGACTTCTGATCACAGTTGACGCATTTTGTGCCTGTTCACACGCTTCCATATATTCTTCCAGATCCGACTTGATGACAGACACCTGCGGACCATAGATGATCTGGACGCCGTTTCCTTTTTTGATGACGCCGGATGCCCCGGTCGCTTTTAAGATCGTCTCATCCACTTTCTTTTCATCTTTTACAGTACAGCGGAGCCGCGTCGCGCAGCAGTCCACATCAGTGAGGTTGTCCATGCCGCCGAGTCCCCGGAGGATTTTTCCCGAGCGCGACTCCCCGGATCTCTCCGGATTTTTTTCGTTATCATTCTGACTTTGGTGCGGTCCCCCGGCTGTCTCTGCGGGATTCTTTGCTTCTTTTGCTCTATCTTTTTCGTTTTTCGCGTTTTTTGAAACAGTTTTGTTTCTTTTATCCTGTTTCCTCTGCTCCACATCATCTCTCGTATAAAGCTTCGCCGCGGTCCCGCTCTCCCGCCCTGGCGTCTTATAATCGAGTTTCCGGATTACGATCAGGAACACCGCATAATACACGAGGAAATAAAACACACCGATCACCACGATCCAGAGCCATCCGGTCTTTTCATTCCCCTGAAGGATCCCGAACAGAAACAGGTCGATCAGTCCGCCGGAGAATGTCATTCCGACGCCCACGCTGAGCATGTGCATCAGCATGTACGCCAGACCGGCAAATACACAGTGGATCCCATAGAGCAGAGGCGCTGTAAAGAGGAATGTAAACTCCAGCGGTTCCGTGATCCCTGTGAGCATGGAAGTCAGTGCGGCGGAGAGGAACAGCCCCGATACCTCCTTTTTCTTTTCCGGCAGCGCCGCCTGATACATGGCGAGAGCTGCGCCGGGGAGTCCGAAGATCATAAGCGGGAACTTTCCCGCCATGAACCTTGTCGCCTCCACGGAAAATCTCTCCGCTGCGGGATCCGCGAGTTCCGCGAAAAAGATGTTCTGGGCGCCTTCCACGACTTTCCCGCCGATCTCCATGGACCCGCCGACCGCTGTCTGCCAGAATGGGATGTAAAACACATGGTGCAGACCAAACGGGATCAGCGCCCGCTCCACAAAGCCGTAAAACCAAGTTCCCGGGTAACCGGAGCGGAGCACGAACCGGCCGACTCCGGAGATCGCCGTCTGGACCGGCGGCCAGACAAAGTACATGAGGATCCCCACGAGAACGTAAAACAGGGCGCACACGATCGGGACAAACCGCGTTCCGCCGAAAAACGAGAGCACCTGGGGAAGCTCGATCTTATAATACCGGTTGTGGAGCCATGCCGTCCCAAGCCCCACGAGGATCCCGCCGAACACTCCCATCTGCAGGGACCAGATCCCCGCGACCATGGCGCCGGCGCCCTCTTTCAGGGAATCCGCTCCGCCGTTTACTTCGATCATCGCTCCGATCGCAGCATGCATGACGAGGAACGAGATGACCGCCGCTAACGCTGCAACTTCCTTCTCCTTCTTTGCCATCCCGATCGCAACACCCATGGCAAAGAGGATCGGGAGATTTGTGAACACGATGTCCCCGGCCCGGCTCATGACCATGAACAGTGCGTTCCAGAAGGTTCCCGGTCCCATGATCCTCGTCAGCCCGTATGCCTTGAGCATCGTGACATTTGAGAATGAACCGCCGATACCGAGCAAAAGTCCCGCCGCCGGAAGCAGCGCGATCGGCAGCATGAACGATCTCCCGATCCTCTGAAGGACACCAAAGACCTGATCTTTCATGAATCTCACCCTTTCGTTTTCTGTTAGTTTTGCAGGCAGTGCCTTATTACTCTGATTATTATGGGGAGATTCTTAAGATTTTATCCATGACCTCTCTCTGAATTTTCCTCTTCTCCCGGTACATCCGGATCTTTCATCCCGTAGACTCTCGTCCACTCTTTAGTCCCTTCCACCTTCACAGTCTCGCTCTGATTCAGCCGCAGGAACTTCACGATCTCGTAGCAGTCAATCCAGATCTCGTTGTTTCCCTCTTTCTGGGATTCATCGAAGATGAGCTGGATCCCGAAGTGCAGGTGCGGAGTTGTGATGTTGTTGGTGTTCTCCGTGGTGCTGTATCCGGTCCTGCCCAGGTATCCGATCACATCGCCCGCCGTCACGATACTGCCCTCTTTGAGATTTGACTGGTATGGGTAATTCTGGCGCAAATGGGCGTAATAATAGTACCGTTTTTTATCGAAACTCCGGATCCCGATCCGCCATCCGCCGTACTGGTTCCAGCCAAGTGCCTCCACATATCCGGATTCCACCGCGATCACCGGCGTCCCCACCTGCCCCATCATGTCATGGCCCAGGTGTTTTCTCTTGAATCCGTAGGATCGGGATGCACCGAAATCGTCGAAATCACTGTACGGGAAGTTTTTCGCGATCGGTGAGAATGCTTTCAGACCGTATTTTCTGAGCCAGACGGTCTTCGCATTTCCATTTTCACCCGTTCCGCTCTGTGTGAGGTCTTCCGGCACCTCCGTCTCCTGCTCAAAATATCCGACCATCCCGTCGAGGACTGCACCGTATGCCTCCCGGTAATAGGCATAGTATTTCATGTCCTTCGTGAGCTCCTCCATCGTCATCCCGGACTTCAGTTTTTCCGTCACCGCGTCGAGATCTGCCTGCCGGAACCGCTCGAAATCCCCGCCGTATTTTGCTCCGAGATATGCAAGCAGTTCCACCCAGTTCAGATGAACATCCTCCTGGATACTTCCCATGTCCAGGCGGAATGCTTTCTGCATGACTTCCGCCGGGACGGTAAATTCCACCCAGTGGATATAGTCTTTCTTTTCCCCGCCGCTCTCCTCCATGATCGCATATGTATTCTCCGCCGCCGCTTTCCTGCTCTGGACACACAGGGAAGCCGTCAGGATCAAAAGGATCACAAGCTGCGCTCCGATCACAGCTCCCGATCCCGGATGCATCTTTTTCCCCATGGCAGACACTCCTTCCGTCACCTTTACGCGCACGCGCCTGATGCGCCTGCATACACATCAGTGTATGCGGACAGGCAGAAGAATATGCGCAGTGGACACGCTGGCAACAATCACAGAAAAAGCTCTGGATGATATGGAAGAACTAAACAATAAAAAAAGACGAATCCACCCAGATCATCAAAAATCAGGTGTCTTCGTCTTTTTATCAGCGCTTATTTACAGCTCCCCGCGCCGGATCTTCAGCACTTCCTCCACCGCGAGCTTTACATATTCTCCCATCGAAACGTCCCTGCAGCCCACAACAAAATGCTGGCAGCGGTTCACCGGGATCAGAACCTTTTTTGCCGGGCTCTGGCCGATCGCAACGGCCATCTTCGGGGTGATCTCCCCCATCAGGGAGTCCGCGATAACGATCCCCATCGGGCCCACGATGATGTCCGCCGTGCGGCTTGTGACGACCGCCGGGTTTTCTCCCGTCGCACCGGCATCCGCCCCCGCCTTTAACATCGCCGCCGTAGCGATGCTGTTCGTCCCGATTGCCAGGATCTCGTCCTCCGGGCAGCTTTTCTTCAACATTTCCACCAGACCTTTTCCCATCTTTCCGCCCTGGCCGTCAATTACCATGATCGTCATGTATTTCTCCTTCTTTCACCTTCCTGCCATGTTTCAGCACTGCAGGCACAAAGACCTGCCGGAGCGTTCCCGCAGCTCTCCTTACTTTCAATCTTCAGCTGTCTCCAGCTCCTTCAGCCGCTCATACAAAAACGCGTTCACCGGAAGAGAAAGTCCCTCTTCCTCCGCGATCTTTAACATCGTCCCCGCAAACAGCTCCACCTCCGTCGGCCGTCCCGCGAGCACGTCCTGGCACATGGACGTATGTCCATCCGGATTCAGGGTTGCAAGAAGGTCCAGCCAGTAGGAAATGTCCGCCTCCGAAAGATCCACATCCTGAGTGTCCGCCACGCGGAGAACCTCGCGCATGGCCTCGATCATCATGGTCCGCGCCTCTCCCTCTTTCTGGATCAGGCTGTACGGTGCGCCGTAGACTGCCGTCACCTGGTTGACGCCGGTGTTTAACATGAGTTTGTTCCACTGTTCCCTCAGGATATCGTCCGGAACCTGGTAGGAAAGTCCGGTCCGGTCAAACAGATCCGTCACCACTTTTAACTTCTCATCGCGGCTCTTATCCTTATTTCCGATGGTGATGTAGCCCATATTTTTGTAAGTGACCGCGCTCCCATCCTTTCCAGCGTCCATTCCCTGAACGCAGGCATAGAGCACATGATCCGCCCCGTAGACTTCCTCGATCATCCCCTCGCTGGAGATCCCGTTGAGCACCGACAAGAACAGGGTATTCTCCCCGACAAACGGCTTAACGGTCCGGATCGCACTCTCCATTCCCATAAATTTGACGGCAAAGATGATGAGATCTGCCGTCACTGCTTCCGCCGGGGAGCGGTATGTAAATCCGCATTTCTCCCCGTTGCAGCTCATGCCCGTCTTGCGGTATCGTTCCACACGCGTTTCGTCCGCGATAAAAAATACATGCCCATTTCCGAGCTTCTTTGTCAGATGATTTCCGTACATGACGCCGAGCGCGCCCTGTCCGATGATCCCGATCGTCCTGATCTCCATTCCTTAAAACTTCCTTCCCCCGCCGCCGTGGCTGTTTCCACCGTAACTGTGGGTGGATGACCTGCCGCCGCCGGAAAAACTTCCTCCTCCGGTGCCCGGACGGTTATTTTTCTGTGATGCGATCACCTGCTGCGTAATATACGAAGTCAGCAGGGCATCCGCGAGAATATTTCCCATGGTAAACCGGCTGTCACGCCGATAAGAGAGCTTAAAGTTCGCAGCCATCCGCTTATCTTCCCCGTGAAGACTGTAGCTTCTGAGCACAGAGGCCACCGCCGCGCCGCCGCAGACTGCCGCAATGCCGATCGCAAACAGGATCTCATACCATTCCAGATGATGGTAACGGCTGATCTTTCCCGTCTCCGTGTCATAATTGTACTGATCTTTCGAGATCCCGTTCGCATAACACGTTTCCGTATCTGCAAGAAATGCTGAAGCCGCCCCGTAATAATCGGCATCCGACGCATACCCGTAAACATCATCCAGGACGTCCTCGATCCGGCTGTCCGTCATGTACCGGATCATCTGTCCGGTCGTGGAAATATAGAGCTCCCGGTTGTCCATGTCGATGAGGAACAGGATTCCTGAATGGTCAGAGCCTGTTCCAAAGCCGCCCTCCGTGTAAAATCCGTCCGCAAACACCTGCGCGGAGTCAGAATTTTCCTCCGTCGTGACGATGACCGCCTCCATCTTCATCTTCTCAGAAAGCGTCTGCGCCTGTCCGGAGAGCTGTTGTTCTTCTTCGTCCGTAAAAAGATCCGCCATATCGTAGACATCGGCATAGTTTTCCGTTCCCTCCGCCATGCGGTACGCGTCCTCACCGGACGCTGCGAAGGCAGTTCCCGAGAGGAAGATCCCAAGGACGCCTGCTGTCAGGAAAACTTTCAGCGATCTTCCTGCCGCTCCCAGAATGCCCCTGTTTTTCCCACTGTTCTTCCCCGTCTTTTCAGTTATCCACTTCATTTTCATCACAGGAACCACCCTCCGATCATCAGGATCGCCGCAACCGGCACAAAGATCTCCAGGAACAGTTTCACAAGCTTTCCTTTTGCGACCGGAAGCTTTCCGCAGATCTTTCCTGTCTGCCCGTTCATCGCAAAGTAATAGAGTTCGTCTTTTCTGGCCTTATCCCTATATGTAAGGATCCACACCGGGAGCAGGGCATACTGCCACTTTGCGTCCCGGATATTTGTGTCACTCTGATCCACGCGGACTGCGGAGTACTGTCCCATCACGTCGTTTTTCAGCTGTTCCACCGTGTACTGCTTTACTTCCTGCTCCACCTCCGGCGTCAGAGCTTCTTTCTCCATATCCCGCTTTTCCGCCTGGAACCCCGAGAGGTATCCCATATCAAACGATTTCAGCTTTTCCATATCGAAGGGTAGAACGCCTTCCACGAGTGCGCTGTTATTTTTCTTTAAGGCATTTCTCGTCACATTTCTGACATCGAGTTCCCCTGCGCGCTCCATCCGGTATTTTTTATGCTCTGTATACCGGATATTTCCTGCAACCCAGGTCCGCTGTTTTTCACCTTCCGCCTGGATCTTTCCGTCCACCTTGCAGCTGTACATCAGGTACGGGAAATACACGCCGGAGAACTTCTCGATCTGACTTTTTGAGAAAAAGTCATCCGGGATATATTTTTTCTTTTTGATCCAGTCAAGGAAGATCCCCGTCGCCTGTTTCTTATCCATCGCAAACGGGATCACATAGTCCGGCAGGAATTCCCCGGAAAGCTTTCCGGAGAGGACAACCGGGTTGTGGCAGTAATAGCAGAACGTCGCCGCTGTCGTGGCATCCGTCACGACCTCCGCACCGCAGCTCGGACAAATGTAGACGAGAGCGTCCTCTTTCTGATCTGTGCTGCCTGCACGGCCACTCTGTGCCATATCGGATATTTGATCTGCACCTGTTTCGGTGCCTGCTTTCGCATTAACCCCGCTTTCTGCCTGTGCCTCCGTTCCCGCTGTCCCGGAGGTATCACCCCCATCCTGCACACCGCTGGTCTCTGTTGAACTCAGAGCCGCGGCTTTCATCTCTTCCTCCGTAAATTCTGACATGCAGAACTCACAGCAGAATTTCTGCTTTTTCGGATCAAAGACCACTGAGCCGCCGCAGTTGGGGCATTTATAACTTACAAGTGCCATCTCTTTTTCCCCCTGTATCTGGCATAACTCCCGGACTGTCATTCCGAAACAATCCGGGAGCTGATTCTTTTATGGTCTCGGCTTTCCGCAGTTCGCACAAAAGTTTCCTTTATTTTCCTGACCGCAGGAGCAGGTCCAGACAGTGTCCGGGCGCTTCTTTCCGCAGTTTGAACAGAAATTGCCCATATTTACCTGTCCGCAGGAGCAGGTCCAGGAACCGCTCTCCTCCGGCTTCTTCTTTCCGCAGTTGGAGCAGAAGTTTCCGGTATTTCCCTCCTGACCACAGGAGCAGGTCCAGCCGGATAACGGCGCCATCTTTGCCGGTCCGCCGGATGTCTGCGGAGCCTGGGCAGCCATATTGGAAGCACCCTGCTGTCCCTGGGCAGCTGCCATGTCAAACAGTCCCTGGGCATTAAATCCGCCGTTCTGTGCAGCCATGTTCATTCCGGCGAACGCCATCATCGGGCCGGTCGAAGTGTTTTTCGCCGCACTCTGCATCGCCTCCGCCTGTGCATTTACGAGCTGCGCTGCCGCCATTCCAGGGTTGCGGAATGTCGCATTTCTCTGCAGCTCCTTGATCATCTTCTCGTCTTCCTCGGAGGCTTTCACGGAGCTCACTCCGATCTTGCTCACCGTGATCCCGTAGACATCGTCCCAGCTGTCGGAGAGGATCTCACGGAGCGCATTTGCAAGCTCCACCGTATGCCCCGGAAGTGCGCTGTAGCGGACTCCCATCCCGGAAATCTTTGCGAATGCCGGCTGCAGGGCTGTCAGGAGCTCGCTGCGAAGCTGGGAATCGATCTTGTCTCTCGTATAATCCTCCTCGATGTTTCCGCAGATGTTCTTATAAAAGAGGATCGGATCCACCATCCGGTAGGAATATTCGCCGTGGCAGCGGATCGCAATATCCATGTCGAGACCGATGTTCTGGTCCACCACGCGGAACGGGACCGCATTCGCCGTGCCGTACTTGTTTCCGACGATCTCCTTTGTATTAAAGAAGTAGACTCTCTGGTCTCTCGCCGTGTCGCCGCCCATCGTGAAACGCTTTCCGAACTGCTTAAAGCTGTCCCCGATGCTCTTTCCGAGATTTCCGTAGAAGATACTCGGCTCCGCGGAGGTATCGTACACAAACTCTCCGGCTTCCGCGCAGACCTCAACGATCGCTCCCTGATCCACGATCATCATGCACTGTCCCTCATTGACCGCAATGATGGATCCGTTGGAGATCAGGTTGTCACTGTTTTTTGTGTTATAGCTTCTATTTGACTTTCTGTTTTCCCCTTTTTTGACAAGGACATCCGGTTCCATCGCCGGACAGTAGAAATACTCGCGCCAGGAATCTTCCAGCACGCTCTTTAACGCGCCGACACCAACCTTTAAAATACCCATATCCCATGTTCTCCTTTTTATTGTCTGTGTTCTTTCAGAAAGCGGATCTCTTCTGCATATCCCGGAAGCTCATTCGGAGTCTCCAGACAGAACGGCAGATCGCGCAGCGCCGGGTGATTGATCACCCTGACAAGCGCCTCCGCACCGATCTCGCCTTCCCCGATCCGCGCGTGGCGGTCCTTTCCGGCTCCCCGCACATTCATGCTGTCGTTCAAATGGACCGCTTTCAGACGGTCGAGACCCACGATCCGGTCAAACTCCGCCAGCACGCCGTCAAGATCATTTACAATGTCATACCCGGCATCCCAGACATGACACGTATCCATGCATACTCCCATCTTATCAGAAAGTTCGACTCTGTCAAGAATTTCCCGAAGCTCCTCAAAGCTTCTCCCGACCTCGCTCCCCTTTCCGGCCATCGTCTCGAGGAGTACCGTCGTGTGGAGATCCGGACGCAGGATCTCATTCAACATTTCTGCGATATAAGTGATCCCAGCTTCCACGCCCTGTTTTACATGGCTTCCGGGATGAAAATTGTAGAGATTTCCCGGGATCGCCTCCATGCGCTCCAAGTCATCCGCCATGGTCCGCTTCGCGAAATCACGGATCTTTTCGTCCGCTGAGCAGCCGTTTAATGTATACGGAGCATGGGCCACCAGTGTTCCGATCCCCAGCTCTTCCTTTAATTTTAAAAATGCCTGGATATCCTCATGGTCGAGCGGCTTTGCACTTCCGCCCCGTGGATTTCTCGTGAAAAACTGGAACGTCGTCGCTCCGATCTTTTCCGCGTCCTTTCCCATCGCGAGGAACCCCTTCGCAGAGGAGAGATGGCATCCGATATAAAACATTCCTGTTACCTCCACATGAATTTTTTCTCTCTGACTGTTCCGCCCGTAAAAAGTAACTCAGCGGGTACTCTGAAGATCAGCCTTTTTCTGTCTTCTCACCGGTTCCAGGAAAAAGACGGCTCCCCATATGAAGATCGCCGACAGGACAAGCTGCAGGATGAGGCTAAAGAAGACCCAGTGATCCGTGATCAGATTCCCAGCCTGACTTCCGAGAAAGTTCCGGATCTTAAAGTTTCCTCCGCCTCCCGCAACCTGGCCTTCCAGGATCTGCGCGAACGTGATCGCCGGATTCGCGAGCAGCAGATAGACGGCCGCCCCGGAAGTCGGCTCAGGGATCGTCTCCCCCGCCCCCAGCACCATCATATTGATCTCTGTCTCCGAGATCCTCAGCAGGAACACATTCAGCATGTACGTCCCCACCACGAGGACCACCATGATCCCGTAGGTGATGACATTCGAAAATGTCGAGCGCTTCATCAACGAAGAAGCGAAGATTCCAAGACTTCCGCAGTACAATGCAACGGTCACATAGCTGAACAGCAGCAGGAAGAGATCCTGCGAACTGATGCTCCCATAGATGAAGGTCAGCATCAGGACCGGAATACTCGAGAACACGAGGATCATCAGATGCGTGAACGCCGACGCGAGTTTTCCGATCACAATGTCGACCGGGCGGATCTTTGTCGTAAACATCAGCTCCAGCGTGTGGCGTTCCCGCTCCCCGCTGATGCTGGCCGACGTCAGCGCCGGCATGATGAACATCAGCATCATAAACTCCAGGGCAGCCACAAACGTGTAGAGCTGTAAAAAATTCTCATAGGTGACGGATCCGCTCACCTTTACCTGCGCGATGCTCTGGTACATGTTTAAGAGCGCCACCAGAGCCAGGATCCCGTTAAAGATCATGATGATGAGCGGGATCCGGAAACTTCTCGACCGGACCAGCATTTCCCTCTTATAGACCGGATTATTCTTCACTCGTCATCACCACCTTTTCCATATCATGATCCGTGATCTGCATGAAGATGCTCTCCAGGTCCCCCTGTTCTCTCCAGAATCCGCAGATCCCGATGTTATGCGCTACCAGTTTTGCGAGAAGCATCGCTTCCGCGTCCTTTCCGCCGTGGAATCCCACGACGAGGTCGTTTCCTTCCACCGTGATCGTCCGGACCTCCGGCTCTGCCCTGAGAAACTGTACCGCCTCCCGGACATTCTCGACAACCTGGACACGGATCGGGTTCGAATCATTGACCTGCTTTAAGATATCCCCCATGTTTCCGGACAGAACGATCTTTCCGGCATCAATGATCCCGATATCGGTACACATCTGCGCCAACTCCGAGAGGATATGGGAGCTCACAAGGATCGTCTTTCCCTCCGCGCACAGCTCCTTTAAGAGCTCCTTGAATTCCACACGCGCTCTCGGGTCCATCCCGGAGGTCGGCTCGTCCAGGATCAGAAGCTTCGGATCGTGGATCATTGCGCGGGCCAGACAGAGCCGCTGCTTCATTCCGCGCGAAAGACTGTCCACGAAAAAGTCTTCCTTATCCGCAAGCTTTACCTGTTCCAGGAGGTTTGTACACCGCTCTCTCGCCACCAGGCCGGAAAGCCCGTAACAGGAGGCAAAAAAGTCCATGTATTCCCAGACTTTCAGATTGTCATACAGACCAAATTCATCCGGAACGTATCCAAACAGATCCTTCACCTGGTCCCGGTAGCAGAACGCATCTTTTCCGTCGATCAGGACAGAACCTTCATCCGCATTCAGGAGTCCCGTGATGATACGGATCGCTGTGGTCTTTCCGGCTCCGTTCGGTCCGACAAAGCCGTAAAGCGCTCCCTCCGCAACTTCCATGTCGAGTCCGGAGAGCGCCTCAAAATTGCCAAATTTCTTTTTCAGTCCCTGTATCTTCAGCATCAGTTTTCCCTCCCCGTGACCATCAGGAGCGGAAGTGCCTGACTGGTTCCATTCTCCGCGTCATTCCCGCCGGAATAGCGGACCGTGATCTTTCCGTCCGCGGCAATGTAATCGCTCAGTTCCTCCCTCGTAAAATCCTGTTTCCGGATATCGACCGGATCGTAGGTTCCCGTCTTCTCATTATAAAATGACGCTTCTCCGGAAAACCGGCCGATATAGGAATATCTCGCATCCTCGAAAAACTGCTCCGAAACAGGCAGGAAGGAATATGTCCCGATCTGAATATCCGTTCCCGGATCATATTCCACGATCACCGGATCCGTTCCGTACAGGACCATGGCGTTTCCGTAGCTGACGCCCATTCCGGTACTCACAGACGGCTCCGCCATCTGACCACAGCGGTAGATCTCCCCGTCCTTTCCCATCTGACAGCTCACCGATTCCGTATAGAACGTCTTTCCGTCCTGGTTGTCAGCAGGGATTCCGGCCGATCCCGCGTAGGATGACGGAATAAAGCCGCCGAGTCGGACTTCCGGGTTATATCTGGAATAATAATGATCCGCAAAATATCCTCCGAGACCGGATTTCTGAATATTTTCCATGTACTCCTCGTTCGAATCGTCCGCGCGGTCCGGATAGCCGCAGACCCGATCCGCGAGCAGCCATGTCATTCCGACCGGCCATACCAGAAGCTTCTCATTCTCCAGTTCGATCCTCTGTCCCGGCTCCAGATCGCCCAGGATCACGACCTGTCCGTAGAGATAGACCGCCGCATTTTCCAGCTTCACAGGCAGATGATTCTCAACATAACCGCTGATCTTTCCGCCCGATACCGTGAGACTGGCATCCGTTTTGCCCTGCATCTCTGTCTCCCGTTCCAGAAGAAAATACCGGGAGTCAAACGCTTTTGATCTTCTGCTGAAGATCACGGTGTCATCCGCCTCTTTCCGGATCCCAATCGCAGCCTGAATGTTCTTTTCAAAGTTCTCCACGCGGACCGTATCATACCGTCCGCTCCTTGTCAGCGGGGAGACCCGGTAGTCCGGCGTGAGCTTCACGGAAAATCCGCTGCTGTCCGGCGTCCGGATATTTAAGAATGTCTTCTCACGGACGGTATCGTTCTCCGCATCCAGGATCGTCGCACTTGTACAGAACTCACTCGTGAATCTCGTCTTTCCTCCCATCGCCCAGATCACAACGCAGGCTGCTGCCGAAAAGACAAGCAAAGAACCGCCGTAATACCTGTTCAGTCCTTTTCTTTTCAGCATCAGATAGAGACCCGGCCCCGCGATGACCAGATATCCAAAGATCACAAAGCCGTAGAGGACAAGGTTCGGAAGCCGCTTCGCATTTCCTCCGCTCACAAGATTCTGGGCATTCCAGTAGCCGGCATCCCGGCCATAGGAATAGTAATAGATCCTGTTCAGTTCTTCCTCCCGGAACACCTCCCCGAGAAACCAGGCCGCGTAGGAAGGATTTCGTTTCACGAAGCCGGTGATCTCCGAAAGATCGATCCCCAGAACGCCGATCCGTCCGTTTCCGCAGCTCATGATCTTTAAGAGCGGGGTCCCGTCTGTGACCATCCGTTCCGAAGCACCCGGAATCTCCGCCTGCGCATAGTTTAAGCGCACCTCAGATTCTGCCGGATTCTGATCCGCGTACTCGGTTCCCATTCCGATCCACACGGTCTTCGCGTCCTCCAGCGTGATATCCGTCTGCATTTCACTCAGGAGTTCCAGTGTTTTCCCGCCGTTTTTTCCGGTGCCGAGGATCAGGGTACCACCGTCGCTCACCCAGTCCGCCACGGCCTCTTTCTGTGCCTGGTTAAGAGTCCCGCAGTCGATCCCGTTTACAATGAGCAGGTCGAACATCGAAAGTCCTCTCGGGTCATCCGGAAAGTCCTCCTTCGCGATCTCGACCGTTTTCGACTGGACCATCCCGTAATTCAGACCGACTCCGTCGAGCCAGTTTAAGTTTCCCGGTCTGTTTTCGATAACTCCCGCAAGGAGACGGCTCTCTTCCTTTGAAACGTCAAAATCCATGGAGGTTTCCCCCATGGTCCTGTTTTTCGCGTCTTTTAATGTCAGATAGATCCTGCCGTTTTTCTGCCCCAGCGGGACGTAGAGCTCCATGTTCTTTGTCTCCGCAGGCGAAACCTCGACCGACCAGGAATATTCATACGGTTCCGCCGTCCCGTTGTTTACGCTCTCCAGCGTCGACACGGTAAGAGTCCCCTGAAACGCACTCTCCGACTGGCCGTAGAGGCGGATCTTTAACGGGACAAAACTCCCGAGCCTGGCCGTCTTCCCATACACGGCCGTGATGTCCAGAGCGACCGGAGCTTTCGCCTGTTCTTCCTGATCCAGGCTGACTCCGTAGAGTTCCGAATCCCCGGCAAAAGCGGGAAAGCTGTCCGCCGTCACAAGGACGGCAGCCATACACCCAAAAAGCAGATATTTTTTCGTCTGATTCATATATTTCCCCTGATATTCCTAGCGTGAAGCATTGCCTGCAAAATTTTCCTTATTCACATCAAAATCCACCTTCAGCTTTACGGTGAACACCGTTCCGTTCAGGTCACTGGCCACGCTGATCGTTCCGCCATGCATGTCCACGATGCTCTTTGCAATGGCAAGTCCCAGACCGGTTCCTCCGGTCTTTGATGAGCGGGACTGCTCCACGCGGTAAAATTTATTGAAGATCAGCGGCAGCTCCTCCGCCGGGATCACATAGCCGTAGTTCGTGACGGACACCGTGACTATATCGTCCTTCGCGAGCACCTGGACCAGGACTTTCTTTCCTTCGGCCCCGTATTTGATCGCGTTGTTGATCAGGTTGTCGAAAAGTCTCGCGAGGAGATTTCCGTCCGCCGTGATCACCTGGGACGGGACATTGCTCTTTAACTCGTAAGTCAGGTCCTTATCCATAAAACTCGGATAAAATTCCTCCAAAAGCTGCCCGAGAAGCTTAACGATGTCCACTTTTCCGACGTTCATGGAAATCCTGCCGTAGTTCATCTTCGTAAAGCCGAAGAGATCTTCGATCAGTTTTTCCAGGCGTTTTGCCTTCACATAGGCGATATCGATATACTTTTTCTGCATCTCCTGGCTGATCGCCGGTCCGGAGGAGAGAAGCTCCAGATAGCCGATGATGGACGTGAGCGGTGTCCGAAGGTCATGGGCGACGTTCGTGATCAGCTCATTCTTCGTCCGCTCCGATTCGCGCTCCTTATCCATAAGCTTCCGGATATCTGCTTCCATCCTGTTCAGATTGGATGCCATTGCAGAGAATTCATCGTCTCCCACGACCTCGATCTGGGTATTCAGATCGCCTTCGGAGATGTTCTGGATCGCCATCGCGATCTTTCCGATGTATTTCATCGTCTTTCTCTCAAGCAGCAGAAGCGTGAGGGAAAAGACTCCGATCCCGATGAGGACATAGAGGATCGTCGTGATCGTCCCCATCCGGAAGATCTGGAAGATCATCATATTCGCGTACCTGGTCTGGTCCAGATATGCCAGCAGAAGGTTGATATTCATGATCAGGAACGCGTCCACCAGACATGCGATCAGAGCGCTGTAAAAGATATTGACCGCGATCTGCGTGTAAAAGTTTCTGCTCCAGTCACTTTTCAATTTTGTATCCTACCCCCCAGACCGTCGTGATGATCTTATCCTGTCTCGTGTCTTCTTTCATCTTTCCGCGCAGTCTCCGGATATGTACCATGACGGTATTGTTTGCCTCGTATACTTTTTCGTTCCACACCTTCTCAAAGATTTCATCCGTGCTGAACACGCGGCCCGGATTCGACGCGAGAAGGTACAGGATATCGAACTCGATCGGAGTCAGCTTGATCTCCTCCCCGTACACGATGACCTTGTGGTTGTCTTTGTTGATCGAGAGTCCGCGGATCGTGATCTCGTTCTTTGCCGCCTTTCCGGTATTGCTGTTCGGGTTTAACTGGGTATAACGGCGGAGCTGGGATTTCACGCGGGCCGTGAGTTCAAGCGGATTGAACGGTTTTACCACATAGTCATCCGCGCCGGTCCCAAGTCCCAGGATCTTGTCGAGATCCGTTGATTTCGCACTCAGCATGATGATCGGGATGTTGTTCGTCTCCCGGATCTTTCTGCACATCTCGAGTCCGTCCATTCCCGGCATCATGATGTCCAGGAGCACCAGATGGATCTCCTCCTTTTCCAGGATCTCCAGTCCCTCTTTCGCATTGTTTGCCTTAAATACTTTATATCCATCGCTGACCAGGTAGATCTCCACAAGGTCCGCGATCTCTTTCTCATCATCCACAACAAGGATTGCGATCTGTTCCATGATTTGTCCTCCTTTTTAGGTTTCTTATGATACCGTATTGTTCCGCACTTCGTGCTCTCACAATACTCAAAAACATTCATAATCCGCTCATTTTTCTACGAAAAATGGCTGCTTATTCATGTTTTTGGCGGGTCCCAAGGTCGGAAATCCTCTTGCAAGCAAGCTTGCATCGGATTTTCGTCCTTTTGACCCTAGTATCATCCTACCATATTTCGACCCTTTTTTCCTTACTTTTTTCTGAAAACTAAGAGGAAGTTTTTACAATTTATGTTACAGTACACGGGCACTCCATGCCCGCGCACTGTAACAGGATTTTGCCGATGCTTCGCATTCCAAATCGGCAAAATCCGCGGCCATAACGGTATCATACGGAATTTTCAGTTCAGAAAATTCCTACCCGTGAAAAGTAACCAATTTATGCCGTATTGCATGTTGTATTCTTCTCGATGAAAAAAGCAGCGGAACTACTCTCAGAGAATAAGTTCCGCTGCTTATCTTTCTTTTTATAATCCCAGCTCCTCAAACACGCCCTTCATGATGATCTTCACAGAACCGTCATCCAGGACTTTGTGGAGTCCGCTGTATTTTAAGAGATCGAAATATCCCATGGAACCGCCGGCTGCGCAGAGTTTGTAGTAGTCTGCCCATGCCGCTTTCCGGTCTTCCTTCATCTTTGTGTAGAACTCAAACGCCCCCATCTGGGCCATCGCGTAGTCCACATAGTAGAACGGATACAAGAAGATGTGCTGCTTCTGCATCCAGAATCCGCCGCCCTCAAGGAATTCGTTGCCGTCATAATCTCTCCACGGCATATAGATCTTTTCCAGGCTGCTCCAGACTGCTCTCCGCTCTATCGCGGTCATCTCCGGATTTTCAAAGACCTTGTGCTGGAATTCATCCACGCAGACCATATACGGGATCTTCATGAGAGCGTCCGCGAGGTGCTCTTTCCGGTACTGCTCCGCGCGGTCCCCGAAGAATTTCTCCATCCAGGGGTAAGTCCAGAGTTCCATGCTCATCGAGTGGATCTCCGCGATCTCACTTGTGGAGTGGCAGAGCTCCGGGATCTTCTGGAATTTTGCCGCTGTGAAACCGGCAAACGCATGGCCAGCCTCGTGGGTCAGGACATTCACATCGGCGTCCGTGCCGTTGAAGTTGGAGAAGATGAACGGTGCATGGTAGAGAGGAAGTGTCGTGCAGTATCCGCCCGCGCGCTTTCCATGTTTCGACTCCAGGTCGAAGAGATCATGTTCGATCATGAAATCGAAAAACTCTCCGCTCTCCTTCGAGAGTTCGCGGTACATCTTCTGAGCCTCACCGACCAGGTATTCCTTATCACCGACCGGGACCGGATTTCCGTCCGGGGAGGTCAGGGACTCATCGTAATAATAGAGATGCTCGATGCCGAGTGCCTCTTTCTGGCGCTCATAGAGCTCCTTCGCAGCCGGGACAATGATCTCCCGCACCTGTTTCCGGAACACTTCCAGGTCTTTCGCCGTATAGTCGAAACGGCGGCGGCGCAGATATCCCATCGGGATAAAGCTCTCAAATCCGAGCTTTTTCGCCATTCCGGAGCGCACCTTCACGAGACCGTCATAGACTTCGTCGAGCTTCGGGGCGATCCCCGCATAGAGCTCCGCCCACGCCTCAAACGCCGCTTTTCTCTCAGTGCGGTCCGTACTCTGCATGTGTTTTAAGAGTCCGTATGTCCCGAGCTGCTCTCCGCGGAAATCCACGGTGGCCGCCGCCTGGGTCTTCATGTACTGGTTGACAAGCTCGGCTTCCTCCACCTGATCGTCCACAATGCACTCGTCGGAGAGCTGTTTCTGCGCTTCCATGTTCTGCAGGAGGATGGAGCCGAATTCTTTCTCCATCTCGCCTTTGAACGGGGATGCCACAATGACCTCTCCCATCTCTTTTTTCAGGATCCCGTATTTCGGCATCTGGCTGTTGAAATATGCCATCTCGCCCTCGTAGAAGCTGTCTAAAAGGTTGATCGTGTTCCGGATATGAGCGACTGTCTTTGCCGTCTCAAGCTCCGTATCCGCCTCCACGAAGTCCATGTAGGCATTTTTAAACTCCTCATAGCTCTTTGCTTCCTTTAACGCTGCGATATCCCCTGATACGCGCGCAAAGACTTTTTCCATGTCCGGACGGACATACTGAAGATCCGCAAATTTTTCCATGATAGTAACCCCTTTCCCAAAATGATGCTTCTTTCCGGTCTGTTCCCCATATTTTACAGACCGCAGCCGGTCCTAGCTGACTGCTACCCCGTTTTTCCGGAGGAATTTCCTTACATTCTCGTCCCATTCATTCTCCAGCGTCCGATCCATGGTAAACTGTTTCATGGACGTCCCCGTAACGCAGATCATCTCTTGGTTTTCATACTGGACATTGATGTAAAGTCCTCCTACCTGATCCGGACTGATCCCCGGAACTCTCCCGGAAACAAACCGGTCTCTTGCCGACGGCGGCATCAGAAATACGATCCGGAAGCTCTCCGGCAGCCGTTTTCCCCTGATCAGGGAGTAGCAGATCGGCTTTAAGCTCTTCCAGGAAGAATATTCTTCGATCCGGTTCTCCTCTAGCTCTTCTTCCGAAAAATATCCCTGACGGATCTTTCCGTCGATGGAAAACCGGTTCCAGGTCACGATCTCCGCTTCCCTGACAAGAAATTTATCAAAGATCTCCCCGATAAAAAGCCCTTCCGTAAATGCTTTCTGCTCTTCGACCTTTAATGCTACCATTGCTTACCTCCATATATTTTTTGCCGTTCCGTAACTGTTCAGCACCCTCACACCTACAGAAACCTCCCCTGGAGCTTTCCTTCGGATGCATGGCAAGTTACGAGCAAAAATCCATTCCAGATCGGCTTCGCCAATGGGATTTTTGCCTCCAATCCTGTGCTTTATTATGGTCAGCGCAGCAAGTGCGCAGACCTACTGAATAGTTACGCCGTTCCGTCTATGTGATCTCACAGTCCGCAAACAGATGCGCAGACCAGAGGGACCGTCATTCCGTCTCCTTACATACCGTCTCAAAGATCTCGAAGAAATCTGCCGATGTCTTCTCCCCGTCTGTGATGGAAAGATTTTTCCACAGACTGTCATCCTTCGCGAGATGGACCTTCGCCGCGTACTCCGAGTATGTCTCATAGAACGCCTCGTTCTTCTTCTCCCGGACCATCTCTTCCTTCCGGATCTTCGTCGCGGCCTCATCGTAATCGCTCACGCAGCGCAGGATATAATATTTTCCGTCTGCCCCGATCACATCGCTGATCTCCCCGGAAGCCAGCGCGTAAGCGGCCTGCTCATATTCTTCTGACCTCATGCCTCTGGAGATCTTTTTCTCGATCTCCTGGTCCTCGGACACCTCTTTTGCGACCGTCATAAAGTCCGTTCCCTCCGTCCGGACCTTTTTTAAGGTCTCATCCGCCTGATCTTTGTCGGAAAGTACGATCTCATCGACCGTGATGACCTTCGCCTCGCTGTCGCTGACCTCCAGATTGACATTTTCCGTCAGGGTCTCCACCAGTTTTTCCGCTTTCCAGTAGTCCTCATATAAGGATTCTGCCACATCCCGGGTGATCTCGAAGCTGTCCCCGGCGTTTTTCAGATTTTCCATATACTGAGCCGCCGCCTGCTTCACAAGCTCCCGCTCTTTTCCCGAGAGTGTGACGTTCTCCTCGTCGGCCATGCGGCTCATCGTCTTTAATTCCTTTAAAAAATCATGGATCTGGTTTACCAGAGTCTCCTCAAACGTGGTTCCGGACTCGTCCACCGCGACATCCCAGATCTTGTCTGTATATAATTCTTCATAACGGAGCCGCTCCGTGGTGACGATCACCATGCTCTCGGCTTTCCCGTACTCTCTTTCACTTTTTCTGCCGGAAAGCAGCGTCTCTTTCACGCCGCATCCGCAGACGATCACTGCCGTGAGGACGACCGCCGCAAGCGTCCTTCCCCACCGGTTCCATTTTCCCATATTTCTGTCCTCAAGCTTATGTTTTCCTGTGTCTCCCGCAACAGGTACGCAGACCTCACAGATCGTTGTCTGCAAGTATGTTTTATTACGGTCAGCACAGCAAGATGCGCTGACCTGCTGAATCAACCCGTCTGCACATTTATAAAGCACCAAGTTTTTTCAATTCCTGATATACAAGATGCACCGGAAGTCCCATCACATTCGCGTAAGATCCCTTTAATCCGTCGATATATCTTGCAAAAAATCCCTGGACCGCATACGATCCCGCCTTGTCCATCGGCTCCTCGGAATCCGCATACTCCCGGATCTCTTTTTCCGTCATCGGGGAAACATTCACGTCCGTCTCATCATAGAAGGAAACGACCGTATCCGCTTCTCCCTCCGGTCCTTTTTTCACGAGGCAGACGCCCGTATAGACCTGATGGCTGCGCCCCGCGAGACGCCTGATCATCTCATACGCCTCCTCGTGGCTCTTCGGCTTCCCGAGGATCTTTCCGTCCGCCGCGACGACCGTATCGGACCCAAGGATCACGGTTCCCTCCGGCATCTCTTTTGCCACATCGACGGCTTTCTGCTCTGCGAGACTCATCACGACCTCAGCAGGGACGTCCGATGTGATCTTCTCTTCCACATGGCTCACGATGATCTCCGGGACGATCCCGATCTGCAAAAGCAGTTCTTTCCGTCTCGGGGAACCGGATGCCAGAATGATCTTACTTTTTTCCATTTTTCTTTCCTGTCTGTCATTTCCTGTTATAGAAGAAAGAGGCGGTCTGACATAAGATCCAGCCGCCTCATCCTGTCATAAAGTCCTAAATCACATGCGGCTCACACGCCGTCTGCAGATCCGCTCCGCAGCCAGTCATGTGCTTTGCACGTTCCGGACTCCATTAGAAACTTAATTTATCCTCAAAATAGCTCTTTAACTCTGCGATCGGGATACGAACCTGCTCCATCGTGTCTCTGTCACGAACGGTTACAGCGCCGTCTGTCTCAGAATCAAAGTCGTATGTTACGCAGAACGGAGTACCGATCTCGTCCTGTCTTCTGTATCTCTTACCGATATTTCCTCTGTCATCGAACTCACAGTTGTAGTATTTGGAAAGTTCTGCGTATACCTTCTCAGCGCCCTCGTTTAACTTCTTGGATAACGGAAGGATGCCGACTTTCACCGGTGCGATCGCCGGATGGAAGTGCATAACGGTGCGGACATCGCCGCCCTCTAACTCTTCCTCGTCATATGCGGAGCAGAGGAATGCAAGTGTTACACGGTCTGCGCCGAGTGACGGCTCGATAACGTACGGGATGTACTTCTCGTTTACTTCATCGTCGAAGTAGGACATATCCTGTCCGGATACGTTCTGATGCTGTGTCAGGTCGTAATCGGTTCTGTCCGCGATACCCCAGAGCTCGCCCCAGCCGAACGGGAATAAGAACTCAAGGTCTGTGGTTGCCTTACTGTAGAAGCAGAGCTCCTCCGGAGAATGGTCACGTGCACGCATCTCGTCCGGTTTGATGCCGAGATCCTGCAGCCACTTGATGCAGAACTGTTTCCAATATGCGAACCAGTCAAGGTCTGTACCCGGTTTGCAGAAGAACTCTAACTCCATCTGCTCGAACTCTCTGGTACGGAATGTGAAGTTGCCCGGTGTGATCTCGTTACGGAAGGACTTACCGATCTGTCCGATACCGAACGGAACTTTCTTTCTGGATGTTCTCTGGACATTCTTGAAGTTTACGAAGATACCCTGTGCAGTCTCCGGTCTTAAGTAAACGGTGTTCTTTGCATCCTCGGTAACGCCCTGGAATGTCTTGAACATTAAGTTGAACTGACGGATATCCGTGAAGTCATGCTTTCCGCAGCTCGGGCACGGGATCTGGTTGTCGTCGATGTACTTCTTCATCTGCTCCTGGCTCCAGCCATCGATCGGAGTTTCCGGCTCGATGCCTTTCTCTGCCATATAATCCTCGATGAGCTTGTCGGCACGGAAACGCTCTTTACATGCCTTACAGTCCATTAACGGATCGGAGAAACCGCCGATATGTCCGGATGCAACCCATGTCTGGGAGTTCATTAAGATCGCGCAGTCCACACCTACGTTGTACGGATTTTCCTGGATGAATTTCTTCCACCACGCACGTTTTACGTTATTCTTAAGCTCTACGCCCAGATTGCCGTAATCCCATGTGTTTGCAAGACCTCCGTAAATCTCGGAACCCGGATAAACAAAGCCTCTGGATTTCGCAAGTGCTACAATTTTTTCCATTGTCTTTTCCATTGTGACTCTCCTCTTGATCTCTTCCGCACTGGTTTATGCGGAAAGTAATTCTATCTACAACCACCTGGGATTTCGGGGTAATTCCATCCCATCCGGCGTATTGCCATGATCACAGGATCTTAAACTGAAGATCCCGTCTCTCTAAGATCCGCGGATTTCCGCCGGATCCTTTTATCTGAAGATAATATAAGACGTCTCGCCTTTCGGCGTCTCGGCCGTATTCCCGTTTAAGGTCACGCCCTCGGACACATACTGGATCGCACCGTCCGTCTGGATCTTCGCGCTGCCGGTCACACAGACCACATAGAACTTTTTCTGTTTTGTGATGTCCACAGCGGATACTTCCGTCTTTTCATCGCCTGCTTTATAGAAATTTGAACCGACGATATAGCCTTTTTCCACTCCGTCCTGCACGGAAACCACATCCAGACTCTCGACCTGGATCCCGCTCTCCTCATCCGGATACTCCGCCGCAAAGCGAAGGTATTCCTCCGCATCCGGGAAGGTGATGAGAAGTTTCGCAGTCCCATCCTTCACGGTACATTCCGTGATCTCAGCCTTTTTCTCACTGCTTCCGGACTGGTTTTCGCTCTCGAATGCGTCCAGCATCTCCTGCGCATAGGCTTTTAATTCATCGGCGCTGTAATAATCATTCTCGCAGATTTCCACATCTGCGCTGGTGACGGTGCCTTCCTTTGTGACATAAAGGCTGGTCTCCGTCGGGGCAAATGCGGTCTTTCCCACTCCGCCGCCGCAGCCGTTTAAGGCAAATGCGAGAAGGAGAATGGCTGCCGCCGTCTGTCCTTTTTTCATAATTCCTCCTTGATCCTCAAAAACGATTTTTAAGGATAAACCTGTTTATGATACCGATGCTTCGCATTCCAAATCGGCAAAATCCGCGACCGCTACTGTATCATACGGAATTTTCAGTTCTGAAAATTCCTACCCGTGAAAAGCAACGAATGATCCATTGCCAAAAAAGTCAAAAAACCTTTAACATCATTTATATACAAGAACATCCAAAATGTCAAGTGAATGGAAGGTTTTATCCACAAATCGCCGCTTATTTTCCGCCACGCACTTTGTGAATTCTTCCAGGACTTTCTCCGTGACTGTAAAGGTGTAAAGCTTTTCCACCGGAGACGCGAGAACGTATTCCCACGTATAGATTGTGGAGTCTTCCAGCCTTCCCAGAGGCTTTTCCATGTACTCGCCGTTGATCTCCATGAGCTTTAACTCAAAGACAGCCCTCACGAGCCGGTTCGGGATCGTGCTCTTTAAGAGTGCCCGGAGTGACTGGTAGAGAAGTTTTAAGGTCTCGACCGCCTCCAGGTTCTCTCTCCCGTAATAGTCCGCGAACTCCAGAAAATACGAGCCGTAACATGCCGCCTCCATATTTTCCGTGATCTCCCGGAAGTAATTCTGTACCTCCACAGAAACGAGGGAATAGGCGTCCCGGCCCTCATAGAGGGAGAATGTGCCGAACACAAAGGGGGCTGAGGACGCCATCAGCGTACTTCCGGGTCTTCTCGCACCTCTTGCAAAAGCCGTGATCTTTCCCCGCTCGCAGGTTAAGATCACGAGTCTTCTGTCATATTCGCCCGCCGGGGCAGATTTGATGACCATCCCGGTCAGGACTACCTGTTCTCTCATTTCTTCGTTCCTTTAATAACCTCTTGCATCTGATCCAGAGCTTTCCTGCTACGGCCGCAGACAGAAATCTGTCTGCCTGACCAGCCATGCTGCAGCAGAGTGATCAGATATCTTTCGAATTATATCCGTAGTTCTTCATATACAGCTCGGAATCTCTCCACTCCTTGCGGACCTTGACCCAGAGCTTTAAGTTGACCTTCGTGTCCATGAGGTTCTCGATCTCGATCCTCGCGGAGGTTCCGATGCGCTTTAACATCTGACCGCCTTTTCCGATCACGATCCCCTTGTGGGACTCTCTCTCACAGATGATCGTCGCATCGATATCGAACATGCCGTTGTCGCGCTCCGTCATCCGCTCGATCGTCACTGCGATCCCGTGCGGGATCTCATCCGACATCATACGCAGCGCTTTCTCACGGATCAGTTCCGCAGCGATCTGGCGCATCGGCTGGTCGGTCACGGTGTCCTCATCATAGTACTGCGGTCCCTCCGGCAGATACTGGAATATCGTGTGGATCAGCGTGTCGGTGTTCGTCTTCTTCATCGCCGATACCGGGATCACCTCTTTAAAGTGGTATGCATCCTTGTAGGTCTCGATGGTCTTTAAGATATCCTCTTTCTTCACCGTATCGATCTTGTTGATGACAAGGATGACCGGTGTCTTTACGGTCTGCAGCACTTTTAAGATATGCTGCTCACCGGAACCAATGTAGGTTCCCGGCTCCACGAGCCATAAGATCACGTCGACCTCACGGAGTGTATGCTCCGCAACGTTTACCATGTACTCACCGAGCTTGTTTTTCGCTTTGTGGATCCCCGGTGTGTCGAGGAAGATGATCTGACCATGCTCGTCTGTATACACGGTCTGGATCCTGTTTCTCGTGGTCTGCGGTTTTTCCGACGTGATCGCGATCTTCTGTCCGATCAGATGGTTCATCAATGTGGATTTTCCAACATTCGGACGGCCGATCAGTGTCACAAAACCTGATTTATATCCTTTTTTCATGAATTCTCCTTAGCTTTTTCAAAAACGTTTCCGTACTTTTCCCTGTATTTTTTCTTCCTGTCCCCGGTTCTGTTCCGGTCGGTGCAGATGGTATGCAGACCTGCCGAACAGTTCCCTTTGCAGTCTTTTTTCTTACTCAAATAACGGTTTGATCTCCTTGAACAGTTCCCTGTCCGCCTTGATCTTATCCTCATTTCCGACTACACACACAGCTCCTGTCTCAAGGACTGCCTTTGTGATCGGTGCGAGGGCGCGGATATCTTCCACGGTCGCGTTTAAGATCTCCTCGCGCTCTTTTTTCAGCATCTCATCCGTCACTCCGGAATACCATGCGGAGAGTCCGCGGCTTCCCTTTAAGGACGGCGTCAGCGGAGTATCAATATCGCTAATGGTTCCGATGACATATTTTGTCATCGTGCGCTCATCCGCCTCGAAATTCTCCAGATAATCCGGAATTCCGAGATAGATATCATCACTCTTCTTCACCTCCGGATCACGGTAGGAGACAAAATATCCCTCACCGGAACGCCCGATGCCGCTCATGCAGCCGTATGCACCGCCTTTCACGCGGATGTTGATCCAGAGATAATCATAGCTTAACATCACTTTTAAGATCCGCAGCGCGCCTGTGTAGGAATATCCGCTTCCCGCGAAGGTTCCGCAGTGTGCCACATAGTTGACCTTGGAGGAGGAAGTAAAGCCCTCATTTCTGTTCTCCTTCGGTGCTGTGAACGGATAGATTTTTCCGGTTCCTGCCGGGATCTTCTCAGAAAGCTTCTTCATCGCGCCTTCCAGATAAGAGAATCCTTCCTGGTCAGCTGTGTAGCTGACTGTCATGTTCTCTCTCGTAAAGAGCGCTGCCATCACACGCTTCAGGCCGGCAATGATCTCGTCTTTCTTTGTCTCAAAGTTCTTTGCCAGGTCCTCTAAGAATTTATAGTATCCGATCCCGCCTGTCATATCGTTGAAATAGGAAGTATCGGAGAAGTAGGAGGTCGCTCTCGCAACGGCCGCCGTGTGACCGGATCCCATGAGTTTCATCTGGGACTTTGACTTTCCTTCGCTCAAGATCTCATTTAAGCGCTTTTCATCATCGAGAACCGAGCGGTTGATGATCTCTTCCAGGATCTCGAATCCAAAGTCAAGTTTCTCATAGAGGACTCTCGCGCTGCAAACGAAAACTCCTGTGAAGCTTCCCGCTTTCGCAAGATCCGGGTAGGAGGTTACGGAGAAGGAAACACCGCCGCTGTTTAAGAAGATCTCACTGCTCAGATCACTGTAGCTGTAGTTCTTCGTATCCACATATCCGAGGACGGATTTTAAGAGTCCGAGATACGGCAGGTCTTCCATCGGAACCCGGTTCGTATTGAAGAGGACTTTCAGATATCCGATCCCGGATGTAAACATCTCGTGGCGGACCACGGTGATGCCGTCAAGCTTTGTCTCCTCAAAGATCAGCTTCGCAGGCTCTCTTCCGATCTCATCTCTCGTCAGCATCGGGATCTTCTCGAGGTCTTCCTTCGGGGACGGGGTGTCCTGGTACTCTTTTAATTCCTTTGTCTGGCGGACCAGCGCATCGATTTCCTCTTTGGAGAGGCTGTCCTTGTATTCCTTTAACTTCTTTGCAGTCTGCTCTTCGATCCGGGCGGTAAGGTTCTTCTTCGGGCTTGCGATCACAACCGCCTCATATGGGTTGTCGAGAAGGTATGTCCTGATAAGTCCTTCAAAATATCCATAGTCAGCGCCTTCTTTTAAGGCTGCGAAGGTCTCCTCATACTCTAAGTGCATCATCGGATCGCCGCCGTAGAGCCAGCTGTCCAGGCACTGGAGACCGTACATGAGTCCCTTCGGCGCAGAACCGTAGTCCGCCTCGCGGTACTGGAATTCGTAGTTGTTGATCCCGGCCTTCAGGCTCTTTTTCTCGATGCCGCCGTCCACCAGTTTTCTCAGTGTGGATTTTACAACTTTCACGAACTCATCTTTCTGCTCACGCTCTGCATTCTTTGCGATCACGGAGAAATACGGCTGCAGGATCCCATACTCGTAGCCGCCCATGATATCGTCGCCGATCCCCGCGTCTAAGAGTGCTTTTTTAAGCGGTGCGCCCGGCGCATCTAAGAGCACATACTCCAGGATCTGGAACGCCACATACTCCTTCGGGGAGAGCTCGTTTCCGGCCTGCGTGTTGATCGAGAGGTAAGTCGCATGGTCAAGGCTCTCAGACTCGGAGACGGAATAGAAGATCTCCCTCTCGATCGGCTCCTTGAATTTTTTCTGGATCCGGATCTCGGAATCGATCTCTTTTCTGTCGTACTTTCCGAGATATTCCTCATCGAGCCATTTTAATTTTTCCGCCATGTCCATATCTCCGTAGAGGTAGATATAGCTGTTGGACGGGTGATAATATTTATGATAAAACGCAAGATAATCCTCGTAAGTCAGCTTAACGATGTCCTCCGGGTCTCCGCCGGACTCCACGCCATAGCAGGTATCCGGGAACATTGCCGTGTGGATGAAGCTGTCCAGAACGCTCTCCGGAGAGGAAAACACCCCTTTCATCTCGTTGTATACAACGCCGTTGTAGGTGATCTCATCTTCCGGACTCTCGAGCTCATAGTGCCAGCCTTCCTGCATGAAGATCTTCTTCTCTTTTCCGATATTCGGATGGAAGACGGCGTCCATATATACGTCCATAAGGTTCTGGAAATCCGTCTCATTGCAGCTCGCGATCGGGTACACGGTCTTGTCCGGGTAGGTCATCGCGTTTAAGAATGTATTCAAAGATCCCTTTACAAGTTCCACAAACGGGTCCTTCACCGGGAATTTATCAGATCCGCAGAGCACGGTGTGCTCGATGATGTGCGGAACACCGGTGCTGTCCGCCGGCGGTGTCCGGAAACCGATGCAGAATACTTTGTTGTCATCCTCGTTGCTCATGAGGAAAATATTTGCCCCTGTTTTTTTATGCTCTAAGATCATACCGTCGGAATTCAGTTCCGGGATATGTTTTACCTGCCGAAGACGATACGCGTCAAGGGCTTTGACTGATTCGATCTGGCTCTCCATGTCTGAAAAAATCCTTTCTTTTTTACGCTATAGTCGTAACCGAATTGCTCCGCACTTCGTGCTCCCGCAATCCTGCCCCCCACATTCGTAATCCGCTCATTTTTTCTTCGAAAAAATGGCTACTTACTCATGTGGGGAGTGGGTCTCAAACTTATAATCCCGCCTGCAAGCAAGCTTGCGTCGGGCTTCTAAGCTTGATCCCCTTGGTTACATATTCCCCACAAATTTATCTTTTAATATCGCAAAACACTCTCTCACGCAAAAATGTACAAACAGCACGGGATCCGACTTTGCGGAGATGCCGCTGACGTTGGGGAGGCCGACGTGGCGGGCGATCCCTTTGGCGCGGAGTTCGTGGAAATTGCTGGTGAGAATCCCGACCCGGATCACGATCTCCTCATCCGGGGGGAGAAGATATCCGGATTCCGCCATGGCGGCGCGGAGTGTCGCACGGCGGATCCGCTCACGCTCTGTAATCAGCATTTTGCTGTATACCATATTTTCGTAAGTGCTGCGGGATGATTCCTCAAGAAGCAGCTGGTAATCCGGGACTCCGCGGCTCTTCATGTAGCGGTACATGGCGGATGCCTCCGTCACGTCCTCGTCATCCCCCTGTCCGCCGGAAAGCACAAATACCGTGTTCGGATGATATGCCGCGTACTCCACAGCCTTTTCCAGACGCCGCTCCAGCGTGCGGCTGATCGTATTTCCGCGCACCTGCGCACCGAGAACGATCACATAATTGACGCTCTCTTTCTGAAAAGACAGCGCGCCGAATCCCATAAGGAGCTCCACAACGATGAAGATAAATGCGATCGCTGAAAAGAATGTGATCACAGCTACCTCGATCTGCACCGGTACTCTGTCACGGATCCTCGGATAAAACTTTCCCACGGCCACCATGATAAAAAATCCCAGCGCCAGCACGATCCAGATGGCGGAAAATGAGGTTCCCGCACCGGAGTAGATCACGATCACACCATAATAAATGAGACACAATATTCCCAGGATGCCAAAAATTACTGTCACGATCATGCCTCCTTTCTAAATCCTGCACGCAGCCATTCAGCTTTGTCTTCTTTCCGGATCCGGATCTTACTCCGCCTCTTTCTTGCGGAGAATATCGTACTGCTCCACTTCCCCGTCCAGATCGATATAAAGGATCTGTTTCGGATGCGGTGCGCTCTCCTGACTCTCGCCTTCCTCTGTGTAGATGCCGCGGACAAGCGCGGAAATATTTCTTCCATCCGGCTTCATGATCTCGATCGTCTCGCCGACAGAGAATTTATTCTTCTGCTCGATCTTCGCGAATCCTCTCGCATCCCGCTCTTCCACGGTTCCGAGGTAGATATAGTTCTTCACGTAAGTATTGCTGTCATAGATCTGGGTCTCGGAAGTCGGTTTTCCGAAGTAGAAGCCTGTGGTAAACTCACGATACGTACACTTTCCGATTTCTTCCTTGTACCACTCCATGTTCGCCTTATATTTTTCCGGGTCCTCCAGATAATCATCGATCGCTTTGCGATAGGTTCTCGCGACAGTCGCCACGTAGAGGGCCGTCTTCATGCGTCCCTCGATCTTAAAGCTGTCGATCCCCGCATCGATCATCTCCGGCACATGTTCGATCATGCAGAGATCCTTGGAGTTGAAGATATAAGTTCCGCGCTCATTCTCATAGACCGGCATGTACTCGCCCGGTCTTGTCTCCTCGACAACGGAATATTTCCAGCGGCACGGATGGGTACAGGCACCCTGGTTCGCGTCGCGCCCCGTAAAGAAGTTGCTGAGCAGACATCTTCCGGAATAGGAGATGCACATGGCGCCGTGGATAAAGCTCTCGATCTCCATGTCCTCCGGGATGTGCGCGCGGATCTCTTTGATCTCCTTTAAAGATAACTCTCTGGCGGAGACGACGCGTTTTGCGCCGAGTTCATGCCAGAAAAGGTAAGTTCCATAGTTTGTATTGTTCGCCTGTGTGCTGATATGGATCTCCATATCCGGGAGAACTCTCTTTGCGATCGTAAAGACACCCGGATCCGAGATGATCAGCGCGTCCGGACGGATCGTCTTTAATTCCTCAAAATATGCCTCCACGCCCGGGAGGTCATCGTTGTGTGCGAGGATATTCGCCGTGATATATACCTTTACGCCGTGGTCATGGGCAAATTTGATCCCTTCCATGATCTCTTCGTTCGTAAAGTTTTTTGCTTTGGCGCGGAGTCCGAATGCCTCACCGCCGAGATATACGGCATCGGCGCCGTAGATCACGGCCGTCTTTAAGACATCAAGGCTTCCTGCCGGAATCAGAAGTTCCGTTTTTCTCATAACTAATCCTTTCCTGACCTGTTTTTTACACTGAGCGCGACCCCATCGCCCACCGGCAGGATCGAAGTCTCAAATTCATCCATATGTTTCAATGTATACAAATACTCTCTCATTCTCTCATGGATCGTGCGGTCCCGACGCTCCACCGCATAGCGGGATTCCATGATCGTCCCGTCCTGCAGGACATTGTCAGACATTAAGAGTCCGCCGTCTCTCAGCAGGCGCAGGATATCCGGCAGCCAGTTGATATACTGCCCCTTTGCCGCGTCCATGAAGATAAAATCAAAGGAGCCGGAAAGCCCCGCGAGGATCTCCCCGGCGTCGCCCTCCAGCAGCGTGATCTTTTCTTCCATCCCTGCGAGGCGGAAATTTTCCTTCGCCTCCGGGATCCTTTTTTCATATTTTTCGATTGTCGTGATCCGGCAGTTTTCCGGCATTACAGACGCCATCAAAAGCGCTGAATACCCCACCGCCGTTCCGACTTCCAGGATCCTGGCAGGGGAAACAAGCGTCACCATTGTCTTTAAAAGTGCCGCCGTCTCCCTGCGGATGATCGGAACTCTGTTTTTTACCGCAGTCTCCGCGATCTGTTCAATGAGCTCCCCATCCCCCTGATCCAGGGAATTTATATAAGCCGTAAGTCTGTTTTCCGTGATCATGATTTCGTATCTTCCTTCGCAGCATCTTCCGGACTTTCCTTTAAAATATCGATCAGCTCTTTGGAGTCCTTCGATGTATTTAACTCATAGGTTCCGGCCTTCACCTCGTATCCATAGCATTTTGCCTGGATCGTAAAGGTACGCGGATCACGGATCAGGCCGGCTTTCTTTAAGATCTTTCCGACCTCTTCCACCGACTCGTTTCCGGTGAGCTTCACGCTCTTCTCTGTTCCCGGCTCCGCCTCCATCGCCGGCGCATAGAAGATCCCGTGGCCAAAGGAGTAGGCACTTCTCGCCCCGGTGACGATCAGGATGGCAGCAAGTCCATACAGGATGATCCGTCCGGATGTGCTGATGACAAACAGGCTGATCTTGTTGATTTCTCGTGTTATCTTGCTCATATCATTCCCCTTGCAGGTAGCTCCGCCGTGTATCTTCTTGTTTTCATGTGCATGAAAACAAGAAGCCGGGGGCGTTCTCCCTATACTGAGCTGTGCCAAAAATTGCTTATGCAAGCAAGCTTGCAACACAATTTTCAGCCCAGCTCAGTGCACGGCTAACTGGGTTCATTTAAACTTCCATGATGATTGGAAGGATCATCGGGTTTCTCTTGATGCGCTTCCATAAGAAGTCGCTTAAGCTGTCGCGGATAATGTTCTTGATCTTGCCCCAGTCGGATACGTGGCGCTCTAAGCAGTCTGCAACAGCCTGATCCACGATCGCCTGTGCCTCCTCCATCAGATCCTCAGACTCACGCACGTAGACAAATCCGCGGGACACGATATCCGGTCCAGAGAGCAGGAGATTGGAGTGTTTCTCAAGTGTCAGGACAACGATAATGATACCGTTCTGGGCAAGGTTCTGGCGGTCACGGAGAACAATATTTCCGACATCGCCGACACCGAGTCCGTCAACGAGAACGCCGCCGGCCTGTACATGATCGATCACATCTGCGCCGCTCTCACCGATCTCGAGCACATCTCCTGTGTGGAGCATCACAACGTTCTCCTTCGGGATGCCGAGAGAAATCGCAAGCTCCTTCTGTGCCATTCTGTGGCGGTACTCACCGTGGATCGGGATCGCATATTTCGGACGTACCAGAGAATAAACGAGTTTGATCTCCTCCTGGCATGCATGCCCGGATACATGGGTATCCTGGGAAATTACGGTCGCGCCCTTCATGGAGAGTTCGTTGATAACTCTCGATACGGCTTTCTCATTTCCCGGGATCGGGGTAGAACTTAAAACGACAACATCGCGCGGGGTAATGGATACTTTTCTGTGCATGGAGGACGCCATTCTGGAGAGAGCCGCCATGGACTCACCCTGGCTTCCTGTCGTGATGAGGACGGTATCCTCCTCCTTATAGTTCTTTAACTGCTCGATATCGATCAGGGTTCCGTCCGGGATGTTGATATATCCGAGTTCCTGTGCGGTTCCGATGACATTGACCATGCTGCGGCCTTCCACAACGACTTTTCTTCCGTACTTGCAGGCGGAGTTGATGACCTGCTGCACGCGGTCCACGTTGGAAGCGAATGTCGCAACGATGATCCTGTTCTGCTGGTGCTCAGCGAAGATCGCATCGAACGTCTTTCCGACCGTCTTCTCGGACATCGTAAAGCCAGGACGGATCGCGTTCGTGGAATCACATAAAAGTGCGAGCACGCCTTTCTTTCCGAGCTCCGCAAGTCTCTGGAGATCGGTCACGTCACCGAACACCGGCGTGTAGTCGATCTTGAAGTCACCGGTATTTAAGATGATTCCCGCCGGTGTAAATACAGCAAGAGCAGCCGCGTCCTCGATCGAGTGGTTCATCTTGATAAATTCCACGCGGAAGCAGCCGAGATTGATGGACTGTCCGTGTTTTACAACCTTGCGCTTTACGCTGCGCAGCATGTTGTTCTCTTCGAGTTTATGGTCGATCAGTCCCATAGTCAGCTTGGTCGCATAGACCGGCGCGTTCACCATTTTTAACACGTACGGAAGCGCACCGATATGGTCCTCATGGCCGTGGGTGATGACAAATCCTTTTACCTTCTCATAGTTATCTTTTAAGTAGGTTACATCCGGAATGACAAGGTCGATTCCAAGCATATCGTCGCTCGGAAATGCGAGTCCGCAGTCCATCACGATAATGCTGTCGCCGTACTCGATGGCTGTCATGTTCATTCCGATCTGTTCCAGTCCCCCGAGAGGGATAATTTTGACTTTACAGTTTTCTGTATCATTTTTCACGTTCTTCACGATTCATAACCTCTTTCTTTTTTTCTTCATTTTTCCTGCACTCACTGCAAAGTCCGTAGAGCTTTACCTCGTGGTTCATCACGAGAAAGCCCAGTTTCTCCATCACTTCCGCCTCCAGGCTGTCTAAAAGGTCCGATTCCAGGGAATACACCTTTCCGCAGCCTGTGCAGATGGCATGGTGATGGCGGTGTCCCGATGCGCTTTCTTCACCGTTCAGCTCATACCGGGTAAAACCGTCATCAAATGTGACTTTGTCGATTACATGCAGATCTAAAAGGACCTGGACAGTCCTGTATATCGTAGCCAGTCCGATCTCCGGGCTGTTTACTTTCGCCAGATCATAGATTTCTTCCGCGGTCAGATGTTCCGCCGGGTGCGACGCAATAATATCCAGCACGATCATACGCTGATTTGTCACTTTTAATCCTGCCTTGCGAAGCAGTCCTTTTACTGTCTCATCGTTCATTTTCTCGTCTCCCAACATCTATCCCGCAAAAATTTACTCAGTCTTATCTCCGTCAGATAAGACCGGGTCAAACGCCCGTTGTGGGCGCGCATTGTCTTATTTTACTGTTTTTCCAGATCCACGTCGTCAAGAAGCTCTGCGAAGATCTTCATGAGTCCTTCCAGCTCGTCCTCATCTTCCACGAACTCATAGAGGGCATCCGCCTCCTCAGCGCCGGACATATCCTTTAAGATATAGCAGTCACCTTCCTCATCGTCATCTTCCGCATCTGTGACGAGAAGATAGTTCGCTCCGTTTAATTTTGTCTCTTCCACAACGTAAAATTCGAGTGTCTGGTCATCGTCGACCAGTGTGATTTTTCTCTCTTCCATACATATTCTCCTGTTTGCTGCAGCCCACAGCCGGGCCACCTGCCGAGTGTTTCCTGTTTTCGTAGTTACACGTTTCGTTCTCAGTCTTCCTGACGATCTTATTTCGTCTTTAAGCAGTCCAGATATCCCTGTAAGATCAGGCCCGCGGCAACTTTATCGATCACCGCTTTTCTGTTCTCGCGGCGCACTCCACTCTCCATCAGGATCTGTTCCGCAGCAACGGTCGTGAGACGCTCATCCCAGTAATGCACCGGAAGTCCGGTACGGCGCTCTAACATTTCTCCGAAGGCTTTCGTTTTCTCAACGCGCTCGCCCTCTGTATTGTTCATATTTTTCGGGAGTCCCAGAACGATCTCCGTGATCTCATACTCCCTGATCAGCTCCTCGATCCGGGCACACGTCTTGCGCAGTTTGTTCTCATCCTTGCGCTCGATCGTCTCCACGCCCTGGGCTGTCAGAAGAAGTCCGTCACTGACCGCGACTCCCACAGTCTTTGAACCGAAATCCAGTCCGAGTATTCTCATAAACTCTGTCCTCTGTTATTTTTCCTCATACCAAAACCAGCCGGATATGTTCCTTCCCGGCTGTTTGTTCTGGCGTCGTATCTGTTCAGTACCTGACATCTCATCCTTTGCGGAAAGACTAGCGGAGTCTCGTCTCGATATAGTTCTCCATCAGCTCTTCCAGGATCTCGTCACGTTCTACTTTCATGATAAGGCTTCGCGCGCTCTTATAGCTCGTAATATAGGTCGGATCGCCGGACATGATATAGCCGACGATCTGGTTGATCGGGTTATACCCTTTTTCGGTCAGTGCTTCGTAGACTTCACGAAGGACCTCGCCGACCTCAAGCTTCTTATCTTCCTGTACCGCTTTAAAATATTGTGTATTACTGATATCGCCCATAAATATCCTCACGTCCTCTTGTGCTGATATAAATCAGATTTATATCAACCCTTTTGTTGCTATTCTTTATTCTACTCTAATTTTATCGTTTCTGCAATACAAACTTGCCCGGCTGAACATCGGCGGCGCTGCGTTACGGTACACGAGCATTCCATGCCCGCGCACTGTAACGTGATTTTGCCGATGCTTCGCATTCCGAATCGGCAAAATCTGCGACCACAACGGTATCATACGGAATTTTCAGTTCAGAAAATTCCTATCCGTGAAAAGTAACTCCGCCGCTCTATGAGAGCAGCATGATCTCCTCCGTCAGGAATTCCTTCAAGGTTCCCCTGACAAATGTATTTTTCAGCATCTTCGGATCGCGCCCGTCAAGTCGGACCGCTGCCTTCACATATTCCTTCGTATATCCGGTCATGCAGACCTCGCTGTCGATCGTCACCGGCTCTTCGAGGAGGATCTCCTGCTCCGTCCCGAGGAATGATTCCCGGTATTCCCCGGACATTTTTTTCTCGAGTTTTAAGAGAACGGCACTCCGCTCCTTCTTCACCGGCTCCGGCACCTGGTCAGGCATCCGGTCCGCGCGGGTTCCGGCACGTCTGGAGTACGGGAACACATGCATCTCATAGAAGTGGACCTTCTCAAGGAATTCCCTTGTCGTCTCAAAATCCGCATCCGTCTCACCCGGGAATCCCACGATGACGTCCGTCGTGATCGCCGGATTCTCAAAATATTTTCTGAGGATCGCGCAGCGCTCCGCGTACTCCTCACAGGTGTAATGGCGGTTCATGCGCTTTAAGGTGTCATCGCATCCGCTCTGTAAAGAGAGGTGGAAATGCGGGCAGATCTTCGGAAGCTTTGAAAGCTCCTCCGCGAACGTTTCCGTGATCACACGCGGTTCCAGGGAGCCGAAGCGGATCCGCTCGATCCCATCGATCGCATGCAGCCGTTTGATCAGTGTCAGAAAGTCGATCCCCTCATCCTTGAAGTCGATGCCGTAGGAAGTCAGATGGATGCCTGTGAGGACAATTTCCTTGTAACCTTCCTCCGCCAGGATCTTTACTTCCTCCTCCACGTCCTCCGGCCGGCGGCTTCTGACGCGGCCTCTCGTGTACGGGATGATGCAATAGCTGCAGAACTGGTTGCATCCGTCCTGGACTTTGATGAACGCACGGGTGTGTTCCGCCTGCTTTTTAATGTGAAGCTTCTCGTACTCATTGGATCCCGCGAGGTCCGTGATGGACTCTTTGATCTCTTTTCCGGCAAACCAGGCGTCTAAAAGCGGAACTAGATCCGCCTTGCGGTTATTTCCGATGATCAGATCGACAGCGGCGTCCTCTCTCAGTTTGTCCGCTGCCGCCTGCACATAACAGCCTGCCGCGACAACGACCGCGTCCGGATTTTTCGCCTTCGCGCGGTGCAGCATCTGGCGTGATTTCTTGTCTGCCACATTCGTCACGGAGCAGGTGTTGATGACATAGACGTCCGCTTTCTCCTCAAATCCCACGATCTCATATCCAGCGGCCTCCAGAAGCTGTTCCATCGCCTCCGTTTCATACGCATTTACCTTGCAGCCAAGATTGTGAAGCGCTGCTTTTCTCATATTCTATCTCCTCATATTATATAATCAGTTTCTGTCACTATACCCGGATTTTGCCGATGCTTCGCATTCCGAATCGGCAAAATCTACTGCCACAACTGTATTGTACGGAATTTTCAGTTCAGAAAATTTCTACCGTGTACAGTAACATACAGTAACACGTGACATACTCCCACCACTTAGCTCACGCTTGAAGTGGGGGCTTCTCGTTCGATTACCCCGTTGGGCAAAGCATTCACGAGCGATCCCCGTGTGTCCCACGGTTCTTTTTGGCTGATATCTTTTTATGATGCTTT
>NZ_QUEP01000015.1 GCF_003478035.1 Clostridium sp. OF03-18AA
AATGAGCTGCCGCACGTTAGTGCGACAGCCCCTTCTTTTTTGCAATTTAGAAAGCTGCCTGCTTCGATTGCGAAAAGCAATCAGCAGGCAGTCAAATCGGATCGCAGATATCCATTGATGAAATTACATGGTTGCCTCGTTCTTTTCCGCTTCCTGCTCCCTCGCATTCATGATCAGCATCTGAAGCCGGTTTTCGATGTTTGCGAAGCTGACATCCGGATCGTAGTCGAGCGGAAGGATCTGGACGTCCGGGTAGAGCTCCTTTAAGCGCTTGGAGATTCCGCGGCCGACGACGTGGTTTGGCAGACAGCCGAACGGCTGCAGGATCACGAAGGCACGGCAGCCGTGGGCGGCATGGTGCAGGATCTCTCCCGGGATCAGGACGCCCTCTCCGGCATCGAAGGTGTGGTGGATGATCGGATCACTTTCCTTTACGAGCTCCGGAAGGCGCACCGCCGGGCGGTCGTAGAGAGGGTGAGCACTCGCGATCTTGTCCGCCGCATCGTGGGCGAGATCAAAGAAGAGATCCGCCATCCGGTACCAGAGCTTTTCCTGGAGCGGCTTATGTAAATGATACTCACGGACCTGCATATCCCGGTAGAAGTAGGATTTCTGGATGACATCGGACATTCTCGCCTCGATGATTTCGAAGCCGTTCTGCTCTAAAAACGCCTCGATGTCATGGTTTGCACCCGGGTGGAAGTTTAAGAGGTACTCCCCGACGATCAGGACGGTCGGTCTCGGATGAGAGCGGTCATACGGAACCTGTTTCATGATCCCGATCGCCTTTGCGAAGCCGTGTTTTGCGCCGTTTACGCCATGCCTGGAAAGTCCGTTGATCACAGCGTCCATCGCCTGCTCAAAGGCGGCATCGGCACTTCCTTTTGTAAGCTCATAAGGACGGATCTTCCGGAGCAGTTCCTCCAAAATATCGATCATCGGAAGCGCGTAGGCGATCCGGAGCGCGGAGAGGAGATTTAAGCGGAATCCCGGATGGAGGTTATGGAAATCCGCATCGTCGTTTGTGAGGATCGGAACATCGGAAAATCCTGCGTCATCGAGCGCCTTTCTTAAAAGTGCACTGTAATGCGTCAGACGGCAGTCGCCGATATATTTTCCGGTTGCGATCGCGACATCTTTTCCATCGTATTTTCCACTCTTTAAAGCGGCGAGCGCTTCACCGATCACGATCTGGGCAGGGAAGCAGATGTCATTGTGGACATATTTTTTGCCGAGACGGATCGCCTCGTCCCGCCCGATCGGCAGCGGCTCCGCGCGGAGCCCCTGTTTTTCCATCGTTGCCGACATGACGCGGCAGAACGCGTGGGAGGTATTCGGGATCAGAACGATGCGCTCTTTTCTGTCTTTCTTCTCGTACTTTACCGGGTACGGATCCGTGAGGGCATGGACCGGAGCTTTCTCGTGCTTTTCTCTCTGCATCCGGACTGTCTCGATAAAGGACCGGACACGGATCCGGAGCGGTCCCTGGATCTCACTCTCGTCGAGCTTTAAGACGAGCGGGATCTTCCCGGATACCTGTTTCATGAGGCGGATGATCTCATCGGAGAGGTAGGCGTCATGGCCGCAGCCGAAGCTTACGATCTGGACATATTCCAGGTGTGGATTTTCAGCGGCAATGACAGCGGATCCGAGCATTCTCGCATGGTAGTTGTTGACGACATCGAGACGGCTGTTGGTGAGATCCACGTCGTTGACGCCCGGAACGGCATCTGCGGTGAGGACCGGGATGCCGAGACTCGTGAACATCTCCGGAAGGTTGTGGTTCACTAACGGATCATTCTGATACGGTCTCGAGGCGAGGATCACGGCGTAGCGGTTCTCCTCCGTGACCTGCTTTAAGATCCGTTCGCCTTCTGCTAAGAGCTCCTGGTGGAAGGAATCCTCCGCCATGTCGGCATAGCGGATCGCCTCTTTGATCTCGGATTCCGGGACTCCATAAGTCTCATGGATATATTTTGTGAGCTGCTCATTCCGGTCTTCTTTCGTGTACCAATGGAACAGCGGATTGTCAAACGGGATCCCGAATACATGCTCCGGATTGTCGGAGTTTTTGATGACGAGCGGATATCCCTTTACGATCGCACACATCCATTCACTCGTCTTTTCCTTGTTTTCCGACTGGACGGAGGTGATGGACGGCATGAAGATCCGGTCCACATGCATGTTCGCGAGACTGCGGATATGTCCGTGGACGAGCTTCGCCGGGAAGCAGACCGTATCGGAGGCAACCGCGGAAAGTCCCGACTCGTAGAGCTTGTGGCTGCTCGGGGCGGACACACGGACGGTAAAGCCGAGAGAGCGGAAAAATGTGGACCAGAACGGCATGGTCTCCCAGAAGGAGAGGACACGCGGGATCCCGATCACAAGATTCCTGGAGGTTACGTGTTCCGGGACCGGGTAATCTTTCCACAGCAGGGATTCCCGGAGTTTGTAGCAGTTCGGGACTTTGTCACGCTTTTCCATGCGCTCGCGCTGAAGTTTCTGAACAGCCGGATCTTTCGGGTCTCCGAGGACCTCTCCGCGCTCACAGCGGTTGTTGGTGACCCAGGACTGGCCGTTCGGGAAGCGGACGATCGTTCGTTTGCAGTGGTTCGTGCAGAACGGGCACGGGGCATTCGCCTCCTGGGTGTAGGAGAAGGAATCCATTGCGTCGAGTCCGATAAAGGTCCGCTTCTTCGTTCCATCCGCCATCGCCTCTTTTGTGAGGATCGCGGCGCCGATCGCACCCATCATACCCGGATACGGGGCGCGTACGATGGTCTTTCCGGTGTACTGTTCAAATGCGCGCAGAACGGCGTCATTCCGGAAGGTTCCGCCCTGGACCATGATGTGATCCCCGAGAGAGTCGAGGTTTGAGATCCGGATGACCTTCGTGAAGACATTCTCGATGATGGAACGGCAGAGACCGGCCATGATATCTTCCGGCTTTTTCCCGTTTCTCTGCTCGGTGACGATGCTGCTGTTCATGAAAACGGTGCAGCGGCTGCCGAGGACCGCCGGATTTTTCGAGGAAAAGGCGGCGTCTGCGATCTCCGTCACCGGGATCTTCAACGTGGAAGCGAAGTTTTCCAGGAAGGAACCGCAGCCGGAGGAACATGCCTCGTTGACGAGAATATTCGTGATGATGCCGTGGTCGAGCCAGATGGCCTTCATGTCCTGGCCGCCGATATCGAGAAGAAACGTGATGTCCGGCATGTACTGGAACGCGGCTCTCGCATGGGCAACCGTCTCGACGACATGGTATTCGGTGGAAAATGCCCTGGAGAATAAAAGTTCACCGTATCCGGTGGAGCCGCAGCCTAAGATCTCCAGAGTTACGCCCGCATCGCGGTAACGGTTCCGCATGGTGATCAGGGCATTTTTTGCGACGGTCAGCGGATCGCCCTGGTTGGAGGCGTAGAAGAAGTCGAGAAGCTTTCCGTCATCGCCCATTAGGACAAATTTTGTCGTGGTACTGCCGGAGTCGATGCCGAGCCATGCGCGGATGGTCGTTCCGGGTGTGAGTGCTGCCGGAGTGAAGTCTCCCTTCGGATGTTCTTTTAAGAAGGTGTCATGTTCCTCTTTGGAGGAGAAGAAGAGCGGGGCTACATGTTCCTGACCGGAATGCTGATTTTTCTTCGCGTCCTCCTGGACCTGTTCCAGGAGGGAGACCCACTCAGTGAGCGGAAGGAAGGTGACCGGAGCGTCCGAGGCTTCCGGATCTGCCTCTTTGAACATGCCGTTTAAGGAGAGTGCTGCACCGTAGGCGACCATGATCTCCGGGTGTTCCGGGACTAGGCGCTCGTTTTCTTTCAGGTTCAGACGTTCAGAGAAGACATCGATCAGCTTCGGGTTGAAGGTCAGCGGACCTCCCTCAAAGACGACCGGAGGTTTGATATCGAGTCCCTGTGCAAGTCCGCCGATCGTCTGTTTGGCGATCGCGTGGAAGGAGGAGAGGGCGATATCAGCTTTTGCGACTCCCTGGTTTAAGAGCGGCTGGATATCGGTTTTTGCGTAGACGCCGCAGCGCCCGGAGATATCGTAGACGCAGGTTCCCTTGCAGGCAAGTTCGTTCATTTTTTCCGGCGGGGTCTGGAGAATGGAAGCAACTTCGTCGATGAAGGCGCCGGTTCCTCCGGCACAGCTTCCGTTCATGCGCATGTCGGCGACGTTTAACGCGCCGGTTTTTGAATCCGTCTTGAAGAAGATGATCTTTGCATCCTGGCCGCCGAGTTCGATGGCGGTGCCGACGGTCTCGTATGTCTTCTTTAACGCGATGGAGTTTGCGACAACTTCCTGGATATAAGGGGTATCGGCTGCTTCTGCGACTGGTTTTGCCCCGGAGCCGGTGAGTATGATCCTGGCTTTTGTGTCAGGAAATTTTTCTGCCGCCTGCCGGATCGCGAAGAGGACGCTTGCAAGCTGATCTGCGTGGTGGCGGCGGTAGTCAGAGTATAAGAGTGATTCGGTCGTCTTGTCGAGGACCGTGATTTTTGTAGTGGTGGAACCGACATCGATTCCGATGAGTAATTGTTTCATATATTTGATCTTTCGTGATAGTGATTTATCGGGTCTGCACCGACAGAAAGAAAAAGGGCATAAACCCGTTTCGTACCTGGATTTACGCCGATTTCTACACGATGCTGGTGATATTTTAGCGCTGGATTTTTTAAAAGTCAAGGAAATAGGTGCGAGGGAAGCGTTAAAAACGTGTTAAGAAGTGATTGGCTTCGGGCGGGGCCGGTGAGTTTCCGCTCAGGAGTGCAAGGTGATCGCGGGAAGGTTCCTCTAGGCTTGCAGGAGACTGCTAAGGGCGAATGCCAGGTGACACAACTCGCTGCGCTCAAACAAGTGTCACCTGGCATTCAACGCATTCTCCCGCGAGCCAAGAGGAAGCCAGATCCCGTGATCAAGGCACTCCTGATCGGAAGCTCACCGGCTGCAGGCGCATTGACCGCAGGATAAGGTGGGAGGGATAGGTGAAGACTGTGGTTTTAGCTGCGGTACAGGGGAAAATCGGCATACTATGATTTACGTGAACAATGAGCCAAGGTCTGCGCTTGCGTGAGACATTGGCGACTGTCGCGATAACAAGGGGAAACTCGCGAAGCGTGTTTTCACTTGTTGAAGTTTCATGGAAAATCCAGTATAATTTTGGAAGATTATGATACTTTTGGAGGGGGTTTTATGAGCCGGACAAGTATGGATATGACGCGGGGATCTTTGAAGAAACAGATCCTGTTTTTCAGTATTCCGCTGATGCTTTCGAATTTGCTGCAGGTTCTGTTCAACATGTCGGATATTGCGGTGATCGGGCAGTTTGCGGGGGCGATGTCTCTGGGGGCGGTTGGTTCTACGACGACGTTGATCTCGATGTATACGGGATTTCTGATCGGACTTTCCGGTGGGATCAATGTGCTGACGGCGCTTTATATCGGGGCGAGGAACCGGAAGTCGGTTTCGGAGACGGTACATTCGGCGTTTCTTGTCAGCCTGGTGGTCGGATTGATCCTGCTGATTTTGGGAGTTTCTACATCGCGCGGTGTGCTGGTGCTTTTAAATACGAAGGAGGAGCTGATCGACAAGGCCGCTCTGTACATCCGGATCTATTTCCTGGGGATTCCGGCGCTTGCGCTTTATAATTTCGGAAACGCGGTGTTCAGTGCGGCCGGGGATACGGGGCGTCCGCTGAGATATCTGTTTTTGTCGGGGATCGTGAATGTGATCCTGAATCTGTTTTTTGTGATCGTCTGTAAGCTTGATGTAGTTGGAGTGGCGCTTGCGAGTGCGTTGTCTCAGTGCCTTTCGGCGTTTCTGATCGTGATGGCATTGTTCCGGAGTCATGAAGATTTCGGACTGCATCTTGCAAAGCTCCGGCTTTCGAAGGATAAGGCGCAGGCGATCCTGCGGCTCGGGATCCCATCTGGTTTTCAGAATGCGATCTTCGGGATCGCAAATCTGTTTGTCCAGCTCGGCGTCAATTCTTTCAGTGCCGTGATGGTAGCGGGAAATTCCGCGGCGGCGAATGCGGATGCGCTGATCTACGATGTGATGGCGGCGTTTTATACGGCCTGCGCGAGCTTTATGGGGCAGAACTACGGCTCCGGAAACAAAAAGCGTGTGCGGGACAGTTATTTTGTGAGTCTTGCATATTCATTCGGGATCGGACTTGCGATGGGACTTCTTCTCGTCGTGTTCGGAAAGCAGTTCCTGTCCTTATTTACGAATGACCCGGAAGTCATGGCAGCGGGAATGAAGCGCCTGACGATCATGGGATTTTCCTATGGGATCTCCGCGTTCATGGACTGCACGATCGCGGCATCCCGGGCACTCGGAAAGAGTCTGGCACCGATGGTCATCGTGATCTTGGGTTCCTGCGTATTCCGGATCGCGTGGGTCTATACGGTCTTTGCGTATTTTCAGACGATCCCGTCCCTGTATCTGCTTTACAGCTGTTCCTGGTCGCTCACGGCGATCGCGGAGATCCTGTATTTTGTACATGCGTACCGGAGGGCGATGGAGAAGATCGCGGAAACGCGGAGCTGACAGGGGGTGTTGAGCGGGAGATGATTCTTGTTTGGATGGCTGGAAGATGGGTGATAGAAAGAGCGTAATAACTCGGAATTTACAGGAAGTGTGACAAGAAAGCCAAAACGGTATACTGGGAAAAAAAGATTAAGAAAAGAATAAAGAGCTGGTTTTAATTGTAAAATTTATGGGGAACTAACATCAGCTTATTGACATAAATATAAAAATAAGTATAATAATAGTTGAGTAATTGTTCAACTATTATTATTTTGAGGTGAATATATGTCAAAAACGTCTTATATTTGTAATTGCGATGTAATTCATGAGGATATTGTGAATGATGTGAAATCCAAGATGCAGCCAAAAGATGATTATATCCAGTTGGCTTCTTTGTTTAAGCTATTTGGAGATGGAACCAGAGTACAAATCTTACACGCTCTAGAACAGAGTGAGATGTGTGTATGTGATCTTGCAGTGCTACTGGGGGTAACAAAATCTGCAATTTCGCATCAGTTAAAGGCATTACGCCTAGCGAATCTGGTAAAATTCCGTAAAGAAGCACAGATAGTTTACTACTCGCTGGCAGATGATCATGTGAAAGAGATTATTGACAAGGGATTTGAGCATCTTTGGCAGAAATAATATTTTTTAACATTATAGTTGAGTAATTGAACAATTAAACAAATTATAAGGAGATTATCATGAAACGCATATTTCTATTAAAAGGGTTGGACTGTCCAAATTGTTCCGCAAAAATTGAAAAAGAAGTCGGAGAGTTGGATGGAGTGCAATCCTCAGTGGTAAATCTGATGAAGCAGACGCTTACAATCAATGTTACTCAGACAGCCGCAGATACGATAGCCAGTCAGATTGAAACGATTGTTCATAGCCATGAGCCAGATGTGGAAGTTTCTGAAATTGTACAGGAATCTTATATACCGGAAAAAAAGCAGGAGGCCAATGAATCCTATAACAATGAGGATAAGAAGTTGACAGTTCGTTTAGCGACTGGTGCAGCAATCTATACCATTGGTATGGCATTGACTGTTTTTGCGAAAGTGCCACTGCCTATCGAGTTAGCTTTTCTCATTGTTTCTTATGTTATTCTTGGTGGAGATGTTGTATGGCAGGCTGTGAGGAACATTTCAAAGGGGCGTGTATTTGATGAACATTTTTTGATGAGTGTTTCTACGATTGGGGCTTTTGTCATTGGTGAATATCCAGAAGCAGTTGCTGTTATGCTATTCTATCAGGTAGGTGAATTTTTTCAGTCATTGGCTGTTAAGCGTTCAAGAAAATCTATATCAGACTTAATGGATATACGTCCAGATTCTGCTACAGTAAGAAGAAATGGGGAATTGATTACCATATCTCCAGAAAATGTCTCCATTGGTGAGATTATTATTGTAAAGCCTGGTGAAAAAATTCCATTAGACGGTGTGGTATTGGATGGAGATTCTATGCTGGATACAAGCGCCTTAACAGGAGAATCAGTTCCGAGAAGTGTTCATAAAGGAGACGAAGCACTTTCCGGTTGTATGAATCAGACGGGTGTCTTAATGATTAAGACAACAAAAGCATTTGGTGAATCTACGGCTTCAAAGATTATTGATCTTGTGGAAAATGCGTCAAGCCGAAAAGCACCAACAGAAAATTTTATTACTACATTTGCACGTTATTATACACCTGTGGTTGTAATCTTAGCAGCTTTTCTGGCGATTCTGCCACCGATCATTCTTGGCGGAGGCTGGACAGAGTGGATTCGCAGAGGATTTGTTTTCCTTGTGGTATCTTGTCCATGTGCATTGGTTATTTCAATCCCGCTGACTTTCTTCGGCGGCATTGGTGCAGCATCTAAACGAGGTGTTCTTGTAAAAGGAAGCAATTATTTAGAGGCACTTAATAATGTCAGCGTTATTGTGTTCGATAAAACCGGAACACTTACAAAAGGTGTTTTCAATGTGACGGATATTTTGCCTGCAAATGGATTTTCAAAAGAACAGGTTCTGGAGTATGCGGCAGAGGCAGAGAGTTTTTCTAACCATCCTATTGCAAAATCCATTCTTGCTGCTTATGAAAAAGAAATTGATCAGTCAGTGATTTCTGATTATAAGGAAATTTCAGGATATGGAATCAGTGTAATGGCAGGGGAAAAGAAAGTTTTTGCTGGCAATACGAAACTTATGGATACAGAATGTATAGAGTACACAACCTGTGAAAAAGCAGGTACAAAAGTTTATTTGGCTGTAGATGGTCAATATGCAGGATGTATTTTGATAACAGATGAAGTGAAGCCGGACAGTAAAAAAGCAATTTCTGACCTGAAACATATCGGCGTGGAAAAAACAGTCATGCTTACCGGTGATGATGAAAAAATTGGGAAGTCTGTTGCAGAAGAATTGCAGTTGGATAAATATTATGCACAGCTGCTTCCTGACCAAAAAGTGGAAAAGGTTGAGCTTTTAGATAGTAAAAAGAGACCGGGAAGCAAATTGGCTTTTGTTGGTGATGGTATCAATGACGCTCCTGTCCTTGCCCGTGCAGATGTTGGTATTGCAATGGGTGGGCTTGGTTCGGATGCGGCCATTGAAGCAGCAGATGTAGTTCTGATGACAGATGAACCGTCTAAGCTGGTGGACGCGATTGAAGTAGCAAAAGCGACAAAACAGATTGTCATGCAGAATATAGTGATTGCTCTTGGGATTAAGAGTGTGTTCCTGATTCTTGGCGCTCTTGGTATTGCGGGAATGTGGGAAGCTGTATTTGGTGATGTAGGCGTTACCATAATTGCTGTTTTGAACGCAATGAGAATTTTGAAAAAATAGGAAATGAGGTGGAAATGTGAAACGAAAACTGATTCTGTTAGTTGTTACGATTGTTTTTCTTGCAGGTTTTGGTGTCATTTTACATTCACCGCCTTCTATGATTGATGCAGTCACAGGAGCAACACCGAAGTCAAAAAAGGCGGCTCAAGCCTCCGCACAGTTGGAAGGCTCTTATGTTCTCGGTATTAATATGATGTCAGATGGTCTCGACAACGAGAACACCCGGAATAAATTAAAAGAATTGGCACTGGACGATTCGGAAACAAATGAAACAGATCTCATGAAAACGGACATTAGTTTTCGGTTATATGTATCTGAGACGGATTATCCGCTTGTCAGTTATGCTAAGAAACTCTGTGACAGGTTGAAACAGGCCGGTTTTTCCGTAGATCTGAAAGAGTACAGTAACACAATGATGCTATCAAGAGTGGTAAGTGGAAAGTATGATGTATTCCTGGCATCGGATGATTTTATTGACGTTACAACGCTAACACAGATGGACTATATGATCATGGACAGCGAAGAAATGAGGTGAGCGGGAATTTATGAGAAAATGGAATACGATTTTGTCTGTTTTAATGCTTCTCATTTTTATGATTCATGGAATCATGGGCAGCTTTATGCTGAACGGAGTTGGAAGTAGTGCAGGGAAACTTCTTGCATGGATTGGTGTTGGTATTCTTGTTGTGCATACGGTGATTGGTGTCATCCTGACAGTTCAGAGTTTACAGACAGCGAAGCAATCCGGAAAAATGTATCTGAAACAGAACGCCATATTCTGGGCGAGACGAGCCAGTGGGCTGGCAATACTGATCCTGCTGTTCTTCCATATTGGCTTGTTTGGAAAGGTGCAGAATGGGACATATATTTTGTTCCCTTTTACAACGGTAAAGATGGTAACTCAGCTTTTGTTCGTGGCGGCAATCTTTGTTCATATTTTTATCAATATCCGCCCATTGCTCGTATCGCTGGGAATCATCAGTTATAAAGAACGAAGGGGTGATATTTATTTGATTCTTTCGGTGCTCCTTCTGTTTATAGCGGGCGCAGTTATTTTCTATTATATTGGGTGGCAATATCTATGAGTAAGACAATTATTATTATAGGTGCTGGACTGGCAGGACTTTCAGCGGCTTTGCAGGCAGCGGAAAATGGATGCAATGTAAAATTGGTTTCCTCCCTTCCGTCAGAGCGGGCACAGTCTGTTATGGCGGAGGGCGGTATCAACGCAGCTTTGAATACAAAAGATGAAAACGATAGTCCCGAAGAACATTTTACAGATACAATAAAGGCAGCATGTGGTCTGGCAGATCCAAATGCAGTTTGGGGAATGACACAGGCAGCACCGGAGCTGGTGCACTGGCTGCTAAAACTTGGAGTTAAATTTAACATGAGTGGCTATGATGATGTGGATCTGCGGAATTTTGGCGGGCAGAAAAAGAAACGGACTGCTTTTGCACAGAGCGATACCGGGAAGCAGATCATGACAGCTATGATAGACGCTATTCGCAGGAAAGAAGCATCTGGTATGGTAGAACGGTTCAGCCATCATTCTTTCCTAACACTTCGTCTGTGTGGCAATATTTGTTGTGGCTGCGTAATCAGGGATGAATACAGTCAGGAGACTGTGGAATTACCCGGGGATGCGGTTATTGTTGTCACCGGTGGTATGCACGGATTGTTTGGAAATACAACGGGTTCGCTGAGCAATACAGGAGAAGTCACCGCAGAATTGTTCCGGCTTGGTGTTCCTCTGGCAAATGGCGAGATGATCCAGTACCATCCGACAACTGTGAAATGTGGTGGAAAACGCATGCTCATCAGCGAGGCGGCCAGAGGGGAAGGTGGCAGGTTGTTTGCCATGAAAGATGGAAAACAATGGTATTTCATGGAGGAAAAATACCCGGAGCTTGGAAATCTGATGCCACGAGATATTACCGCCAGAGAGATATGGAAGGTCAGCCATGAATCAGAGGTATTTCTTGACATGACGGAAATATCGGAGGAGATTATTTCAAATAAGCTATCTGGTCTGGCAGACGATTGTATGACCTATCTGCATAAAGATATACGAAAGGAACCGGTGTCTGTTTTACCGGGAATTCACTATTTTATGGGAGGCATTCTGGTGGATGAGCAGCACAGAACGCCGATTCAGAATCTTTACGCTGCCGGAGAATGCTGTGCCCAATATCATGGTGCCAACCGTCTTGGTGGAAATTCTCTGTTAGGAGCGTTATACGGAGGACGTGTTGCGGCAAAATCAGCATGTGAACAGGCAGATGTAGTAGATCTATCTTGTGCGACACAGATAGATTTTCCACCAGCGTCTCAAATTTCAGAAATAAAGCAATTAAACAAAGTGATGCAGGATACTATGGGCGTTGTCAGAAATGAGAATACGTTGTTAAATGGGATTCAAACGGTACAAGCGCTGACAGGAAATCTTCCATTGCTTGGCATGGCAGTTCTAAAGAGTGCTCTTGCAAGAAAAGAAAGCCGTGGTGCACACTGGCGGGAGGATTATCCGAAGAGCAATGACGATGATTACCTTAAAACAACGGTAGCCAGATTTGATGGAAAGCAGATACAGATTTCCTTTGTACCTGTTCCAGAAAGGCGGTGATTCACTTGGTATATAAAATAAGAATCAGGCGGCAGGAGAGTCAGAAATCAGACAGTTATTGGCAGGAATTTGAGTTTGACGGAAGCAAAAACAGCTCTGTTGCCAATGTTCTAAAGGAATTGAACAGTAGAACCCCTTTGAAAGATAATTCAGGGAATATAGTTACTCCCATTAGCTGGGAATGTAGTTGCATGGTGCGAAAATGTGGGGCTTGCGCCATGCTGATTAACGAACGTCCGAGGCTGGCATGCTCTACATTTCTACATACGTTAAAAGGTTCTACAATCACCTTGGAACCTTTAAGCAAATTTCCGCTTGTAAGAGATTTGATCGTTGACCGGTCAATTCTGTTTGAAAATTTGAAAAAACTGAACCTTTGGCTTGAAAGTGAAGCTTATATGAATCCGTGGACACATGAACCGAGATACCAGTCGGCACGCTGTCTGATGTGTGGCTGCTGCCTTGAAGTGTGTCCTAACTTCTCTGCAAATGGGACTTTCGCAGGCGCTGTTGCTGCAGTCAACGCATTTCGGATTCTGAATGAAGAACAGGAAAGCACTCATTTGAATGAGATTTCTGCTGAATATAAGAAGAGATTTTTTGAAGGATGCGGGAAATCGTTATCTTGTCATGATATTTGTCCGATTGGTCTGCCTGTGGAAGAACTGCTTGTAAGGTCGAATGCAGCGGCTGTTTGGGGCAAATAAAATGGAGGATAAAAGCTATAATGAATGTATGAAGAGAATCAAAAACTTGATTCTCTTTTTTTAAAATACATACATTGACAAATATCTATGTTATATTATATTGAACATAGACAATGATCAATGTGAGGTGTCAATATGAATGCAATGGACTGGCGAGTAAACTTATTAACTGATAAATTCCGATTTATGTAATAAAATTCTCATGCAAAAGCTTCTTTTAACATATCCGAAAAATCCTCAATGTAATACCCGGAATTATCCTTTCGCCAGAAGGCGCAGTATGTCTTCCGGACAGGACCCCGTTTCTGACGAGAGGAATCCGGTCAATGGTGGAATCCGACCATACAGGATCGCCGATCACATCGACGGGCATATATCCCTGTCCGGATGGGTCATCAGGATACAGGGGATATTTTTTAATTCAGCGATATCGATCATTTCCAGACGTCCAAGCGTATTTCGGCTGGAAATTTCGATATACATCCGGCTTTCAGCCAGGATTTCATTGTTGTAGCGGTCGGAAAATGCCCGTCTCTGGTCATTCAGTACGAGGTCGACCCGGTCCGTTTCCATTGCTCTGTAGAGTTCTTCATGACTTCCGACCATGATATGCTGTATTTTGGGCGAACAAGAAAAATACGGTAATCTGGACTGGTCAAATTAACAAAAACTGGCTGTTTTAAAAAGTCCATATATCATATATCATAAGGCTAAGCTGATACAGCAAATACAAAAAGAAAGCCTGATGTCATTCTCCAAGGGCCCTGAGAGTACATTCATCGGGAAAAGAGGAATGATGATATGAGCACAAACCAGGCAGCAGTGGCTGCAAAAAAAGGATACAGCACAAAAGAACTCGTTTTAGATGCAATGTTTATTGCGCTGACGTATGTATTTACAGCCTTTGTAAATGTGAGACTCCCGATCGCGGCAAACGGAGGACTGATCCATCTCGGAAATGTACCGTTATTTATCTGCGCGATCCTGCTTGGAAAACGCACCGGCATGCTGGCTGGCGCTTTTGGTATGGGACTGTTTGATCTGTTATCCGGCTGGACGGCATGGGCGCCGTTTACGTTCGTGATCGTAGGTGCGATGGGTTACGCGGTTGGCGCGATCACAGAAGGACACCACAGCTTAACGAGAGATGCGATCGCGATCGCGGTTGCGTGTGTGATCAAGGTTGTAGGATACTATATCGCAGAAGTGATCATTTATCACAACGTGTTTGCCCCGGTTGCTTCGATCCCGGGAAATCTGGTCCAGATCGGCACAGCAGCTGTAATCGTTATGATCTGCATTGAGCCGCTTCGCAAGATCCTGCGCCCTGTCTTAAAATAAAAGGAAGCTCCGGGCAGGGATTTGATCCTGCAGGCGAGAGAAAGGAAGAGATTATGTACGATATCATGACACCCGGCCCTACACAGGTGAGGGAAAATGTACGGCAGGCGCGGGCGCTTGCCTGCACCAATCCGGATCTGGATGCCGATTTCTATGATTTTTACAAGGAGACCTGTGAGGAGATCAGCGAGCTCCTTCATACGAAAAATGAGACGCTGATCCTCGACGGAGAAGGAATTTTAGGACTGGAAGCGGCCTGTGCGACGCTCACCGAAAAGGGAGACCGCGTGCTTGTAATGGATAACGGAGAATACGGAAAAGGCTTTGCCGGGTTCGTGACCATGTACGGCGGAGAGCCGGTTCTTTACTCCACCGACTACCGCAACGCGTTTGATGTGGCGGAACTGGAAAAATATCTGGAAAAAGATCATGACTTTAAATATGCGGCGCTGGTACACTGTGACACTCCGAGCGGGATGTTAAATGATGTCTCAAAGCTCTGCCCGCTGTTAAAAAAGTACGGGATCCTGACCCTGGTGGACTCCGTTTCGGCCATGTTCGGCGAGGAGATGCGGGTGGACGATTATCAGATCGATCTTCTCTGCGGAGGATCCCAGAAAGCGGTTTCCGCACCTCCAGGATTAAGTTTTGTGACGATCAGTGCGGATGCTTACAAGACGATGCATTCGCGGAAAACACCGGTCGCGTCCTTCTATGCGAACATCCTGGCGTTTGACGGCTATTATGAGAAAAAGTGGTTCCCGTATACGATGCCGATCAGCGATATCTACGGACTGAGACAGGCGTTCGATAACATTAAAAATGATCCGTATATGCTGGAGCGGCATGCAAAGATCGGAAATGCGGTCCGGGCGGCAGTAAAAGAAGCCGGCCTGGAATTATACCAGGAGACAGGATTTTCCAACACTGTGACGGTATTCAATGTCCCGGAAGGGACCACGGACACCGCGATCCTCACCGCAATGAAGGAAAAATGCAACATCATGCTGGCCGGATCCTTCGGCGCGTTTGCGGGGAAAGTGATCCGCATCGGGCATATGGGCGAAAACGCCTATCCGGAGAAAGTGGGAGCCGTGATGGCCGGTCTGGATCTGGTATTCAAAGATCTGGGAATCACGCTGAAGTGCAGCCTGAAAGAGGCGTATGACAGGAAGATGAGCGAGCAGTAAAGGAATGTCGGCAGAATGCTGCTATGGCAGTTTTTTCACGGGTAAGAATTACGATTTTATCGGATGATCAAAGAAAATATGATAAATGCATAAAACGAAAAAGACCTGCAGAAATGTATGAAATCTGCAGGTCTTTTTATGTTGATATAGATTATCGGAATCTACCGGCTTGGGCCGACCGGAATTATGCGCCAAGTCTCACGCACGTCTGGCTGGAAACGCAGGATTATTCTCTCACAAGAACTTTTGTGATCTCCGCGATATAAACGGTGTGGTAATCTTTCTCCGGATACCATTTTTCATCGTTTTCTTTTGCGATGAAGTTCTCCGGGCGGATCTCATCCTCGTAGAGCTTTTTGCAGACGAAGACCATGTCTGCTTCCTCGAAAGCTGCTGTACCGTCAACAAAGTACGGAGTCAGACCGGCTTCTTTGACCTTATCGCAGTCACGGCCGGATTTGGAACCGCAGATGGAGAGTGCCTGTTTGTGCTCCGGCCCGTAGAAGGACAGGGTAAAGGTATCGTTCGCGTCGACGAATTTCTTTGTGTAGCGCTGCGGGCGGATATAGCAGGTGGCAACATTTTTGCCCCAGAGAACGCCGAGACCGCCCCAGCTTGCGGTCATGGTGTTGTATCCGGACTGATCGCCGGCAGTGATCAGCATCCACTCGGAACCGATCTTTGTAAAGGGATTAAAGGTGAGACTCTTGATATCAACTTCTTTGAATGCCATGGGAAAAACTCCTTTCATTGGTGGGGCAGAAACTTGTCTGCACGGAAATTTCTGTAAAGAGATCCATGCACAGGTGCCGGATCTTTTGCTGTTCCTATTATAAAAGGCATAGGACGAAAATGCAAATGGAATTCTCAGCCCGGGAAATTCCATCCCACGAAAAAACAGCGGAATACCGGCAGATAAAAACGTTAAGATCCTGCATGAATCTTAACAAAAAGGCAGATAATCGGAAACTTGGTCTTGAAGAAAAAGAATGCCGGTGTTATATTTTTGACAAGAAAGATCTGTCCGGCTCGCTGATCCTGCGAATGTGGGAGACAGGAGATGGAAGGACGTATCAACGAAAATGTTTGGAGGAAACATTTATGAGAGGTGTAGAGACAAGGATCCAGGAGATCCGTCACCGGATCTTCCGGGAAGTAGCAAGAATGGCGTACCATACGGAATGGCCGGTGGACAAACGAATCGAGGAACTTCCTTATAAGATCATTCCGGGAGAAGTTGGAAATTTCAGAAATGATGTGTTTCTTGAGCGGGCGATCGTGAGCGAGAGACTGCGGCTTGCGATGGGACTTCCGTACCGCGGGGCAGCGGATCCGGCGCCTGTCTCAACAGGGATCGAGGAGGCGGACAAACCGGAGACTTACTACACGCCGCCGCTCATCAACGTGATCAAATTTGCGTGCAATGCATGTCCGGAAAAGCGTGTTTACGTGACAGACGGCTGTCAGGGCTGCCTGGCACATCCGTGCGTGGAGGTCTGCCCGAAGGATGCCGTGACGCTTGACCGGACGAACGGAAGATCGAAGATCGACCCGGATAAGTGTATCCGGTGCGGACAGTGTGCCAATGTCTGTGCGTACCATGCGATCATCATCCAGGAACGTCCGTGTGCGGCGGCGTGCGGGATGGATGCGATCCACTCCGACATGAACGGAAAGGCAGATATCGACTATAATAAGTGCGTGTCCTGCGGACAGTGCCTTGTGAACTGCCCGTTCGGTGCGATCGCAGACAAATCCCAGATCTTCCAGGTCATCCGCGCAATCCAGACGGGCGAGCGCGTTTATGCGGCTGTGGCACCGGCGTTTGTCGGTCAGTTCGGACAGAAGGTCACACCCGGAAAACTCCGTGCGGCTATGAAAGCGCTCGGATTTGCGGATGTCTTTGAGGTTGCCATCGGCGCGGATTTATGTGCAGTCCAGGAGGCGGAGGACTTCGTGAAAGAAGTTCCGGAACAGCTTCCGTTTATGGCGACCTCCTGCTGTCCTGCATGGTCGGTGATGGCGAAAAAGCTGTTCCCGGACTACTCGAACTGCATCTCGATGGCATTGACACCGATGACGCTGACAGCGCGACTCATTAAGAAGAAACATGAGAAAGGGAAAGTTGTCTTTATCGGACCGTGCGCGGCGAAAAAGCTGGAGGCGATGCGGACTTCCGTGCGCAGCGATGTGGATTTTGTCCTGACCTTCGAGGAGATGGCGGGAATCTTTGATGCGCGCCATGTCGACATCGAAAATATCGAGGAGGATGAAGGCGGAGTCAATGCTGCATCGAAGGATGGACGAAACTTTGCGGTTGCCGGCGGTGTCGCGAAATCCGTGGTGGATGTGATCGCACAGATGTATCCGGAGAAGGAGATCAAGGTTGCGAACGCGGAAGGCTTAAAGGAGTGCAAGAAACTTCTTCAGCTCGCCAAAGCCGGAAAGTACAATGGCTATCTTCTGGAAGGAATGGCATGCCCGGGCGGCTGCGTTGCAGGTGCCGGAACGATGCAGCCGGTCAAAAAATCTCAGGTTGCGGTAAACCTCTATGCGGGAAAAGCCGGACATGTGACGAGCGACAAGACCGAGTATGTGAGCGAACTGGATAAACTGGTCGATTAAAAGTAACGATGATAAAACTTATATGGACTTGCAGAATGCGGCTTCCTTGACGGGGAGCCGCATTCGTTGTAAAATAGGAATCCGATGCCCTTTTATGATAGGAAGGAGGAAAAAACATTGGAGCAGGAGAGAAAAGAGCTTTTGAACAATGAAAGTGAAGATAGAGCAAAGAATAAGACAGGTCTTGTTCTCGAAGGCGGCGGCATGCGCGGGATCTATACCGCGGGTGTGCTCGATGTCTTTCTGGATGAGGGGCTTGAATTTGACGGCGTGATCGGTGTCTCGGCAGGCGCAGTCCATGGATGCAGTTTCCTGTCCGGGCAGCGGGGGAGAAGTATCCGGTATTATAAAAAATACTGTGCGGACAAACGCTTTATGAGCGCTGAGAACATGATACGGACCGGAAACTTTGTGGACACGGATTTCTGTTACCATGAACTTCCGGAGGTCCTGGATCCTTATGATTATGAGGCGTTCGACCGCAATAAGGAGAAAACGGATTTCTATGTGGTCTGCAGCGATGTGGAGAAGGGAACACCTGTCTACGCGAAGCTTCATGACATGAAGAAGGATATCGATTATATCCGCGCGTCAGCGTCGCTCCCGTATGTCTCAAAGTTTGTGGAGCTGGGCGGCAGAAAGCTTCTCGACGGCGGCTGTACCGACAGCGTTCCGGTCGAGGCATTCATGAAACTCGGTTTTACAAAGGATGTTGTCGTTCTGACCCGTGATCTGGAGTACCGGAAAAAGCCGGAGAATGCCTGGATGGCAGATCTTGTGTACCGGAAGTACCCGAAATTTGCCGAGGTGTTAAAGAACCGCTCGGTGGAGTACAACCGCAGCATCCGCAGGATCGAGAAGCTGGAAAAAGAAGGAAAGATCTTTGTGATCCGGCCGAGTGTACCGCTCACGATCAGCAGGACTTCGAGAAGTGCAGAGGAGATCGAAAAGACGTATCAGGTCGGAGTTCTCGACGCAAAGAAACAGATGGCTGCGTTGAAAGAATGGCTCGATATTCGCGGATAAGAATGACCTCAGAGTGTGACCGGTGAAAAACAAGACCGGGAACAGGAAACAGTCAGTGAAAAGAAGGAAGGAGAGCGCCTATGTCAGTGAAAGAATCGGGATCGGGAAATACGGATCACAGGATCCGCCCGGTTGCCAGAATCCACACGGATTTTCCGACAAAGTTCGGGATTCCCAGGCAGAGCGGCCTCACAGGAGATCTGGAGTCCCGGATCGTATTTGAACCGGAGTTTTCCAATCCGGACGCGGTCCGCGGGATCGAAGAATTCTCCCATCTCTGGCTGATCTGGGAGTTCTCCGAAAATGTGAGGGATCCGAAGAAGTGGTCTCCGACCGTCCGCCCGCCGCGGCTCGGCGGAAACACGAGAGTCGGCGTGTTTGCGACGAGATCTTCGTTTCGCCCGAATTCCCTGGGGCTCTCCGTGGTCCGCTTAAAGGCGGTGGAAACCGGGGAGAACGGAATGCCGGTCCTTGTGGTGACAGGGGCGGATATGATGGATGGGACGCCGGTCTTTGATATCAAGCCGTATATTCCCTTCGCGGACAGCCATCCGGAGGCGAAGGGCGGGTTTACGGACCAGACGAAGGAATACGGGCTCAATGTCCGGATCCCGGAGGAGTTCTTAACACTCCTTCCGGAGGAGAAACGCGCCCCGCTCCGCACCGTCCTTTCCCAGGATCCGCGTCCGTCCTACCAGGAAGATCCGGCACGGGTCTACGGGATGGAATTTGCCGGGTATGAGGTAAAATTCACGGTTTCGGGAGAGACGCTCTATGTGAAGCAGGTGGAGAAAATTCACTCTTCGCAGTAAAAAAATCCGGACTGCCGTATTTGTGCAGTTGGACAAAAACCAAAAACAAGGAAGTTAGAAAACACCAGGAGTTAAAAGAAGATGGAAAACGTATTTTTAAAGTAGTTTCTGATGATCAGCGACGTTCGGACGATCGCGTTCCTCGCTGTTCTCGCGGCTCTGTTTTATCTGATCCATGTGCTGTACCATAAAAAACACATGGATTTTGCTGCCGTAGTCATGGTTGGTACCGGACTTGGACTTGTCCTCGGCCTGGCGATCCAGTTTGTGGCCGGATTCCCGGATAAATCGATGGAAGTTGCTTTCGTCGCAGAGACGACAACCTGGTTTGCAATGTTCGGAAGCGGCTACATCAATCTGATCAAGATGATCGTTGTCCCGCTCGTCATGATCTCCATCATGCAGGTGATCATCAACATGCAGCAGGGCAGCAGCATGGCGAAGCTCGTAAAAAAGACACTTTTAGTCACGATGGGGATGGTTGCGATCGCATCTGTGACCGGTATCGTGATCGGAACGCTGTTCGGCGTCGGAAAAGGCGCAGCGATCGTGGAAGATGGAACCGCGACTGCTAAGGATATTACCCCGGTCGCTACGACCATCAAAAACCTGATCCCGGGAAACATCGTGCAGGCGATGGTCGACAGCAACATCATCGGCCTCGTTATCTTCTCCGGATTCCTGGGTCTTGCGATCTGGTGGATCAACTATGAGAGCAAGGAAGAGGCGAAGCCGTTATACGATCTGATCAACGCGGCTCACAAGGCGATGATCAATATGGCGCTCCTGATCCTCGACTACATGCCGTGGGCTGTGATGGCGCTCCTCGCGAACACGATCGCGCAGAGAGGTCTCTCCTCCATCCTGGAAGTCGGAAAATTCATCATCGCGCTTTATGTGGCGGCTGTCGTTCAGTTTATCATTCAGATCCTCTTCCTTGTGATCAACGGTCTGAATCCGGTCGTATACATAAAGAAATCGTTTGCGACCATGCTGATGGCATTCACCTCCCGCTCCAGCGTCGGATGTCTTCCGATGACGATCGAGACACTGACAAAGAAGCTTGGTGTTGACCAGGGTACCGCAAGCTTTGTAGCCGGATTCGGTACAACCGCAGGAATGCAGGGCTGCGCGGGTATCTTCCCGTCACTCCTGATCATCTATGTCTGCAACGTGACAGGAACTCCGATCGATATCACGATGATTGTGATGACGATTTTTGTCGTTACGATCGGTTCTCTTGGAATCGCCGGTATCCCGGGAACAGCCACGATGGCAGCTTCCGTCGGACTTTCCGGCGTCGGCATGGGCGCCCAGTTCGGTATGGTAAGCCCGATCTTAGCGATCGACCCGATCATCGATATGGCAAGAACCATGATCAACGTCACAGGTTCCCTGACGAATGCCCTTGTGGTGGATAAGCTGATGGGAAATCTGAATATGGATGCGTATAACGACATGAGCGAAAGGATTGTGGGAGCACGAAGTGCGGAACAATCCGGTATCAATGCTAAAACTAAAAAAGAAAACGCAGAGTAATCATAGATCCCCGCATGTGCCTGGCAGACAGGTATGTGCGGGGATTTTTCTGCCTCCATTTACCTGCAAGAAACTGCGGTTGCCCGGTTCCTGATCACGTAAGATCAGTCATCATACTGCGCATCATGTTAAAAATATATCTATTTCCGCTAAAATCCCGAAAAAACTGGACAGCTCCTTATTTTTCTGTATAATAGGTAATTGTCGGTTTTTTTACGGCTGGCGGTTATTTTTTGTTTTAAAAGAAATTTCAGGTAAATTCTTTAGAAAACAAAAAAGATCCTACTATATTTAGAACACGAAAAGAAAAAAGGAGAGTTTGAGTATGGAAAAAATACGTCCAATGTTGTTCACAACATTGAAGAAGTATTCCGGTGCCCAGCTGATGTCTGACGTCGTAGCGGGTATCATCGTAGCCATCATCGCCCTTCCGTTATCTATCGCGCTGGCACTGGCATCCGGCGTGGGTCCGGAGCAGGGTATCTACACGGCGATCGCAGCAGGATTTGTGATCTCATTCTTAGGCGGCAGCCAGGTACAGATCGCGGGCCCGACAGCGGCGTTCGCGACGATCGTAGCCGGCATCGTTGCGAGAAGCGGCGTGGAAGGTCTGGCAGTCGCTACGATCCTGGCAGGTATCATCCTTGTTATCATGGGATTCTGCCAGCTTGGTTCCCTGATCAAGTTTATCCCGTTCACGATCACGACCGGATTTACCTCCGGTATCGCGGTGACCATCGTGATCGGACAGTTAAAGGATTTCTTTGGAGTGACCTACCCGGCCGGCATGGAGACGATCGAGACGATGCAGAAGTTAAAAGCGTTTGCAGCCGGTTTCGGTACGATGAATATCCATGCGGTGATCGTTGGTCTTGTCTGCCTTGCGATCCTCATCGTGATGCCGATGATCACAGAGAAGATCCCGGGATCCTTAGTGGCAGTCATCGCAGGTATCGTGATGGTAAAATTCCTTCCGTTACAGGTCAACACGATCGGAGATCTCTACAGTGTCAGCAATGCACTTCCGGCCTTCCATATGCCGGCATTCAGCTATGACGTGATCCAGGGCTCTTTATCCGACGCATTCACGATCGCAATCCTGGCAGCCATCGAGTCCCTGCTTTCCTGCGTCGTTGCAGACGGCATGATCGGCGGAAAGCACCGCTCCAACACAGAGCTTGTTGCCCAGGGTGCAGGTAATATCGTTTCCGCCCTGTTCGGCGGTATCCCGGCAACCGGTGCGATCGCACGTACAGCAGCAAACATCAAAAACGGCGGACGTACTCCGGTGGCAGGTATGGTCCATGCGGGCGTCCTTCTTCTGATTCTCGTGATCCTGATGCCGTATGCAAGCTGGATCCCGATGCCGACGATCGCGGCGATCCTGTTCATGGTAGCCTACAACATGTGCCAGTGGAGAACCTTCGCAAGACTCGCAAAGACGGCTCCGAAGAGCGATATCGCAGTTCTTGTTCTTACCTTCTTCTTAACCGTTGTCTTTGACCTTGTCGTAGCGATCGAGGTGGGCATGGTCCTTTCCTGCCTGCTGTTCATGAAGCGCATGAGCGATGAGATGGGAGTCAGAAGCTGGCTCCATGTGGAGGAACTTGAGGAGCAGAAGCGCGACGAAGAGGAAGCTGCCAAAGGCGCGAAAAAGGCAAATGCGATTCCTTCTGTAGAGGAAGCGCAGCTGAAGGCGGCGGCAGAGGAGATCAACCCGGCAGATTTACGCCAGATCCCGATGGAGCTTGCAGTCTATGAGCTCACAGGACCGTTATTCTTCGGCGCGGCTGACCGCATCAATCAGATCACAGTGGGGGAAGGCACAAGATGCCTGATCCTTCGTATGCGTGCAGTACCGGCGGCGGACAGCACGGCCATGAACTCCATGACAGCCCTCTATGAGCGCTGCAAAAAGAACGGCGTGACTCTGATCCTGTCCCATGTCAACGAGCAGCCGATGCGCGCGATGGAGAAAGCCGGATTCGTGGATCTGGTGGGCAGAGAGAACTTCTGCAGGAATATTGAGGAAGCCCTTGACCATGCGGACAAGATGCTTGAGAAGTAAATAAGGCGCGGAGGAAGATTTTTCTGCGCAAAGCTGAAAAGAGCTGTGTGACTATATTTGGGTCAGCAGCTCTTTTGGGCATATGTAGGGAAGCCCAGACTGCAAAAATTAAATTATATTTTTGAAAAAGTCTGTTAAGATGACGCAAAACGTGAAAAAATACATACAAAAGTTACAAAAATCCTGACGAAATATATTGTACATGTTATTTGCAAAATTCGTGTTAAGGAGAAAAAATAAGCGATTAAGCGGCGGCTAAAAAGCAGGTAAAAAGGTAGCGGGGATAAAAATTCTGTGATATATATGGTTCGACTTAAAAACAGGAGAGAAATTTCATCCTGTCAGATTAAAACATCCCGAAAAAGAAATTTGGCAAAGATTCTTTGCAGGAAACAAAAGCGGGGTGGATATAAAAGAAGAGTTTGGGAGGTCTATATCATGGCTAATTTATTTTCGATCCTTTTCATCATCCTTGTTGCAATTGTAGGCGGTATTCCGACCATCGTGATCACGGGTTATATTCCGGTCATGATCGCTCAGAAGATTTATAGAAAAGTGAAGTACGGATATTCTTTATATCGTTAAAATAAAGGGATGGTTGACTGGCTGTTTGAAAAACCGGCAGTGAAATCTGAACAAATATCATTAAGACGGGTGACTTTTCGGAAAATTATCTGCAATCTTAACACGATTTTAGCAGAAATTATGTTATAATGAATCCAAAAGAAGAACAAGTGATAAGAATGGCAGCAGTTGTTCTTCATGGATCATAAAAAAACCGGAGGTTCCCCTATGAGCACAAAAGTCAGATCAGTGTTAAAGAACAGCGGGATCGCGTTCGGGATCCTGGGAATCGCGACGGCATTTTGTTTTCTTGTCCAGCGGATCTCAGAATCAGACACGCATGTCCCGCTGTTGTTCGTTTTGGCGGTGTTGTTTGTGTCCCGCTTTACGGATGGATATGTTTATGGAATCGTCGCATCGATCATCGCTGTTTTCGGTGTGAACTATGTTTTTACATTCCCATATTTCAAACTGAACTTTGCGATCACGGGATACCCGCTGACCTTCGTCGCCATGTTGGCCGTAGCCTGCAGCGTCAGCGCCCTGACGACCCAGATCAAAAAGCAGGAGCAGATGCGGCTGGAGGTCGAGAGGGAGAAGATGCGGGCGAATCTTCTGCGGGCGGTGTCCCACGATATCCGCACTCCGCTGACTTCCATTGTGGGATCCGCATCAGGAATCATCGACAACTATGATGCACTCTCAAAAGAAAATATTCTGGAACTTCTGGAAGATATGAAGTCTGAAGGACAGTGGCTGGTCCGCATGGTGGAAAATCTGCTCTCGATCACGAGGATCGGGGATGGAACCGCAAGGATCCATAAGGAAGAGGAGCTGGTGGAGGAAGTCATCAGCGGTGCTGTCACGAAATTCCGGAAACGGTTCCCGGATATCGAGGTGATCTCAAAGATCCCGGACGATGTCCTTCTTGTCCCAATGGATGCGATCCTGATCGAGCAGGTGATCGTAAATCTCCTGGAAAACTGCGTGCTCCACGCGGACGGTATGACAAAGATCTGGTTGATCGTGACGGAGGACGGGGACCAGGTGAAATTCTCCGTTGAGGATGACGGTGCCGGAATCGAGGAGTCCGTTCTTCCGAGAATGTTCGACGGAAGTTTCCAGTCGGAGGACGGAAAAGAGAGCGATTCCAAGCGAAATATGGGAATCGGACTTTCGGTCTGCATGACCATCGTAAGAGCCCACGACGGAATCATGAAAGCAGAAAACAGAAAAGAAGGCGGTGCCAGAGTGATGTTCTGGCTGCCGAAAGGAGTGGACACGGAATATGGAGATTAAAGACAGAGTGCTGGTCGTGGAAGACGACAAGAGGATCAGCAATTTCATCAAGACAGTGCTGGAAGCGAACAATTACGATGTGATCGTCGCGCAGACGGGAGCGGAGGCATACAGCATGGTGACCTCCCAGTGTCCGGACGTGGTGATTTTAGACCTCGGTCTGCCGGACATGGACGGCATGAAGATCTTACAGGGCGTGCGGGAATGGTCCGCGATGCCGGTGATCGTTGTGTCGGCGAGAACCCATGAGAGGGATAAGGTGGAGGCGCTGGATCTCGGAGCTGACGATTACATCACGAAGCCTTTTGGAACATCCGAGCTTCTCGCAAGGATCCGCACCGCGATCCGTCACACAAGGTCTGGGATCCCGAATCAGCCGGGCGGACAGACGGGAGTTTTTAAATCCGGCGGATTGACCATCGATTATGACAAGCACCGCGTGTTTATCGACGGTGTGGACGCGGGGCTGACCCAGAACGAGTATAAAATTGTGAGTCTTCTTGGAAAGTATGCCGGGAAAGTCATGACTTACGACTATATTATTAAAGAGATCTGGGGACCGAATATGAAGAACGATAACCGGATCCTTCGCGTGAATATGGCGAATATCCGGAGAAAGATCGAGAAGAATCCGGCGGAGCCGCAGTATATTTTTACAGAGGTTGGCGTCGGATACCGGATCGTGGAGCCGGATTAGGACAGGATGCCGCGTTGCAGCGGAAAGGGAATAAGCTATGGTAAAAACACCTGTTGTGTCCTCTATAAATTTAGAGGGCAGCAGGTGCTTTTTGTGTAATAGGGAATTCCGAGGAATTCCCTATTACACAAAAGGCACTAACGTGCCAATGATGTGCACTCGCGCGAAGATGTAGATTGTCGCAAGCGACCGCGCGAGGCGCGAGATATGCCAAGGCACATTCTTATTTATATTATATGTTCGAATGAAAGTTACGTTTACAGGTGCTGCCGGTATGCGTGAAAATGTCAGCTTTCGCTGTATGAAGCTGGTGAACACTGCAGACCAGGGAATTTTAAACTTGCTGAAATTATTGTGTGGCAGCAGCCTTCCGGACAAGTTCATCCAATGTCCCGAACCGGTAGCCCATCTCCTCCCACTTCGTCAGCAGCTCATCGAGGATCGCCGCGTTTGTGGAGGAAGTACTGTGCAGAAGCACGATGGCACCCGGATGGATGCGGCCGAGAAGTTTTTTGAACGCTTCCTCCTTTGTGGGCTGCTGATCCTGATACCAGTCCACATAGGCGAGACTCCAGAAGAAGGTCTGATAGCCGAGAGCTTTTGCCATCTGAAGATTCGCTTTGCTGTATTTTCCCTGGGGCGGCCGGTAGTATCTCCGCATGGTCTCTCCTGTGATCTCTGTGTAGCTTGTTTCGAGGCTTGAGAGCTCTTTCGCGAAGCTTTCCGGATCGCTGATCTTCGACATGTCCGGGTGGTGGTATGTATGGTTTGCGACAATATGCCCCTCGGAGACCATGCGTTTTACGAGGTCCGGGCTGGTCTCCAGGTAGTTTCCGACGACGAAAAACGCGGCGGGAACCTGATGTTTTTTCAGGGCGTCCAGGATCATGGGGGCATTGCCGTTCTCATATCCGGCGTCGAAGGTCAGGTAGATGACTTTCTCGCCGGAAAGATCGGCGTACCAGGTGTTGTACTGCTTTAATTCATCTGCCGTGGCGTTAGCGACAGGCGGTTTTCCATCCTGCTGGAATGAGAGTCCCCAGTTTCCGTCCGCAGATGCCGGGACTGACGGAATGACGGTGGCGGCAAAAGCGCCGAGGACATAGGAGAGGGGGAGTAGGATGAGAGCCAGGAGAAGTGCGGCTGGACGGCTTCCTGCAAAAATCTGGTCATGATCGCGCGGAAATTTTTTTAAAAGACAGAAAAATGGAAATTTCATGAAATGATATCCTTTTCATGTGGTTCCAGAGACGTGCAGATGTCTCATGGAACTGCTTTTTATAATATATTCCACCCCAGATATTTGTATTCCATCGCAAAATGTGGTAAGATGTGTTGGTGCGCGTAAAGCTGCCGGTTCGGCAGTATGAAAGGAGAGAAAAAATTGAAGATTAGGATCCGGAGGATTCTTTTTCCAATACTGTTCTGTCTGGCGGTAGCATGTATCATTGAACTTCCGCTTGCGCAGACAACGATTTTCGGGGACGACGTGATCTTATGGGATACCTTGTTCCGCTCAGTCATCGCGGTTCCGATGCTGGTACATCTTTATAGAGAGGATTCGGTGTTCAGGGGAAAAGAACACTGGAACGGAAAAATCGCGGTTGCGGCATTTTTCAGTGGCGCGGGAATATCTCTGGCGTTCGGCCTTGTGGTGAGAGCGCTTCAGATCTCTGGCGCGGCCCTGGCAGATGAGAGCCTGTTCACAGGAAATCTGTGGCTGGAGGCTGTGGTGCTTCTGGCGGCATCCCCGATCCTTGAGGAATATTTTTTCCGCGGCGTTCTCTATGGAAGATGCAAGGAGCTTGTATCCGCCCCGGCGGCAGCATTTATGACCGCGGCGTTTTTCGGTGTGTTCCACTGGGACCTTGTGCAGGGAATCTACAGCTTCTTTATGGGGCTGATCCTGGCATATCTTATGGAAAAAACGAATACGGTGAAGGCACCGGTGGTGTTCCATTTCGCGGCGAATCTGGCGGCACTTGTTCTGGAGTTTTTTTAGCATGACGGAAAGAGTGTGCTTATATTTTGTATCAAAATCGGTCGGTTCCGGCGGTCCTGATGCCGCAAAGATGACGAAAAAGGCGGCAGATTGCCGTAAAATCGTAAGGGAATCGTAATTGAATCACCAAAACCCAGATGATAAAATAGTCTAGGCAAAAAAGAAAGGCGGGAAAACGACATGAAAAAAAGAACATTATTCCGCAGTGGTGCGGCGTTTCTTATGGGACTTCTGATGACCGCAGCGGTGGGATGTTTCACAAGCTTTGCTTATGACAGCGCAAGGCTGAAGGCTTGTTCAGTAGAGAACGGAAACAGCATTTCCGTCACAGGAACAGCTACGACCGGCGCTTTAAATGAGGGGGAAACTCCGGATGATGGCTATTATTATCTGTTCGAGCTTCACCCATATGAGTCTGAGATAGGCTCCAGAACGGACTACATCGCATGGAGCAACAAATCCGACAAGTTAAAATTCACCTTAAAATACAGCGGTGATTCCACAGATACGATGCTCTATTCCAGATTTGTGGTTGCGTTAAAGACCGGCAGCACCTACACACCGATCAGCAATGCGATCTATGTGACGAATCCGGGCGACGTTGCAAAGTTCCGCGAGGATTACCCGGAGCCGATGAGCAAAAAAGGACTTCTGATCCAGCTTGATATGCTCGGCGACGCGCTGAACCTGGGTGTAAAGCACACGACGGTCAATATCCCGTATCACCAGCTTGTGGGCGGCAATTTAAAGTACAAATACAACGGAAAGACCTACAACTTCAACGGTGATCTCATCAAGGATTATGATAAGATGATCAGTGCGTTCTCTGCAAAAGGAATCGTTGTGACGGCGATCCTTTTAAATGGCTGGAACGACAGCTACCCGGAGCTTCACGAAGCCGGGCTTGCGAAGAGAAAGGAAGCTTTCTACTACGGTTTTAATGTCTCCACGGAGCAGGGATATGAGACGACCCGTGCGCTGCTCTCCTTTATGGCAGAGCGCTATTCCGGTGCCCACGATGACTACGGCCGTGTCAGCAACTGGATCGTCGGAAATGAGATCAACAACAACTTAAACTGGAACTACACCGGTCCGATGGATATCGATTCCTATACAAAGCTCTATTCAAAGGTATTCCGTGTGGCCTACACGGCAATCAAGAGCCAGAGCCGGAACGCGCGGGTCTTCTTCTCCACAGACTATGAGTGGAAGCGCGCAAACTCCAACCTGATGTACGGCGCAAAGGATTTTATTGACCGCTTCAACGCCGATATCCGTGACGAGGGAAATATCGAGTGGGGACTTGCCTACCACCCGTACCCGCATCCGATGACAGAGCCGGAGTTCTGGGATGATGATCAGACGGGCGCTGTCAACAATACAGAAGATTCGCCGGTGGTAAACTTTAAAAACCTCAACGTCCTGACGGATTACTTCCAGAAGGACATCATGCGCGATGCAGGCGGAAATGTCCGCCATATCATTCTCTCTGAGGAGGGCTTTACCTCAAAGAGCGCGACCCGTGGAGACGTCTATGATATCCAGGCAGCGGCATTTGCCTACGCGTACTATCTTGTGGACAACAACCCGTATATCGACGCGTTTATCTTAAACCGTCAGGTCGATGCGGTGATCGAGGTAGAGCAGTCCTGCTCGTTTGGTCTCTGGACAGTTGACATGTCAAGCCCGAACAGGGTCATCGCCGTTATGCCGAAGAATATTTACAACGTATTTAAATATATTGATACAAATAAATCTCTGAAGTATACGGAATTCGCGAAGAAGATCATCGGAATCAACAAGTGGAGCGATGTGATCCCGGGATTTAAGCTGCAGGAATAATTCAAAAGAATAAAGCTGGTATTTTGATCCGGCAGGGCACTTTCAGATATGTGTTCTGCCGGATCTTTTCGCTTACAAATGCCAGTTTTACGGGATTTTATTGACAAAATCCTGACGAGGGCTTATAATGCGCTATGACAATTACTTAGCACGACAACTCAGGAAATGGCAGGAAACAGTTTGGTGTGTCAACATTTTTCGGGAGGATATCATTATGGCAAAGAAGAACCCAATCGCAGCCGCAGCAAAGAAAATGGCTGCAGCACCGGTTAGCAATAACACTGTAGAAGCAGAGGCAGCAGTTAAGGCAGAAGCAAAGGCTGAGGCTCCAAAGGCAGAAACCAAGAAGGCAGAGGAGCCGAAGAAGGAGACTGCAAAGAAAGCTCCGGCAAAGAGAACAGCAGCAAAGGACATCAAGACATCCGTAGTTGTACAGTTCGCCGGCAAGGAAGTTGCAGAGAAAGATCTCATCGCGGCTGTTAAGAAGGCCTACACAAAGAAAGGCAATAAAGTCGGCGATATCAAGACCATCGAGATCTATGTTAAGCCGGAAGAGAGCGCTGCTTACTATGTAGTAAACGGTGTCGGCGCGGATGATTACAAGATCGAACTGTAATCAGAGTTTCAAAGAAACAGATTTACGGACTGCTGCAGATAGAGACTACGGTCTGTAAAAGAGCAGAGACTAAGAAAGAGCGTCCGCCGGGATTTTCCCGACGGGCGCTTTTGAGATCAGGAGACTATGGAAAAAGAGAAGAAGATTAAGCTTCCGGAAGCATTCGTGAAAAAGATGGAGAAGCTTCTTGGCAGTGACGCGGAACCGTTTTTTGAAAGTTATGACGCGGAGCGGAAATTCGGTCTGCGGGTCAATCCGTTAAAACAGAAAAATGGCTGGACGGCAGAGGCGGGAACGCCTCTGGAAGAATACCTGGGAGGACTTGCAAAAGTTCCCTGGGCGAAGGAAGGATTCTACTACGAGGCAGATATGCGCCCGGGACGTCATCCGTTCCATGAGGCGGGGGCATACTATATTCAGGAACCAAGTGCCATGTCCACAGCGGAGGCATTAGCCCCAAAGCCCGGGGAGCGGATTCTGGATCTCTGTGCGGCACCCGGAGGAAAATCCACCCATCTTGCGGGAAAAATGGGCGGACAGGGGCTTTTAATCTGCAATGAGATCCATCCGGCCCGGGCAAAGATCCTGTCCCAGAATATCGAGCGCCTCGGTATCGGAAATGCGGTGGTGACGAACATGGATCCGTTTCAGCTTGCACCGGCGTTTCCGGAGTTTTTTGATGGGATCGTGGTGGACGCGCCCTGTTCCGGAGAAGGAATGTTCCGAAAGGATGAGAATGCCAGAAATGAGTGGAGCCCGGACCATGTCAAACAGTGTGCAGGGCTTCAGGACGGAATTCTGGACTGCGCGGCAGTCATGTTAAAAGATGGCGGACGGATCGCATATTCTACCTGTACATTTTCACCAGAGGAGAATGAACAGAGTGTAGCGAGATTTCTCTCGCGCCATCCGGAATTTTCTGTGGAAAAGCCGGAACTTGCGAAGTACTTTTCAGCAGGACATCCGGAGTGGGCAGACGGGAACGAAGAACTGAAAAAGACAGTCAGGATCTGGCCGCATCTGGCGGATGGGGAAGGTCATTTTCTGGCACTGCTTGTGAAAGGGGAGAGTTCCGGGGACACTGTGACGGAGGCAGACAGTCAGAACGCTGCAAAGATCGTGGAAAAGCGGAAGAAGGGCAGCAGGAAAGACAATAGAAAAGATGATGGCGCCCTTTCTGAGGCAGTCTCCGCATTCCGTGAGTTTGAAAAAGAGAACCTGACGGATGCAGAGGAGCTGGAAGACAGAAAGAAATTTCTGCTGTTTGGAGAAAATCTCTACCTCGTTCCGGAGATGATGCCGGATCTTAAGGGGCTCAGGGTCTTAAGACCGGGGTTACATCTTGGAACAGCAAAAAAGGGCAGGCTTGAACCGTCCCATGCTCTGGCCCTGTTTTTAAAGAAAGAGGAAGTGAAGCAGACGGTGGAGGTCGGTTTTGGGGCTCTTGCCTTGAAATATCTCCGCGGAGAGACGCTGCGGGAGGAAGATTTTGAAAATCAGGGAATCCCGGCAAAAGGCTGGGTCCTTGTGACGACCGGCGGCATGTCACTTGGGTTTGCGAAAGCAGCCGGAGGAATGCTCAAGAACCATTATCCGAAGGGCTTGAGGATTCAGGGAGGCTGACGGAACCTGTTTCGTTAAAAGACAGGCCCTTCCGGATTTTTGATGTCCGGAAACAGGTTCTGCATATCCTGCGGCAGCGGAGCAGAGAATTCAAGCTTCTCCCCGGTCGCAGGGTGGGAAAAGCTCAGATAGGTGGAATGAAGCGGCTGGCGGTCGATCAGACGGTAGTCCGGGCAGTAGAGAAAATCCCCCGGCAGCGGGTGCCCGATGGCTTTCATATGGACGCGGATCTGGTGCGTTCTTCCGGTCTCCAGCAGGAGACGGATGAACGAGAGGTCGGCGTCCTTGTTGTATGCAATAGTCTGATAATGGGTCACGGCAGCATCACCCCGCTCCGGATCGCAGACGCGCTCAATGGTAGAGCCGTCTTTTCTGGCGATCGGAAGGTCAATGGTGCCGGAGTCAGCTGTCTTTCCGGAAACGATGGCGGCGTATTCCCTGTGGATCGCATGATCCTTCACGGCATCTGATAGAATACAGGAGCTGTAGGGATTTTTTGCCAGAAGTATAAGCCCGGAGGTATCCCGGTCCAGACGGTTCACGGCGCGGAATACGAACGGTGTCTCCTCATTCCTGTAATACCAGGCGATCGCGTTTGCCAGCGTGTTCTCGTAATGTCCCTGAGACGGGTGGACCGGCATTCCGGCAGGTTTGTCGATCACGAGGACATGTTCGTCTTCATAGACGACAGAGAGATCCGCAGGAACCGGAACGATCTGTTCAGAAGCTTTTTTCTCTGTAACATGGACGTCCAGGCAGTCCTCCGGCTGGAGGACTGTGTTGGAAAAGACGGTTTTCCCATTTAGGAAGAAACTTTCCGCGGTGTTCCGCAGGTGGACCACAAGGCGGGATGAATAGCCGGAATCCAGAAGAAATGCAGCGATGGACCGGCCGCTTTCCGATTCGGTGATTTTGTAGGTTAAAATTACATTCATGAAATATCCTTTTTGATAAAATACGGGCAGTCAGCAGATTTCATTGTACCACAGGAAAAATTGCGCGGCAAGTCTTAGAAAGCAGACGCATATGTTGTGATAAATATGCATCGGAAGTCCTGAAACATGTGGAAGAATCAAAATATCGCTAAAAAGGCACGGTCGTGGGCCGGCAAATGGACCAGACCGACAGAAAAGATGGAGAGAAAGCGCGGTGCGTCCCTGATTGTGCAGCTCTGTCTGGGAGCGTTCCTGTTTTTTTCGGCTGCAGTTCCCGGAAATTATCCGTATGCGGAACACAGCGGGAGTCAGGCTGGTCAGCCTGCGCTGGAATCGGCGGCAGCGCAGCCGGAGACAGATCCTCTCCTTCTGAACTCCCGTGCCGCTGTTTTGCTGGACGGCGATACGGGGCGCGTTCTGTACGGAAAAAACGAGACGGAAGTCCTTCCGATGGCCAGTACCACGAAGATCATGACCTGTATTCTGGCGCTGGAAAACGCCGGGCCGGACACGGAAGTTCTGATCTCAGACCGCGCAGCATCGATGCCGGAGGTAAAGCTGCATGTGAGAAAAGGGGAAAGATACCGCCTGAGAGATCTCCTGTATTCCATGATGCTGGAATCCCACAATGATTCCGCCGCAGCGATCGCTGAGGCCGTTGGGGGCAGTGTGGAAGATTTCGCAGATATGATGAATCGGAAAGCGGCGGAACTCGGGTGTGAGGATACATATTTTCTGACACCCAACGGACTGGACGCGAAGGAGAGGAAAAGCGGAAAGATCCATTCCACAACGGCGGCAGATCTGGCGCGGATCCTCAGATACGGGATCCTGTTTTCTCCGGCAAAGGAGGAATTTCTTGCCATCACAAGAGCACCGTCCCATACGTTTTCAGATCTCTCCGGCGATAGAAGCTTTTCCTGTATGAACCACAATGCTCTTCTGACATCCATGGCGGGTGCGGTCTGCGGAAAGACCGGATTTACGGGAAAAGCAGGGTATTGTTATGTGGGGGCGGTAAAAAAAGGAGAAAAATTATTGATTGCAGCACTGTTAGGCTGCGGATGGCCACCCCATAAGACATACAAGTGGCAGGATATGAGGAAGCTTGTGACATATGGGGAGGAAAATTTTGAATATCAGGAGATCGAAAAACAGGGGCTTGGGAAATCTGCGGTGATTTCAGTGGAAAACGGTGTAATGCCGGAGGTGAAGATTCGGATCGAGAATGGGAGTGCAGATGAGAAAACACTCCGTGTCCTGCTGGGGAAAGATGAAAAAATCCGGGTGAGAACGAAGATAGCAAAGGCTGTGGATGCACCGGTGAAGGAGGGCATGCCGGTGGGGCAGAGAGATTATATGATCGATGGGATTATTCTGGACAGTGATCCGGTGGTGACAGACGGGAAGGTTGACCGGTGGGATTTTGGATATGCAGAGAGGATCGTGATGATGAAGTTCTGGCTCTACTGACATTGGTCGCGAACAGTAACGTTCTGGCAGTAACATGTGATGGGAATCCTGTTATCATACATACTTGAATTATAGGGAAATCCTGTTATACTGATAGAAAAGAAAATTGGTAACTGCAAGGGTACCGGACAGTTACTGAAAATCTATCAGTACGGAGGCATAAAAGCATGCAGACAAAACTTACAAGAGAGGATGCCATCGAGCTCCTCAGAAAACACAACAAAGAACCGTTCCACATTCTCCACGGACTTACCGTCGGGGGAGTTTTAAAATGGTACGCGAATGAGCTTGGATATGGGGATGAAGCCGGATTCTGGGAGATCTGCGGAATCCTTCATGATATTGATTTTGAGGAATACCCGGAAGAACACTGTCTGATTGCCCCGCGCCTGTTAAAAGAAGGCGGAGCGGAAGACGAGGTGATCCATGCAGTCTGCAGCCACGGATACGGCATCCACGAGTGGATCAACGCAAAGCCGGAGCATGAGATGGAGAAAGTCCTCTTTGCGGCAGACGAGTTGACCGGTCTGATCTGGGCGGCAGCGAAGATGCGCCCTTCAAAGAGCACGAAGGATATGGAAGTATCCAGCTTAAAGAAAAAATTTAAGGATAAGAAGTTTGCGGCCGGATGCTCCAGAGACGTCATCACAAAAGGGGCGGAAAATCTCGGCTGGGAACTGCCGAAGCTGATGGAGATGACGATCCTCGCCATGAGATCCTGCGAGGACTCTGTTGCGGAAGAGATGAAAGAGATGGGACTGGCGGAATAAAAGCGGAAAGCCTGTGAGATGGAGTACGGACAGGAAACTTAACAGAGAAATAACAAGTGAAAACCTGAGAAGCTTTTTGGGCTCCTCAGGTTTTTAAGCTGGTGGGAAAACTTTTCTATCGTCCGGTCGGGTTTTCCTCCCGGTCCTGTCATTTCACGCTCTTGATCTGTGCGGTCATTTTGTTCGGCAGGCAGACGATGATCTCGCCGTCCATATGGATCTTCCCCTGGTGAACGCAGATCTTATCGGGGCAGGTCGCTTCGGAGACCCAGACTTCCCCGTCTTTGATGATCAGATGGTTTGTGCCGCCGGATACACCATCGATCGTGAGTTCCTGATCTTTTGCGAGATCGAGTGTCTCGACGACGTTTCCGTCGACAGAGATCTCGACGACTTCTGCCGGGCTCTTATGCATCAGCTTTGTCCCGAGAAACAGAAGAGCGGCAGCCGCAAGGACCACGGCGATCAGGATCAGGTCCTGTTTCTTAAAAAGTGTGTGTTTCATGTCTTTATTTTCTGTCATAAAAATCTCCTGAAAACTCAATAACCAATGAGGCTGCAGTGCCTGCGGATCCCGGATGCGCTGAGCCGGGGATCATTGTTTAATGATAAAGTCTTCCATCCCGTCCGAATAATAAACGTGATAATCCTCATCGATAAAGCATGCATAGATCCCGTCGAGGGAATTTGCAAGCTCCAGTCCTTTTTCAAGTCCGAGAGAAAAGCAGGTGGTGGAGAGACCGTCACCGTCCACGGATTCTTCGGAAAGGATCGTCACGGAGATCAGCCCGTTATCGTAAGGATACCCCGTTGCCGGATTTAAAATATGATGGTAATTTTTTCCGTCAACCTCAAAATGGCGTTCATAGACGCCGGAAGTGACAACGGAAAGATCATCGATGCCAAGCACCTCAAAAGTCTCATCGCGGTCCGCAAACGGTTTCTGAAGTCCGATGTGGAACTTGCTCCCATCCGGCTTTTCTCCGACGCAGAGAACGTTTCCGCCGAGATTAATGATTGCGCTCTTCACGCCGGCATCCAGAAGCTGATCCTTGATACGGTCGGCGATATATCCCTTCGCGATAGATCCGAGATCGATCGTGGTGTCAGGGGAAAGGAACGTCAGGGTGTTTCCGGAGAGGACCAGGTTGTGATAATCCACTTTCGGAATGTCCGCTTCAATGTCCGCCGCATCCGGGATCACAGCCTCGCCACTCGTGAAGTTCCAGAGGGAGCTCAGCGGTTCGATCGTAATGTCGAAAGCGCCGCCGGACTTTTCGCAGTATTCCAGACCTTTCGATAAGAGAGCCGCCATATCGTCGGAAACCGTGACGGTGTCCGTAGTCCGGTGGTTGATCTGATAGAGTTCACTAGTCTCTAACGTCTTGCTGAAAATGTTTTCATACTCTTTACAAAGTGCCATCGAATCGTCTAAGATAGAGGAGTCGTCAGAATCGTAGAGGGTGATGGTGACGAAGGTGTTGAGCAGAAAATCGGAACGGCTCAAAGGAGTCTCAGGAGTGAGAAGACCCGGACCGTCACTATTTTGGCATCCACTCAGTGCCATGCCGGAAACGAGAATGAGACCGGCGGCACAGATGCTGAAGATTGTTTTTTTGTTCATATTTGTACTTCCTGTAATTTGATGGATGATCGTAACTTTCCGATCAATGAGGAGCCGTTACGCCGGATCCTCATAATATCTGATTTTTTATTCTAACAAACAGACTTTTGAAAGTCAAGAAAGACGAGGGATCGATCCTATGTATCGAGAAAAAAAGGCGATAAATATCGCATTGTACGGACTTCTCATCGCACTCGCCATGGTGCTCAGCTTTGTTGAGACGCTGATCCCCATTCCGATCCCGGTCCCGGGCGTAAAGCTTGGACTCGCGAACCTTGTGACGGTGGTGGGACTTTACCTGATCGGGATCCCCGGAACGATCGCGGTGGCCCTGATCCGCATCGTTCTTGTGGGTTTATCTTTTGGAAATCCATACAGTATGATCTACGGGCTGTCAGGAAGCTTTCTCAGCCTGTTTGTGATGGCAATCTTAAAGAAAACGGGAAAACTCTCCCAGATCGGTATCAGCGTCCTCGGTGGCATCGCCCACAACATCGGTCAGATCACATTCGCAGCTGTCATTGTCCAGACAGCAGGCGTATTTTACTATCTCCCGTTCCTCCTCGCCGCCGGCTGCATCGCAGGAACCCTGATCGGAGTTGTCGGCGGGATCATTACAGAACGCCTGATGCACGCAATGCGCGGTATAAAAAAATAAAATACCGATTGTATTGAGGGGATATTTTTACTATAATGAATGGTAACAGGTTGCAGGTGCGCCCGATTGTTTCGGAGCATTCTCTCAGGCAAGTTTACTTGTCTGAGAGAATGATGCGGAATAATCTGGCATAGGGCGACCGCCCTATGCTTCTTGTTTTTCCATCGGAAAAACAAGAAGAGCGCACAAAAACCAGCCAATCAACTATCATGCAAGCTAACATATAACCGCAAAATCGGAGGGGATACATCATGATTGAAATGTCAGTAAAAAAACTGGTACAGTATGGAAAAGAAACAGGCCTGATCGAAAAAGAAGACGAGATCTACGCCAGAAACCAGATCCTGGAAGTTCTCGGCATGGATGAATATGAAGAGCCTGGCGAGATCGTGGGGACGATCAGCCTGGAAGATACCTTAAATGAGCTGACCGATTACGCGGCAGAACACGGGATCCTTGAAAACAACAGCGTTGTGTACCGGGATCTCTTTGATACGCGGCTCATGAACTGCCTGATGCCGCGCCCGAGTGAGGTCGTAAAAAAGTTCCACAGTGAATATGAAAAGTCCCCGGAGGATGCGACCGGTTATTTCTATAAACTGAGTCAGGATTCCAACTATATCCGCCGTTACCGCGTCTGTAAAGATCTGAAGTGGATCACAAAGACAGAGTATGGGGATCTCGATATCACGGTAAACCTCTCCAAACCGGAGAAAGATCCGAAAGCGATCGCAGCTGCAAAGAACATGAAACAGAGCGGATATCCGAAATGCCTGCTCTGCATGGAGAACGTCGGCTATGCGGGCCGCGTCAATCATCCGGCGAGAAACAACCACAGGATCATCCCGCTGACTTTAAACGGGGAGAACTGGGGATTCCAGTATTCTCCGTATGTCTATTATAATGAGCACTGCATCGTCTTCAACGGAAAACATACGCCGATGAAGATCGACCGGAACACATTTAAGAAATTATTTGATTTCGTCACGATGTTCCCGCACTATTTCCTGGGATCCAATGCGGATCTCCCGATCGTTGGCGGTTCCATCCTGACCCACGACCATTTCCAGGGCGGAAGATATACCTTTGCAATGGCGAAGGCGCCGGTGGAAAAGAGTTTTACAGTCAATGGATTCGAGGATGTGGAAGCCGGGATCGTAAAATGGCCGATGTCCGTGATCCGGATCCGTGGGGAAAAGAAAGAGCGGCTGATCGATCTTGCAGACAAGATCCTGACTGCATGGCGCGGATACACAGATGCGGATGCGGATATTTATGCGGATACAAACGGAGAACCGCACAACACGATCACCCCGATCGCGAGATTCCGCGATGGGAAGTTTGAGCTGGACCTGGTGCTCAGAAATAACCGCACCACCGAGGACCGCCCGCTCGGCCTGTTCCATCCGAACCCGAAGCTGCATCACATTAAAAAAGAGAACATCGGACTGATCGAAGTCATGGGTCTTGCGGTCCTTCCGTCAAGACTGAAAGAAGAGCTTGCCCTGCTCGCAGCTTATATTGTAGAAGGAAAAGATATCCGCAGCGAAGAGTCGATCGCGAAACATGCGGACTGGGTGGAGGAATTCCTTCCGAAATACGAGAAGATCACAAAAGACAATGTGATGGAGATCCTGCAGGATGAGGTCGGTCATGTATTTGCGAATGTTCTGGAGGATGCCGGTGTCTATAAACGCACAGAGGCAGGCCGGGAGGCATTCGGAAGGTTTATCGCGTCCCTGAACTGAAGATCCTGCGGACGCATATGCAGAATGGGAGTGAATCACTGCGATCACGTTACATTTTCCTTAATATTTTCATAAATGTAAGGACGGTGTCTCGCCAAGCGCAGGAAAATATGTTATACTTGATAACTGTTTAACGAGAATCAGCAGAAATTCTCCTGTCGCTGCCGGTGGTGAGGAGAGTGGAAGATGAGAAACTCAACGGCAGCGGCGGCAGAGAAAAATCAAAAGGAACGGTCTTTTCAGCAGCCTGTATCTGATGCCGGAACGTGAAAAGGAGACTGACATGTTAAATGAGGAGAAGATCCGTCTGATGACGGGGATCGCCATGTTTGAAAAGAAAATGATGAAGGAATCCATTCCTGCGAACCGGTATTTTAAGAGCGATTATGTGGGAAGCCACCTGATCCGGTCGTTTATCGCGTATTCACTGACCGTCTGCCTGTGCCTGATGCTATGGGTCCTTTACCGTTTTGATGATCTGATCAATGCGATGGCAGTCGACGATCTGCTTTCACTTGGTGCACGCCTTGTATTTTACTATGTGGCAGGACTTCTCGCATATCTTGTCGTGACCTGGAAGATCTATTCGAGACGCTATGATGAGGCGGTGGGAAAACTGAAGATCTACCAGGCAAAACTCCGGCGGCTGGATAAAAAGTACAACCAGCAGGGAGTGAAGGAAAACGGGGAGGAAAAGAGTAAGTGATCGGACTTTTAGTATTTAAGGAAAAACTGAAACAATTTTATGGGAAATATAATATTTACATCGTACCGGTCGTAAGATTTCTGGTAGGATTTCTCACCTTCTGGCTGATCAATGCGAATGTGGGATTTATGACAAAGCTGAAAAATCCGCTGATCCCGGTGGTAATGGGACTGATCGCCTCCTTTATCCCGTACGGAGTGACTGCGTTTTTAGCCGGGATCTTTATCCTGATTCATGTTTCCCAGGTGTCTCTGGAGATCGCCCTGATCATCTTTGTATTCATGCTCGCGGTTACTGTCCTTTACTATGGTTTCCGCCCGGGGGACGGATATCTTCTGCTCCTGACTCCGCTGCTGTTTTTCCTGCGGATCCCGTATGTGGTCCCGCTCGTCGTAGGTCTTTCCGGAAGTCTGGTCTCGATCGTTCCGGTGTGCTGTGGTGTCTGCATTTACTATATCCTGATGTATTTAAAGCAGAATGCGGGGACACTGACCGGAAGCTCCATGACGGAGATGGCGGACCGTTTTATCCAGATCGTAAAAAATGTGTTCGGAAATGAACTCATGTGGGTCATGGTGGCTGCGTTTGCCGCTGCGATCCTTGTCGTGCTCATTATCAAAAATCTCTCGGTGGATTATTCCTGGTCCATCGCCATCGTTGCAGGAGTGATCACCCAGCTTGCTGTGATCTTTGTGGGAGATTTCAACTTCAATCTTCCGGTATCTGCCGGTTCCATGATCTTTGGGATCGTTGTCTCGGTGGTGATCGCCCTGATCTACCAGTTCTTTGTATTCGCAGTGGATTATACGAGAACAGAGTATCTGCAGTATGAAGATGATGATTACTATTATTATGTAAAAGCTGTCCCGAAGCTCACGGTGTCCGCACCGGACGTAAAGGTACAGCGGATCTATTCGAGAAAAAACGTGAGACGCGAGAAAAATGAAACGCGTGAATAATTGTACGGAGGTAACAAAATGACAGAATTTCTTGGGAATATGTATTCCTGGTTTACATTTATTCCGAAGATCACATTGTCGAATCTTTTTGAAATTCTGATCCTCACAGTCCTGATCTATGAAGTCCTTTTGTGGGTAAAGTCGACGAGAGCAGGAGTGCTGCTGCGGGGTGGTATGATCATTGTCGGATTCTATCTGCTGGCGGCGATGTTCCATCTGAATACGATCACCTGGATCATCAACCATATGGGCCAGCTCGTATTGACGGCTCTCATCATTATCTTCCAGCCGGAACTCCGGAAAGCGCTGGAGCAGCTCGGAAGCAAAAACATCATCACAGATCTTTTTATTTCCGAGAATTCCAGACTCCAGGAGGGATATACGGAAAAGACCGTAAACGAGATTACACGCGCTGCCTTCGAGATGGGAAAAGTAAAGACAGGAGCGCTGATCGTGATCGAGCGCGACACTCCGCTTCCGGAGATCGAGCGAACAGGGATCCCGGTGGACGGGATCGTGACGAGCCAGCTTCTGATCAATATTTTTGAGCATAATACGCCGCTTCACGATGGAGCGATCATTATCCGCGGAAACCGTGTGACCTCTGCGACCTGTTACCTGCCGCTTTCTGATAACCTCAGCATCAGTAAGGATCTCGGAACGAGACACCGCGCAGCTCTGGGGATCAGTGAGAGCACGGACAGTCTGACGGTGGTCGTATCGGAGGAGACCGGACGGGTATCGCTGGCAGAACGCGGAAGTTTAAGAAGGATCAACAGTCCGGAAGAGCTGAAACTTGCGATCGCTGCGAAGCCGCAGGAGGAGACTGTATCCGGCCCGTTCAAACTTCTGAAGGGATGGCATAAAAATGAAAGAAAAGCAGAATAAAAGATGGGGGCTTTTGCTGATTTCCTTCCTGTGTGCTTTTTTAGTCTGGCTGGGAGTTGTCAATGTGGCAGATCCGGTCATGACGGATACGGTCGAGGTGCCGGTGGAGATCGTCAACAGTGATGTCCTCACAAAGAATAATCTGACTTACGAGGTTGTCGGAAAGTCGACGACGACAGTGCAGTATGAGGTAAAGACGACGAATGCGTATCGGATCCGTTCTTCAGATTTCCGTGCCTATGCGGATATGACGGATATGTGGTCTGTGACAGGAGCGATCCCGATCAAGATCGAGGTCTTAAATCACTCGGAGTACCTGGTATCTACCCCGGTAAGCCGGAGCGGGACCATCAAGATCGAGACGGAACCTCTTCAGAGAAAGACATTTACGATCGGGGTTACGACGACGGGAATGCTCGAGGATGGTTACCAAACCGGTAAAGTGACACTCTCACCGGAAACACTTACGGTGGAAGGTCCGGAATCCCTGATCGGGCAGATCAGCAGTGTCGGGGTCGAGATCAATTTAGACGGAAAGAATGCAGACTGGAGCGATTCGGAGGAGCCGAAGTTCTATGATGCAAATAACAACAGCATTACGATCAGCGACCGTCTGATCAGCAACTGCAAGAGCGTGGATTACACCATGGAGATCCTGAAGGTGAAGAATCTGAGCCTGGACTTCGATGTCACCGGTGAGGTGGCGAGCGGTTACCGTTATTCAGGTGTGGAATGCGCGCTTAAGAGTGTGCCGGTAGTTGGATTAAAGAGCGCTCTGGCGTCCTTAAATACCATCACGATCCCGAAAGAAGAGCTGGATGTTACCGGAGCAAAGGCGAACATCGTAAAGACGATCGATCTGAATGATTACCTGCCGGAGGGAGTTTCCCTTGCCGGAATGGACAGCTCCGAGATCACGGTGACTTTGACCGTGGAGCCGTTAAAAGAGCAGGAATACACGGTGCGCATCAGTTCTGACTGTTATGTTGGCGCTAACAGTTCCTACAGCTATCAGGCGGAACCGGCAACCGTTACGATCCGGATCCGAGCGCTTCAGGAGGAACTTGACAGCCTGCAGTTCACATCCGATGATCTGAGTCTGAATGTCTCAGGAATGGGAGAGGGAAGTCATCAGATTCAGCCTACACTGAACAGAGAACTGGATTCGGCGTATGATCTGCTGGGAATCTCCAGCTGTGTGGTAAATGTTACAAAAGAGCAGGAATCCGCGGCAGAGACAACACCGGAGACAACCGTAGAGGAGACAACTAAAGCGTCTGAGATTACTGCAGAGAGCAGCAAAGAGGCGGAGACAGAGGAGGAGACCACCGCAGCAGCGACAAGACATGCGGTGATCGTCCCGCCAGAGACAACAGAAGCTCATCAGGCAATCGGACTTCAGACGTTATTTCGAAATTAGGAGTTAAAAATACTTATGGTAAAGCAAAAAGTTACAATTGGAAACCCGACCGGTCTGCACTTGAGACCGGCAGGGCTTCTGTGCAAGGCGGCATTGCGGTTTCAGAGTTCGATCAAATTTGAATATGGACACACGACAGCAAATGCAAAAAGTGTACTGAGCGTGCTGGGGGCATGCGTAAAGTGCGGAGATGAGATCGAATTGATCTGTGATGGAGCGGATGAGCAGGAAGCCATGGCCGCGATCACAGAGCTGATCAACAGTGGTCTCGGAGAGTAGGCTGATATGCTGGTTTATGTGATCTGTTACGGCGCTGCCATGCTTTTTGCATTCAGCGCCCATTTTACCTTATCGGGGATGTCGCTGCTCCTGGCAGCGGTCTATCTCTATCTGAGAGAATACGGAAAGAGTGGAAACCCGCTCCATCTGCGCGGGCTGTTTTCCTTGTTCTATGTAGGCGGAGAGGGGATTTCCTGTCTGAAGCTTTCCAGACTCCAGACAGAGTGGAGCCTCGAAACCTGGGCATGTTTTTTTGTCGCATTTGCGGCATTCTGGAATGTGTATGAACTTGCAGAAAAGCGGTTCAGCAGAAAGAAAACGGAATCCGCAAAGGATGGTAATGTTCAGAAAGAATGTCTGCAGAGCGGATTTACGCAGGCAGCTGCCGCAAAATACGGGGATCATATTTTTATAGCGATTGCCGGACTTACAGCATTGTCGTTTGCGGCGTTTCTGTTTGAAGCAGTCCGCCTGGGATATGTTCCGTTCCTGCTTCGCGGGGTGCCCCATGCATATTCCTATTTCCATATCTCAGGAGTTCATTATCTGACGGTTTCCTGTGTGCTGGTCCCGTCGATGGAGGTTCTTCTCTGGTTCTACAAGAGAGAGATGAAAAAAACGGAAAAGATCCTTTCGCTTATTCTGACAGGAGTCGCTCTTCTGATCCCGGTGCTCTGCGTATCGAGATTTCAGCTGATCTTTGCGGTGATCCTTGCGGTGCTGACCTTTATGATCGTCAGCGGACACAGAAAACTCCGGTATCTTTTCTTTGCTGCGGCAGGACTTGTTCCGCTCTATGTGATCCTGACGATCGCGAGAAGTCACGATGTGACGTATCTCAACGGGATTTTCGAGATGAAGAATGCAGCTACGCCGATCTTTATCACGCAGCCGTACATGTACATTGCAAACAATTACGACAATTTTGACTGTCTTGTAAAGCAGCTTCCCGCCCATTCGATGGGATTAAAGGGAATGTTCCCGCTCTGGGCTCTCTCCGGGCTTAAATTTTTAAAGCCGGTGCTCGTGGACTGGCCGATCTACGTGACGAAGGAGGAGCTGACGACGGTCACCTTGTTCTACGATGCCTATTATGATTTTGGTATCGCCGGTGTATTTTTCTTTTCATCGGTACTCGGAGTCCTGTCTGCGTGGCTTTCTTCGAGGATCTATCCGGGAAGAAATCCGGCCTGGTATCTGTTTTATTCCCAGGCGGCTCTCTATTTTATGCTCTCGTTCTTTACAACCTGGTATTCCAATCCGACGACCTGGTTTTACTTTGCGGTGACCGGTGCCTTTGGAATTTTCTTAGAGATAAAAAATAAACGGAGGAAACAGTTATGATATCAGAAAAAATGAAACCATTTATGGCAAACAATTCCGCGATCCGTGCAATGTTCGAGGAAGGAAAGCGCATGGCGGCCATTTACGGAAAAGAGAATGTCTATGACTTCAGCCTTGGAAATCCGAATGTGCCGGTCCCGCAGGTGACAGAGGCGATCCTTGATGTGGTGAAAAATGAGGATTTCATGACACTCCATGGATATATGAGCAACGCCGGTTTTGAGGATGTTCGCCAGACGATCGCGGATTCTTTAAATAAGCGTTTTGGAACGAATTTCTCATTCAAAAACCTGATCATGACGGTCGGTGCGGCCAGCGGTTTAAATATCATCTTAAAGAGTATTTTGAATCCGGGCGATGAAGTGATCGTATTTGCACCGTATTTTGTGGAATATAATGCGTATGTGAGAAACTATGACGGAAATGTAGTGATCATTTCTCCGGATACGGAGACATTTATGCCGAAGCTTGATGAGTTTGAGGCGAAGATCACTGCCAGAACGAAGGCTGTCATCATCAACAATCCGAACAACCCGACAGGTGTTGTCTATGATGAGGCGACGATCAAAGCACTGGCTGCGATCATGGAGAAGAAGGAGAAGGAGTTCGGCACATCGATCGTACTGATCTCTGATGAGCCGTACCGCGAGCTTGCTTACGGCGGAGTGGATGTTCCGTTTGTGACAAAGTTCTACCACAATGCGGTTGTGGGATACTCTTACAGTAAGTCTCTTTCTGTTCCGGGTGAGCGTATCGGATATGTTGTGATCCCGGATGAGGTGGATGACTCCGCTGCGCTGATCGGTGCGGCTACGATCGCAAACCGTGTGATCGGGTGTGTGAATGCGCCGTCCCTGATCCAGAAGGCACTCCAGTACTGCATCCAGCATGATGTGACGGTGGATCTTGCAACTTATGAGAAGAACAGGAATCTGATCTACGGGGCATTGACGGAGTACGGGTTTACTTGTGCGAAGCCGGATGGAGCGTTCTATCTGTTTGTGAAGTCACCGGTTGAGGACGAGAAGGAGTTCTGCGAGGTGGCAAAGAAGCATCATGTGCTGGTGGTTCCGGGAAGTTCGTTTGCTTGTCCGGGGTATGTGAGACTGGCTTATTGCGTGTCTTATGAGCAGATCGAGAGGTCACTGCCGGCGTTTAAGGAGATCGCGAAGGAGTATGGGCTCTGCAAGTAAGAATGATATATAAAGGGGGATCTGCCTGGGTAAAATACTGCAGATGAGAAAAGCAGGATTTTTACGTGGATAGGAGGTCCGCAAAATGAATTTCAGAAAGTATATGGGAATTATTTTAAATATTGTTGTGCCATTAGCGATCATCTACGCGGTGTGCGTATGGGGATTGCGGCTGGTGGTGTTTTTCCTGCCGTTTGTGATCGGGTGGATCGTGGCGATGATCGCGAATCCGCTGGTCCGGTTTCTTGAGAGAAAGCTGAAGATCGTCCGCCGCCATGGTTCAGTGATCCTGGTCGTCGGGGTTCTTGGACTCGTGATCTTTGGATTTTATGGGCTGTGTTCCTGGCTGTTTCAGGAGATGACGGAGTTTGTCCAGGCGCTGCCGGAAATTTATGGATCTGTTCAGGGCGAGGTCAATCAGGCGTATGCCCGGATCGGCGGTCTTTTGAAGTATCTTCCGGCGGACACGGAAAATACGATCGGTGCGATCCTGGAGAACGCGGGCGGTTACATCGGGGACTTTGTTCAGAAGATCGCGGCATCGGCGGGCGGAAGAGTGGTCCGCACGCTCCCGGAGGTGTTTGTCAATGCGATCATCATCTGTCTCTCGTCGTATCTGTTTCTTGCGGATCATGACAGGATCGTGGAGACAGTGAAGCAGTTTACACCGGAACCGGTGTTAAAGTATGGGAGAATGGTGAGGAAGGATGCCCGGACGCTGATCGGCGGATATTTTCTTGCACAGTTTAAGATCATGTTCGTGATCGCGATCGTTCTTGTGATCGGAATGCTGATCCTTGGGGTCCCGTATGGGATTTTTCTTGGGATTGGGATCGCGATCCTTGATTTTCTTCCAATGTTCGGAACGGGAACGGCGCTGATCCCGTGGGCGGTGGTGAAGCTGTTTACCGGTGAGTACGGGTATGCGGTCGGTCTCATCGTACTTTATGTCCTGACACAGGGGATCCGCCAGGTGATCCAGCCGAAGATCGTCGGTGACAGTATGGGACTTCCGCCGTTAGCAACTTTGTTTTTCCTTTATCTTGGTTTCAAGTTCCGCGGCATCGCCGGAATGATCATCGCAGTGCCGATCGGGATCCTGTTTATCCGTTTTTATGAGTACGGAGCGTTTGACGGACTGATCCGGAATGTGAAACTTCTTGCGGAGGAGATCAGGAAACTGATGGAGGGCTAGATTCCCATTGATATCGCGACAGTCGCCAAGGTCTCGCGCAAGCGCGGACTTTGGCTCGTTGTTTGCGTAAATATAAAACAGGCATTTTGGAACGAAAGAAGGTTCCAGAATGCCTGTTTTTATCGGTGATGAATCATCCGGTCTGTCACGGCATAAAATAAAATGATATTCGATCGATCGAGGATAGTATGGCACAGGGATATTTGCAAGTTGATGTTGTATCTGATGTGAACAGTTTTCCGGTGCAGGATGCGGATGTTGCGATCGCCAGGACAGAAGAGCCGGATAAGATTATCGAGGAGACGCGGACGAACAGTTCCGGGCAGACGGAGAATCTTTCATTAGATGCACCGCCGCCGGAACTTTCCTTATCGCCGGAGGAGACGGAGCGCCCGTACGCGGAATACACGATCCGGATCACGGCTCCGGGATTCAAACCGTTTCTTGTTTCCGGGACGGAAGTTCTGGCGGAGGTGACGGCGATCCAGGGGATCCGTCTGCGTCCGCTTTCCAATGCACCGACCGGAGAGCAGACGGAGACGGTGACGATCCCGGATCATACGCTCTATGGGGATTATCTTCCAAAAATCGCGGAGAGTGAGATCAAACCGGTCACGGAAACAGGAGAGATCGTACTCTCCAGAGTTGTTGTCCCACAGACCATCGTGGTGCATGACGGCGCACCGACCAATGCGTCTGCACCGGACTATTATGTTCCTTACCGTGATTACATCAAAAATGTGGCTTCCAGTGAGATCTATGCGACGTGGCCCCGCTCCACGATCGTCGCGAATGTGCTGGCGATCATGTCCTTCACGTTAAATCGTGTTTATACGGAATGGTACCGCAATCAGGGATATGATTTTACGATCACATCATCAACCGCGTATGATCATAAATGGATTTATGGGCGGAATATTTTTGAGTCCATCTCTGTCGTGGTGGATGATATTTTTGATAATTATCTTTCGCGGCCGGGAGTGAAACAGCCGATCCTGACACAGTATTGCGATGGGCGGAAGGTTCGGTGTCCGGGGTGGTTAACGCAATGGGGCAGCTGCGAGCTCGGAGAAGCGGGGTATAGTCCGATCGAGATCCTGCGGAATTTTTATGGAGATGATATGTATATCAATACGGCGGAACAGATTTCCGGCATCCCGGCATCGTGGCCGGGATATGATCTGAAGATTGGTGCCACCGGTGATAAGGTGCGGCAGCTGCAGGAGCAGTTAGACGCAATCTCCAGCGTGTATACCGCAATTCCGGATATTTCCCCTGACGGGATCTACGGTCCGGCTACCGCGGCAGCAGTCCGGGAATTTCAGTCGATCTTCGGATTGCCGCAGACCGGAGTGGTGGACTTTGCCACCTGGTATAAGATCTCTCACATTTATGTGGGGATCACCAGGATCGCAGAGCTGTCATAGATTGGAGACGGGGCAGGATTTTGCCGTCAATCTGTATTCAGGATCGGCAAAATCCACTGCCGCGCTTGTTTTCACGATAGAGAAAGTATGGAGAGCTCCTCCTCTGAAAAAGCCCCGGATTTTCATGGATTGCCGTCCTTTTTTGTAGACAGGAAGCGGCATAAAAAACAATGTTGTCGGAAAAACAGGAACGATTTTCTGTAATTTACCAGAAAAAGCCTTGTGAAATATAAAAAAATGTGCTATGATACACATGTTAAAAAAAGATTGCAGATATGGTTCATCGGTAGAACGCTAGCTTCCCAAGCTGGAAAGGCGGGTTCGATTCCCGTTATCTGCTTTATAGGCAGCAGATTCAGTCCTCTGTTCATTGGAAATCCCAGTGTGCAGAGGACTGTTTTTATTTAGGCAAACAACGAGCCAAAGTCCGCGCTTGCGCGAGACCTCGACGACTGTCGCGATAACAAGGGGGAAACTTGCAAAGTGTGTTTTCACTTGTTATAAAAAGAACCGGCCACGTGAAAGTGTGTGGCCGGTTCTTTGAGAAATCAGCGTCGGAAACTCAGATTCCCACAGAAATTCGTTCTGCAGCCTGTATTGCAGCCCGTATCGCATCCAATCCCGGAACTGCAGGTGCTGCCGCATGTCTGGTCTGTGCAGCTTGCTCCGAGTATCCGGTACACATCGGCAGCACGGAGATTTGAGACCGCACAGCCGTTCTGCATCCGGATCACGGAAACAGCATAGTTTCCATTGGAAGCGCAGGTGCTTCCGGAAGGAAACGCAGTCTGGCAGGAACGGCCTGCGGCGAAGGACGCGAAAGGCATTGTGAGTGTCATCATGGCGGAAAATGCGAGAACTGCCATCATCTGTTTTTTCATGGTAAAACCTCCTGTTATTTGAAATGTTACAAAAATGTTACAAAACAGATTCTACCATAAAATTCTGCTGACAGAACTGGGAATGGATGGAAAAAAGTCCTACTTCGCAGCGGATGCCGCTTTATCCTTCCGGATCAGCTTCCTCATCGCCTCCACCGCCGTCACGACAGCAGCCTCCGTATCGTAGACCTGGACGTCCTCAAGGCCGAGTTCACGTCTTGTCTGGTTTGCGATCACGAGCATTACGGAGCCGGTGCGGACTCTGCGGACGCTGCCGACGATGAAGAGGGCTGCGGATTCCATCTCGGAGGCGAGGGCGCCGCAGGCGATCCAGGCTTTCCATTTTGAGTTCAGCTCATCGGCGACCGGCATGGAGTCCGGGGAATGCTGACCATAGAAGTTGTCCTTGCACTGGACAACGCCGAGATGATGGCGGTATCCGAGTTCCTCGGAAGCTTCTTTCAGAGCCGCTACGACATCGAAATCCGGGACGGCCGGGTACTCGATCGGTGCGTACTCTTTTGTGGTCCCCTCAAAGCGGATCGCACCGGTCGCGATCACGAGATCCCCGCCAAGAACTTCTTTCTGCATTCCGCCGGAAGTACCGACCCGGATGAAGGTGTCCGCACCGCAGTGGACAAGCTCCTCGACTGCGATGGACGCGGATGGTCCGCCAATTCCGGTGGAGACGACGCTGACTTTCTCGCCGTCAAGATATCCGGTATATGTTGTGTACTCCCGGTTCTGGGCAATCTTTACCGGGTTGTCAAAATGTCTGGCGATCTTTTCACAGCGTCCCGGATCACCCGGAAGGATCACATAGCGTCCGACTTCCCCTGCACTGACGCCGATATGGTATTCTTTTTCTTTTGCATAAACAAGTTTGCTCATAGAACCTCCTTTTTGAGCGGAGCGGAAAAGATCCGGTTTCCGCCGCTGCTCAGAAAAATTCGATTTTTTTCTATTTTAACATTTTGGAATGGGGAAAACAATAGATGATAAAACCGACGGAGGGCAAATGCTTTGTGATGGTGTTTTATGCAGAAACCGGAATTAAGAATGTTCGGCAATCCCTGAAAAATCACCGGGGTTTGCTACTGCTAACTTTCATTTGAAAAAACTTGAAAAAAATCCGCGAAACCAGTTGAAAAATATCGATACTCATGGTAGAATAGTGAAAATTTGGGCTGAGATAAGTATGCCCGGATCAAGCAGCGAAATGAACACATAAGAAAGGGTGGCGTCATGAAAGCATATTTAATACTGGAAGACGGAACCGTGTTTGAAGGAACAAGCATCGGCTCTACCAGAGAAGTGATCAGTGAAATTGTTTTTAACACATCCATGACCGGTTATTTAGAAGTCCTTACCGATCCGTCCTACGCAGGACAGGCAGTGGTAATGACTTATCCGTTAATTGGTAATTACGGTATTTGTAAAGAAGATATGGAGTCCGGACAGGCATGGCCGGATGGTTATATTGTCAGAGAATTATCTAGGATCCCCAGTAATTTCAGAAGTGGGGACACGATTCAGCATTTCTTAGAAGAACAGGATATTCCAGGTATCAGTGGTATCGATACAAGAGCCCTCACAAAGATTTTAAGAGAAAAAGGAACCATGAACGGCATGATCACAACGAACGGATCTTTTGATCTGGAAGAAGTGAAAGAGCGGATCAGGGCGTATCAGGTAACAGGCGTTGTATTAAAGACAACCACAAAAGAGAAATACGTTCTCCCGGGAGAAGGAAAGAAAGTTGCACTCATGGACTTTGGCGCAAAGAAGAATATCGCCAGAGAGTTAAATAAGAGAGGCTGCGAAGTGACCGTATATCCGGCAGATACTCCGGCTGAGGAAGTCTTAAAGACAAACCCGGATGGAATCATGCTTTCCAACGGCCCTGGAGATCCGGCAGAGAACACGGAGATCATCAAAGAAGTCAGAAAGTTTTATGAATCCGATGTTCCTGTTTTTGCCATCTGTCTCGGACATCAGCTCATGGCTCTTGCCACAGGCGCAAATACATATAAGCTGAAATATGGCCACCGCGGCGGAAATCACCCGGTAAAAGACCTTGAGACAGGCCGCGTCTACATTTCCTCCCAGAACCACGGATACGCGGTAGACGAACACAGCATGAATCCGGAGGTTGCCGTTCCGGCGTTCGTGAACGTGAACGATAAGACGAACGAGGGATTAAAGTACGTGGGCAAGAATATCTTCACCGTCCAGTACCACCCGGAAGCATGCCCGGGACCACAGGATTCCGGATATCTGTTTGACCGCTTTTTACGCATGATGGAGGAGGAAAGATAATGCCTAAGAATCCAGAGATCAAGAAAGTACTTGTAATCGGTTCCGGTCCGATCGTTATCGGCCAGGCCGCAGAATTTGACTACGCGGGAACACAGGCCTGCCGTTCCTTAAAGGAAGAAGGCATCGAGGTCGTTCTCTTAAACTCCAACCCGGCAACGATCATGACAGATAAGGATATCGCGGACCGGGTATATATTGAGCCGCTGACAACCGAGGTTGTCGAGCAGTTGATTAAGAAAGAAAAACCGGACAGTGTCCTCCCGACCCTTGGCGGCCAGGCCGGCTTAAACCTTGCAATGGAACTGGAGGAGGCAGGTATCTTAAAGGCAAATAACGTGCGCCTTATCGGTACAACAGCCCTCACGATCAAAAAAGCCGAAGACCGTGAAATGTTCAAGGAGACAATGGAAAAGATCGGCGAACCGGTGGCTCCGTCTGAGATCGTTGAGGATGTGAACACAGGTCTTGCTGTTGCAAAAGAGATCGGTTATCCGGTCGTTCTCCGTCCGGCTTATACCCTTGGCGGCTCCGGCGGCGGTATTGCCTATAATGAGGAGCAGTGCGCAGAGATCCTGGAGAACGGACTTCGTTTATCCCGTGTGGGCCAGGTCCTTGTAGAGCGCTGTATTGCGGGCTGGAAAGAGATCGAATATGAGGTTATGCGTGACGGTGCAGGCAATGTGATCACCGTCTGCAACATGGAGAATATCGACCCTGTGGGCGTACATACCGGTGACAGTATCGTTGTCGCTCCGTCCCAGACATTAGGAGATAAAGAGTACCAGATGCTTCGTACCTCCGCGTTAAAGATCATCACAGAGCTTGGTATCACCGGTGGCTGCAACGTACAGTACGCACTTCACCCGGAGAGCTTCGAGTACTGTGTAATTGAGGTAAACCCGCGTGTAAGCCGTTCCTCCGCCCTTGCGTCCAAGGCGACAGGATACCCGATCGCGAAGGTTGCCGCGAAGATCGCCCTCGGCTACACACTTGATGAGATCAAGAACGCTGTTACAAAGAAGACCTACGCAAGCTTCGAGCCGATGCTCGACTATGTGGTAGTCAAGATGCCGAGACTTCCCTTCGATAAATTCATCAATGCGAGTCACAAGTTAGGAACCCAGATGAAAGCGACCGGAGAGGTCATGAGTATCTGCACAAGCTTTGAGGGTGGCTTAATGAAAGCGATCCGCTCTCTGGAGCAGCATGTGGACTCCTTAATGTCTTACGACTACAGCGGACTCACAGATGAACAGTTAAAGGAGCAGCTTCACAACGTGGATGATCGCCGGATCTGGGTCATTGCGGAGGCACTCCGCCGCGGCTTCGATTACGAGCTGATCCACGACATCACGAAGATCGATATCTGGTTCATCGACAAGTTAATGATCCTCGTTGAGATGGAGAATGCCTTAAAGAAAGTTGGGAAGAACCTCGACGCTGATCTTTTAAAGGAAGCAAAGCGCATCGAATTCCCGGATAATGTGATTGCGAAACTCACAGGTCTCGCAGAAAATGAGATCAAGGAGATGCGTCATGCAAACGGCATCCGTGCTGCCTTCAAGATGGTAGATACCTGCGCGGCCGAGTTTGCAGCTGAAACTCCGTACTATTACTCCTGCTTCGGCAGCGAGAATGAGGCAGAGGGCGAGACTGAGAAGAAGAAGGTTCTCGTTCTCGGCTCCGGACCGATCCGCATTGGTCAGGGTATCGAGTTCGACTTCTGTTCTGTTCACAGCACCTGGGCCTTCGAGAAAGAGGGCTTTGAGACCGTCATCATCAACAATAACCCGGAGACTGTCAGCACAGACTTTGATATCGCTAACAAACTGTATTTCGAACCGCTGACTCCGGAGGATGTGGAGAGCATCGTTGATATTGAGAAACCGGACGGAGCAGTTGTCCAGTTCGGTGGACAGACAGCCATCAAGCTCACAGAGGCTCTGATGAAGATGGGAGTCCCGATCCTGGGAACCGCTGCCGAGGATGTTGACGCCGCTGAGGACAGAGAACTCTTCGATGAGATCCTGGAGCAGTGCCAGATCCCGAGAGCAAAGGGACAGACTGTATTTACAGCAGAAGAGGCGAAAAAGGCAGCAAATGAGTTAGGCTATCCGGTACTCGTTCGTCCGTCTTACGTTCTTGGCGGACAGGGTATGCAGATCGCGATCTGCGATGAGGATATCGACGAATTCATCGGCATCATCAACCGGATCGCGCAGGAGCATCCGATCTTAGTTGATAAGTATATCATGGGTAAGGAGATCGAGGTCGATGCGATCTGCGACGGTACCGATATCCTGATCCCGGGTATCATGGAGCATATCGAGCGTACCGGTATCCATTCCGGCGACAGTATCTCCGTATATCCGGCGAAGAGCATCACCGAGGACAACAAGAAGACGATCGTGGAATACACAGAGAAGCTCGCAAGGGCGCTCCATGTAAAGGGAATGATCAACATCCAGTTTATTGTAAATGACGAAGGTGTATTTATCATCGAGGTCAACCCGCGTTCCTCCAGAACCGTTCCGTATATCAGTAAGGTAACGGGAATCCCGATCGTACCGCTGGCAACTCAGATCATCTGCGGTCATACGATCCGTGAACTCGGCTACACACCGGGACTCCAGAAAGAGGCAGATTACTACGCAGTGAAGATGCCGGTATTCTCTTTCGAGAAGATCCGTGGAGCTGATATCAGCCTTGGACCGGAGATGAAATCCACAGGTGAATGCCTCGGCATCGCAAAGACCTTCAACGAAGCTCTTTACAAGGCCTTCCAGGGCGCAGGAATCAAGCTTCCGAAGTATAAGAACATGGTCATGACTGTCCGCGATTCCGATAAGGAAGAGATGCTCGACATTGCTGCGAGATTCAAGGCACAGGGTTACCGTATCTTCTGTACCGCAGGAACCGCAAAGTATTTCAATGAGCACGGCGTAAAGGTCATTCCGGTAAGAAAGATCGAGCAGGAGTCTCCGAACCTTCTTGACCTGATCCTTGGACATGAGATCGACCTTGTCATCGATATCCCAGCACAGGGCGCAGAGAGAAGCCATGACGGCTTTATCATCCGCCGGAATGCGATCGAGACAGGCGTTACCGTTCTCACTGCGGTCGATACTGCGAGAGCGCTTGTGACAAGTATGGAAAATCGTGCAAAAGAACTTACACTGATCAATATTGCTGAAATCTGATATTGGTAAAAAATAGAAGAGCAGCCCGTTTCACGCTGGAGTGAGATGGGCTGCTTTTTACGTTGCCCCAGCAGCGTATGCCGGAAATTTGAAAAACACGCACCGCATTCTCGTTACTTCAGTGATGAGTTAGGTGCGCTATTTATTTACAATAATATCGAACATATGTTTACATGCTTAGTAACATATGGTATAATATTCATATGGAAAAAGATATATTTACTATTAAAGAAAATTCTCTTTCGTATGGTAGAGGATATGTGTACTCGCTTCAATATCATCTGGTCTGGTGCACGAAATACCGAAAGAAAGTTCTGACCAATGGTGTAGATCAGGAGTGCAAAGAAATGTTGCAGGAAATCGCACAAGAATATCAATTTCGGATCCTTGCGATGGAAGTAATGCCGGACCATATCCACCTGTTACTGGATTGTAAACCGCAGTTCTTTGTTTCGGATATGATCAAGATCATGAAAGGAAATCTTGCGAGACAGTTGTTTCTTGCACATCCGGAACTGAAAAGGGAGCTGTGGGGCGGACATCTCTGGAACCCATCTTACTGCGCTGTGACCGTCAGTGACCGAAGTCGGGAACAGATCATGGCTTATATCGAAGGACAGAAAGAAAAAGAGAACAGAAAGTAGAGGAAACCTATGCAGGTCGTATCCAGCTATGGCGCGGAAATTAAAAATAAGAATATCCCGATCCGCCATACGCTGGCGCTTTACCGGGAGGCGGTCCGCTGTCTGACGGAGATATATGAGACCGTATGGACAGAGTTATCCATGATCGATCAGATAAAACGGAGATTTAACGAGGCGGAACATCTGGTACATGAAACAAAGAAGAATCATGCAAGATTTGACTTCGATGCCCGTTTTCCGAAAATGCCGTCATATCTGAGAAGAGCGGCGATCCAGCATGCGCTCGGGAGTGTTTCCTCGTACCATACAAGATTGGAACAGTGGAAAAATGGAGCGATTTCCGGAAAACCGAAGCTTGTATATGAAAACCATGCGATGCCGGTATTTTATCGGAATGTCATGTACAAACCAGGAGAAGAGAGTGAAGACGCGGCCTGCCTGAAGCTTTATGATGGTCATGACTGGAAATGGTTCCGCGCAGGTCTGCTTCATACGGATATGGAGTACCTGCGCAGGCACTGGTCCGGAAAAAAGTCTTCTGCTCCGGTTTTGGAAAAACGACATCAGAAATATTTTCTCCGCTTTTCTTATACGGAAGAAGTTACATTATCAAAAACACCTGTAAAGGATCAGCTCATCTGCAGTGTGGATCTTGGAATCAATACGGATGCAGTCTGTAGTATCATACGGTCAGACGGAACTGTCCTGGACCGGAAATTTATCAATTTCCCCAGTGAAAAAGACCGGCTGTCCCATGTACTCGGAAGGATCCGGAGATTCCAGAAGGAACACGGTTCCAAGCAGATCGGAAGCCGATGGGCGTATGCGAAACGTCTGAATACGGAACTTGCCAGAAAGACTGCCCGTTCGATCGCAGAATATGCTCATGAGAATCATGCGGATGTGATCGTGTTTGAGTACCTGGAAATGAAGGGAAAGATTTCAGGAAAGAAACGACAGAAACTGCATCTTTGGAAGAAACGGGAGATCCAGACTATGTGTGAACACAAAGCACACCGGTATGGGATCCGTGTGTCCCGTGTCTGCGCATGGAATACCAGCCGTCTGGCGTATGATGGAAGCGGACCGGTCAGCCGAGATCCGAAGAACCACAGCCTGTGTGTTTTCCAATCTGGAAAACAGTATAACTGTGATCTGTCAGCATCCTACAATATCGGAGCGAGATACTGGATTCGGGAAATCATAAAAACCTTACCGGAAACGGAAAGGTCTTCACTGGAGGCAAAAGTACCTGCGGTGAAGCGCAGAACCTCATGCGTTTATGCTGACCTGCTCATCCTTCAGAATGAGTATGGATGTTCGAAAGCTGCATAAACACAGGCAGATATCCGGAGGACTACCTGTTATGTGGAACCCAGCCGTACCCGGCATGGCGGATGCGCATATCTGCGCAGTTCTAAGTTTCAGGCGTATCCGCCGGTATCCGGTCTTGCCGTTTAAAACGGCTGAGAAGCATGTGACTTTAGTCATGTGAGGTTCACAGAGGTGACGCGCTATGCAAAAAAAGAAATATTAACGCTTTATCAAGATGAATATATGCATTGATAATGTATAAAACATTGAAAAAACTGCATGAAACAATATAATTATGCACTGAATATTGTATAAAATGCATAATCTATAAAAAAAACATAAAAAAGTGCTTTACAAAAGAATAATTATACATTATAATGCGTATCAACATCACACATGTGAGACATAGAAAAAGATAGAAACAAAGAGGAGAGGATCGATTATGAAGAAGAACATCGTTTTAGCTATGACAACAGCAGCGGTCATTGCTGCTCTTACAGGATGCGGAAGCTCCAAGACCACTGAGACAACGGCAGCAGCTACAACGGCAGCTGAGACAACAACAGCCGACGCGACAACAGCGGCTGAATCAAAGGAAGCAGATAAGACAGAGGCAGCAGCCGCAGCGGAAGGTTCCTTAAAGGCACTTGAGAATGTAGATCCGAAGGGCCATCTCGGAAAAGTTCTTGCGGCAGGAAAGATCACAATGGGAACATCCCCTGATTTCGCTCCGTGGGAATTCAAGGATGTCAGCAGTGGAACAACCGAGTATGTCGGTGCCGATGTGGAGCTTGCAAAATACATCGCTGAGAAGCTTGGCGTAGAACTTGAGATCAAGCCGATGGAGTTCTCCGCAATCCAGCAGGCAGTTACTTCCGGAAACATTGATATGGGTATCTCCGGCTTCGCTTACACAGATGAGCGTGCAGAGGCTATGGGACTTTCCGAGCGTTATAATGTAAACACGAAGAAAGGTCAGGGCCTTTTAGTTAAGAAGGAACTTGCTTCCCAGTACAATACAGCAGAATCCTTCGCAGGCAAGAAGGTTGCTACCCAGAACGCAACCTTACAGAACAAGCTTGCTACAGAGCAGCTTCCGTCTGACGTTCAGATCCAGTTAGTGACAAATATAACAGACGGTGTTATGATGTTAACAACAGGCAAGGTTGACGCACTCGCTGTATCCGGTGATAACGGTGAATCCCTTGCAAAGACATACGACGATATCGCAATGGCAGATTTCATGTTTGACTATTCAAGTGAAGGTAACGTTATCGCAGTCAAAAAAGGCGATGATGATCTCTTAAATGCGATCAACGAAGTGATCGTTGAAGTTAACGAGAAAGGTCTCTATGAGCAGTGGAGGGAAGAGGCAGTTGCTCTTGCTGATAAGCTCGGTATCGAGACGCACTAATTTCGGAGCGGATCGTTTCGTTCCGTGATGGAAGATCAGCGCAGGACGGAATCGGTTATCACTTCAGGTTACAGAAAATACAGAGCTCGGTCTTTCCGGTGAAAATGCCGGAAAGACCTTTGTCTGTTTTCAAGTTTTATCTACGAAAGGAGTTTTCCAGATGGAGTTTCTTAACGTCATGTTAAAAGTCTGGATGAAGTACTGGAACTTATTCTTACAGGGTCTTGGAATGACACTGTTTATGGGTCTCCTCACCGTCCTCATCAGTACCGTTTTCGGTTCTCTGATGGCACTGATGCGCCGCAGCAACGTGGGCATCGGAAAATTTAAGCCGCTCCGGCTGATCGCTACCGTTTATGTCGAAATTATCCGCGGTACGCCGATCCTGCTGCAGCTATATTTCTTCTACTTTATGCTGCCGACCTGGCTCCCGTTCCTCAACTTAAGCGAGTTTACATGCGTTATGACTGCATGCTGCGTAAACTCTACCGCTTATGTCTGTGAGATCGTCCGCGCAGGTATCCAGGCTGTCGATGTCGGACAGACTGAAGCTGCCCGTTCCCTTGGCTTAAACGCGCGCCAGACCATGATCCATATCGTTCTCCCGCAGGCAGTTAAGAATATTCTTCCGGCACTCTGCAACGAGTTCGTAGCGATCGTCAAGGAGACATCTCTGGCGTCCACGTTCTTTATCGGAGAACTTATGACCCAGTTTAAGACCATCAACGGTCTTACATTCCGTGTACTTGAGCCGTTAACCATCGTTGGTATCATTTACTTCGGCGTGACATTTATCATGTCCAAGCTGATTGCTTTACTGGAGAGGAGGATGAACGCAAGTGAGCGCTAATGAAAAAGAATTGATTCGTGTAGAAGATCTGCATAAATCCTTCGGCAGTCTTCAGGTATTAAAGGGTGTTACCGAGCATGTCAATCATGGCGAGGTCGTTTCTGTTATCGGACCGTCCGGCGGCGGTAAAAGTACATTTTTACGCTGCTTAAACCTTCTTGAGACACCGACATCCGGAAAGATCTATTTCGAGGGAACCGATATTACCGACAAGAATGTGGATATCAACCTGCATCGCCAGAAGATGGGAATGGTATTCCAGCACTTTAATGTATTCAATAATCTTACAGTTGGAAAGAATGTAACGCTCGCCCCGGTCCTTCTCGGAAAGAAAACACAGAAGGAAGCCGACGAGATGATGCGGGAGCTTTTAAACCGCGTTGGTCTTGCGGATAAGGAGAACCAGTTCCCAAAGAAGCTTTCCGGCGGACAAAAACAGCGTCTTGCGATCGTGCGCGCGCTGGCGATGGAACCGGATGTTATGCTTTTTGATGAGCCGACTTCCGCCCTTGATCCGGAGATGGTAGGAGAGGTTCTTCATGTTATCAAGGACCTTGTAAAGACAGGAATGACTACTGTGATCGTAACCCATGAGATGGGATTTGCGAGGGAGGTCTCCGACCGCGTATTCTTTATGGATGGCGGCGTGATCGCGGAGAAAGGCACTCCGGATGAGGTCTTCAATCATCCGCAGAACCCGAGGACACAGGAATTTTTAAGCAAGGTATTATACTGATGAAAGAACAGCGGGAAAAGCTGTTTTAACAGGAGCCATATCCCGCTCAGGCAGACTTTTGGAGTCTTGCCTGGCGGGATTTTTGAAAGGAGAACATGACATGTCAGCATCCAAACAGACAGCATTCGATTATATCGACGAGAAATCAGGAGTGATCACCGACGTATCCGATAAGATCTGGGACTATGCGGAGCTTTCCCTGAGAGAGTACAAATCCGGTGAACTTTACGCAAAGGTATTAAAAGAAGAAGGATTTACTGTCGAACATCCCTTTGACAACATTGAGACTGCATTCCGCGCTTCCTACGGTTCCGGAAAGCCGGTGATCGGTATTCTGGCTGAGTATGATGCTCTGACAGGTCTTTCCCAGATCGCCGGATCTGAGACCAGAAAAGAGCTTGTCGCAGACGGAAACGGCCACGGCTGCGGCCACAACCTTTTAGGTGCGGGTTCCATGGCTGCGGCTTTTGCTATAAAAAAATATCTGGAAGAAAAAGGTGAGGGAAGCGGTAAAGTGATCCTTTACGGCTGCCCGGGCGAGGAAGGCGCTGCGACAAAGGCATTCATGGCAAGAGACGGCGTGTTCGCGGAGTGCGACGCGGCTCTCACCTGGCATCCGGGCAATGTGAACCAGGTCACATCCGGAACCTGCAACACCTGTATCCAGAGCGAGTATAAGTTCACCGGAGTTGCCTCCCATGCAGCCGGTGCACCGGAAAAGGGACGTTCTGCTCTCGATGCGGTGGAGCTCATGAACATCGGCGTCCAGTTCTTAAGAGAGCACATGCCGGACAGCTCCAGGATCCACTACTCGATCACGGATGCCGGCGGAGATTCTCCGAACGTTGTCCAGCCGAGAGCGCAGGTCCTCTACATGGTCCGTTCCATCTGGGTCAAAGATGCCCTGGAGCTTCAGGAGCGGGTTGACCGGATCGCGCTTGCGGCATCCATGATGACGGACACAAAGATGGAGAAAAAGTTCATCGACGGCTGCTCCAACACAGTCCCGAACAAGGTCCTGGAATCCCTGATGTGGGAAAACTTCAATGACCTTGGCGTCTGCCATTACACAGAGGAAGAGTTAAAGTATGCGAAGGCGCTTTACGATTCTGTTGAGATGAAGTCTGCGGATCTTCCGGGAGATGCGACGAAGGACAGCGATGAGATCTACGAGTTTGTGGATGAGAAGTCCAAACATGGCACCGTGCCGATGAATGAGTTCCTTGTTCCGTACCTGTACTCCGAGAAGCCGAGAATGGGCTCCACGGATGTCGGTGATGTGAGCTGGTGCGTTCCGACCGCGCAGATCAACACTTCCACATTCCCGGCACAGGCGCCTGGACATTCCTGGCAGAATGTCTCCTGCGGACGGACATCCATTGCCCACAAGAACATGCTACTGGCAGGAAAAGTCATCGCAGCGACGGCGATCGATCTCATGGAGAAGCCGGATGTTCTTCAGGCGGCGAAAGATGAGTTCAATAAGAAGATGAAACGCTACGGCGGCTACATCTGCCCGATCCCGAAGGACGCGGTTCCGGTCGTTCCGGGCGAGAAGATGTAATTGTGCAGATAGTCACGAAAACAAAATAGACTGGTCGTAAGTCCGGCCGGACAGATCATGCAGCAGACGTTTGCTGCACAGAGCTGTCCGGCTTTTGTTGGTTTGGCCAATTCCGTAAAATGAAACCATATCTGCAGATTTCGCCAATTTACAGATTTTTTACACATTTTTCAGCGAAAAGATAGGAATCGCGGTTCTAAAACACGCAAAAATGTGGTATAATATAAAAGTATATTTTCAGATAGGAGAACAAATGGTTGCTTTCGGTGGCGGAAATTTTCTGAATTGAAGATTCCGTAAAATGTCGCTGCGGTCGTGGAGCCTGCTGATGTGTTTTCACGGCAGAAAGGAGCGGATGGATATGAATATCAGGGAAACGATGGAACAATGGGAACGCCAGAATCTCAGCCCGTATGCTGCTCTGAGCAGTGAGACGCTGGGGCGGGACCGCGAGGAAGTCCCCTGTGATGTCCGTCCTGCCTACCAGCGGGACCGTGACCGGATCCTGCACAGCAAGTCATTTCGCCGCCTGAAAGACAAGACACAGGTCTTTCTGGCCCCGGAAGGCGACCACTACCGCACGAGGCTGACGCACACGCTGGAGGTCTCCCAGATCGCCAGGACGATCGCAAAGGCGCTTCGGATGAATGAATCCCTGACGGAGGCGATCGCGCTGGGACATGATCTCGGACATACGCCTTTCGGACATGCCGGCGAGTACATATTAAATGAGATCTGTGAGGACGGTTTCGCCCACTTTAAACAGAGTGTCCGGATCGTGGAGGTCCTGGAGAAAAAAGGACAGGGATTAAACCTCACGAAGGAAGTGCGCGACGGGATCTTAAACCACAGAACGTCAGGAAACCCTGCGACGCTGGAGGGAAAGATCGTCCGCTTCTCTGATAAGATCGCGTACATCAATCATGACATCGATGATGCGATCCGCGGGAAGATCATCACCGAGAAAGATATCCCCAGAGAGTTTGCGGATGTCCTCGGTGATACGGTAAAGGACCGCCTGAATATCATGATCCATGATATCATCAACAACAGCATGGACAAGCCGTCGATCTTCATGTCTCCGAATGTGGAGCAGGCGATGCGCGGGATGAGAGAGTGGATGTTCGAGCATGTCTACCGGAATCCGGCCGCAAAAGGCGAGGAGGGAAGAGCGCAGCAGCTGATCGTGACGCTCTATGAATATTATCTGAAACATGTGGACGAGCTTCCGGAGGAATTCCGGATGATGATGGAGACCCGCGGTGAGAAGAAAGAGCGGGTCGTCTGCGATTATATTGCCGGGATGAGCGACGGATACGCGATCGACCGGTTTGAGGAATTATTTGTGCCGAAGGCATGGAAGATATAAAAAATACGCATTGTGGGAGGGATGAAACGTGTATTATCCGGAAGAAGTGATCGAGGAGGTACGGACGAGGAATGATATCGTGGATATCGTGTCCCAGTATGTAAATCTGAAGAAAAAGGGCGCAAACTATTTCGGCCTGTGCCCGTTTCATAACGAGAAATCCCCGTCGTTTTCTGTCTCCCCATCGAAGCAGATGTACTACTGTTTTGGCTGCGGAGCAGGAGGAAACGTGATCTCCTTCGTGATGGAATATGAAAATTATACCTTTGTGGAGGCTGTGAAGATGCTGGCGGACCGCGCCGGGATCGCGCTGCCGGAGATGGAATATTCGAAGGAAGCAAAGGCCCAGGCAAGCTTAAAAAATACGCTCCTGGAGATCAACCGCCTTGCTGCAAATTTCTTTTATTACCAGCTAAAGCAGCCAGCCGGCAAGATCGGATATGATTACCTGAAGGAAAAGCGGCGGCTGAGCGATGATACGATCCGCCATTTCGGACTTGGATATTCCAGCAAAGTGCCGGATGATCTGTACCGGTATATGCGATCGAAAGGGTATCACGATGATATCTTAAAAGAGACAGGCCTCTTCTTTATTGATGAGCGCGGGGCAAGGGATAAGTTCTGGAACCGCGTCATGTTCCCGATCCTGGACGTCAACAACCGCGTCATCGGCTTCGGCGGACGTGTGATGGGGGATGGGGAGCCGAAGTATTTAAACTCCCCGGAGACGAAGATCTTCGATAAGAGCCGGAATCTTTATGGACTGAACTTCGCAAGAACGTCCAGGGCGAAATATATGCTGGTCTGCGAGGGATATGTCGATGTGATCGCGATGCACCAGGCGGGTTTTACGAATGCCGTGGCGTCCTTAGGGACCGCATTTACGTCCCAGCACGCGATGCTGTTAAAGCGATATACGGATCAGGTGATCCTGACCTACGACAGCGACGGAGCCGGCGTGAAAGCGGCGCTCCGGGCGATCCCGATCCTGAAAGAAGTCGGGATGTCCATCAAGGTTTTAAACATGAAGCCGTATAAAGATCCGGATGAGTTTATCAAGAACCTCGGAAAAGAGGAGTTCCAGAAGCGGATCGACAACGCAGTCGGGAGTTTCATGTTCGAGATCTCGGTGATCCGGAACCAGTACAACATGCAGGATCCGGAGTCAAAGACAGGATTTTATAATGCCGTCGCGAAGAAGCTGCTGGAATTCCCGGAAAAGCTTGAGAGGGATAACTATACGGAAGCCGTCGCAAGGGAGTATATGATCCCGGAGGCAGACCTCAAAAATCTCGTGAATTCCATGGGCGGACTCATCGGAGTGACGACAAGAGAGCGCGAGTATGACAAAGAGCGGATCCGACAGAAAAAGGAGAAGGAGGACGGGATCCGGAAGTCCCAGCGACTGCTCCTCACATGGCTCATCGAGCGGCCGGAGCTGTTCGAAAAGATCCGCGGCATCATCACGCCGGAGGATTTCGATGATGAACTCTATCGGGAAGCAGCGTCCATGGTGTTTGAGGAATATGAAAAAACAGGAAGCGTGAACCCTGCCCAGATCCTGAATCATTTCATCGAGGGCGAGGAACAATACAGGGAAGTAGCTGCCCTGTTCCATGCGACACTCAGTGAATCCTTAAATAATGAGGAGCAGAGGAGAGCGTTTTCTGAGACAGTCAAAAAGATCAAGAAACACAGTCTGGATGTGAAGGGAAAGACTGCAGACATCAGAGAATTACAGGAAATTATCAGGCAGCAGTCGGAACTTGCTGCCCTGAATATCACACTGGACTAGAATCCAGCCGGGAAGGATGGAATTATGGAGGAAAAGACACTTACATTTGACGAGAAGTTATCAAAACTTCTGGAACTCGCAAAGAGCAAAAAGAATGTCCTGGAAGAGAAGGACATTCACGATGCGTTTGCGGGGGAAGAACTGACACCTGAGAAGCTGGACCGCATATATGACTTCCTGGATAAAAAGCATGTTGATGTTTTAAAAATGTCAAACGATGACGATATGGATCCGGATCTGTTCACAGAGGATGAAGATCCGGACCCGGAGGATGAGATCGATATGGAACATATCGACCTCTCAGTTCCGGAAGGAGTCAGCGTGGATGACCCTGTCCGGATGTATTTAAAGGAGATTGGGAAAGTGCCGTTGCTCTCCCCGGATGAGGAGATCGAGCTGGCAAAGAAGATCGAGCTTGGGGATGAGGCGGCGAAAAAGAAGCTCGCCGAGGCCAATTTACGTCTTGTGGTCAGCATCGCAAAGCGCTATGTGGGACGCGGGATGCAGCTTCTGGACCTGATCCAGGAGGGAAATCTCGGACTCATCAAGGCCGTGGAAAAGTTTGATTACCGGAAGGGATACAAGTTCAGCACTTACGCGACCTGGTGGATCCGTCAGGCGATCACCCGCGCGATCGCGGACCAGGCGAGAACGATCCGGATCCCGGTCCATATGGTCGAGACGATCAACCGGCTTGTGAGAACACAGCGCCAGCTGGTACAGAAACTCGGAAGAGAGGCAACGCCGGAGGAGCTTGCGAAAGAGCTCGATATGCCGGTAGACCGCGTGAGAGAGATCATGAAGATTTCCCAGGATCCGGTGTCCCTGGAGACGCCGATCGGTGAGGAGGAGGACAGCCATCTTGGAGATTTTATCCAGGATGACAACGTGGAAGTGCCGGCGGATGCCGCGACGTACACACTGCTCCATGAACAGCTGATGGAGGTCCTTTCAACGCTCACGGAGCGGGAGCAGAAGGTCCTGCGGCTGCGGTTTGGTCTGGATGACGGGAGACCGAGGACGCTGGAGGAGGTCGGAAGACAGTTCAATGTGACGAGGGAGCGGATCCGGCAGATCGAGGCGAAGGCACTCCGGAAACTGCGCCATCCGAGCAGAAGCAAGGTTTTAAAGGATTATCTGGACGAATAAGCGAAAAAAGAATGGGGAAAACATATATGAAATTATCAGAACGCCTGGAGATGGTGCTCTCGTTCGTGGAAACGGGAGAATCCGCGGCAGACGTTGGGACGGACCACGGGCATGTGCCGGTGGAACTTGTCCGGAGAGGAATCGTAAAAAAGGCAGTTGCGATGGATGTGCGGAAGGGACCGCTTTCCCGTGCAGCGGAGAATATTGCGCTCGCAGGACTTTCGGAGAAGATCGCGACAAGACTCTCAGACGGGGTGGCAAAGCTGCTTCCCGGGGAGGCGGACTCGGTCGTGATCGCCGGAATGGGCGGTGAGCTGATCATTAAGATCCTAGAGAACGGAAGGCACATGTGGGATTCCGTGTCCCAGTGGGTGTTGTCCCCGCAGTCGGAGATCTTTAAGGTCCGCAGATGGCTTCTGGAAAACGGGTTTGAGATCCGCAGGGAAGATATGCTCTTAGAGGACGGGAAGTATTATACGGTGATGGATGTCCGAAGAAGAGGCTCCGGTGACGCTGATCAGGCGGCAGATGCTCTGAAAGGTGCAGATCAGGCAGATGGGAATGCGCAGGATGCAGCTTCCGCCAGTGGGCTTTCCAGACTTTCTGAGGACAGCCGGATGCTCTACGGGGATTATCTGATCCGGACGAAAAATTCGGTGCTTCTTACATATCTGAAAGAGGAAGAGGAAAAGCTCGCTCGTTTTATCGGGGATCTTTCCGCAAAGGCCGGTTCTTCGGAGCGGGCGGCTGAACGTCTTTCGGAGTTAAAAGTACAGTTGAGGGAAAATCAGGAGGTACAGCATGAAATGCAGGGAGATCATTGAGATTTTAGAGACGCTTGCGCCGAAGTCCTGTGCCTGTGACTGGGACAATCCGGGACTTCTTGCTGGGCGTATGGATAAGGATGTAAAGAAGATCCTGCTGACACTGGACGCGGACGATGCGGCGGTGGAGCGGGCGAAAGAGATCGGTGCGGATATGCTTTTGAGTCATCATCCGCTGATCTTTAAGCCGGTGAAGCATGTTTCCGATGAGGATTTTATCGGAAGACGTCTTGTCTCCCTGATCCAGGCGGATGTGTCCTATTATGCGATGCACACGAATTTTGACTCGGCCCCGGGATGTATGGCGGATATTGTCGCGGACCGGCTGAATTTTGTGGATCAGAAGCCGCTGGAGCTTATGGGAGAGCTTTCGGGAACTGCTTATGGAATCGGAAAGACCGGAACTTTGAAGAAGCCGATGACGGGGCCGGAGCTTGCGAGAGAAGTGAAGAACCGGTTTGGACTGCCGTTTGTCACGGTCTACGGGAGTGAGCTTTATGAGAATGAGCCGGTGACGAGAGCGGCGACTTGTCCGGGTGCCGGAGGAAGTGAGATCCGGGAGGCGCTTCGGGCAGGAGCGCAGGTGTTTATTACCGGGGATATCAGTCACCATGAGGGAATCGATGCGGCGGCCCAGGGGATGATGATCATTGATGCGGGGCATTATGGGCTGGAGCATGTGTTTATGGACTTTATGGAGGGATTTTTGCGGGATAAATTGCCGGAGGAAGTTGCGATCAAGAAGATGGCGGTGAAGTTTCCGGCGGTGGTGATATAGGATGGATTGGAGGCGGTTTTATGGCAGTTGTGAAGGCGAATGGAATCGGGAAGGTTTATCCGGAGGGGACTACATATCTGGAGATCGCGAGGGATTTTCAGGATCAGTATGAGAATGACATTCTGCTTGTGAGAGTGAATGGAAAGCTCAGGGAGCTGGATAAGACTCTGACGGAGGATTCGGAGATTTCGTTTATCACGGCGGAGGGGAATGCCGGGTATAAGACATATGAGCGCAGTGCGATCTTTCTGATGCTGAAGGCGTTTTATGAGGTGGTCCCGAGAGAGAAGATCAGGAAGATCCAGATCGATTTTGCGCTTGGAAACGGAATTTACGGGGAGCTTGTCGGGGATGTCCCGGTGGATGAGAAGCTGCTTTTAAAGGTAAAGGCGCAGATGGAGAAGCTGCGGGATGCGGCAATCCCGGTCAAGAAGCGGAGCATCAACACGGATGATGCGGTGGAGCTGTTCGGAAAGCATGGGATGCATGATAAGGAGCAGCTGTTCCAGTACCGGCGGGCATCTCGGGTGAATATTTACAGTATCGGAGAGTTTGAGGACTATTTTTACGGGTATATGGTCCCGGACACGAGTTATGTGAAGTATTTTGATCTGGTGCCGTGCCATGCGGGATTTCTGCTGCTGCTTCCGGTGAAATCGGATCCGAAGCATGTGGAGCATCCGGCGGTCAGGGAGAAGCTGTTCTCGATCCTTCATTCATCGTATCGCTGGAGTGACAGTCTTGAGGTCCCGAATGTCGGTGCTCTGAATAAGATGATCGCGGACGGGAAGGGACAGGATCTGATCCTGATGCAGGAGGCACTCCAGGAGAAGAATATCGGTCAGGTTGCGGAACAGGCCGTGAAGGATCCGGACCGCAGGATCGTGATGATCGCAGGACCGTCTTCTTCGGGAAAAACAACATTCAGCCACCGGCTTTCGACGCAGTTTGCAGCGCTCGGATATAATCCGCATCCGATCTCCGTGGACAATTATTTCCGCAACCGGGAAGAGTATCCGCTCGATGAGAACGGACAGCCGGATTTTGAGGCGCTCGGGTGTGTGGATATTCCGCAGTTTAATGAGGATATGAACGCTCTGCTCTCCGGCAAGACCATCGAACTTCCACGGTTTAACTTTAAGACCGGTAAGAGGGAATACAAAGGCGAAATGCTGAAGCTTGGAAAGAAAGATATTCTCGTCATCGAGGGCATCCACTGCCTGAATGACGCGATGTCCTCAGAACTTCCGAAGGACAGTAAATTTAAGATCTACATCAGCGCCCTGACTCAGTTGAATGTGGATGAGCACAACCGGATCCCGACAACTGACGGACGACTGATCCGCCGGATGGTGCGGGACGCGAGAACGAGAGGAACCTCCGCGTTAGAGACCATCGAGCGCTGGCCGTCGGTACGCCGCGGCGAGGACAAGAATATCTTCCCGTACCAGGAGAGTGCCGATGTGATGTTCAACTCCGCGCTTGTGTATGAGCTTGCGGTATTGAAGCTTTATGCGGAACCACTGCTCTTCAATATCCCGAGAGACCGGGAAGAGTATGATGAGGCAAAACGGCTCCTCAAGTTCCTGGACTATTTCCTTGCCATCGACAGTGACGTGATCCCGAAGACTTCGATTCTCAGGGAGTTTATTGGGGGAAGCTGCCTAAACGTGTAGTTGTATCCGTTTTTTCTGTGGCATTTTCATATGAGTGTGCATCCATATGGACATTATCTGTAAAAGCCGTAACGAAAAAAATATAAACACACGTCTGGACATCAAAATAAATATATGCTAAAATAAACAAGTTCTGAGTAGGACAGATGGTCGCTGCTGCAGTTCTAAGGGATGCAGGAGAGGAAAGTCCGGGCTTCAAAGGGCAGGGTGCCGGATAACGTCCGGCGAAGGCGACTTCAGAGACAGTGCAACAGAAATAAACCGCATGGAAACATGTAAGGGTGGAAAGGCAGTGTAAGAGACTACCGCCTCACTGGTAACAGGGAGGGCACATGCAAACCTCACTCGAAGCAAGGCCAAACAGGAAGCATAAGGCGGCCCGTCTGCTTCCGGGTAGGCCGCTTGAGCCGTCCGGTGACGGACGGTCTAGATAGATGACCATCCAACGACATAACCCGGCTTATCGTCTTGCTCAGAATTGAATAAGAAATTAAGACCGTCTTTTGAAACTTAGCGGAAACGCGAGATTTTGGAAGGCGGTTTTTTTACGTCTTAACAATGAAAAAAAGTTATGTAATTAGATAAATAAACGAAATTTTACTTTATGATAGCCGGATGATATGATGAATTCAGAAAGAAAAATGGTTGATCAGTCAGACAAGATCATACACAGGGAAAGGATGAAAATTATGGGATTCTGGAAGAAAGCAAAAACTGCCGATACTCCCGGAACATGGGAAGGGACGGAAAAATACGGACCAGTGAAACTTGCGTCGGTGGATTTCCGCGACGGTCAGCAGTCTGTAATCGCAACGAGAATGAGAACGGAGGACATGCTTCCGATCCTGGAGCAGATGGATGACTTCGGATACGAATGCATCGAGATGTGGGGAGGAGCAACATTCGACTCCTGCATCCGCTATCTGAATGAAGATCCGTGGGAGCGCCTGAAGGCATTCAAGAGAGTCTGTAAAAAAACACCGCTGCGCATGCTGCTCCGCGGTCAGAATCTTTTAGGCTATACTCCGTATCCGGATGATGTGGTCGAGAGATTCGTGACAAAGACGGCTGAGGATGGAATGGATATCTTCCTGATCTTTGACGGCTTAAACGATATCAGAAACTGTGCATGTGCTGCGAAGGCAGCGCTGAAAGCCGGAAAACGCGTGGAAGGAAATATTCAGTTTACTTCCAGCCCGGTACACACTGTTGAATCGTTTGTACAGACAGCAAAAGATTATGTGAATATCGGAGCGACCGCAGTCCACCTGGAAGATATGGGCGGTATGATCGATCCGACGACGGCGGCAAAGACAGTGGCAGCTGTGAAAAAAGCCGTCAAAATGGATTTGGAAAAGCAAAACCGGAGACAGAGATCGTTTACGGTCCGTCCATCAAAGACTGGCCGAAGATGCCGGCACTGACCGAGAACCTTCTTCTTCAGGTTGCCAGCGTGATCCGTGATGAGGTGACTACAACGGATGAGCTGATCCCGTCCGGTGAGACAGCTTCCTACCGTTCCAACCCGTACAAGATCTCTGAGTTCACCCTGATCCGTAAGGATCCGCAGTATGTGGGACGCGCGAAAGCCGCACAGGAGTTCGAGAAGGCGAGAGTTGCAGACGATAAGGAGAAAGCAGGAACCTTCTATCAGGTACTCAAGGCGGTCGGTGTTGACACTCCGGTCGAAGAACTCATGAAGACAACCGGGATCGGATCTGTCCTCTACGCAAAGAGACCGGGCGACGGTTCTGCGAGAGAGTACGCGGCAAGCTGCCAGAAAGTACTCGGTGGACTTGCAAACATCTGCATCGAGTATGCGACAAAGAGATACCGCAGCAACTGCGTCAACTGGGGAATTCTGCCGTTCACATGTCCGGAAAAAGAGATCGTTCTTGAGCCGGGTGAGTACCTGTATCTTCCGGGAATCCGCAAAGCAGTGGAAGACGGTGCGACAAGATTTACGGCAAAAGTGATCGGAAAAGACGGCGCAGTCCGCGACCTTGAGTTAGAGCTGAACGGCGTAACCGAGGCAGAGAAGAAGGTTCTTTTAGCGGGAAGCCTGATCACCTGATCAATTCCTATAAGGAAGCGTAAATATTAAAACAATACAATACTGCAGGTCCGGTCAGCGTGAAATTGCGCGCTGACCGCGGGCTGGAAAAACAGGGGTATCACGAATATTTGGAGGTATTACATATGAAACTGGCAATCATCGGCTTTGTACTCATGATCGTCTTAATGTACGTGCTCATTCGGGAAAAGATGGCTCCGCCTGTGGCATTCATCCTTCTCCCACTGATCGCAGCGGCATGTGCAGGATTCGGAATGGAAGATATCGCAGGTTTTGTGAAAACAGGTATGAATTCCATGTTAAGCACAGCGATCCTGTTCGTCTTTTCTATCTCATATTTCACATTGATGTCCGATAAAGGACTTTTTGATCCGATCATCAATTTCCTGATCAAAAAAGCGGGAACGAATGTGACAACGATCCTCGTTGCGGCAGTGCTCACAACCTTCGTCGCACACTTAGACGGATCCGGCGCGACTACATTCTTAATCGTAGTTCCGGCGTTCTTACCGATCTGCAAGGAGATGGGAATCCGCCCGAAGGCTCTGCTCGGCGCAATGTGCGGCGCTTACGGCGTGATGAACATCGTTCCGTGGGGCGGTCCGACGATGCGTGCAGCGAGTGTTGCAGGTGTGGAAGCCGGTGATCTTTACAGTTTTATCATTCCGGGAATCACATGTCTGGTTCTCATGGCATTTGTGATCGTATTTGTAGTTGCCATGATCGAAAAGAAAAACGGCGCCGGAAATGCGGCAAAGATCGAGTCCGAACAGAAAAAGGCAGAGGAGAAGAAGGTAACCTATGACGCCATCTACTGGTTTAACAAGAATCAGCAAGAATTCTCCCACCTCTATAGGT
>NZ_QUEP01000016.1 GCF_003478035.1 Clostridium sp. OF03-18AA
CCCCACTTCAAGCGTGAGCTAAGTGGTGGGAGTATGTCACCCCGACAAACGGCTGCATCTCATTTCGGGCATAAGACATTTCGACTGGTATTCTCGAAATAGGGAAAGGGACAACAGCGCAAGAGCACAGCCTGGAAGATATGAAAAAATCTCCGACAGTTCCACTGCAAAAACACAGCGGACTGCCGGGGATTTTTCTTTTGTTATAAACAAATCAGCTCATCATGCGGAAAAGACCGATGACTTTACCGAGGATCTCTACGTGATCCAGGATGATCGGGTCCATCGTGGAGTTTTCTGGCTGGAGACGGAAGTGACCGTTCTCTTTGTAGAACGTTTTTACGGTCGCGGAGTCATCAACGAGCGCAACGACTTTATCGCCGTTCTCGGCGTCTGGCTGCTTTGCAACGATGACTTTATCACCGCTGTAGATCCCGGCTTCGATCATACTGTTTCCTTTTACCTTTAACATAAATACTTCTTTATTCGGGAGCATTTCGGCAGGGATCGGAAGATAATCTTCGATATTCTGCTCCGCGAGGATCGGAGTTCCGGCGGCGACCGTACCGATCACCGGCACATTTACAACTTCACGTCTTGTAAGAGCGAAATCATCATCGAGAATCTCGATAGTTCTCGGCTTCGTCGGATCCCGGCGGATATATCCGTTCTTCTCCAGGGATTCCAGGTGGGAGTGGACCGAGGAGGTGGATTTCAAGTGAACCGCCTCACAGATCTCGCGCACAGCTGGCGGATATCCTTTCTTTAAGATCATTTCTTTTATATATTCAAGTATTTCTTTCTGCTTATCAGTAATTTTTCCCTGACTCATGAGACCCCTCCTTTTATTCGTCACGGCGATTAGGAAAATGGCAACCGCGCATACACGGGGAGACATTTGACGACCGCTGTAATAATCTGCAAAAGAATATTTCTTCTCTGCATACATAGTATCATAAACTGCGAAAAAAAGCAAACCTTTGTTCGAAAAAATGGAGAAAAAGAATTGACAAACATATGTTCGCGTGATAGAATCTAAACCAGAACAGATGTTCCCAAACATGAGTTTGCACTTACTGAATACAGAGGAGGAACCAATATGAAGAAGTATTTGATCGCTCTTGTGATGATCGTGATGATCATGTCCTGCTTTTTTGGAAAGACCCTGGTTATGGCGAATGAAGACGAGGATGATGCCGTCTATAACCGCTATTATACGACGATCGAGGTGGAAAAAGGTGATACCCTCTGGTCTGTTGCAAAAACTTATTATCATCATTCCGGTATGTCCGTGCGGGAATATGTATATGAGCTGAAACTGATCAACGGAATGGTTTCTGACGAACTCCGTGCCGGTGATATGATCTCCGTGGAGTATTATGCGGAGACGCCGGGAAACCCGTATATAAAGTGATGATATAAGACAGAAAGATACAGAAGAGAGGATGCGGAGAGAAAGACTCTCCGGGCTGCAAACGAGATCCTTTGGGCAGAATGATGTCCGGGGATCTTGTTCTTTCTCCGGGATACTTGCATTCCAGCTGACCGGCGGCCAAAAGTTCCTTGCTTGCTATTGCCGGGATAAAACGGTACAATAGGAGGAGCAGAAGAGAGAGCAATAGGAGGAACCAATGAAATTATTCCATTTATCGGACCTTCATATCGGAAAGAGAGTCAATGAGTTTTCAATGATCGAAGACCAGAAATATATTCTTAAAAGAATTCTTGATCTGGCGGAAGAAGAAAAGCCGGACGGGATCATCCTGGCCGGTGATATTTATGACAAGCAGATCCCATCCGCGGAGGCGGTCCAGGTGTTCGACGAATTTATCACAAGGCTTGCCGGGAGAGCGATTCCTGTTTTTATTATCAGCGGGAACCATGATTCGGCGGAACGGCTGGCTTTCGGCGGAAGACTGTTGAACAGCCGGGGGATCTACCTTTCGCCTGTATATGATGGGAGTGTCACGAAGATTCCGCTGAAGGATCAATACGGAACAGTCTGGATCCACCTGCTCCCGTTTATCCGCCCTTCGACTGTGCGGCATGTATTTGAGAATGAGGCGGATCTGGTAACGGATGTCCAGACTGCGGCGGAGACGGTGATCCGCCATATGGAGATCGATCTGAAGGATAGAAACATCCTTGTCGCACACCAGTTTGTCACGGGAGCTTCCAGGTGCGAGTCGGAGGATGTTCAGGTCGGTGGTCTCGACAACATTGACGCAGCGGTCTTTACACCGTTTGATTATACAGCACTTGGACATATCCACAGTCCCCAAAACGTAGGAACTGACCGGGTTCGCTATTGCGGGACTCCCTTAAAATATTCATTTTCGGAGGTGGACCAGGAGAAATCAATTACAGTCGTGGAGTTGGAGAAAAAAGGAACAGTAAGGACCAGCCTGCTGCCGTTAAAACCTCTCCGGGATATGAGGAAGCTCCGGGGCACTTATCTGGAACTTACCGACCGTTCTTTTTACAGAGATATGAACCGTGAAGATTATATCCAGGTGACCTTGACGGACGAGGATGATGTGCCGGACGGTCTTCAGAAACTGCGTGTGATCTACCCGAATATCATGCAGCTTTTGTATGACAATCAGAGGACAAAAACCACTCAGGAGGTCGATGCAGCGCAGGCCGTAGAAAAAAAGACAGAGATCGAACTGTTTTATGAGTTCTATGAACTTCAGAATAATCAGCCTATGACGAAACAACAGAAGGATTTTGCAGAACAATTGATCCGGGAGATAAAAGAATGAAACCTGAAAAACTGGTGATCAGTGCCTTCGGCCCATACGCGGGGGAGAACACGATCGATTTTGAACAACTTGGAGAACACGGTCTTTACCTGATCACGGGAGATACCGGCGCCGGTAAGACGACGATCTTTGATGCGATCACATTTGCCCTGTACGGTGAGGCAAGCGGAACTGTGCGGGAAGCCGGAATGTTCCGGAGCAAATATGCGAAAGCAGAGACGGAGACGTTTGTGGAGCTGACTTTCGCCTATCAGGGAAAAGAATATATCGTCAGAAGAAATCCGGAATATGAATGCCCGAAAAAGCGAGGAACCGGATTTACAACGAAAAAAGCGGATGCGGAATTGATCTATCCCGACGGACGTCAGCCAGTGGCAAAGATGGGCGCGGTCACAAAGGCTGTGACGGAGCTGATGGGTCTCGACTATAAACAGTTTACTCAGATTGCGATGATCGCCCAGGGGGATTTCCAGAAACTTCTGATCGCAGGGACTGCGGAACGCGGAGAAATCTTCCGTCAGATCTTTCACACGGAGATCTTTCAGGAGATCCAGTGGCGTCTGCGGGACGAGGAAAAGCGCAGACGAAAAGATTATGATGATCTGCGCCGGAGCATTACCCAGTACCTGGAGGATGCCTGCTTTGAGGAAGATCCGGCGGCGGAACAGGAATTTAATTCCTTAAAAAAGGTACACTTTGAAGGAAAAACAATGCGGGGGATCGAGCTGTTGCGCAGTGAGACAGAAAAAGAAAAGGTACATCTGGAAACGCTGGATGGATCTGTGCAGAGCCTGGAAAAGCAGATCCGCGCGGTAAATGAAAAAAAGGGAAAGGCGGCCCAGATCAGACGGATCGAGGCAGAACTGGAGAATAAAAAACAGGAACGGGAACGACTGAATCCGGAGTATGAAGCGGTCTTTGCAGAATGGAAAAAAGTGGAGAAAAAGTCGGAGCTTCGCGAAAAACTGGCAAAGAAAGTTCAGAAACTGGAACTGGATAGTCAGAGATTTCTGGAACTGGATCAGAAAAGAGGAGAAGCGGCTGGGAAAGAACAGACACTTTTGAGCGTTCAGACAGATAGAAAGTCGATGCAGGAACAGACGGATCTTCTGCAAACAGAACTGGAGAACCGGTCTGGGGACAGAGAGAAGATTTCCAGAGCACCGGTGGAGAAAGAGCAGCTGTCAAATGCGAAAGAAGCACTTTTGCGACAGAAAAAGGAACTGGAAGAACACCTGGAGCGGCTTGAGTCGACTTACAGGGAATTGAAAGATGTGCAGAAAGAGTACGCAATCTCGATTTCCCTGCGTGATGAGAGCCGCATACGGTATGGACACCTGGAAACACTGTTTCTGAATGCCCAGGCCGGCATTCTTGCACAGGATCTGGAGGAAGGAATCCCCTGTCCGGTATGCGGTTCCTGTCATCACCCGGCTCCTGCTGAGCTTGCAGAAGAGATCCCGGATCAGGAAGAATTGAAACTAAGAAAGAAGGAAGCTGAACGGGCAGGAGTGAAGTCTGAGAGGCTGAGCGAGAGAGCCGGAAACTTAAAAGAAAATCTGGATCTCGAGATAAAGCGGATAGTGGAGCTTCCTGCCGTTTTGAAAGCAGACCTGTATAACAGGATATCAGAGATATCGGATCCTGCGGAGTGTATGACGGCAGCCAGACTGGCGATAACAAAGACGGAGAAAGAACTTTGTGAACTGGAAATCCGTATCAGATCGAATGCAGAACAGCTGAAACAGCTAAAAACGCTGGAAGATTCAATAAAGAAGCTGGAAAAGGCTCTGGAGACGGCGAAAGAAAAAAATACGGCGCTTGCCTTGTCGGAGCAGAACCTGTTGACATCCCTGTCAATGCTGAAGGTGCAGGTGAAAGAGCTTCAGGAAAGGCTGGAAGGGCAAAATGCGGCAGAGATCGAAGAAAACCTGAAAATGATGAAAATGCAGAAAAGGGAGCTGGAGCTGGAAGAAGGCAGCGCGAAAGCTAAAATGGAAAAATACCAGAGAGATATGGCGAGCCTGGATTCTGCGGTGGAAGCACTGGAAAAACAGATCGGAGAAAAAGAAGAGCTGAAGGAAACGGAACTCTCAGAGATGCTGGAACGCCTGGAGACGAAAAAAACAGGAATATTAAAACAGCGGGAACAGCTCCATTCGGCTTTACAGAACAACCGGAAGATCTACGAGAAGGTCTGCACCTGGCAGAATCTCATGGAACAGACAGAACAGGAATATATCTGGGTCCACTCACTTGCGGACACGGCAGCCGGGACACTGAATGGAAAGCGGAAGATCGAACTTGAGACCTATGTCCAGATGGCGTATTTTGACCGGATCCTGAGGCGGGCGAATATCCGGATGATGACGATGAGCAGCGGTCAGTATGAACTGAAAAGAAGTGAGACATCGGGGAACAAAAAGGACAAGAGCGGACTGGAACTGAATGTGATCGATCACTATAACGGAAGTGAGCGGAGTGTAAAGACGCTCTCCGGCGGCGAAACGTTCCAGGCCTCGCTTTCCCTGGCGCTGGGACTTTCGGATGAGATCCAGTCTATGGCAGGCGGGATCCAGCTGGATGCCATGTTTGTGGACGAAGGATTCGGTTCTCTTGACGAGGATGCGCTGGACCAGGCGGTAAAGGCACTGGGAAATCTTGCGGACGGAAAAAAACTTGTCGGTATCATTTCTCATGTTGCGGAGCTGAAAGACAGGATTGAAAAAAAGATCGTGATAACAAAAAAACGCGGTCGGGAAGGCGTGGGAAGCAGTGTCAGAATATTGGACGGCGTGATCTGAAAACGTGCGTGACAGCAGATTCGGCAGGAAGAGAGCTATTCCAGCCAATGTCCGTCGCAGTCGGAAGAAGTGTCAGCCAAATATGTGGAGAAAAGGAACCGGAAAAAAGAAGCATCTACATCGTAGATACGGTGATCTAAAATGCAGATGCGCGGTAATTCAATTGCCGATATAGTTCACGGGATCCTGATCGGCGAACGGGTAAATTCGTTTTTTTGTACCTTTCCTGATTTCAGCTCCCGCACCATCCGGCAAATCTCAGATGCGGTCAGATTTTTCTCAAAAAGCGGATAGACTTCCGGGGAGAGAATCTCTTTGGCATCAGCGGTCTTGACGATGACAGGGATATCGCAATGCTTTTTTAATTCCGATAAAAGTGCTGCGGATGTTTTTCGGAATCCCAGGATCCGGACCCATGGAGCGTAATCGCAGGCAGCAAATCCCCTTTGGTCTTTGTCTGTGATATCCAGCATGAGATTCATAAGAGCGCGGCTGACCTTCGCGTAAGTATACTGCCGGTCTTTTCTGGCTGCGGTCAGTGCATCGGTCCGGAGAAATTCCAGACGGTTTTTACAGAGCTTTGCGGCGAGGTCCTCCGGCATACCGGAAATGCTCTGAATTTTTTCCGGAGCGGAAGTCAGGATCTTCTGTTCTATCAGGAGAGAAAAATCATCCGGAAATAATGGAACCTCGGATTCGGCCTGCAGACTTTCAAAGTGGGAATCCGGGAGAACAGCTGAGAGAAAATCCGGATCCTGCGCAGAGATCGCCTTTCGGATCGCTGTTGCAGAAGCGAAAGAGCCGTCCCGCCCTTCGGAGTGATACCCGGGATCGGAGCGTTTCAGGGTCCAGGGTTCGACCGCGGAAGAAAATTCCTTTAATGCCTTCAGGTACTCAACCGCAAGGATATCGTTGGGCGATACAGGAACAGAATCTTTTCTGGCAAGAGCCAGTGCCTGTGGGTAGGTAAGGCCGCTTCGAAGACTTTTACGGATCAGATCCGACTGTTCTTCCGTCTCTGTGCCGGCCTGGTCTGCCAGTTCCTGCAATTTTTTGATTTCCCCTGCTTCACTGCCGAAGGAGAGCACATCGATGATCCCCATATGATGAAACAAAGAGATTCCGCAGCGCGCGAAATCCTGGGCAGCGCTCAGACTTCCGAAAACGGGCATTTCGACAACGAGGTCAGCGCCGGAGAGAAGCGCGGAGCGAGTCCGGAGAAACTTGCTGTAGATTGCCGGGGCCCCGCGCTGTACGAAGTCACCGCTCATGACGACCGCGATGAAATCGGCTCCGGTCCGGCGTCTTGTCTCTTCAATCTGATATTTATGGCCATTGTGGAATGGATTGTATTCTGCAATGATGGCAGCTGTTTTCATAGTAGATCTCCTCAACTTGTGCAGATCATTTGCCTGCATTCGTTATCTAATATCATAGTCGAAACAAAATCTTAATGCAATATTTATTGTTCTCAAAGAAAAAATGTGATATACTGCGACTAAGCAGCGTGTGAAAGACTGATTGTTCCAGGATGATAAGAATACTCAAAAATATCAGAAGGAATTCAGAGCGGCTGCCTTAGTGTTACAGTTATATCTTTGCGGCGCATACCGCAATCTTCGAAATAAGACGCAGAAAGGATGGATGCTATATGAAACTGATCTACGCAATTATCCGGTATGACAACGAGGACGATGTGACGACATCACTCACAAAACACAAATTCAGTGTGACCCGTCTTTCCACGACCGGCGGATTCCTGAAAAAAGGGAATACGACCCTGATGATCGTGACGGAAGAAGCGCGGGTTGATGAAGCGATCGATATTATTAAAAAGGAGTGCGGCCACCACCAGAAGATCACGATCAATATGCCGTATGTATCCGGTTCCTCCATGGTCCACTGCGCAACAATGCCGATGTCGGTCGATGTCGGCGGTGCGACGATCTTTGTTGTAGATGTTGAGCGGTATGAGAAGATCTGACCGAAAAATGATACTGACAGAGACTGCTGCAGCAATGTGAACAATAAATATGACTGCGGTCCTGCAGAGAAAAGATAAAAGATACAAACAGCTCCGGCAATCAGTATTCCTGGTCGACCGGAGCTGTTTGCTTACGCGAACAACGAGCCAAAGTCCGTGCTCACGCGAGACCTTGGCGACTGTCGCGATAACAAGGGGAAACTCGCGAAGCGTGTTTTCACTTGTTACCGGAACGTTCGATGAGATTTCCCGATAGGCAGACAGCTGCTCTCGGTCAAACTACCGATGCGCCCGTTTTTTTGCCGCATTGTTTTAAATTTAACGAGAGGTACTGAAAAAAGTGCAAAAATTGGAGAATATAGTCTTGTATCCAGTATTTAGCTGCGATATAATAAAAATACGTATGAAAACCCATATTGAGGAAGGAGTCAATCATCATGGCATTTATTGATCTTATGAAAGAAAAGGCAAAACAGGATGTAATGACAATCATCCTGCCGGAGAGCAACGATAAGAGAACTCTTATTGCTGCAGCACAGGTATTAAAGGAGAAGACCGCTGACCTGATCATGATCGGAAAAGAGGAGAAGATCATGGATGGTGCTCACTGGCTGGAAGTTGACCTTACTGGCCTTAAGGTCGTAGATCCGGATACTGATCCGAAGTTTGACCACTACGCAGAGACCCTGTTCAAATTAAGAGAGAAAAAGGGTATGACTCTCGAGAAAGCACAGGAGATCTTAAAGACAGATTACATCACATACGGCGTTATGATGGTAAAAGAAAAAGACGCTGACGGACTTGTTGCAGGTGCTTGCCACGCAACAGCTGATACATTAAGACCGGCTCTTCAGATCTTAAAGACAGCTCCGGGAACAGAGCTTGTATCCGGTTTCTTCATCATGGACGTTCCGAACTGCGAGTACGGTGCAAACGGCACATTCTTATTCGCTGACTGTGGTTTAAACCAGGATCCGACATCTGCAGAGCTCGCTGCAATCGCTGACAGCTCCGCTAAGAGCTTCCGTGCACTTGTTGGTGAGAAGCCGATCGTAGCTATGCTTTCCCACTCCACAAAGGGCAGCGCAAAGCACGCTCTTGTAGACAAGGTTGTAGAGGCTACAAAGATCGCAAACGAGAAGTACCCGCAGCTTGACCTTGACGGCGAGTTACAGCTCGATGCAGCGATTGTTCCGTCCGTAGCAAAAGCAAAAGCAAAAGGAAGCGAAGTTGCAGGTCATGCTAACGTTCTTATCTTCCCGAACCTTGACTGCGGCAACATCGGTTACAAGCTGGTTCAGAGACTTGCTAAAGCAGAAGCTTACGGCCCGATGCTCCAGGGTATCGCAAGACCGGTCAACGACCTTTCCCGTGGATGCTCCGCTGAGGATATCGTTGGTGTAGTAGCTCTTACAGCTGTACAGGCTCAGATGGCTTAATCTATAATTACTTAACAACAATGGGGAACGACGCAAAATCGATCAAGAGGAAACGGCGTTCCCTTTTTGGCAACAACTGTAATATCCAGTCTTCGTTCCGGAGACCGGAAGACACAGATTCTATTTTATAATCACAAGGAGTTTTATCTGTCATGAATATTTTAGTTATCAACTGCGGAAGCTCTTCCTTAAAGTACCAGTTAATCAACTCTGATACAGAGGCAGTTCTTGCAAAAGGTCTCTGCGAGAGAATTGGTATCGAAGGAAGCCAGATCACATACCAGCCGGCAGGCGGAGAGAAGGAAGTTACCGTTTCCCCGATGCCGACACACACACAGGCGATCCAGATGGTATTAGACGCTCTCACAAACAAGAAGAGCGGCGTTATCGCAAGCCTTGCAGAGGTTGGTGCTGTTGGTCACCGTGTCGTACACGGCGGTGAGAAGTTCACTTCTTCCACAGTGATCACAGATGAGGCTATGAAAGCAATCGAAGAGTGCAACGATCTTGCACCGCTTCACAACCCGGCAAACCTGATCGGTATCCGCGCTTGCCAGGAGCTTATGCCGAACGTACCGATGGTAGCTGTATTCGATACTGCATTCCATCAGACAATGCCGGAGGAGGCTTACCTTTACGGCCTTCCGTACGAGTACTACGAGAAGTACAAAGTAAGAAGATATGGCTTCCACGGAACTTCCCACAGCTTCGTATCCAAGAGAGCTGCTGAGGTTGCTGGAAAACCGTACGAGGATTTAAAGATCATCGTTTGCCATCTTGGAAACGGCGCAAGCCTTTCCGCTGTAAAGAACGGCAAATCCGTAGATACAAGCATGGGTCTTACACCGCTTGAGGGCCTTATCATGGGAACACGTTCCGGTGATATGGATCCGGCTATCATGGAATTCATCGCTAAGAAAGAGAACCTTGACATCGCAGGCGTTATGAACGTTCTGAACAAGAAGTCTGGTGTTCTTGGCCTTTCCGGCGTATCCAGCGACTTCCGTGACATTGAGGAAGCAGCTGAGGCTGGCAACGACCGCGCAGCGAAAGCTCTTGCAGCTTACAACTACCGCGTTGTTAAGTACATCGGTGCTTACACAGCAGCCATGGACGGCGTAGATGTGATCGCATTCACAGCAGGTCTTGGCGAGAACGGCAAGTCCATGAGAAAAGCTGTTTGCGAGCATTTATCCTACCTCGGAATCAAGATCGACGACGAGGCTAACAGCGTAAGAGGAAAAGATATCGTGATCTCCACACCGGATTCCAAGGTTAAGGTTATGGTTATCCCGACAAATGAGGAGCTTGCGATCGCAAGAGAGACTCTGGCTCTCGTAAAATAATTTTGGGCAGTTTGTCCGTGCAGATATCTGCACGGTGAACCGATTAGCAATGACGCTGACCCGTTCAGAACCCTGTGAGAGCAGGAGATGAGCGGGTTGGCTTCTGTGCTGTCTGGAGGTTTTAACGGCCTCAGGACGGCTTTGGAGCCCTCACGACATACGCTGGGGTTCTCACAGGTACGAAAATATTTCGCCCCTGGTGCTCTTAATGCGCGCTCTGGCGCGGTTAAGAATTTGTCACAAGAACATGTTTTGAATGGGGAAATGCATGAAAAACAGAGCTTTTAAGATTTAATATTTTATTAGAAAAATTGTTGACAAATTGTTCCTGTTAATATATAATATCTTAGTGCGTATTAGGAGAAACGTAATATGCTGATTAATTTATCTGAAGTTTTTACTCTGGAAGGCAAAGAGAAAACGTGGGAAGTACCGTTTGAGGCGAAAGCTTATAAGGGAACCCGTGTTGAGTATCCGGTGGTCTCTGCGAACCCGGTAAAGATCACTGTAAAAAACCTTGGAAACAGACATTTAAGTCTTACGGGAAATACTTCCGTGACTCTTGCGATTCCCTGCTCAAGATGCCTGGAACCGGTGAATTACACCACAGACATCGAGTTCGATCAGGAGATCGATATGAATGCTTCCGATGAGGACAGAGTGAAGGACTTGGATGAACAATCTTATTTATCTGGTTATAATCTGGATGCCGATATGCTGGTTTGCAACGAATTATCGTTGTACCTGCCTATGAAGATCCTCTGCAAGGATGATTGCAAAGGGATCTGCAGCAAATGTGGAGCAAATCTCAACAAGGGAGATTGCGGCTGTGATACATGGGTTCCTGACCCGCGGATGGCAGCCATCCAGGATATTTTCAAACAGTTTAAGGAGGTGTAACCATGTCTATCTGTCCTAAGAATAAATCTTCCAAAGCGAGAAGAGACAGCCGCAGAGCGAACTGGAAAATGTCCGCTATGAACTTAGTAAAGTGCAGCAAGTGCGGTGCTTTAATGATGCCTCATAGAGTATGCAAGGCATGCGGCAGCTACAACAAGCGTGAAATCGTTAAAGTTGAAGACTAATTAAGAATTATGAGATCCTCCGGCGGCTTTCCCCGGGGGATTTTTTCGTCTACAACAAGAAGTCAGATACTGCGGTGTCTGGCTTCTTTCTTTTGAAACGCAAATGCGTATTGATGTCAAGGATGTCGATGGCGTAAAAACCACAAATCGACATCCTAAATTTATGATTCATATTCTGCTAAACCATTGTTGGCGATTGAAAATATTGACAATCCTATTAGCATAGACTATACTTGTTTTATAAAGAAATACTCGGAAATCCAAAAAGTGTCAGACAATAAAGCAAATACTAAAGAGGAACAGTAGATTATTAACAGTTAATATAAATTATAAAATCATATATGAAAGGAAAGAAACTATGAGACTCGAAAATTTGACTTGGCCGAAAGCTCAGGAATATTTTGAAAAAAATGATATGGTACTTGTTTCTATCGGCAGTATTGAGTGTCACGGCCGTCACATGCCGCTTGGAACCGATACACTGATTCCGGAGCACTTGTTGGAGAAAATTGAGAAGAAGAGTGATGTTTTGATTGCTCCCACCATTCCATATGGTTCCTGCCCCAATTTTGCTCCGTATCCTGGTACAATTGATATTGACGACGAGGTGCTCTATCAGTTTTGCCGTCAGGTTTTCCTGAGTCTGTATCGTCACGGCGCAAGAAAATTCGTTTTCCTGAACGGACATGGCGGAAACATCAAGATGATTCAGCGCCTTGGCATGGAATTCGAGGATAAGGGCTGTCTGGTTGCTATGCTTAACTGGTGGCTGATGGCATGGGATATGAACCCGGCGTGGAAAGGCGGGCACGGCGGTGGTGAGGAAACAGCTGCGATTCTTGGAATTGACCCGTCTTTAGTTGATAAGAGTGAGATAGGTGGTGAGCTTCAGTTTAAGCACCTGTCTGATAATCTGAAGACAACCGGTTTCCGTTCTGTTGAGTATAAGGGAGTTACCGTTGAGATCCTCCGCAAAACTCCACATGTTACCGACAGCGGCTGGATCGGACCGGATCATCCGAGTACCGCTACAGAAGAGTGGGGAAAGGAAATGCTCGAGACCACAGCAAACTATATTGTTGATTTCATGGAAGAGTTCAAGAAAGTTAAGCTTTCATAAAGAAGTGTCAGAACGGATAAGAAAGTGACGCTGGAAATGATTGCAGCAATTTTAAATGCAAATGTCACATGGTAAAATATGATACGAAAAGACCGCCGGCCCAGATTTCTCTGGTAACCGGCGGTCTTCCCTATGAGCAAAACAATTAAATGTAGAAGAGCAATGCATCGTATGTCGGATACGGGAGATAATCCTCCGGGATCAGGACTTCCGCATCGTTGACAACCAGACGGATCTTTTCCATTTCGGTAAGAATCGTATCGTGGTAGTAGGTACCGGCCTTTAAGTAGTCATCCATACCTTCGGCGGTACCGATCATATCCTTTAAGGTATCGAGCTCATCAGAGATCACATCTGCGAGCCCGGAGAGCTTTGTGATCAGCTTTTCTTCGGCCTTTGTTGTAATGCCGGGAACGAGCTCTTTTTTAGAGCTTCCTGTGCATGCAAGGTCATTCACATAGGAGAACAGGGACGGAAGGAAGTCTTTCTGAACCATCTCCTCCATAGTCTTTGCCTCGATGTGGAGAGTCTTCACATAATCCTCAAGAAGAATCTCGTAACGGGAGAAGAGCTCCTCTTTTGTGAAGACTTCATGTTTTGTGAAAAGCTCAATGTTCTTCTCGTCTATGAAATGCGGAAGAGCTTCCGGTGTGGACTTAAAGTTCGGAAGTCCACGTTTCTCAGCCTCAGCCAGCCACTCATCAGTGTAGCCGTTTCCATTGAAGATGATCCGCTCATGATCTGTGAAAGTATCCTTTAAAAGTTTGTGGATCGCCAAATCAAGCTCTGAGCCGGTAAGCCCATCTAAGACCTTGCAGAAGCCTGCGAGGGACTCGGCAACTGCTGTGTTTAAGATTACGTTCGGACCGGACAGAGAGAGGGAAGAGCCCGGCATACGGAACTCAAACTTATTTCCTGTGAAGGCGAACGGTGATGTACGGTTACGGTCCGTGTTGTCTTTTGTGAAGTGCGGGAGCACCTTCGGTCCGATGGACATCTGAACAGCGCCCTTTCCTTCAAAATATGTATCAGATTTAATGGAATCGACAACAGCCTCAAGTTCTTCTCCTAAGAACATGGATACAACAGCTGGCGGTGCCTCGTTTGCTCCGAGACGATGGTCGTTTCCGGCTGTGGCAACGGAGATCCTTAACAGATCGGCGTAATCATCAACAGCCTCAACAACAGCAGCTAAGAACAGTAAGAACTGTGTGTTCTCAGCCGGTGTCTTTCCCGGATTTAACAGGTTTTCGCCGGAATCTGTGGAGAGTGCCCAGTTGTTGTGCTTACCGCTTCCGTTGATGCCTTCGAACGGCTTTTCATGGAGCAGGCACGCGAGACCATGGTGGTCAGCTACCTTCTTCATCATCTCCATGACGAGCTGGTTGTGGTCAACGGCAACATTGACGGTCTCAAATACCGGAGCAAGTTCATGCTGAGCAGGTGCAACCTCGTTGTGTTCTGTCTTTGCCGGGATTCCAAGCTTCCAGAGTTCTTCGTTTAATTCTTCCATGAAGGCTTCGACTCTCGGTTTGATGGAACCAAAGTAGTGGTCATCCATTTCCTGTCCCTTCGGAGCCGGAGCGCCGAATAAGGTACGTCTGCAGAAGATCAGGTCTTTTCTTAAACGGTAGCACTCCTTGTCTACCAGAAAATATTCCTGCTCAGCGCCTACCGTAGTGTTGACGCGCTTGACATCTGTTTTTCCTAAAATGTGGAGTAAGTGGGTAGCTTCTTTGCTGACGGCTTCCATGGAACGGAGCAGCGGAGTCTTTTTATCGAGTGCCTCGCCGCTGTAAGAACAAAAGGCAGTTGGGATACAGAGTGTATGTCCCTTGATGAATGCGAAAGAGGTAGGATCCCATGCGGTATATCCGCGGGCTTCGAAGGTGGCGCGTAAGCCGCCTGACGGGAAGCTGGAGGCGTCCGGCTCACCTTTTACAAGTTCTTTTCCGGAAAATTCCATGATCGCTTCGCCGACACCGGTCGGGGAGAGGAAACTGTCATGCTTTTCAGCTGTGATGCCTGTCATCGGCTGGAACCAGTGAGTGAAGTGGGTCGCACCGTGTTCGAGAGCCCATTCTTTCATTGCAACTGCAACAGAGTTCGCGATATCCAGCTCCAGATGGGAACCGCTGTTGATCGTTTTTGTAAGGGCTTTGTAGACATCCTTTGGGAGACGTGCTTTCATTTCGGAGTCGTTGAATACAAGACTGCCATACAGTTCAGGAATACTTTTGCTCATAGATATTTCTCCTTTCAACTCCGCTGGGGAACCTCCTTGCTCCCTGTCTGCGGGAAATTATACAAAGTTTGCTGTCTGCTCCGGGGTATGGAACAGACAGTCATCATTTCGCGGATCCCAAATGGGGGTTTGTGGGGAAGATCCGTGAAATGCGAGAAGGGCGCCGGGGTGTATGTATCATGCACCCAAGCGCCCTTGCTCTTATGGTGGTATAATATACTCATTTTCCAGGATTTGTCAACACATTTTTTGGAAAATTTTTCTGATCACAGACAGCGTTCCTATTATTAAGTTTTTCTGCTTCACCATTCTGGCGCGATACCGGATGACGCCGCAAGACCCGGATAAAGAAGAAAGTGGTCCTGTGATTCCGGATAAAAAACTTTTGAAAACTGTAAAAAAACTACTTTACAAATTCGAAAAAATGGAATATAGTAGTTCCATATTTTTTTAACGCAGCAACAAAACCTATGAGCAATTATCCCTGCGTAAAAATGAGTTTCATATGATGTGATTGATTAGACAAAGGTGTCAGAGTCTTAGTACTTCTGTCACCTTTTTTCATGCAATGTTGCATGAGCATGAAGCAGACAGTTTTCGCACATCATAGGAAAAGTTCCCGTAACTGTGAAAAATACTGAACAGTTACAAGTTCCCCACATTCACAATATACATTTGGAGGTAAGGTATGGCAGTTAAATACGTATTCGTCACGGGAGGCGTTGTCTCCGGACTCGGCAAAGGTATTACAGCCGCATCCCTTGGACGTCTCTTGAAGGCAAGAGGGTACCAGGTCACGATGCAGAAGTTCGATCCTTATATCAATATTGATCCGGGTACCATGAATCCGATCCAGCATGGAGAGGTGTTCGTCACCGACGATGGAACAGAGACAGACCTGGACCTTGGACACTATGAGCGCTTCATTGATGAGAACCTTGATAAGAATTCCAACGTAACCACTGGTAAGATTTACTGGACGGTTCTTCAGAAAGAACGTCACGGAGACTTTGGCGGAGGTACCGTACAGGTGATCCCCCACATCACAAATGAGATCAAGGCGAGATTTTACCGCGCGAAATCCCCGGACGAAGACCGCATCGCGATCATCGAGGTCGGCGGCACCGTCGGCGATATCGAGAGCCAGCCTTTCCTGGAGGCGATTCGCCAGTTCCGCCACGAGATCGGATATCAGAATTCCGTTCTGATTCATGTGACACTCGTTCCGTATTTAAAGGCGTCAGGAGAATTAAAGACGAAACCGACCCAGCAGAGCGTCAAGGCACTTCAGGGAATGGGAATTTCCCCGGATGTGATCGTATGCCGTACAGAGGTTCCGCTCGAGGACGGTATCGAGAGCAAGATCGCTTTATTCTGCAACGTTCCGGAAGACCATGTTCTCCAGAACCTGGATGTAGAGTATTTATATGAAGCGCCGCTTGCCATGGAAAAAGAGCGCCTGGCTCATGTGGTCTGCGAATGCCTCCATCTTCCGTGTCCGGAACCGCAGCTTGGTGACTGGAAACAGATGGTCGATGCATTAAAGAATCCGACAAGCGAGGTCACGATCGCACTGGTAGGAAAATACATCCAGCTGCATGACGCGTACTTGAGTGTCATGGAGGCGTTAAAGCACGGCGGGATCGCAAACCGCACAAAAGTGACGATCAAATGGGTCGATTCCGAGTTCTTAAAGCCGGAAGCTCTCGACGATACATTCGCCGGTGTTGACGGCATCATCATCCCGGGCGGCTTTGGCTCCAGAGGAACCGAAGGCATGATCCTGGCTGCAAACTATGCGAGAGAGAACAAGATCCCGTTCCTCGGAATCTGCCTCGGCATGCAGATGGCCATGGTGGCATTTGCGAGAAATGTTCTCGGCTATGCGGATGCAAACAGTTCCGAGCTGGATCCGGAGACAACCCATCCGGTTGTCGATCTGATGCCGGATCAGAACGGCGTGGAGAACCTCGGCGGAACGCTTCGTCTCGGCTCCTATCCGTGTGTCCTTGATAAAAAGTCGAAAGCATATTCCCTCTACGGAACAGATATGATCAACGAGCGCCACAGACATCGTTTTGAGATCAACAATGACTACCGTGATGACTTTACATCTCACGGCATGATGATCTCCGGACAGTCCCCGGACGGACATATCGTTGAGATGATCGAGCTCCCGGATCACCCGTTCTATGTGGGGATCCAGGCACATCCGGAATTCAAGTCAAGACCGAACCATGCACACCCGCTCTTTGCAGGTTTTGTTGAGAGTGCTGAGGAGCAGGGCGTTTTGAGACGTGCGAAAAAGCTTCTCATGAAGCGGAACCATCTTTCTGAGCCGGAGGCACACCGGTATCTTCAGAAGACCAGCATGGATACAGGACGGACCATGGCGGAGAGCGCCCATATGGTCACAATGCTGATCCAGGAAGATTAATGGTTTGACTTTAACTGTTTATCATTAAAAAAAGTTAATGCGTTAGCCAAATTATTATCGCAGTTCCTGCATTTGTGTGGTATATTTATTCATGAAAAATATCCTAAATGTATTTACAGACAGAAAGAGAGGATTGAGACCATGTTTAAAGTCAATGAAAATTTTGCCAAACTGCCGGGCAGCTATCTGTTCGCAAATATCGCGAAGAGAGTATCCACATTCCAGGCAGAGCATCCGGAAAAGGAGATCATCCGCCTTGGTATCGGTGATGTGACTCAGCCGATCGCTCCGGCGATCATCGAGGCAATGCACAAAGCTGTCGATGAGATGGGTCATGCGGAGACCTTCCGCGGCTATGCTCCGGAGCAGGGCTATGACTTTTTAAGAAATATCATTGCAAAAGAGGATTTCCAGGAGAGAGGCTGCGACATCTCCGCAGATGAGATCTTTGTATCCGACGGTGCAAAGTGTGACTGCGGAAATATCCAGGAATTATTCTCCTTAGACAGCGTAGTCGCAGTATGCGACCCGGTATACCCGGTATACGTGGATTCCAACGTTATGGCAGGTCGCAGCGGTCTCTACAACAGCGAGACAGGACGTTTTGACAAGATCGTTTACATGCCGTGTACTGCAGACAACGGTTTCCTTCCGGAATTCCCGAAGGAGCACGTAGACCTGATCTATCTCTGCTTCCCGAACAACCCGACCGGTGAGGCGATCAAGAAGGCAGATCTTCAGGCATGGGTAGACTTTGCAAACAAGAACGGCGCTGTGATCATCTATGACGCTGCTTATGAGGCATATATCACTGAGGCTGGCATTCCGCACTCCATCTATGAGTGTGAGGGCGCAAAGACATGTGCCATCGAGCTCCGCAGCTTCTCCAAGAAAGCCGGATTTACCGGTATGCGTCTTGGTTTTGCCGTGATCCCGAAGGACTTAAAGTGCGGCGATGTGAGCTTAAATGCGATGTGGATGCGCCGTCAGGGTTCCAAGTACAACGGAACTCCGTATATCATCCAGCGTGCCGGTGAGGCAGTGTACTCTCCGGAGGGAAAAGTACAGGTTACTGAGCAGATCGCACGCTACATGAAGAACGCAAAGACGATCTATGACGGCTTAAAGGATGCCGGATATACCGTATACGGCGGCGTAAACTCCCCATATATCTGGTTAAAGACCCCGAATAACATGAAGTCCTGGGATTTCTTTGATTTCCTGTTAAACAATGCGGGAATCGTGGGTACTCCTGGCGCAGGTTTCGGCCCGTCCGGTGAAGGATATTTCCGGATCACTGCATTCGGAACTTATGAAAATTCTTTAAAAGCACTTGACAGAATCAAAAATCTCTGATAAAACAAGAGACATCAAAAAAATATCAAACAAAGGCGTTGAAGGAAACTCCCTTTCGAAGAACTTTACAGAGAACCGTGTGACAGCTGAGAGCGCGGAAGAGATGAGAAAGGCGGGAACGCTCCGGAGCCGGCTGCTCGATATCGGAACCGATGGTAGGACAGCACGCAAGCCGCACGTTACGCGGCCGAGTCGTTAGGATGATGGTCCGACAGCGAAAGCGGCGACTCATGAGTGGCATGAAAATGCAATGCGGGTGGTACCGCGGGAAATAAAAAGATCCCGTCCCGGAGAATGATAAGAGCAAAATTCTCCGGGGCGGGATTTTTGCTTACTCTGAAAGCCTCAATTACCCCACAAAACGAGGAGGAACCGATTATGGAGTTTGTAACAGGATTAAAAGACAGCACAGTAAAAACTCTTGAAGAACTGGAAAGAGAAGAGTCCGTTGGTACCGAAGTTACCGCAGAAGGAATGGTACACAGTATCCGCGATATGGGAGAGATCTCCTTCGTGATCTTAAGAAGCCGGGAAGGTCTTTTACAGACCGTAGTCCAGGACGGGATCGGAAGTGAGACGCTCAAAGAGATCCGTGAAGGACAGGCGGTTCGCGTGACAGGAACCGTATTCAGGGAAGAGCGTGCACCGCACGGGATCGAGATCCACCTTGCGGACGCAGAGATCCTCTCAAAACCGGAAGAGCCGATGCCGATCGCGATCGACAAATGGAAACTTCCGACATCGCTGGAAGCGAACTTAAACCGCCGTGCCATTGCCCTCAGAAATGTTCGTGAGCGTGCAAAATTCAGAATCCAGGAAGGCATCTGCCGCGGCTTCCGTGAATTTATGACAAGCCAGGGATTCACCGAGATCCATACCCCGAAGATCGGTGCAAAATCCGCAGAGGGCGGCGCAAACCTCTTTAAGCTCCAGTATTTCCACAGACCGGCAGTTCTGGCACAGAGCCCGCAGTTCTACAAACAGATGATGGTCGGCGTTTTCGACAGAGTCTTTGAAACTGGTCCGGTGTTCCGTGCGGAGAAGCACAACACAAAGAGACATTTAAACGAGTACACGAGTCTTGACTTTGAGATGGGATTCATCGACAGCTTCATGGACATCTGCAGAATGGAGACAGCGATGCTCCAGTATGTGGTAGAACTTCTGAAGAAAGATTACGCGAAAGAGATTGCACTTTTAAAGATCGAACTTCCGAACGTGGAAAAGATTCCGTATGTCCGCTTTGATGAGGCGAAGCGCCTGATCGCTGAGAAGTATGACAGACAGATCAGAAGCCCGCACGATCTGGAGCCGGAGGAAGAGGCACTGATCGGTGAGTACTTCAAAGAAGAGTACGGTGCAGATTTCGTGTTCGTTACCCATTATCCGTCAAAGAAACGTCCGTTCTACGCGATGGATGATCCGGAAAACAAAGAATTTACCCTGAGCTTTGACCTTTTATTCCGCGGCCTTGAGATCACGACGGGCGGCCAGAGGATCCACGATTATGAGACACTTTTAGAGAAGATCGAGGAGAAAGGCATGGATACGGAGGGAATGGAAGATTACCTCGACTGCTTCAAATACGGAATGCCGCCGCACGGCGGTCTCGGGATCGGACTTGAGCGTCTGACCATGAAGATGATCGGCGAGGACAATGTCCGTGAAGCGTGCCTGTTCCCGAGAGACATGACAAGATTAAAACCGTGATGGAAAAAACGCAGACCATTCAGGAAGGACGGATAATTATGGCAGAGATGATCAACGATAAGACCATGGATGAGATCGAGATCCTGGCAAAACTTCATCTGACGGATGAAGAAAAAGAGAAATCAAGAAACGATCTTCAGCAGATGTTGGACTATGTGGATATGTTAAATAAGCTGGATACCTCCGATGTGGAGCCGCTGACCCATATCTTCCCGATCAAAAATGTGTTCCGTGAAGATGTTGTCCTGGAGAGCACCCCGAGGGAAGAGCTGATGAAAAATGCACCGAAGGAAAAGGACGGACAGTTCCTTGTTCCGAAGACGATCGGTTAGGAGGAGACGGATATGAAGATACTGGAACTTTCCGCCACAGAGCTGGCAAAGAAGATAAAAGCAGGCGAGATCACTTCCGAGGAAGCCGCGAAAGCGTCCCTGGAACAGATCGCGAAGGAAGATCAGAAGATCCGCGCATACCTCACCGTGGATGAGGAGAAAGTCCTTGCAAGGGCAAGAGAAGTGGATGCGGGGATCCGCGCAGGAAAGTATACAGGGCCGCTTGCAGGTGTCCCGATCGCAGTGAAAGACAATATCTGTACAAAGGGAATGAAAACGACATGTGCATCAAAGATCCTGGAAAACTTCGTCCCGTTCTATGACGCGACGGCAGTCACCCGGATCACGGATGCCGGAATGGTGATCCTCGGAAAGACAAACATGGACGAGTTCGCGATGGGTAGCACGACAGAGACGTCTGCATTCCAGGTTACGAGAAACCCGTGGGATCCAGAACATGTTCCGGGCGGTTCGTCCGGCGGCTCCTGTGCGGCGGTCGCTGCGGGTGAGTGCTTTGCGGCTCTCGGCTCCGATACCGGCGGTTCGATCCGTCAGCCAAGTTCCTACTGCGGCGTTACAGGGATCAAGCCGACATACGGAACGGTCTCCCGTTTCGGTCTCGTTGCTTATGCGTCTTCTCTCGACCAGATCGGACCGGTCGGAAAGAATGCGGCCGACTGTGCAGCGCTTCTTGAGACGATCACAAGCCACGATGAGAAGGACAGCACTTCCATGGAACGGGAGGATACGGATTTCACTTCGGCGATCGGAAAAGATGTCCGCGGCATGAAGATCGGGATCCCGAAAGAGTACCTGTCCGACGGTCTTGACGCAGATGTGCGGGAAACGGTGGAACAGTGTGCGGCTTACCTGAAAGAATGTGGGGCGGAGGTCGAATACTTTGATCTCGGTCTCATGGAATATACGATCCCGGCCTACTATGTCATTGCGGCCGCGGAGGCAAGCTCCAACTTAGAGCGATTTGACGGCGTCAAGTACGGCTACCGGGCAAAGGACTACGAGGGACTTCATGACATGTACAAGAAGTCAAGATCCGAGGGCTTCGGACCGGAGGTCAAGAGAAGGATCATGCTCGGTTCCTTCGTCTTAAGCTCCGGATATTATGACGCATATTATCTGAAAGCTCTGAAGGTGCGTGGACTGATCAAAAAAGCCTTTGATGAGGCATTTGCGAAGTATGACATCATTTTAGGACCGGCAGCTCCGACAGCGGCTCCGAAGATCGGAACCTCCCTGAGCGATCCGATGAAGATGTACCTGAGCGATATCTATACGGTTGCTGTCAACCTTGCGGGTATTCCGGGACTCACCGTTCCATGCAGTGTAAACGAAAAAGGACTCCCGATCGGCGTCCAGCTTCTCGGCGACTGCTTCAGGGAAAAGACATTATTTGCAGCGGCATCCGCCATCGAACATGTCCGCGGTGAATGGACACTTCCGTTTGCCAGAAAGGAGACCTTATCATGAAACAGTATGAAACAGTCATCGGTCTTGAGGTCCATGTAGAACTTGCCACAAAGACAAAAATCTTCTGCGGATGCAAAACAGATTTCGGCGCTGCGCCGAACACACATGTGTGCCCGATCTGTACAGGTATGCCGGGATCTCTTCCTATATTAAATAAGCAGGTTGTGGAGTTCGCACTCCGCGCCGGACTTGCGTTAAACTGTGAGATCAACCAGTTCTGTAAATTTGACCGGAAAAACTATTTTTACCCGGATAACCCGCAAAACTATCAGATTTCTCAGCTGTATCTGCCGATCTGCCATGATGGTTACGTGGAGCTTGAGACGGCGGCAGGAACAAAGCGGATCGGGATCCATGAGATCCACATGGAGGAGGATGCCGGAAAACTGGTCCATGACGAGTGGACCGACAGTTCCTTAGTTGATTACAACCGAAGCGGCGTACCGTTAATTGAGATCGTGTCGGAGCCGGATATGAGAAGTGCCGACGAGGTCATCCGGTACCTGGAACATCTTCAGTCCACGATGCAGTATCTCGGTGTTTCCGACTGCCGTCTCCAGGAAGGTTCCATGCGTGCCGACGTAAACCTTTCTGTCCGCGAGGTGGGAAGTCCGGTGTTTGGAACGAGAACCGAGATGAAGAACTTAAACTCCTTCAAGGCGATCGCCCATGCCATCGAGGGAGAGCGGGAACGCCAGATCGAGCTTCTCGAGGACGGCCGTGCCGTTGTTCAGGAGACGAGACGCTGGGATGACAACAAGGAATCTTCCCACGCGATGCGTTCCAAGGAAGATGCAAAGGATTACCGTTACTTCCCGGACCCGGATCTTCCGCCGATCGATATCTCCGATGCCTGGATCGCCTCGATCCGCAAGGCACAGCCGGAGTTAAAGAAGGCGAAATCGAAGAGATATCAGTCGGAGTACGGTCTGAGTGCCTATGACGCCGATATCCTGACTGCCGATAAGGCGCTTGCGGAGTTCTTTGAGAACACGATCAAAGCCGGAGCAGCTCCGAAAAAAGCGGCAAACTGGCTGACCGGGGAGACACTCCGTCTCTTAAAGGAGAAGGAGATGGAGGCATCAAAGATCGTCTTTTCCGCAGAGCATCTGGCAGCACTGATTGAACTCCTTGAAAAGAGTGTGATCAATAACCAGACTGCGAAAGAGGTGTTCGCTGCGATGTTCGAGTCCGACGTGGATCCGTCTGTCTATGTGGAGGAACACGGGCTGAAGATGGAGAGCGACTCCGGTCTTCTCGAGGAGACCGTGAAAAAGATCCTGGACGCAAACCCGAAAGCGGTTGGAGAGCTGAAGGAAGGAAAAGATAAAGTCATCGGATTCCTCATGGGACAGGTCATGAAGGAGATGAAGGGAAAAGCGAACCCGGCGCAGGTGAGCGAGATGATCCGCAAACTTGTGCAGGAATAATAAAAGAAGCCATGACAGCTGGCCGGAGCTCCGGTGCAGCTGCCATGGCCCTTTTTGTTCATTCCGGAGCAGTGCAGCCGCAGCAATCCTGTTTCTTCTATATATAATGTACTTGTTGCCGGAATGTATGAGTTTTCCGGTGCTTTGCATTCTGAATCGTCAAAATTTGCAGCCGCAGCGGTATTGCAGGGGACTTCCCGTTCGGAAAAACCTGACTGCGAAAAATGTTAAAAAAGGAACATATTCTGTTCACGAAAAAAGTATTGATTTTATGAATGGTATTTAGTATATTAGTTACTATAAAAGTCCCTGAGAGCAGCCGTATCATTTTGCAGCGTTCGATGGGATGATCCGCGTATGGGGAATATTTAGAAAAATTTCCCGCCGCGGGCAGGAATTGGAGAGAAAATACATGATAAAAATTGCAGTAGACGCCATGGGCGGAGACAACGCCCCTGGAGAGATCGTAAAGGGTGCCGTTGACGCGGTCACAGAGCGGAACGACATTACAGTCTGTCTGACAGGACAGAAAGATGTCATCGAAAAAGAGCTCTCGAAATATACCTATAAAAAAGAGCAGATCGAGATCGTTGACGCCCCGGAAGTGATCGAGACGGGAGAACCGCCGGTCAATGCGATCCGTAAGAAAAAGAACTCTTCCCTTGTAGTCGGTCTGAACCTCGTGAAAAACGGCGAGGCTGACGGCTTTGTATCTGCGGGAAGCTCAGGAGCCGTCCTCGTAGGCGGCCAGGTCATCGTCGGCCGCGTCAAAGGCGTAGAGCGCCCGCCGCTCGCACCGCTGATTCCGACGGAAAAGGGAGTTTCCCTTCTGATCGACTGCGGGGCAAACGTTGACGCGAGACCGTCCCACCTGGTACAGTTCGCCCAGATGGGTTCCCTCTATATGAAATATGTGATGGGAATCGAAAATCCTAGAGTGGCGATCGTCAATATCGGTCTGGAGGAGGAGAAGGGAAATGCTCTCGTGAAAGAGACCTTTCCGCTCTTAAAAGAATGTAAAAATATCAACTTCATCGGAAGTATCGAAGCCCGTGAGATCCCGCACGGCGGCGCGGATGTGATCGTCTGCGAGGCCTTTGTCGGAAATGTGATCTTAAAGCTCTATGAGGGCGTCGGCGCAACGATGATGACAATGGTGAAGAAAGGCCTGATGAGCAATTTAAGAAGCAAGATCGGAGCTCTTCTGATCAAACCGGCGTTAAAATCCACGCTGAAGAGCTTTGATGCGAGCCAGTACGGCGGCGCACCGCTCCTGGGTTTAAAAGGACTCGTTGTGAAGACTCACGGAAGTTCCAAGGCAAAAGAAGTAAAGAATTCGATTATCCAGTGCATCTCCTTCAAGGAGAATGAGATCTCGGATAAGATCCGGGAATGCCTTGCACCGGAAGAAACTGCATAGACAGGTTAAAAAACACCAATATGCGGCAGTTCACATCGCCGCATAAAATTACATCAGAAGACAACCGGCAACAGTCCGGATGCAAAAATTAAATATATGGAATGGCACAGTTTTGTGTCTCCGTAAAAAGCAAAATAAGAGAGGATGGAAATTATGGAGTTCGAAAAATTACAGCAGATCATCGCAGAGGTTCTCAACATTGATCCGGAGGAGATCACAATGAATACAACATTCGTTGACGATCTCGGCGCGGATTCTCTGGATGTATTCCAGATCATCATGGGAATCGAAGAAGAGTTTGACATCGAGATCCCGACTGAGGAAGCTGAGAAGATCGCGAGTGTCGGCGATGCTGTTGAGGCGATCAAAAACGCATTAAATTAGTAGCAGGAAAAGGTGTCTCCGCAAAGGGACACCTTCTTTGCGATACATGGCAGAAGAAAGGCAAATCGAATGAAAGAAAAACTCGAAAAACTTCAGGAAGTGATCGGCTACCGGTTCAAAGATCCGGGACTTCTGACTCACGCCCTGACACACAGTTCCTACGCGAACGAAAAACACTGGGATAAGACGCGCTGCAATGAGCGCCTGGAATTTCTGGGCGATGCCGTGCTCGAGGTGATCTCCAGCGATTTTCTGTTTCACACTTATGAGTCCATGCCGGAGGGCGAGATGACAAAACTCCGTGCCAGTCTTGTCTGTGAGCCGACGCTCGCTTACTGCGCGGAAGTGATCCCGTTAGGTGATTATCTGCTGCTCGGAAAGGGCGAGGACCTGACCGGAGGAAGAAAACGTCCGTCTGTTGTCTCCGATGCGATGGAGGCGGTGATCGGTGCGATCTATCTGGATGGTGGTCTTGCTAATGCAAAAGAGTTTATCCATAAATTTATTTTAAATGATATCGAACATAAGCAGCTCTTTTACGATAGCAAAACTATCCTGCAGGAAATGGTTCAGGCAAAGTACAAAGAAACACTTGTCTATGAACTGACAAAGGAAGAGGGACCGGATCACAACAAGTCCTTCGAGGTGTGCGTAAAGATCGGCGATGAGGAGATCGGCAGAGGTCTGGGACGCACGAAAAAAGCAGCCGAGCAGGTTGCCGCTTACCACGGGATCTGCAGGATCAAATAAGATCGGGACCCGTGAGGACCGGAATGGTCACATTATAGAAATAGGAAAATAACGCATGTATTTAAAGAGTATCGAAGTACAGGGATTCAAATCCTTTGCAAATAAGATCGTATTTGAATTCCACAACGGAATCACCGGCATCGTTGGTCCGAACGGAAGTGGAAAGAGCAATGTTGCCGACGCGGTCCGCTGGGTGCTCGGTGAGCAGAAGGTAAAGCAGCTCAGAAGTGCGTCCATGCAGGACGTGATCTTCTCCGGCACAGAGACAAGAAAACCCCAGGGATTTGCCTATGTGGCGATCACCCTGGACAATTCTGACCACCAGCTTGCCATCGATTACGATGAAGTGACGGTCTCCAGGCGGATCTACCGCTCCGGTGAGAGTGAGTACCTCTTAAACGGAAGCGCCTGCAGGCTGAAGGATATCAATGAGCTTTTTTATGATACCGGTATCGGTAAGGAAGGCTACTCCATCATCGGGCAGGGACAGATCGATAAAATCTTAAGCGGACGCCCGGAAGACCGCAGAGAGCTTTTTGATGAGGCGGCCGGGATCGTAAAGTTTAAGCGCAGAAAGGCGATCGCCCAGAAAAAACTCGAGGATGAGAAGCAGAATCTCGTCCGCGTATCGGATATCCTGAGCGAACTTGAAAAGCAGGTGGGACCTCTCGCAAAACAGGCGGAGACGGCGAAAGAGTATTTAAGACTCCGGGAAGAACTGAAGCGTTTCGATGTGAACCTCTTCCTTGCAGACCTGAAAGCGATCGAGGAGCAGAAACGGGAACTCGCACAGAAAGAGCACACCGTAAACGGCGATATGGAAGATTCCAAAGCCGCAGCCGAAGCTTTGAAAGAGGAATATGACCGGATCTCCGAGGCGGTCCGCCTGCTGGACGAAAAGATCACGGAAAAGCAGAATGCCGAAAACGAGGCGAAACTGTCCGCAGGAAACCTGGAAGGACAGATCGATGTCATAAAAGAGCAGATCCGCACAGAGGAACTGAATGCGGAGCACATCAAAAACAGGACGGCTGCCATCGATGAGGAGCTGGCGGCCAAAGAGAAAGAACAGGGATCGATCAGGCAGGAGAGAGAGGCTCTCGGGACCAGGATCCGGGAAGTGTTAGAACGACTTTCCGATGCGGAGAACACCGTAAATATTTCCGGCAGCCGCGTTGACAGTCTCGAACAGTCCATCGAAGAGTTAAAGAGTGCAAGGATCGAAGCACTGAATGAAAAATCAGAACTCTCTGTAAAGAAGCAGAAGGATGTCACCACGCTGGAGCAGGTCCAGGTCCGCAGATCTGAGGTAGCCCAGAAACTCTTAAAAGTAAAGAGTGATGAGGAAAACTGGGATAACCAGATCTCAGAGCAGAACGAGCGTCTGACTGCCATCGATGCGGAGATCGAAAAACTCCTCTCCCAGGCGGAATCCCTGGAGGAAGAGGTGAAGGCGGCGAACGAAGAGATCCGCCGTTTAAACAGAAATTTAAGCCACACGGAACAGGATTACCATACGGCCCACACAAAACTGGAATCCTTAAGGAACCTTGCGGAGCGTTATGATGGATATGGAAACAGCATCAAGCGTGTCATGGAAGTCAGGGACCGTGTGAGAGGGATCCACGGCGTTGTGGCTGATCTGATCGATGTTCCGAAAGAATATGAGATCGCCATCGAGACAGCGCTCGGCGGATCGATCCAGAACATCGTCACAGATTCCGAGCAGACCGCAAAAGTCCTGATCGAACACCTGAAAAAGAACAAGTTCGGTCGTGCGACCTTCCTGCCGTTATCCGCGATCTCATCCGGGGATGGATTTAAGACGCCAGGCGCGCTAAAAGAACCGGGAGCGATCGGGATCGCTGCAGATCTTGTCCGCGTGCGTCCGGAATATCAGGCACTTGCCAGATATCTCCTCGGCCGCGTCCTAGTGGTGGATCACATCGACAATGCGATCGCCATCGCGAGAAAATACCGGCACTCCATCCGGATCGTAACGCCGGAGGGCGATCTCTTAAATCCGGGCGGTTCCATGAGCGGCGGTGCCTTTAGAAACTCCAGCAATCTTCTCGGAAGAAAGAGAGAGATGGAGGAGTTGGAGGAGGCATGTAAACGCGCGCTGACGACCGTCGATAAGATCCAGGCGGAGACCGTGTTCCAGGAAGGCATATTCCAGGAAAAGAGCGGGGAGCTGGAGTCGGTAAAGAGTGCTCTCCAGGAAAAATATCTGGAAGAGAATACGACAAAGATCGCGTTAAAACAGCTGGAAGGAAAGAAAGAAGAACTTTATGAATCCTCCTCGGACATGAACCTGGAAAACCGTCAGCTGGAAGAACAGATCCATGAACTCCGCGCAAGTCTCGCCGCGATCGCGAAAGAGATGGAGCGGCTGGAACAGGAAAACACGGAGCGGGAGACAAAGATCGGGACGGATTCCACCGCGTTGGAACAGGCAAAGGCCGACCGGGATACTGCATCTGCGGCGCTCTCCGAAGTCCAGCTGGAAGCAGCAAACTTAAAGCAGCAGGATTCCTTCCTCGACCAGAACATCCATCGTCTCGAAGACGAAAAAGAGCGGCTGCTCTCCGAAAGAATGTCTCTGCATGACGGACACACGGACAGTAAGCATGAGGTGGAAAAACGTCTGGCACAGATCGAAGAACTGAAGGAAAAGATCAAAGATGCCGGAAAGGATGCGGAAACGTACCGTCAGGAGATGGCTGCTGCCCAGGAAGAAAAAGCCGCGAAAAATGAGGCACAGAAAGGCTTCTTCGAAAAGCGGGAAGCGCTCTCTGCGAGGATCTCCGATCTCGATAAAGAACTGATGCGTCTTCAGAACCAGAACGACAAGCTTGCGGAACGCCAGGATTCCCAGGTGGACTATATGTGGAATGAATATGGTCTCACCTTCTCGACAGCGGAGCTTCTCCGGGATGAGACCCTGACGAATGCGGCGGATATGAAACGCCAGATCGCTGAACGGAAGAACGCGATCCGCGGACTCGGAAATGTCAATGTCAATGCGATCGAGGATTATAAAGAGATCTCTGAGCGTTACGAGTTCATGAAGACCCAGCATGATGACCTTGTCGCGGCACAGGATGCCCTCTATAAGATCATCGAAGAGCTGGATATCGGAATGCGAAAGCAGTTTACAGAAAAATTTGCCCTGATCCGGGCAGAGTTTGACAAGGTATTCCGGGAACTCTTCGGAGGAGGACACGGAAGTCTAGAGCTGATCGAGGACGAAGATATCCTGGAGGCGGGGATCCAGATCATCTCCCAGCCGCCGGGAAAGAAACTTCAGAACATGATGCAGATGTCCGGCGGTGAAAAGGCACTGACGGCGATCGCCCTGCTCTTTGCGATCCAGAACTTAAAACCGTCCCCGTTCTGTCTCCTTGATGAGATCGAGGCGGCGCTTGACGATTCCAACGTCGACCGCTATGCGAAATATCTGCACAAACTGACAAAACATACCCAATTTATCGTCATCACCCACCGAAGAGGCACGATGCTCGCGGCTGACCGGCTCTACGGAATCACGATGCAGGAGAAAGGCGTGTCCACGCTTGTCTCCGTAAACCTGATCGAAAACGATCTGAAATAATTGGAGGATTCATATGGAAGAGAAGAAAAAGGGCTTTTTCTCGCGCCTTGTGGAAGGTCTCACGAAGACCAGAGAAAACATTGTATCCGGAATGGATTCCATTTTTTCCGGCTTCTCCGCGATTGATGATGATTTCTACGAGGAGCTTGAGGAGACTCTGATCATGGGAGATATGGGAATCCAGACGACCATGGCGGTCATTGAAGACCTGAAAAAGACCGTAAAAGAGCAGCATATCAAAGAACCGGAGAAATGCCGGGAGGCGCTGATCGCCAGCATCCGTGCAAAGATGGACCTTGGCGAGAATGCGTATGAGTTTGAAAACAGGAAATCCGTTGTCCTCGTCATCGGTGTCAACGGTGTCGGAAAGACGACGTCCATCGGAAAGCTTGCAGACCAGTTAAAGACAGAGGGAAAGAAGGTTGTTCTTGCGGCGGCTGATACCTTCCGTGCTGCAGCGATCGACCAGTTGGCAGAGTGGGCAAACCGTGCCGGCGTGGAGCTGATCGCCCAGAAAGAGGGATCCGATCCGGCTGCCGTGATCTACGACGCGATCTCCGCGACAAAATCGAGAAACGCAGACGTCCTGATCTGCGATACCGCGGGAAGACTCCATAATAAGAAGAACCTCATGGAGGAGTTAAAAAAGATCAACCGCATCATCGATAAGGAGTACCCGGAAGCTTACCGTGAGACACTCGTTGTTCTCGACGGCACTACAGGACAGAACGCTCTGGTCCAGGCCCGCCAGTTCATGGAAGCTGCCGACATTACGGGCATCATCCTCACAAAGCTTGACGGTACTGCAAAGGGCGGCATCGCGGTTGCAATCCAGTCGGAACTTGGGATCCCGGTCAAATATGTCGGTGTCGGGGAGAAGATCGACGACCTTCAGAAATTTAATTCCGAAGACTTCGTAAACGCATTGTTTGCGAAACAGCCGGAATGACCGATGCATTTCAGGCAGAAAACAGCCAGATAAATGCCGGTATAGCAGACAACTATGGGAAAGACAGAAAAATGTTCCATCGATGAGATCGATCAGGAATGAATATGAAGGAGAATACAAATGGAAATGCAGGAACTTTCACTCGAAAAATTTGAAGAAGCATCTGAGATCGTAAAAAAGGTCACTCAGGAGACAAAACTGATCTACAGTGAATATTTTTCTGAGCGCTACGGGAACAAGATCTACTTTAAACCGGAAAACATGCAGCGTACCGGTGCATACAAAGTCCGCGGCGCTTATTATAAGATCAGCCAGCTCTCACCGGAAGAGCGTTCCCGCGGTCTGATCACCGCATCTGCCGGAAACCATGCCCAGGGCGTTGCCTATGCCGCAAAACTTGCCGGTGTGAAAGCAACCGTCGTTATGCCGGTGACAACACCGCTCATCAAGGTAAACCGCACAAAATCCTACGGTGCCGACGTTGTCCTCTACGGAAATGTCTTCGATGAGGCATGTGCCCATGCATACAAGCTTGCAGACGAGCACGGATATACCTTCGTTCACCCGTTCAATGATCTGGAAGTTGCAACCGGCCAGGGCAGCATTGCGATGGAGATCATCAAAGAACTCCCGACTGTGGATTACATTCTCGTTCCGGTAGGCGGAGGCGGACTCTGTACAGGCGTCTCCACACTCGCAAAACTCTTAAATCCGAAGATCAAGGTCATCGCTGTTGAGCCGACAGGAGCTGCCTGCTTAAAGGCATCCTTAGAGGCCGGAGAGGTAACCACCGTCTCCAAGATCAACACGATCGCGGACGGTACCGCTGTCCAGACGCCGGGCGACAAGCTCTTCCCGTATCTTCAGGCAAACGTGGATCAGGTCATCACAGTGGACGACTCCGAACTGACTCTTTCTTTCCTCGATATGGCAGAGAATCATAAGATGATCGTCGAGAACTCCGGTCTTTTGACCGTTGCGGCTTTAAAGCATCTTGACTTCAAAGGCAAAAAAGTCGTATCCGTTTTAAGTGGCGGAAACATGGATGTCTTAACGATGGCGACAGTTGTCCAGAACGGACTGATGCAGAGAGACCGTATCTTCACGGTAAGCGTGATGCTTCCGGATAAGCCTGGCCAGCTGGCAGCTGTTTCTGCACTGATCGCAAAAGAGCAGGGCAACGTGATCAAGCTCGAGCACAACGTATTCGCAAATGTAAACCGCACAGCGGGTGTGGAACTTACGATCACATTAGAGTCCTTCGGAACTGAGCACAAGGATCAGATCATCAAGGCTCTGGAAACAGCAGGCTACTGCCCGGTAATCTCCAAGACTTCCGGAATTTATATGTAATGATACCAGGGATTCTCCCGCCTCTGCGGGAGGTGTGATGAACGGACCTCCGGTCATGGAACGCAGTCAGGCATATATCAATTTGTCAAACTTCGTGAAATGCCCGACGGTCTGCTGAATAAGGGGAAAATGTATGTACAGAAGCGAAACTCAGACTGCTCTCAGCAAGAATATCCTGTATTTTCTCCGCTGGACCGTGATCTCTATTGTAATGGGAACCGTCTGCGGTCTCATCGGGACCATTTTCGGATACGGGGTCATCTACGCTCAGCGGCTGTTTAAAACTTACAGCTTTATGCTGTATCTCATGCCCGTGGCAGGTGTTCTGATCGTCCTTCTTCACCAGATGTTCCACGAGATCGGAAACCGCGGGACGAACCTGATCCTGGAGTCGATCTCATCCAACGAGAAGATCCATATGACGACCCTGCCGTGTATCTTTGTCTCCACGATCTTAAGCCAGGCGGTCGGCGCGTCTGCCGGCAAAGAGGGAGCTGCCTTACAGATCGGCGGCTGCATCGGAAATTATCTCGGGGATCTCTTCCATATGGATGAGAGGGACAAAAAAGTCATGATCATGAGCGGCATGAGCGGCTGTTTCGGGGCGATCTTCGGGACGCCTCTGGCTGCCGCCATGTTCGGGATCGAGGTCATCAGCATCGGTGTCGCTTATTACGCGGCCCTTGTGCCGTGCGTCTTTGCCTCCTTCATCGGTGCACAGATCTCCGGGGCGCTCGGACTTCACGGGGAAGCGTTCCAGATCCTCCATGTTCCGGAATTTTCCCTTGTACCGGCGCTCTACACCGTCGGACTCGGACTGGCCTGTGCGCTTTTAAGCGTCTGCTTCTGCATCCTGCTCCATGAGACCCAGCATCTCTACAAGAAAAAGATCGACAACGTTTATCTGCGCATTCTTGTGGCAGCAGTCCTTTCCATCGGACTCGCGCTGGTGTTCGGCAGGGATTACTGCGGATCCGGATTTAATCTTGTGGAACAGGCGGTGGAAGGAGATGCCGGATACCTGGCGTTCTTCTTCAAGATGGTCTTCACGGCGGTGGCCCTCGGCGGCGGCTTTAAGGGCGGAGAGATCGTTCCCACACTGGCAGTGGGATCCACATTCGGGTGCACGTTCGGACTGCTCACAGGCTTTGAACCGTCCCTGTGTGCGGCAGCAGGCATGCTCGCCACCTTCGTCGGCGTCACAAACTGCCCGATCGCGACCATGTTCCTCGGCTTCGAGCTCTTCGGCTTTGAGGCGATGCCGTATTTTGCGGTTGCCGTTGCCATCAGCTTCACACTGTCGGGATATTACGGGCTTTACAGCAGCCAGAAGTTCACATATTCAAAGATAAAGACCGAGTTCATCAACCGGAAAGCCCACTGATCAAGGTACGATTCCGGGGATTCAGTTAGAAAAAATGATCAAAAGCAATCGGATATTTCGGAAAATATTTGCAGAACCCGATGACCGGGGATTTTCAGATCGGAAATCCCGCAGGGTACCATTGATCGGGACCGGATGTGAATATTGTCGGGATATCCGGTTGCTTTTTTACTGCCAAGGTGTTATGATAAACGACACAGGTCTATTTACATGCGGTGCTGTCACAGACCGCCGGAGGATGGTTGTACGATATCCCAAACGGCGATCTCTGAGAGTTAAAAGGGAAACAGGTCAGACGCCTGTGCGAGCCCGTCACTGTAGATCCGGAGTGCATGAATATTGTCCGCGTTATGCGGACAGTCACTGGCGAAACCTGCCGGGAAGGCGTTTCATGCATGATGATGGATGAGCCAGGAAACCTGCCGGATGCCCGTTTGGAGGGGAAAAACCAGCCGGGGACCTTAAAAAATCATTTTTCAAGCGAGGAGAAGAGTAAATGAGAAAAGCAAACATCTACGCCGTTATGACAGCGGCAGCCGTATCCATGGCGATCCTTTCCGGATGCTCCGGAAGCCAGACAGCAGCGACAACAGCTGCGGAGACCACAACCGTTGCAGAGACAACAGCTGAGGAGACTACAGCCGCAGAGACAGCAGCTGCAGAAGAGGACGAGGAAAACTACAATACAGGAGACGCTTCCATGGATAACACAAGAAATCAGGATGAGATCGGCGAGAAAGAACTTCTTGTTGTGAGCTTTGGTACAAGCTACAATGACAGCAGAAGACTGACAGTCGGCGCGATCGAGAATGCGATCGAAAATGCATTCCCGGATTACTCCGTAAGAAGAGGTTTCACAAGCCAGATCATCATTGACCATGTAAAAAAGAGAGACAATGTTTCGATCGATAACGTGACAGAGGCTTTAAACCGCGCTGTTGACAACGGTGTCAAGACTCTCGTTGTACAGCCGACCCACCTTATGAACGGTCTTGAGTACACAGATCTTGTAAACGAGTTAGCTGATAATTCCGACGCTTTCGAGCAGGTTGCTGTCGGTGAGCCGCTCTTAACTTCTGATGATGACTTCAAGGCAGTAATCTCCGCGATCACAGACGCAACAAAAGAGTACGATGACGGTGAGACCGCGATCTGCTTCATGGGTCACGGCACAGAGGCTGATTCCAACGCTGTTTACCAGAAAATGCAGGATATGTTAAAGGAAGAGGGCTTTGACAACTACTATGTAGGTACCGTTGAGGCAACTCCGTCCTGTGAAGATGTCATCAATCAGGTAAAGGAAGGTTCCTACAAGAAAGTTGTTCTTGAGCCGCTTATGATCGTAGCAGGTGACCACGCAAACAACGATATGGCCGGTGACGACGATGACTCCTGGAAGAGCCAGTTTGAGGCTGCAGGCTATGAGGTAACCTGCCTTGTAAGAGGTCTTGGTGAGCTTGAGCCGATCCAGCAGCTCTTCGTACAGCATGCCCAGGCTGCAGTGAACAGTCTCGCAAAATAAGAATGTTTAGATATGGGCGGTCGAGGATTCGGCCGCCTTTTTATATAACCGGGAGGTGCACTTGCGGGAAACTCCAGCCTGCGAAAGGAACTTCAGGAAACCGTCCAGGATGCCCCAATGATTTCCGGTTACAAAAGGAGAGAAAACTTTATGCGTAAATTAAAACAATTTTCATTAGCACTCGCAGTTGTCTGCGCTCTGTCCACAGCCTGCGGACAGTCCGGGTCGACAGAAACGACAGCTGCTTCTGCAGAGACCACGGCGGAAACAACAGCGGAAACTGCTTCGGCCGATGAGACAAAGGCAGCCGTTGCTTCCGGCGAGGAGACTGCCGCAGAACAGACACTTGACACGACGGGACTCGTCCCGGTATCTGCAGAGGATCTGAAAGAGGGAACCTACGAGATTTCCGTGGAGTCCAGCTCTTCCATGTTTAAGATCACATCCTGTACGCTGACAGTCAAAGACGGCGCCATGACCGCGAAAATGACGATGGGCGGGACCGGATACCTGTATGTCTATATGGGAACCGGAGAGGAGGCTGCAAAGACCGCGGAGACAGACCGGATTCCTTTCGAGGAGAATTCTGACGGAACACACAGCTTTACTGTTCCGGTCAAGGCCTTAAATGAGGTGCTTCCGTGCGCTGCATTCAGCAAGAAAAAAGAGAAATGGTATGACAGGGAGCTTGTCTTTGAGGCATCCGGGATCCCGGCAGACGCGCTTCTCAATTCTTCCTTAAAAACCGTCCAGGATCTCTCCCTTGCGGATGGAACTTACACCGCGGAAGTCTCCCTGAGCGGCGGATCCGGACGTGCATCCGTGGAATCTCCGGCTGTGATCGAGATCAAAGACGGAAAAGCGGAGGCGACGATCATCTGGAGCAGCTCCAATTATGACTATGTGCGGGTAGAGGAAGAGAAATTCCTCCCGGTCAATACAGAGGGAAACTCCACATTTGTGATCCCGGTAGCTGGATTTGACAGCCCGCTTACGATCTTTGCGGATACAACTGCCATGAGCACGCCTCATGAGATCGAGTATACGCTGACCTTTGATTCCAGTACCCTGGCGGAGCAGAAACAGTAAATATGGAAAGAAGACAAATTGATCCCAGGAAGCAGAAAAGAAGGACGCGGGTGCGTTATACACTTTTTAGATCTGTTCTGGCTGCGGCAATCCTCATGACTGCTGCGTTTGCCTGCTCCGGCTGTTCAAAAAAAACGGAACCCGGGACGGCCGCGCCGTCTACAGGGGAAAACCACACGACCGCTTCCGTGGATGGCAGTGAGGAAAATCTTCAGGCTCAGCAAAACAAAGATCTGCCGGTTCTTAACTGGGAGGAGATGTCCCCGACAGGCTCCATGGATCTTCTCTACGCCGACCAGTTTTCAGCAGACTATTATGAGGACGGCATCGCCCTCATCACCATCGGGGATGCGGATCAGTTTCTCCTGCTGCCGGAAGGTGTGTCCGCGCCTGACGGACTTCCGGCTTCGATCACGGTCCTTCATAAACCGGTAAAAAATATCTATCTTGTGGCGACCTCCGCCATGGATGATTTTATCCGCCTGGATGCCCTGGATTCCATTGCACTTTCCGGGACAAAGGAGACCGGATGGTACCTTCCGGAGGCGAAAACTGCGATGGAAGAGGGAAAGATTGCCTATGCAGGAAAGTACAGCGCACCGGATTACGAAACGATCGTAAGCAGCTCCTGTGAGCTTGCAGTGGAATCCACGATGATCTACCATACCCCGGAGGTCAAGGAACAGCTGGAACGCCTCGGGATCCCGGTCCTCGTGGAGCGGTCCAGCTATGAGAGTCATCCGCTCGGGAGAATGGAGTGGATCCGCCTCTATGGTCTTCTGACGGGAAAAGAGGAGGAGGCCGATCAGATCTTTCAGGAAAATATGAATGCTCTGTCGGATGTCCTCGCCATGAAACCGTCCGGAAAGACAGCTGCATTTTTCTATGTGACAAATTCCGGAAGCGTCAATGTCCGGAAGAACGGGGATTATATCGCGAAGATGATCGATATCGCCGGAGGAACGTATGTGCCGGAAAATGCCGGGACCGGTGAGAATGCGCTTTCCACGATGAACATGGATTTTGAGTCTTTCTATGCCGTCGCAAAAGACGCGGATGTCCTGATCTACAACAGCACGATCGACGGGGAACTTACCACGATCGACGAACTGTGTGCAAAAAATCAGCTCTTTGCGGATTTCAAGGCGGTGAAAGAGGGCAATGTCTGGTGTACCGGGAAAAACATGTTCCAGGAGACCATGGGGCTCGGGGACATGATCCGGGACATGAATGCAGTGTTCTCCGGAAACCGGGAGTATGCGTTCACGTATCTGCACCAGCTGAAATAAAAAACAACGTAACTGTTCAGTACCCTCACAGTTACGAGCAAAAATCCATTCCAAATCGGCTTCGCTGATGGGATTTTTGCCTTCAAGCCTGTGTTTTATTACGGTCAGCGCAGCAAGTGCGCTGACCTATTGAATAGTTACAAAACAGCTTAAAAACCGCGGTCGATGAAAGGAGACATGGAAGCTATGGAAGTTCAGACAAAGCGGATCATCCGCGCCTATCTGCTCCTGATCGTGCTGCTCGGAGGACTCGGCTTTTTGAGCCTGGCGGTCGGCAGCGTGCGGGTATCGGCAGCAGATCTCCTCGCGGCCCTGACGGCGAAAGAGGGGACCGATATGGTCCGGCATATCCTCTTTGATATCCGGCTTCCGAGAATGCTCGCTGCCCTGACCCTCGGCGGAGCACTCTCCGTATCCGGTTTTCTCTTACAGACATTTTTCTCAAATCCGATCGCAGGACCTTTCGTCCTCGGGATCTCGTCCGGAGCAAAGCTTGTCGTATCGGTCTTTATGGTCGTGTTCCTCGGGCAGGGACTGATCATGAATTCCTGGACCATGATCCTTGCGGCATTTCTCGGCGCCATGGTGTCCATGGGCTTTGTCCTGACGGTCTCAAAAAAGATCCCTCAGATGTCCATGTTGGTGGTCAGCGGCATTATGATCGGCTATATCTGTTCTGCGGCCACGGATTTTATCGTGACGTTCGCGGATGATTCGAATATCGTAAATCTCCACAACTGGTCCATGGGAAGCTTTTCCGGGATCTCGATGGATGGGGTGAAGATCAGCTCCCTTGTAGTCACAGCGGCGTTTCTTGGTTCCATGCTGCTCTCAAAAGCCATGGGAGCTTACCAGCTGGGAGAAGTCTACGCGAGAAACATGGGAGTCAATATCAGACGGTTCCGGATCGAACTGATCCTTTTGTCCAGCATCCTCTCAGCCACAGTGACTGCGTTTGCCGGTCCGGTCTCGTTCGTCGGGATCGCGGTGCCCCATGTGATCCGGCAGCTTTTTAAGACCGCGAAGCCGATCGTTGTGATCCCGGGATGTTTCCTCGGCGGGGCTGTTTTCTGCCTGTTCAGCGATCTGCTGGCGAGGACATTATTCGCGCCTACGGAGCTCTCCATCAGTTCCGTGACCGCAGTGTTCGGAGCACCGGTGGTGATCGTGATGATGATAAAGAGAGCAAAGCGCTGATACCGGGAAAGTATGGAGCAGCTTGTAGACCACAGCTTATCAGCCTGTGAGCAGCATGAAAGGAGAACGTATGAAGACCTACCTGACAGCCGACTGCCTGACCGTCGGATACCGCGGAAAACCGATCATTTCCGATATTTCCATGAACATCCGCCGCGGCTCCATCGTCACGCTGATCGGACCGAACGGGGCCGGAAAGTCCACGATCTTAAAGAGCATCATCCGTGAGCTTTCTCCTCTGGGCGGGAGTGTTTATCTGGACGGCAGGGGGATCGGGGAATATTCCGACCATGAGTTTGCGAAAAAGACTGCCGTGGTCATGACCGGGCGGCCGGATCCGGAGCTTATGACGTGTTTTGATGTGGCCGCTGCCGGGCGGTATCCGTATACCGGCCGGTTCGGGATCCTGTCCGGGGAAGATAAGAAAAAAGTCCGGGATGCCCTTTCCATGGTGCAGTGCGAAGACCTTGCGGACATCCTGTTCCGGAACACGAGTGATGGACAGAAGCAGCGCGTTCTTCTGGCTCGCGCCATCTGCCAGGAACCGGAACTCCTGGTCCTCGATGAGCCGACCTCCTTTCTTGATATCCGGCATAAACTCGAGCTCCTTGATATTTTGAAACGGCTGGTTCACGAAAGAAATATGGCAATCCTCATGTCGCTCCACGAGCTGGACCTTGCGGAGCGGATCTCCGATTACGTGCTCTGTGCAGAAAACGGGACGATCGGAAGAGCAGGAACCCCGGAGGAAGTCTTTGAAAAGGAGTATATCGCGAACCTCTACGGGATCCGGCACGGGAGCTATCTGACTTCACTTGGTTTTCCGGAGCTTCCGCGGACAGACGGAACTCCGAAGGTGTTTGTCATCGGCGGGATGGGGAGTGGGATCCCTGTGTACCACGCCTTAAACAGAGCCGGGATCGCGTTTGCGGCCGGGGTCATCCATGAAAATGATGTGGAGTACCAGACGGCGAAGGCGCTGGCGGCAAAGGTGGTCTCCGAGATCCCGTTTGAGCCGGTGGGAGAGCAGGCGTATCTTCAGGCAGAAAAATTTCTGGATTCCTGCGAAGCCGTTCTCTGCCCGCTCACAGTCTTCGGGACCATGAACAGCAGGAACCGCGAGCTTTGGCGGTCTGCGAAGGAACTCGGAAAATTACAGCAAATAAATCTTGACAAATCTGATTCCGGTGATATACTGATTTACAAGTGAAAAAAATAACACGTTGACAGGAAGAGTACGTTCGGAAAATGCTCAGAGAGGGATATGTTTGGTGAGAATATCCTGCACGGAACGAACCGAAGACCGCCCTGGAGTGTCTCTTAATCGGGAACGGTGATTCCGTTATCATCAAATGAAGTGGTATAGATTTTCTATACAAGCAGGGTGGAACCACGGGTAATCTCGTCCCTTGACTGTATTTCGTGTACAGTCAAGGGACTTTTTTTTCGCGAAACGGAAAACAGCATAAAATTTTTCCACAAGAAAGAGGAGAATGACCATGAAAGTAACATTAAAAGATGGCTCTTTTAAAGAGTACGCACAGCCGATGGCTGTCATCGACATCGCAAAAGATATCAGCGAAGGCCTTGCAAGAATGGCCTGTGTCGCAGAGATCGACGGAGAAGTAAAGGATCTGCGCACGATCGTTGACAAGGACTGCACATTAAATATCTTCACAGCAAAGGATCCGGAAGGTCTTGCAGCACTCCGCCACACAGCAAGCCATGTGATGGCTCAGGCGATCAAGAGACTCTGGCCGGAGACAAAGCTTGCGATCGGTCCGTCCATCGCTGACGGCTTCTACTACGATATCGACCGCGATGAGCCGGTAACATCCGATGACCTCGCAAAGATCGAAGCTGAGATGAAGAAGATCATCAAAGAAGCTCTTCCGTTAGAGCGCTTCGAGCTTCCGAGAGCGCAGGCGATCGAATTCATGAAAGAAAAGAATGAGCCGTACAAAGTAGAGCTCATCGAGGATCTTCCGGAAGATGCGATCATCAGCTTCTACAAACAGGGCGAGTTCACAGACCTCTGTGCAGGCCCGCACCTCATGAACACAAAGGAAGTCGGCAAGGCATTCAAGCTCATGAACATCGCCGGTGCTTACTGGCGCGGAAGCGAAAAGAACAAGATGCTCACACGTATCTATGCGACAGCTTTCGCAAAGAAAGAAGACCTGGAAGCTTACGTTACCATGATGGAAGAGGCGAAGAAGCGTGACCACAGAAAGCTCGGCAAAGAGCTCGGTCTCTTCATGATGAGCGATGCAGGTCCTGGATTCCCGTTCTTCCTTCCGAAGGGAATGATCTTAAAGAATACACTGCTTGATTACTGGCGCGAGATCCATAAAAAAGCAGGTTATGTAGAGATCTCCACACCGATCATCTTAAACAGAAGCCTCTGGGAGACATCCGGTCACTGGGATCACTATAAGAACAACATGTATACAACTGTGATCGACGGCGAAGATTACGCGATCAAACCGATGAACTGCCCGGGCGGCGTTCTTGTTTATGCTTCCGAGCCGCGTTCCTACCGTGACCTTCCGCTCCGTATGGGCGAGCTTGGTATCGTTCACCGTCATGAGAAATCCGGTCAGCTTCACGGTCTTATGCGTGTACGCTGCTTCACACAGGATGATGCCCATATCTTCATGACTCCGGAGCAGATCCGCGACGAGATCAAGAACGTAGCAGGCCTCATCAATCAGGTATATTCCCTGTTCGGATTCAAGTACCATGTAGAGCTCTCCACAAGACCGGAAGACTCCATGGGAAGCGACGAGGACTGGGAGCTTGCAACAAGCTCCTTACAGGGTGCGCTTGATGACCTTGGACTCGACTATGTGATCAACGAAGGCGACGGCGCATTCTATGGCCCGAAGATCGATTTCCATCTGGTAGACGCGATCGGCAGAACATGGCAGTGCGGTACGATCCAGCTTGACTTCCAGCTTCCGCAGCGTTTCGAACTTGAGTACATCGGAGCTGACGGTGAGAAGCACAGACCGATCATGATCCACCGTGTATGCTTCGGTTCCATCGAGCGTTTCATCGGTATCCTGATCGAGCACTTTGCAGGCGCATTCCCGACATGGCTTGCACCTGTTCAGGTCAAGGTTCTTCCGATCTCCGAGAAATACGAGGAGTACGCAAAATCCGTCAAGGCAGCTCTTGACGCAGCGGATATCCGCTCCGAGATCGATCTCCGTTCCGAGAAGATCGGATACAAGATCCGTGAGGCACAGGGTCAGAAGATCCCGTACATGTTAGTTGTCGGACAGAAAGAGCAGGCAGACGGAACCGTATCCGTAAGAAGCCGCTTCAAAGGCGATGAGGGTGCAGAGGATCTGAATGTATTTATCGCAAATATCAAGGCTGAGATCACAGCACGCATCAACCGTCCGGTTGAAGTAAAGAAAGAAGAAGAGAAATAATCTCGATCCAGAGATAAATTGCAGGCCGGTCTTCGGAATTTTCCGTGGACCGGCTTTTTTCTGCTTTTTTGTCTGTCCGCTTGAACTTTTTTCTGAATGATGGTATCATAAAGCGGAATATGACCGTTGGGAGGTTTTATCAATTGGCGAAGAAAAAGAACAGGAAAGTCGTTCGTTATCGCCGGCCCCTGAATATCAATGTGGGCATGATCATTTTTGCCCTCATTTTCTTATATATGGCGTTTTATCTCTATACCTACCTTCGCAGGGACAAGGTGGAGTTTTATGAAGTTGTGGAAGGAAGTATCGTAAATGATACGAGGCACACCGGGATCATTCTCCGGACGGAGGAGCCGAAATATACGGACCGTGCCGGAAACATCAACTTCTATATGCGTGAGGGAAAGAGAGCAGCCGTTGGCACAAGAGTCTACTCGATCGATGAGACCGGAACACTTTCGGCTCTGCTCGCGGAGAAAACAGACGGATCGGTCGCGCTCTCAAAGGAGAATCTTGCTTCTTTAAAAAAACAGCTGTCGAGCTTCAGCCAGACATTCACCAACGAGGATTTCCGCGAAATCTATGATACAAAGAATACTCTGGATTCAGAAGTCCTGGAGTATGTCAGCGTGGATACACTGAAAAATCTGGACAGCGCGATCTCAGAACTCGGCGGGAATTTTACCCAGGTGCGGTCCGATGTGGCCGGTGTTGTTTCGTACTCCATTGATTCGATGGAGACTCTGACACCAAACCAGGTGACTGCTGAGATGTTTGACAAGAGCAGCTATAAAAAATCCGGGATCCGTTCCGGGCAGCTCGTGGAGACGGGGGCTCCGGCTTATAAGATCATTACCTCCGAGGACTGGTCGATCGTATTTCCACTTTCCGATGAAGATCTTACCACTTATAATGGGAAGACATCCCTGACAGTAAAGTTTACAGGGCGTGACCTGGAGACTTCGGGGGCATTCTCCACCGTGACTGGGGGAGACGGAAAAACATACGGAAAACTCGATTTTTCCAAATATATGGAGCAGTTTGTATCGGACCGCTATGTGGACTTTGAGATCGTGACGGATGAAGTGCGCGGACTCAAGATCCCGAGAAGTTCCGTGACCGATGTGACGTTCTATGTGATCCCGAAAGACTACTATGTGAGCGGGAAGAAAGACTCTTCCGACACCTCGATAGTCTCTCAGAGCGGTTTCCGGAAAGAGACATATGCGGACGGAAAGACGGTGGGAGTTGTCACTCCGTGTACGATCTACTATGCGGATGACGAATATTATTACGTGGACGCCGGGGAAAACAGCGAGCTGAAAGCCGGGGACTTCCTCACGAAGGATGATTCCGGGGAGCGCTATCAGATCGGAATGACCCAGTCTGTACAGGGTGTCTACAATATCAACCGCGGTTATACGGTATTCCGGAGAATTGAGATTCTTTCTTCGAATGATGAATATTACACGATCAAAAAGGGAACGGACTACGGTCTGTCCGTCTACGACCACATTGTCCTTGACGCGAATGCCGTGACCGGAAACGGAATGATCATCTATCAGTAGGAGGTTTTATCATGTCAATTGCAGAGAATATAAAAAATGTGAGAGAACGCGTGAATGCGGCCTGCCTTCGTGCGGGAAGAGACCCGAAGGAAGTTACCCTGATCTCCGTCAGCAAGACGAAGCCGGTTTCCATGCTGATGGAAGCTTATGAGGCCGGGGAGCGTGATTTCGGTGAAAACAAGGTGCAGGAGATCACGGAAAAACGTCCGCAGATCCCGGAGGATGCGAGATTCCATATGATCGGACATCTCCAGACAAACAAGGTCGGACAGGTCATCGATAAGGCGGTCCTGATCCACTCCTGTGACAGCGTCCATCTCGCAGAGAAGATCGAGAAGGAAGCGGCGAAGCGTGATATGATCGCAAACGTGCTCCTCGAGGTCAACGTAGCGAGGGAGGAGAGCAAATTCGGCATGTTCTTAGAGGATGTGATCCCGAACCTGAAAGAGATCCAGGCATTCCCGCATGTCTGCGTAAAGGGGATGATGACGATCGCTCCAAACGTCGAAGACGCGGAAGAAAATCGAAAATATTTTAAAGAATTATATCAATTATATGTTGACATCAAAAGTAAAAACATTGATAATGGTACTATGACTGCGCTTTCCATGGGTATGACCGGCGACTTCGAGGTGGCTGTTGAGGAAGGTGCAACCATGATTAGAGTAGGGACCGGAATCTTTGGTTCCAGATAGATTGGAGAGAACTAGATATGAGCTTTTTAGGCAAGATTATGGATACGATGCGTCTGAACGACGATGAAGATGACGATTACTTCTTAGATGACGATTATGAGGATGAAAAACCGGCACGAAAGAGCCTTTTTAAGAAACAGGCAGCCGATGATCTGGATGATTATGAGGAGGAGAAACCGAGATTCTTACCTCGCGCCACAAACAACAATAAAGTCGTTCCGATGCGCCGCGGAAACGGGATGGAGGTTTCTCTGATCAAACCGACATCCCTGGATGACGCAAAGGAGATCTGCGATTATCTGCTTGCCGGAAAGGCAGTAGTCCTTAACATGGAGGGGATTCACACCGAGACCGCACAGCGGATCATCGATTTCACATCCGGATCCACCTATTCCATGAACGGAAATCTCCAGAAGATTTCCAATTACATTTTTATTGCGACCCCGCAGTCCGTTGAACTGTCCGGTGACTTCCAGGATCTTCTTTCCGGAGGAAACTTAGACGTATCCGGACTCAACATTCATCTGTAAAAAGGATCGATATGGAAAAGGAAGAACAGCTTTTTAAAAAGCGGATCCAGGAACTGGCGCAGAACGCTTACTCCCGCGATATCCCGCTTCACACAGATTTTCTGACACTTGCAGAACAGACTGTCTTCCAGAATATGTCGGCTACGCTGCCGCCGGTGAAGTTCGTACTTTCCGGCGGCTTTCCGATGTCTGAACGGAAGGTTTTATGTTTTCTGGCGTCCTACGAGGAGGAACTCTACGCTCCGCCGTTTGTGTGTTTAAAGATCGCGCCCGCGAACCGGCGTTTTGCGGAGGAGCTGACACACAGGGATTATCTCGGTGCGATCATGAATCTCGGCATCGAGCGGTCCATGATCGGAGATATTGTTCTGCAGGAGGGGAATGCCTGGGCTTTTGTCATGGAAAAGATGAGCAGATACCTTGCGGAGAACCTCACGATGATCCGGCACACTTCTGTTATCACAGAGATCACGTCGGATTTTTCGGATCTCCCGGAACCGGAGACGGAGGAGGTTTCCGGAACGGTGAGCTCGGTCCGCCTGGACTCGGTCGTCGCACTGTGCGCGAGACTTTCCAGGACAAAGGCAGCAGTCTATATTGAAGGTGAGAAGGTTTCCGTAAACGGAGCTGTCTGCACAAATGTATCGTTAAACCTGCGGGGCGGAGAGATCCTGTCAATCCGCGGGATCGGAAAATTCCGGTTCGGAGAGCCGGGAAATCTTACGAAAAAGGGGCGTACATCCGTCGTGGTGTACCGCTACAAATAGGAGGTTATCCTTATGATCAAAGAACATGTAAACCGGATCCCGGTCCACATGGATGGGAAGACTATTTATGATATTGTCCTGGAGGACTCGTTTGATTCACTTGCAAAGGAGATCTCCGTTCTCGGCACCGAAAAGAAGAAGATCTGCATCATCGCGGATTCCAATGTCGCTGACATCTATCTCGATGAGGTGACAAGGATCCTCTTCGGCTGCTGCCGCGAGGTCACTTCCTATGTGTTCCCGGCAGGGGAAGAAAACAAGAATTTAAAGACGGTCCAGGGAGCTTACGAACATCTGATCTTAAACCACTATGACCGGAAAGATCTTCTCGTCGCACTGGGCGGCGGCGTTACGGGCGATCTCTGCGGCTTTGTCGCAGCTACCTATCTCCGCGGCGTTGATTTTGTCCAGATCCCGACAACCCTGTTATCCCAGGTGGACTCCGGGATCGGCGGAAAGACGGGGGTTGATTTTGATTCCTACAAAAATATGGTCGGCGCCTTCCATATGCCGAAACTTGTATATACGAACGTGTCCGTTCTTCGCACACTTCCGGACAACCAGTTTTCCGGCGGCATGGGAGAGGTCATCAAACACGGTCTGATCCGTGACCGGGAATACTTTGACTGGATCGCGGCCAACAAAGAAAAAATCCTCGCAAAGGATGCGGATACATTAAAACTTCTGATCCAGGGAAGCGATTTTATCAAACGTGAGGTCGTTGAGATCGATCCGACCGAGCAGAATGAGCGTGCGACCTTAAACTTTGGTCATACGCTGGGGCATGCCATCGAGAAATTAAAGAATTTTACGATGCTCCACGGTCACTGTGTTGCGGTCGGTGCCCTTGCAGCCATGAATATCTGTAAGGAGCGCGGTCTTGTGAACCAGGATGAGATCAATGCATACCGGTCACTGATGGAGTATTTCTCCATTCCGACATCTGTTTCCGGTCTCGATCCGGAGGAAGTGATCGCGGCGACGAAAAATGATAAAAAGATGGAGGCCGGCGTGATCAAGTTCATCCTTCTGGACCGTGTGGGACATGCCTACATCGACCGGACCGTCACAAAAGAGGAGATGGAGCGCGCCCTTGCAGCCATTTTCAGATAGGAGTGTTTTATGAATACGATCGGAAAACGCTACGGCATTCTTGCCGTTTGTTCTGCCCTGCTCATCGCCCTGGACCAGTGGGCGAAGAGTATGGCTTACAGCACGCTGCGCGTCAACGGACCGCTGGTGCTGATCAAGGGAGTCTTTGAGCTTTTATACTCGGAAAACCGGGGAGCGGCTTTCGGGATCCTCCAGGGAAAACAGTGGTTTTTCTTCCTGGTGGCTGCAGCCGTTGTGATCGCGGTCCTTGTCTTTGTGGCAAAACTTCCGTCCGGAAGCCGGTACCTGCCTCTTTATATCGCCATGATCCTTCTCCTTTCCGGAGCTGTCGGAAACCTGATCGACCGTGCGGTACGGGGGTTCGTGGTGGATTTCTTCTATTTCAGCCTCATCGACTTCCCGATTTTTAACGTGGCGGACTGCTACGTGGTCTGCGCGGCCGGACTTCTGATCCTGCTGATCGGCTTTTTCTACAAGGAGGATGAGCTTTCCTTCCTCTCATCAAAAAAGGAGAATGAGCAGTGAGAGAAGAATGTTTTGTGACCGAGGAGACGGCTGGAGACCGGATCGACAAGTTCCTTGCGGAACAGTATGAAGATCTGTCGCGCTCGTTTTTGCAGAAGCTGTTAAAATCCGGGGAAGTCATGGTAAACGGGCGCCCGGTGAAGGCGAGCTACAAGGCGGCAGAGGGGGATACGATCTCCTTCGAGGTGCCGGAGGCTGTGGAGCCAGAGATCGTTCCGGAGGATATCCCGCTCGATATCTTATATGAGGATCACGATGTGATCCTGGTGAACAAGCCGAAGGGCATGGTGGTCCATCCGGCAGCAGGACATTACACAGGGACTCTGGTGAATGCGCTGATGTACCATTGTAAGGAAGATCTCTCAGGGATCAACGGGGTTCTGCGCCCGGGGATCGTCCACCGGATCGATATGGACACGACCGGCGTCATCATCGCCTGCAAGAATGATCTCGCCCACAATTCCATCGCAGCACAGCTGAAAGAACATTCGATCACCCGCCGCTACCAGGCGATCGTTCACGGCGTTTTAAAGGACGATGAGGGCGTGATCGACGCGCCGATCGGAAGAAGTCCGAAAGACCGGAAGAAGATGGCGATCAATTACAATAACGGAAAATCCGCGGTGACCCATTACCGGGTGATCGCGAGATTCAAGGATTTCACCCATATCGAGTGCCGCCTGGAAACGGGGAGAACGCACCAGATCCGTGTCCACATGGCGAGCATTGGACATCCGCTCTTGGGGGATGCCGTCTATGGCCCGGCAAAATGTCCGTATAAGCTCCAGGGGCAGACACTGCACGCAGGGATTTTAGGGTTCGTTCATCCGCGGATTGGGGAATATATGGAGTTTTCGGCGCCGCTGCCGGAGTATTTTGAGGAGCTTTTAAGAAAATTGCCGGGATAATTTTTCCCGGCTTTTTTTATTCTGCTTTATGCATATACTGATACAAAAATTCAGAAAATTTATGGAATAACTCTTGCATATCGCCTATATTTTTTGTATAATATAGCTATCGGAAAGCTTGATGACAGAAAGGAGCTGTGGCATATGAGTGATAACCTTATTATTACAATCGGAAGAGAATGCGGAAGCGGAGGAAGACATATCGGGCAGGCGTTAGCAGAAAAACTCGGTATAAAATGTTATGACAAAGAGCTCCTGAATCTGGCTGCAAAAGAGAGCGGTCTCTGCAAAGAGCTGTTTGAGACCCATGACGAGAAACCGACGAGCAGTTTCTTATATTCTCTGGTAATGGATACGTATTCCCTTGGATATACGAACTCTGCATATATGGATATGCCGATCAACCATAAGATCTTCCTTGCGCAGTTTGATACGATCAAAAATCTTGCGGATAAAGAATCCTGCGTAATTATCGGACGCTGCGCTGACTACGCGCTGGCGGATTACCCGAATGTGGTATCGGTATTTATCACCGCCGATGAGGATGTGAAGATCAAGACTTTGATGGAGCGCCATAAGATCACGGAATCTCAGGCGAAGGATCTCATGATCAAGACCGATAAAAAGCGTTCCAGTTACTATAACTATTATTCCAGCAAGCGCTGGGGCGATTCCAAGAGCTATGATCTCTGCATGAACAGCAGCAAGATCGGATATGACGGAGTTGTGAAGATGATCCAGGAATTTGCGAAGATCAAGGGCGCTTATAAGAAATAGTGGTTCTGACGGAAGCCATCCGGCGAACGTACAGAAGGATCAGAATGGATAAAAAAGAAGAATAAAGCGTAAAAAACCACCGGTCCGGGCGAGGATGTATCTGCCTGAACCGGTGGTTTTTTGTATAAACTTGTTTTATTTATTCCACCGTCACGGATTTTGCCAGGTTTCTCGGCTGGTCCACATCAAGACCTTTCTGGACGGAAGCGTAGTAGGCGATGAGCTGAAGGACAACGGCGATTGGGAACACGGTGAATTTGTCATCTTCCCTTGGAATGCGGATGATCACGTCTGCAATGCCCTCGTCGACAGCGGTATCTTCCGTGACGAGGAGGATCACATAAGCACCTCGCGCTTTCACCTCGCGGATATTCGAGATTGTCTTTGCGAAAATATGCTTCTGGGTCGCGATCGCGATGACCGGAACATGGTCTGTGATCAGAGCGATGGTTCCGTGCTTCAACTCACCGGCTGCGTAAGCCTCCGCATGAATGTAGGAGATCTCTTTCAGCTTTAACGCGCCCTCCAGGGAGAATGCGTAGTCCATTCCGCGGCCGATAAAGAAGACATCCGGGTAGTTTACGATATGGGTGACGATCTCATTGATCGTATTTTCCTCCCGGATCATGGTCTCCATGGAGGTGGCACAGTTTAAGAGGTCACTCATGAACTGCTCTGCATGTTCTTCCGTGTATACGCCGCGTATAAGCGCCATACGGCAGAAAAGAAGATAGAGGGCGGCAATCTGTACCGTGTAGGCTTTCGTGCTCGCCACGGCGATCTCAGGGCCTCCATGCGTGTAGATCACATAGTCGCTTTCGCGGGCGATCGTGGAACCTTTTACATTTACAACCGAGATCACGGTGGAGCCGCATTCTCTCGCGAGGCGCAGCGCCGCCAGGGTATCGATCGTCTCGCCGGACTGGGAGATCACGATCGTGAGCGTGGAGTCATCGATCAGCGGCTCCTCATAGCGGAACTCGGAGGCGATGGACACTGTGACCGGGATCCTGAGACGTGGCTCGATCAGGGCTCTTGCGACCATCCCGGCGTGCATGGCAGTTCCGCAGGCGATGACGCGGATATTTGTGATCCGTTTTAAGAGCTCATCCGGGATCTTCTCGTCGGTGAGATCCGGGAGACCTTTTGTGAGACGCGGCAGGATCGTTTTCTTTAACACTTCCGGCTGCTCGTGGATCTCCTTCATCATAAAGTGAGGGAACCCGTTTTTCATGGCAGCGTCCGTGTTCCAGGATGCCTCCAGGATCTCAGGCTCAGTCTTTGTGCCGTCAAGCTCGTAGAGATCAGCGTGGTAGGCGGTGAGCTGTACGAGCTTTCCTTCCGGAACAACGAAGTATTTCTTTGAGTACGGGAGAAGTGCGGTCAGGTCGGAGGCGATCATGGCGCCTGAAGCCGTGTAAGCCGCTACGAGCGGACTTACGTTTCTCACCGCATAGATCTCGCCGGGACGGTCTTCAAACATGATACAGAAGGCGTAGGAGCCTTCCAGCTGGTTTAAAAATTCCCGGATCGACGGGATCGGGTCACCGTTGTAGATCTCGTTTAAGGTTGCTGCGGCAACTTCCGTGTCCGTCTGGGAGTGAAGTTTTCCTTCCAGGTGGTATTTTTCCGTCAGGGCGTGATAGTTTTCTATGATGCCGTTATGGATCATCGTCACCTTCCCTGCAACATGCGGATGGGCGTTTTCACTGGTGACGCCGCCGTGCGTTGCCCAGCGGGTATGACCGATCCCGCAGTGAGACACGACCGGATTTTCCTCGCACACCTTGCGGAGAGCGGCAACTTTTCCGACTTTTTTGATAAAATGGATCTTTGAGTTCTCATCAAACAGGGCGATCCCGGCGCTGTCATAACCACGGTATTCGAGCTGGGTAAGGCCGTCTAGCAATATTGTCTGCGCATCTAAAGGACCGCAGTATCCGATAATTCCACACATATATATCATCTCCATTTCCTGATGAAAGAATCTGTTTTCATTGTTTCCAGGCAGAGCCAATTTGATAGGATTATAGTATTAAATGTCAGGAAAGTCAATTGGTGACTGGTTTTGGTGTATCGGCGGGATGAGAAAAATTAAAAAAAAATTAAACAATTTTCCTTCCTCTATATGTTATACTTACACCGTTATATTTACATAATGCAGGAGATGTACGCTCGAAAATGAAGTTCAAAGACCATTTAGATTTTCATAAATTACCTTTCGATAAAGAAAAGATCCGTGAACAGGTCGAAAAGATCGCGGCGGACTGTATGCGCTGGGTGACGCGCAGACAGAATGCAAGACCGCTTCTGGCGATGGCTTTGTGCACCTGTATCGCGTTTTCCGCGATGGTGCCATATATTCCGGTGGCCGCCCCGGCTGAGATCAGTACAGAGAGGATCACAGAACCGGAGACCTTTGATATCCTCGAGGATCCGACGGAGAGAGAGACTGAGGAGACCACAGCGGAGATCGACCCGGATGCTCCGGCCCCGTATAAATTAAATCTCGCAAATATGTACGCAGAGGGATCGGAGACAAGCTATGCGGAGATCCTGATGAAGGAGCTGATCCAGAAGGATTCCAAATGGTTTGCTGCGATCTACGATATGGCAAATACGGCACCGGTAAAGCTGGCGCCTGCCTTTGGACGCAAGGCATCCTCCGTTCTCGGACAGTACAATCCGACATCAAAGACCCAGAATAAAAATGATCCGTCCACCTGGTATGTGGAACATTTTAAGAATGTAAAGATCACGTTCTACAACGGAGACGGAGAGGTCACATCCGCGGTCTCCAATGCCCAGGACATTCTTTCCATGGCGAGTATATATGCTTATTACAATGGGATCACGGACCTTGATTCGATCCGTGCCTACGTCAATGATCTCTGGACAAAATCACATTCCTACCAGGCAGTTTTGGGAAACGTCTACTACTGTGATGGCTGTGTGGATCCGAACGCGTCCGCGGAAGAGGGAGATTCTGAGCTGGAAGGAGAGGATACATTCGTATCCGGGCGGAATATCGATACCGAGATCCGGACAGATGTGGGAGATGAGGTCATCGACCAGGCCGGAGACACGGTTTCCGTGAACGGGGAGAGCTACAGCGGCAGCTCTTCGTCCGCCTCCTCCGCGCAGGGGGCGTCGGAAGGCACCACAACGGCAGCTGAGACAACAACGGTACCGCCGTCAGCTGCAAACCACACAGAAGGAGCTGAGACAAAGGAGTCGACCACGAGTGCCCTGGATTCCCTGGCTGAGACAGCGGAGAGCGTGATCCAGGAGACGAAGAAGAAGACGACGATCGTCCGTGTGGAAGATTCCACTACAGCGGCTGAGACGACAAAAGCTCCGGAGACAACACCGCAGACAGCGGCACCTTCGGCGCAGGCGGAGACAGCGCCGCAGACAACAGCACCTTCTTCTGAGGCAGCGGAAGAGACCACGGTAAAGGTCATCCGTGTCAGTGACAACGGAGATTCCGATGCAAGCTCCGATTATATCGTCCATGCGGCCGCGGAAACTGCAGCACCTGCGGAGATAACAGCATCCGCGGAAAGTGAGGAGCCGGAAACCGATCCGGAGCTCATCCCTGTTTCTGATGAACAAGCTGAAACAGTGGAGCAGTACACCGTCCATGCGGCCGCCTCCCATGCGCTGATCTGCCCGGGACATGTCGATCTTAAGATCACGGCGATCATCCGGACCCTCAGCGAGAGCGCAAACCTTTACAGCATCGATGATGCGGGAAATGCGGTGGGAGAGACTGCATCAGTAACCGCAGACGGAACCGGCTGGGAAGGCTGGAACCGCAGAATGACTTCTTTCGTAAGCCATATCAACCGTCAGGACTGGACAGCAACTTACGGATTAAACGTAGTCGTGGAGGGAACGAGAGCGCCGCTTTCCACTGCTGAGATCGACACCTACATGGGCAAACTTCCGAAAGATCTGTCGGAGACGAGAAAGGACATTATCCGGTATGCACTCCAGTCTGTCGGAAAAGTCCCGTATTACTGGGGCGGAAAAGCCAGCGCCCAGAATTACACCGGCAACAATTTCGGTTCTGTCACGATCCCGGATCACAAGGGACGTATCTTAAAGGGACTCGACTGCTCCGGATGGGTCAACTGGGTATACTGGTCCGTCACAGGAACGCATCTGCCGTATGAGGGCACAGAGGGCTTAAGGACTCTTGGACGGCAGGTAAGACGTCAGGATTTGAAGCCGGGCGATATTGTGGTAATCACGGGATCCACGCCGCATGTTATCATGTTCCTCGGATTTACCTCAAACGGACAGATCCAGTGTGTCCATGAGACGGGTTCCGCGAACAATGTAACGATCGGTGTTATGAACGCAAACTGGCCGTATTACAGAAATCTTCTGGACTAAAATATGAGATGATACAGCACCCGCTTTCCGGTATGCATGTGGTCTTGATAAAGACTGCAGGTGGCCGGAAAGCGGGTGTTTGTTATATTTCCAAATATTTTCGAGCCGCATGGACAAAACTTTATAAAAATGATCCGAATGCAGATCCTGCAGAAGCAGACTATGTTATAAAGGCTGGATTTCCAGAAACTACCTGCATCATTGTGGCAAAAGTACCTACATTGACATTGACAATTGACAAAAACGCAAAAAGAGAGTAATCTATTCATAGATTCCAAACTATTCGTGAAAGAACAGTTTAACGAAGAGTTGAGTTGATCTCCTTGTATTTATCAATAAATCTTTCAAGGAGGAAAAAACGTATGGATGAAACAAAGAAATTCACTTCTTTCAAGGCTCTCCCGGTTGCTGTGCCCTTGGCTACAATGATGGCAGCTACTCCGGCATTTGCGGAAGGTCCAACCGCTACGGCTGTTACGGCTACGGATTGGGCGAGCGTGATCACAGCGCTCACCGGACAGGTTTCCGTTAGCACTGTTGTGGCTGCACTCGCAACATTCGTTGGAGCCGGTGTTGGTTTGGTGTTCATGTGGTGGGGCGTCCGTAAAGGTATCCGCTCTCTCATGGCTGCTTTCAGAGGCGGTAAGCTTCGCATCTAATGTTCTGTTTTCAGAGGCGGTAAGCTTCGCATCTAATGTTCTTCTTTCCGGTGGCTTTATAGTCACCGGTTTTTTAAGTTAGGGGTGATGTCATGGAAATGCAATTATTAGATGGATCTCTTAATCCGTTGAATGTTGCCAAGGTCATTAAGCATAATAAAGACTTTTATGCAGCGCATCCCGGTTACTTTAAACCGGAGGGACTTCTGGTGTTCTGCGGAGAACAGGGATCCGGAAAAACTTTATCAGCGGTACAGTACGTAAAGAAGCTGTGCGAGGAATATCCTCGTGCGATCCTCTGTACCAATGTTCAGATCAATGGACTTCCGGAGGAAACGCAGGTGGTTGAGTATGACGGCTTAAACTGCTTAAAGTCTTTAGAAAACGGCTATTATGGAGTTATCTATTTGATTGATGAGATCCATCTGGAATTTAACTCGCTGGAATCCAAGAACATCGACATTGAAGTCATGATTGAGGTTAGCCAGCAGCGGAAACAAAGGAAGCATATCATAGGCACGTCACAGGTCTATGGTCGGCTTGCAAAGCCTTTCCGGGAACAGATCCGGAACGTGGTACTCTGTTCTAATTTCTGCAAGATCTTACAGGTGAACACACTGATTGATGGATCGAAAAGCACGGAAAAAGATGGTCACCTTATTACGGATACCGTCAAACGGTTTTACTGGTTCCATCGTCCAGAACTTTATGATAGCTATGACACGTATGCAAAAATGAAACGATACAAGAAGGAATGGCAAGGAAGGAGGATCCAGTAATGACAGACGTACAGAATGCAATTGATCTATTCGCCGCTCTGGTTACTGCCGCAATTCCATACGCGGTTGTATTTGCTCTCGGACAGCGGCTTGTTACGATGTTTTTAGGTATGGCTTTCAAAGGAACGATCGAGGTATGATGAAATATGGTATTCGCTTATTATTTTGTGTGGGGCTGTGTGCTCTACTCTCTGTTCCGGCTTATGCGGCGGAGTATGTTCTTTCTCCGGAGGATGTTCTGGAAGGTGAAGTTCTTGATTCGGATGATGGGGTTGTAGCTTCCGGATCAGATGCTATTATGCTGCTCTCCTCTTACGGATCTCCTTACGATGGTACGATCGGTACTACATACACAACTTATTTTAGGGGTGTAGTTGAAAAGCTTCCTCCGTCAATTCATTATGTGTTGTTCCGTCCGGATCAGTACAGTTACCGTCTGGTTTACAGTGATGATATGGTTTACCAGGGCGGTCGTTTTACGGCTGTTGATGCATCATATGTAAATTACTATGTCGGCAACTACAACTCCCGTACACAGGTTTCTGAGGGTTCGGAAGGGACTTTCTCTCTTAGTCCAAATGGGTATCCGGTTTACTCGGACCTTAGCGACCTTTACCCGGTTCTTTATGAGGGGGTGAAAAATTATGAATTTAAAGCGCTTCTCTTCTGCTTTGCATTCTTTATCCTGTTTACGATTGCAAAGTCATTCTTTTCGTCCGGTCATTACAAGATTTAAACGTGTAGCTGCAGGTGCGCTTGCTCTTCTCTGTGTCTCCTGCTCTTCCTCTCCTGCAATGGCTGCGGAACTTTACACGCCAGATGGGTTTGCAAAGCAGATTGATACTTATAAGGATCTTGCGCTTTCTGCGTCAAATGCGATCAAAATAAAGTCGTGGGATGATAATGTATCACCTGCGTCATCTCTTGGTTCAGTTCAAAATACGATTACTTGGTCAGGTGCTTATGTCCTTTGCTGGTACGATGCGAATTGGACATCGTATTCACAGGTTTCTGTCAAGTCTGACGGCTCTTTCTCGTTTATTGTTCCGTCTGGTAAGCAGGTCTTTGCCTTTGAACTTCATTTAAGTAACAAAAATCTTCCGTCTAATGGAAAATATAGTTTTACTTTTGATTTTTCTTCTGATGCGGATATGATTTATAAAGACGTTGGTTTGCAGATGTATTGGTATGGTACAAACCAGGCTCAAAAAAGCTATTTGGGTTTTATCAACAAAAATTTTTATCAACAAAGTTCTGGTGATATTAAGGGTAATCTTAAAATTGATCTACAATCTAATGTGTCATTGTTTAAAATGAATTATATCTTAAAGGATCCTGTTTCTGCTGGTGGGGTTGTTGGTGGAAAATTTAGCTATAACTTTACCGGTATTTCATCAAGCTCAAGTGTATCTGTGACATCTCCCGGTACCTCTCCTTCCGGATCTGATATCCAGTCCGGCATTGCATCCACCACAACACAGATAGCATCTTCTGTTAATGAGGTCTATGAGTCCATTCAGCAGCTGATGCAGCACATTAGTAATCAGTTGGCGGCCTTGTGGGATCAGATTTATAATTACTGTCATGTGCCGACTTATAACAAGCTTCAGGAGATCTTGCTGTCCATTCAGAATATCTCCATGGGTTCGGATTTGCAAAAGATCGCGGATCAGATCAGCAACTCCACCACGGAGCAGACCAATGACCTTATTAGCAATGCAAACAGTAACCAGGAAAAGACGGAAGCGGCGGTTGAGAAGCACGGAAACTTCATCATTGAGGGGCTTAAGTCTCTCTTTATCCCTTCGGATGAGTATTTCAAGTCATGGTTTGACGGGATGTATTCGTTCTTTCATGATCGACTTGGCTTTCTGATGCTCCCTATTGACATACTGATCAAGTTTGTCAATATGTTCCAGAGTGCCGGAGGGGGCTTCTCCGGAGTTCCGTTTCCGGAGTTTAAGTGGATCGATGGCACAGTAATCATTCCGTCCCAGACGGTACAGTTTGATTTCCTCACTACAGAATGGGGGAAGGATATCCAGACAAAACTTTATTTTGTCGGTGATGTCATTATGATCAGTGCGCTGCTTGCATTGATGCATCGTAAGATGGAGGAGGTGTTGAGGTCATGATCTTGGAAGCTGTGTTTAACTTGGTATCCGGTCTGGTTAAACTTGTGTTCGGCTGGATCAATCTTCCGGATCTCCCGGATTCGATCACGTCCGTGATTGATGAGTTGTTTGCTCTGATCTCCGGATCGGTTGGTATCATAGGGATATTTGTGGATCTAAACATGGTCAAGATCTTGCTTCCGGTGCTCTTAATTGTCATTAACTTTGACGAGGTGTGGAAGTTCACCATGTTCATATTGAGAAAGATACCGTTTTTAGGTATTGATTAGAAGTGTGCCGCCAGCGGCTTGACCGCGGCGGCATCTGCTATTGTCTGACAATATTTCCGCAGCAAGCGCGGATCCGTCCCAGAAATGGCTAATTGTCTGAATTGTTTTCCTCTTCCACTCTAATTTCACCGTGTTCTACTTCATAGCCTTCTATTGCTTTTATGATGAGCTGCTCTGTATATTCCGACATTGACTTGTTTTTGGTGGCTGCTACTACTTTGTATTTTTTTACTGTCTCATCGGTGACGTATGCTGCTATTCTTTTTTTCGTTGTTGCCATATATAATCATTCCTTTCTCTTGACAAGTAACGTCACCTGTGTTACTATATAAGTAGAGTTAGTGACGTTACCAATGTTACTACTTCACCCAGTATCATTATATCATGAACGTCATTCTGGTAGCAATGAGAACTTATCACTTGGAAACGAGGATTCGTAGCAATGAGAACCGGAGCGGCATTCATGATTCTGTTAAAACTGTTCTTTTCCGGTTTCATTGGTAAACCGGTGAAAATGTTGTTATCGCTGTGAATCCAGACATGACCGTCGATGTAAACTCCGGTCATGGCACTTTGATAATTTAATAACAAGGAAAGAGGTATGATCTATGAAATGTAAAGTAATTGGAATCCAGAACGTCAATTATACCAGTAAGAGAACCGGACAGCCCGTAGTGGGTGTTTCTTTGCATTGCTCTTTTCCGGATCCGAATACCAAAGGTGATGCCGTAGATAAGTTTTATATCTCCGACAATCTCCACATTGACCTGCGCGATCTCGTGCCGGGTGATGATGTGGAGATCGTGTTTAATAACCGTGGCTACGTCTGTGATGTTTGTATGTTACCGTAATGGCAGCACTCTTCTTGCTTATCCCCGGACTAACGCGCAAGCGCCGGGGATGTCTGCCCCAATCCGCAGCGATCAATGGCAAGCTATGCTTGTCGATTGGTATTTCTGGAGCCTGTACCGGTTCGCCCTTCCTTGATTGCCCATAGTGCCAGATGCCTTTACTCTGTCATTCGTCAAGGTAGGCGCAAGCCGTATTTTGTCTGCGTTGTGATACAGGAAATTGGTGAAATAGGCGGGGAACATAAAATTGTTCAGTGAAATAAAGCCGGGAATAATGAGCTATCCGCTTCCCGCGGTAGCCAAACTACCGTCAAGTGGCGGTTTACATAACTGCACGGAATAACGCCCGCAAGGGTCCGCTGGATAGTATTACCCAGCGGACTTCTGTCGAAAAGTCAATAAAGCCTTATAAACTGGGCGGTTGACAGCTCGACACGGGCGTTGTCGATACTGTCGAAGTCGAAAATAACAAGTCGAGGTGCAGAAAATGAGTGATACACAGAGCCGTAAATGGCAGATAACAATCAATAACCCCACTGAGAAGGGGCTGACGCATGAAGCGTTGAAAGAGATCCTTACCGGAATGAAATCAGTGATCTATTGGTGCATGGCTGATGAGATCGGGGAAAACGGTACTTACCACACGCACTTGTACTTGCAGGGGCGCGGTGGTATCAACTTTTCTACCATCAAGAAACGCTTTGATGGCGGTCATTTTGAAGTAGCAAAGGGAACGGCAGCACAAAACCGTGACTACGTTTCCAAGTCCAACAAGTGGGAAGCTGATAAGAAGCATGAAACTTGCGTGGACGGAACATTTGAAGAGTGGGGCGAAATGCCTGTCGAGCGGCAAGGATCTAGAAATGATCTTGCCGATGTTTATTCCATGGTGAAGCAGGGATTCTCAAATTATGAGATCATTGAGCAGATTCCGGACATGATGTTCCAGATCAATAATCTTGAGGTGGTACGTCAGATGGTTAGAGAAGAACAGTTCCGGAACGTCTGGAGAAATCTCATGGTCACTTACGTTTGGGGTGATACCGGAACCGGTAAAACGCGCGGCATCATGGAAAAGTATGGTTATGATAAAGTTTACCGTGTTACTGATTATTCTCACCCGTTTGATGGCTACATGGGCGAGGAAGTGATCTTGTTCGAAGAATTCCGTTCATCTCTGCAACTCGGTGATATGTTAAAGTATTTAGACGGTTATCCGGTGGTTCTCCCGTGCCGCTATGCTAATAAACAGGCTTGCTTTACACAGGTTTATATCTGTTCCAACATCCCACTTGCTAAACAGTATACGAACATACAGTTAGACAGCAGTGAGGATTACAACGCATTTCTTCGCCGAATCCACTATGTAATGCATTATGTAGTCGGGAAGGATGTCCAGATATACCACCTCGAACCGGATCCGTATGGATTCCATCAAGTGGAGGTTGGTTCCACTCCATTTGACAAAGCATTATAAAATGGATAATATACAAGGTATCAACTCATTCGCTAAACTGCACTTTCGCAAATAGTTCCGGGACGTGCGCTCCCCACGTGAGAATGGATGGTCGCGCACCGGAACTACCATTTCCACTCCGTTCACATTTTCGCGAAAGTATGTTCAGTTTATCGAATAGTTCCGCGCAAAAGCACCCATATTTCCAATATATTCCATGAAATGAGGTTTTTTATGAAATTACAACGTCTTTTAAGTCTGGTCCGTCAGGCCGTTGATGACTACGATCTTATCGATGATCAAGACCATATTGCTGTCGGTGTCTCCGGCGGTAAGGACAGCCTGGCTCTTCTTTATGCACTCCATGAGCTGCAGCGTTTTTATCCGAAACATTTTACACTTCACGCATTCACGGTCGATCTCGGTTTCGGAATTCAGGATTTCAGTGGCATAAAGGCCTTTTGCGACGGCTTTCAGGTGCCGCTCACGATAATCCCTACCGAAATCGGTAAAATCGTTTTTGAGACCCGTCATGAGTCCAATCCGTGCTCTCTGTGTGCGAAAATGCGCAAAGGAGCCCTAAACCTTGAGGCAAAGGCCGCCGGATGCAATAAAATTGCCTACGCGCACCATAAGGACGATATCATCGAAACTATGCTGTTGTCACTGATGTATGAAGGCCGGTTCTACACATTTCCTCCGAAGATCTTTCTGGACCGCACGGAACTCACGGTGATCCGCCCGCTCATGTATGTCTCCGAGGCGGATGTGATCGGTTTCAAAAACAAGTATCAGCTTCCGGTGTGCAAAAATCCGTGTCCGGCTGATGGTCACACAAAACGCGAATATGTTAAAAATTTAACCAAACAGTTAAATAAAGAAAATCCGGGGATCAAAGAACGGCTGTTCCATGCGGTGGTATCCGGAAATATTGATGGATGGGCGCTTCCCGGACAGCACTCTCCTGCTGCCGGTCAGGATCTTGTCGGTCAGGATCTGCCGAAAGCTTCATCTGTAACAAAGGAGGAATTTTGATGGCTACACTCTCCTACCATGAACAAAAAGATATCGAAAACATCAAAAAACTGCGGGAGCTTCAGAAAGAACTTCCATCTTTCTGCTCTGACTTCTTCCGCGGGATCGAAACGAGCACGTCCACACGGACCAGGATTGCCTATGCATATGATCTGAAGATCTTTTTCCAGTTTTTAAAGACGGCGAATCCGGGAACTTTTAATAATCCGGCTCATACGCTCACACCGGCGGATCTCGAAAAACTGACGGTAACCGATCTGGAAGAATACATCGACTACCTGAAATGCCATCCGGGCGAGACAAGTGATGATATTGTCAACACCGAACGCGGACTCATGCGGAAAGTCTCCTCTCTCCGGAGCTTTTACAGCTATTTTTTCCGGAATGAGCAGATCGAGAAGAACCCTGCTGCCCTTGTCCGCATGCCGAAGCTTCATGAAAAAGAGATCATCCGTCTGGAGATCGATGAGGTTGCAAAACTCCTCGATGAAGTTGAGGAAGGCGATAAATTGACGGAAAAGCAGAAGCTTTACCATGAACGAACAAAAGTTCGAGACCTCGCGATGATGTCACTTCTTCTCGGGACCGGGATCCGTGTCTCGGAATGCGTCGGCTTAAACATCAACGATGTGGATCTCGACACCTGCGGCGCCAGAGTCTACCGGAAAGGCGGAAAAGAATCCGTCATCTATTTCAGCGATGAGGTCCGTGACGTGCTGGAAAATTATCTGGATGAGAGGGAAATGATCGATGCGGTCCCGGGAAATGAGGATGCTCTCTTCCTCTCCATGCAGCGGAAACGGATCAATGTCCGCAGTGTGGAAAACCTTGTAAAGAAATATGCGAAGCTTGTCACACCTCTTAAGAAGATCACACCGCATAAATTACGTAGCACATACGGTACCAGTCTCTACCGGGAAACCGGCGATATCTATCTTGTCGCCTCCGTCCTGGGCCACAACGATGTCAATACGACCAGAAAACATTATGCTGCCCAGGAGGAAGAACGCAGACGGTCGGCGCGGAATGTTGTAAGACTGCGTGAAAGCTAAAAAAATTTTCGATGAAAAAGACTAATTTCGTACTTTATTTCCGTGTAAAGTGAAAACTACCGTTAATCCGCTTTGACATGACATTTGCAACTTACTATGCCAAGAAACGCGGAGAAGGCAAACCACATCGAGTAGCCATTGCTCATGTGACCAAAAAGCTTATTAGAGTCATCTGCGCATTGGAGAGGCAAGATATCGACTTTAATGCACAGAAGAGCCTGTGAAACTATCACCTCCAGAATCACACGCGCTCAAATGACAGATATCTCGTTCCCTGAAACGTAAGTTTCCCAATATCGCCTTCCGCCAGCATTCCATATTCTCTGCCAGAAACCGGCAATTCCATCCGGTCACCGCTCTCTACCTGAAACGTGACATAGTAGCTGGTACTTGAAGTCGAATGGTAGCCATGAGTTCCAGACAGGTCACCCGCATTTGCATGGCTATGATGTGTGATATTTTCACGCTTTGCGACGATGGTTGCACTCACCGACAAACGCGGTGACTGATTGTTTTTATGCCATGTTCCGATTCCTGTCACAAACTGGAAGATGATCATGCCAAAAACCATTACGAAGATAATCGGAAACATAAACTCAAACAGCATAAACATATAGCTCACCTCTTCTTCATCTTTCGTCCAATGATTACTCTGAGCACAAAACATACGACAATCACGAAAAGCGAGGCAGCGATATACAGTAATGCTTCTGTATACCACGGTGCAGAATACGATTCGTATAGTTTCGGAAAGCGCTTATACCCATAGAAATCCATACCCGTTTTAATCACAATCATGTAGAAACTTGCATAGATAATATATTTTAATAAATCGTATAGTTTATTCATGCCATTGCCTCCGCGATATTCTGTTTTAACCTTTTGGCCTCGGCAAACTGGAAGTTATCGAAGAGCATCCCTTAATTGCAACAAGCTACTACGGATACTTTCTCCAGCTCCACCAATAGCCTGCGCTATAATGATTGCGGCAACTATAATTGCCACTGCGACAATAATTTTTCCAATCAAATATTGATATTCTTTCATTTTGATTACCTCCATCTACAAGTATCGATTTTCTCAATTCTCAAAACAGGGAGTTGTCAGTCCTTCTTGTTCTTTTCAATAGCATTAATAGTGCAAGCAAAACCTGTAATCATTGAAAGTAGTATTGCTCCACCCATTGCTTCGTTCATTCCAGCACCAAAGAAAAAACCGACCAACGCTGCAATTACCATTAGAATGATTGAAATGATTACTCTCATAATATATGCCTCCATAAATTTGGAATTTATCGCAACATTTCATTCTTGGATTATACTCGCTTATAGATAATTGGTTCATCATATCCAAAAGTTTTCTTTCCATTAACTTCCATGCTTTCAGATACCTCCAGACAACTATCAGAAAACTTTTCCCAAAGCTTAAATGTCATTACCTGTGAAAACTGGCTTGTACTGCCTCCTTCCCAGATTCCATCTTTCTCATGATAGAGCGCCGGAGTGAATTACATCCACCAAATTTTAGTACACTGCCATTCGGCTTGCTTCTGTAACCATACGCTTGACAGTTTGAAAAGGAATATGAACATTACGCTTATCACGCTGGAACGTATTTGTAAGTATCCGGACTGTACGCCCAATGATGTAATAAAATTCACAGAATGGAACTGTAGGCCACCTTTTCCTTTTGGATGGGGCGGTCTGCAGTATTTCTATACGGATTTCCCTTATGTTTTGATTAAGAATGTCCTCTCAATGTATGGAAGGCCGGTTCAATTATATGTGTCTATTTTAATTCTGGAAACAGTTTCTCCAATTCTTCATGAAATGTCCCATTCCTTAATGGTTTGCCGCAGCGTCTCGATGGTCTGCGTTTTCTGCTCATTTTCCATTAATAGAAGCGTTTATAACAACATATCTTTCACGCATTTACTCCGATAGTCACTCGGCGATATTTTGTATCTTTCTTTAAATGTTCGGTTAAACGTTCTTTGACTTTCAAATCCACTATCCAGACAAATATTTGTAATAGAATCCTTCGTATTTTCCAGACGATAACATGCGTAGTTTAACCTTGCATTATTAAGATATTGATTGAAATTTCTATGGAATATTTGAGAAAAAAGCCTAGATAAGACATATTTGCTTACCCCCAGATCTTTTGCCATCTCTTCCAGCGAAAACTTTTTTTTGAAATTTGCTGATATATAGGAAACCGTCTGGTAAATCAGATCCCTGCTCCCCACATTACTCTTTTCTACCAAATTCAATTTTCCCATGCAACGTGCTAACACAATCTGAAGATATGCCTGTGCAACAGTTATATCTGGCTGTTCTGTCTCTAAAATTGCATTTATAACTCTATATACCTCTTGTTCAACCTTTTCCGCTCTGATAATCGGATATTCGGGAGCCATGGATTGCATGATATCTGCAAATTTACTAATCACAAATGGCGATGCAATCAGATAAATGGCCGTATTTACACCGGGTGTCAGTACCTGATAGTGATGAATGATATCTGGAAATACAAATCCAATATCTCCTTTTTCCATATGGTAAAGTTCCTGTCCGACACCAAGCTCTAATGCTCCATTTGTTACACATACAATCTCCAGTGCATTATGAAGATGAGGTTCAATATGTTTTGACTTTTTATTGACCGCTATAATTTCCTCTTTTGTGTCAACATATTTTAACTGCATGAAATACTCTCCTTTGCAACATTTGTCTATATCTTCTTTCGATTTGGCAAGCAATCCTTTTTTATCTATCCTATAATCGATTTGTAAACAAGGAAAGGAGAAATTGCAAATGAGCAACCTTAAAAAATACCTGAATGACCTTTTACTATTCTACACAGAATATTTTGCGCATCCATACCATGTATAAATACTAAACAGACTGTTTTGTGAAAACTGAATATTTTGCTTAAGACCATTTCACAAAATGATGTGGTCTTTTTTATAAACTTTCTATAAATCTTTTGAATACAACTTTTCCTTCTTCTGTTCTCTTATATCTGGATCATCTATTTAATCCACTTTTCTTTTTTTGATTAGTCCTGAAGATATTTATATAGAAAAAGCATTGCCTCATTGAACAATGTTCAAACAATGCTTTTTCCATGTCAAATGCTAATTCATGTCTGATGCATCTGTTATTTCATCTGCAGCAATTCCTTTTTCTGCTTTCAGTTTTTTATTTGCATCTTCAACATTCATTCTTGAAAGTGCAAACATAATCAATACATCAAAGATTAACGGAAGCCAAAGATACATGAACTGCATCATAGCAAGTGCAGACTGTGGCTGAGTTGCATTTTTTCCGACATATCCACTGAGCTCAAGCATCCATCCAACAACAGCGGTTCCAATACCTCCACCGATTTTTACACCAAGAGAAGTACAAGAGTACATCGTTCCATCAATTCTCTTTCCCTGTGTAAGATAAGTGTATTCAGAGCAGGATGCAATAACAGCATTCATATCTCCCTGCCATGGTCCCTGACCTAAAGCTGCAAGAGCTGTAAACGCCATCATCAGCGGAACACTACCCATATATCCGGCAACAACAACAAGTGCTCTACCGATGACTGCTAAGATATAACCTCTTAAGTTCAGTTTATACATGCCTTTCCACTTACCAACTAATGTCGGTGTAAAAATCAGGGCAATAATCAGTGGAATATTTACTGCCCATGCAAATTGTCCAAACAAATTCTTATTTTTCAGTACCCATGTCATGTAATAAATGCCAGCTCCAATCATGGCACCATATAACTGCTGTAAAATATATGTTCCACAAATCATCATGTAATATTTGTTTTTGACAAGAAGCTTGAATGCCTGTACCATTCCATACTTTTCATTATCATTCTTTACTTCTCCTTCATTAAGTTCCTCCTCCGGAAGTTCCTTAACAGAAAGTGCTGAAATCGTATTTACGACCAGACCAATGATTGCATAGATAATAGCAACCGTTCTCCATGCCGCAGCATCTCCACCGCATTTATCTACAAATCCAACTGTAATCGCCTGAATCAGAAGACTTGTTGAAAATGCAAAAATAAAACGGTAAGATCCCATCTGTACACGCTCTTTGCTGTTCTTTGTAATCAGTGACGTAAGTGCTGAGTACGCAATATTGTTTGCTGTATAAAACACACCATTTAACAGTGTATAAGAGATAAAGAACCATGCATATTTAGCAGTCGTCCCCAAGCTGACTGGTACCGCAAAACAGCAGACTAATGTAATGGCGCAGCCAATATATCCATACAGCATCCAAGGCTTTGCTTTTCCCATTTTACTGTGTGTTTTGTCAATCATTGATCCAAAAAATATATCCGTGAAACCATCAAATAGTTTTGATACGGCAATCAGGGTACCTACGACACCTGCAGCAAGTCCTACTGAGTCTGTCAGATAGGGCATCATGAAGGATGTCAGGAACGCATAGACTACATTACCTGCAATATCACCCGAACCATATCCAATTTTGTTATACCATTTTAAATACTTTTTTTCTCCCATAAGACAACCATACTCTCCTTCCTTGTTTACAGGTCACCTGAAATTTTATTACCCCTTTACATACGGTACTAGAGTAAACTGGAACCGGAACAATACATCATCAAATCGGTACTGATCCAATACAACCGGGCCACAACTATTAGAGCCAATTCCATTTAATGCATAATCAACACAAAATACTACACTATCTGATTCTGTCAATTCATAATTATGCGTTTTCTTCTCAAGTTCTTCCTGTGTATAATAAGAAGCATTAAATGAGAAAGCGTTTTCCGCAGATACCACAATGCCATATCGGCTGTTGTTAAGTTCTACGTATTCACAATCATAATGACTACCATTTTCCTGTGGGCGGATATAATCCTCATGCAGGTCACCTACATTTGCCCGATACAGGCCATGGCTCGCAGCCTGATGCTTATCTCGATAGCTTTCCTGTGGTCCCATTCCAAAGTATCTGGCATCTGTAAGTTTCTTGTCCAGAAACATTCTCACACCAAATCTCGGCAGATCCGGGAACTCATCATCTTTTGTTACTGCAATATCTGCATCAATCCGTCCAATGTCATCAATTTTCCATGCAATCATCACGTCAAGAATCTTCTGTACTGTTTTTGCCACAACAGAAGCATGGCTTATAATCTTTACCCCATGTCTTCCCTGCACGACCTCTGTCGTATAGGCTCTTGTATAAGCCCTATCATAATGTGCTTTCTTCCATTCAGACTTAATGTACATATCGTTATCTGTTGGAGCTCTCCAAATATTTAATTCCATCGGATGGTTCAGGTATTCCCGCCCTGCGAATTTCATCTCTGTAAAGAGTGCAGTACGTTTGTCTATGGTATAAGCAAATTCACGCCCCTTGATATGAATCTGTGTATCATTTTCATTTACCTGTAGTTCAGAGTCCACTGCTGTTTTTTGTAACCATTTCTCTGCAAGTTTACATTTTGCATCATCTTTGCTTACCTCAATTTCATCAAATCCAAGAATATAGTTTTCATCCAGCAGTGGCAATTTCTTTTTCAGATGGTAAATAAATTTTAAATAACATTTTCCACTCTCTGGCACATTGATTTTAAGGTCTATTTTTCCTTCACTGTGTGGTGCTGCTGAAACCTCTGGAAGTTTACCTTTGCTGATTACAAGCCCGTCCTGTGTCAGTTCATAATTGATCTTCACATAATCTTTCAAGTCATCAAAATCCATGTAGTTATGAAGTACCAGTTCTCCGCTTTCTTTGTTATAGGAAATAACTCTTGCCGGACGATAAACATTCTTGTATTCCAAAAGCCCTGTGTGCACCGTTCTGTCCGGATATACTAATCCATCCATGCAGAAATTACCATCATGGATTTCTTCGCCATGATCACCTCCGTAAGCGTAGATTGCCTTTCCATTCTCAGCAGTCCCATGAGCAATCGCATGGTCACACCATTCCCAAACAAAGCCGCCGCACATTTTATCGTTATCCTGGATCATCTGGAAATAATCTTCAAAATCTCCAGGACCATTTCCCATACTGTGACAGTACTCTACCAAAAGGAATGGTTTGCTTCCATCCTTGTCCAGATATTCCTGAATCTCAGAAAGAGCTGGATACATACGGCTGTACACATCCAGATTGCTGTAATCATATGTTTTATCGTAATTACGATATCTTGCACTCTCATATTGGGTGATACGGTCTGGATCAAATTTTTTTGTCCATTCTAATGCTTTTTCAAAGTTACAACCATATGCGCTCTCATTTCCCATTGACCACATGACAATACAAAAACGGTTTTTATCACGTTCCACCATGAGTTTCACACGATCAACGATTGCCTCTTCCCATACCGGGTCATCAGCAATCTTTTCATTCCACCGTTTGAACCGGTTATAATCGGTGTCTTCTTTTCTGTAGAGCATAAATGGTCCATGAGCCTCAATATCTGCTTCATCTATCACCATAAATCCATACTTGTCACACATTTCATAGAAAAATGGTACATTCGGATAGTGGCTGGAACGGATCGCATTAAAATTATGCTGTTTCATTAACGTAAGATCCGTTATAATCTGTTCCCGGCTGATCGTAAACCCAGTAACCGGATCAGAATCATGACGATTGACTCCACGGAATTTAATCTTCTGTCCATTTAAGTAAATAACCTGATCTTTAATCTCTATCTTTCTGAGTGCAATATGATCTACGATTACTTCATTTTCTGTCTCAAGAATCAATTTATACAGATATGGATTTTCTGTATTCCAAAGTTCCGGACTTGCAATTTCTAAAACAGCAGCTCCTTCTTCGGCAATACTTCCTACTGCTACAACTGCTCCGTTTCTGTCTTCAATCGAAATCTTTACATTTACTGGGAAGTAAAATTTCATGTCAAGTTCTACTTTTGCAATCATATTCTCAATTTTTGTTTTTATATGATAATCGCTGATTGCCTGTTCCGGACGTTTTAAAATGTACACATCCCGGAAAATACCACTCATACGGAATTTGTCCTGATCTTCCAGATAAGAACCATCACACCACTTCATTACTAAAACTGCCACGGTATTCGTTCCATCCTGAAGTACATCGGTAATATCAAACTCACTGGTCATATGTGAAACCTGACTGTATCCTACGTAAGAGCCATTGATCCATACATAAAAGCAACTGTCTACCCCTTCAAAGTTCAAAAAGGCTCTTGAAGCTTTCTCATCTCTGCTGTAATCAAAAGTATGCACATAAGCTCCACACGGAATATCCTGCGGCACGTATGGCGGATCGAACGGAAACGGATACCGGATGTTTGTATACTGATGCACATCATATCCTGCCATCTGCCATACACTCGGAACCTGAATCACATCAAAGTGTTCCGTATCATAATCCTTCTCAAAGAAAGAATCCTGAATGTCATAAATGCTGTTAAAATACTGGAATTTCCAAGTTCCATTCAATAACTGCATACGATCTGATTCTTCTCTGTGTTCCACCAGGTCATCCATTCTTTTGGATGCCGGAATATAATAGGCTCTGGCTGGCATTGTGTTTTCATGCAATACACTTAAATTCTCATAATAACGCGGTACAATCATAAATAGCTCTCCTCCAATACATATACTTTTTTGCTCTTTGTTCTCCCACAGAAAATCTGATCCTTTCCTTTTATTCTTACGTTTCTTTGTTTTCTAAATATAGATTATCCTAATCCGCAAAATATGTCTATGAATTAGATTGGACAAAACATGCACTAAATGATACAATAATAAAAAGTATGAAAAGAGGTGCCGTCCTATGTATATGAACGCCGGTTATTTGAACCACTCACATATGGATTTTAAAGACAAAAGTCGTCCACTGATTGTAGGAAGCTGTGGTACTTATCGTCTTTCCAGCCTTCCCAAGCTTCCCACCTACCGTCCAAGAGGACGTCTGGATTATCAGATTATATATATCTCTGCTGGTTGTGGACATTTCCATTTTGATAATGTAGATAACGAAACGATTGTTCCTGCCGGTAACGTTGTACTTTACAGACCAAAAGAACTTCAGAAATATGAATATTATGGAGAAGATAAGACAGAAGTATACTGGATTCACTTCACAGGAAGCGATGTGAAAAATATCTTACGCCAATATGGATTTCCAGATAAAGAACGTATCTTTCAAGTTGGTTCATCTAACGAATATGAACGAATTTTCAAACGTATTATCATCGAGCTCCAACGCTGTCAGGATAATTATGAGGAAATGCTTGTCCTTTTGCTGCGCCATCTTTTAATTAGCTTTCACCGGGAACTGACTAGAGAGCACATATCAAAAAATGAATATCTTGATCATGAGATGGATATCGCTGTTACCTTTTTCAGTGAAAACTACCATCAGAATATCAATATTGACGATTATGCTGCCTCACGAGGGATGAGTGTCAGCTGGTTTATCCGAAATTTCAAAAAATTCACTGGTTCCACACCAATGCAATTTATTGTAGGAATCCGAATCACCAATGCTCAGATTTTACTTGAAACAACAACTTATTCCATCAATGAGATTTCTAAGATTGTCGGGTATGATAACCAGCTTTATTTCAGCCGACTCTTCCACAAGCTAAAAGGATATTCACCTAGAGAATACCAAAAGATAAGAAATAAGTTCTGAAAACCATAATATTATAAGAATCCAATTTATCTAAATTGCTTATCGGACTTCGGGTACCGATCAGTTGGCGGACAACAGAAAAATCATTCATTAAAGGAAGGTGTCATCTGCTACGGCAAAGGAACCTTCCTTTTAAATTTGCCAAAATGCAATAGATATAAGGATTTCAATTATGACTAAAAACAGGCAATAGTGATCATTACAAAATGAGCCAAACAGTATCAACATCTTGACATGTTCTGAAATCATCGGCATCTCTATTTTCCACTATTTATGAAATTTCCAAAATGGAGCGATTTGAAAATGTACTTTATTTTCTCCCCTAAAACCACTCCCCCACTACATCCGGACAATAAAAAATGTACTTTATTCTGTTTCGAAATAAAGTACATTCTGAAATAAAGTACATTTTGAAATTTTTGTACTTTATGCTATAATCCTTGTATCTAAGCCATTTATTAACCCCTAACTATAAAGTACAAAATTTTTTACTGTTGACTGACATATCAGCCTCCGTACTGTTCCATCAGCCGGGAAGCTTCTCTCTTCATGGTTTCCACAACATCCTCCGGTCCGAGAATTTTTACATTTGGGCCCAGTGAAAATACCCAGGCCAGGAACTGCCGGCTGACACGGACATCTACATTGGCGGTGACATGATCTGCATCTGCCGGGAACAGCATGATATCTCTCCCAAATCGGTCAATGATAACCCCGACCAGATCATTATGGATCAAAAGCTTAACCTTTTCTTCCTTACCGCCATACATGCCAAAACTTTTTTTGGTATAATCTGCCATATTGAGTTTTGAGAAAGCTTCTTTTCCATCACGGGGCTCTTCTGATAAATTGATTTTCAGCATTTTGTCCACACGGTAATGCTTTATCTTTTGAGCCTCTGAATCAAAACCGATCATATAATAATTCTCATCATCCCACAGGAGTCCCCATGGGCTGATATGATACCATTTCCCATTATGCCGCAATTCCATTTCCTTTTTCGCGTTCCACTGGTAATATTGAAATTTGATCTTCCGGTTTTCAGAAATAGCGGCATGAATCGTATTGACCGAATAATAGATGCTTTCATTCATCGTTTTGATCCGGCCGGATACATAAACCTGACGCTGCAGCTTCTGGGCATCATATTTGCTTACCAGTTTCTCGAGCTTTTTGATCAGAATATTCGTTTTCTTTTCTGTAATAAATTTAGATGATTGAATGGCATCTACAAGCAGCTTCAGTTCCGGCAGTTCAAATGGTCTGCTGACCACATGATAATGGTAACGATTGCCGACAGACTCACCCTCAACCTCGATTCCAAAAGAGGACAGGTCACGCAGATCATTATAAAGGCTTTTTCGATCCGCAGTGATGTCGTATCGTCTTAGCGCCTCCATGATCTCTGCCATCGTGATATAATGCTCGTCATCTGTCTGTTCCAGCATAATTTGAGCCAGACGATATAATTTTAATTTCTGATTGGTTCCTTTTGGCATAATCATACTTCCCTTTTCTTTGCAAGCTATTTCATACTATATAGTGATAGTATACAATAAATTCGTGACATACTCCCACCACTTAGCTCACGCTTGAAGTGGGG
>NZ_QUEP01000017.1:0-59194 GCF_003478035.1 Clostridium sp. OF03-18AA
GCATTACGAAGCCATTATACTTCCGATAAGTAAAATTATCACAAGTTGCGGGATTGGCGAAAATCAGGTGGGGAAGGAGATGGGAGACAGGAGCGAGAAGATAAAATTAAGAATAATTTCACAAAAAGGAAGTAAATTCCCATCGGCGTAAGTTGCTATAAAAGTCGAAGGATGTTATAATATAATAGATTTTTTATGACGTGACGAAAGGAAGTAAATTCATGGCAAACAGAATAAAGAAGAAAGAGGAGACGAAAAGCAGCTATCAGGATAATATTGCTCTGATTATGGGGGCATTTACGCTGATTGTTCTCTGCGTGCTTCCACTGGTGTTCCACGATTTCTATTTTGATATCCTGGAAACCAAATATCAGTTTTATAGTGTAGTTGCGATTGCGGCGCTCGTGATCATGGGCGGATATGGTCTGGCGAGCGGGAAGATGCTTGAGTGGTTCTCAAAGTTTAACTTCAATATCTGGAGAAAGAGCATGAACGTGTGCGACTGGGCGATGTTGGCATTCTGGTTCTGCAACGTCCTTTCCTGGATATTCTGCAAAGACTGGAAATGGGAAGCATTCTGGGGGACGTCCGGACGTTATAATGGCGTGTTCCTTATGACCGTTTACATGGCTTCCTACTTTCTTGTAACCAGATTCTTTAAATTAAAACAATGGTATCTGGATGCATTCCTTGCAGTCGGTGTCTTTGTATGCGTATTTGGAATCACGGATTATTTCCAGATGGATATTCTGGGATTTAAGGTAAACATGATGGATGAGCAGAAAGCAATCTACACATCCACATTTGGCAACATCAATACTTACACGATTTATGTGGCGGCACTCTTAGCTGTTTCGATGGTTCTGTTTACGCAGGAGAAGAACCAGAAGAGAATGCTCTGGTACTTCGGAAATATGGTATTATCGAGTTTTGCGCTGATCATGGGTACCAGTGATAACGCGTATCTGTCCTTAGCAGCGATCTTTGGTCTGGCACCGTTATGGTTATTTAAAACGAAGACAGGATTCCGTAGATACGTGATCTCTGCGGCAACATTCGTTACTGTAATTCTCTGTATCAACTGGATCAATCAGGCATACGCGTCTTCTGTACTTGGAATTGACAGTGCATTTGGCCTGATCGCAAGGCAGAAATTCCTTCCGGTTCTTGCGGTACTTCTCTGGATCGCGAGTGCAGCACTTGTTGCCATGAACAGAAAGCCACAGGCGTTAATGAACCGCACAAGCTCTGATGAGATGAATAAGATTGCGGTTTATATCTGGATGGGAGTGATCGTTGTTGTCTGCCTTGCAGTGATCTTTGTGCTTTATGACGCAAACGTGGCAGGACATGCAGACAAATACGGTGCGATCAGTTCCTATGTCGTTTTTGATGATAACTGGGGAACACAGCGTGGTTATGTATGGAAACGCGCGATGGAGATCTTTACAAAGAAGCTGACTCCGATCCAGAAAATATTTGGATATGGCGCGGATACATTTGCGCTTCTCATGCAGTATTATTTCCCGTCCAGTATGCAGAATGGAAAAATGGTTATCTTTGATAGTGCCCATAATGAGTACCTGCACTATTTAGTTACCATTGGTTTTGCAGGTATGGCATCTTACATTGTATTTATGGTATCTTCTGTTGTGACTATGGCAAAGAGAATGAAAGAGCAGCCGGTTGTGGCAGCAGTTATGCTGGCTGTTTTAGCGTATATGATCCAGGCAACCGTTAACATCAATCTGCCGATCGCTATGCCGATTATTCTGCAGCTGCTTGCTATGGGCGTTGGATGCAGGAAAAAGGCAGCCAGTGAAGAGAAGAAAGACTGAGTAAGTAAATAAAACATATGAGACAATAATGGGGCGGGCAGATTTCTGCTCCATGGGAGGAAATATTATGATGCAGGCAGTCATCATGGCCGGTGGAAAGGGAACGAGACTGGCAGCACTTACAAAGGACGAGATTCCGAAGCCGATGGTTCCGGTAGCCGGAAAGCCGCTGCTTTTATGGCAGGTGGAGCGGCTGAAGGAGAACGGAATTACAGATATTATCATGGTGATCGGACATCTTGGTGAAAAGATCAGGGAATATTTCGGTGACGGTGAGAAATTTGGCGTTGCGATCCGGTATTATGAGGAGACGGAGCCGCTTGGAACGGCAGGTTCTTTCTATTATTTAAAGGATATGATCCACGGCGAACGGTTTGTCATGATGTCCGGCGATCTGTTCTTTGATATCGATTTTCAGCGGATGATCCGCTTCCATGAAGAAAAAGGTGCGGTGGCGACGCTGTTTGTACATCCGAATGGGCATCCGTTTGATTCGGATCTTCTTGTGCTCGATAAGGATGACAAGATCACAGCGTTTGATTCCAAGCATAATGTGCGGGATTACTGGTATGAGAACTGTGTAAACGCAGGAATTTTTGTATTTGAAAAGAAGATCTGTGATTATGTGCCGGAGCCGGTGAAGCGGAACCTTGAGAATGATGTGATCAAGGGAATGTTAGAGGCGGGGGAGCCAATCTATGGATATTGCTCTCCGGAGTATGTGAAGGATGTCGGAACTGTGGACCGTGTAAACCAGACACTGGCGGATATTGAGCGCGGTGTAATTGCAGGAAAATGCCTTAGAAATAAGCAGCGTTGTATCTTTATGGACCGGGACGGCACGATCAACCAGTATAAAGGTCTGGTGTACAAAGAAGAAGACTTTACACTGGAAGACTGCGCAGTCGACGCGATCCGGAAGATCAACCAGTCGGGAAGACTTGGAATCGTTATCACAAACCAGCCGGTGGTTGCGCGGGGACTCTGTGAGATCGAAGATGTAGAGAATATCCATAAAAAAATGGAAACACTTCTTGGAAAAGAGGGAGTGTTCCTGGATGATGTATTCTACTGCCCGCATCACCCGGATAAGGGATATCCGGAGGAGAATCCGGCTTATAAGATCCCGTGCGAGTGCAGAAAGCCGAAGACTGGTATGATCCAGAAGGCGGCGGAGCGGTATAATATTGATCTCGCGGGCTCCTGGATGATCGGCGATACGACGATGGATATCCAGACCGGGATCAACGCAGGAATGCGTACGGCACTGGTACTGACCGGTGAGGCCGGAAGCGATAAGAAATATGATGTGAAGCCGGATCTTGTCTGCAGGAACCTTCTGGATGCTGTAGAGAAAATTCTGCAGATGGACTGAGGACGGTAAAACTCATTTGAGAATTGAGAATACCAGACTGGTTTACTGAAACGATGAAGACAAGACAGGTTTATAAACCAGTAAGTATCATGATATTGAACTGTTGCGAAGAATTAAAGCATCAATACAGGATCATCTAAACGTAAATGGGTAAACATTTATGTGGCAGAAAACGACAGATGGTTCCGTAGATGCATAACTTATCAAGTAATTAGGAGTTAATTATGATTATCACACAGACCCCTTTTAGAATGTCCTTCTTCGGAGGCGGAACTGACTTTCCGGACTTTTATAAGGAACACGGCGGAGCCGTAATCTCAACAACCTTTGATAAATACTGCTATGTAAATGTGCGCCATTTACCGCGCTTTTTCGATTATTCCACAGAGCTTTCCTACTCAAAGATCGAGCGTGTGACGGATGTCAACGATATCAATCATCCGGCGATCCGCGAAGCGATGAAATACTTAGATATGCAGGAGATCCGCCTTACCTACGAGGCAGACCTTCCGGCAAGATCCGGACTTGGAACGAGCAGTTCCTTCGCGGTTGGAATGTTAAACGCGTTCTATGCGTTAAAGGGAAAATACGCGGATAAGAGAAAGCTTGCGGATGATGCGATCTATCTGGAGCGAGTTCTCTGCAACGAGAGCGGCGGCGTTCAGGACCAGATCGCGGCGGCGTTTGGCGGATTAAACAGGATCAACTTTAATGCCGACGGATATGAGGTAAATCCGGTTATTATCTCCCCGGAGAGAAAGGCACAGTTAAACCAGAATCTGATGTTATTCTTTACCGGATTTTCAAGATTTTCTTCCGATATCCAGCAGACAACGGAAAAAGCACTGGTAGATAAGCAAAAGCAGCTTCTTGAGATGCTGTCCCTGGTGGATGACGCGGAGAGGGTTCTCACATCCAAGACAGATCTCAATGAATTCGGAAGACTTCTCGACTATACATGGAAGCTGAAACGCGGAATCTCCAATAGAATTTCAACAGATTCTATCGACGGACTCTACGCAAAGGGAATGGCAGCAGGTGCCCTCGGCGGAAAGCTTCTCGGCGCAGGCGGCGGCGGATTCCTGCTCTTCTATGTAGAGCCGGATAAGCAGGAAGCGGTTCATAAGGCGATGGAGGAACTCTTATATGTTCCGTTTGAGTTTGAGAACAGCGGTACGAGAGTGATCCATTATACGCCGGAGACATATGAAAAGCGATGAATAAACCTTCAATCTTGATGATTTTGCCAAGGAAGCTATTTCCATTGGTTTCAGGATATTCCCTAAAGAACTATAATCTTCTTAAAATCCTTTCTACACAGTATGCAGTGGATTTATGCCTGCTTACAAACGAAGAACTTTCTGAAGAGGAAAGCGAGTTTTATGCGAAATATCTGGATAACATCCGGATATTTCGTATAAGTAAAGCAGAAAGAATAAGGGGAATGATAGGTGCCTTTTTCTGTGGGAATCCGCTACAGGTAGGTCTTTATCATTCCAAAACACTCAAAAAGTATATAGAGGATATTCCTGATGGAAAATATCAGGGGTGCATCTGCGAACTTGTTCGAACAATGTTGTACTCAGAAAATCTTACTATGCCGATTATGTTTGATATGGTAGATTCGATCGGTCTGAATTACCAGAAATCGGCGCATGAGACTTCGGACATTCTGTATAAAATGTATTATAAGTTTGAGTCAAAACGTCTTTTAAAATTTGAAAAGAAATGTATTGAGAAAGCAGATATCACCTTTCTTTTCAACAAAGAAGAACAAAGGTACTGGGAAAATGTTGGAAATGTATGCTGGCTGCCGCATGGTGTGAGAGAAGAACTGCTTCACTATGAGGCTGATCATTCCAGGGAAAAGAATGTGGTCGAGCATAAAATTCCGTCTGATTATGTTGCGTTTATAGGAAAAATGAATTATCGCCCAAATGTGGATGCAGTGCTATGGTATGTGGAACATATTCACTCAAAACTGGCGGAAAGATATCCGCTGGTCGTGATTGGGGCGTATCCGACAAATGAGATCCAGCAGCTCGGGAATAAATTTCCGGACATTTATGTGACCGGTTATATGGATGACCCATATGAACTTCTTGGAGAGGCAAAGGCGGTGATCGCGCCGATGCAGACAGGAGGAGGAATCCAGAATAAGGTTCTTGAAGCGATGGCGATGGGAAAATTGAACCTTGTGTCATCGAAGGCGGCAGAGCCGATATCGGGCGCTGAAAGCGGAAAGGAATTCCTGGTATGCAATGATCTTAACGATTATCAGCAGGCATATGAAGCGCTGATGCGGGATCCGAACTATGGAAAGGAGATCGGAGAAAACGCGAAGAGCTTTATTCAGGAGAACTTTACCTGGGAGAGATATGGAAAAGTATATCTTGAACAGATGAAATTGCATCTTCAGAACAGACCAGACGAAGAAGCATAGAACACTATATGAAGGAGAAACACACAGGAATAGAGATGGATGTCAAAGGAAAACGCAGTCGTTTTGAACAGTATAAGAGAATCGTAAAGTTCCTCGGTTCATTAGCGATCGTTCTGTTAGAATTAGCATTATATTATTTTGTGTGGATGAATTACTATAACCGGAATTTATCCATCTTCTGGCGCAGAGGAAACTGGCTGATTGCCGGAGAATATGTACTGTTCCTGCTAGTACTTCACCGTATGTATGGTGGACTGAAGGTGGGAATCTATAAGTACTGGACACTGGTGTATTCCCATATGATCACATTGATTGCGGTCAATGCGTTTTTTTATGTACAGATCGTTCTGTTTGACAAGAGAATGCATAATCCGATGCCTCTTGTGGCGCTGACTGTTGTAGACTTTATAGTGGTCGTGGCGTGGGCATTCGCATTTAAGAAGATTTACGCGGCGCTGTTCCCGAAGAAAAAGCTTCTTCTTGTGCATGCAGATAAACCGATGTTTCATTTAATGGGACGGATCGAATCCCGAGAAGATAAATATGAGATCAAGGAAACAATTCGGATCCAGGACAATGTCGAGGAGATTATTCGCAGGGCGGAACAGTATGATGGTGTGATCATTGGCGATATTCCGGCATGTGACCGCAACGAACTTATGAAACACTGTTATGCCAATAATATCCGTAGCTATACGGTACCGAAGATCAGCGATATTCTTCTGCGCACATCGGTAGAACTCAATATTTTCGACTCGCCGTTATATTTGTCCCGAAACATTGATGGGCTTGCATGGGATCAGGCATTTGCAAAACGTATGGAAGATATTCTGATTTCCGGAATCATGCTGCTGATCACCAGCCCGTTTTTCCTTATCATAGCGCTGTTGATCAAATGCACGGACAAAGGTCCTGTCTTCTATACACAGCAGAGACTGACTTTAAATGGAAAAGTATTTCCAATCTATAAGTTCCGTACAATGGTAGTTGATGCGGAAAAAAAGAGTGGACCGGTTAAAGCTGGGGATAAGGATCCGAGAATCCTGCCTGTAGGACATTTCCTCCGTGCGACGAGGTTAGACGAATTGCCACAGCTACTGAATATTCTGAAAGGTGATATGAGCCTGGTTGGACCGAGACCGGAAAGACCGGAGCTTGCAGAGATCATCACGAAGAATATTCCGGAATTTTCGTACCGTTTAAAGGTAAAGGCGGGACTTACAGGATATGCGCAGATCTACGGGAAATATTGTACGACCAGCTATGATAAATTGAAGCTTGACCTTACCTATATTCGAAATTATTCGATATGGATGGACTTAAAATTAATTTTAATGACTCCGAAAGTATTGTTTATGAAAGAATCAACAGAAGGTTTTGAGAATGGCGGTTTTGAGGATCCAGCATTAAAGGATCCGGATCTGAAAGAAGACAAATAAAGAATTTACAGTACAGGGGCATGTGGGCAGAGAAAAGGAACACAGTGCCCCTGTGGCGTATCAGGAGAAATATGTCGTATGGAAAAGATAAGTATCATTGTTCCTGTTTATAACTGTGAAAAGTATATTGGAACGTGTATTGAGAGTATACAGGGGCAGACATATCAGAATCTGGAGATCATTCTGGTAAATGATGGATCAAAGGACGGATCTGGGGAGATATGCAGATCCTATGTAGTGCATGATGCAAGAATCCAGTATATTGAACAGGAAAATCAAGGAGTCTCTGCGGCGAGAAACCATGGAATTAAAAAGGCGACAGGAACCTTCGTCATGTTTGTTGATGCGGATGATACGATTACGAATGATGCATGCGAAAAGTTGGCCGGACATATCACAGAGGGCATTGATTTGATCCTGTGTGGATTTAAGCGTATGTTTTACAGAGGGGAACATCTTGTGTCGCAATATGATGTATTGCCGGAATGTAAGAATTTGACGGATCAGGAGACATTAGGAAAATATTTTGGCAGACTATACGAAACAACACTCTTGACAAGTGTGTGGGCGAAAATATACCGGAAACAGGCGTTGGAAAGACATATGCCGGTATTTCGGGAAGATCTTTCCCTTGGAGAGGATGCTTTGTTCAACTTGAAATTTTTAAAAGATTGCGGCAATATTGCTGTAGTAAACAGCACTCTCTACGTATATAATCAGCGTGCAGGATCCGGAAGCCTCACAAAAGATGACGGAAAGACCAGATTGGTGCTCAGCGAAAATGTGCTGAACGCGGCGGAAGAACTTGCGAATGAAAAAGGAATTTATCTGCAGGTCAGGGAGAAGTTGTGGAAGGTCTATTATAAAGATTGTATGAATTATCTGGAAAGATTTTCATTTTCAGAGAGAAAAGAATATGCGATAGACCTGTTGAGGCAAAAGACATTACTCAGAGTTCTTAAAGCAGAAAAATCGAAGAAGGCTGATATGCAGTTATACCACTTTTTCCTTGGAAGTAAAAGCGCTTTTTTAGTTTGCGTGTTTGCGGAGATGAGAAAAACTGCCAAAAAGATCCTGAGGGGAGGCAACTAGAGGTGATGGTAAAGCGATATTTAATGACAGGTATGACGCCTAACCCAGGTGGGGTGGAAGCATATATTATGAATCTTGTACGACATATTGACCCGGAAAAAGTTCAATTTGATTATCTGGTCAATTATGAAGAAGTGATTGCATATGAACAGGAACTTAGGACGATGGGAGCCGATATTATCCGGCTTCCGGGGAGAAGAAAACATCCCGTCGCACATCAGACCGTCTACAGGAAGTTCTTTAAAAACGCCGGAGAACGGTATGATGGAATTTACTGCAATCTTCTGTCACTGGCAAATATCGATGACTTGACTTATGCAAAAAAGAATAAAATAAATCGAATCATTGCGCATTCTCACAATTCCAACGATACAGGATGGGATCTTATGGGAATTCGGAAACGCTTGCATCAGACACACCAGAAAGAGCTGGATCAGTATGCAGAAAAACTGTTTGCGTGTTCTAATATGGCTGGCTGGTTCATGTTCGGAGAAAATGCAAAATTTGAGGTGATACACAATGCTATTGATGCGGAAAGATTCTGCTTTAGTCAGGAGAAAAGAAATCAGATTAGGACTCAGCTGAAAATTTCACCAGATACACGGCTGTATGGAACAGTTGGACGGCTGGAAGAACAAAAAAATCCAGGTTTTATTCTGGATGTCTTTCGATGTCTGCATGAAAAGGATCCAGAGTGCCGGTTTATTCATGTCGGAGATGGAAGTTTGCGGGGAGAGATAGAAAAGAAGATTGGAGAATATGGTCTGGAAAAAGCTTATCTTATTACAGGAGCGGTAAATGACACTTCCGGTTACTATCAGGCAATGGACGCATTTATTTTTCCGTCACTCTATGAGGGACTTCCGGTAGCATTAATCGAGGCACAGGCTGCTGATCTGCCATGCTTTCTGACAGATACGATTTCAGATGAGACAAAAATTGTTGAAGAAAATTATCATAAAATTCCGTTAAATGGTGGTGCGCAGATATGGGCAGAAACGATTCTGGGAATCAACGGATTGAACGGAGGCCATAGGGCAGAGGCAGTGCCTACAATTGCGACAGGGAGAAGGGATGTATCCGAACGTGTTAAGGCAGCCGGTTACGATATCACTCAGGCAGCAAAACAGATGGAGGAATATTTGTACTATGGATAAGAAGATTCTTTTGATTGAAGATCTGTATGAGGAGGGATTTACTTCCGGTACAAAGGCGCGGCAGGATGTGCGAAAAATCATAGACGGGGATATTTTCTACTGCTATATCAAGAAGAAATCAAAGATCAGAGATTATGCATATAGTCTTTTCAGACTATATGCCAGTCTTCCGAAGATTTATGCCCGGTCTCAAATTGTGATTCAGTATCCATTCTATGCGAATGAGCGGTTTAATAGGATCTGTTATCAGGTACTGCCGAAAAAAGCAGTTCTTCTGATTCACGACATCAGCAGTCTACGCTATGAGATGCCGAAAAAAGCAGTCCAGAGGGAAATCAGAGCAATCAATCGCTTCAGGAAGATCATCGTCCATAACATACGGATGAAAAAATGGCTGGCAGACCAGGGAATACCGGATGAGAAGATGGTAATGCTGCAGATGTTTGATTATCTTGTAGAGAAAGATGGACAAACCTCAGGAGCGGAGATAAAGGATTCGAATCAACAAAAAGCAACATCGGAAATGGAAAAAGCCAGAGATGGATATACAATTGCTTTTGCGGGAAATCTCGGAAAAAGTCGTTTTTTGGATCAATTGATCGCCGACGGGAATTATGCTTTTCTGAATTTCGCACTGTACGGAATCCAACCGTCTGACAGAATTCTGGAATCGGGATTCTATAGAGGTGTCGAATCACCGGACCGGCTTCCGGATGTGCTGGAAGGTGACTTTGGTCTTGTGTGGGACGGCGAAAACCTCGAAGAAGGACAGGAAGCGGCAGGGCGATATCTCCAGTACAACTGTCCACATAAATTCTCTCTGTATATGGCAGCCGGGATACCGGTGATTATTGGAAAACACGCGGCGATGGCGGAACTTGTGGAGAGAGAGAAGCTGGGGATCACAGTTCATGACCTGCATGAACTCTCTGAAAAATTAGCAGGATTAACGATAAAGGATTATGAAGAGATGAAGAAACATGCAATGATAATTCAAGCAAGAGTGCTCAAGGGAATCTATTTGAAAACAGCGCTTAAGGGATGTGGGATGTTAAAATAACTCTCATTAGCGGTATGTGAAACTATGATAGGAATTATAAAAGAATGAAAGAAAAATCTGTAAAATTTAATTTTATTATGAATATGGTTTTGACAATGTCGAATTTCATATTCCCATTGATTACATTTCCGTATGTATCGAGAATCCTGCTCCCAATCGGCACAGGAAAAGTAGCATTTGCAACATCAATAGTGACATATTTTTCTATGTTTGCACAGCTTGGAATTCCAACATACGGAATTCGAGTATGTGCACAGGTGCGCGACGATAAGAAAAAATTATCACGAACGGTTCAGGAATTGCTGGGCATCAGTATATGGACAACGGCAGCAGCATACCTTTTGTTCTTCATAGGATTTTGGACTGTTCCGAGAATGAGGGCGGATAAGACATTGTTTTTGATCGTAAGCACAATGATATTCTTTAACTCTATTGGAATGGAATGGCTGTACAAAGGCCTGGAAGAATATAGTTATATAACAATAAGATCGATCATCGTGAAAATAATCTCTGTAGGCGCAATGTTTTTACTGGTCAAAAGCAAAGAAGATTATGTAATCTATGGTGGCATATCAATTTTTGCATCGTCGGCTTCTAATGTGTTGAATTTTATAAACGCACATAAATATGTATCACTGCGTCCAACAGGAAAATATAATTTTCGCCAGCATATGAAACCGATCATGATCTTTTTCGCAATGTCTTGCGCAACAACCGTTTATACAAATCTTGATACGGTTATGCTGGGCTTTATAAAGACGGATGAAGATGTAGGATATTATAATGCGGCGGTTAAAATCAAGGGAATACTGGTAAGCATTATTACGTCGCTGGGAACAGTATTATTGCCAAGAGCTTCATACTATATTGAACACAATCTAAAAAGGGAATTTGAGGAAATAACGAAAAAGGCAATCAACTTTGTGTGCGTGGCAGCACTTCCAATGATGGTGTACTTTATTTTATATGCAAGAGAAGGAATTTATTTTCTCTCAGGTGATACTTATGGAGGTTCCGTTCTTCCTATGCAGATCCTGATGCCGACACTTTTCTTTATTGGGCTGACTAATATTATGGGAATTCAGGTGATGGTTCCGTTGGGAAAAGAAAAATGGGTATTATATTCTGTAACGCTGGGGGCTATTGTAGATATGCTCATTAATGCAGTATTGATTCCAGGCATGGCATCTTCGGGGGCGGCAATCGGAACGTTGATAGCGGAGGCTGCGGTATTGGTATATCAATATTGGAAATTAAAAGATCTTACGTGTGGAATTCTGGAAAAGGTTCATTGGAAGATTCTGATTTTTGCGGTTCTGATCGCCGGAGCAGTGGCTATCTGGGTGAAAGTATTGAATTTAGGTGTGTTTTTCACATTGGTATTGTCCGCTGTTATTTATTTTGGAATCTATGGTGCTATATTGCTCGTTGCGGGAGAACCTCTGATTAAAGAAATATGGGGACAGATACTGAAGAAAATACAGATGAAATGAATAGATGAAGAAAAGGGAAAGCAGAATGCAAAATATATGGAAAGATTTTTTGAAGCGAAAAGAGTTGGCGGCCTTAATCATTGTTGTAAGTGCCATGATCTTCAATAGTCTGGGAATGCAGCAAGGCGGGATGGAAATCGCCACTCATTATACAGAGTTTGGAATCATAGCGGGTATCATTGTGGCACTTGCATGGGTCGCTGCGGTCAGGATCTTTAAGAGTACACAGTACAGCAAAACGGATCTGGAACGTCTGAATACGGATATGAAAATTAAATGGCTTCGCTTAAGAAAGGATAGATGGTATAGCGATTATCGCGCAGGTGAGACGCTTGCGCTGGTCGGCTTTGCATTGCTTTTGAGTGTCAGCGTGTGGTCAACAACCATGTTCCCCAGAAGCGGTGTGATCGTTAAAGTGTGTAAGCTGACTTTTCTTGGATGTATGGGAGTGAAAATTCTTCTGTATGACAAACATCGGATCAAAGAGCTGCTTCTTATAGCGCTCGCTGGGGCATGTGTGCTCGGAAATTTATATGCATCGCGATACCTTGATCCGCTGATGTGGATGATGCTGATCCTTGGAAGCCGGAATGTCCCATTTAAGAAGATCATTCAGGTATATCTCATGATTGCAGGCGGAATCTGTCTTCTGGCATTTGCGGGATCTATGCTGGGGATTATTGAGAATCTGCAGTATGAGGCGGGAGAACGTGGAATTCGAAATTCCTTTGGAATTATGTACCCTACAGATTTTGGGGCACATGTATTTTTCCTCCTGTTATCATTCTTTTATCTTTGGGGAGAACGGCTGAAATGGTATTATTATATGTTTGGGGCTCTCGTGGGCTTTCTTGTATATCGGTATTGCAATGCCAGAGTGGATTCCGGATGCATTATTATGGTATCCATGCTGTTTGGAATCGGAAATCTGATTACAAAGAAGAGAAAATCGGAAAAAGATAGTCTGATGCAAAAGATCTGGAAAAAGTGCTGGGGGTGGTTTGGACCATATATCATGCCGCTTTTAGCAATCGCTTCCATTACGGCCACGAATGCGTATAACTGGGAACAGGTTAGCGAAGGCACTTACAGTACACTTGTTACACGCCTTATGTTTGGGAAAAAAGCGTTTGTTGAATATGGAATCAAATTATTTGGTCAGAAGATCGAAATGATAGGAGCCGGACTCACGACGGACTGGCAGGGAGATTATTTCTTTTTAGACTGTTCATATGTAAATATCTTAATGACCTGGGGAGTGTTACTTTTAATTATTGTGCTTGCATTATTCTGGTACGCATGCTGGAAAAATAGCAAGGATCTGTATTTACAATACGCAATTGCATTGATTGCAGTGAATTGTGTGATCGCTCATCGTTTGATGGACATTTCCTATGATATATTTGTGCTGGCGGCTGTCGGAATGGAACAGAGAAAGAACTGTATAGAGAAAAATGAGGATCATTAAAACAATCTGAAACGATTTTATACTTTGCGCTTGCTGCTTCTTGCAGCAGGCGCAATTGATTTTTATGGGAGGATACGATATGCTGGTGGATATGAAACAATTGGCGCAGGACATTCAAAACTTTAGAAAAGAACTTAAGGTTGAGAGAAATCTGTCTGAACACACCTTACAGGCATACGAATGTGATCTCTGTGACTTTCGAAGATGGATTGGGGAAACGAGGACTCAGATTCTGAATGATAAAGTAACTTTGCAGTATTTCAATTATCTGCAGGATGAGAGACATCTGAGTGCCCGGTCGATTCGGAGAAAATATGTATCGATCCGGCAGTTTGTCCAGTATCTTGAGGAGCAATATGATACCCATGAAAAGTTATTTCGATTTTCATCACGAAAATTCCAGATGCCAAAACGGCTGCCTAAGACTCTGGCGAAATCTGAAATTCAGATGCTTTTACAGACTGCAACAACAGCTTTTCAGAATGCAGAATCCGAGTATCAAAACTGGATTACCTTGCGGGATATGTGTATTCTGGAGCTGTTATTCAGCCTCGGCCTGCGGGTGGGAGAAGCAGCAGCCCTGAATGTAGAAGACTATCGGGAAGAAGAACAATCTGTCCTGATCCATGGAAAGGGGAATAAAGAACGCATTCTGTTCCTGTCATCTGATGCTGTGTCTCATAAGATCAGCACGTGGCTGAGAATTCGAACAACAAGGAAGTTAAAAGATTCGGCTCTTTTTCCAAGCCGTCTCGGAAAACGTATGTCGGTATACGGTGTAGAAAATATATTTTCCAAGTATAAAAAAGTCGCCAGGATCGATCCACATGCAACAGCACATTCACTGCGGCACAGCTTTGCAACACAGCTTTTAAACAATGGCGCAGGAATCCGCGACGTTCAGGAACTTCTTGGACACAGCAGCATTGTGACAACCCAGATCTATACGGAAATATCCCTGAATCGAAAGCGGGAAGTGCTGATGAAATACAATGGACGAAATGATTTGGAAATCGAATAGAAAAAGATATTATAAATTCAGTTTAGGGGTTGAAGTTTGAATGAAAAAATGGTAATATAAATAAAGCAGTAGGATGTTACTTTTTTTAGTCCAAATAATAACAATTATTTGAGGTTGAGATATCCGAAAACGTTGATAAAGATGGGATGAGTGGCCTGCATTGAGAGAGGGAAATCTGAATGTGGGTCTTTTTTATTATTAAGATTTAGATGAATAAAAACCATCTACGCTCTAAAAAGGAAAAATAAAGTTGATTGGAGATCAACATGCAAGGGAATTTGAAAGTTGCTATGTTCGGCCATAAACGGCTATCAAGAGAAGTTGGAATTGAAATTGTCGTAAAAGAACTTTGCACTAGGATGGTCGAGAAAGGGTGTTTGATAACTTGCTATAACAGAGCTGGACACCATGTAAGTGGTGCTTAATATGATAATATTGACACTCTAGAGGATATAAGAATTAAGGGAAATTATTATGATTATTACACAAACACCGTTTCGTATGTCTTTCTTTGGTGGCGGAACAGACATGGAGAGTTTTTTTAGAGAGAATGGTGGAGCGGTTCTCTCTACAACATTTGATAAATATTGCTATGTAAACGTACGCCATCTACCGCGATTCTTTGATTATTCAACAGAACTATCTTATTCAAAGACGGAACGTGTGACCTGCATTGAGGATATTCAGCATCCTGCAATTCGTAATGCAATGAAGATGTTGGACATGCACGAAATTCGTCTTACATATGAAGCAGATCTTCCGGCACGTTCCGGTTTAGGAACTTCAAGTTCTTTTGCGGTAGGAATGCTGAATGCTTTTTATGCACTGAAAGGCAAATATGCCAATAAGAAAAAATTGGCAAATGAAGCAATTTACTTGGAACGAAATCTATGTCAGGAAGCTGGCGGCTGGCAGGATCAGATTGCAGCATCTTTTGGCGGTTTTAACCGTATTAACTTCAACGCTGATGGTTATGAAGTCCTTCCTGTGATTATCTCTCCAGAGAGAAAAAAACAGCTTAATCGGAATTTGATGATGTTCTTTACAGGATTTACTCGTTTTTCTTCCGATGTTCAGAAAGCGAATGCGGCAGGTAAAACAGGCAAGGCAGCACAGTTAAAAGAAATGCTTTCTCTAGTGGATGAGGCTGAAAAAGTCTTAACGGACAAAGAACATGATCTGGATGATTTTGGAAGAATGCTGGATCACACATGGAAACTGAAACGCCAGACGGGTTCAGCCGTTTCAACAAATAGTATTGATGAACTTTATGCAAAAGGAATTGCAGCAGGCGCATTGGGAGGAAAACTACTTGGCGCAGGCGGCGGCGGTTTTCTTGTATTTTATGTGCAGCCTGAATATCAAGATGCTGTACGTTTGGCAATGCGGGATCTTCTGTATATTCCGTTTCAGTTTGAAGATGACGGTACGCGAGTGATTCACTATACCCCGGAAGACTATGTACCAAAAGATTAGTGGAAATAGCACAAATGTACTTTATGCAGCGACTACCACGCATGCAAAAGGTATGAAAGTTATCGGTCTTACAGGGACAAAAAGCTGCAAATAGGAACAGATGAGTGAGGTCTCTCAGACAGCAACGTATATGATTCAGGAACTACACCTTCCTGTATACCATCGCCTGTGTCTGATGTTGGAAGAAAGATTTTTGGGGAGAAAAACTGAAATGGAAAAGCAGGCATTACTAAATACCTATATCAATAATGTAACGATGCACGAAACGATTGCGGCCATCGAAAAAATGATTGCGGATGGTAAGAAATCATATGTTGTCGCAATTAATGTCGATGTGGTGATGAAAATCGAAAATGATCCATATCTCAAGCAAGTAGTTGACAATGCAGATATGGTTCTGGTAGACGGGAAGCCTCTAGTATGGATTTCAAAGCTGCATGGGAAACCGTTGAAAGCGAAGATATCAGGGTCCGATCTCGTTCCGCTTCTTTGCGAGGTTGCAACGCAGAAGAACTATACGATCTTTATTATCGGGGGAAAAGAGGGCATTGCGGAACAGGCAAGGAAACGATTGGAAGAAAAGCTGCCCGGAATCAAGATTGTAGGAACATATGCGCCGCCGCTTGGATTTGAAAAGGATAAAAAAGAACTGGATAAAATCAATCACATGATCTCAGATGTACATCCTGATTTGCTAGTTGCGTGCTTTGGCTGTCCGAAGCAGGAAAAGTGGATTTATGAAAATATCTCAATGTATGATGCAAAAGTGTCTGTTTGTGCAGGTGCCACTGTTGATTTCCTTGCAGGTAATGTCAATCGTGCGCCAAGATGGATGAGTGAACATGGCTTAGAATGGTTCTACCGCTTTTTGCAGGAACCGAAGCGGATGTTTAAGAGATATTTTGTGGATGATATGAAAATCATTGGGTTGATTAAAAAGTATAGGTGATTCGATGAAATTGCAGAATCAGAATATTCTCTTTATTGTTCGCACAATGGGTTTGGGTGGCACGGAAAATGTTGTTCTGCAACTGTGCGAAATATTAACAGGCAGGGTAAATAAAATCATTGTATGCTCGACTGGTGGTATCCACGAGAAAAAACTGCAAGAAATGGGAATCAAGCATTATATGATCCCAGACATTGCAAGTAAAAATCCGATGAATATGCTGAAAAGCTGTCGGTCAATCAAAAGCATTATAAATAAAGAACAAATCACCATTGTTCATTCTCATCATCGAATGGCTGCCTTCTATGCAGAACTTACTGCACCAAAAAAAGTTGTGAAAATAGCAAATGCACACAATACATTTACCGATAAAAAAAAGCTAACTCAACTGGCATACCAAAACACAAAGGTTATTGCTGTTGGTGAAATGGTCAAGAAAAACCTGACAGAGTATTTTAAAATCCCTAAAGAGCAGGTTTGTGTTATCCATAATGCGGTCAAGCCATTTGGCGGAAACGTTGTACCAATTGAAGCACTATGTCAAGAACGCACAAAGGGAAATGTGCTGATTGGGAATATTGGAAGGCTGTCCGAACAAAAGGGTATGACCTATTTTATTGAAGCAGCAGAAATTACAGCAAGAACACATCCAGAAGCACGGTTTATTATCGTGGGTGATGGTGAGGAAAAAGAAAAACTTCATGCGCAAGTACAGGCTAAAGGAATACAAGATAAGGTTCTGTTTCTGGGATATCGAAATGATATTCAAAACGTAATGAGCCAGTTGGATTTTGTGGTGCTGAGTTCACTTTGGGAAGGGCTTCCTCTTACGCCAATTGAAGCCTATTCTGTTGGTAAAACAGTGATTGGCACGGCAGTAGATGGAACACCGGAGATTATTCGTGATGGCGTAGATGGCTATCTGGTGGAACCGCGCAACCCGGTGCAATTGGCAGAGAAAATGAATAAATTAATAGAAAATCCTGAGATGCTGAAACGTATGGATGAACAGTCAAAAAAACGATATCAAGACGAGTTTTCGTTTGATAAGTTGAAGCAAGTGTATGTGAAATTTTATAGTGAATTGAGGTCAGAATAGTGGGAAAAATTAAAGTGTCAGTTATCGTTCCCTCATATAACACAGAAAGGTATATTGGCCGAATGATTGGATGCCTTCTAGCACAGACATATAATGATTTGCAGTTGATATTCATTGATGATGGTTCTACAGATAAAACCGCGGAAATCATTAAAAGTTATCCGGATAGAAGAATTGAATACTACTATCAGAAAAATGCAGGAGTTTCGGCCGCAAGAAATGAAGGACTAAAAAGGCTAAAGGTGAAAAAATCTTCTTTTTTGATTCGGACGATACATTTGAGCCAAATCTGATTGAGGACTGTGTTGCATTTGCAAAAGCGAACAAAGTGGAGAGTGTTTTATATGGTTATGGAAATCGAGTGAATGGACAAACGGCAAATGAGCACATATTCAAACTGAATGGCATTTATCGAGACGAACAGATTGTGGATGAAGTTATGCCAGAGTTTTTAGGGCATTCATTTGCAGATGTGAATCGGTGGCTGCGTGGCGAATGTGGTCAGCGAGAAGGCAAGGAACATACGGCACTTTGGCGAATAATGTTAGATAGCTCTGTGATAAGAAAAAATAATCTTTTTTTCGATACAAATTTATCACTGGGTGAGGATACAAAGTTCATTAACACATATTTGCTCTTTACGCATTCTGTTGGTATTTTGAAAGAAACCCTGTACTATCTGACGATTCGAGAAGGAAGTGCAAATGTAACCAGCAATGGAAATCCTGTCCTAATGACGCAAAACAAAGAAAAACTGATTCATGCACGGCAAGAAGTTGATGCAATTGCAGCCGAAAAAGGGAAAAACACACATAGGTATTGGCAAGGAACATTAGTGCTTTCTGCAGTTCAGCTGGCCCTTCGATTGTCACATGATAAATCGGGGGGGTGGAGTGTGTTTTGCCACTATTTGAGCAACCCTGAAGTTCAGTGTGCGATAAAAGAGTTTCATCCAGAGACAGCAACCGTAAAAGCAGTTCCATTTATTTTATTGAAGTTGAAACTGGATTGGATGCTATACGGATTATTAAAAATTACGCCGCAAAAGCTAATAGATAAACTGCTGTGAGTGTTATATAAAGCAGGAGACAGAATATAAAATGCAAAAAAAAGAACATACAAAAAGCCTAGGAAATCAAATGACCAAGCCTGTCAAATGCATTTATTATGCTGTGACATTGTTTGGTAATGCAATCTGGAATAAGATTCCGAGCCGCCATGTGCGTAAATGGTTTTACCAGATGCTTGGTGCAAAGATGGGCAAAAATACATTCCCATGCCGCCGCGTGGAAATCCTTCTGCCGCAGGGATTGAACTTGGGTGATGGTGTCGCTGTGGGCTGGTTTGCGGAATTGGACGCTCGTGGTGGCATCACGGTTGGTCACGATACCAACATATCAAGCCATGTGAAGATGATTACAGGAAGCCATGATATTGATGACCCAGACTTTACTGCGGACTTTAAGCCCATTCATATAGGGCATCATTGTTGGATCGGAACGGGGGCTACAATTTTGCAGGGCGTGAATATAGGCGATGGAGCTGTTGTAGCAGCAGGGGCGGTTGTTACAAAGGATATTCCTCCCTATGAAATCTGGGGGGGGTCCCCGCTAAATGCATAAGGAAAAGAACAGACGATCTCAGGTACAAAATTGGAGCACCGCCTCTGCTTCATTAAGGAATTTTGTAGGGCAAAACTGTAAGAGAGCGTTTCTGGCAGCAAAATCTATATGGATTTATGTAAGTCTGCATATCCGTTATGGCACAAATGTTGAAATGAGTGCAATAAATTCAATTAAGGGAACATTTACTGTTGAACTTCTTCCGAAGAGCAATTTACAAGTGGGATCTTTTTTGATGAGTGCGGGTCCCTGTTATATAAAATGTACCGAAAAAGCACGGTGTAGAATTGGTGAAAAGGTTTTTATGAACCATAATTGTTCCATCACTTGTGCGGAAGAAATAACGATTGGCGATGCTTGCAACATTGCCAACAATGTTGTGATCATTGACCATGACCATCGGCTTGGAAAAGTCGGCGTGGAAAATGGTTTGGAAAGTACCCCTGTGCATATTGGAAGAAACGTGTGGATCGGCGCAAATGCGGTGATTCTAAGAGGCGTTTCTATTGGAGATGGAGCCATAATTGCTGCGGGAGCAGTTGTGAACCATGACATTCCTGCCCACGAAATATGGGGTGGAATTCCGGCAAAGAAAATAAGAAATTTGTCGGAAAGCTGATAAACAAGGAGAAAAGCGATGATTCCTAAAATTATTCACTACTGCTGGTTTGGCGGCAATCCGTTGCCGAAGGATGTTATGCAGTGCATTGAATCATGGAAAAAAATGTGCCCGGACTATGAAATAAAACGTTGGGATGAATCAAACTTCGATGTTAATGCGCATCCGTTTACGAAAGCTGCATATGCGGCAAAAGCATGGGCGTTTGTATCGGATTATGCTCGGTTGAAAGTAGTATACGATAACGGCGGAATCTATCTGGATACAGATGTTGAACTTCTAAAAAATCTGGACTCCCTTCGGGAGTACCAGTGTTACATAGGTGTCCAGCAAGCTGGACACCTATGTAACACTGGATTAGGTTTTGGTGCTACAAAATCTAATCCAGTGGTACAACAGATGTTGAGAAAATACGATGAAATCATATTTTCAGAAGAAAGAAAAACAGAATTTGCTTGTCCTTATCTCAACAATGCGGTTTTGGAAGAACTTGGATACATTTACAATGAGAATGAACCCGTTAACCTTGGCAGAACGCTTGTGCTGCCACCAAAGTATTTAGATCCCATTGCACCAGGAGAAGGAATGAGGCTTCTTCGTTGTGAGGACACGATTTCAATCCACCATTACAGCGCGTCTTGGATGGGAAATAAAACAAAATTAAAGCGGAAAATTATAAGATTCATTGGTCAGGAAAGAGCAAAAATGATAAAAGAAACTTTAAAAAAATTAAAGGGCGAAAAAAATACGTCGAATTAAAGGTATGTTGATATGCTGTTAAAAAAACAAGAAATATTCCCACAAATATCGTGCACTTTTATGTGCGCATATTATACATTAAAAGGATGGAAATATTCAACTGGCTACTTAGGCATATTGTTGATGATAGCGTTGATTTTCGGTCTAATGGATGCTTTTTCAAAGATGCCACGCAATTATAAGCAAATTATCTGGATGCTACCGACTTGTATAGTAGCAATATATAAAATGACTTTAAGTGGGGATACAAGATTAATCGCTGCGATAGTTGCTATTTTTATTGGCATGAATATAAAATTTGAGCAAATTGCAAGATGGATTTTAAAAACCAAAATGCCGATATTTCTTATTGCATTTGCTGTAGGTGGATATGTTCACTTGAATTATTTGTCAATGAATATAGGTGTGATATTGTTGCTTGTTATGTATATCACATATCCGCATAGCAGATTGAAGGCAATAGGACTTGGTTTAGTGATACTTGTGTTTGGTGTGTTAATATCAAAGAGTGGTTCTATGTTGATATGTGGTGGAGTAGGCTTTATCTTATATGTGACATTAAATACTAAGATGGTACAAAATGTACTAACATCAAAGGCTATGATTCTTTTATTTCCAGGAATATTGTTTATCAACTGGCTCTTAGCCGCTTTATATGCAGCCTATGGGTATCTGATTTCTGATTTTAATATCGTGAAACTTATTCTCCCTGAAAAGTATTCTCTTGGAGTACTTCATGTAATAAATACATTGAATAGATTTCTTTCGGGACGTATTAACTTGGCTGCGTTCTCAATGGGAAAATTTGGATTTAGTCTATGGGGGGGGAATATTGATTACACAGTTGATACAGGGTTGCCCTATTTTTTAGTTGATTCAGGAATGATACTTTTATTGCAGGAGTGGGGAATAATAATATCTGTAATAATAATGTTATTATTTGTGTTTCTAATGCGGCGGTTGGTAAAAGGAAAAAAATACAGGTTAATTATATCAGCTATAATTATTGCGTTGTGGGCTTTTAACGAAGACACCCTGATGTCGGTAGGCACAAATTGTTTGTTTTATGTAATAGGGAATGAGATAAAACTTTTGAGTAAAAACAGGAAGATACACAAATGGAAAAAGATAAAAATATGAAATTATACCAAATAGTTGAAATAATGGAGAACAATAATACGGCAGGATCAAAAGCAGTACAAGATGTTGTGAGAATTGCAGAAAAAAATGGGTTTGAACCAATTGAAATCAAGACATGGACAACAAGGTCTTCTATAAATGCAAAAATCAAACGACAGTTGGGGTTTAAAAAGGAATGGAAAAAAGCGTATGCCCAAATTGAAGAACAGTCGATAGTTTTAGTTCAGAATCCATTTCGTATTAGGCAGTTATCACGAGAAAGTATTTTGAAGAAACTTAAAAGCAAAAAAAAAGTTAAGATCATTTCCGTCATTCATGATGTAGAGAGTCTGCGAAAATTTTGCAACAATGCATATTATGAGCACGAATTTTCTACGATGGTAGCATTGGCAGATGTTTTGATAGTACATAATAATAAAATGGCAAAATTTTTTGAAGAGATTGGAGTGCCAAAAGAAAAACTTGTGATTCTAAAAATATTTGATTATCTTCAAGCGAACACAAATATGCGAACCCCGAAATTTGAAAGGCAAATTACAGTGGCTGGAAATCTTGATACACAGAAATGCGCATATATCGGACTTCTTCCGCAGATCACAGGAATTGATATTCAACTATATGGACCGAATTTTGATTTGAGCATGGAGCGATATTCAAATATTCACTATGGTGGATGCTTTCCACCAGATAAAATCCCAGAAAAATTGGTAAAAGGTTTTGGATTGGTCTGGGATGGAACTGGTATTGATAAGTGTAGAGGAGATGCTGGAGAATATCTGCAATATAATAATCCTCATAAACTTTCGCTTTATTTATCTTCAGGACTTCCTGTTATAATTTGGAACGGTGCAGCAGAAGCAGAGTTTGTTAAAAAAAATGGAATTGGAATTGTTGTTGATTCGTTGCTGGAATTATCTGATAAATTGGCAAAAATCTCCCCAGAAGAATACAATTCTATGCAAAAAAACACTGCGCAACTTGCTTTAAGACTGAGAAATGGATATTATACAGGATGTGCACTTGTAAAAGCGATTGACATAGTCGAAAGAGGTTGAGGACATCTCGATGCATATAGCCGGTTTTAGCGGACATGAATAATCCGGCCTCCGTGTCCCTGCGAGCCTGTGAAACGCTGGAAGGACAACTGGGATGCTGTTTCTCCAATTTTTAAGTTTTCAACCACTGTTCGGAAGGTCATTTATACAACAAATGCGATAGAATCACTGAACTCCACATACCGGAAACTGAATCGTCAGAGAAGCGTATTTCCAAGTGATACAGCGCTGTTAAAAGCCTTATATCTGGCCACTTTCGAGGCTACTAAGAAATGGACAACTACCATCCGGGACTGGGGCCAGGTCTATGGGGAGTTGAGTATCATGTACGAAGGACGACTTCCAGAATAAGTAAAAACATAATCTAAGACAGGCGGCCAGCCGCCTGCTCTTGACATGCCTAGCAGTAACTGTTATATATAAAACAAGGGTGAAAAGCCTGATTTGTAAGCTTCTCACCCTTCATTATCATAGAAGAATCTAATTTACAGAGATTTTCTCATAGTCTCGTCCCTGCTGTCCGGGGATAGGAAACTGCAAATTCATTTTTAAGGAAACCACCATTCCGGTGTAAACGCTCCATAAGCAAGTACCTGTTCCTCCACTCCTTTTCTGCCATAATAGTCTCACACTATACAGAGTCAAAAAAGTTAAGTACTCAACTTTTTTGACCGCCTATGGAGGTCTAGCTATGAGCAGTCAAACACGTTTAGTTGTTGAACAGGTTCGGTTGCAGCAATGGGCGGCACAGATCCAGGATTGTAAAAACCGCCCTGCAGATATGAAAGTAGAAACCTGGTGCAGGGTGCCGTCAAGATTTGTAGATGCAATGATTCTAACTGTTTAATGATATATTCACTGTCATTATACGTTGCTAATATCACTGATATCTTCATTTTTAATATTTATTTTCTCCAAATAATATAATATATTATTTTTCAATTTGCGGTCTAGAATATTTTTTCAAGCCAATCAAAAGTGTGCCTGTTGCAAGCCAGAATGTGTTATAGTGCAAATATAAAAATAAATCATCAATCATATATCTTCCTGCGATAAATGTAAGTATATACATTAAATAATAATCTTTAATTTTGAATGCTTTAATTAATGTAATTGTTAAAAGCACAATGATTATCACGGCAACTAAAATTCCAAATTTTTGAAGATTTGATATATAAAGATTATCTACCCACAAATAAGAACCTGTAAGCTTTTTCCCGGATGAATTAAGTCCATTTCCTATCCACTCCATATTATTTTTTCCAATTAAGGAAGTTCCGTACAATTCAAGTGACTTGTGTGCTAATTCTAATCGATTATTGAATATTTTATTCAATCTTTCTAGCCAAACTATATCTGGATTATAATTGTATATCAAATAATATGAGCTTAAAAAAGCAATTATATATGAACTTATCATTCCCCAATGTAAAATTCTAGATTTTTCTAATACTGAAGGAAAAAATTTCCAAAAAGCCGCCCCTGCAATCATTAGTAATGACATGTAAAATGATAATCTTGCATTTGTCTTTTTAAAAATTATCCAATTAATCAAAAAAAGGATTAATAATTCAAGCATTTTGATTTTTTGCTTACGAATATATATGGTCAATGCTGTGATATCAAATAATATTGCTGCTGGATATAACGCGTATGTAAAGCCAATGTACTCTCTATACCTACCATCTGTTATTTCTACATAATTTGGAATAATCCCCAAATATGCACTTCCAACCGTAAAAATCAATGCTACAGAATTAATAGTAAATGTAAATTTAGCCACCTTCAAAAAAGAAACATTTCTCCCACAATATATAAATATAAGTAACATTGCGACATCACTTAAAGCTCCTATATTACGAATAACTATAATATAAATAAATGCGCACAATGCTAATCCATGGACAGATCTAAATGAATTTTTATTATACAAAATTTCATTCAACACAAGCATTGTAATGCATACCAGTTTTATGATTCGGAACAAAACTCCCTCATAATATTCATAATAAAATGTAGTACTTAGCAACCAAAAAACCAAATAAAGAGTATAGGATATCAAAAAAATAAACTCTTTTTGTAAAACATGTGGAACCTTTACCTTCATAATTACAAATTTTCCCTTTTTAATATTACAATTTCAACAATTCCTCTGCCCTTTTTAGCGCCTGTGTTCCGTATACTCCATTTCTTATTAGTATTGCCATTTCATGAACATTATGTGTCATTTCAGTATACTCCTCTTCTTTAAGCTGTTCAAAATATGTCTGCAAGTCATACAAAGACTCTACACAAATCCCAATTTTGTTTTTTCTTACAAAATCGGCTTCTGCGGATTCGGACCATATTACAACAGGCAATCCAGACGCTAAATACAAAGAAAGCTTATGCGGATTATTGTATCTCAAATATTGTCCAGATTCTCCCGTACAACCATTCAAGCTATTTCCATCCCAAACTAAGCCGAATCCTGCTGTCAATTTTTCAGGAATTTTGTCAGCCGGATAACTCCCTTTATAGTGAATATGACTACAGTCTTTCATGCGTTCATCAAAATTAGGACCATATAGATTAACCTCTATATTAGTTAATTTCGTTAGTTCTGCTATGTAACCACACTTTTCTACATCCAAATTACCGGCCACTGTAATTTTTTTTTCGAATTTAGGACATAAAGGATTTTCTTTTTTTTGAAGATAATCAAAAATTTTTAAAACAACCAGTCTATTTTCAGGAATACCTTGTTCCATAAAATACTGCGCCATCTTTTGATTGTGAACAATGATAATATCAGCAATTTTAAGCATGGTTTCGAATTCATGTTTGTAGTAATCGTTATATCGAAATTTTCTTAATGCTTCCACATCATGAACTATTGATATATATTTTACATTTTTCTTCTCTTTTAATTTCCAAAGTATATTTTCTCTTATCAGTTGTGGATAATGAAAAGGCTGTTGTAAAAGTATTACAGATTTCTCTTTTACACTACTATAAATTTTATTCCAGTCTATAAAAAATCCAAGTTGGCGTTGGAGTTTTGCTATATTGCCTTTTTGTGCTGTTCTCATTGAAAGTGGTAATATTTCATATCCCATTTTTTTTGCAATTTCAGAGAAGTCCTTTGTGGCCTTTGTTCCTGCATGATTATGCTCTCCGGCAATTTCGTAGATCTGATATTTATTCATCTGTTATTCTCCCAGCAGCTTTCTCTGAAGCTTTGCTGCTTCATTTTTTATTTCGTAGCCGTGATCTATAAAACTTTTTCTCACAGTTTCATATGATTCTCTATGTCCGTTAGTGCGCATTATCATTATTTGTTCTATCCAATCTGATACAGGTAAATTTAAATTTAAAAACTTGAAATTAGAATTTATCCTTACTTCCATAGGAATCACTTTTTCTGCGGCAATAACTGGAAGACCATTTGCCTGTGCTTCCAGAGCAGCTATACTTAAGCCTTCAAATAATGATGGAAATAAAAACAAATCAAATGCACTCAACCATGCCTGAATATTGTACTGTTTCCCAGCGAATAAAACCTTATTTTCGAGTCCTAGTTGCTTAACCTGCTCCTTAAGAGCTTTTTCATCTTCCCCTTGACCAACTAAGATCAGCCTGGCATCGGGCATTTTTTTTTCTGCTCCGGCAAACACATTAATAACAAATTTTTGATTCTTTTGAAAATGGAGCCGTCCTATATTTCCGATGATATACTCATTTTCCCATTGTAATTTTTTTCGAAGATCATTTCTAAGTTTTTCATTATATGCCATTGCGTCTACATCAATTGCATTATTAATGATGACAACCTGATTTTTTAGCTTTGCATCATAAAACCAAGTAGACGCATCTTCTGAACAGCTCCAAAAGTCAGTTGCATACTGCTCCAATTTCTTTTTGAAATGCTTATGTAGTATTCCACGAAGCCAATTATCCATATTTTGCGAATTATGGCTATGAATAATTCTTTTTTCTATTCCATATTTTTTTGCGAGAATTAAATAATCGATATTCGCAAGACTACAAACATTAACCCAAATTGCAACATAATCTTTTGCATGTTCTTTAAAAAACCTGTTCAACTTTTTTTTATAGCTGAAAAAATTTTGGCTTCTTGCTGGGAAATGAATCATGGCAGCCCCCATTTTTACTAATTCATCTTCAAATGCAATGGGGTTATATGAGTTGCAAAGAAAATCAAACTGTATTTTTGACCTGTCCATGTTACGATAATAATTCATAATTACGCTTTCTACGCCGCCAGGATTTTCTGTCATGCCAAACACTAGAATTCTCTTCATATTTTATTACTCCTATGACTATTCTGAATGGCTCTAAACCAGTAGATGCACCCGCACAGGTACCAGAAATGGAACTTGCAGAGTATAACTGGGAAAAGTCGTAAACTGGTACACTCTTTGAATGCTATATCACTTATTGCTGCAGAAAAAATATCTTTTTTACACGTAACTTTCAATTCCTTGCATTTTTTTAAAAAAGAAGTATGATTTTCAGCGCAAAAGACATCTTTAACCATAATCAAGTTCATTTGCATAAAAATATATTGCGAAAATGCATGTTTTACATTTTTATCAAAAACTTCTATTTTATTTTGGGTTGTCTGGATAGCACGAATATATTCCTGCCTTTTGTTTCCGGTATATCCACGTGAAGAAGAGTTGCCTTGAATATTATATATGTATATGCATTCATTATAAAAGCAGATGTCATTGCAATATCTTATGATTAGCTCCTATTAGGAAAACACACTGTCAAAGGGGTATGTAGCGGGGGTTAGCCCGCTACTGCGGGTTTTGTGGTGTTGATTTCAATGTATTCTGCTATGCGTCTAAATTCATCCGCAAACTTAAATCTCACACTAATGTTTCCATTCTCATAAACCTTGATATGGTCGATCAGCTCAACGAGAAGTTCCCGGGAAAGCTGGTCGATATTTTGATGCTTTGTAAAAGCCACCAATGCGGGATGCTCACTCTTTACGCCGTTTGCCAATTCCGCCCGTTCAGCGTTCAGCCGGGCCAGTACATCCGTAAGAGCTATGGTCTGTCGCTCATAATCGGCTTTCATATCCCGGTAGTCTTGCTGGGTAATTTCCCCGTCTTTCCAGTCTTGATAGAGGGACTGCTTGTAGCGGCTGATTTTTGCCAGTTCCCGCTCTTTCGCAGCAATCAGTTCTTCCAAGTGGATGGACTGGCTCTTTTTGACCGGGGCGGTGTTAATGCGGGCAATCATTTCCGAGTATGAAACAGCCAGATGGATTTGCTGTTGTACTGCAAAGAGGACAGCGGCCTCCAGACGGTTATGCTTGATTGAGTGCATTGTGCAGGCTGTTCGGGAGCGGTTCTTGTAGGTGGAGCAGGCATAGTACACATTATTGTTGTTGCCTACGCTCCGGGTAATTGCCCGCCCACAGTCAGCACATTTCAGAAAACCGCTGAACAGGTGGACTTCCCGGCCTTTTGGAGAAGTACGGGTATCCCGCTGTAAAAGGGCCTGTACCTTATCAAAGGTTTCATAATCAATGATTGCCTCGTGCGTACCGGCTACTTCCACCCATTCTTCACGGGGAACACTTTCAACCTCGTGTACCTTATAGCTTTTTACCCGGCTGCGGCCCTGTGCCAAATCCCCGGTATAGGTGGGGTTCGTAAGAATGGAGTGGATCATGCGGGCTCCCCACATAGGATCGTCATATCCTCTTGTTGAAACGGGGATGCCCTTTTGCAGTTTATAAGCTGAGGGGCTGGGTACGCCGTGTTCATTCAGATACAAAGCGATGGCCCGTTTCGATGTCCCTTTTAGGAACAAAGAGAAAACGAGTTTGACGATTTCAGCGGCATCGGGATCGATGATCAACTGGTGCTTGTCCTTTGGGTGCTTCACATATCCATAAGGAGCAAATGCGCCAATGTACTGACCGTTGCGCCGCTTGTAGTCAAATACCTGGCGGATTTTCTTTGAGGTCTGGTAGCAGTATTGATCGTTCATCACATTTGTAATCGGGACGATAATACTGGAAACGCTGTCCGGGTTGAGATAGCTGTCCACATTTTCAGCAAGACTGATAAAGCGGACACCCATCTGCACAAACAGGTTATCAATCAGACTTCCCGCATCACTGTAATTTCTTGCAAAACGGGAAAGGTCTTTTACTACCACGCAGTTGATTTTCCCGCTCATTACATCGGAAAGGAGCCGCTGGAAATTCTCCCGGTTGGCGTCTGTTCCCGTGTGTCCATCATCTACATATTCGGAAACACTTTCAAATTCTCCGATATGCTTCTGATAAAAGTCATTGAGCAGATCACGCTGGTTGATGACGCTGTTGCTGTCGTCCTTTCCCTTTTTCAAGTCCTCCTTGGAAAGCCGGATGTATTCGCCCAGCCGCCAGCGGCGGACGGTATAAGAGGGAGAGAAACTCTGTTGCAATCCTCTGTTTTTTGTTCGTGCCATTGTTCCTCCTTCCCTATCACATTACATCTATATTATACCTCTGCCCGGGCGGGACAACAAGGATGCCTCCGCCTCGGGACACTTTGTCTCGAAGTAGAAACGGGCCATAACCGAAGTTACAGCCCGCTTTTTTGCCGGAGCAGGAAGTCCGTCAGCGTGTCCTGCAAGGACGGCCCGCTTTCCGCAAATTCAATTTTTACACCGATCCCACCGATGCAAAAACAGTATGGATTTTCTACCGCCTGCAAAAATAGAGCGATCCGCTCCTCTCGGGGGAGAGAGGTGTCAAAGGCCATACCGCTCACATCCGGCAGGGACTCGGGAGCCACTGCGCCGATGTCAACGCTTTTCATTTGTTCCAGTTCCTTTGCCGTTAATCTCACGGTAAAACCTCCTTATCAAAAATAGGATACGACTCCCGCATATCGTGGGGAAACGCAAGAGGGCAGCACCCAAACGATGCTGCCCTCTTGCCTCACTCCATGTAAGTATAAAATAGAGAACGCCGCTCCCATTTTTTTGCCCTGTCCAAAGACAATCATGCTCAGAGCGGCGTTCCCTCGCAGATAAGAGGGCGGCCCGGAGGAACAGGCGGCCAGCCTGTCCTATGCCGGATCGTGGCCGTGGGGTGGCCCGGCCCAGTTGCGGCGTTGGTGTTGTTCGCTCGTTCTTCCGAAGAAAAAGTCACAGCGCACCCGCCGCCCGGCTCCCCGGACTATGCCCGGGGCCGCCGCTGTTTATCTGCGGAAAGAAGAATATCTCCTTTCATAAACCGAGACATTTTTTCATCATTTCCAAGTGGGGAAAATGAAAAAATCAAAAAGTTTTTTTCATACGCTCAAGGCCACGCTTGATCGACTGGCGGACAGACTCCTCATGTACGCCCTCGGCCACGGCAATTTCCTTGATGCTCTTTCCAAGAATGATGTGGGCATCAATCCTGCGGCCCTGGATCTCCGGCAAAGAGTTGAGTGCGTTCCACAGACGGATGAACAGCTCCATACGCTCCAGTAGCTCCTGGGGCGTTGGCTCATGCAGGCAGGCGGAATATTCGATCCCGTCATCGCAGTCCAGAGAATACTGCGCCTTATGCCGGGAGAGCCGCCGCTGGTAGGCCATTTCGTGCCGGGCATCGGACACAAATACTTCGGCTACCTCGCCAGAAACCTCGATAAACTGATCCTGTGTGTACCAATAATAAAAATCCTTCAGATTGATTGTGGTCATAAATAAACCTCCGTTTCGGTGTTGGGTGGATGAGTGACCGAAACGGGGCTCGGCGGGGAGCGGCACCCCGGGGAGCCGCCCCGCACCTCGGGACAATTTGTCTCGAAGTACAAAAAAGCGCCTGGGCGGCATGAAGCCACACGGACGCATGAAGTTACATATTCATTTGTGTACTGTCTAATTTCACATTCATAACCAGACTGTCCCGGAGGGGGAGCTGCGCTTTTTTTAGCTGGTGTAGATCATGGGTACTGTGAAAAAAGGCAAAAATGGACACGGCGGCAATCCTCCTATATGCCGCCGCAGATTTACACGGTGTTAGACCGTCGTTGGGTTAGGATAGACGAAAAGAAGCGGCGGCTCTGAAAATCAAAGCCGCCGTTTCAAATGGGCGTGTCAAATTGTCTGCTCTACGACGGCTTTTTTTCTTTTGCCATCGTCCGGCAGAAAATCAATTCATTCTATTTTGAACTTCTTTTATGCTACCTGATGTCTGCAATAGGAATGAATCGCCAAAAATGTAAACACAAATAATTCAATTCCTGCTGAAAGTAAAATGACATGCGGTGTCCAAAAACTCATTCCGCCGATATGCAGATAGTTAAAATTTGCAAGCTGATAAAGAAAGTTGTTCTGCATACCAATTCCGGCAGATGGAAGTATGGCAGAGAGCCATGTTGCGCCCATCGCCACATAAGCAAAAAGTGGCAGGAGAAGAACTACAATAGAAATCAGCAAAACAGTCAATGTATCTTTGCACTTTGCAGACAGGAATAGCGTACAGCTAACGGTTGCTAATACTGAGAGCAAGCCTACTGCGGCAAGAATAATCTGCAACTGTCCCAGATTGATATTTGGTAGATTGATGATAGAGTATAGCATTTGGAATGATGTTTTTAAGCAGTCCGTCCCGAACGCTGCATTCAAAATCAGAATATGTACCGTGACTCCAACAAGGAAAGTAACAATAAAAAGCGTAAAGGCTGCCAAAATTTTGGTAACTGCCAATCGTGTATGCCCGTGCTTGGTGGTTCGCAGAATACTGTCACCACCCGTTTGGTATTCACCAGCGAAAGTAGGTGCTGCGATTGCCACGCACAAAATAGCAAGGAACAAAATATAAAACTCAATATAATCAAATGCGTCTTTAGAAATTCCAGAATGAAGATAAAACGGTTTGTAAACTCCTGAATATTTTTCAAGAGCTTTCTGCTGTGCCGTCTCATATTTTCCTTGTTCATTCCGCATGACATCTTGTAAATGTTCCGCGCACTTTTCATAATAGGCTTGGTCAATATCATCTGGGTTAATATCCATTAAATCAGCACCAACGCCTGTTAATGGATCGGCAAACGCTTCGGATAGGCCTTTCAGTAAGGGGCGGATCGGGAGGATTTTTTCAATATATAGCGTCAGAGGAAATCCCTTTTCCTCAACTGGTCCATATTTCTGAACACAGCTTTGATAAGTTCCCAGAGCAGCCTTGATCCTATCCGGGGTCACTTCACCAGCAGATGTTTCATAAAAATCTTTTTTATACTTGATAGCAGCCAAGCCATCCAATTCTGTAACCGTCCCATCTTCGTTCGGACGGTTGATACCCTCAAATGAAATAGGCAAGTATGCCATAGCTACCGAAAGCAAAAGTGCAATCACAAGTAAAATCATGGTACGCCGTGATTTCAAAATACGCTTTAGTTCAAGTCTAAAAAGTCGCATATTATCTGTCCTCCTTTTCTAAGTCTGTCTGCGGAAATAACCACAGATACAGATCCTCCAAGCGTGGTTCTGTTGCCACAGAACCTTCAATTTCTGAATGCTCAGACAAATAACGAATGGAAACTTGATTGTGATCCTCACCGCGCTGATTGACAATGCGTAGCCGCATTTCATATTCCGGCAGCTTTGAGGCCGGAATTGTGCAATTCCAAACCTTGCCCTCAATTTGCTTGACGAGTTCTGCGGTGGTTCCTACGTCAACAATTTCTCCGGCTTTCATAATGGCGTTGCGCGTAGAAATATATTCTATGTCAGATACAATATGAGTAGAAATCAGTACGATTCGATCATGCGAAAACTCGGAAATAAAATTCCGCAGACGCACGCGCTCTCCGGGATCAAGTCCTGCTGTCGGTTCGTCCATGACAAGTATCTCTGGGTCGTTCAACATAGCCTGTGCAATACCAACACGCCGCTTCATACCACCGGACAGATTGGAGATTTTTTTCTTTTTCACATCGGAAAGCGAAAGAATGTCCAACAAATGATTGATCTTTGGGGTGGTTGCCCTTGTAGGAATATCTTTAAGTGCAGCCATATACTCCAAATAATCTTTGACCGTAAAATCCCGGTGATACCCAAATTCCTGCGGCAGAAAGCCAAACTTGCTTCGGTAGACTTCACCTAACTCTCGAATGTCTTTTCCGTCATAGTAAACCGCTCCGTTGGTTGGTGTCATAATATCAGCAATCATGCGCATGAGCGTGGTTTTCCCTGCACCATTCGCCCCCAAAAGTCCCCAAACGCCGGGAGTCAATGTCAGATTAACATCATTTACTGCTGTTTTGTCTTTGAACTGCTTGCTTAAATGCTCTATTTTCAGTTCCATGCTTACACTCCTTTCTTTTGTTTCAGCTGAACAATAAAAAGCCCTTGTTCGATAATCATTGTACCGAACAAAGGCTTTTCAATCTCAAAAATCACACGCTTAAATTCCTAAGTAATTCCTAAGATCACATTCTTATTTTCCTAAGCGGAAAGTGGTAATGTAATCACAAAGTCTATGGTTTCGTTTTGACTGGATGCAGTAATCTTTCCACCATGTAAATGTATAATTTCCTCAGCAATAGACAGGCCAAGTCCCGCACCACCTGTATTAGAAAGCCGAGCATCATCCAAGCGATTGAATTTTTCAAATATACTGTTAAGCTGTTCCTGTGGAATTGTTTTTCCACGATTTTCAAAAGTGATCTGAATACCATGCTCTAACCGTTTGGCGGATATAGTGATTTCTGTCTGTGGGTAGCTATATGACGCTGCATTTCGTAAAAGGTTACTGAAAACTCTCGCCAGTTTTTCGGGATCAGCGTTCACAGATAAGTTGTCCTCCGCAGTAAATACCGCCGTGTTGCCATTTGCAGAGAGTGTCGGATATATTTCATCTATTACCTGTGCAATCAAGCAATGCAGGTCCACGTTCTCTTTCTTGATAATGACCGTGTGTGCATTGTATTTTGTGATTTCAAAAAGCTCGTTGATGAGTTTTTCAAGACGATCCGCCTTATCCAATGCAATCTTAACATATTTTTTCTTTTGCTGCTCAGGCATATCTGGGGCTTCATGGAGCAAACTCAAATAACCTATCACTGTTGTCAGTGGAGTGCGTATATCGTGCGCCAAATACATGACAATTTCATTTTTCTTTTCTTCTGCCTGCTTTGCAGCCTGCTTGCTCAACAGAACAGACATTTTGATATGATTGAGCTGTTCCTCCAGTTCTTTCAGCGGATCAGACAACGATACTGTATGGCTGTTCTGCTCATAGACCGTTTGGGTTGCGTTAATTACTTCATCCAGATAGTCCCACGGCTTTTTCCAATAATAATTGAAGATACATACAAAGCCTATCACCAGATACAGAATAAACAGCAGATCGAGCCGCCAGTAGAACCATGCAAAAATACCGTTGTCAAATTTTGAAAAGATGTAGTTCAAGAGAAGGGTCAAACCATATCCAACAATGGTATAAACCAGCAATGATAGATATAGGCGCACTTTAAGGCGTTTTTCTGTTGCCATTTCTTTATTCGACATAAATACACCTCCTACCGATTGGCAAACAGAATAAAGCTAAGCAGGCCAATCACGACAACACTTACTATGCCTGCCAGAATGGAAAACAGTCTGTTTGCTTTTATTCTATTTCCGATTAACCGAGCCACCATCAAATATACAATAAGCCCCAAAAGGCCGCCTACTGTATTTGTGAGTACATCGGTAATATCAGAACGTCCGATTGCTAAAACATATTGCGTGGTTTCCAGCAAAAAACTGGTTCCTGCAATCATCATTATCTTCGCATATAGTTTTACTTTTGGCATCAGCATTTGAAGATAGATACCCATAGGCACAAAAATCAAAACATTTTCGAGCACCTCTGTTAAGTGAAATGCTGCTCCAATTTCCTTATCATAGTGAAAAGGAATACAGTTTATACTTCTTATCTTGTCCAGATCACTGATTGAAAATTGTAGTTTGAAAAGTATGATCCAAACCAAGAGTGCCAGATAAATTAAGAATAAAATGGTTACGAAACAATTTGATTTTCTTTTCATAGCGTACTCCTTTCGCTTAAATTTTGTAGCCAACACCCCAAATCGTTTTAATATACTGCGGAGTATCGGAAGTATCTTTCAGTTTCTCACGCAGATGCCGGATATGCACAGTAATTGTGCTGCTGTTTTTAGAGTAGTATTCATCTTTCCAAACTGCATGAAACAGTTCCTCAATACTTACAACATTCCCAGCACTTTCCAAAAGAACCTGGAGGATAGAAAATTCTGTCGGTGTCAAAGAAACCGGCTCACCGTCTAACAAACATTCATGGGTCTGTACATTCAAGCACAATTTGTTATAGGAAAGTTCCGATGGAACTTTCTCTACGATGATACCGGGCGAATATTTCTTGTAACGTCTTAATTGTGCTTTCACTCTGGCAACTACTTCAAGTGGGCGAAAAGGTTTTGTCACATAATCGTCCGCTCCCAATGTCAGCCCTGTTATTTTATCCGTTTCCTCAATTTTAGCCGTTAGCATTATGATTGGATAAGTGTATTTCTTTCGGATAAGCTGGCAAAGTGAAAAGCCGTTCATATCCGGGAGCATAATATCCAGAATGGCAAGATCAATGTTGCCGCTTTCAATACACGACATGGCATCCGTTGCGCAGTAAAATTTATAAACGACATAATTTTCATTTTTCAAGTAGACCTCCAACAGATCAGCTATATCTTGCTCGTCATCTATAATCAATATCTTTTCAGACATATTTCCAACTCCTTTTTGCTCGTATTCGATTAAGTATAACAAATACAGTGTTCAAGTTCTCAATGGATTGCATGAGAAATTATTAAGATTTTCCTTAGAACAGATTTACTTTTTATCCTCGATGTTATTATATATCCGTTTACAGCATCCATCAATGATGCAAGCACGAAATTAAATAGTCAGTAGTATGAAAACAATAGTCGTTCAAATAATATCACATGAAATGTAAAATTACATTAGGTGATGTTATGAAGATAGAACGAGATGAACGACGATTTGATTTTCACGATATAGGGCTTGCTATCAAGCGAGCTCGGGAGGCCAGCGGGATGACACAGGAGCAACTAGCCTATATTGTTGACCGCGCTCCGCGTACCATTATGTATAACGAAAATGACGGTCAGCATCCAAGCCTCAACACCTTTTATCAGATGGTCACAATGTTTGATATATCGGTGGATCAATACTTTTACCCGTCCCAGAATAGCGGGAGCGAGTGCAGAAAGCGGATTGATGCCATGTTGAACGCCTTGGACGAAAGAGAATTGAAAATCGTTGAAGCTACAATCCAAGCGATGAAAGCATCGAAAGAAACGGAGGAAACGTAAAAGAAAGCGTAACCTCCGTTTTTTTGCGCCCTGTTGCGGGTTGCGCGTTTTGGCAAGCAATTCGGGTGTGGCCACACTCCGAAATTTTTGCAGGGCGCAGGGCCCGCAAAAATGCTTGTTGGGGAGCTCCCCAAACCCGCTGTACTTTGGGACAAATTGTCCCAAAGTCCCGGTGCGCTGCACCGTAGTCTGCGGCCCGTCACTATCGTTCCTGGGCCTTATTTTCACGCTCGTCTGTTATGCCGAGCAGATGATCAATGTTCGCTTTTATTGCCACGGCCTCCCGCATTTGCCGCTGGGCCTCCCGGTATTCTGCATAAAGCTCTTTTTTCTGTCCTGCCAGCTCACGGCGGGATTTTTTTAGTGCTTCAATCTTAGGGAGCTTTGCGCCGTTCAGTATGGTGTTCATGGTATCTTTTGCCGCCCGGTAAGTGGCAAGCTCTGCTTCATGCTGGGCCAGATACTTTTTGCTGTACCGCGCAGCCTTGTACCCATCGAATACCGGGCGGGTCTTGGCATAGTCCACCGTGGCAACCATCAGCTCCGAGGTTTTGGAAAGAGTCTCCTCCGTTGTGCGGAGCTCGTCAGACAGCTTGTGAAAGTGATCCACCGCAGCCTCGGTGCTGGCCGTCAGCGCCGCATAGTCTGTCAGATGATGCTCCTGCAAATACTGGAGTGCAGCCGCCATCTGCTTTAAGTTGTAGACCTTGGCCCATCGTTCATAGGCCGGGCCCTTGCCCTGGGCCATGCGCTCTTGAATGTCGATGATGAGATTAACTCGCCGTGGCGGAATCGTGGGCTCCTCTGGCAGCTCAGGGAGTGGACGTTCCCCGGCAATTACTGCCTTGATGTCCTCCGGGTCAAATCCGGCTCCCAGTGTAGAAGCCCGGAGCCGAGTCGGTTTTTCCTGCCCGGGCGCAAGGAATGAGATGACACCGCCGCGTCCCTGTTTCACCGAAAAGCCGGACTCCTCCATGAGACGAAGAAAGTCGGAAAAGTCTGTGGGCTTTTTCTCCAAAGCCGCGAGAATAGCCAGCCGTACCCGCTGCTTGGCAGAGGGTGGCTTTTCTCCGATCCACTGGCCATAGTGAAGAAAGCAGCCCTTGCTGTGCTGGCGCGGATTTTGGATAACAGACAGTTCATGTTCGATGCACACGCGGTCAGAGAGCCGCCGCAGGGCAAAGGACGAACCAATAAAATTATGAAATTTCCGGGAGCGGTCAAAGGCCGTTGCATTAAAATAAATGTGATTGTGGATATGGGCCTTATCGGTATGCGTACAGACAAAGAATTGATGCTTTCCCTTTGTCCAGCGCATCGCCGTTTCATAACCGATACGGTTTGCTTCTTCTGCCGTAACCTCCCCGGGCAGAAACGCCTGCCGGATCTGAAAGAACAGTGCCCCGCGAGATACGGCCCGGCCTGTCTCTGCAAGGTATTGACTTTTTACCAGAAGAAACTCGGCGGGAGCCGTGTTCGGATCGCAGAGATAGGAAGATACGGCTCCCAGCTTTTCCGGGTTCAGGCCATAGGTAAAACGATCCTCCATCGTTTGAATTGCACTTTTTCCCGCCGCTGTTTTATAAGGGCGGATGTAGGTGGTCGCCGTAAAAATCCCTCCTTCCGGCAAACAGTATTTTTACTTTGGGACACTTTGTCCCGAAGTAGAAAAAGCCGGGGAGCGGTATCAACCACTCCCCGGATGGGTCAGAGCTCTACCAGCGCGGAGAGCTGTTTCAAGAGATCAGACAGAGGCCCCCACAAAGCGGCATAGTCCCGCTGCAAGGCCGCGAGTTCTTCGGGATAAATCGCGCCGTAGGTGTTGGCTTGAATTGCCACTTGGTTCAGATTGTTGGAGCAGCGCCGCTGGAGCGAAACCAGCTCACGAACAGGCGAAAGGTCAACATGAAGCACATACCCACTCAGGGCCATTTTCCGCATATAGGCTCCCATGTTACGGATGCCAGCCTCCGCCATACGTTCTTGAATCAGGGCCTGCTCCGTCTCCGACACCATCACATGAAGATGGATCGGACGGCGGCGTTTCTTTGTCATCGCTCCTCACGCTCCCGGCTGCGGCAGGCGCGGGGCGGCTCCTTTACTTTATCCAGCGGCTTTTCCTGTTCATCTACCGGAGCAGGGCGCGGCAAATGAAATTCACGGTGCAGGCGCAGCACCTCCAGTACAGACAATTCCTGTTCACGTTTCTTTTCCATATACGCACCTCCTTATCTATCGCCACGGTCAGGCTGCCTGCGCTGGGGAGCCGGAGCCTCCGAGCCGCGATCTGCCTCCGCCAACTTTGCCGCGTTTTTCATCTGCTCGGCAATCGGACGGGGCCTGTCGGGATTATCAGGAGCAGGACGCAGCTCATAGTCGGATGCCTGCTTTTCCGTCAGCGGACGGGTATAGGTAAGATAGCCCCAAGCCAAGAACGAGCCATTTTCCACCGGGACGCGCTGATCGTAATTGAAGATTTCATCCGGCTTGTTATAGGGCGGCTTCGGGAATGTCCCGATGTCCACAGGCCGCTGGGTCGAATAATACTTGTAAAGGCCGGGAGCCTCGGTCTGCCTGATCCCGACGTTATAAATACGCTGATAGTCCTGCACCCGGTCTGTAAAATCCTGTTCCATCGCGGTGCGGTCATTTCCATAGTGACCCCATTCGTACTGCCGCAGGCCGTCCTTGTCATCATAGCAGGCCCATGTGACATAGCGGGATGGCGCGGTGGGATGTTCGCCCAATGCAAATCCTCGTCCATTTTCCAGCATAACAGCCTTCAGAATCGAATAGCCTTGATTTTTGTCCATAGTACACCTCCCATCATCGAGACATTTCTTTGTTTTCTCTTTTCACAAACGGCTGGAGCTGATAGGGGCTTGTACCGTCCTCGGGTCGCAGAAAGTCTATCCGGGCCGCAGCACGGATGGCGTTCTGGTTAAGCTGCCGCTGCCATGCCCCTTGGCTGGGAGCCCACTTAAAGCCGTTGCTTTTCAGTTCCTGCCGCTGATCGGCATCGGGCTTTTCCTCAAAAATAAGCTGCAAACGGTTTTCAGCCTCATTGATTTTGGCCTCACCTCCGGGGAATGTCCAGCCAGCAAACTCGGAGCGGCTGCTCAGTTCCTCAATGCGCTGGCGTACACGGCGGATGTTGGCGTTGTTGTTGGAAAGCAGATAGGTGGGGTACGGCTTGCTTTTATCCAAGTGCCATGACTGCGTCATATCTGCTTTGAGCTTTTCGGCCTGCTCCGGCGTAAGCTCCGGGCAGCCGTCCAGCGTTTTGTGTTTCCGAAAATACGCATTGACCGCCTTCATGGTGGCCTGCTGGAACTCCAGCCCCTCCAGCTTTTTTGTCAGCTTTTCCACGGCCAGATCATCGTCTGCGCTGATCCCGCCCATACCAACAGAGCGGATTTTATCAAGCAGTTTTGAGATCTCCGCATACTCTCCATAGTTGCGATCCCGGGCGGCGTTCTGCTTGTGCTTTTTTGCCACAGGGAAATTACCGCCCCCGGAGATCAGAATAGAGGGCACCCGGGCATCAATCACATTGCGTTCATTCAGATTTTCCGCAAGTTTCCGGGCATAGCGATCCACCAGCGCGTCAATCTTATCATGGTACATGGGATCGACACGGGCTTTCTGGCGTTCCGCTGCTGCATACGCTTCATCGACCATTGCCCGGTAGCCCGCCGTAGCGGAGCCCGGCTGATAGTCGGAAAAGCTGTTCATATCTTTTGCCCGCTTTGCGGCTTCTTCATTGATCGGATAATATTTCGGCATAGTACCTCCTTCCACAAAAGCCGGAACTTTGGGACAAATTGTCCCAAAGCCCCGGCAGCTAAAATGTTGACAGCATCTCACGGAAACAGGGCCGGACATAGAAACATACACCTCCCGCAGAAAAGGGCCTTAAAAAGCCTTGTCATAAGCGGGTTTAGGCTGGCCTAATTGTCAACATATCAGCCCCGCTTTTTCCGCATATATTCCCGCTGCTGTCTGCGGTGTGCCGCCTTTGCACAGGCCGCCGAACAATAGGTTTGCCGTCCATCAGGAGCCACGGCTCTGCCGCATACCGGGCAAGCCTTGAAATCCGGCCTTGGCCCTTCTGCCAGCAGCGCAACCTCCAGCGCCGGATCAAGGGGCAGAACTGCCTCGCGGAAGTAGCGGCAATAAGCCCCTGTCCAGCATTTCCCAAACATATAGCACTCGCAATCCAGCGGCAGGCAGCCGCAGTCCCGGTCATAGTTGGCACACCATTTTGACACCAGCCTGCGGATTGCCGCTTTTTCTGTTCGGGTCAGTTCTCGGCCCACAGTATCACCTCCCGTTGCCCGGTGGTTTGAGCTGCTCCCGGTAGCAGAACACGCAGCCGATCCCGCGCCAGTAAGGGCAGCCGTCACAACGGGAGCCCTTCGGCGGCAGGCTTGGCGGCACACCCTTAAAGTGGCTTTTTTCTTTCATAAATCCCTCATAGGGGTTGTTGGTAAATCTCATTCATTATCCTCGCTTTCGGTATCGTCCTCGTCCCAAGGCGGCCCATCGTCCTCGGAATCGTCATAATCAGCCAGTTCCTCACTATAATCCTCTTCGGGTACAGCAGCTTTTTCATGCTTCGGGCGGTAGATTTTCAAGTACCAGCCTGCACCGCCGCCCAGCACAGCCACAGCCAAAATCAGCAGAAGCGTCCCGGTATTACTTTTCTGCTGGGGCTCGGGTTCCGGCTCCTCCGCAGGTTCTGTTACCGGGACGGGTTCAGGAGCCGTGCCAGCACACTCGGTCATGTTGACCGCGCAGACCTCGCAATCCGTATTGATGGCTCCGGGCGCACATTTTTCTGTGCAGGAGCAGGCCGGAAGTTCTCCGCCAGCGGCCTCCAGTGCCGCCAGCAGATCGGCTTCATCCACCATGTTCAGAAAGTAGGTGTGATACTGTTCGCCGTCCTCATCCACAGGCTTGTCATAGTCAATGACAATGTAAAAGGTGTTGCCGCCGCTGGTTTCCACCGTGATGAACTGTTTGTTGGTTGCAGCATCGTAGAGCAGATCGCGGGTCACAAGGTTTCCATCCTCCGAAAAGCCCTCGCCCGGGGTAATGGTAGGTGCAGGCTCCGGGGGCGGAGTTTCTTCCACAACAGGCGGTTCCTCATTTCCGCTGTCCGAATAGGCGTAGGCCGGAATCGCAAAGCCGCATAAAAGAACGGCGGAGCAAAGCCCCGCCGCTAACATACGAAAGTGTTTCATATTCAGTTTTCCTCCTTCTTTTTTTCTTCGGACTTCGGGACACTTTGTCCCAAAGTGCCGCCGTCCTTCAGCTTTTCAAACAGCAACGGGAGCTCCGTAAGGGAGATGCTCATACCGCGCACAATGTCCACGATCTCACTGTTTTCTGCCTCCAGCTTTTTCTGCTCCAGCTCCTTGAGCCGGGCCTGCTGTTCACTGATTTTAGCCTTGACCTTATCAATCTCGGCCTGAATTTTCATGCTTTTGGTAATTGCCATTTCAAAACCTCCTATCACGGTAAACGCCCATAGGCGTAAAAATGAGATTGCCAGTAGCTTGTATTCAAATTTGTGTAGCCGATGGGGTAGAGTAGGAAAGCGCCGCCTTACCGCCTTTCGGCGGCAGGTTTGCGCAGTCCTCTCTCAGAACCGGGCATGCACCTCTCAATGCACCCGGCTCGCCGTTGTATTGCTCCATTACAATCAAACTCAAAATCCATGATGAATCATCTGATGGCAATCATGACAAACCACCAGAGCCTTCCTTTTCTTTGCTATCATCACCACTTCCCAAGGCTCTTTTCCCCTCAGGTTCTTCACCTTGTTTACATGGTGTACTTCATATTTCCTATCGTTCCCCTCGTGACCGCACAGCTCACAGCGGCAGGCTTTCAGCCTGCTGTCGATTGTTGTTTTGCTTGTAGCGATTATTTTTACGATTTTGGGCTCAACATCTTCGCATTTCTTCCCGTCAATCTCATTGAATTTTGTCAGGTAGCGAATCTTCTTACCTTTCTTCGTCTCGTAGGGGATACCCCAACGCTTGGCACCGGTGCGATACTTGTTATATATTTTCGACAGCTTGCATCTGTGTTTCCACGCTAAGGTTTTCAAGCAACTGTATTCCATCAGGTAGCTGAAGTAGTTCAAACTGCGGTAATTACTCGCAAGGAAGTAGTAATTGCATAATCCGCGGAGCTCCGCATCATACGTTATTACAATCTCCAAGTCCGTATTTCTGGTCAGAGCCACTCTTGCCACAGGTTCAAGTTTTCCATTGTCTTCCCTCTGACGAACAACGCCATGTGAGAAAAGATACTTCTCAATCTTGTCCTTTAATGGAATCAGCAGTTCAACGGTATTGTTCAAGGTTCTTTGCTTGCAGTTCTTCCACGGTTTAACCGTTTGGTCACGGCGTACACGCACATCATATCCAAGAAAGCGTGCAGATTCATTGCTGTGGGTGATAAGCGTCTTTTCCTGGCTGAGTTCCATTCTCAGCGTTCCTCGGATAAACTCCGTTAGTTGTGCTTTTATCCACTCACAATCCTCTTTGCTGCCGTTTACTGCAATCAGAAAATCATCAGCATACCGCACATACTTTAGCTTTTTGTCATTGCAGAGTTTTGCCGGGGTTTTACGTAATTCCTTCCCCAACTCCTCATACTGTGCAATCAGCTGATTCCGCTCCTCGCCCGCCTGACGGCGATTGATTTTTGCCCGGGTATTGGCTCTCTTTTGTTGAAGAGCCTTGTATTCCGGGGTAAGCGTGTACGGTGTTTTTACGTCAAAGGATTCCTTAAGCGTTTCCACAAACTTGTCCAACTCATTCAGATAGATATTGGCAAGGATAGGCGAAATGATACCGCCCTGCGGACAACCGCTATAGGTTCCGTAATACTTCCAGTCCTCCATATATCCGGCCTTGAGAAAGACACGAATCAGATTCAGGAAGCGTACATCCTTGATTTTTCTGCCGATAATCTCCAACAACACCGTATGGTCAATGTTGTCAAAGCAGCCCTTGATATCGCCCTCGACAAACCACTTGGCACCGACAAACTCGTGCTTCAGCTGTGACAGTGCTGTATGACAGCTCCGTCCGGGGCGAAAACCGTGTGAGAAATCCGAGAAGATTGGCTCATACACCGCTTGCAAAATCATGCGGATAACATCCTGAATCAGCTTATCCGAAAAGGTGGGTAATCCTAATGGACGCATCTTTCCGTTGGCTTTCTTGATGTAAGTTCGCCTGACCGGGTTCGGTGTATAGGTGCCGTTCTTCAAAGATTCTATGATTCGGGTTACATAGTCTTCATTGAAGCCGTCCGCTGTGTCTTCGTTGACTCCCTTAGTTGCCGCGCCGTTATTGGCGTAAAGGTTCTGATACGCAACATAGTAGATGTCAGGGCGAAGCGTATATCGAAACAGCTTCGTGAATACTTCGTCATGATTTTTAACTGAGTTCTCCTGTAACTTGGTTAAAATCTCAATTGTTGGTTTCATTGAGGCTTTCCTCCCTAATCAATGTCGATTTTAATTCGCTCAAACTGTCCTCCTTCGCCATGTGAACGGCTTTCCCGTTCTCGGACTACTACGAGGACTCCGTTGCCATGTCAGATTTTCAGTGTCATTCCTCTTGGCAAAGCCTTGAGGTTTATCCCGTTTTTTGACGGATTACACATAGCCCAAACGGGCATTCTGATTTAGGCAATCCCCAGTTTGCGGAAGTAGTAGGCTGTGTGAATTCTCGGATGTGCTTTCGTTTCTTTAAGACCGGTTCTCCGGCTTGCCGTGCATCGTTTTGATAACCTGCCGAATGGAGACCCTATCCGGCATTCGATAACGTGTTAGGGGGCAACCCTCCCTTTCACCGTCTGCACCATAGGTTTCAGGTAAATTTCCTATGCCTACACTGAACAGAGGCTCGAAACTCGCATTCAACAAATCCAGTTTCATCCTTATATTCACTTACTCTTGCGGTTCAGTCGCATCCGATTACCTTTAGATGATTTACCGCTTTCCTGTCGTGCTCTGTTCCCGTTACACCTTTCGGCTCATCGGTAAGACAGGTGAGTTCTCGGGTTATCTTCCGAGGTAGTGCCTTGTTTCATCCCTCCTTTCTCTACTTCTACTTCCGCCCTGCTGGGCGCACATCTCCGCAATGCAGCATTTTTCCGTCACCGACATAAATCCCGCAATGACTCACGCCCGGAGTATCATAGGTGCCTTTGAAGAACACCAGATCACCGGGTTTTGGAGAACTGGTCGGCGTACAGATGTTATAGAGTCCCTGGGCTCCCAGCCTGCCCACATTCCAGCCGGAGTGATTGATGACCCACGAAACGTACCCCGAGCAATCAAAGGAAGTGGCAGGAGAACTGCCGCCCCACACATAGGGATAGCCGATATATTTCTGTGCTTCGGCAAGCATCGCGGCAAAGGTTTCATCGTCCAGATATTCTCCGGGCACTTCGTAATCACCGGGTTTCCCGGTAATGTACTTGTTCACATAGGGAGAATCTGGGAACAGATCAGGGCGGTTCCCCAGCGTTGCCATATAGATGGCATATCGGGAAAGCTGATCCTCGCCCATAACGTACACAGGTACATGGGACAAATCAAAGTTTTCCAACGTGACCGTACAGATGTAATAATCGTAAGGCACCTGATAGGTGTCCGTATGGGAGTTGCCGTCCTCGTCCGTCCATGTGTCGGTTTCTGTGCGATACCGGGTTTCCACCACTACATCCTCCGTGAGAATGTACTGGCGGTCAAACAGCATTTGCAGCGTTCCCTGTACTTTGTCTATTGTCCATTGCCCCTCATGGAGCGCACACAAAAGAGAAAGCAGCACATAGGGGTCATGCTCGATTTCGTCCAGATCGAAGTGGTATTCGTCATAGTCATGGGTGCTTTCATAGGTGTCCAGATAATGCTGCAAATCATCTTCCAGCGCACAGTAGGCAGCTTCGGCGGCCAGCATATCCCGATCCTCGCAAGGATAGGTGCTGGCCCCTAATGCACCGGCCCCGGCGTTCCCCAGCATAAGCATGGTAGAGGAACAGGACTGCATAGCAAACAGGAGTAACACACAGAGCACCGCAACCACGGCACCTGCGGGATGACTTTTGACAAATTCCACTGCCCGGGCGATCAGGCGTTCTGTGGCTGTGGCAGTTTTCCCAGCCGCAGCCGCGCCCTGCTTTGCAGCCTCCTTTGCCTGCTTGCGGTATTGCCTGCGAAGCCGTTGCTTTTGCCAGTAGCGGGTAAGGGCATTTTTCGTCAGCTCCGGGTGCTCCTGTGCGGCGGTGTGAAAATGGTAGTCCGCCGTGTATTTGGTATAGCGGGCCTCGGCCTTGCGTACCACTTTTGCCGGATGTTCCCGGACTTTACGGCGCACAAAGCGGGAGCCGTGCCGCAGCGCGGTTTCTCCCACAAGCTCAGAACGGTGTGCGCCTTCTGTGCCGACATTTTCCTGTTCCACTTCAAAAATCTTGCCATGCACGAAGCTGTGAACGGAATCACTGGCAACACGGCCTATGCGTTTTACCGGGCCGGGCTTTTTCGGCGGCTTTTGCTTTGCCAGCTTCTCCCGGGCCTGTTCCAGTTTTTCGCCTTGGGACTCCATGTGGAGCTTTGCCGCCGCAGCCTGTTCCTGCTGGCTCTTTTTGCGGAACTTGGACTTCGGGACACTTTGTCCCGAAGTGTCGGAAGCCTCCGGCCCGGGCTGTTCCCCGTCAGGGGCGTGGGCGGTCTGCGACCAAGCCTCCTCCTTGGTCTTATTCATTTTTCGTTTCATTCTTCATATCCTCCGGGCGGGTAGTCAGCAGGTCATAGATCTCTCCGCGAGGGAACCGATCCATAAACGGAATGGTTACATTTCCATAGAACAACAGCCCCTCGCCGGAATTGCTGTGTGTGATATAGGAAAGCTGATGCTCGGAAATACCGAGCTGTTTTGCCAGAATGGTACGGTCACTCTGCGCCTGCGAAAGCAGGATCATAAAATCCGTGTTGTCCAGAATGTTCTCGATTTCACGGCTTGCCAAAAGGTCTTTGACGTTCTGCGTCAAAGCAGACGGCACACATCCTTTTTTACGCAGCATTTTCCAGACCGCTACAAAGTAGCTGGCCGTCAGCGGATCGCGGAGCAGGATATGAAACTCGTCAAAGTAGCACCAAGTCGCCGCACCCTCGTGGAAGTTCTGATCCACCGCCTGCGAAACAAACTCATTTGTGATGTGCATTGCAATCTTTCTAAGGTTTTCGCCCATGTTTTTCAGAACAATGCACACCACACGGCTGTCCGTCTTGACGTTGGTAGGATGGTTAAAGAGATTGAGGGAGCCTGTGCAATAAAGCTCTAAGGCAGTTGCCACGCGCCGGGCTTCTGGCTCCGGCTGGCGTAAGAGTTCTTCGTACAAATCCTGCAACAGTGGTGTTTTTGCAGTTTCCAGTCCGAGCGCCTGTTCCCGGTACACCAAACGCACGCAGCGGTCAATGACCGTCTTTTCAATGGGCTGCAAGCCTTCCTTGCCGCCGACCACCAGCTCGCATAGGGACAAAAGAAAATCCGCCTTCATGGAAAGCGGGCTTTCTCCGGCGGCCATATTGAGCTCCACATCCATCGGATTGAGGTGGTGCGGGCTGTCCGGGGCAATCTCGATCACCTGGCCGCCCAGCCTTCGCACCAGCGGAGCGTATTCGCCCATCGGGTCAACCACGATAATGCGATCCTGCGGAATGGTAAGAAACACATTCAAGAGCTCACGCTTTGCAGCAAAGCTCTTGCCGGAGCCCGTAGAACCCAAATACATCCCGTTTGCCGACTTCAGCTTTTTGCGGTCAGCCATGATGACATTGTGAGAAAGTGCGTTCATGCCATAGTAGAGGGCCTGCCCCGCCATGCGGAGCTCCCTTGTCATAAAGGGGATAAAGATGGCTGTGGAGCTGGTTGTCATACCGCGCTGGATTTCTACCTCGTTGTAACCAAGGGCCAGCGAAGAAACAAAGCCCTGTTCCTGTTGCCAGTCCAGACGGCGCAGAGCGCAGTTGTATTTCTGCGCGATACCGCCCACGGTAAACACATCGTTTTCCAGCCGCTGGCGGTTAGGAGCAAGGTTTACCACCGTAAAGGTCAGCAGAAACATTCGCTCATTGCGTGATTGCAAATCAGCCAGAAGCTCCGCTGCGTCCTTGCTGAATGTAATCAGGTCAGGGGGAAGAATATCCGGGTCATAGCCGGAGCGCACAGCCTTTCTCTGTTCCTCCACTTTCATTTTCCCAATGTCCGAGATTTTCCCCTTGATGGTCTTGATTGCCTTGAGCTGATCCACGGTCTGAATGTGCATGGTCACGGTCATTTCCGCATCCAGCTCCAAGATTTCCGCCAGCAGCTTATCCGAAAGCTCCGATGCCATAATCTGCAAGTAGGACACCGCGCCCCAATACTGGCCGATGCGGAATGTGCGGGACTGGCGGAAGTCGAGACTGTCCGGGGCAATAAAGTCTTTTGTGCCGAGCCCGGTCTGCGGGATGTCTTTCCACGAAAAGCGGAACGGCTCGCGGCTCCCCGGATGCATCTGGCTATGAAGCAGCGCAAGGCGGGCCCGCCCGTCCATCGGCTCCGAGGGAACGCCCAGCCGCTTAAAGTTTCCCATGACATCGGCCTCCACACGCTCCAGACGGGGCCGTGCCTCCGCAATCCCCTCGGCGGGTATGCCAAAGGTGATGTATTTTGAGCGTTCAATGCCGTTATTACTTTTGGCAATCTGATTTTTCAGCATCCCGGTAAACTCGTCCCTGACGCTGTTATAGTTGTCATCCGCTTTCGGGATATTGACTTGATAGCGGCTGCGGGAATGGGAACGGCGGTTGATAAAGGAAAGCTGGAACGGCAGCGAACTGTCAAAGTAGTTGAGGAATGAGCTCCATCCGCTGAATATGGCAGCCTGATCCTCGGTGGATGCCACGGAGTAATTGATGTCCTCATATTCCACGGTTTTTGTATAGAGCCCGCCCGGGAGCTTGCACACACCGTCCGGGTGCATGGACAGATACGGGATTGTCTGCTGGGCAGACAGGGCCGCCCGGCCTTTACCCTTGGCGGCTCCGTTTTTCTTCTTTGTGTTTTTCAATCACATCCTCCTTTCCAGCGCCCGGCCCGGCAAAGGGCGCATAAATGTTTTCGGTTCGGTAGGCCCTGATCCCCGGCCTTAGAAACTTGGCCCGGATGATGTTTCGCACAACCTTTTCAAAGGGCAAGCCGTCCTTTTCATACATCGCCAGCAGGAACGCCGGGAGCATAATTCCCAGCATGAGAAACATCGCCCCGGTATTGCCGAGGGTGCCACGGGTCAGCAGATAGGCCGGAATCCCCACCGCGCCCGCACTGCCGAAGCAGACAAGCTGGCGTTTGGTGAGGTTGAAAGCCATCTTTGTTTTGATTTTGGATAAATCGTTTGGTACGTTTACATAGGGCATAGATCACACTCCTTTCTGCACTTCGGGACAATGTGTCCCAAAGTCCGGGATGGTTGGTGTTACTTCATTTCCCCACACAGCCCAACCGGGCGGGGTCTGCCTGGCAAAGAGCTCCACGCGGGGCAGATCTCCCATCAGGGAAAGAATTTTGTCGCGGGCCTCGTCCGGCTTTTTGCTATGGGCTTCAATCGGGGAAATGATGAATTGATGAATGTTGGCAGCCTGCCGCTTCGGGTGTCCCTTGGTAGCCAGCAGGCAGATTTCCGCGTTGCCCCTTGTCCAGAAGCCAAGGCCGTAAAACCAGCTATCCGCTTTCTTGTTCTTTTTCAGCCAGACGAAAGCAACAGATTTATAGGTGAAGCCCCAAGCCTCGATCAGCCGGAGCGCCTCCGGGAGCTGCGGGAAAGTGGCCCATAAAAAGAGTGCGCTGTCCGGGGCTGCAAGATCAGCCACAGGCAACGCACATAACTCCTCAATGCTCATAGTGGGATAATGATTTTCCGCCGCGCCCTGTACTTTCTTAGCCGAGTAGCGCCAAGGGGGATCGGCGTAAATGATAGAATACTGCTGGATAATTACACTCCTTTCTCGCCAGAGCTTTTTACTGCCTGCGCCGCGCGGATGCGCTCACTGGCGGCGGCATAAAAGGACGGGGCCGTTTCAAAGCATACAAAGCGGCGTTCTGTGTTGATGGCTGCAATCGCGGTTGTGCCGGAGCCAACGCAAATGTCCGCGACCAGTTCTCCGGGACGGGTGTAGGTGCGGATCAGGTACTCACAAAGCTCCACAGGCTTCTGTGTAGGATGGATGCCGCCGGACACCGTAGGCACAAATAGTACATTTCCGGGATAGCGGCGGCCATCGTTGGACTCCGATCCCTGCCGTTCAAATTTCCCATAGTTGGAGCTTGTACCGCTTCGGGAATGTACGCGGGCATAAGGCTTGCCATAAGTAAACTGCGGATTGTAGACCGGGGACTTCTGGTAAAACACCAAGATATTCTCGGACTTTTTCAGTGGAGCCCGGTTTGCATTGAGAAAGCCCGTTCCGCGCTCCTTGTACCAAATCCACTCATAGCGGAGCATGGCGAGGTTGGATGCGCCCAGCACCTTGTCAAAGGGGCACTGTGCGAAAAACAGCACTGCGCCATTCGGCTTGACCGCCCATTTCACCGCCTCCCACAGCTCCGGGAGCGGCAGGGGCACATCCCAATAATTCCGGGTTGTGCCGTAGGGCGGATCAGTCAGCAGCATATCCACGCTATGTTTTGGCAAAGAACGCAGGCCCTCGATGCCGTCCATGAGAAACAAGCCCTCCTTCGGGACACTTTGTCCCAAAGTGCGGCTATCGGTCATTGCGGGCCTCCTTTGCTTTGGCAGGTGCAGGCCGGGCGGCGTTTTCTTTTCCCGCCTGTTTTGCGGCTTCAGCCATCTGCTCCTTGATCGGGGCAGGCCGTACCGCCTGGGCCCGTGCAACAAGCTGTTCCACCGCAGCGTGATACGCCTCCACACCAGCCGCATTGATCCGTTCCTGTGTGGCACGGTCAGGAATCCGAACCGTAGCCCGGTATCCCGTCCGGCTGGCAGGATCGGGTTTAGAGGGAGCTCCGAGAAAAATTCCGTTTTTCCCGTCCACAACCTTAAAATCGTCGATGACCACACCGCCAAAATTGACGCTGGCGAAGCCGATCAGTTTACCCTGCGGCTCAATCGGGCGGACAGATACTGTGATCGGAACAACCGCCTCTTGCAAGACGGCATCCGTCCGCATTTTTACCGCCTCGTCAATACTAACGCCCTTGACTTCTGCAAGCTCCGCGATGGGAGCATCAAATAGCCAGCGCCGCTCCTCCGCAGCAATCTGCTCCGGGGTCAGCAATACATCGTCGTTCTTACTCAGATAAAATTCCTCCTTTCCGCTTGTCGGAGCAGGCTGGGCGGGGTCGTCCATCAGCTCTTTTCTTTGCAGGACGGCCTCCGTTTCCGCCATAAAGCGGTAAGCGTCCGCTTCAGTAAACTCCTCCGGCGTTTTTCCATTCCATAAGCGCGTTCCATCCGCCCCGTATCTTCTCGGCATAAGCACCTCCTCCTGTTAATGAGCGCCAAAGATACGCTGGGCAATGCTCCCGGTCTTAAAGAGCATGAAGCAAAGCAAAACCGTGTAGCCCACAGTTCCCCAAATCGCCCCGATGGGATCGCCGCTTGTTGCGATGCCTTGAATGAGCACCGCGTAAATTGCAACACATACAAGAATCAGCAGCCCTTGAAAGCCCACGGCAAACAGGGACTTGATGTAGTTTTGCCCGGTGCTGCCAAGCTCCCGGTTGGAAAGCGTAGCAACGGGGATGGGGGCCAGACTGGTCAGCAGATAGATTTCCAGCATCCTGCCATACACCAAAACGAAAATGATAATCCCCATCGCCTTCATCGTAAATCCAATGAGCGCAGACTGCAGCCAAAGCCCCAAAAGCGGCCCTAAGTCCATCGCCTCCAGCGAGGTTTCCAGTTCGGCAAGCATATCCGCCGAAACATCGGTAGAGCCTTGAATCAGCCCGCCTGCCTGCGCGATAACGCTCTGCGATACATCGAACACGGCCATGACGATATTGAATGTGTTTGACAGGATTAAGATTGCACAGGCCGTTTTGAACATCCATTTATAGAGGTTCGCAACGTCAACCTCGTGCATATTGTTCTTTTCCAAAAGCATCTGTATGAGCTCATAAGTGGCAACAAAGGTCAGCACCATTCCGGCAATCGGCAGGATCACCGTTTCGGAAAGCTGTCGGATCAGGGAGAAAACCCCGGCGTGCCACGCCGCCGGGGTAGTCCCTACCTGTGCCGCAATCTCTCCGACTTGGGTATTGACGGTATCAAAAAACCCTTCGAGGTTTCCCATGATCCCGCCAATCAGAAGCTCTTTGAGCCAGTTTGTGAGCCAGTCGGTGAGAAAATCCATAAGCGCCTACCTTAAAACAGGCCAGACAGCAGAGGGATCAGTGTGGTGCCAATGACGATGATGCCGCCGCCCGCCATAAGCTGCTTCATGCCCTGGGACTTGGAGCCCGGGTTATCCGAGCCGTAGCCCTCCAGCAGATTGACCACACCCCATACGCCAAGGCCAGCGCCGAGCGCGATAACGAGGGTCTGTAAAGTGTCGATTGCAGATGAGAAAAATGCCATATAAGCCTCCATTTCTCCGGGATTTTCCCGGTAACAAAAAAGCCGCCCATGCAGGCGGCAGGTTACAAACTTCGGGACACTTTGTCTCGAAGCGTTTATGCAAAGGCGTCTGGATCGTCGATGTCATCATAGTTGAGGATGTCCTCGTCCTCTTCCGTGAGTGCATCGTCCGGCACAGTCACCTCATACATCGTACACACCTCGTTCAGCCCGGGCCGCCTGCGGCGGTTAATGAGCCTGTCGAGGTCAAAAGCGTTTTTCTGTTTATCGGCCTCCGCCGTATAACGGTAGTTCGGATGCCGTTTCAGATCATACTTGGAAGAGAAAAACGGGGGCAGACCCCGAAGCTGCAAAATACATTTGTCTCCCGGCATGGTTGCAAGTTCGGCTGGGGTCATCAGTTCCCGGCCCAGCCGCTGGGTATTTTGACTGTAGCTTTCCGACTGGCCACGGGAGCGGCTGTCGGTCTGCATACTGATTGTGGCTTTTCCCAACCAGTTCTCGGAGATTTCCTTGATGGTGCTGGCTTCGCGGCCACCGAGGAACACCACGCTGTCCATGTTGCCGAGGATTGTCTCAGCGTGTTTATCGTAAATGGCCTTGCACTGTGCCAACTGTTGATACAGCAGGCAAAGACTCACCTCGCGGGAGCGGATAACCGCGACCAGCTTTTCGAGCTGGGGCACCTGTCCCGTGTTGGCTGCCTCGTCCCACAGCACTCGTACATGGTGCGGCAGGCGGCCACCGTGAACATTGTCCGCCCGTTCACACAGGAGGTTGAACATCTGCGAAAAAGCAAGCGCCACTAAAAAGTTGTAGGTCTGCGTGGTATCGGAAATGATGAAGAATACCGCTGTTTTCCGATCTCCGATGCGGTCAAGCTCCAATTCGTCATAGGCCATGACTTCACGAAGCTGCGGGATGTCAAAGGGAGCCAGCCGCGCACCGCAGGAAATTAAAATGCTTTTTGCCGTCTTGCCGCTGGCCAATTTGTACTTTTTATACTGTTTGACCGCGAAGCAATCCGGCTTGCGCTTTTCAAGCCCGGCAAACATATAGTCCACCGCGTTCATAAAATCCTCGTCATCCTCCTTGACCTCCATGCCAGAAATCATATCCACAAGGGTGTTCATGTTCCGATCCTCGGCAGGCCCCTCGAAAATGATGTAGGCAATCAGGGCGCAGTATAAAAGCGTTTCCGATTTCGTCCAGAATGGATCGCCTTCCTTGCCTTCGCCCTTTGTGTTGGAAATCAGGGCATCCACGAATTTCAGAATATCGGCCTCGTTGCGGATATACGCCAGCGGGTTATAGTGCATGGATTTTGAAAAATCTATGCTGTTGAATACCTTGATTTTGTACCCACGTTTTTGCAGGAAAGCTCCGACCTGTCCCAGCACACCGCCTTTGGGATCGACCACCACATAAGAGGAATGAGCCTGTAAAAGCTGGGGCGTGAGCCAGAAGCGGGTTTTGCCGGAGCCGGACGAGCCGATAATGCAGCAATTCAGGTTTCGGGCATTTGCGGGGATTTTCGGGCGGGTGTTCATCGTGAGAAACTCCGTCCCGGTCAAAATCACGTTGTTTTCAAACCTTGGATCAACAAACGGTTTGATGTCTTTTTCCGTTCCCCACCGGGCGCTGCCGTATTCTGCATCCCGCCGAAACTTCTTAGCGTTCTTGCTTTTGAAATAGATCAGCAGCCGGAAACCAACTGCGCCTACAATACCAACAAGCCAATCCAGCGGGGCAAGACCGGGTGCAAAGTCAGCAAAGGCCGGGCCAATCGTCTGGCCCAGCCCGATGAGCTTATGTGCAAAATCGTTCCCCGCCGCCAGCCGGTAGGCCGTTCCCAGCTTGAGGAACGCCCACAGGATGAACAGATAGGGAATGTTTGGAATGAGATATTTTCTGATCTTATCTGTCCTCATGGGCCACCTCCTTTGCACGTTCTTTCTGCTTCGGCTTTTCTTTGGAAAGCTGATCTGCCGCCTGTTGCAGTTGTTCCCGGATGGGAACACGGTTCGATTTTGCTTTGCTTAACACCTTACGGGAATACTCAGAAAAGCAGGCGGTCATTGCGTCTGCCTGTCCAGCCTTGAAAAACAGCAGGTATTTGTCCGGCCCGGTTTTATAGAACGCATAGTCTACATTCCATTTCCGGGCCACGCGGTCAAAGGACTTGGCATCCCCGGATAGCTCAATGCTGTTGGTGGCTGTACCGTGGGCCATGAGCTTTCGCACACTTTGTTTTCCGTGCGGTACTTGCCGCCCACGGTATGCCTTGCGGATCTTCCGGCCCACCATGCCCAGCACATACGCCAGTCCCCGCGCCGTCAGCTTGGTTGTTTTTACGGATATGGCTATCGTGCGCCGGGAAATATCTTCATCAATCAGTTACACCGCCTCCTTCCTTGGGACAATTTGTCTCGAAGTGCCATCACCGATCCCCACGGTCTTTTTTCTGCATTTGACGGTAGCCCTCCAAAGAAGAACCGTCTATGATTTCCTGATAAGCGGCCATCTGCTCCCGGATAGAGAGCTTCGGGAAAGAGAATACCTTATGTTCCTTGGGAATATCCTGCAAGCCGTGATACACTTCCACGAAATGATCGCTTTCTTTGACAACATAGCCGCCCGGGGCAAAATGGCCGTTTTCGTGGATGCAGGCATCCCGGCCATACGCCTCATAATCGAAATACGGTTTTACCTGATCCGGCACATCCAACATTTCCAGATCGTCCACATAAATACGCCCCAGCGTTTCCTCATCGGATACGCCGGGGTAAAAGCCGTAACAGTCCAGATTTTGTGTCAGATTGATGATGTCCCGCACCGAGGAACAGTGATCGCCGCTGTCGAGGACGGCCTCCAGTGTTTCCAGCTCCGATGAGGTAAGCTCGGAAAGCAGGCAGGCCAGATGATTAAGCTCGTCCAGATTTTCATACTCGCTCAAATGGTCATAGAGCCCCAGCACATCCCCATCGAAAGAGGTAATAAATATTTCCTGATAGCGGACGCCATCCACGCTGATCCGTTTCAAGAGAGCCTCCACCTCCTGGGCGGTTGTGGGAAATTTCAGTGTTTCACCCACAAGCTGGCCCTCGCTGTACTTTCCGGCGTTGGTAACGTAGGCTTCAAACAGGGTCGCCATTAGCGGCGGCCCTGTCCCTTGACGGTCAGGATGCCCTCAAGGGTTGTTGCCGTAATTCCCAGCCGCTGGGCCACGGCAATATCATTTTTCATGGATTCGGTCATACTGTGCCCGCAGACAACCAGCACATGAGAACGGCGGAGCAGGTCACGGCTCATGTCGATGCCGCTTTTATGCTCCTCGGGAACAGCATCATTGAGAAACAGGGGCAAGTACAGGGGCGGGCAAATAGGAGAAAAGCCTGCCTCATACACGGTGCGGCAATACTGCGCCGCCAGTTCTGCGTTTTCACTATCGCCGCCGAGCCATGCAGCGGTGATATAAGCAAGGGGTCGTTTCATCGTTCATACCTCCGATATTTTAATAAGAAAGTTCAACCCAAACCCCACGCCCTTTCCCAGTCTTGGAAAAGGGGGCGGCTCTGGAGGATATACCCCCGCCGCTTGCCGGGGAAATAGCACAGCCGGGGCAGACCGTCAAGGGCGAGCCGCCGAAAACGGCGGTGCGCTGCACCCTTGACGGCCCACTCCCGGCTGTACTAAAAAACAGGCGGCGACGGGGGATATATACCACCAGAGCCTCTGCGCGAGGGCGGGGCCCTCGGGACAAAGTGTCTCGAAGTTGTTACTTGTCAAGTTCCTGCTTTTTCGGGGCTTTTGCCAGCTCCGGCGGCTGTTTTTCTTTCCAGTCATCCAGCAGGGACATAATCTGTTCTTTCATTTTGGCGGGAGTGACCTCCTTGCCAAAATACTTTTCCAGTTCCGCAGTAGAAATAATCACGCCTCGATCCTCCTTTTTCTGTTCTGATAAGATGCCGTCAATGACATCGCCGTTGAGCTTGCCTTCCTTATCCAGCTCCCGGAGCCGTTTAGCCTGGGCCAGCGAGGGCGAAGCCTGCTCCCCGTCAATGGAAACAGCAATAAGCCTCTGATTTTTCGGTTTGATGTAGGAAAGCTCCACGGCAGGCATGAAGCCCATCTTTTTATCGTCTACCTTATCCAGAAGCTCCGGCACAAGGGAGTTGAGCCGCAAGTAGCGCATGACCTTTTTATAGTTCATTTCATGCGTCTCGCCCACAATCTCAACCGAGCGTTTTCCGACATCGCCTTCCGCAACGCCTTTCAGCCGCCCGCCCTGATGCTTGATGTCCTCAACTTCGAGTTCCAGCAGCGCGGCCAATTCGCTGGGGAGCATCCCGTCACGCTGCTTGTTGCTGTCCTTCATGGCCTGAACCGCTTCGTGGTCGGTCATTTCACGGACGATAAAGGGCATTTCCTCCAGCCCCGCCAATTCACTGCCGTGGGTACGGCGATGGCCCGCTACAATTTCATAGCCGTTTCCGTCTTTCTCCGGGCGGGCAAGACCGGGAACCATTACACCGTTTACGCGGATAGAAGCAACGATTTCCTGCATCTTTGCATCGTCCCGTACCTTAAAGGGGTGCGGACGGAATGTGTGAAACGGATGAACCTCGGAAAGTTTCAGATAAACCAGCTTGCCTTCCTCAACCGGGCGGGGCGGTGTGGTCGGCTCGGGAGTTGTCTGTTCCGCAGTAGCAGTTTTCTTCGGTGACGTATCCTGTGTGGGCTTAATGGGCTCCTTGGCATCCGGGGCCTTTCCGTCACTTCGGGACACTTTGTCTCGTTTGGACGGCTTGGGCTTGTCAGGGGCCGTCTTATCCGCCTTGGGTGGGCGGCCCTTGCGGGCCCCAGCCGATTTCTCCGCTTTCTGATTTTCAGTCGCAGCCTTTTCCGCTTTCGGCGGACGGCCACGGCGCGGCTTTTTCGGTTCCTCCGTATTGGCGGGCTGCGGTGTTTCTCCGGGGGCTGCCGCCTCTGGCGTTTCGGGGGGTTCCGACTTTTCGACTTCGGCGCGGGCGTTCTGCCTCTTTTCCGCCATAAGTTCATTGATTTTGTCAAAGGACACAACCACATCGCCGGACTCAGGTATGGCAGGCCCGGTCTGTTCCTGCTGGGGCTCAGACGCTGCGGCCTGTTCGGGTGTGGTGATAGGCTCGGCGGCCTCCGGGGAAATATTCTCCGCAGGGCCAGTATTCAATTTTTCATCGGCCATTTACGATCCTCCTTTTCGTTAAAGTTGCACAAATTTGAACGCTAAAATTTTGTAGTTATTTTTGTGCCTCCTTTCCGTCTATCCACGCAAAAAAGCCGCCCGTTTTTCATGCCGGACGGCTTTTTGCGTAATGTGATAGATCAAATATTATTTTTTGTGGTTTGTAGGCTCCGAAAAGCCTTGTATTTACAGTGTTCCTAATAGGAAGTAATCATATGTAATTAATTAAAAAATCACTATCTTCTGACAGCGATAATGCTGGATCAAACTGGATTCTATTTTTTCTTATTATTTCCAGGGAAAACAATTTACCCCACACAGCTAAATATTTGGTGGGATTTTTTATCAATTCCACTTTTTTTCCTGACAATGATATATGATTATTTATATTAGGAAGTATCTTTTTATTATTTTTCCAATAACCAAATATAAAAAGATCTGCCTTCTGATTTATGTTTTTGTGCATTTCTGTAAATGCTTCTTCTGTTACTTCGTCATCTGCATCTACAAAACAGATCCATTTTCCTAAAGCAATCTCCAAACCTTTGTTTCTTGCATGTGATACACCTTTTTCAGAATGTATCACACGCACATCGTTATATTTTTTTTCGATTTTTTTAGCTTCCTGCCAAGTATGATCTACTGAACCATTTTCGACAATAATAATTTCTACAGTATACGTTTTTCTAGCATTAATGATACTGTTCACTGATTTTTCTAAATCTCGCTCTGCATTATAGGCTGGAATAATAACGCTTATTTCATAATTCATATTAAAAACTGCTTTCGTATTTTTTATGTGCAAATTTTGCTTGTAAAAAAGCTGTTCCTTTTTTAAACCAATTAATATTTTCTACATGAAAATATGGAAGTTCTTTTATAGCCTTTTTATCCAATTTTCCGGATTGAATCATTTCATCCAGCCAAACATTGAAGATAATTTCGCTGATTCTTCCATAAAAGCGCCCTTGAAATCGGGAAAGTTCAGGAGCTTTGATTGTTTTCTCTAATTCGAATAAAATATCAAAAAGCCAGGTACAGTATTCGTCAAAATACTGCTTTTCCATAATCATCATATTGAACATATATCCATACGTCTGTTTGATCACGCTTTGATAACTGGATAAATATGATGGATATTTTTTTCTAATGATTTTTTCTGTTTCATCCAATTGTTCTGCATAATGCGTATGTGCATAATGTGAATACAGCGTCTCTATGTAGTATCTCCTTTTTCGGGGAACAAATATTTTATATTTTTGAAGAAGAGGATATAATTGCTGACTCAAAAGGACGCCGTTGAGGGACTCTTTTTCTTTTTTTCCAAAGTGCCTTCTATAATGTACTAAGCCAATATAGTCTGCTTTCAAATTTTTCCACGCCCAATATAATCCTGTTAGTTCACAAAAACTTGGATTTTTTAAAGAAATATTATCTCCGGTGTTATCTCTAACATATCCAATGTCAGGCTTTCCTTCAGCGCCAACCTGAACTGGCAAATACATAATATCTTCTGGCATTTGATATTTTTTATGTGTTGCAACTATAATTTTAACAACAGGTATAATCGTTTTCACTTTTGCTTCCTCCGGCTGAAATGTTTCGCAATTTAATTTCCAGTCTGATAATATTAGTAAAAAAAAGACCCGCATTCAGATTTCCTCTCTCAATGCAGGCCACTCATCCCATTTTTTGTCGTTTTCGGATATCTCAACCTCAAATAATTGTTATTATTTGGAGAAGAGACCTCGAAAAAATGTCAAAGCTGACTTGAAAAAGTAAATTCCAGTGTAAAAGTAAATTCCACCGCTCTTTTAAAAGTTGCTTATAAT
>NZ_QUEP01000017.1:59204-60873 GCF_003478035.1 Clostridium sp. OF03-18AA
AAAAGTAAATTCCACCGCTCTTTTAAAAGTTGCTTATAATCTAGTGATTTTTAAGAAGAAAAGCGGAATCTATGCTATAATACAAGTAATCTATGGCGAAATTTTCTGTTTTTCTGTATGGCAAACAAGCTGCTGGAGGTCGGTGTGCACGACTAAATTCCACCAGCCACATTTGAAAAATGTGAAAAGTTTACTTCCAGTCTGACAGCAGATTTCTTCATGGGTTAGTGGTTATAGCGGATCAGCTTAGGTGTTAAGATGACTTTGTCAGGGTCAATACGCCTAAGCTGAAATGCTTTTAAGGCGTCTGTCCCAAAAGCCTCCAGGGCGACATCATACGGTGTACGCCCATTCAAACTCTCCCGCGGTGTTGAGTTGATGTGGCTGGTGATTAGATTCACATCCCATTGAGTCAGGAATTCAAAGGTAGTTCGTTTCGGCAGTATCATGCGGAGCATGGTGTGTGCCTGTTCAATGCCGCCTTTCTGTCCGCTTCTCATGGGATCACAGTAATAAATGTTGGTTCTCTGGATACCGGTAACACCGGTTTCGAGAGAATCAGGATCACCGAATTCAGCGCCTCTGTCGGTGAGGATATATTCAAACAGAGTCAGGAAATCGAAGGTACCAAAACGCTTTTCTAAACGGTCCAAAACGAGTCGTACAGATCCTTCCGTATTCCGGTTCATGAGGAACGCAAGAAACAGCTTTTCCCTTGTAAAAAAGAAGGTAAGCAGTGTTTTAGAGGAACCAACAGCGGAGTGGACGGTGTCCATCTCTACAAAAGATTCCAGGTGCAACTGTTGAAAATCAGCGTAAGTTCTGCCATTAAAGACACGGCGGTCAGATATCTGTGATTTATGGACTTTTCTGGGTTTAAACTTCACTTTACGTTTCAGATCAACGTTTCTGGCAGTCAGAAGTCCCATATCAAGGTAGTTGTAAACGCTGCGGACGGAAAGATTCAATTCCGGATGGTTTGCAACGATCTGGTAAGGAGACTGGCCCTGATCGATCAGAGGAGTGATGATCTTATCCTTTTTGTGGAGTTCCTGTCTGGTCATAGCGATTCCGGACCTGGAATCCTTGAGACACTCCCGGTATTTCCGATCAGCGAACCTGGCATTGTAGGTATATTTGTGGGCAATCGTACAATGATTGATCTTTTTACTGCATCCATTGCAGACGTAGGGAGCCCGATCAAGTTTGCTGCAGCGTTCTTTTTGAAAATCCGGACAGGTCTGGTTACAGGTGGGACAGGAAGCACATTTAACGCCGCAAAGAAGGATCTTATTGCAGGCATTCGTTTTCTTACAGCGGAAACGCTTGGTACAGAAGTTCTTCGCATTAAGAAAAGTCCCTTTGTGAAACCAATCGGAGGCTCTTCTGGCCTTCACTTCTTTTGAAATCGTAGTAGGGTCCTTACAGAGAAAGCGGGCAATATCTTTAAAGGATGTACCCTTATCCAGTTCATTCTGGATATAGATACGATCCTCTATGGTGAGATGCTTTTGGTTGCCTGGGATATATTTACTCATAGTCAAACTCCTTCTACTGCTGTCAGAAGGACGATTAAAGTATCATATCAGTATGCATGAGTAAATATCAACTGTGCAAGAGTAAACTCCACCGCCCTTTGGAGAAGTGGAATTTAAATTTTCATTTTAGG
>NZ_QUEP01000018.1 GCF_003478035.1 Clostridium sp. OF03-18AA
GATATCCATCCACACATTAAAACGGTTAAAGAGGCAGTTGTGCCGCATAAAAGTGCAGGAGGGAATTGTGTTCGTGCATGGAATCGGGCGTAGAAAAACACAATTACAGAAATCTCTGGAACAGCTGGATCAATATCTGGAGAAACTAAAGGAATATACAAAAAAGCTGTATACGCTTGGGGATAGAAACAGCTATTCCAAAACAGACCCTGACGCAACCTTCATGAGAATGAAAGAGGACGCGATGCTGAATGGACAGTTAAAGCCTGCTTATAACATTCAGCATGGAGTGGATTCCGAATACATCACATGGATCGATATCAGCCCGCACCCTACCGATACACGTACCCTGATCCCGTTTTTGAAAGACATGGAGAATCACCTGGGATTTAAGTATTCAGAAGTCGTTGCAGATGCCGGGTACGAAAGTGAAGAAAACTATCTTTTCATTGAGGAAAACGGACAGACCGCCTATATAAAGCCGCAGAACTATGAGATTTCGAAGACCCGAAAATACAAAAAAGACATCAGCAGAAGAGAAAACATGGAGTATCACGCAGACAGAGACAGCTATATCTGTCGGAATGGAAGGGAACTGACTGTTACAAATGAACGCAGAAGTAAAACAGCCAGCGGATATGTCAGTGTAAAAACTTATTACAGAAGTCCAGACTGTACCGGCTGTCCTTATAAAACGGAATGTATCAAGGGAAACAACTGCAAAACACCTATGGAAAAGCGCAATAAAGTGCTGATGGTTTCAAAAACAATGAGCCAGAAACGCGCAGAAGATCTGGAACGGATCACAAGTGAGTATGGAACGATGCTCCGTATGAATCGCAGTATTCAGGCCGAAGGTTCTTTTGCTGACGTAAAAGAGGACATGAATTTTCGAAGATATCTGTATCGTGGAAAGGCAAATGCACTGGCAGAGAGCATCCTTCTGGCGATGGGACGAAATATCAATAAGCTTCATTGCAAGATTCAGACCGGAAGAACGGGAAGTTATCTTTTTCCATTAAAAAGGGCATAGATTTTGATAGTTGAAAACAAAATAGCCTGAAATAAGGCATGCCGAAAGGGATGCCTGGGAATGAACTGCGTTTATAAAGAATGGCATCGAAAACATAACCGATTTCGATGCCATTTGGGCATAAAGCAGGGCTGCCGCCCAGCAAAAAATATTTGCTAATGCGACAGCCCCTTCTTTTTTCTGTTATGCCTGCGTTAAGACTTTTTCCGGCTTCTATTCCTCCACCATCTTCAGATAACGCCCTGCGTTCAAATGCGTCGGATCAAGCTGCATCGCGTTCCGGAATGCCTCTGCTGCCTTTTCCTTATCTCCGAGTCCCAGATATCCGAGTCCCATCAGATAATAGCAGTGCGTCTTGTTTCTCTTATCCAGGTCATCATCAAAGATCATGAAATCCGGGAGGGAAACTGCAAAGTACTCAACGCGCATCTTGTCATACAGATGGCGCTCTCCGTAGTCGAGCAGACGGTAATATCTCGATTTTGCCTCCACCGGCAGACCAAGTTTCTCTTTTGCAAGTCCCTGATAGTAGATCATGTCGGCCGGCTGGTCATTGTAGTACATCATTCCTGCCGGTTCATCCGTTCCGATCGAAGCTGCCTCATACTCTTCCTTCGCCGCCTCGTTCTCCCCGAGATGCTCTTTTGCAAGTCCGAGATAATAATGGATGTGGTTGTCCTTCGTTCCTTCCAGCTTTCCTTCCCCGAGGTTCTCCGGATATACCAGCGCCTTCTCAAGGATCTCTTTTGCCTCGCTCCAGTGCTCTTTTGCGATTTCCGCTTTTCCGAGCTCCAGGAGAGAGGTCGTATACTGGGTCGTAACCTTTCCTTCTCCGCCTTCCCACGGATGGAACCGGTGCGCCATGATAAAGTCATATGCCTCTTTATAATGGCCAGAGAGATTTAAGAGCGTGACATATTCGATCATCAGATCATCCCGCTGCATAAAGATCTCTTTTGCCTTTTCATAGCGGGAAAGTCGCTCAGCGACCGGCATTTCCAGTTTCCGGTACAGCTGGTCAAGCTCCAGGAAGATTCTCGCATCGTTCGGTGCAAGTTCTGCTGCCTTTTCCAACGCTGCCTTTGCCTTTTCCGGATCTTTTCTCTTGTTGTAATATGCCAGGGAGAGATTTCTCCATGTGATCGCAAATTCCGGCTTCTTCTCCGCCGCAGTCTCCCAGCAGCTGATCGCCTGATCGTACTGCAGCTTGTCATACCAGAGGTTTCCAAGGTAATAGAATGCATTTGCCCCGTCCGGATCTTGTTTCTGCGCATCGATCAGAACAAGGATGTCCTCCAGCTTATTCGGGAAGCAGTAATCCGTACTGCAGTTTTCTGCCTCTTTGAGCACTTTCAGGATCTCCTCATGGGAAGCTCCCATCTTTCCGAGATCATATGCTTCATAGTACTTTAACATCGGCCAGCTCTCACTGCATTCGCGGAGTGTATCAACCGCCTTGTCGTATGCCCCGTACTCCGCAAAGTCTCTCGCCGCCATCAGATACGTCTCATGGAAGTTTCTGGAGAGCTTATTGACCTTCGCGCGGATCTCTTCTGCATGGTCCGGATCCAGATATGCGGATTCCAGCATGGAGACATAATCAAACGGGTCAATCGCAAGGTTCTCGCTGACTGCCGCTTTCGCTTCTTCCGTTCTTCCGAGTCTGCCGAGAAGGTATGCCCGGAGTCCTCTCGCCTTGATATTGTGCGTATTCTTCACAAGGCCTTTTTCCGCGAGTTCCAGTGCACTCTCAAAGTTTCCTCTCATCGCCTCAATGCACGCCAGATAATAGAAGCTCATCTCCTGCTGCTCATTGGACCAGGTCGCCTTATAGAATGCATCAAACGCCTCATCATAGCGCTCCTGATAAAACAGGGATAATCCGAGGTTGTAGTACGGCTCGGAATCATACGGGTTCGGATTCTTCCAGGTCGCACGTTTGATCGCTGTCCGGAAATGTGCCTCAGCAGCCTTAAAACAGCCTCTTCTCATCAGGAGCGAACCGTATGCATTGTTGATCCGGATATCGCCCGGGTCGCGTTTCAGCCCTTCCAGATAGTATGGGTCCGGGCGGTATGTCGCATGGCGGTACTGCTCAATGTGAAGTCCTGTCAGGAACAGCTCTTCATTTGACATGATCTCCTCCGGATCTTTCGCTGCCTCCGCCGGATCCGGAACCTTCGGGATCTCTTTTTTCGCCGGTGTGTAGGAGATCATCTCTCTCGTTCCGTCGAGAACGCGGACCGTAAGTTTTGTCTCGTCCTCAACAACCTGATCCAGATGCGTCTCAAACGGAGCGACCGGGGAGATCGTTCTCTTTTCATCCAGAAGGACCTGTCCCTCATATGCAAGGATGACTCGGGCATCCGGATATTCCTGCGTTGTGTATACAGCAACACGGATCCCGCTCTCATCCGCATCAAGTCCGACCATCGCCTCGATGCTGGCGTTCTTTACAGCTCCGACCGTCTTATAAGGCATGAAATACTGGGTAAACCGCTTTTCCTCCATCGGTTTTAACCAGGTGAAATCCGGCTGGTTATCCGTATAGACGCCGGTCATCAGCTCGACATACGGACCATCCTCATCTGTCAGGTTGCGGTCCCAGGCCTTTCCGAAATCGCCGCATCCCCAGGTCCACTGCTTCTTTCCGGGAGAAATATGATGGTCGGCAACATGAAGGATTCCTGCCTGTTTCTGGTAATCGTATCCGCCGACAAAGTTAAAATCACTCTTTTCCGCCATGTAGGAGGTCGGAACCGGAATGTTTTTGTAACGGGAAATGTCAACACCTTCGCTGTAGTCATGTTTGTAATAAATACCCGTTGCGATCGGGAATCTTGAAACGTCACGTTTTCCATGATCCATCACAGCATGGACATCCGGCGGGAAGATCGACTGTGTGTGATCGTTGACCGGGACAGCCGGGTTTGCCCACCAGAGGAAGGTCTGCGGTGTGGAAGTCCGGTTATAGAGCTGACCTTTGATCTCGATATAGGCTTTTCCCGGATAGAGGGTAAAGCTTGCCTCGCCTTTTGTTCCGTACATCTGATCGACGTCGCTGACACGGCATGTCTTTGATCCGTCCGGATTCTCGATCAGAAGATAGTCGACCGGTGAGAAGGTCGTCGGGCGGTGGTGCTGCGGCCAGTTGAACTCGATTCCTCCGCTGATCCACGGACCGCAGAGGCCGACAAGAGCCGGTTTGATCACATGGTTGTAATAGACAAAGTCATAATGATTCGTCTTGTCGTACGCTCTCTGGATCCTGCCTCCGAGCTCCGGAAGGATCATGACTTTCAGATACTCATTTTCCAGCCAGACGGCATGGTACGTCTTATCTTCTTTCTCATCATAAATCTTTTCGATCGTCGGGTACGGATAGATCCGGCCGGAGCTTCCCTGATAAACACGGCTCTCCAAAAACATAGGGTTTTTATCTGCTGCTCCGATCCCATAAGTAGGAATGACCACATTTTCTTCCCAGATCTTCACTCCACTCATAATTCTGACCTCCTGCTGTTTTCTATTCTCGTTCCTGTATTGTACGGAATTTTCAGTTCAGAAAATTCATCTCCCTGAACGGCAGCCACATCTCCCTGCCTTCGTTTCAGGAACTCTCTTATTTTTCGTTCTTGCTTATACTATACTGTAATTACTCCTGTTTTTCATTACCTTCAGTTGCCATGTAATTTCAAAAAATTGCTCTCATCATTCTTGACCTTTTTCCCGTTTCTCTTTATAATCGAAACCAGTACTGCGCATCCCGGCTCTTTCGTTCCGGAAGTCATCTTCCGCACCATGCGCACATCGTAACCAGCCGTCAGATCCTGCCGGATCCGTCTTTGAAAGGAAGGTGGAAACACTCCATGATCTCTACCGAAAAAGGGATTCTCCCCGGTTCCGACTATTATGTCTATACCCCAAGTGCCCAGGCGCAGTCCTTATTTTTTTATCCGCTGATCATCGGAAATTTTTCCTACAGCGATGATTACAGTCTCCGCCGCACTGCGTTCGACAATTTTCTTCTCATGTACATCAAGCGCGGGGAATGCATCATTGAGCTGAATGATCAGGTATTCCGGGCACTTCCCGGCCAGATCGTATTTCTCGATTGTTATCATCCCCATGCCTACAGAAGCTCGACGCCCTGGGAATGTGAATGGATCCACTTTGACGGTCCTATGGCACGTGCATTTTATCAGGCGATCATGAGCAGTTCCGCTCCGGTCATCAGTCTGAAAGACACCTACCGGTTTGAGCGGTATCTCCATAAGATCTATCTCCGTTTCCGGGAACATCTCCCGTTAAAGGAGGCATTGTTTAACAATTACATTGTCAACATGCTGACCGAACTTTTTGTCAGCCGCGACCACGAACACCCGGAGGCTGTCTCTGGCGGCATCATCGAGGACACGATCACCTACATCAACAATCATCTGACGGAGATCCTGTCCTTAAACGATCTCGCTTCCCAGGCTTCTCTAAGTCCTTTTTATTTCAGTCGTCTTTTCAAAAAAGAGACTGGATTCTCGCCGCATGAATACGTGATCCTGACACGGGTAAACAATGCAAAATATCTTCTGAACTTTTCGGAGATCCCCATCAAGGACGTCTGCTTCCAGACCGGTTTCAGCAGTGAGAGCAGCTTCTGTACCACCTTTAAAAAGGTGACCGGACAGACGCCGACCGAATACCGTCTCGCCTGTAACCAGAATCGAACCTGATCGGATCATATCATGCGAAAAGGGCTGCCGGAATCATTCAGGCAGCCCTTTTTATGAGAGGATTTACAAAAACAGGACTCGGTCTCTTTTTATTCTGCCGCTTTTCCCATTACTTCTTTGTAGTTTTCCGGTGTTACGACAACTGCATCGACTGCTGTCTCCTGCGGAACGTCCTTACCGGCGATCACATCATACAGAACCTCAACAGAACCGGTTCCTACGGAGTCAGATGAGAAGTATGTTGCTGCCTTCATGCAGGTACCGTCAGCGCCTTTGTTGTTCCACTCGTCTTTTGCCATGTAAGCACCAAGACCTACTACGCATGCATCTGCATCAAGACCTGCACTCTCAAGTGCACGGACAGCACCGATCGTACCTTCCTCGTTTGCACCTGTTACCATCCATTTCTTGATCTCCGGATGTGCTGTGATAACGGATGTCGCCGCTGTGTTTCCTTTATCGGTCGTTCCGTCATAGTCTGCTTTAAAGATTCTTTCTGTCGGGAAGTCCGGGCAGCCTGCTGTAAAGTTATCATACTCACCTTCTGCACGCGGTACGCAGGAAGAAACGGTATCCATTGTCAGGATCAGAAGACCGCTTGTCTCATCTTCTACAAGACCGTTGTCTTTTGCATATGCTGCAAGCCAGTCGCCGTTTGCCTGTCCGATGACGTAAGCATTGATTCCTACCCACGGAGCGATCTTTTCACCGGCGTCGTTCTGAAGTGCATCATCGGCTGCAACGATCGGGATGCCTGCTTCTTTACACTTGTCAACGGCAGCCTGGGACATTGTCTGGTCCGGGATACAGGTTACGATTCCCTTTGCCTGGTTTGCGATCGCGTTATCGATTGCTTTCAGGTATTCTTCCGGGCTCATCTTTGCATCTACGAAAATGAATTCATCTCCATTTTCCTCTACTTTCTTCTGTGCTGCTGCGCCCTCATCAATGAACCAGGTCTGGTCGCCGGCTTTGTAAATACCGTAAACAACACCTTTTTCTGATGATCCTGCATCTGCTGCCGCCGTGTCAGCTGCTGCTGCGGTGGTATCAGCTGCTGCCGCTGCTGTTGTTGCGGATGTGTCGGAGCTGCTGCATCCGGCAAGTGCCGTTGCTGTCAATAATGCGGCTGCTGCAAACGCTGCTGTTCTTTTCATCTTTTTCATAATAAAACCCTCCATTTATAAAATTTATTTTGTTTACATAATTGATACAATGATGTTGGGATCAAAAATCCGCTTGCACCGGATTTCCGGCCTTTGGTCCCTGGTATCTACAGGTTCTTCATGGAAGCTGCAAGCAGGTCTTTCTCTCGCTTCTGTTTTCTGATGTAGTCAGTTGTCAGAGCGAAAAGAAGAAGTCCGCCTTTTGCGACATACTGCCAGAAGCTTGGAACGTTTACCATCGTAAGTCCTGTGTTGAAGGACTGGATCAGGATGATACCGAGGATCGTGCCGCCCATGTTGCCGACACCTCCGACGAAGGATACACCGCCGAGGATAACAGCTGTGATCGCATCAAACTCGAGGTTGACGTTTGCGGCCGGCTGTCCGGAGTTCATACGTGCCGCGAATATGATGCCGCCGATCGAGCAGAGGATACCCATCATCACATAACAGGTTGTGATGATCTTTTTCGGATTTAAGCCTGCAAGTCTTGCTGCATCCATGCTGCCGCCGATCGCATATACGCTGCGTCCGAATTTCGTCTTTGCAAGGATGATACCGAATACGACGATGCAGATGATCATGATCCATACAGATACCGGAATGTTTAAGATCCTTGCTTTTCCGAGAAGAAGGAATGTCTTATTGCTGATGGATACCGGTTTTCCTCCGCAGATGATGTAGGCAAATCCACGGATGATGGACTGTGTTACGAGTGTTGCGATGAATGCCTCCAGATGGATCTTGTTGACCATGAATGCATTGAAGAAGCCTACGGCTGCTCCGCAGACGATCGTAACGATCACAGCTGCCGCGAACGGCATTCCCTTTGATACGAGAAGTGCTGCTACAACTCCCGAAAACGCTGCAAGTGAACCAGGAGACAGGTCGTTCTGACCGGCAATGATCAGATATGTATGTCCGACTGCGACCATTCCGACGAGGGATGCCGCGATCAGGATGTTGATCATGTTTGTGACGGACAGGAAGTTTTTATTCAGGCAGGTAAACAATGCAAATACTACAATGATCGCTGCGATCAGAACAAGCTTGTCGCCGTCAATATGGATCCTACTTTTTTTCTTTGTACTCATGCTTCTTTTACCTCCCCGATCATTCCCATGCTGAGAAGTGTACTCTCAGTTGCATCTTCTGCTGAAACCTCACCAACGATCCGTCTTGCACGCATGACGATGATCCGGTCGGATAATCCCATGACTTCCGGCAGTTCGGAAGAAATCAGGATCACGCCGAGTCCCTGTTTTGCGAACTGGCAGATCATCTGGTAAAACTCGGACTTTGCACCGACATCGATTCCTTTTGTCGGTTCATCCAGGATCAGGACCTTCGGATTCGTGCTGATCCAGCGTGCAACGATGCATTTCTGCTGGTTTCCTCCTGACAGCTCCACGATCTTTTTCTTTGCGGAAGGCGTCTTGATCTTGAAAGTTTTAATGCCGTCTTCTGCGATCTTTTCTTCCTTCTTTGCATCTACAAAGCCGAGACTGTTGGAGTTTTTGTCCAGCATGGAAATATTGATGTTATCACTGATATCAAGGTTTGAAAGAATTCCCTGAAGTTTTCTGTCCTCCGGTACGAGAACGATCCCGTGTTCCATCGCTTCATGCGGAGATCGGTTCTGGATCATCTTTCCCTCGAGAATGATCTCTCCGCTGCGGATCGGATCCGCGCCGATGATCGCTCTCATGAGTTCTGTCCGTCCTGCACCGACAAGTCCGGAAAATCCAAGCACTTCACCTTTTCTGAGGACGAAGGAATTCTCTTTCACATAGTCGGAAGAAACATTTTTTACTTCCAGGAGAACCTCTCCGATCTCTTTGTTCCTGTCGAGATTTTTGTAGATATCTCCGAGATCACGTCCGACCATCATCCGGATCATCTCCGATTCCGGGACCTCACCGGTCTTTACTGTCGTCACATAATGACCATCCTTGAAGATCGCCACTTTGTCGGTGATCCTCTGGATCTCATCCATTCGGTGAGATACATAGATGATGATCTTGCCTTCCGCTTTCAGCTTTTCGATGATCTTAAACAGAGCATCGATCTCTGAATCGGAAAGGGATGCTGTCGGCTCATCAAAGCAGATTACCTTCAGATTCTCTCTCGAATATGCCTTCATGATCTCGACCATCTGCTGGTAAGCGATACTCAGATCTTTGACTTTTGTCGACGGGTGGATCGGAAGACCAAAATCTTCAATGATCTTTGATGCCATCTGGTTTGCTTTCTGGGTATCGATGAATCCAAAACGGTTGACCGGCATTCTTCCGAGATAAATATTCTCTGCGACCGAAAGCTCCAGAAGAATCTGACGTTCCTGATAGATAACAGAGATTCCTTCTTCGATCGCCTGATGCGGGGACTGGAAATGTTTTTCCACACCGTCCAGCAGATATTTTCCGCTTGTCGGCTGATAATCTCCATTCAGCACTTTCAGAAGTGTGGATTTCCCCGCTCCGTTCTCTCCAAGGAATGCCAGAACCTCGCCTGCATATGCCTTAAACGAAATATTATCCAGTGCTTTTACACCAGGGAAATATTTACAGATGTTCTGAAATTCCAACATACTGCTCATATTGCGTTCCTCCCTTTTTCACTGTCATTTTGAGTCTTTTCTTTTTTCGTACTGTATTGGCAGTCACTTCAGAAGATAATTTCTATTGTGCCTTTCGCTTTATTTACTTTATATTATACCTTTTTTCCAATAATCATCATTATCATCGCTTGCTGTATTATTTTTAAATCTTGCTCTCATCGTTTTTTTATGTTCTCTTTTTTGTACAAATATTTTAAACTGGAATCAGAAAGGAGATGGCGTATCATGCAGTTAAGTGATAAATTTTTCACATTTGATACCGGAGAAAAATCGCATTTTTTCGACATAATAACCAGTTCAGGACTCTCGCTCTCCCTGTTTTCGATTGGAGCGTCCATTCAAAAAATTGCTTTTAAAGGTAAGAAATGGTCCGACCATCCGGAAACAGACGGGAATGAACTTCCGATCACATTGAGTTCCGGCAATCCTGATTTTTACCGCATCTGTCCGTGTTATGCAGGAGCAACGCTTGCCCCGAATGCCGGAAGGATCTCCGGCTCCTCCATCCTTCTCGGAGGAGAAACGATCCCTCTGACCCCAAACGAAGGTGCGAACCAGCTGCATGGCGGTCCGCATAATCTCTCCGCTCAGAACTGGAACACAGAATTCGTCCGCCAGGATTATGATTCTGTCTCGATCGGATTTTCAGCATTTCTCGCCGACGGCGTCGACGGATATCCGGGAAATCGCACGTTTCATGCGGAATATACGCTCGATGACAGCAACTGGCTGACCATCCGGTACCGGGCATCGACGGACCGGCCGACTTATATCAATATGTCGAATCATACCTACTGGAATCTTTCCGGTGATTTCTCATCTTCCGCGCTTGATGAGACACTCACCGTTTTCGCAAACAATGTCTGCCTGAATAACGAGGAACATATTCCCGTCGAAATCATCCCTATTGCAAGGACGATATTCGATTTTTCCAGCCCGGCTTCTCTTAAAAGCCGGCTGGATTTTCTGCCGCGCGAAGAAAAACTCCGCTCCCGCTGCCGCAGGCAGATTTCCATCGCGCGCGGTTACAACCATGCATTTATCCTGAGCCGTGACCAGACCTCCCGCAGTTTCCGGTCGCTTCCACAGCCTGTAAAAAAAGCATGTATCCTGAGCGATCCTGTTTCCGGACACTCCATCACGCTTTACACGGATGCCCCGGCACTCGTCGTCTATTCCGGCGGATTTCTCGATGATTCCATCGGATTCCCGGACGGCACGCACTCCTGCCCGTCATGCGCCATCGCGCTCGAAGCCCAGGATGTTCCGGATTCCCCACATGTTCTGCCGGAACATTTTTCCATCACAACGCCGGAACATCCGTTTGAGCGGACGATCCGGATCCAGATCCGGTAAATGTCGCAGTAACACTTACAGTTCTGCCGCTGGCAGCTTCTTTCGAATTCCTTGAAATACAAAAAGGGACCTGGCCATCATCTGATATGCCAAATCCCTTTTTCCTTTATTTGTAACTATTCAGTACCTTCTCACACCTACAGGAATCTCCCCACTGAGCTTTCCTTCGGATGCATAGTTTCTGTTATATTGTCACCACCGGATCCAGATCTTCCCGCTGTATTTCCAATTTCCATACAGCAGCCGTCCAAACAGAGCCAATGCTGTGAGCTCAAAAAAGCGGATCGTCAGGTGGTCGGAACCTGCAAATGTCGTGAGCAGAGTCAGGAATGCGACCAGTGCAAGATACAGGAGATTCATTCCTTGAAAACGGACAAACTGTTCTTTTTCCCGGATCCTGTCATCATTCCGGATCCGCTCATAAGAACGTCCTTTTCCTTTTAAAAGGCGCATTCCGAGTACCGCCCATTCGATCGTTAAAATACAGAGTACATATTTCGCCAGCATAGACATTCTTCCTTTCCATGAAAGTTCTCTGCAATTTTCTCTTCTATCCGTCCCATGAGTCTTCATGTTTTCTATGGTCTTATTGTATCACATGCCAACGCAGCTGTCACTGTCTCCTTCTGCCTCTCTCGTGCTGTGTACAGTTGTGGCAGCAGATTTTGCCGATTCGGAATGCGAAGCATCGGCAAAATCAGGTGTTGTCCCTGGTCGTTTGTCCTATTTCGATTGATAGAGCACTACATTTTTATTTTTTAACGTCTGTTTCACATCGATGACTCTCTGGTTCGCGCTGCCTTTCCAGTGCAGGGTCACATCTTTTTCTGCTTCCACGAACGGTCCGTCCACCAGGACATCCACGTTTTTCAGAAACGGAAGATCCCGGATGTCTTCCCACAGGAACCCTGTATACAGCCAGATCGTCTTTTCCGGGAACTTTTCGTGGATTTCTTCGATCAGATTTCCCACTTCTTTCCGGTTCTGCCAGTGAAGCGGATCACCGCCGGAGAATGTCACGCCGGAGATCCAGGATGGCGCCAGCGCCTCGAAAAGTTCCTGTTTTGCCTCCTCGTCAAACGGGAGTCCGCCTTTCACATCCCATGTCACCGGGTTCTGGCAGCCCGGACAGGCATGGCTGCAGCCAGCAAGCCATAAGACGGTGCGCAGGCCGTCGCCGTTTAACATGTCCTCTTTTGTAATGTTGTGGTAGCGCATGAGATCACCTCTTTTTTATTTTATATTTTCACGCAGTGCACATATTCTTGTTTTTATTTCATAAAAACAAGAATCTCTCGGGCGTTCGCCCTATACGTCTTTGCCCGAAAATCTGCTTATGCAAGCAAGCTTGCAACGCAGATTTTCGGGTAAATCCGTGCACTGCTAACTGTTTCCATCACATCGATTTCCGCTCCGCGATCTCGGCCATCTTCGCATCATTCAGCCTCGTATCGCCCTTGACGCGGGAATAGCTCAGATATCCGTTCATACGGTCGATCTTTGTCAGGTTTTTGCTGCCGCAGACCGGACACACATCCATATTTAACTCCTCGTGTCCGCAGTCATCGCAGTAGGACAGCGACAGGTTCACGCCCTCATAGAATCCCATCTTCATCGCGCGGCGCACGAGGGAGCGGATCGCTTCTTTATTGTAGTCGATCGGATATTTCACGTACTGGATCTTTCCGCCGTTGGAGAGTTCCCAGAACCGGTATTCGAGGTTCTGCTTCTGGATCGGCGTGATATCTTCCGTCACATGGCAGTGGAAGCCATTGCTGACATACTCGCGGTCGGAGACATTCTCCACGATCCCGTATTTTTTCCGGAACTGCTTGACCTGAAGTCCACAGAGGTTTTCCGCCGGTGTCGCGTAGATCGCATAGAGATTTCCGTCCTCGTGTTTAAACTGCTCCACCTTCTCATTGATGTGCTTTAAGACCTCGATCGCAAACGCCCCGTCTTCCACCAGGGATTTTCCGTTGTACAGTCTCTGCAGCTCATTGAACGCTGTGATCCCGAAGGATGCCGTCGCCGTCTTAAGGAGTGGTTTAATCTTATCGTGAAGTCCTAAATGACCTCCGTAGAATCCGCCCTCACAGTACGCCAACGGGTTTGTGGACGCGCGCATCTCTCCAAGGTACGCGTAAGTCCGGATATGGATCTTCCGGATCAGCTCCAGATAATAATCCAGGACCTCGTAGAAATCCTTGCTCTCCTGTCGTGCCTTTGCAAGCATCATTGGAAGATGCAGGCTCACAACACCGATGTTGAAGCGGCCGACAAACACCGGAACATCATTCTCATCAGCCGGTTCCATGCCGCCCCGCTCATACCACGGAGAAAGGAACGCGCGGCAGCCCATCGGGCTGATGATCTTCCCGTATTTCTTGTACATGCCGGCGATATAACCTTCACCGGTCAGGGAGAGCCAGTCCGGATACATCGTCCTGGAAGAGCACTCGATCCCGGCCTCAAAAACGTCCTCAAGCTCTTTTCCCGGTCCGTGAAGGTTCTCATCATATAAGAACACAAGCTTCGGGAACAGGACCGGCTTCTTGTGGCCTTCTTTTCCCTGACCTTTCTTTCTCACATTGAGCATCGTGATCGTCGCCATCTTTGCGAACCGGCTTGTTCCGGTTCCTGCCGTCATCGTGATAAACGGATAGTCACCGCGGCTGGAGGAAACGGAGTTGAACTTGTACTCCCAGCCCTGGAAGCCCTGTTCCATCTCTCTCTGAACGTCGTTCCAGGCTATCTCCTTCGCTTTCTCCTCGTCGAGACCGAGGTCGATATATTTTTCGATATACTTTCCGTAGGATTTCTCGGCATACGGCGCCAGGATGTTCTCCACGCTCGGAACCGTAAAACCACCGTACTGCTGGCTCGCCGCACTTAAAACGATATCGCCGATGACGTCAAATGCGACATCCAGGGTCTTCGGCTCATTGTACCAGATATTTCCCATCTCGAAACCGCCGCTCAAGACCTCATTGACGTCAAACAGGCAGCAGTTCATCGTATCGCGTCGCGCTGACATATCGTGGATATAGATATATCCGTCCCGGCATGCCTGAAGCTCCTCGACGGTCATAAAGAACTTCTGGTATAAAGATTTATTCAACTCATTGAAGATCAGGCTGCGCTTCGTGGAGACGAGAGCACTGTCCGTATTGCTGTTCTCCTTGTCGCCGATGTACATGATGGACTGGCTCTTTTTGTAGACTTCATCGAGCATCTGGACGAAATCCTGCTTATAGTTGCGGTAATCGCGGTAGCTCTTCGCGACCACCGGGTTGACGCGCTCCAAAGCGCCCTCGACGATGTTGTGCATCTGGGCGATCGGGACTTCCGCCTCATCCAGGTCCTCCGCTTTTTCTTCCACAAATTCACAGATAAACTTACTCTCGGCCTTCGAGAAGTTGATCATCGCGCGGTTTGCAGACTTATTTACTGCCGCCAGGACTTTCTGGACATTAAACTCCTCTTTCGTCCCGTCTTTTTTGACTACTTTGATCTCACTGCATTTCATGATATGGAATCCTCCCCGTAAGCCTCGTTGTTTTCTATCTCTTTCTCGTTCTCATTCTCATCTGCATCTTCTTCCGGATCTTCGTCATCATCCAGCAGATGACCTTCCTCATCGATCCTCAGGTTCAGCTCTTCCTCAACCTCACTCCGGATCTCTTCTCTTTGCTCCACATTCATCTCCGGGAGCTGTTCCGTGGATCCGACGCCGAAACGGCGCAGGAATTCCTCGGTCGTCGCAAAAAGTGCCGGGCGGCCCGGCGCATCCAGGCGGCCCGCCTCATAGACGAGATCGTATTCCACAAGCCGGTTGACCGCATGGTCCGATTTTACCCCACGGATCTTCTCGATATCGGCCTTGGTGACCGGCTGCTTGTAGGCGATGATCGCCAACGTCTCCATCACCACATCCGACAGGATCTGCTTTTTCGGCGTTGCCGCGACACGGATCAGATTTTCATAATAATCCACACGGCTGCACATCTGGTAGCTGTCATCCAGCCGCACGATCTGCATGCCAGCTTTTCTCTTGTCATATTTTTCCTTCAGGCGCTCCACGGCCTGGATGGCCGTCTCCTCATCCGATTCCAATGCCGCCGCAAGCTGTCGGATCTCCACAGACTGCCCCATGGTAAACAGCACGGACTCCACAACGGACTCCTGTGTTTTCAGGTTTTCCACTCTCATTCAAATTCCTCCACGATCGTATCATCCCATGTTTTCCTGCGCTCAGCGCATTCGCCCGCCTGTCACCGTTTACACTCGTATATCCCGGCAGCAGACTTTTCCGCAGTCCTACTGAACAGTCGTGACGACGATTTCATTGTCATCTTGTTCCCCGCCTTCCGGCTCCAGAGATTCTATGTACATGTCGTCAAACAGATGTTCCTGCGTCAGATGGATCTTTCCCACCTTCATGAGCTCCAACAGTGCAAGGAACGTCACGACGACCTCCGTCTTATCTCTCTGTTTTTCCAGCATCTGGCGGAAACTGAACTTCCGGTGTTTTCTCGCATAGCCGAGAACCGAAGTGATCTTGTCCTCCAGGCTCACCGGCTCCTTTTTGATCGTTCCGAACGTGCTGCGGACCGGATCAATCTTGTCCTGCTGCCGCTTCATGACCGCCTCAAAGATCTTCTGAAGCTTTGTGAGCGTCACACCGTCCAGGAGTTTATCGAGATCCACCGGCTCCTCGTATTCCTTCACCTCCGGCGGGATCGTCGGATCTTTGTAGAACACACGGTCCGCCCCGGTCTCCAGATCCTTCAGCTCCTCCGACATCAGCCGGAATTTCTTATATTCCAGGAGGCGCATCACAAGTTCCGCTCTCGGATCTTCCTCCTCACCTTCCTCATTTACTTCTTTCGGCAGCAGCATCCGCGCCTTGATATCGAGAAGTGTCGCCGCCATCACCAGGAACTCGCTGACCACATCCAGGTCTTCCTCATCCATCTTCCGAACGTACTCCATGTACTGGTCCGTGATCTCGGTGATCGGGATATCATAGATATTCACTTTGTTTTTTTCGATCAGATGAAGAAGAAGATCCAGCGGACCTTCAAACTTTTCCAGTTTGTACGATAATTCCATATACACCTCATGTTTTCAGATATCAGATGCCTTTGTGTTGCTTTGAACCGCAAAAAAGAATGTGCCATGGCACACTCTTTCCTTACGGTACATGGAAATCAGCTTTTTTCGCTCTTTCCATCTTCCAAACCGCAGAGCCGTATCACAACCACCTGCGGTTTATCATTTAACCGGATATTGATCGAATGGGTTCCAAGTCCCCGTCCGACGATCATCCGGCTCCTCTCTCCCCATCTTCCGGGAAGTTCAAACTCACCCGCACAGCGCGGATAAAAAAACTGATACTGAGGGGTCATGACTCCGCCGAGGACCGGAAGCCGGATCGTGCCGCCGTGAAAATGTCCGGAGAGCGTAAGATCCGCTCCCCAGGCCGCATACTCCTCAAAAAACAGAGGAGAATGTGCGAGAAGAAGATTGAATCTTCCCGGATCCGGCTCTCCCAGGGCATCCTTCAAGAGATTTTCCGGGATCTGTCCCGACCTTGGCAGGTAAGCGCTCTTCGGGAGATCGAGACCATAGATCCTGATCTCTCCGTCGAGATCCGCAGAACCGTTCGCGAGATAACGGATCCCGGCATTTTCCAGGGCAGCCTGGTAATTCTCATAGGCTGCACCGTAAATGTCAGACTTCCAGACCATCCGGCACTCATGGTTTCCATTTCCGCAGTATACCGGAAATTCTTTTGCAAGCTCCGTCAGAAGCTTTCTCGGAATCTCCACATCAGAATTTCCTTTTTTTGCAACCATCCCGTCCCCGCCGGATAAAACGGCATCCGGCTTCACCTTCCGGACCGCATCCAGCAGCCGGCAGTTCTGATCTCCGAACTCCTTATTGTGGAGGTCTGTCAGAAAGACGATCGTCTTTCCCGGACCGTGGATCTTTTCCGAGACGATCCGGTATTCTTCCGTAACAAGGCAGTCCCGCTCATACCGGGAACGCGCCAGGCAGCCGCCCCCAAATGCGATGGCGCCGGCAACCAGAAACACTGCTGTCCCCAAATCGGATTATTCCTTCTCAAATACGCGGATCCCGCGCTCAACAACGCCTGCAAATGCCTGCGCATAGCTCTTGTACTCCGGATGTTTCGCAATGATCTTGTCCATCACGTCTTTTATCTCGCCGCTGATGATAACGGTGCATCCTGCTGCCTTCTTGTTGGTGGAACGATTCTCGTACATATCCTGCATTACTTTTACTCTTTCTTTCATGATAAAGCACTCCTCTTATTCTTTATTATTTTCAGAAATCACTGCCGTTTTCTCTTATGCGTGATATTCGCCGCTGCACACGGCAGCGCATGTTTTTTACTGTACCCAGGCACCATCCGCGCCGACTTTATACTTGTTGTCGATCGTCGTATTTCTCACGATCTTGCCGTCTGCACCGAGATAGAACCACTTGCCGGAATCCTGTCTCCAGGCATTCTTCGCCATCGTCCCGTTGGACTCAAAATAGTACCAGTCAGTTCCGAACATCTTCCATCCGGTCACCATCTTTCCATCCGGGTCGAAGCCGAAATCAGCGGCATCGATCGTATAGATCGTTCCGACAGCCTTTGTTCCATCAGCGAATTCATATCTCCAGCTTCCGTTGTCCTGAACCCACTTTCCCGCAGTCTCCTGCTTCGCAGTCGTTGTCGTGCTGTTTCCGGTCGTATTGCCTTTCTCTGTATTGACATACTGATATCCGTAGTCCAGCATTTTCTTTGTATCTGCATAGTGGGTGCTCTTGGATTTTAAGATCACTGCGACCATGCGGACACCGTCCTTCTCAACACAGGTCACAAGAGTGTTTCCTGCCTTGGAAGTATATCCCGTCTTTCCGCCGACGATTCCTGCATAGTATCTGGAATCATTCGGATAGAGCATCTTGTGGCCCGGAGTGATCGTTCTCGCAGCAGCAGCCTTTGTTGCCGGGAACTTGTAGCTCAATGTGGAATCGATCTGGCAGAGCGTCTGATTCGCAAATGCGGCAGCTGCGATCTTTGCCATATCACGGCATGTCGTGTACTGCTGGTCAGAGTTTAAACCGTTCGGATTCACAAAATGAGTGTTCGTGCAGCCAAGCTCCTTTGCTTTCGCGTTCATCAGATCTGCGAATGCGGAAATGCTGCCGGAGACATGCTCGGCAAGTCCGTTTGCAACCTCATTGGCGGATTTTAAGAGAAGTCCGTAGAGGCAGTCTTTTACAGATACCTGATCTCCTTCCACAAGTCCGATCTTCACCGCACCGGACTCCAGATTTGTGACAGCCGTCTTTGAAAACGTCACCTTGTCGTCCAGTTTCGATTTCTCCAGCACAAGGAGCGCTGTCATGAGCTTTGTGGTGCTGGCCGGGGCAAGTTTCTCATCGGCATTCTTCTCGAAGAGAACTCTTCCGTTCGTCACATCATAGAGGATTCCCGCCTCCGATGTGATCTCCGGCTTTGTGATGGCATCTGCAGCCGCTTTTGCCGCTGCGCTCACCTGGCTCTGGGTGTTTCCACTGTTTGTATTGTTTGATGTACTGTTCTCATATCCCGGACCGCCCTCGTTTCCAGCCTGTGTCCCCGCTGTTGTCGTCTGAGTATTCTGGCTGGTCGTCTGTTTATCGCTGTCACGGATGATCGTAGCCGCCTGCACCGGCTGCGCCGCGAAGATCGCGCACGCAAGTGCAAACGGGATAATTCTGTTCATTTTTCTCATGTCTTTTTCCTCTTTTTCCGGTATATTTTCGCAAAGGTGCCGCTGTTCACGCATTTTACCATGCGCAGACCTGCTGAAAAGTCACCTTTCCTCTCTCTATGCTAACATAGATCCACCGAAAAAACTTTGAATTTTTCTGTCGATTTTCTTATGTCATTGGCATTTCGTGTTATTTTTCACGGGTAGGAATTTTCTGAACTGAAAATTCCGTATGATACCGTTGTGGTCGCGGATTTTGCCGATTCGGAATGCGAAGCATCGGCAAAATCCTGTTACAGTGCGCGGGCATGGAGTGCCAGTGTACTGTAACCATTTCGTTACAGATCACGCACTGCCTGTCCGCACACTGCAGCAGGATCCTGCTGCAGGAAAGCAGCTATACATCCTCGTCCAGCATCCGGATCAAGTCTTCCCTTGTGATGCTGCTGAGTGCTCCGGTTCCCTCCGTCACCACAGTGTCCGCGAGATCCCGCTTCATCTCCTGAAGCTTCAGGATGTTCTCCTCGATCGTATGTTTTGTGATGAGTTTGAATACGGAGACCTGATTTTCCTGACCGATCCTGTGGGCACGGTCTGTCGCCTGGTTCTGCGCCGCCACATTCCACCACGGATCGTAATGGATCACCACATCCGCAGCTGTCAGGTTTAATCCTGTTCCGCCTGCCTTCAGGGAGATCAGGAACACCATCACATCGTCCTTCTGGAAAGAAGATGCCATCTGCATGCGGTCCCGCTTCGGTGTCGCACCGGTGAGCAGGTAGAACGGGATCTTCTCCTTTTTCAGACGCTTTGCGATGATCTCGAGCATCGACGTGAACTGTGAGAATAAGAGGATCTTATGACCTGCCGATGTCCCGTTCAAGAGCAGTTCCATGCAGGTGTCAAGCTTCGCAGAGCCGCCTTTATATCCCTCAAAACACAGGGACGGCTCACAGCAGATCTGGCGCAGACGCATGAGTTCCGCGAGGATCTGCATCCTCTCTTTTCCGTAGTCACCGTCGGTTCCCTCCATCAGCTGTTCCTTTAAGGAGGCGGCTGCCGCCGTGTAGAGATCCTTCTGCTCGCCTTCCATGTTGGAATACAGGACCGTCTCAAGCTTATCCGGAAGCTCCTTTAAGACGTCTTTCTTTAATCTTCTCAGGATAAACGGACCTGTGAGCTTCTTTAACTGAGCCAGGGCATTCGGATCCTGGTCTCTCACGATCGGCATCTCAAACGCCCGCTTAAATTTCTGCGAGGTGAATAAAAATCCCGGCATCAGGAAATCAAAGATACTCCACAACTCTCCGAGATGGTTCTCGATCGGCGTTCCCGTCAAAGCAAAGCGTGTTCTTGCCGGAACAGCCTTTACAGACTTCGCCGCCTGTGTGGAGGAATTCTTGATATACTGCGCCTCATCGATGATCTCAAAGCGGAACTCCTTTTCATGATACCAGAGAATATCGCGCTTTAAAAGGTCGTAGGAGGTGATGATCACATCCGGCTTTTCTGTCTCGTAAGCTGCGAACATCTCCTCGCGCTCGGCCTGGTTTCCCGCCGCCGTCATGATCTTAAGTTCCGGTGCAAACTGGGCAAACTCATTTTCCCAGTTGTATACAAGGGACGCCGGGCACACGACAAGAGAAACTCCGCCGTTTTTCGCCTTCTCATCGAGCAGGAGGGCGATGACCTGGATCGTCTTTCCAAGACCCATCTCATCTGCGAGAATTCCACCGAAACCATATGCATCCAGGCTCTTTAACCACCGGTATCCGACTTTCTGGTAACTGCGGAGCGTTGAAGCGAGGCGCTCCGGGATCTCATAATCGCTGTCTTCCACGTCTTTCATGCCGCGGACCACCGCCTTGAACAGCTGGTCCCGGTAGACGCTGACACTCTTATCCTCTTTTAACGCCGCATCTAGGAACATGGCGCGGTACGCCGGAAGTTTGATCGTCTCGGAACCAACCAGCTCCTTCGAGACACCCAGCTGTTCCGCGATCTTTGCCACCGTGAGAAGTCCGCCGTCCCCGAGTGTCAGGAAGTCGCCGTTCTTCATCCGGTAGAAGCTCTTTTTCTTCCCGTAAGCCGCAAGGACCGCCGCCAGCTCTTCCCTCGGAAGTGCCCCGGTATCCACCTCAAGCTCCAGCCATCTTCCAAGCGTTCTCACCTGGACAGATGTGCTCACCGGCGGGAGAACGCGGATCTTCTTGAAGGACTCGGACACGAACACGTCACCCGTGTCCATGAACTTCTTCATTCCCTCAGAGATCAGACGATATACCGCCTCGTCATCATTTTTGATCACAAGGTTTCCGGAACCGTCCTCCGTATATTTAAAGTAGGTAGTGATCAGCTGGCTCACCTTGAACTCTCCCGGAACATCCCGGCAGATCTCTTTCGGAACATTCTCATCTGCCAACGGATGGAAGGAAAAATCTCCATATGCAAGCTCCGGGCGCAGATTGACCGTCCCGACAGCGTCACTGTCAAAATAGAACGAGGCTTTCAACTCTTTCGGGCGGTAGCTCTCAAGATCCACGCCTTCTGAGCGGATCAGTCCGAAGGATTCCAGCTTTCTCAGAACACGCTCGTAAAAGAGCGGCATATCCCGGTCGTTGACTGAGACCTCGTTCTCCGCGTCCAGTCCCATGACCATGTATTCCATAAATACGGTCAGGCACTCCGTGTAGTCCGCATCACAGCAGTAGATTGCCTCCTGATCTGCGATAAACAGGGATTTTTCACCGGAAAAGGCCATGATATCCTTGTCCACGGTGACTTTGATGCCGTCTCTTCCCTCTTTTTTCACTACCGCGGTAAAGACCGGATTTTCCCTTTTTACTGTGAGCATCCGTTTTTTCTTCCGGTAGTCCTCGCACTCGATGGTCTGACCTTCCATGATCGCTAAGAAGCGCTCTCTCCCGGCTTTTCCGAGGATCAGCTCCTTTAACGCCGGCTCCGCCTCCATGGAAAATCTTCCGCTTCCGCGGTACTGTTCCCGGAAAAATCCGACACGCTCCATGATGAGAAGCGCCAGCGCACGGCTCTCCTCATCAAAAGCCTGGAGACTGTGGTGGAAAGCCAGTCCTTTTCCGTACTGGACAAGACTCATGTTTTCCATTGCTTTCGCGAAGGCGGTCAGATCCTTCACCGGGTACTGTTTCTCCCGTCCCACCGTGAAGCGGACCTTCACCTGTTCCCGCGAGATCGCGACGATCGGGACCAGACGGTAATGTCCTTCCTCGGAGGCCCCCATGATCCGGCTCACCTCACGGTTTGTGTATTCCCGGACCATAAAGCGGACCTTCTGTGAAGTGGAGACCGGATGTTTTGACTCTCTGCTCTCCCTGCGGATCCACTCCGCGAGCAGGGCATGGGCATGCGGGCACATCGGGATCCCGTCCGGTCCCTGTGTGCAGGAGACTCCGCAAAATCCAAGATTTCTTCCTGTTTTACTGATATGCGAACAAGAGTAGTCAAAATTCTGACTACCCTTGCGCAGGATACGGACACGGTATTCATCTTCCCCGTCCATGACGGTTCCTCTGATCTCTGTTTCGCCTTTCCAGAAGGTTTCGGCGGTAAGCTCCGTTACTTCCATATCGATTTGTCCCCCAGGTTTTTTAATAAAATATCCTACGAAACCAGATCGCTCCGCGCTTCGCGCTCCCACGATCTCAAACTTCATTCGCAATCCGGCCTCACGGCCTACTTGCTCATGAAGTTTTACCTGTCAAATGTCTGTGCATCTTGGGAAGCAAGCTTCCCAATCTGTACAGCCGCTTGACAGGTTATTTCATCACATTCTCTCCGGCGCGTCAAATCCCAGGACGTTGATGCAGGTCATAAGAACATTGCGGGTTAATGTAACAAGGCTGATATATCCGGCCTGTTTCTTTTTATCTTCCTCGGCGATGATCTTTGTCTCGTGATAGAAGTGGTTTAATGCGTTGGAGAGCTCGTAGATGTAAGCACAGATCTTATGCGGTGCAAGCTCCTCAAAACAGGTGAGCATCACGTCACTGTATCTGGAGAGTGCGAGCATTAAGGTCTTCTCCGGCTCTGCGGACGGCGGAAGGATCTCACCGTTCTCTGTATTCTCACAGGTATCCTGATATTTCTTTAAGATCGAATTGATTCGCGCGATCGTGTACAGGATATACGGACCTGTATTTCCCTCGAAAGAAGAAAACCGGTCGATATCGAAGACATAATCCTTTGTCGCCTGGTTGGAGAGATCCCCGTATTTTAAAGCGGCAAGACCAACGATCTCAGCTGTCTTCTTCGCCTCATCCTCGGAGACGGTACGGTTTTCCATAATACGGTTGTAAGCAGCCTCATCGATATCCGCGATCAGGTTCTCCAGACGCATAACGCCGCCCTCTCTCGTCTTAAACGGCTTTCCGTCCTTTCCGTTCATCGTTCCGAAACCGACGAAATCCATCTTCCGGTCTGCCGGAACGATCCCCGCCTTCTTCGCAACACGGAACACCTGGGTAAAATGAAGCTCCTGGCGCTTGTCCACAACATAGATGTAGTGATCCGGCTTGAAATCTTCCTCTCTCTCAACGATCGTTGCAAGGTCAGAAGTCGCATAGAGAGCGGCTCCGTCGGATTTTCTCACGATACACGGCGGAAGCTCCTTCGTATCGGTCGGCTCCGCGATATCGACAACAAGAGCACCCTGGCTCTCGTAAGCAAGTCCCTTATCCTGAAGATCCTTGATCAGTCCCGGGATATACGGCTGCGCGTCGCTCTCCCCTTTCCAGAGATCAAAATCAACATCGAGATTTGCATAGTTTCTCTTCAAATCCTTTAAAGACACATTCATGATGTGCTTCCAGATCGCACGATACGGCGCATATCCACTCTGAAGCTTGAAAGTTGCCTCCTGCGCACGCTCCTTGAACGCCTCATCCACCTTGGACTTTCCGCTCGCCGCCGGGTAAATCTCCTCAAGCTCAGAGATCGTAAACGGTGCCTCCTCCGGATACTCCCCTGTAAAATTCGGATCAAAATACGGAAGCTCCGGCTTTCTGTTCTTTAACTCCTCGATGATAAGTCCCATCTGAAGCCCCCAGTCACCGAGATGAACATCACCGATCACCTTGTGGCCGACAAAACGTCCCATGCGCTTTAACGCCTCACCGATCACCGCAGAACGAAGATGACCGACATGAAGCGGTTTCGCAACATTCGCTCCGCCATAGTCGATAATGATCGTCTCCGGATTCTCGACCTCATCCATACCAAGCTTCTTCGCATCCTTCATTCCGTTCATATAGTCAGAAAGAAAAGAAGCATCTACCTTTAAATTGATGAATCCCGGCATAACGGCATTCACCTCTTCAAACACCTTGCTGTCCTTTAACTGCTCCACAACACCGTTCGCGATATCGATCGGTTTCTTTTTATATGTCTTTGCAGCTGCCATCGCACCATTGCACTGATACTCGCAAAGGTCCGGACGGTTAGACAACGTCACTTTCGCAAAATTCTCGTCATAACCATTCGCCGCAAAAGCTTTTCTCATCTCATCCGTGATGATATCCAGAATCTTTTTCATCTGATCTTCTCCTTTATTAGCGTGCGAGTCTGCGATCATCCCATTCGCCGCACCAAAACAGCCAAACAATACCGCAGACTGATACAGTAACTATCATTATACCGTATCACGGTAGAAAAATCCATACTTCTGCACACTTTTTTGCACAATCCGCGCCGAGCGCAGCAACGGCGCACTCCTTGCGCCTGCAGCGGAGAGCTTCCGGTCAGGAGTGCATGAATACGGGGAAGGATCCCACCGCACTCCTGACCGGAAGCTCTCCGCCCCGCTCTCGCCAACACGCTCTCTCCCGAAAAAACAACTGCCAGGCTCTCCAAAGAACCCGGCAGTCACAACTATATCACGCTCTGATCTCTTACTTCCCGATCACACTCGCCGCAAAATTCACCGACGCCATCGCATCCTTGCAATACGCATCCGCCCCGATCGCATCCGCATACTCCTGCGTCAGAACCGCACCTCCGACCATGACCTTCACCCAGGGCGCATCCTTCCTCAGCGCCTTGATCGTCTCCTCCATCGACGGAACCGTTGTCGTCATAAGAGCACTGAGTCCGACCACCGGCACGTGCTCCCTGATCGCCTCTTCCACGACCGTCTCCGGCGGAACATCTCTTCCAAGATCGATCACATCAAAACTATAATTTTCCAGAAGGACCTTCACGATATTCTTCCCAATATCATGGATATCCCCCTTCACCGTCGCCAGGATCACCTTTCCCTTCTTCTCCTGGACCTCTCCGCTCGCCTCCATGGACTCCTTCACGACAGCAAACGCCGCCTTCGCAGCCTCCGCACTCATCAGAAGCTGCGGAAGGAACACCGTTCCGGCCTCGAATCCCTTTCCGACCTCGTCGAGAGCCGGGATCATGTCCGTGTTGATGAGTTCGAGCGCATCCGTATCCTTCAGGGCAAGTCTCGCCGCATCAGACGCCGCCTGGGACATTCCCTTTATGATACTCTTCTTTAACGCAGAGCCCGTATCCGCTGCTCCTGCCCCGGATGCAGTTCCGGAACCTGCCGCACTTCCGGTGCCCGCAGTCCCGCTCACGCCTGCCGCCTGGTTCACAGCCGCTGCCTTTAAGATCTCCTTCTGTCTCTTTTTCTCCGCTTCCTTCGGACCGTAGATCCCCACATATCCCGCACAGTTCTCATCCTGCGCCGTCAGCACCAGGAAACTGTCGTAAACCTGCATCATCGCTTCCAGATTCGGGTTCACGATCCCTGCAGAAAGCCCATTCTGCATTGCGAGAAGGAAAAATGACGCATTGATATTTTCGCGCATCGGAAGTCCGAATGACACGTTGGAAACGCCGAGAACCGTCTTTCCGCCCAGCTCGTCCCGGACTCTCCGCACAGTTTCCAGGGTTGTAAGCGCCCCGTTCTTATCGGAGCTAACCGCCATGCAGAGGCAGTCCACGAGAATGTCCTTCTTCGGGATCCCGTAGGATGCCGCCGTCTCGTAGATCTTCTTCGCGACCGCAATTCTTCCGTCCGCAGTCTCCGGGATCCCGTCCTCATCGAGTGCCAGGGCAACGACAACACCGCCGTAATGCTTTACGAGCGGGAAGATCTGTTCCATGACCTCTTTCTTTCCGTTTACCGAGTTGATCAGCGGTTTTCCGTTATAGATCCTGAGCGCCCGCTCCATCGCCACCGGATTGGAAGTATCGATCTGCAGCGGCAGGTCCAGGACACCCTGAAGTTCCTTCACGACATCCACCATCATCTGTGGTTCATCGATCCCCGGAAGTCCCACGTTGACGTCGAGAACATCGGCGCGGCTCTCCTGCTGGGCAACACCCATGGAGAGGATGTATGTCAGGTCCTTATCCTTTAATGCCTGCTTGAATTTCGGCTTTCCGGTCGGATTGATCCGCTCTCCGATCAGGATCGGGCGGCCGCCGAACGTCACCGCATGGGAGTAGGAGGAGATCACGGTCCGTCCTTTATCTGTGATCTCACAGACCGGGATCGCGTCGCAGACAAGTTTTGTCTTGTGAATGTGCTCCGGCGTCGTTCCGCAGCAGCCTCCGAGGACCGTCGCCCCGTTCCGTGCCATCTCCTTCATCGCCTCGGCAAACTCGTCCGCATTGATATCGTAGACAGTCTTTCCGCCCTCACTTCTCGGGAGTCCTGCGTTCGGGTTTACAAGGATCGGTGTGGAGGAAACACGTACCATATCTTTTAAAAACGGAAGAAGCTGGATCGGTCCAAGTCCGCAGTTTAATCCGATCACATCGGCGCCGAGGCCTTCCAAAAGCGCCGTCACGGACTCCACATTTCCTCCGGTCAGCATTTTTCCCTTTTCATCGAGGGTGATCGTCGCAAAGACCGGGAGATTGCTGTTTTCTTTTGCTGCCAGGACTGCCGCCTTTAACTCGTAGCCGTCTCCCATCGTCTCGATGATCACAAGGTCGGCTCCCGCCTCTTTTCCGGCGATGACCACCTCTTTATACGCCTCATAGGCATCCTCAAACTCGAGATCACCGTACGGCTTTAAGAGCTTTCCGGTCGGTCCCATGTCGAGCGCCGCGTATCCGTGTCCGCAGGCTTTGATCGCGCGCTTCGCATTTCCCACCGCTGCCGCAACGATCTCCTGCACCGAATATCCGTCCTCGGCCTTGAATTTAAAATGGTTCGCACCGAAGGTATTGGTCGTCACCACATCAGAGCCTGCTTCCAGGTATTCCCTGTGGATCTCCTCGATGATCTCCGGTTTGGAAAGATTCCATGTCTCCGGAAGTTCCCCGGGCTGCAGTCCTCTCGCCTGCAGAAGACTTCCCATTCCTCCGTCAAAATAAATTCGTCTCTCTTTCATCAGTTCCAGAATATTCATGGTTCTCTCCTATCGTCCCTGATCCGGATCCTGACCGGATCAGCTCGTAATTTTCCATCATTTTTTATTTTCTGTATCTCAGTCCTGACATCTCCGGAACGCGCAGTCCTTTTTCCCGCACGCTTCACATCCTTCGATCGTACATGCTGCCGGTGTCCTGCTCACACCGATCACCGCCGTCACCGATTTTGACGGCATCATAAGATATCCCTCTGTCAGAGTGATCCCGATCCTTTTTCCCGCCTCCAGGCCGTCAAGGATCTCTTTTTGCGCCGACAGCGGAAAATCTCCGTATCCCGGCGAAAATCTCGGTCTGAGATAGAGGCCTTTTTCCAGATATTCCTTTTTCCAACCGGCATTCAGCTCATTGCAGTAAGCTTCCACCATCGCAGCGGCGGCAGCCTGCATGACCACCGCTTTTGCCACGGAAAGTTTCCCGTACCTGGCCAGAAGTCTGTCCACCTGTGCACCGACAGTGACCGCCATCACCAGCACGGAATCACAGCCAGCCAGGTTCTTTCTTAAATTTTCACTCTTCACCCGAAAACATCCGCCATTGATCGTCCCATCATCTTCCATGATCAGCGGATACTCCCGGATCAGATGTCTGAAATCTGCCGCACTCTCTGCTTCCCGGATACATTCCTCTAAAAGCCGCTCCGTCTCCGGATCCGGTTCATGTTTTCCAAGCCCCAGATAGCGGAGCGCTTCTTTTCTGTCTGTCTGCATTTTCTGATCGGTTCCTTCACTGTTTTTTCATATTTCCTGGATCTTCTCTGCACTGTTTCCGAGGATCTTTTCCGGTTTTGAATGAGTTTCTTCCTTATTATAATAGACCATATAACCGGCAGTTAAGTCACTTATAACTACAGGTTAATCTATTGCTTCCGTTATAATCTGCCTTTTATCCGTTCTTTTTCGGATGCTTATCAGCATACCACCTGGTATCTGCCCTCGTCCAATATATTCGCTATGTGCCTGGCTATAGGTTTTTCCTATTGCTATTTTGATCCGTCACATTCCCTCAAATTTCCGGATCTCCTCCAGATATTTCTGTCCCAACGGGCTTAGCGCGATTCCTTTTCTCTTCAGATATCCGATCGTCATGACCTCATCCGACTTTAACTTGACGGCAAGGTAATCCGATCCGTTCAGATTGTCGCAGAGGATCCCGGAACAGAGCGTATATCCGTTTAAGCCCACCATCAGGTTTAACAGGGTCGCACGGTCATTTGCACGGATCAGCCGTTTATAGCTGTAGGTGCTGAGGACTTCCTCGGCAAAATAGAAGGAATTATAATTTCCCTGTTCAAAGGAGAGACACGGATATTCCTGAAGTTCCTCGATCGTGATCTCGTCCTGACCGGCCAGCGGATGACCTTTCCAGAGATAGACATAGATCCCGCAGTCCATCAGCGGACAGAATTCCAGATCTGACTCATCAAACAGCTTCGTGAGGACTTTCCGGTTAAAGTCGTTTAAATAAAGAATACCGATCTCACTGCGGAATGTCTTCACATCCTCGATGACCTCGTAAGTCTTTTCCTCCCGCACCGCAAATTCGTATTCATCCATGCCGAACTGCTTGACCATCTCAATGAACGCATTCACCGCGAACGTATAATGCTGCATGGAAACGCCGAATTTTTTCTTCACGTTCTTCTTTTCGATATAGCGGGACTCCATCAGCTTATACTGTTCCGTGACCTGCCTGGCATAGCCCAGGAACTCCTGTCCTTCCGGGGTCAGGACAACGCCGCGGTTGCTTCTCTTAAAAAGCTCCGTTCCGATCTCATGTTCCAGCTCCTTTAACGCCAGTGAGAGACTCGGCTGGGAAATAAACAGGAGCTTCGCCGCTTCGTTCATGGAACCGGTGTCTGCGATCGTGATCACATATTTTAACTGCGTAAGCGTCATAATACTCTCCTTTCCGGCCGGTTCGGATGGCCAGGATCTTCGTTCGCCCAGTTACTCAGATTTTACCGATTCCCGCGCATTTTGTCAATCACAGAGACACATCGTCTGACACGTCCGCTATTTTTTACGGACAGAATATTTCCAAACGGAAGCTGCGGATTCTGCCGCTTTGAAATGCGGAATACCGGCTTCTTTCCGTCCAGTAAAACAAGCCTTGTTTTATTCCGCAACTCAGAATAAATCCAGCGTTTTTCTCCCCAAAATGCTATAAACCCGTAAAAAATACGTGTTTTTCCCCGTTAAAATTTTAATTAGCTTGACATTCTGAAGTAAACTCCCTATAATTCAAAATAATCTTTAACCGTTCCACTTCAAATTGACAAAGCAGTGAATGGTTATCATGATAACAAGTTCCAGAGGAGGAAACATTATGAAAAAAAGATTTTTAAGCCTTGGCCTTGCAATGGCAATGGCAGCATCTTTAACAGCATGTGGAAGCTCTTCTTCCACAACAGAAACAACAGCTGCAGCAGCTGACGCGACAACAGCCGCTGCCGGAGAGAGCACAGCAACTTCCGGTGAAGTATTCAAGATCGGTGGTATCGGCCCGGTTACAGGTGCAGCTGCCGTATACGGTCTCGCAGTTAAGAACGGCGCACAGATCGCAGTTGATGAGATCAATGCTGACGGCGGCATCAACGGCTACCAGATCGATTTCCAGTTCCAGGATGATGAGCATGACGCAGAAAAATCCGTCAACGCTTACAACACCTTAAAAGACTGGGGCATGCAGATGCTCATGGGTACTGTAACATCCGCTCCGTGCGTAGCAGTCGCTGACAAGACAATGGCTGACAATATGTTCCAGATCACACCGTCCGGTTCTTCCGTTGAGTGTGCACAGAACCCGAACGTATTCCGCGTATGCTTCTCTGACCCGGATCAGGGTGCTGCATCCGCAACCTACATTGCTGAGAACAAGCTTGCTGATAAGATCGCAGTGATCTACGACAGCTCCGATGTATATTCCAGCGGTATCTACGAGAGGTTCGCTTCCGAGGCTGCAAACCATGGTCTTGATATCGTTGCTGCTGAGGCATTCACAGCTGATTCCAACAAGGACTTCTCCACACAGCTTCAGAAAGCAAAGGATGCAGGCGCTGACCTTGTATTCCTTCCGATCTACTACACAGAGGCATCCCTGATCCTCAACCAGGCAAACACTATGGGTTACGCTCCGAAATTCTTCGGATGTGACGGTATGGACGGTATCCTTCAGGTTGACAACTTCGATACAAAGCTTGCTGAGGGCTTAATGCTCTTAACACCGTTCGCAGCAGATGCTGACGACGAGCTCACACAGAAGTTCGTAACTGCTTACAAAGAGAAATACGGCGAGACACCGATCCAGTTCGCTGCTGATGCATACGATGCGATCTATGCGATCAAAGCTGCTGCTGAGGAAGCTGGCATCACACCGGAGACTTCTGTAAGCGATACATGCGACAAGATGAAAGAAGCAATGTTAAAGGTCACTGTAAACGGTCTTACAGGTGAGAACATGACATGGACAGAAGACGGCGAGCCGCACAAGGCACCGAAGGCTGTCAAGGTTGTAGACGGCGCTTACCAGGCGATGTAATCAGACATGAAAGAATGACGTTACCGGACACATCATGTGAACCGTAACAATGACAGAATTAAGAGGATTGTCGCTTCGGCAATCCTCTTGTTTCTTTCAGGGTCTTATGGTATTATGAACATAAAATTTGCTGTCGGGGGCAAAAATCCGTCAGCAGGATCCCGCCCGCAACTGTCCATCCGGTCTGTACGTTCCTATTATAGACCGCAAGAACCGGCGAAAACCCGCCGGAAAAGATACCGAGGTGTAAAAGTTATGATGGGTTTTATCAACTATTTAATCAATGGAATCAGCCTTGGCAGTGTCTACGCGATCATCGCACTCGGATACACCATGGTCTACGGAATTGCCAAAATGCTGAACTTCGCCCATGGAGATATCATCATGGTCGGAAGCTATACCGTATTTATCACAACGCGCTACCTGGGAATGCCGACTTTCTTAAGCGTGCTCCTGGCCGTTGTCGTGTGCACGCTCCTCGGTATCGTCATCGAGCGCGTTGCCTACAAACCACTGCGTGACGCCTCCCCGCTGTCCGTCCTGATCACGGCGATCGGTGTCAGCTACTTATTACAGAACGTCGCTCTCCTCTTATTCGGAGCCGACACAAAGTCCTTTACATCCGTTGTGACATTCCCGGCGATCAAGCTCGCAGACGGAGCCATCACGATCACCGGAGAGACGACCGTTACGATCCTCTCCTGTATCGTCATCATGATCGGACTTACCGCATTTATCAACAAGACAAAAGCAGGTCAGGCAATGCTCGCTGTCTCTGAGGACCGCGGCGCTGCAACCTTAATGGGTGTAAACGTAAACGGTACGATCGCCTTAACATTCGCGATCGGTTCTGCTCTCGCTGCGATCGCAGGCGTGCTGCTCTGCTCCGCTTACCCGTCCCTGACCCCGTACACAGGATCCATGCCTGGTATCAAGGCTTTCGTAGCCGCAGTTTTCGGCGGGATCGGTTCCATCCCGGGCGCCCTGATCGGCGGAGTCCTGCTCGGAATTATTGAGATCCTGTCAAAAGCGTATATCTCTTCCCAGCTTTCCGATGCGATCGTGTTCTCCGTACTGATCATCGTCCTTTTAGTACGTCCGACCGGTATCCTGGGCAAGAAACTGAACGAGAAAGTGTAGGTGATCGACATGAAAAGTACAGCAAAAAAGAAAACATTCGTCAACAATATGATCACCCTCGGAATGGTGGCCGCTGCCTGGCTCATCATGGAGATCCTCATGAACACCGGACATGTATCCAGCCTTTTAAAGGGACTTCTCGTCCCGTTCTGTATCTATGTGATCATGGCAGTATCCTTAAACCTTACCGTCGGAATCCTCGGTGAATTAAGCCTTGGACATGCGGGATTCATGTGCGTCGGTGCATTCGCCGGTGCCCTCTTCTCCAAATGCATGAAGGGAACCTTAAATCCGACTGTAAGCCTTGTAATCGCGATTTTTATCGGCGCTGCCGCTGCAGCTGTATGCGGTATCCTGATCGGTATCCCGGTTTTACGTCTGCGCGGTGACTATCTCGCGATCGTTACCCTGGCATTCGGTGAGATCATCAAGAACCTCATCAACGCCATATTCCTTGGACGGGACGCAGATGGTTTCCACATTTCCTTTAAGGACTCCATGTCCCTCGGCTTAAAAGACGGCGGTGAAGTCCTCATCAAGGGACCGCAGGGAATCACCGGAACTCCGCAGGCCGCAACCTTTACGATCGGTATCATCCTGGTCCTGATCACTCTCGTGATCGTCATGAACCTTGTAAATTCCAGAACGGGCCGCGCGATCATGTCCATCCGTGACAACCGCATCGCTGCTGAGTCCATCGGAATCAACATCACGAAATATAAGCTGCTCGCATTCAGCATCTCCGCAGCTTTAGCAGGTGTTGCCGGCGTTCTCTACGCCCACAACCTGACCACACTGACTGCTCTCCCAAAGAACTTCGGCTACAACATGTCCATCATGATCCTTGTATACGTCGTTCTCGGCGGAATCGGAAGCATCCGCGGATCGGTGATCTCCACCGTCATCCTCTATCTGCTCCCGGAGCTTTTAAGAGGCTTAAACAACTACCGTATGCTGATCTACGCGATCGTCCTGATCCTTGCGATGCTCTTCAACTCTGCACCGCAGTTCATCACGCTCCGCAAACGGATTTTCGGCGGATTTGCATCACATACCACACATTCCGGAAAGGGGGAAGCTTAAAATGTCAGACATGTTAAGTGTAAAGGGACTGAGCATCTCCTTCGGCGGCTTAAAGGCTGTCAACAATTTTGCGATCAATATCGAAAAGGGCCAGCTCTACGGCCTCATCGGACCGAACGGTGCCGGCAAGACCACGATCTTCAACCTTCTGACCGGTGTTTATAAGCCGGATACGGGAACGATCCTCTTAGACGGTCAGAACCTTACCGGAAAGTCCACGACCGACATCAACAAGGCCGGAATTGCCCGTACTTTCCAGAACATCCGTCTCTTCAAGGACCTCTCCGTTCTTGACAATGTAAAGGCAGGACTTCACAATCACCACCCCTACTCCACGATCGAGGGAATTCTCCGTCTCCCGCGCTATTATAAGGTCGAAAAAGAGATGGATGAGGAAGCCATGGAGCTCTTAAAGGTGTTCGGACTCGACAATGAGTGTGATTTCAAGGCATCCAACCTTCCTTACGGTAAGCAGAGAAAGCTTGAGATCGCCCGCGCGCTCGCAACAGAGCCGAAGCTTCTTCTTCTCGATGAGCCGGCGGCCGGCATGAACCCGAACGAGACCGCGGAGCTGATGGAGACGATCCGCTTCGTCCGCGACCATTTCGGAATGACCATTCTCCTGATCGAACACGATATGAAACTCGTCAGCGGCATCTGTGAGCGCCTCACCGTGTTAAACTTCGGTCAGGTTCTCTGCACAGGTCCTACGCAGGAAGTTTTGAGCAATCCGGATGTTATCAAGGCATATCTCGGTGATGAATAGGAGGAGAAACAGATTATGGCAATGCTGGAAGTAAGAGATCTGGAAGTCTATTATGGCGTGATCCAGGCTTTAAAGGGAATCTCCTTCGATGTAAACCAGGGAGAGATCGTTGCTCTGATCGGTGCCAACGGTGCCGGTAAGACGACTACGCTGCACACGGTAACAGGACTTTTAAGTGCCCGTTCCGGACATATCATCTATGAGGGAACCGATATCACAAGAGTCCCGGGCTACAAGCTTGTCAGCATGGGCATCGCCCATGTTCCGGAGGGGCGCCGCGTGTTCTCCACGCTCTCCGTTCTCCAGAATTTAAAGCTGGGCGCTTATACGAGAAAGGACAAGGCGGAGATGGAAGCGACGTTGAACATGATCTACGAGCGTTTCCCGCGTCTGAAGGAGCGTGTGAACCAGCCAGCCGGTACTCTCTCCGGCGGTGAGCAGCAGATGCTCGCCATGGGCCGCGCTCTCATGAGCCACCCGAAGCTGATCGTTCTTGACGAGCCGTCGATGGGTCTGTCTCCGATCTATGTGAATGAGGTGTTTGACATTATCCAGAGTATCAACCGCGACGGTGTGACGGTTCTCCTGGTCGAGCAGAATGCGAAGAAGGCGCTTTCGATCGTGAATAAGGCGTATGTGCTTGAGACGGGGAAGATCGTTTTGAGTGGGGATGCGAAGGATATGATGAATAATGATCAGGTGAAGAAAGCTTATCTGAGTGAGTAAGTGGATTGATCTGTGGTTACGGCTTACGCGTTGCGTGGGCCGTAATTTTTTTGAATGATTCATAGTGGCGGAAGGCGGGACGCGTTGAGCCTGTTTTATATTTTCTTACAGTTCTATAAATTGGGAAATTTTGTGTAACTTTTTGGCGATTTTATGGTATACTCTTTACAGACAGCACTGAAACTGTGCAGAATTAAGGATAATAGCAACTTGTACAGGGGAGGAAGATATTATGAGCAAAGTCATCACTATCAGCCGTGAATTCGGCAGCGGCGGACGCGAGATCGGCGTCTGCCTCGCAAAGAAACTTGGGATTCCTGTTTACGATAAGGAACTGATCGCTATGGCGGCCGAGGACAGCAATATCTCTGAGGATCTTTTTCACGCAAACGATGAGGTGATCGCCAGACAGAAGCGGATCAACTATGATGATCTCGCAACGGTCGATCCTTTCTCTCCTGCCTATGAGATCCCGGTTTCCGATCAGCTTTTTGTGATCCAGTCGAAGATCATCCGCCAGCTTGCGAACGAGGGACCTTGTGTCATCATCGGAAGATGTTCTGACGTGATCGTTGAGGATGCTTTCCGGGTATTTATCTCCTCCGGTCTCAAAAAGCGTGTGGAGCGCATCCTGGCGCTTGAAAAGGAACCGGATGAGGATGTGAAGAAGCTGGAAAGCCGGATTCGTGCCATCGACGCGAAGCGCCGCGACTACTATCAGTACTACAGCGGCAATGAGTGGGGCAAACCGAAAAATTATGATCTCTGCTTAAACAGCGGTACTCTCGGGATCGAGCGGTGCGTGGAGATCATTGCGAATACGGTGTCATTGGAATAGGATATAGAGATTTTGATCGGCTGGAAATCCCCGGCATAGTTATGAGCACATGGCTGCGCCGGGGATTTTTCGTGATATTCCCGTCTTCTGTAATCCTGACCTTTTACGTCCTTGTATCGTACTTACAAATTTACAACTAGTCTTCTATCCCCACTGCTGTTCGGATCTTTTTTGTTCTGATCATTCTTCTGCTCTTCTTTATTTTTTAGCCTTTATTATTTCATTCTTTTGTATGTTTTATCACATAAAAGCGTAAAACTTCAACTTATTGAATTTTTCTATTGACAAATGCATCTGACAGCGCTATGATAACTTCAGCAGCCGGAAAGAATCGATCCGGCGGTCAATCTTCAGAGAGGAGAACAGCAGATATGAAGAACCAGATGATGAATCTTTTTGCATCCTATTCTTTTTATTATTTTCCGGGCTATTATTACGGCGCGGACTGTTTCTGCTGCAAAAAACAAACCTCTCCGATCGAAGGTCAAAGGGCCTGAGGAAACGTAACGAAAACGTGGAGCCGGTGTTTGCGATTGCAGCAGACACCGGATTTTTTATTTTAACAGAAAAAAGGAGAAAACAATCATGATCATTATCTTAAAGAAAGACGCCAATAAACAGAAAGTAGAATCTTTAAAGACCGAACTTGTAAACCAGGGCTTCAAGCTTCATCTCTCTGAGGGAACCGAAGCTTCCCTGATCGGACTGATCGGTGATACGAGTATGATCCATGAGGACTGGCTGCGCGCCAACGATGTCGTTGAGGATGTCCGCCGGATCCGCGAGCCGTACAAAAAGGCAAACCGCTCCATGCACCCGGATGACACCGTGATCGATATCTGCGACAGAAAGATCGGCGGCGGCAATTTCCAGGTGATCGCCGGACCGTGTTCGATCGAGACGAAGGAACAGATCACAGAGGTCGCTGAGGATGTGAAACGCTCCGGCGCTACTCTTCTCCGCGGCGGTGCTTTCAAGCCGAGAACTTCCCCGTACGCATTCCAGGGGCTTCATGAGCACGGTCTTGATCTTCTCCTCGAGGCAAAAAAAGCCACAGGTCTCCCGGTCGTCACAGAGATCATGAGTGCTGAGCATCTCCCGCTCTTCGATGACGTGGATGTCATCCAGGTCGGTGCGAGAAATATGCAGAACTTCGAGCTCTTAAAGGTTCTCGGAAAGATCGACAAGCCGATCCTCTTAAAGCGCGGACTTGCCAACACTCTGGACGAGCTCTTGATGAGTGCCGAGTACATCATGGCAGGTGGAAATGAAAAGGTCATCCTCTGTGAGCGCGGGATCCGTACTTTCGAGACTTCCTACAGAAATACGCTCGATATCTCCGCTGTCCCGATGTTAAAGAAGAAAACTCACCTTCCGGTCATCATCGACCCGAGCCACGCAGCCGGGATCCGTTTCATGGTCGAGCCGCTCGCTATGGCAGCGATCGCAGCCGGAGCTGACGGTCTCATGATCGAGGTCCACAACAATCCTGAAAAAGCCCTCTGCGACGGTGCCCAGTCCCTGACACCGGAGATGTTTGATCATCTGATGAAGAAAGTGAATAAGACGGTGGATTTCTTCCATACACTTGGGTAAGCCGATCATCTGTCTGAAATCACCGCCATGCAGAATATAAAATGCCCCCTGAATCTCGTTCACTCAGGGGGCATTCCTGGTATTTTTCTCTTGTATCCCAGCATTTTGATCTTAAATGTAAAAAATATATTTTCTCATGTTTTGAACCCAAATGGAAAATGCAAGAACACCTACAGCGGCCATACTATTCAGGCATATATAAACATATTGCCGGGTTGCGAAAAATATAAAATCAGATTTTTCTTTTTCTAAATATGCAGTATAATAAATTTGTCAATATTTTAGGCAGACCAATCCCGCAAAGACGGCTGCCCGGCAGATTTTCATTGAAATATTTCAGGGAGGTTTCCACTATGGTCAGAAAAACAGAAGTCGCATTTGTACCGAATTTAAGAGGCGGTGAAGGCACCGTCGAGATCCGTCATCTTTTAAGCAAGGACGAGCTCATGGGACATGCATCCATGTACGCACACGTGATCATCCCGCCGCACGGCAGCATCGGTTTCCACCAGCATGTAGAAAATACCGAGCCGTACTATGTGATCAAAGGAAAGGGGATCTTTGAGGACAACGACCACACAGAGACCGAGATCCACCCGGGCGATGTCTGTGTGATCGAGGTTGGTCAGAGCCATGCCATCAAAAATCCGTTTGATGAGCCGTTAGAATTTATGGCACTTGTGATCAATGAACGCGGAAAAGAGATTTAAATCTGCTTTTCCCAGTCCATCCGAAGCAAGAATACGATAAAAATGATCGAGCTTAAGCTCCATGTCAGCGGGTAAGCCGATGAGATCGTCCGGAATACCGGAATGATCCGGAGTGCGATCGTCACATAGAGAACGCGGATCCCACACCAGCAGATGAGCATCGTGAACATCGGGACCACTGATTTTCCGGCTCCGCGGAGGACGCCGGACGCGCAGTTGGAAAATGCCAGAAGGAAAAAGAACAGTGCAACCGTTCTTCCATGGATCGTTCCGAAGCGGATCGCTTCCGGTGCATCGACAAAGATCCTAAGAAGGATCGGGATCCAGATAAAAAGACAGATTCCCACAAGCTCTGCCATCACCATGCCGAACGCAAGGCCGATGGCGGAGCCTTTTTTTGCCCGGTCTGCTCTCCCGGCTCCAAGATTCTGGCTCACAAAGGTCGTGAGCGCCATGGACATGCTCATGATCGGGAGAAACGCGATCCCCTCAAGCTTCGCAAAGGCACCCTGTCCGGAGATCGCGAATGCGCCGAATGTATTGATATTTGACTGGACGACGAGATTTCCGATGCTGATGACCGAGTTCTGGAGCCCCGTCGGAAGTCCCTGGACGATAACCTGGCGGATCATTTCTTTATGGAAACGCAGTTCCTTCCAATGGATCGTCGCTGCCCCGCCGTCCTTTACCATGCGTGACAGGCATAAAAGAACGCTGAGTCCCTGCGCGATCACGGTCGCAACCGCGGCTCCGGCTGCGCTCCATTTGAATCCGGCGACAAAAATGAGATCCAGGATCATGTTCACCACGGAGGAAAAGATCAGGTAATAGAGTGGATGTACGCTGTCCCCGACCGCCCGCATGATGTTCATGCAGATGTTGTACATGATGACCGTGGAAACGCCGGCAAAATAGATTCCAAAGTACAGTCGCGCCTCCGTCATTACGCTGTCCGGCGTGTGAAGCCAGCCAAGCAGGATCGGGACAAACACCTGACCGATGATCGTCGCGAGAATAGAAAACACGATTCCAAGAAGGAAGTTCGTGTGGACTGCCCGCCGCAGGTTCTCCTCGTCCTGTGCTCCAAAGTATTTTGAGATCACGACTCCGCCGCCGATCGCAATCCCGCCGAAGAGCGTGATCACCGACATCGTCACATTTCCGGACAGGCTGACCGCCGCGAATGCATCATTGCTCGCATAGTTCCCGACAACCCAGGCGTCCGCCATGTTGTAGAGCTGCTGCAGAAGCTGACCGAGAAAGATCGGGATCATAAACGTAAAAAGCCCCTTCGCGATCGGTCCTTCCGTCAGATTTCCTTTCTGATCCGCATTTTTCTTTGCCGTGCTTTTTCTGAAAAAATCCATCTTTTTCCTCCCCGCAGGACCAGGGAATATCCGCCGTTCACGGACATTCGTCGTTTAAGTGACACGTTGTAACTAATATAATCGTATCATGCAAGTACCTGCTTGTCAAGTGAAGGTATTTCCTGCGCTATGCTTATAATCTTCGTGTTGAAAGGCGCCTATACACGGATTTTTCCTGTCCGTGCACGGCGCCTTTTCATTCATTATTTTCTGATCCGGGCAGGCATACTCTTCCTGTCTCAGTCCAGCTTCTTTTTCGTCAGATATGTCAGATGCACCACGCTGTCCGGAAGCTGCTCCACTGCCTTCAAGTTCATTTTCCTCCTTTCGATTTCCGATTCTTCCAAATTTCTAGCTTCCATCTCTCTGCCTAACCAACCGCTGATTCGCTGATTGTTTTCCAGGCACCATTCATCAGATTTTCCCATCTTCCGCCGCGTACAACCGCAGCATTAATTTCCAAGTGATAACAAATCCGTCCACTCTTTCACATCTGCCTGCGCCTTCGGAACGTTGTTTCTCGAAACAGACAGTCCGTTATCCACGACATCTGCGGCCGCCATGACTATACTGATCTGTTTCACACTGTTCAGTTTCATTTTGCTCTTTTTCGTCCTTTCATGATTCCTGCAAGCAGGAGATTCAGCCCGAATATCATAACACATGTTTGCGCAATGCGCGGACAGGAACCAGCGGCCTGCCGAACCGGTCCTTGTCTTTTCGGGTCTCTCATGCTATAATCCGATTGATACTACCGATTATATATTCCGATTGTAACAATCGGTCAATGGCTTTTGGTATCTGATTTGTGAATTTTTTGTGTCCCATGGAGGAATTTCATATGTATTCGATGAAAGAAGTCTGCCAGGAAACGAATCTAACGTACCAGGCTCTGAAATATTACTGCAATGAAGGATTAGTTCCCAACGTAAAACGTGACAGCAACAACCGCCGTATTTTCGATGAACATGATGTAAAATGGATCAAAGACCTGGTCTGCCTGAAAAAATGCGGGATGAGCATTCAGGAAATGAAGGAATATCTTGCCCTTTGTCTTCAGGGCGAGAGCACGATCATGAAACGAAAGGAAATGCTTTCCAGAAAGCATGAAATGCTGCGCGAATCCATCCGGGAGCTGGAGAACAGCATCGACTATATCGACTGGAAGCAGAATTTTTACGATGAGGTGCTTTCCGGGAAACGCCCGTATGTCAGCAACCTGATCTGCTTAAAAGAAGAAACAGACTGAGCCGAAAAGGAGATTTTATGCCAGCAATCATAACGATCACCGACCTTAATCTGCCGGAACTCGACCTCTTTTCCCGCTATTCCGAGTCCCAGCTTTATCATATCAACGAACCGGCCCCCGGGATCTTCATTGCGGAAAGCCCGAATGTGATCCGCCGCGCCCTGAATGCCGGATACGAACCTGTCTCCATCCTGATCGAGGACCGGCAGACGGATCCATGGATCCCGGAACTTTTTTCCGATTACCCGGACCTTCCCGTTTATACCGCAGCTGCCTCTCTTCTCACAAATCTCACCGGCTTCGCACTGACACGCGGACTTCTCTGCGCCATGAAGCGGAAGCCGATGCCTTCTGTGGAGGAGATCTGTAAAGGAAAACGCCGGATCGCCGTGCTCGAAAATGTTGTAAATCCAACAAATATCGGCGCCATCTTCCGCTCAGCCGCAGCGCTCGGCATGGATGCCGTCCTACTCTCCTCCGGCTGCAGCGACCCGTTTTACCGGAGAGCCGCCAGAGTCAGCATGGGAACCGTTTTCCAGATCCCGTGGACTTATTTTCCGAAAGAGGCCGATCTCTCCGCAGGCGGACTTACACACCTCAAAGCCATGGGATACAAGACTGCCGCCATGGCATTAAAGGAAGATTCCGTCTCCATCGATGATCCCGGACTTCTCTCAGAAGAAAAGCTCGCCGTGATCCTCGGAACCGAGGGCGACGGTCTCGCCTCCGCCACGATCGATGGCTGTGACTACACGGTCATGATCCCGATGGCGCATGGCGTTGACTCCTTAAATGTCGCAGCGGCGAGTGCGGTGGCGTTCTGGGAGCTCTCGAGACATTGACGAGACCGGAACCCTGACATCTTCTCGCGTCGGATGCGTTTGTCCTTGATAACCGATTGCTTCGTGCAGGCACGCATCGCCACCTCATGAACACTCGGCAAATTCCGCCATGTGAAAAATCTGTGTATTTCACAGTTTTAACAAACTTAATTCGTATACTTCTTTGTATACTTCATTTTAGAAAGGATCTGATTCTCATGAAAAAACAGGCACTCTTCTGCATGCTTCTTGCAGGGACCCTTATGGTCGGCGGATGCGGACAGAAAGCCGCTGATCCCGCCGCTGATACTACCGCACAGGTGACAGAAGCTTCCGATTCCGCTCCGGCTGATAAACCGGATGGAGCTCCGGGAGAAAATTCTGACAGGCCAGGAAATCCGCCGGATGGTACTCTGGGAAATATGGACGGAAAACAGGCTCCTCCAGACGGAGAAGGCGGTCCTGGCGGCCCGGGCGGCCCGGGCGGACAGAATTCCGCACCGGAATCCTACGATGCTGTCTCCAGCTTTTCTGAAGATAAAGAGGAAAGCGACCAGACCTACGCTTCCACCGGAAAGGATGAAAGTGCAGTTCTTGTGACCAGCGGTGCGTCTGTCACTTTAAATAACTTCACGATCGACCGCACCTCCACCGACAGCACTGGCGGCGACAACTCCAGCTTCTACGGCACCGGCGCCGCTGCCCTTGCCACAGACGGAGCCCTGACACTCACCGGCGGCACGATCACCACCGACGCGAAAGGCGGTGCAGGCGTCTTCAGCTACGGCAACGGCAATGTCTCCGTATCCGACACCACGATCACCACAAAGCAGGACACCTCCGGAGGGATCCACGTCGCCGGCGGCGGAACTCTCACCGCTTCCAACCTTACTGTTGAGACAAACGGCGAATCTTCCGCAGCGATCCGGAGCGACCGCGGCGGCGGGACCATGACCATAAACGGTGGAACCTACACGTCAAAGGGAACCGGTTCCCCGGCTGTCTACTGTACTGCGGACATTACCGTCAGCGATGCAGCGCTCTCCGCGGAAAATTCCGAGGCGGTCTGCATCGAAGGTTTAAACTCCCTGTCCCTCAAAAACTGCACGCTCTCCGGAAACATCCCGGAAAATGAGCAGAATGACTGCGACTGGACCGTGATCCTCTACCAGAGCATGTCCGGCGATTCCGAGGTCGGCGAGAGTAACTTTTCGATGGAGGGCGGCAGCCTGACTTCCTTAAACGGCGGTCTGTTCTACACGACAAACACTGAGAGTTCCTTCTATCTGAAACATGTGGACATCACCTACTCTCCATCCAATGACTTTTTCTTAAAGTGTACCGGCAATGCCAACAAGCGCGGCTGGGGCGAGAGTGGAAAGAACGGCGCTGACTGCACCTTCACCGCAGATGAGCAGGAAATGAGCGGTGCGATCCTCTGGGACAGCATCAGCAATCTGAAGCTGAACCTCACGAACGGAACGATCCTGACCGGCTCGATCCTTCAGGACGAGACAAATGCCGGCGACGGCGGAAACGGGACCTGTGACGTAACGATCGATGCCCTCTCCGCATGGACCGTGACCGGAAACAGCACAGTCTCCTCCCTGATCTGCAAAGGTTCCATCACGGGTGCTGACGGAAAGAGCGTTTCGATTATCGGAACCGACGGCACCGTGTTTGTCCAGGGCGAAGGCGAGTATACGATCACAACGGGAAGCTATGAACATTAGATAGTAACTGTTCAGTAGTTCTGCGCTGACCATAATAAAACAAGGATTCACAGAAAGGAATTTTTATGAACTGGACCGGACTGATCGCTGCGATCGGAACGTTTCTTCTGATCGGCAGTTTTCATGTGATCGTCATCAAGACAGAATATTACTTTGGTAAACAGGTATGGCCTGTGTTCGCGGGGGTCGGGATTTTTTCCCTGCTCGCCTCTCTCCTGATCTCAAATATGATCATCAGCGTGCTGATCGCTGTTTTCGGGATCACCTGCATCTGGAGCATCAAGGAATTATTTGAGCAGGAAGAGCGGGTAAAGAAAGGATGGTTTCCGGAAAATCCGAAGAAAAAGCAGAAATAAGAAAAATCAGAACAGAACGTCGCTGTTACATAAAAAGTCATGTTCCCACCCATTTTTCAGATGGGGAACATGACTTTTTTCACACTTATCGTAACTGTTCAGTACCTTCACAGTCACGAGCAAAAATCCATGAAAAATTGCCTGCGGCAATGGGATTTTTGCCTACCCGCCTATGTTTTCTTACGGTCAGCGCAGTAAATGCGCAGACCTACTGAACATTTACCACTTATCTTCTAATGCAGCATTCTCCAACATAAAGAGTTCCGGTTTTTCTGGAATTTTCTGGTTTTTTCGTTGTAAATACAACGGTTTTTCATTTCCGGTTATACTATACTGAACATGCAGGAAGGAAAAACTGAAACCATCTTCCACGCGGAACATCTCCGCACGATTCTGAGCTAACAGGAGGGATCCTTTATGAAACAGACCATCAACCCAAGAAAAGCAGCCGTCATCGGATGCGGCTTCGTCGGATCTGCCACCGCATTCACCCTGATGCAGAGCCGCCTCTTTTCCGAACTCGTCCTTTTGGACGTCAACCACGACAAAGCCGATGGGGAGGCGAAGGACATCGCCCACGGAATCCCGTTTGCCGGTCAGATGAAGATCTATGCCGGAACTTACGATGACATCGCCGATTCCGCGATCATCATCGTCACCGCCGGAGCGAACCAGAAACCGAATGAGACGCGCCTGGACCTGGTCCACAAAAATGTCGCAATCTACAAAACGATCATCCCCGAGATCGCAAAGCGCGGCTTTGAGGGAATCCTCCTCATCGTGTCCAATCCGGTCGACATCCTGACCTACGCGGCGTTAAAGCTCTCCGGCTTCCCGGAAAACCGCGTCATCGGTTCCGGAACCGTACTCGACACGGCGCGGTTAAAATATGCGCTCGGGGAACATCTCGGTGTCGACAGCCGCAGCGTCCATTCCTTCATCATCGGAGAGCACGGAGACAGCGAGATCGCCGCATGGAGTAGCACCAACGTCTCCGGGATCCCGTTAAACACCTTCTGCGAGATGCGCGGCCATTTCGACCATGACCACGCTATGGACCGGATCGCGGAGGACGTAAAAAACAGCGCTTATGACATCATCTCCAAAAAACAGGCAACCTATTACGGGATCGCCATGAGCGTCAAACGGATCTGCGAATGCATCATCCGCAACGAGCGGTCCATTCTCCCGGTTTCCTCCATGATGCACGGGGAGTACGGGATCGACGGCATCTCCCTCAGCATGCCGGCCATCGTGGGATTAACCGGCATCGAGACGCATGTTCCAATCGCGTTAAATGCGGAGGAAGCCGAAAAGCTCCGGGCGTCTGCGGAGACATTGAAAAAAATCGCAGCGACGCTGGAATTGTAAACTCCATCGGCAATGAAATTACCGGTCTTCCATTTACAGTAGCTCCTCATAATCCTCCGGCAGGAACCGGTGGTAGATCAGATGGCATCCCTCATCCTTAAAACAGTAATAATACCGATCCGGGATGCCATCCGCAAAGTGGAACGCCCAGTCGAAATCGCCGTCCTCAATTTCTTCAAACACGGCATATTCCGACCATTTGAGGAAAAGCTCCCGGATCTCATCAAGGCTGCATCCATGTCTCCCGACAAGTTCTACAAGGCCCTGGATAAACTCCCGTCCTTTCATCTGTTCATGGACGAACACACTGCCCTCTTCCGGGATCTTAATACAGAACCGGTCCCCTTTTGCGGTCACCTGAACAGCTCCAAGCGTATCCTTCGTGTGGACTCCAAGCTCCTGAAGCCGCTCTTCCATCCGTTCCGGGGTATCATCTGTCCCGAAAAAGTGATTCAGCGTCGAGACCGGATAGTACAGCCGGATCACCTCCGGGCGAAACCCGAGCTTCGCCTGCTGCTCCTTCACCATATCGATCAGATTTTCTTCCAGTTCATGAAATCCCATGTTATTCTCCTTTATGCCTCTTTCTTCTCAAATTCCGCCGCAACATCACACAGCAGATCGCGGATCTTCAGCTGCTGCGGACAAATCTGCTCACATTTTCCGCATTTGATGCAGTCGGATGCCTTTCCATGCCCATTCGTGTGGATTTCATAGTAATGGTCAGAATTCCAGTTCTGATACATCTTTTTCGCATTCATGCAGTCGAAAAGATCCGGGATCAAGATCTTTTTCGGACAGCCGTCCACACAGTAGCGGCATTCTGTACACGAAATCAGCTTTTTGCCCCGGATGATCTCACATACCTTCTCTACCGCCTGTGTCTCTTTCTCGTCAAGCGGCCTGAAGTCTTTCATAAAGTCCAGATTTTCCTTCATCTGGTCGATCGTGCTCATTCCGGAGAGGACCATCATGATCCCCGGGAATCCCGCCGCATAGCGGATCGCATATGTCGCCGGACTTCCGCCATGGAGCTCGTCAAATACTGCTTTTGCATTATCCGGAAGATTTGCGAGACTGCCGCCGCGGACCGGTTCCATGACGATCACCGGTTTTCCATGCTTTCTGCAGACTTCATAGCATTTTCCGGACTGAACCGCCGGGTCATCATAGTCGATATAGTTGAACTGGAGCTGTACCACCTCTACCTGCGGATACTCGGTGAGGATCTGGTCAAGGACCTCCGCACAGTCATGGAACGAGATTCCAAGATGGCGGATCTTTCCCTCTTCCTTGAATTTCAGTGCCGTCTCATACGCATGACATTTCTTGAACTTTTCAAACTTTTCAACATTCTGGGCATGCATCAGATAAAAGTCAAAATACTCCACTCCGCAGCGTTTCAGCTGGGACTCAAAAAGCGGACGGATATCCTCTTCTTTTTCGAAGAAATTTCCAGTCAGCTTATCCGTGAGGATATAGCTCTCTCTCGGGTGACGGCTCGTCAGGCAGTTTTTGATCGCAAGCTCACTCTTTCCGCTGATATAGCCGCGCGCCGTGTCAAAGTAATTGAATCCCTGTTCCAGGAAATAATCGACCATCTGACAGACCTGTTTCTCGTCCACCTCTTCCCCGATCATCGGGAAACGCATACAGCCAAATCCAAAATTTTTCTTGATCTTATCCATCCGCTTCTCCTTTTCCCACGCGATTCACCGGCCGGGATCTAAAATCATCTTCCGTTACAGTACACGGGCACTCCATGCCCGCGCACTGTAACAGGAGTTTGCGTCCCAGTCTCACGGTTTTCACCTGTTTCGTAAGTGACATGTTGTAACTAATTTTGATGTTAGCATACCCCACATGCCTTGTCAAGTGCCTGGAAATCAATTATAATGATGGTGTATTTATTGAATAAAGCATGGAATTGACAGGAGGTGAACCCCATGACAGACTTTGTACGCGCAAGAAGTGAAGAACAGAAACAGGCCCGGATGGCAGAGATCAAGGCTGCTGCCGACTCTCTTTTTAATTCCGTCACCTACCAGGAGATCACCCTGTCCACGATCGCAGGAAAGCTGTCATGGACACGCGCAAACCTCTACAAATACGTGACGACAAAGGAAGAGATCTATCTGGAAATCTGTTCCGATAAGATGCACTCCTATTTCGATGATCTTTTCGCCGCTTTCCCGGAAGGGAAAACATGGACTCCGGACGAGTGGGCTGGCCGCTGGGCCGATGTCTTAAACGACCACCGCGACTATTTCCGCTACAGCGATATCCTCTGCACAATCATCGAGGTCCATGTCTCTGCCTGCCGGCTTGCCTGCTTTAAAAAAAGTTATTTTACCGGCAAAGATGCTTTCGTCAGACTTATGGCAGACCACTTCAGTCTCTCTGACCATGACGCCAGCGAAATTTTTCTCGCCGTCCTGTACCATGCGTCCGGTCTCTGTGGGAGCACTCACTCGAATCCGGTCATGAAGGAAGCATTAAAAATAGCCGGAATCCCGCATAAAGAACGGGATTTCCGGCTCAGTATGTACGAATTTATCCGAATGAACCTCTGGTATTACCTTGAAAGTCCCACAGGATCTCCTACTGCAGGAAATAACACCAGATCGGAAGTGTGATCAATGAGACGACCGTGGAAAAGACAACGATCTTCGTTGCCAGGCGGTCGTCTTTTCCATATTTGACCGCAAGGACTACACTCGTGCTCGCCGCCGGCATCGCGGAGAGGATCACGCAGACTGCTGTGATCAACGAGTCGATCCGGAACAACCGGCATCCTGCAAGGACGATGACCGGGATCAGGAACAGGCGGATAAATGTATAATAGTAAACTTCTTTTGAGAACACCTCTTTAAACGGCACCTCCGCCAGTGTGCATCCGATGAGCAGCATCGCGCAGAACGTATTAGCTCCGGCGATCGTCCGGACTGTCTGGTTTACAAATCCCGGAAGCTGAAACTGCGAGATGAGAAGCACCATTCCGGTAAAGATCGCGATGATGCACGGATGGGTCAGCACCTTTTTCACAAGTTCTTTTTTCGTCGGCGCCTCCGTAAAGTAAGTGAGTCCTACCGACCACATGAAGATCCTCGTCGGGATCGTATAGACTGCGGCGTACATGATCCCAAGGTCTCCGAAGATTCCTTCCGCAATCGCATTTCCGAGGATCCCGGCATTCGAGACGATCGTCGCGTACTGAAGAACCTTCCGGCTCTCTTCATTCCATCCCGGATAGAGGACGCGGCTGAGCCCGTTCGAGATGATCTGGATCAGAAATGAGATCACGATCACTTCCAGGGTCAGTTTTAAGATATCCATGCTGAATTCCATCTGGAACGATTTGATGATACTCGCAGGAAGTGTCACGTTCATGACAAGATTGCTCAAAAGCGCCTTTCCACTCTTATCGATCATCCCTTTTTTCCTCAGATACCATCCGAGCGCCAGAACGCAGAACATCATGCCCTGCATATTAAATAAACTTGTAAAATCCATTTTGTTCCCCTTACCTGCGGCTGTCCTATATGTTATGGATAACCGCCGTTTTATGCATTACAGTTATTGTAACTCTGGCATTTGGGAGTTGTCAATTGGCATGTCCGGCGCAGTTGCAAAATATGCTTGAAATTCTTTCTATTTGGCAGGCGGATCATCCAGACGCCGCAATTGGTCATTTACAAGACTTACGGGGTAAAAACGTTTTCCGACGATGATTGCAGGATATCGTTCCGCGACAAAACACCTGTTTTCATCTCCTTTTTCCGGTGCTATAATAACTCCTGTTACAGCAGTTTTTCAAAAAGGAGGTCCCCCATGGATTCCATCAATATCCGAAATGCAAAACTTGAAGATGCACCGCGCATCCTGGAAATCTATGCTTATTATGTCGAAAACACCGTGATCACATTCGAATACGAAGTCCCCTCTCTCGAAGAATTCGAAAACCGGATGCGCAACACCATGAAAAAATATCCATATCTCGTGATCGAGCGAAACGGAAAAATCGAAGGGTACTCCTATGCAGGTCCCTTCGTCGGCCGCGCTGCCTACGATTGGGCCTGTGAACTCACGATCTACCTCGACAATAACGCAAAAAAATGTGGTCTCGGCCGAAAACTCTACGAAGCCCTCGCCGACCGCCTGAAAACCATGGGCATTCTGAATCTTTATGCCTGCATCGGCTACCCCAAAGTAGAGGACGAATATCTCAACAAAAACAGTGCCCAGTTCCACGAACATCTCGGCTTCCACCTCTGTGGTACCTTCGAAAACTGCGGCTATAAATTCAACCGCTGGTACGACATGATCTGGATGGAAAAAATCATCGGGGAACACAAGGCAGACCAGCCGCCGGTAAAACCGTACTCCTACATGGAATAAAAAGAATCCATAGAGATCAACACTTTTACGGATGTAAATATGCGTTATATTACATTTTTTCGGACGTAAATTCGTTCTATTCTACATTTTTACGGACGTTAAAGTCGTGCTGTACCACATTTTTTCGGACGTTAGCTCACTCTTTCCTACATTTTTTCGGATGTTAGCCTGTCTCCGGCAACTTTTTTCGGGCAATGGACAGCAAAAAACTCCCTCTTGTACATTCCCCACCCCCGCGCTACAATAATAACCGTTCTGCACCTCACAGAAACATCGACTAACAGGAGACATACACAAATGAATACAAAAAACCAAAACGACACCCGCCCGATCTGGCGAGGTGAACTTGCCCTCTTGATCGTTGTCCTCATCAACAGCTTCGGCGTAGTCCTGATGCTCGACTCTGGCGCCGGAATCTCGGCAATCTCCAGCGTACCATACGCCTTCTCCGAATCATTCCCACGAATGACACTCGGCACCTGGACCTACATCTTTCAGGGCACACTCGTGGCTGTCCTGATGGTCCTTCGAAAAAAATTCGTTCCAACCTATCTCTTCAGCTTCGTAGTCGGCTTTGCCTTCAGCAAGATGCTGGATGTCTACAAAACTGCCCTTGCCGGTCTTCCAATGGGACTCGGATATCAGATCTGTTACTTTATCGTGAGCTATGTCGTCCTCTGCATCGGAATTGCACTCTCCAACCGCTGCGGACTCCCGATCATCCCGACCGACCTGTTCCCGCGTGAAACAGCTGAGATCCTCAAAGTACCCTACTCCAGAGTCAAGATCACCTTCGACGTGACCTGCCTCGCCGTGACTGCCGGACTGACCTTCCTCTTCCTCGGCCACATCAAAGGCCTCGGGATCGGAACGATCCTTGCTGCCTTTACCATGGGAAAAGTGATCGGTCTGATTGGAAACGTCCTCGACCGTCATTTCCGATTTGTATCATTTCTGACAGAAAAAGAACAGACGGCATAAAAAATCCCCCTCCCACTCCTGCCCGCACACCCGGATTTCCGGGCACACTGCAGAAGTTAGAGGGGGATTTTTATTTACGCGAAGCGTGTTTTCACTTGTTATATTCACAAATTACTGTATGACCAGACCGCAGCCATTACTCCAGCTCAAACGCACCTGTATAAAGCTGATAATACACGCCCTTCTGCGCGATCAGCGTCTCATGGTCGCCGCGCTCGATGATGTGACCGTGGTCGAGAACCATGATCGCCTTACTGTTGCGGACCGTGGAAAGACGGTGCGCGATAACAAAGACGGTACGTCCCATCATCAGGTTGTCCATACCTTCCTGGACGAGTGCCTCCGTTCTCGTATCGATCGAGCTTGTCGCCTCATCGAGGATCATAACCGGCGGATCTGCAACGGCTGCTCTCGCGATCGAGATGAGCTGTCTCTGACCCTGGGAAAGGCTCGCACCATTTCCGGTGAGCATCGTATTGTAGCCCTCCGGCAGTCTCTGGATAAAGTCATCGGCATTCGCCAGTCTCGCTGCCGCCATACACTCCTCGTCCGTGGCGTCCAGACGACCATAGCGGATGTTGTCCATGACCGTGCCGGTAAACAGGTTGACATCCTGTAAAACGACGCCGAGAGATCTTCTAAGATCCGGCTTTCTGATCTTCGTGATGTTGATGCCGTCGTAACGGATCTTTCCGTCCGGAATGTCGTAGAAACGGTTGATCAGGTTCGTGATCGTCGTCTTTCCGGCTCCGGTCGCACCTACAAACGCGATCTTCTGGCCAGGTTTCGCATAAAGAGTGATGTCATGGAGAACAAGCTTCTCCGGTGTGTATCCGAAATCAACATCCTCCAACCGGATATCGCCCTTTAACGGGGTGTAGGTGACGGTTCCGTCCGCCTTGTGCGGATGTTTCCATGCCCAGATGCCGTTCTTGTCGTTTGTCTCCTTCAAGGTTCCGTCCGCAGTCCACTCTGCGCGGACAAGCGTTACATAACCTTCATCCTTCTCCGGCTCCTCATCGATCAGAGAGAACACTCTGGAAGCTCCTGCGAGTCCCATTGCGACCATGGAAACCTGCATGGATGCCTGCCCGATCGTCTGGGAAAGCTGTCTTGCCATTCCGAGGAACGAGACGATGATACCGATCGTAAGGACACCGTTTCCGCCGAGGCTTAAGTTCGGCGCTCCGCAGTAGACGAGAAGTCCGCCAACGATCGCCAGTACCACATACATCAGGTTGCCGACATTGTTTAAGATCGGCATCAGGGAGTTACCATAGCGGTTTGCAAGTTCTCCGTCGGAGAACAGTTTCTCATTTAACTTGTCGAAATCCTTCTTGCACTCTTCTTCATGACAGAACACCTTTACGACCTTCTGTCCCTGGATCATCTCCTCGATGAAACCTTCCTCTTTCGCGAGCGACTTCTGCTGCTCCATCATATAGCGGGAGCTCGCGCCGCCGAATTTCTTCGTGACCGTCAGCATGAGCACCGAGAACAGGCAGACCAGGATCGTCATCCACACGCTGTAGTAGATCATCATGAGGAACATGACTGTGATCGTCAAAGATGCCTGGAATACCATCGGAAGCGACTGACCGATCATCTGGCGGATCGCGTCCGTATCGTTCGTGTAGGTACTCATGATATCGCCGTGTGCATGTGTATCAAAATATTTGATCGGCAGGGACTGCATCTTATCGAACATGTCCACACGCAGATGCTTTAACGTTCCCTGTGTCACGATCGCCATGAGGTGCGTGTAGGTGAACGCCGCTGCAACACCGAACGCGTAGATCGTGAGCATGGAGAGGATCGTCTGCATGAACGGCTGTTTCACACTTTCCATGCCCGATTTCAGGCCCGGAAGGATGCAGGTATCGATCAGCCGCTGTAAAAATACCGTCTGGACAACGGAAGCCGCCGCGCTGACGATGATGCAGCAGATGACCACGATCAGGTGGATCCTGTAATTCTGGAAGATATAGCGGAGCAGGCGGCCGAAAGTGCCTTTTTTCCTATTGTTCTGTTTTTCCATATCACTCTGCCTCCTTGCTCTTTGTCTGGGAATCATTGACTTCCCGGTAAATTCCGTTTAAAGCGAGAAGTTCTTCATGCGTACCGGACTCCACGATCCGTCCGCCGTCCATGACGAGAATGCGGTCCGCATCCTGCACGGAGGAGACACGCTGGGCGATGATGATCTTTGTGGTATCCGGAAGCTCATTCTTAAATGCCTGACGGATCAGGGCATCGGTCTTTGTGTCGACCGCAGAGGTGGAGTCATCGAGGATCAGGATCTTCGGCTTCTTTAAAAGAGCTCTCGCAATACAGAGACGCTGCTTCTGGCCGCCGGAGACGTTCGTTCCTCCCTGCTCGATGTAAGTGTCATAGCCGGCCGGGAACTGGGTGACGAACTCATCCGCCTGCGCAAGCTTGCATGCATGGATCAGCTCCTCGTCTGTGGCGTTCTTGTTGCCCCAGCGGAGGTTATCTTTGATCGTTCCCGAGAACAGGACGTTCTTCTGGAGAACGACGGCCACCGCGTCACGGAGCGCCTGGAGATCATATTCTCTCACATCGCGTCCGCCGACTTTGACCGAACCTTCCGAGACGTCATAGAGACGCGGGATCAGCTGGATCAGGGAAGTCTTGGAGGAACCGGTTCCTCCGATGATCCCGATCGTAGCGCCGGACGGGATCTCAAGATCGATGTCCGTGAGCGCATATTTCTTGTTCTTTCCGGAATAGCGGAAGGAAACATGATCAAACTCGATGCTGCCGTCCCTCACTTCCTTCGCTCCGTTTTCCGGAGATCTCAGGACACTCTCATGCGTCAGGACCTCCGCGATACGGTCGCCGGATTCCTGCGCCATGCTGCACATAACAAATACCATGGACAGCATCATCATTGAAGACAGGATCTGGACGCCATAGCTGATCAGGGAGGAAAGTTCACCGGTCGAGAGCGATGTTCCGCCGGATCCGATGATGAGCTTCGCTCCAAAGAAGCTTACTAAAAGCATCGCAAGATAGATGCAGAACATCATGAGCGGGTTGTTCAATGCGAGGATCTTCTCTGCCATCGTGAAGTCTTTCCGGACTTCCTCTGCGGCTTTTCCGAACTTTTCCTTCTCGTAGTCTTCACGGACGAAGGATTTTACAACACGGATGCCGCCGACGTTTTCCTGGACGGAATTGTTTAAGGCATCATACTTCTTAAAGATCCGCTTGAAGATCGGATGTACATAGAAAAAGATGCCGAACAGCGCGATCGCGAGGACTGGGATCAGTGCCAGGAAGATGAAGGACATCCGGACATTGATACTCATGCTCATGATCACGGAGAAGATCATCATGAGCGGGGCACGGACTGCCATCCGGATGAGCATCTGATACGCATTCTGGACGTTTGTGACGTCGGTCGTCATTCTCGTGACCAGAGAGGACGATGAAAACTTGTCGATATCCGCAAACGCGAAATCCTGGGTTTTAAAATAGAGATCTCTCCGGAGGTTCTTTGCAAGTCCGCATCCGGCTGTTGCCGCGGATCTTGCGGAGAGGACTCCAAAACACAGGGACATGGTCGCAAGGACCAGAAGAAGCACGCCGTACTTTAAGATCGGCGTCATGGAAGTTCCCGTCATGTCATCGATGAGCTTTGACATGATGAGCGGGATCGTACATTCCAGCACGACCTCCATGGCAACGAACACGGGCGTCTCGATGGATGCCCGTTTATACTGGCGCACGCTTTTTAAAAGTGTTTTAACCATGAATCTTACCTCGTTTCCATATTATGATTTGTTATGATAAAAGTTCAAAAGGTTCGGTACAGCAAGTCCGTATCCTTGCAGAACCGGCTGTATCTTCCCCCTTTTGTCCTCATAACGGACTTTCTCCTTTCAGATAAGTCTTCTGCCTCCCGCTGCCGGAAAGAGAGCGGAGTCTTATCTGACTAATCTGTATCAGGACATGTTTCGGATCATCCGGCTGATGACGCGGAAAAATGTCGCGAGATCATCCTCCGTGATCCCCTCGGTCAGCCTTCGTTCCGTCTCCTCCAGACTCTCCCGGATCATTCCCTGGTACTGGAGTCCCTTTTCCGTCACAACGATCCGCTTTAATCTCGCATCGTAGGGAACCGTTTCCCGGCGGATCAGACCATTCTTTTCCATATCCTTTAAGATTTTTGTGGCCGTCGGCGGCCGCAGGCTGTATTCTTCCTCAACATCTTTCTGGAACACATCCGTGTCCATGCTTCTCGCCAGAATAAAATGAAGCGTTTTTCCCTGCGCGGGGCTCAGAGTGTCGTGAAAAGAAAAGGTACTGAAATGCCTCCGGATCAAATTGGACAGCATTCCGATACTTCTGCCAACAGTTTCTTTCATAAATCAAAATCCCCCTTTAAAAAAGAATGTGCCGCAGCTCATTCTCGCACCGAGCGCGATCGCGATCGCTATCATCTTTGTCTGCATCATATTTCAGCGCTTCTTTCCATTCTCCGCTCTGACCGTAAGAAAATGCGAAACCAAAATCAGAGTTCCTGTCGTCTCCGACCGTATTCCATTGATTTTATTCTTAGCAAATACTTAGCAAACTAATTTGTTAGCTTGCTAAGCATCATAAAACATCCATCATTAAATGTCAACGAAAAAAATGTGAAAATTCTGTGAGGAAATCTGTTCATGAAACTCCATATGGGAATGTGAATAAGAGCATATAAGAATATTGTATACAATTTGTGCATGTTTCCGAAAATGAAAAAAATGGAAAAAAGGACTTACGAAGACCGGAAAAATATTGTATACTGCGTTCACATAGAGATTGGAAACGCAGTGAGATGCACACAAAAAGCAGTGGAGTCGCAACGAGTTTTGTTGACTTCGCTGCTTTTTTTCTGCCCCTTGCAGTGGGAAGCGCATCCGGCAGAAAAGCCATTCCATGTGCTTTTCCGATCATGAAAAAGAATATGTACGCTGGCACGTACAATAACCAAAAACACAATTTCACAAAAAGGAGAAAAAATATGCCAAGAAATAAAAGAGAAAGTCTGATCTACACCGTATTAATGTGCTTTACCATGGTGCTCTGGATGAGCATCTACAATGTAACCCTTCACATGGGAGCTCTGAACCTGACCACGATCCGCGAAGCATGGATCGGTTTCCCGATCGCCTACGTGTTTGCGATGTGCATGGACTGGTTCGTCGTATCAGGCCCGGCAAAAGGATTTGCATTCCGTTTTCTCGTTAAGCCGGAAAGCCCGGTATTACACAAGGTGATCGCAGTTTCCTGCTCCATGGTCGTTCCGATGGTGATCATCATGTCCATGTACGGAGCTCTTGAGGGATGTGTAAAGAGCGGAAACTTCAATCTGCTCCTGATCATCTGGCTGACAAACATTCCGAAGAACTTTATCATGGCTCTTCCGTTCCAGCTCCTCGTTGCAGGACCGCTTGTACGCCGCGTATTCCGCGGAGCATTCCCGGAAGGAACTGTGTTAGCATGATCGGATAAAAGCTGATCTGCGACAAAAAATTTTTGTTATAGATCTCAAAAACGCCCTATCTGCAGAATGCGGCAATCTTTGCGAGTGAACCCATTGAAAAACAAAAGACACAATGCGAGATTGAATTTTTCAATCAGCACTGCGTCTTAGCGTCTGGCTCTTCCGTCTTTCCGGTCATGACCTGATTTCTAGTTTTTGTAACCGTTCGGTTACTTCGTATTATAGCAACCGAACGGTTACTTGTCAAGATAAAAGAGGACGATCGGCGGAAACTGTTTCATGAGGAATAACATCATGCCGCCGCATTCGCATTCACCTGGTCGATCACCTTCCGGATCCCCATCCATACAGACAGATCTGTGAAGACATCCACAATACTTCCCTGATCTGTAAACGGGGAATCCTGAAGAACAGACAGATCCTTCATCATTCCATTCTGGACAATATATTCCACAATCTGGTTCACAAAATAGATCTGCCGGCTGTCAAGGTTGGTGCTGTCCAGATATTCTGAAAACGCCTGTTTCGCCGCATTCATATCGAGACCGACGATTCCCCGCACAAACTCACCGAGCGGTTTTTCCCCGTACTCCGCCTCATAATCTGCCTTCGTTCCGAGATCACTCCAGAGGATCTTTTCCAGCTCCTTCACATCTTCGGAATTCAGAGGGATATTTCCTTTCAGCTTCGCAATCACTGATTCATTCTGATGTTCCCGGATATAGAACTCCGCCTTTGCTTTATAATTTTTCAGATCATCATTTTCGAGCTCGGATTCGTTCCACTCCGTAGATAAAACTTCATCATCCATATTCGTCTCATAAATGATATACTCTTTCGGAATGTACTTCACGAGATCACGCAGATTATTCCGTATTTTTTCAAAATCATTGACATCCGCACGCTCCAGATAATCTGTATGGAGGATCTGCTCAATCAACGGTGCCTGTTTTGTAATCTCCGGAATATTTGCAACCTTTGTAAGACCCCTTGCTCGTTTTATAAGATCATGTTTCCCCCTGGAATATTTCTTTCCGGCCAGATACGCCAGCTCAATTCCGTACATCAGTGCATCAAAACGGAGCGCCTGCGCATCATCTTTTTCCGGTTCAATCAACGGTGCCAGTTCATCCCGAGCTACCAAAGTATCCGCATAAGTCAGCGCCTGATAGTTCTCTCCTGATGAATACAGTTCCACGTATTTTAAATGCTGACGGACTGCAAAATTATCCCGATTCAGCTCGCGCACCTTTCCGGTCATATCTTCAATAAGCGAACTGCGGAATTTTTTTAGTTGTTCTGTCTGATATGCGAGATCCTGAAGCTTGTACGACATTTCGAATTTCAGCTGAAAAATCGCCCCCTGAACCGCAATCGTATTCGCTGTCGATTTTCCTTTGTTCATCCGGAAAAATTCAAAATTCCCACAAAAATCAAAGATATAAAACTTGTCCTTATCTGCACCATCCATAAGTCCCGGACAAAGTCTCGTTCCGCGTCCGATCATCTGCCAGAATTTTGCCTTACTCATAACTTTTTTGAAGAATACAAGGTTTAAGACCTCCGGAACATCAATTCCAGTATCCAACATATCGACAGAAATCGCGATCTGCGGCATCTTCTTTGGATCCGAAAATTCATCTATTGCGCTCTGTGCATAGTTCAGATAATTATCAATGACTTTTGCATAATCTTTCAGGTGTGGATATTCTTTTCCAAACACCTCAAGAATTTTCTCTGCATGCCGGTGGTTCTTCGCAAAAATGATCGTCTTTCCGATCTTATTCCCATAATCCACGCGAAGCCCATTTGTCATCAAAATATTCAAGACTTCACGAATCGTATCTTCAGTGACATACTCCCACCACTTAGCTCACGCTTGAAGTGGGGGCTTCTCGTTCGATTGCCCCGTTGGGCAAAGCATTCTCGAGCGATCCCCGTGTGTCCCACGGTTCTTTTGGACTGATATCTTTTTATGATGC
>NZ_QUEP01000019.1 GCF_003478035.1 Clostridium sp. OF03-18AA
AACAGTTATTAAATTTCTTAAAACAGGTGAAATCTCAATCGAAATTTATAAAGGAGAATATTGATGAAATTATTTTTATGTTCGCACTTTTCAAGTGTAGGAAGTCTGATAAAGGAAGAAATTGAAAATAAGAAAGTCGCATTTATTCCAACAGCTTCGCTGCGTGAAGGCTACACCGGTTATGTCGGCTCGGCTCGAAAATTATTCAAAAAGTTGGGAGCAATCGTAACTGAAATTGATATTTCAACGGAGGCTTATTCAACGATACAGTCTGTTTTTGAAGAAGCAGATGTGATATATTTTACCGGCGGAAATTCTTTCTTTCTTATGGACCAGCTCCGTAAAACGGGAACTGATGGACTGCTGAAAAAGGAATTGGCAAATGGAAAATTGATGATCGGCGAGTCGGCAGGCGCAATTATATGCGCTCCAAGCATCCAATATATCGAGCAAATGGATGAAAAGCCGGAGGACTACTCACAAGAAGATGATGCAGGGCTTGATTTGATTGATTTCTATGTTCTTCCGCATTATCTTACAGCACCATTTAAGAAAGTTACCGAGAAAATAATGACTGAGTTTTCGGATTTGAATCTATGCCCAATTAACAACCGTCAGGGAATTGTAATTGATGGTGAAGATTCAAAGGTTATTTGCAAAGACTAATTTGAAAATTCAAGTTTGTCAATTACAGGTGACATTGAAGGAATATCACTACACATAGCAAATGATTTGCTGCTTTTTATTTTTATCAGGGTAGTCCATAGTGGGCTGCCTTTTGTTATACAAAATGGAGACAATCAGGGAATCTGTAAAAAGAGGCATGGGCGGCGCAATTTACGGTATTGCAAGTGTTACTATATTTGTTAGATTTTTACAAACATACCCTGTACACAAAAATTTCACTTGTAATCTGGCAGTATATCGACTACACTTTACACATTCCAATCTGATAGGAAGGATAAGAAAGAATATGAGAAAGAAATGGATTTTTACCGGAGCGGCATTTGCACTTGCAATGACCCTGACCGGATGCAGAGATAATGCGGCAGCCAGTATTCCGCAGCAAAGCAGCCAGGAGCAGACGAAGGAGCAGACACAGATGATCCCTATGGAGGAGGCACAGGAAGCGGCGTTAAAAGCAGCGGATATTGTAGCGGCAGATGCAGACATTTCAGCCACGACCTTAAGTGAGGTGGCGGGAGTGGCCTGCTATAAGGTGGAATTTACTTCCGGAGAGTATGCCTACGCCTACACGATCAATGCAGAGACAGGAGCTGTCATGGAAATGAGCAGCCAAGAACAGAATGCGCAGGCTTCCGGGACACAGACGGAGACGGCAGACCCCGCTGCCCCTGCTCCGGCACAGAATGCAACAGGTACCGGAACCGTGGATGAAGCAGCAGCACAGAAGATCGCACTGGAGCATGCCGGAGTGAAGGCAGCGGATGCAACGATCACCAAGTCAAAGCTTGACTATGAAGACGGACGTCAGGTATATGACATTGAATGGTATGCAGGCGGTGCAAAGTATGACTATGAGATTGCGACAGACACCGGAGAGATCATCAGCTCCGCATATGAAGAAAAAACGATGGGAGCAGACAGCAAGAACGTTACGGTCAGTGAGGCAGATGCAAAGAAAACAGCCCTTGACCGTGTAAGCGGAGCAACGGACAAGGATCTCTACGAATGGAAGCTTGATTATGATGACGGACGTCCGGAATACGAAGGAAAGATCATCTACGGTGGAACGGAATACGAATTCACGATTGATGCAGCGACCGGATCCGTAATGGAGTGGGATGCTGAGAAGGTCCGTTAAGACAGACAGGAGAAGTAGTTGTGTACAAAGATTATCAATGACCAGTTAACAGATTTATTTTATAACTTTATCGAGATGGAAGACCGTATTGCGGCCAATGACCGGTAGAAATTGTGAATTTGTTTAAAAATCATCCACGAGGCACATACGATCTTATTTTGATGGATATTATGATGCCAAACATGGATGGACACCAAGCAGCAAAAGCCATTCGAGCCTTGGGTATAGAGCGGTCCGATGCAGTTACGATTCCAATTATAGCTTTGTCTGCAAATGCTTTTATAGATGATATTCAGGAATCCTTGAATTCAGGCATGAATGACCATATTTCCAAGCCGATTAACATGGAGGAATTAATCGATACCATCACTAAATGCATTAAACACGATTAGGAAAACAAAGAAGTTAATTCTGATGAAAAGTTTGCACTGGTCTTGTCGGATGCGAAAGCGCAAGTTTCCTATGATTATGATACGGGTCGCATCACCACATTTCTTATCAGCACCCAGCACCAGTAGGACACCTCCGTTATGGATATTCGCCCGCTGGCGGAAGCTGTCATGGAAACCGCCGGAAAGATCAAGAACGACAATATGTCCGATCAGGATTTCTACAAATTCCAGTTTGTAGACCTAAAACAGAATACCGTTCCTTATATAGCAGTCATGCGCTTCGGTGCCTGGCTGCTAATTTTTTGTGAAAGGAGCAGTATCGAATGAAGCTTGTATTAGCGGAAAAGCCCTCAGTTGCCATGAGTCTCTCGAAGGTGATCGGAGCAAATCAGCGAGGGGACGGTTATATGGAGGGCAATGGTTACCTTATCAGCTGGTGTGTGGGGCATCTGGTGGAACTTTCCCAGCCGGAAGCCTATGATGAAAAATATGCTAAGTGGAGATATGATGATCTTCCAATTTTGCCGGAACATTGGCAGTATCAGGTGTCCGCCAGCACGAAAAAGCAGTTTGGAATCCTGAAAAAGCTCATGCAGCGGAAAGATGTGGAGAGCCTGATCTGTGCAACCGATGCAGGGCGTGAGGGAGAACTGATTTTCCGACTGGTTTACCATCAGTGCGGCTGCAAAAAGCCGGTGGAACGACTTTGGATTTCCTCGATGGAGGACAGTGCTATCCGGGAAGGCTTTCAGAAGCTCAGACCGGGAACAGAATATGATGCCTTATATGAGGCGGCTTTATGCCGGGAGCGTGCCGACTGGATTGTCGGAATCAACGCCACCCGGCTTTTCTCATGTCTGTATGGGCAGACCCTGAATGTGGGGCGCGTAATGACACCAACGCTTGCGATGGTGGTCATGCGGGATGCAGCAATCCGGGCTTTCAAGCCAGAGCCGTTCTACTCGGCAGAATTGACATTCCGGGATTTTCAAGCAGGTGGTGAGCGGATGAAAGAAAAAGCAGAAGCAGAAAAACTGGTGGCAGAGTGCTGTCAGGCAGGTAGTGCCATCATTACTAAGGTGGAGCAGAAAGAAAAATCAGAGAAGCCCCCGGCATTGTTTGATCTGACCTCGCTTCAGAGAGAAGCAAACCGGCAGCTGGGATTCACTGCCCAGCAGACCTTGGATTACACGCAGGCTCTGTACGAGAAGAAACTCGTGACCTATCCCCGTACCGACAGCCGGTATCTGACGGATGATATGGCACCGCTTGTGCCGGAACTTGTTTCCGTGATTCAGCAGAGCTTTCAAATTCAGCCGGATGCACCGGCACCGGTGAATGCAGCACAGGTCATCAATTCCAAGAAAGTCACCGATCATCATGCCATAATCCCCACAAAAACAGCAGCGGGTTATGACATTTCCTCTCTTCCCAGTGGAGAACAGGCGATTCTTACCATGCTGGCGGTGCGGCTGATTTGTGCAGTCGGAACACTTTGCCGCTATGCAGAAACCATAGTGGAAGCAGAATGCGCCGATCAGAAGTTCCGTACAAAAGGCAAAACAGTCACGGATATGGGATGGAGACAGTATGCAGAAAAGACGAGTGAAGATGCTGAGAAACATGCGGAGACGGGTGATTTTCCGGAGCTTTCGGAAGGCATGACACTGGAACTTGCCGGTGTCGATCTGAAAGAAGGTAAGACCAGCCCACCCAAGAGGTTTACCGAAGATCTTCTGCTTTCAGCAATGGAAAGTGCCAGCTCGGATGAATTTCCGGATGGCGTAGAGCGAAAAGGCATCGGCACACCGGCCACACGCGCTGCTATCATCGAAAAACTGGTGCAGAAAGGCTTTATCGAGCGCAGGGGCGATAAGAAAACAAAATACCTTTTCTCTACGGATAAGGGAAATGCGTTGGTGACGGTGGTGCCGGAACAGATTCAGTCCCCGTCCATGACGGCAGACTGGGAGGAAAAACTGCTGAAAATAGAACATGGCGAGTATGACAGCGATGCCTTTATGGAAGAAATCAGCAGCATGGTCAGCGGACTTGTAAAAACCTACGAGGCTGTGAAAGGTGCCGATGTTCTGATGCAGCCGGAACGCAAAGTCATTGGCTCCTGTCCCGCCTGCGGCAGTGATGTCTGTGAAACGGCCAAGGGTTGGTTTTGCAGGGATAAGAACTGTAAATTTGCACTCTGGAAGGAAAACAGATTCTTTCAGACACTGGGAAAGCAGATGACAGAGGAACTGGCAAAGCAACTGGTAAATCAGGGAAAAGCACGGCTTACCCATTGCTATTCCAAGAAGTCCAATCGTTACTATGACACAACCGTTCATGTAGAGACCGGCGAGGACGGTGCAGCAGCATTTAAGCTGGAGTTTGGAGGTAAAAAATGAGCATGAAAATGATGAATGCAGCTTATCTGGTGGATAATGTCGCTCTGCTTTCCTTGCAGGAAAAGCAGGAGGGCGTGGAATTCCATTGCTTTGATATGGACAGAAAGGTGCAGATTGCCGAGGGACACATTGGCTGGGATATGTTGGATAAACAGCCGTTTTCTACTCTCGAAGAAAGCGCGAGGGTGGCAGCACTCAAGGAGATTCCCCAGCTTGCTGGTCTTACCGTTGCGCCGGTAGCCCCGGAGATGCTGGAGCAGATGCGCGGCGGCAGAAAGGTTCTTTGGCAGATGAAAAAGGCTGATCCTGAACTGGAGAATGCTAAAAATATCCGGTTTATCACCAGCAGCTACGAGGATCGGTTCAAAATTCCGGATGGCAGCGCGGTGGAGATCAAGTATCCGAATCGGAAGTTTTCGGCCCGCTGCGAATATATGGACGAATATCATTTGCGCCTGGGGTATGATGTTCTGCACATCTGTCAGCTGGCAGAAATGCTGGAACGCGGTGGCGGTACATGCCGACCGGAGCCGCTGATTACGGAAGAACGCAGCGCATGGGATTTGGGAAGCAAGGGCTTTCTCTCCATTCAAACCTGTGAGGACGGTTACGACTATACCTTATATCATAAGGACTTCACGGAAATTGACGGCGGACAGATCGACAACCCGGAAATCAGCATGAATGCAGCCAGAGACCAGATTCTTTCGGATTATGGATTCGGTGGCCACACCATGACGCGGATTGATTATGACGAACTTTGTGATCGTGCAGAGGATGCAGAAATCAGCAGACGGGAATCTGTGATGGGTAAACTCTCGGATTTGTCTTCCAGAACGGATACGCCGGTGAAAGCTGCTAAGGCGAAGGAGGCGGAGCGATGAAATATAAGCTTACGAAGGCAGAGCAGGAAACCGTCATCAATTTTGACAATGAACTGGATACTGCCAGTATTTACACCCATGACAGCCGCCTGATTAAGAAGCTCCGGGAACTGCGAAAACAGTATCCGGAGCAGTTTATTTTGGAGCACCGGGAGCATGGGTCGGTCACTTATACGATTCCGAAACGCTGTGTTGGTATCCGACCGCCGTACAGTGAAAAGCGGCGGGAACAGCAACGACAGGAAGCAAAGGAAAACGGCCTGCCGTTTATGGAGAAGGGAGAAATGAACGATGGCAAGAATTGAAAAATGGGATGAAGTGCATGGAAATCAGGCACCGGACGAAAGAATGATGGCATTTCTCGACAGCGCTACCGACCAGTATGCGATTTTGCAGCTTCGCCGCATCGAGGATACGGTATATGAACGCTTTTCGTCTATGCGCGAACTGGAACGGATGGGGCTGGAACCGGATATTGACCATTATGAAGTGGTTTATACGGCTCCGCTGCTTCCCTACAAGGATCAGAATACGATGTTGGAGGAACTGTATGCGAAATTCAATGTTTCCCGCCCTGATGATTTTACTGGGCATAGTCTTTCTGTGTCTGACATCGTGGCTTTACGGCAGAATGGTGTTGTAAGCTGTCACTATGTGGATTCCATCGGCTTCCAGGAGCTGCCCGGATTTTTGAAACCGGAGAATTATCTGAAAGCCGCAGAAATGGCAATGGAAGACGATTACGGTATGATTGACGGCGTAATCAATAACGGAAAGAAGGAAGAACCGGCGGAGAAAGCATCGGTTCTGGATCAGCTGAAGGAAAAGCAGGAGGCGGTGCCGCCTGCGCCGCCTCGTAGGTGCTGCGAAGAAAAGGAGTTATAAATGCGTTTTACGGATGACGAATGGATGCTCATGATGCTTTACAGCCCTGGCACACGGACAGGGCTGATTGCAGAGCTTCAGATGATGCAGAAAAGTCTGACCGGCAGAGATAGAAACCTGCGCAGGTGGACGGCCTCGCTGCTTGCAAAACTGGCAGAGATGACGGATGCAGAATATGAAGCACTGGATTTGTATCCAGACGAATAAAGGAGAGGAGGAAAAAATAGATGATGACGAAAACGGCTTATTATATGCAGATGGCGCAGGAAGCTGCGGCACAGATCACTGGTAGCAAAGAGCAGTGGACAGCGTTTCTGACCACATCCGCACGGCTTTATAAGTATCCTTTTGCGGAGCAGCTGATGATCTATAAGCAGAGACCAGAAGCGACGGCCTGTGCAGAGTACGATCTCTGGAATGATCGGATGAACCGCTATGTGAAGCGTGGCTCCAAGGGCATTGCTCTTTTGGACATGCGCGGCGAGCAGCCGAAACTGCGGTATGTATTTGATGTGGCAGATACCGGAGAACGGAAGAATTCCCGACCGGTACAGCTCTGGAAAATGAATGCGGAGCATGAGCAGCCAATCATTCGCGCACTGGATGCAGCATTTGATGTTCCTGCCGGTGCTGGGTCTCTGGAAAATCATATCATGGAAGCGGCAGAACGCCTTGCAAGGGATTACTGGGAGGAAAACCGCAGGCAGATCAGTGACATCGTTGCAGATTCCTATCTGGAAGGATATGATGAACTCAACATCGGAGCTTCCTTTAAGAGAGCTGCCGCTGTCAGCATCGCATATTCCGTCTTTACCCGGACGGTGGGCAATGCAGATGACTATTTTGAGCACGAGGATTTTCTGGACATCTTTGATTTTAATACGCAGGTTGCCGCCAATGTGCTGGGAACTGCGGTCAGCGAAATGTCCAGCCAGATCTTCCGGGAAATTGAACGCACGATCCGAACCTATGAAAGAGATAAGCAGGCAGAAAGGAGCCAAAACTATGATGGAGCTGAATTACACGAAGAACGGCGATTACCTGATTCCGGATATCCAGTTGTCGGTGCAGGAACAGAAGCCCCTGGGCAAGTACGGGAGGATGCGCAGAGCGTTTCTGCAGGAGAACAACACGCTGCTGTACAATCACCTGATCCTGACCGAGAAGCTGTACCCGCACCTGTGGGAGATTCAGGAGACCGCGACCGCACGGATGGAGCAGATGATGGCGGATCTTCTGAAAGCGAATCCGGCACCGGACAAGAAATCGAACCAGATGGCCTGGGTGCAGCACATGAACATGCTGAGAGCGCAGGCAGAGGAAGTTATTCTGACGGAACTTATCAACAGCTGAACTTTATGAGTCTGTTTCAGTCCGAAGCAGAGCAGATTCAGAAAATTGATGCGGCGGCAGAAAATACAGCCATAGAAGCGGAGAGCGAAAAGCCCTCCGCTTTTGTCATTTCTGAGGATGAAATCGACCGGATGCTGCGGACAGGCTCTAACTTTGAAGGCGGAAAAATCCGTATTTATGCACTGTATCAGCAGCAAGGGGATGCGAAAGAACGAGCGGCATTTCTGAAAGCGGAATATGGTCTCGGTGGTCACAGCTATACCTTTATGGATGGCAGTCGTGGTTTTGCCGATTATAACGGGAAAGGCATTCTGCTTCGCAATTATGGCCATGACCGAGAAGTGCGCCTCACGTGGGCAGCGGTGGATAAGCGGTTAGACCGGCTTGTGGAAAATGATCAGTACCTGACCGCGCTGGAAATGGAAGAGTATCGGAAGCTGGAGCAGGAATACGGCGCGCCGCTTCCTATGCCGACTGCCGCCCATGTTTTTCCTCCAACACCACCGGAACGTTACGATACCGGAAATGAACGTGTGGACGATATGCTGAATACGGCTGCGGATATCTATGCCCGGAGTGAACTGGCAGCACCACAGCGGTTTACCGTGATGGAAACAGACGATGGCTATGCGGTCTGGGATGATATTCAGGATGGCATTCATGTAGAGCCGGATGGCGTCAGCGAAGAGTTTACCAGCGAATGGGAGGCGGAGACATACCGTCAGCAGCTGATTGAAAAAGTCCAGGAACGGGAAGCAAAAGACTGGCTCTATGTTGAGCAGAGTAAACAGAATTTGCAGCAGGACATTCCGTTCCCGGATACGGAATCCGAAGAAGCACCGGAACCGGCTCACGCAGGGACAGATCCTCTGGTGCTGGAAATGCAGGAACACGCCAGAGAACTTGCCAGAGAGTCAGGCTATGCACCGAATGAACGATTTGTGGTCACGATGACCGGCGAGAATTTCCCGGATTCTAAGGATGCGTTTGCCATTTGGGATTATGTTAAAGAAGAGTATTACGGATATTCGGACGGAAAAGTGCAGACATTTGCCGATTATGTGAGTGCATCAGAGGCGTTGCAGGAGATTCGCGGCAGGAACATGGAGGCTGAAAAAGAGCCTGCAACTGTGCAGCCAGAACCCGCAGCTCCGGTGCAGCCGGATTATCGCGTTGGCGATACGCTGTATCTGGACGGAAAGGCATTTACGATTGAAAAAGTCGGGCTTTTCGATGTGGAACTTCGAGACCCGGATTCCGTGTATCCGATCTTCCGCTCGGAAAGCAAGGAAAATCTGGCAAGAATTTTGGGGCATGAGGAAAATGTTCACCTGCACAATCTGGTGGTTGATCTGAATTCTGGAAAAAAAGAAGCGTTCCGGGCAGGGCATGAAGCAAAACATGCGGAGAACTACCGCATCAACAGCTTTCACCTCGGCGAAGGCAGTCCTAAGCAGAAATTCCGTGCCAACATGGATGCCATCTACACGCTGAAAGCCTTGGAAAACCAGCACAGGGATGCGACACCGGAGGAACAGGAAACACTGGCCAATTATGTCGGCTGGGGCGGGCTGGCAGATGCCTTTGACGCAGAGAAAACTGCCTGGGCAGGCGAATATAAGGAACTGAAAGCAGCTCTTACGGAAGAAGAATATGCCGCAGCCAGGGCTTCGACTCTGAATGCGCATTACACCAGCCCTACCGTGATCCGTGCAATCTATGAGGCATTGGACGGTATGGGATTTGAGAAAGGCAATATTCTGGAACCGTCGATGGGTGTCGGCAACTTCTTCGGTATGCTGCCGGATTCCATGCTGGGAAGCAGACTGTATGGTGTGGAACTGGATTCCATCACCGGGCGCATTGCGCAGAAATTGTATCCGCAGGCAGAAATCAAGGTGGCAGGCTTTGAAACCACCGACCGGGGCGACTTCTATGATCTGGCCGTGGGCAATGTGCCCTTTGGCAACTACCGTGTCAGCGATAAGCCCTATGATAAACTCGGATTTTCTATCCACAACTATTTCTTTGCCAAGGCATTGGATCAGGTTCGTCCCGGTGGCATCGTGGCCTTTGTTACCAGCCGCTACACGATGGATTCCAAGAATCCGGACGCGCGAAAGTATCTGGCGCAACGGGCAGAACTGCTGGGAGCCATTCGACTTCCTAACAACGCATTCCGTGCCAATGCCGGTACAGATGTAGTGTCGGATATCATTTTTCTGCAAAAGAGAGACCATCCAATTGATATCGAACCGGATTGGGTGCATCTGGGGCTGACATCGGAGGGTATTACCCTCAACAGCTATTTTGTTGACCACCCGGAAATGGTGCTGGGTGAGATTACAACGGAAAGTACCCAGTACGGCAAGGAAGAATGTACGGTCATTCCGATTCCGGATGAGGATCTGGGAGACCAGCTGCATGAGGCTGTGCAGCATATCGGCGGTCACTATGAAGCGCAGGAGCTGGCACCGGAGGAAGAACTGTCCTTGCAGGGCGAAACCATTCCGGCAGACCCCAATGTAAAGAACTTCTCCTATGCGGTGGTGGATGGGGATGTCTACTTCCGTGAGAACAGCATCATGCGAAAGGCTGACCTTTCTGCGACAGCCACCGGCAGGATCAAGGGCATGGTGGAGCTTCGTACCATTGTGCAGGAACTGATCGACTATCAGCTGAACGATTATCCGGAGGACGCGATTGCCCAGAAACAGCGGGAACTGAATGTAGCCTATGACCGATTCGCCGATCAGTATGGGCTTATCAACTCCCGTGCAAATGCGCAGGCTTTTTCAGAAGATTCGTCTTATTATCTGCTCTGCTCTCTGGAAAATGTGGATGAAAACGGCAGGCTGGAATCCAAGGCAGATATGTTCACCAAACGGACGATTCGACCGGAACGGGCTGTTACCAGCGTGGATACTCCGGCTGAAGCTCTGGCAATCTCCATTGGAGAGCGCGGCAGAGTGGATTTGCCCTATATGTCGGAGCTTTTAGGTACACCAGGGGAATATGAAAAAATCCAGCAGGAACTGCATGGTGTCATTTTCAAAGACCCGATGACGCAGGGCAGCGAGGAAACCGGCTGGGTAACAGCTGATGAATATCTGTCCGGCAATGTCCGGGAAAAGCTCCGCGTGGCAGAGTTGGCTGCGGCCTCTGACCCTGCCTTTGCGGTGAACGCGGAATATTTGAAGAAGGCACAGCCAAAAGACCTGGATGCTTCGGAGATTGATGTGCGTCTTGGTGCCACATGGGTCAATCGGGATTATATCCAGCAGTTTATGGAAGAAACCTTTGAACCGCCGTTCTATCTGCGCCGAAATATTGAAGTGAAATTCTCTCCCATGACGGCAGAATGGCAGATTACCGGCAAGAGTACACCGAGCCGGAACGATGTCCATGCCTATATGACCTACGGCACCAGCCGTGCCAATGCCTACCGGATTTTAGAGGATACGCTGAATCTGCGGGATATTCGTATCTACGATACCGTGGAGGATGCAGACGGTAAGCAAAAGCGAGTTCTGAATAAAAAGGAGACCACCCTCGCCCAGCAGAAACAGCAGGCCATTAAGGATGCGTTCCAGAATTGGGTGTGGAAAGACCCTTATCGCCGTGCGGAACTGGTGGAAAAGTATAACGAGCTGTTCAACAGTACCCGTCCTCGTGAGTACGATGGTTCTCATATCCGCTTTGGCGGTATGAATCCGGAGATCCGGCTGCGTGAACATCAGCAGAATGCCATTGCTCATGTGCTGTACGGCGGCAATACGCTGCTGGCCCACGAGGTAGGTGCCGGTAAGACCTTCGAGATGGCCGCTTCTGCTATGGAGGCAAAGCGGCTGGGACTGTGCCAGAAATCCATGTTTGTCGTTCCGAATCATTTGACCCTTCAGTGGGCAAACGAGTTCCTACGCCTGTATCCGAGTGCGAAACTGCTGGTGGCAAGCAAAAAGGACTTTGAGACTGCCCGCAGAAAAAAGTTCTGCGCACGAATTGCCACTGGCGATTACGATGCAGTTATCATCGGGCATTCTCAGTTTGAGAAAATCCCGGTGTCCGCAGAACGGCAGGAGCGGATTTTGACTGCCCAGATTGATGAAATCGAAAATGCTATTGCTGAGATGAAATCCCAGAATGGCGAGCGTTTCTCCATCAAACAGATGGAAAAGACCCGGAAAGGATTGGAGGCGAGATTGGAGAAACTCCGGGCAACCGACCGAAAAGACGATGTGATTACCTTTGAGCAGCTGGGCGTAGACCGGCTGTTCGTAGACGAGGCACACGCGTTCAAGAACCTGTTCCTCTACACAAAAATGCGCAATGTTGCGGGCTTGTCCACATCGGAAGCGCAGAAATCTTCGGATATGTTTATGAAGTGCCAATATATGGACGAGCTGACAGGCGGGCGCGGCATCATTTTTGCGACCGGCACCCCGGTCAGCAACAGCATGACGGAGCTTTACACCATGATGCGGTATCTCCAGTACGGCACGTTGCAGCAGAAAGGGCTGACCCATTTCGACAGCTGGGCTTCTACCTTTGGTGAGACCACCACGGCCATTGAGCTGGCACCAGAAGGAACCGGATACCGGGCAAGAACAAGATTTGCAAAATTCTTCAACCTGCCGGAGCTGATGAATATGTTCAAGGAAGTGGCAGATATCAAGACTTCCGATCAGCTGCATCTGCCGGTGCCAGAGGCAAAGTTTGAAACTGTGGTGGTGCAGCCTTCGGAGCATCAGCAGGCGATGGTGGCGGAGCTTTCGGAACGGGCAGCGGCTGTGCATTCCGGCGTGGTAGACCCGTCGGTCGATAACATGCTAAAAATCACATCGGATGGCAGAAAGCTGGGGCTGGATCAGCGGCTGATGAATCCGCTCCTGCCGGATGACCCCAACAGTAAGCTCAATGCCTGTGTGCGGAATGTGCTTCGGATTTATGAGGAAGGACAGTCGGATAAGCTGACCCAGCTGCTGTTCTGCGACCTCAGCACACCGAAGAACGATGGAACCTTCAATGTCTATGAGGATATCCGCGCTAAACTTATCCAGTCCGGTGTACCGGAGGAAGAAATCGCATTTATCCATGATGCTGATACCGAGGCAAAAAAGAAAGATTTGTTTGCCAAAGTCCGTACCGGCCAGGTGCGGGTGTTGTTAGGTTCGACACAGAAGATGGGCGCAGGCACGAACGTGCAGGACAGGCTGGTGGCCGTGCATCATCTGGATGTGGGCTGGCGGCCTGCGGACATGACCCAACGAAATGGTCGTATCATCCGTCAGGGAAACCGAAACAAAGAAGTGCAGGTTTATCAGTACGTGACGGAAGGAACCTTTGATGCCTACCTCTATCAGACACTGGAGAATAAGCAGAAGTTTATCAGCCAGATCATGACCAGCAAATCTCCGGTACGTTCCTGTGATGATGTAGATGAGCAGGCTCTTTCCTATGCAGAGATCAAGGCACTTTGTGCCGGAGACCCGCAAATCAAGGAGAAAATGGACTTGGATGTAGATGTTGCAAGGCTGAAAGTATTGAAGGCGGATCATCAGAGCCAGCAGTACCGATTGGAAGATAAATTGATGAAATATTTCCCTGCGGAGATTGAGAAAACGCAAGGGTTCATCAAGGGCTTTCAGTCGGATATCCGGACGGTGGCGGCACATCCGTTGCCGGAAGAGGGATTCTGCGGCATGACAGTGAATAGCACACGATTTACTGAAAAAGCAGATGCCGGTGAAGCAATCCTCGCGGTTTGTAAAGCCAATCAGAGTTTGGAGCCGGTGCCGCTTGGCAGTTACCGTGGTTTCAAGATGGAACTGACATTTGACAGTTTCCAGAAAGAGTATCAGGTGTTGCTGAAAGGCGAGATGACCCACCGGGTACCCATCGGAACCAGTGCTGCGGGTAATATCCAGCGTCTGGACAATGCTCTTGCCGGGATTCCAGCAAGGCTGGAAAAGGCAGAACAGCAGTTGGACAGTCTTAGGAGCCAGCAGGAAGCTGCGCAGGCCGAGCTTGGAAAAACGTTTCCCCAGGAGGCAGAACTGGCAGAGAAGAGTGCAAGACTGGCAGAACTGGACGCACTGCTGAATATGGATGACCGTGGAAATGATGATCCTGACTGTGAAAAAACAACGGAAAAACCGTCTGTCCTGGCAGAGCTGCGTGACCGTGCCGGTCGCATTCCGCCGATGACACATCGAGATGATGAGGAGGTGGCACTATGAGCGTTCGGGAACACTGGATCAATGTCCGGGTAAACCCGGAAGAGCTGGCGAGGATTCGTGAAAAGCAGAAGGAATTAGGGATTCGCAATACCGGTGCCTATATGAGAAAAATGGCGATGGACGGGTACTGCGTAAATCTTGATTTGTCAGATGTGGCGCAGGTATCCACTCTTCTTCGCCGATGCAGCAACAACCTGAACCAGTACGCAAAACGAGCCAATGAATCCGGAAGCATCTATGCGGAGGATATACGGGATTTGCAGAAGCGACTGGATGAACTCTGGGAGATGCAGAAGCTGATCCTGAAGAGGCTTTCTGGTATTCGCTGACGATGAAAATGTGCGGGATTTCTACAGCACACGGCACAGATGAAACTGTCTGTGCCGTTACATATTTTTTTGCAGCTCTTCCTGTTGACATCGTGGTGTTTGGCAAGCGGGTACGGTAAAATGAAGATGAAAAGAAAAACGAAGGGGTGAAATCCATGAAGATCGTATGTTTTTTGTTGAAGCTGGGGCTGAAAGTTCTGTTGCTGCCGGTTGCGTTTCTGCTGCGATTTCTGTGCTTTATCGGGAATCTGCTGATGCAGCTATCCCTGTGGGTGCTTTCACCGGTCATGCTGTTTGTTCTTGGCTGCGGCATCTATTCGGTGGTTCGGGCGAACTGGACGGATGTGTTTCTGCTGACCCTGATTGAGATGGGACTTTTCGCAGTTGCGGTTGGTGCGGGCGGCATCATGGAACTGATGGAACGGTTGTGCGAGTGCATAGAGGATGTTTTGACAAGTTGAGTTCAGGAGGGATTTGATGGATATTCAGTTTATGAAAGATTATTATGATTTACGATACGAGGAAACAGATGGAGAAAATCATTTTGTGGATGAGACTGCTTATCAGGAAAAACAGTCTGAGCAATCGAAGATGGAAGACCAGCTGATGGAAATGGTGGGCGGCAGCGAATCTAATGTGTGGAAGCTATACGAAAGCATCATGTGCATCTATTTCGACATGGAAGAAATCATCAAGCAGGCCGTTTATTTGCAGGGAGCTTATGATCGGGAACGGATGTTAAAATGAGAATAGTGAATTGGTAAGAGCTGCCTTCGGGTAGCTCTTTTTAGATGGAGGAATATGAAAAATGGCGGCTACAAGACTAATTGCGCTGCATATCAATAAAGGAAAGACGGTAGCGCAGTGTCTGGCTGACCGTACTGATTATTCTGAGAATGCAGCAAAGACGGAAGATGGAAAATATATCAGCGCGTATGCCTGTGACGCAAAGACCTGTGATGAAGAATTTCTGCTTTCTAAACGGCAGTATGAGCATATCACCGGTAGAACCCAGGCGCATGATGTGATTGCATATCAGATTCGGCAATCCTTTAAGCCCGGAGAAATCACGCCGGAGGAGGCGAACAAGGTCGGGTATGAGACAGCCATGCGATTCACCAAGGGAAAACACGCATTTATCGTGGCTACCCATGTTGATCGTGCGCACATTCATAACCACATTATTTTTAATTCGACTACATTAGACTGCACCAGAAAATTCCGAGATTTTCGCTTGTCAGGACTTGCACTGGCAAGGCTCAGTGATATCGTCTGTCTGGAACACCGGTTGTCGGTCATTATACGGAAGCCCTATGGAGAGCGGCAGAAGAGAACGGAATACCCAGAGAAAAAATCGCAGCGAGATGAAATCTGCGAGGCCATTGATGTAGCATTGGCAAGACACCCAAAAGACTTCCGGAAACTGATTGGAATTTTGCAGGAAGCAGGATACGAGTATAAAGATGGAAAACAGCCTGCACTGCGGGGAAAAGTCCACGCCAGATTTGCTCGTTTCCGCTCTCTTGGCAAAGGATATTCGGTTGAAGAACTCTGCGAAGTGATTGCCGGGAATGCGGTTCACAGAAGCAAATTTGCAGAGAATACCCGCACAAGCGCACGGTCTGCGCAGGTGCATCAAAAGGCGGAGTTGTCGTTCCTTATTGATGTCCGTGCCAAAATGCAGGCGGGCAAAGGCGCGGGATATGCGCGCTGGGCGAAAATCTTTAATCTGAAGCAGATGGCAAAAGCTATGATGTTCATGGAAGAGCATGGAATCAAGAGTTATGCAGAGCTGAAAGAAAAGGCAGATGGAATTTCTGAAAAATGTGATGCGCTGCTGGAATCTGTAAAGACAGATGAGGCACGGATGTCGGAAGTGTCGGTGCTGCGGAAGCATCTAATCAATTATGCTAAGACAAAAGATGTTTTTGCCGCGTATAAAGCATCCGGTTACAATCGGGAGTTCTATGAAGCCCATCGGGATACGCTGGCCTTACGCAGCGCAGCGAAAAAGGCGTTTGATGCCTATAAGAAAGAGAACGGTTCTGACAAAAAGCTCCCGCGCATCAGCGAGCTGAACGCAGAGTATGCAATGCTTCTGGAACGAAAGAAAAGCTCCTATGCAGAGTACCGCAAGACCAAATCGGAAATGCAGGATTGGCTCGTGGCACAGAAGATTGTGCAGGTAATCCTGAAAGAGGACGAACAGAAGAAAGAGCAGCTGCATGAGCAGGAAGTGCGGCAGGAAGAAGAAAATAGACAAAGCAGTCGATGATGGGGTGTCCGGTGCAGTGTGGGTGTAATGCTCATGCTGCACCGTTTTTTTCTTTGGCAGGAACTGCCGTTAAAGCATCCGGAACGGATGTGCAGCCCGATGCCACAGGCAGCGTTCTATGGGGATTGGGGAGTTCCCCCAACAAGCAGAAAATCGCTTTCGTGTCACGAAAGCCCTGCTTGCAGAAGAGTGGTTCAAATTGACTTTGGTCGCTGATAAGTCTATAATATTGATGTAAACACGATTGTAGAGAGAATTTAAGATGCAAGTGAGCTGTTATAAGAGATGACACGACAAGAATTATTTACATGGGTACGCCAGCAGTACGGCACAGAGCCGGAATACCCCTGGAATGACTGGAATGCTGTGCTGCGGCACAATGACAATAACAAATGGTATGGTGTAGTTCTGGAAGTATCTGCTGATAAGTTGGGATTGCCGGAGGCAGGCATCATTGATGTCCTTAATGTGAAAAGTGATCCGCTGCTGATCGGTTCTCTTCGCGGGCAGAATGGCTATTTTCCAGCCTATCACATGAACAAGGAAAAATGGGTCAGTATTCAGCTCGGCAAACCGGAGCTGGATGATGCCATCAAAGACCTGCTTTCTTTGAGCTATGAGCTGACATCACCGAAAAAGCGCAACCCAAAATTATCAGCAAAAAATCCGGGAGATTCCGCAAATGGCAAAGAAAAAGGAACTGACGAAGGCTGAGCGAAAGGAAACACGCCTCCGAAAAGGCAAGCAGTGGCTGCTCACCTATACCGGCTCACCGAAAAAGATGAACAAGCATTATCGGGAACACTTTCGTGTGGATGCTGTGACGGCTGCTCAAGATTTGCAGGAGCTGGGGGGCAACTATACACAGGAGCAGCTCGACCAGATTAAACAGGCTGAAGAACAGCGGCTCCGGCAGCGAAGAATGGAGCGGGAAGCGAAAGAACGGGAACAGCTGGCAGAACTGAATGAGGATTGTGATGGTCGTTTTGCTTTTATCGCAGGATATACAGATGGCGGTGCGACGTATGGTGTGATGTGGGAAAAAGTCGGCATTGATCCGGGACTGCCATTTGAGGAAAAAGTGAAGCTCTATCATATGCAGATGTTAGGGTGATAATTGTGCAGACGGCATCTGCACAATTTGCTGCAATAAAAAAGAGGAGCCAGTCCAAGCTCCTCGAAGATACGTTATTTCAAAAAGTTGCTCTTATGTTCCAGTGCGTGCAGATTATAACCAAGTGTGGCCAAGTGCGCTACCTTCAGCGCAACCAGATTGATGTCGGTGGACATCGCACTGGCAATCTGCTCGGCTGTGTATCCATATTCATAGATGTAGCGAAGGACTTCATCGCTGTCCATTAGGATCTCCGCTGCTACGATGTTGGCTTCATATTCCGGTTTGGATTTCATGTCATAGAGCATGAACTCATGAATCGGGGTGGTTCTCGCCATATTCCGGTGAAGCTGGTCATGCCCTAATTCATGTGCGCACACGATGCGCAGCATATTTTCATCCAGACTGTTATTCAGGAAAATAAAGCGATTTCGCTTAATCACCCGGTACATTCCCTTCAGGGAACCAAAATTTTCGCAAAGCATGACATTGATACCAAGCTGTCTTGCAATTTCAAAAGGGTCTCTGGAACCGCAGCGTTTTACCAGTTTCTCACCGACCCGTGAAAGCTGTTCCGCATTCATCATACCACCTCCAGTTTACAGTATAGCGAAAAGTGTGTACGATAAATATCACTGATCGGATTTTTTACGCCTCGTTTTCGGGGCGTATTTTTTATTGTTCTCTTTGGCAATCCAGTAGGCATCAGTCAGAGCTTTATAAGCTCCTTCGATGGCATCTTCGCTTAATTCGCCGCCAGCGAACATACCGGTCACTTCGCTGACCAGTTCTTCAATATCTTTCGCTGCTTTTGCGCCGCCTTTTTCATGAGCTTCTACGACATAGGTGCCGCTGCTTCCCAGCAGGTACTCAGTAGTAGTATTCAGCGCATCCGCAATCTTCTGAATCGTAACCATATTGGATGGTTTGCGGCTGCCAAGCTCATAATTCTGAATTGTGCGGGCGGTTACGCCGGCCTTCTCTGCAAGTTCTACCTGAGTTAAGTTGGCTTCTGTTCTTTTTTCTTTCAACCTTTCTTTGAAGACCATAGGAATACCTCTTTCTTTTTTGATAACAAACACGAACACTTTTTCATAAAAACCTATTGACACGAAAAACTGTGCTTGCTATAATGACGATGAAAACACGAAATACAATTCGTGTAATTATAGTATCACAAGAAATGCTGTGTGTCAATGCGTTCGTGAAAAGTTGTTCGTGCTTTCGCAAACGGAGAGGAGGAATACGGGATGCAAAGAGTGATTCTTCACTGTGATATGAATAATTTCTATGCCTCTGTCGAGTGTATGCTGAATCCGGAGCTGAAGAACAAGCCGGTGGCAGTGTGTGGTTCTGCGGAGGAACGGCATGGTATCGTACTTGCGAAGAACTATGCAGCAAAGGCGTTTGGCGTTTCCACGGGAGAGGCAATCTGGCAAGCAAAGCAGAAGTGCCAGGATCTTGTGATCGTGGAGCCGCACTATGAGCAATATATGAAGTTTTCAAAGCTGGCTCGTGAAATATACGGTCGCTATACCGATCAGATCGAGCCGTATGGGATGGACGAATGCTGGCTGGATGTGACCGGAAGCGGCTGCATGGGAACCGGATTTGAAATTGCAGATGAGATTCGCAGAACGGTTAAGTTTGAATTGGGACTTACGATTTCCGCAGGAGTGAGTTTCAACAAGATTTTTGCCAAGCTTGGGTCGGATATGAAAAAGCCGGATGCGATTACCTGCATCGAAGCAGATTCGTTCCGGGAGAAGATTTGGTGCCTTCCCGCCTCTGACTTGCTTGGAGTCGGCAGAGCGACCGAGAAGGTTCTGTCCGGTTATGGGATTCATACCATTGGAGAGCTTGCTGCAACATCGGATGATTTCTTGAAGTGCCGCCTTGGAAAGAATGGACTGGCGATTAAGAAATATGCCAATGGACTGGATGATTCGCCGGTTATGCGTTCCGATTATGTCTCCCCAGTAAAGAGCATTGGGCACGGGATAACGACCATGCAGGATTTGGAGAATAACGCCGAAGTCTGGTGTGTCATTCTGGAACTGGTGCAGGAGATCGGAACCAAGCTGCGAACACATAAAAAGAAAGCTGGCGGAATAGCGATTTCCATCCGCAACAACGAGCTTTACACGAAAGAGTGGCAGTGCCGGATTGGTATTCCGACACCAAGCCCCACCTATCTGGCGAAAACCGCATTTGCTCTGTTTGCAAAGAACTATCAGTGGGAGCATCCGATTCGTTCAGTGACGGTTCGGACAATCAACCTGTTTGAAGAGGATTGTCCGATACAATACGACCTATTCACCGACGTGAAATCACTGGATCGCCAGGAACGGCTGGACGCAGCGATTGATCAGATTCGATTCCGATTCGGGAAAGATGCGATTAAAAATGGGGTACTTTTTCAGAAAAGCAAGATGCCGACAGAGCGAAAAGTGGATTTGGTTATGCCGACAGGAATGATTGGTTAATACAGCACCGGCAGAATCTGGTGAGTTCTTTGCTAAAAAAAGTCAACACATTCGCCGGTTTACAGAGGAGGAGCGTAGAATATGTCGGAACAGAAATGTAGAAAAGTATATGTACCTGTGAACTTGGATGTGGATGCAGAGGGGAATATCCGCCCGCGCCTAATTCGATGGATTGACGGACGGGTGTATGAGATCGACCGATTGAAGCATAAGTGCCGAGCTTCTTCTACGAAAGTGGGCGGCTGCGGAATTCGTTATACGGTCATGATCGGTGGGCATGAGAGTTTTCTGTTCAACGAAGATGAAAAATGGTTCGTTGAGGCAAAGGAGCAGTGCCTATGATCCTTTCACAGAAAAAAATAGAAGAAATCGCTGTTGCAGTGATAAGAGATTTTCAAAAGTCCTTTTTCGGCAGCGAAGCAGATGATCCGACGAGATTCGCGCTTCCGACACCCATTGAACAGTTTGCATCCGATTATCTGAACCTGAAGGTGTCATTTCAAAAGCTGTCCTCGGACGGAAGCATCTATGGTCTGACTGCGTATGTGGATACAGAATATCAGATTGAAGTCGATGGAAGTCAGAGGAGCATCTTCCTGAAAACCAATGATGTGGTTCTGGACAAGAGCTTCATTGAACCGGAGAATATACGGAAACTCTGCGGAAAACGCAGGTTTACGCTGGCACATGAGTGCGCTCACCAGATATTGTTTCAGCTGGATGCCGATGACCGAAAGATAGCCTGCCATAAGAGACCGGAAGTGAGGAAAAAAGGTTCCCGCGTTCTGAGAACGCAGGAAGATTGGAACGAGTGGCAGGCCAATTCGCTGGGAGCTGCCATCCTGATGCCCCAGTCAGAAGTGGATCGGGCGATGTGGTTCATCAACAGCAGAAAGCCTCTGACATGTTATGGATGGCGTTTTTATGACAAAGACCAGGTGAAGATAGATACTTTCTGTGGCGCCTTTGGCGTTTCAAGATCGGCAGCTGCTATCCGCTTGGAACAGCTGGGCTATCTGAACCGGAAAAAGGACTATGAATATCGTGCTCCATTGGAGGTGTGGCCATGAGTAGGAATATCAGAGTATCGGAACCATCTGCGGAAATGCAGATTAAAATCATCCGGGCGAAAGATGCGATTGCTTCGCAAAAGCCCAGGACTGTCAGGTGCCCTTATTGCCGACACAATTCAATCATCGTCTTTGAGGATACCAGAGGACATGTGCAGACCAAATGCAAGGCCTGCGGACGAGAGACTGTCTTCAATGTTTTGGAGATGAGAAGATTACGGAGATTGCAGCTCTACTATTCGTCTTTGAATGGTTGAGATGACGATAAATAACCCTATTAACACAATTTTATAAGTCATAGCTGTGCTGTGGAGCCGCTGACAGGCGAAGTCTTCCGAATGCCGCATGAGACAGAATTATGGGATACCCATGTTCTGTTTTATCGGCACAGGATTTTTTTCTTCACCGTCATGCGGCTCCTTTTTTGACCTTCCGTTGGTCCGGTTCTGACCGGCTGTGCGGAAGGAGAAACGTATGTATTTTGACGCAAAAGAGTTTGGTAAGAGACTTCACGATGTTCGCACTTCCCGTGGCATTACGCAGGAGGAACTGGCGGTTCGCCTGGGACTGGCAAGCAAGCAGCATGTCAGCCGCATGGAGAACGGAGAGCGCAGCTGCTCCATTGACTTGCTGATCGAACTGTCCTGCATCCTCCATGTCAGCACGGATTATCTTCTGATGGGCAGTGAGCCAAGCAAAGAGGAAGTCAAAAATGATCTTCTGAGCATTATTTCGGAGCTGTCTACGATTGCGAAGAAAATCTAATCGTGCTCTGTGTTTGGAAATGACAAAATAGAGATACTACTTGCCCGCTTCGATGTAATCTCTAACGAGGCGACTGAGATCTTCTTGTGTCAAGTAAGGAAAAAATTGAGAATTTACAAGCCGTTCATAGGCGGACAACCACCCGTGAACGGCTTGCATGTAAACTAAACTCAGAATGAATCCAAGCAAATTCATCATGCCCTGCGAAGTTCTGTCAAATGTAGATAATCTGACAATACGAACATGGCTCACACGTAGTCTTCGACACCGAATATCAGCCAGCACAGATATGAGGACGGAAAATGTAGCAGCTTTTGAAAAAATTGCTTTTTTCTGCTCAAAGTGCTATAATCGGAATATACCGAATACAAAGGGAGGAAAGCTCCCATGCCAAGACCGCCACGGTGCCGTCGAATTTGTGGCGTACCACAGGTCGATACATTCTGTCCTAACGGGTGCGAGAATACCGAGCCGATCCTGCTGACGCTGGACGAATACGAGGTCATTCGGCTGGTTGACTTGGAGCAGCAAACCCACGAGCAGTGTGCCGCTCAAATGGAGATTTCCCGCTCTACCGTGCAGGAGATTTACGAAAGCGCACGGAGCAAGATCGCAGCGTGTCTTGTCCACGGGAAACCGCTGCACATCACCGGGGGAAACTACCGCATCTGCGGAGGACAGGAGGCAGCTCACTGCGGCCGTTGCTGCCGGATGCAGAGAGCCAACATGGAAAAATCAGGCAAAACTTGCAAAGGAGATTCCATTATGAAAATTGCAGTTACCTATGAGAACGGTCGAATCTTTCAGCATTTCGGTCACACCGAGCAGTTCAAGCTTTATGAAGCTGTGGACGGCAAAATCGTCCATGCGGAAGTCGTTGATACCAACGGCAGCGGTCACGGCGCACTGGCAGGATTCCTGATGCAGAACGGCGTGGACGCTTTGATTTGCGGAGGCATCGGCGGCGGTGCGCAGGCGGCTCTGGCCGAAGCGGGCATCAAGCTCTACGGCGGTGTCAGCGGGGACGCTGACGCGGCGGTGAGCGCATTGCTCAGCGGAAATCTGGGATACGACCCCAATGTTCACTGTGATCACCATAACCACGAGCACGGCGAGGATGGGCACACCTGCGGTGACCACGGCTGCGGCAAGCATAGCTACCATTGATATGGAACGCACACTGACACAACTTCCGTTCTGGTCATCCTTGACCGAACACGAAATGGAAACGCTACGCCGAAGCGCCTTTGTCCGTCATTATGAAAAGGGCGCGTTCGTTCACAGCAGCGACAATGAATGTCTCGGAATGCTGTTTATTCTTTCCGGCGAGATCCGCACCTATCTTCTCTCCGAGGAGGGGCGGGAGGTAACACTGTTCCGCCTGTATCCGGGCGAACTATGCGTGCTTTCTGCCTCTTGTGTGATCAGTCAGATCACCTTTGATACGCAAATGACTGCTGGAATGGATACGGAAGTTCTGATTATCCCTGCAAATGTCATTGCTGCGCTCAAGGAGCAAAATCTTCATGTCTGCTGCTTCCTCTATGAGTTGGCAACGAAACGGTTTTCTGATGTGATGTGGGCGATGCAGCAGATCATGTTCAAGGGGCTGGATCGGCGACTGGCAGATTTTCTCCTGGCCGAAGCGGAGCGTACCGGCTCCAACACGATACGCATGACCCATGAGCAGATCGCCCAGCACATCAGCTCGGCGCGGGAGGCGGTGGCGCGGATGCTCAAGAGCTTCTCGGAGGACGGGCTGGTGGAGCTGAAGCGCGGTGCGATCACGCTGCGGGATATAGACGGATTGAATCACTTAAAATGAAAATATTGCTTATAACACGAATCCTTGTTATAATATGAGCAGAAGAAGCTGAAAGGAGCATCGGCCATGAAAGAAACGAAATACGCAGGAACTCAAACCGAAAAAAACCTGATGGCTGCCTTTGCCGGCGAGTCCGAGGCGCGCAACAAATACACCTATTTTGCATCCAAGGCCAAGAAGGAAGGCTACGAGCAGATCGCGGCGCTGTTCCTCAAAACCGCTGATAATGAGAAGGAACACGCCAAGCTGTGGTTCAAAGAGCTGAACGGCATTGGCGACACCGCCGAAAACCTTCTCTCCGCCGCTGAGGGCGAGAACTACGAGTGGACGGATATGTACGACGGCTTTGCCAAAACCGCCGACGAGGAGGGCTTCCATGAGCTGGCCCAGCGTTTCCGCCTGGTAGCCGCCATTGAAAAGCATCATGAGGAGCGCTACCGTGCCTTGCTGCACAATGTGGAGATGGCGGAGGTCTTTGCCAAAAGTGAGGTCAAGGTATGGGAGTGCCGCAACTGCGGGCATATCGTGATCGGTGAGAAAGCACCGGAGGTCTGCCCGACCTGCAACCATCCCCAGAGCTACTTTGAAATTCACGCAGAAAACTATTAAAGAGAAAAGGAGAACGAATCATGGAGCAGAAGTTTTACATTTGCAAGCATTGCGGCAACATCATTGCCAAGGTCAAGGACACGGGCGTTCCCGTCATCTGTTGCGGTGAGCCGATGAGCGAGATCATCCCCGGTACCACCGACGCCGCCGTGGAGAAGCACGTCCCTGTCTGGACTGTGGAAAACGGCATCGTTCATGTCAAGGTCGGCTCCGTAGAGCATCCCATGCTGCCGGAGCACTACATCGAGTGGGTGTCCCTCCACACCAAGCAGGGCAACCAGCGCAAGGAACTGCACCCGGGCGAGAAGCCGGAGGTCTGCTTTGCGCTCTGCGAGGGCGACGAAGTCGAGGCGGTCTACGCCTACTGCAACCTCCACAGTCTGTGGAAAGCGTGATCGTTCCGCGCATGGTATCTTAGAACCAACATAGAGAACTGAATGTCATGTATTGCAGGCAGGAGGCAAACAAGTCATGAAAGCACATAAATATTGGTCAATCGGAGCGGTAATTACCATGTTTGGAACTTTTTGCACTGGATATAAAGGCTCAAAAACAACGCATAAGTACCTTGCGCTTAGTTCCTTGATCTGCATGGTTATGGCAGTATATACGGGTCATAAAATGATTTCAGGGAATAAGAAAACAAAGAGAGTAAAACAAGCGGAAGCTGTGGATATTCTTTGAGTAAGATAGGAATCGTTATTGCTTCTGATGACGATAAAGTCGGGCTAATGTTGTGTGCGAAATATAAAACATCAAAGGAGAATTTCATTATGAAATATGTATGTGATGTGTGTGGTTGGGAATACGATGAAGAAAAGGGCTATCCGGAAGGCGGCATTGCACCGGGTACAAAATGGAAAGATATTCCGGATGATTTTGAATGCCCCTTATGTTTAGTTGGCAAAGATCAGTTTTCTGCGGCTGAGTAAAGAAGTACAACAGGACCTATAAATAAAGAGCTGTGAAGCGGTATCTTACATACTGCTTCACAGCTCTTTTGGGTTTGTACAAAAATTTCCGTAATGTGACCTCGTCACAGAAAAATGCTTTACCATGCGGTATGATAAAGCCACGATAAAGAAAGAGGTGGCGAACATGAAAATCAAGCTCAATCCCGATCAGGAGATTGTCAATACCATCCGGGAAGGACTCAAGCGCACCGGAGGATACTGTCCCTGCCGCAGGGAGCGCACAGAGGCAACCAAATGTATGTGTCAGGAGTTTAAGGATCAAATTGCAGATCCGCTCTTCGAGGGATTCTGCCACTGTATGCTCTATTACAAATCCTTACAGGATTAAGGGGGGAAAGCTATGTTGTCAAAGAAACTGGCCGCCGTAGATAGGACGCGGTGTGTCGCCTGCGGTGTGTGTGAAAATACCTGTCCACTGGGGGCCGTCAAGGTGCGCCGTGGCTGCTACGCCGCCGTGGAGGCGGAACGCTGCGTAGGCTGCGGCAAGTGCGCAAAGCTCTGCCCCGTCGGCTGCATTGAGGTGAAAGTGAGGGCTGACGCATGAAAGCGAAGCATTGGTACGATTACCTGTGGGTATATGCCATCATCTATTTTGCACTGGGCTTTTTCAATATCCTGTTCGCGTGGCTGGGCATGATCGATTTTCTCTTGCCGCTGTTCTTAGCCATCTTTGGCGGGAACAAATTCTTTTGCAACCACCTCTGCGGACGGGGACAGCTGTTCAGCAAGCTGGGGACTGACCTTAAATGCTCCCGCTGTAAGCCCACGCCCCGCTGGATGGCCTCTAAGTGGTTCCGTTATGGCTTTTTGCTCTTTTTCCTGACGATGTTCGGCAACATGGTGTTCCAGACCTATCTGGTCGCTGCTGGTGCTGCGTCCCTACGGGAGGCCATTAAGCTGTTCTGGACATTCCGTGTGCCTTGGGGCTGGACTTATACTGCCGGTACAGTCGCTGATTGGGTGGCGCAGTTCAGCTTCGGCTTTTACAGCCTCATGCTGACCTCGCTGCTCATCGGCCTCATCGTCATGGTGCTCTATAAGCCCCGGACATGGTGTGCTTTCTGCCCCATGGGAACCATGACGCAGGGCATTTGCAAGCTGAAAAACAAAGAATAATTAAGGATAACAGAAAGGAGTTTTTCTCATGACTGAACTGAAAATTACTGCTGCGAATTTTGAAAACGAGGTACTGCGTTCCGACCAACCCGTTTTGCTGGATTTCTACGCCGACTGGTGCGGACCGTGCAAAATGCTCTCTCCCATACTGCATGAGCTTGCCGAAGAAAAAAGCGGTGCGCTCAAGGTGGGCAAGGTCAATGTGGACGAGCAGATGGAGCTGGCAATGCGTTTTCAGGTGTCCAGTATCCCGATGCTGGTCGTATTCAAGGATGGAAAGGCCGTTGCCAAATCGGTGGGCTATCGGCCTAAGTCGGAGATTGCCGCAATGGTGGAGGGCGCAAGATGAAAGTTGTAATCGTAGGCGGTGTGGCGGGCGGTGCTTCTTCCGCCGCACGCATCCGCCGTTTGGATGAACACGCGCAGATCATCATGATCGAGCGCAGCGGCTATGTGTCCTATGCCAACTGCGGTCTGCCGTATTATGTAGGCGGCGTGATCAAAGAACAAGAAGAACTGACGTTGCAAACTCCGGAGAGCTTCTGGGACCGCTTTCGCATTGATGTACGGGTACGGCAGGAAGTAACTGCGATCAATCCCGCAGAGAAAACCGTCACCGTCCACGCACTGGACAGCGGGAAGGTCTACACGGAAACCTATGACAAACTGCTTCTTGCCCCCGGCGCAAAGCCGACGGTTCCTGCGCTTTCCGGCGTGGACAGCGAGCGGGTCTTTACCCTGCGCACTGTGGAAGACACCCTCCGCATTCGACGCTTTGTAGAGGATCAGAAGCCGAAAACCGCTGTTTTGGCTGGCGGCGGCTTTATCGGTCTGGAAATGGCGGAAAACCTTGTGGAGATGGGCGTTTCGGTTACCATCGTCCAGCGTCTGAAGCAGCTATTAGCGCCTCTGGATGCGGATATGGCCAGCTTTGTCCATGCGGAAATGCGCAGACACGGCGTGGCTCTGCGGTTGGATGAAACCGTCACTGGATTCCGACAGGACGGAGATTCCGTGCTGACGCTGCTGGAGGAAAGTGAGCCGCTGCGCTCCGACATGGTGCTGCTGGCCATCGGCGTCACGCCGGACACCCATCTGGCAAAAGAGGCCGGACTTGAGCTGGGCATCCGGGGCAGCATCGCTGTCAACGAGCGGATGGAAACCTCCGCGCCGGATATCTACGCTGTGGGCGATGCCGTAGAGGTCACCCATTTCGTGACCGGCCAAAAAGCATTGATCTCGCTGGCGGGGCCTGCCAACAAGCAGGGACGCATTGCCGCCGACAACATCTGCGGCGGAAACAGCCACTTTCACGGCTCTCAGGGTTCGTCTGTTCTGAAATTGTTTAGCTTGACCGCTGCCTCTACGGGGATCAATGAAAAGGCGGCGCAGGCAGCAGGGATTGCTTACGACAGAGTCGTACTTTTCCCAGCATCCCACGCTACCTATTATCCCGGCGCACAGTCTATGGCAATGAAGGTGCTGTATGAAAAAGAAAGCCTGCGGCTGCTGGGTGCGCAGATCGTTGGCGGCGAGGGCGTGGACAAGCGCATTGATGTACTGGCAACGGCCATTCGCGCAAAAATGACAGCTTTGGAACTGACGGAGCTTGACCTTTCCTATGCGCCGCCCTATTCCTCTGCCAAAGACCCGGTCAACATGGCAGGATTTATGATCGAGGATTTGGAGAGCGGGAAGGTGCGGCAGTTCCATTGGAATGAGGTTGAGGACTTGCCCTGCGATGGCAGGGCGACGCTGCTGGACGTCCGCACGGCGTGGGAGTATCAGCGGGGGCATCTGGACGGCTTTCGGAACATTCCCTTGGACGATCTGCGGGAGCATTTGGACGAGTTAGACCGGGACAAGCCTGTCTATGTAAATTGCCAGACAGGGCTTCGCAGTTATCTGGCCTGCCGTCTTTTGACGCAGTACGGTTTCTCTTGTTCCCATCTCTCCGGCGGATACAGTTTTTATCAGGTCGTAACAAAAGAGCAGCAGACAGCGCGGAGCGCCTATCCCTGCGGAATGGAGGAGCTATGAGTGAAAATTTATTTGGTTTGACGGTTGCGGCAGATAAAGGCTTGGATGATCTGCAATGCCAGCGCCTTTTAAGTGAAAATCGCAAGTATCAGGAAGTCATGCTGCAATACCGATGTGCGCTGAAAGCACTTGAAAGCAGGTTGGAAATTCTAAACGAAGAGTTTTCATTGCAGCATGATCGCAATCCGATAGAAAGTATAAAAAGCCGCTTGAAGTCGCCGTCCAGCATTATGAATAAGATGCAGAAACGCGGACTTCCTCTGGATTTTCCGACCATGCAGACAAATATCATGGATATTGCCGGTGTGCGGGTGATCTGCTCTTTCGAGGAGGATGTGTTCTTTTTGGCAAAGTGCTTAAAAAAACAGTCTGACATTGAAATCATCACAGAGAAAGATTATATTTCACACCCTAAGCCAAATGGCTATCGCAGTCTGCACCTGACGATCCGGCTGCCGGTATTCTTTGCGGAAAAAGTGATCCATGTGCCGGTGGAGATACAACTCCGTACAATCGCTATGGACTTCTGGGCAAGCCTTGAGCATACCATCCGCTATAAGAAAAACTTGCCGATAAATGCTGAAGTCGAAACTGAACTGAAAGAGTGCGCCGATTCCAGCAGAGAATGGGACGGTAAGATGGAACATTTACTGCATATCATAACATAATGTGTCGAATATAAAATGAAAAGCACGCACTTTGGTGCTTGCCTTGGACTTGCCAGGGACCGCCTTATCCGCCTTGGGTGGGCGACCCCTGCGAGCCCCAACCAATTTCTCCGCTTTCTGGTTTTCAGGCATAGTCTTTTCTGCTTTCGGCGGACTGCCACGGCACAGCTTTTTCGGCTTCTATATTGTAAGGAACATGGCTTTTCGCTGAATGAAAAGCGAAGCTGACCCGGGCTGGAGCGGTCTGTGTTAAAACGATATATTTTTTTGGAAATTATCTTGACAAAATTTATCAAGATTGATATGATGTCATTAACAAGCAAGCGAAAAGAGGATGTGGAGCATGATCATCACCAAAGAGACGGACTACGCACTGCGCATTTTGCGGGTGCTGCTGGACGGGGAGAAGCATTCGGTGGCCGAGATGTCGGAAACGGAATTGATCCCCAATCAGTTTGCCTACCAGATTCTGCGCAAGCTCTCCGCCGGCAATTTGGTGCGGGTGAGCCGCGGCGCCCTCGGCGGCTGCGCGCTGTCCTGCGATCTGGACGCGACCTCCCTCTACGATCTCATGGGGGTCGTGGGGGAGCGGGGCATCCTGTGCGCCTGCATGGAGCCGGGATATGAATGCCGCTGGCAGGACAAGCATGGGCGGTGCGCCATCCACTGTCAGCTGGCGGCCTTGCAGCTAAAGCAGGATGAGGCGTTCCGTGCCGTGAGCCTGCGCAGGCTGCTGACCGGCGGATCCGATCCCCAAGATACAAGCAAGCTGTAAAATTTTAAGAGGAGGTACCCATATGCTGTTTCAAACCACGGCGGCGCACGAAGAGCTGCGCGCGAAGATCCGGAGTTTTGCGGAGGAGGAGATCAAGCCCCTCGCATTTTTAATGGATCAGAACAATGAGTTTCCCGAGGAGGCTGTCAAGAAGCTGGGTAAGCTGGGCTGGATGGGCATTCCCTACCCAAAGGAGTACGGCGGTGCCGGTCTTGATGCCCTGAGCTACGCCATCGCGGTGGAGGAGCTGGCCCGTGTGGACGGCGGCGCGGGCGTAATCCTCTCCGCCCACGTCTCCCTCGGCTCATGGCCCATTTTCGCCTATGGCACCGAGGAGCAGAAGAAGAAATATCTGGTTCCGCTGGCCAAGGGCGAGAAGATCGGCGCCTTCGGCCTCACGGAGTCCAACGCCGGATCCGACGCCGGCGGCACGGAGACCACGGCGCTGGATAAGGGGGACTACTACCTCCTCAACGGCGGCAAGATCTTCATTACCAACGCCCCTAAGGCGGACACCTATGTGGTTTTCGCTGTCACCACGCCGGACATCGGCACCCGGGGCATCTCCGCTTTCATCGTGGAGAAGGGCTGGAAGGGCTTTGAGTTCGGCGACCACTATGACAAGATGGGCATTCGCTCCTCCTCCACGGCGGAGCTGATCTTCAACGACGTGAAGGTTCCCAAGGAAAACCTATTGGGCAAGGAGGGCGAGGGCTTCAAGATTGCCATGTCCACGCTGGACGGCGGACGCATCGGCATCGCCGCGCAGGCGCTGGGCATCGCCCAAGGCGCGTTTGAGCACGCGTTGAGCTATTCCAAGGAGCGCGTCCAGTTCGGCAAGCCCATCGCGGCCCAGCAGAGCATCGCCTTCAAGCTGGCGGATATGGCCACCAAGCTGCGCTGCGCCCGGTTCCTCATCTATTCCGCGGCGGAGCTGAAGGAGCAGCACGCGCCTTACGGCATGGAGTCCGCCATGGCGAAGATGTACGCCTCGGACATCGCGCTGGAGGTCACCAACGATGCCTTGCAGATCCACGGCGGCAGCGGCTTCCTCAAGGGCATGGAGGTGGAACGGGCCTACCGCGACGCCAAGATCACCACTATCTACGAGGGCACTAACGAGATCCAGCGGGTGGTCATCGCCTCTCATCTGGTGGGCAGGCTGGGCAAGAACTCCGGCGGCGAGAGCCGTTCGGCGGCTAAGAAACCCGCGCCCATCACCGGCATTCGCAAAAAGACCATCTTCCGGGAGGGGGATGCTGCCCAGCAGGTGGCCGACCTTGTAGCGGCGCTGAAGAAGGATGGTCACGACTTCTCCGTGGGCATCCCTATGGATACACCCATCCCGCAGGCGGAGCGGGTGGTCTCCGCGGGCAAGGGCATCGGGGAGAAAAAGAACATGAAACTGGTAGAGTCGCTGGCCAAGGCTGCCGGCGCGGCCATCGGTTCTTCCCGCCCTGTGGCGGAGACTCTCAAATATCTGCCGCTGAACCGCTATGTGGGTATGTCCGGTCAGAAGTTCACCGGCAATCTGTACATCGCCTGTGGCATCTCCGGCGCATCCCAGCACCTTAAGGGCATCAAGGACGCCTCCACCATCGTGGCCATCAATAAGAACGGTAACGCGCCTATCTTCAAGAACTGCGACTACGGCATCGTGGGCGATGTGGAGGAGATCCTGCCCCTGCTCGCTGCTGCGCTGGATAGCGGCGAAAAGCTGCCCGCGCCGCCTATGGTAAAGATGAAGCGGCCCACACCGCCGAAGCCCACCCCCATCGGCGACCGCTACGTCTGCAGCGGCTGCGGCTACGAGTATGTGCCGGAGTTGGGCGACGAGGACGGCGAGATCGCGCCGGGTACGCTCTTTGAGCAGCTTCCCGCCGAGTGGGTGTGCCCGGAGTGCGCGGAGACGAAGGATCAATTTGTAAAGGCTTGAGCCGTGAAGGAGGTAAGATAAGATGTATTGCGTGCGTAAAGTAACAAACGACCTCTACTGGGTGGGCGCCAACGACCATCGCCTGGCCCTGTTTGAAAACTGCTTTCCCATTCCCCGGGGCGTAAGCTACAACGCTTACTGCCTGCTGGATGAAAAGACGGTGCTCTTTGACACGGTGGACTGGTCTGCCTGCCGCCAGCTTTTGGAAAATCTGGCGTATGTGCTGGATGGCCGCGAGCTGGACTACCTGCTGGTCAACCATCTGGAGCCGGATCACGCCGCCTGCATCGAGGAGATCCTGCTGCGCCATCCCAAGGTGAAGCTGATCTCCAACGAGAAGGCATTCATGCTCATGCGGCAGTTCGGCTTCCATGTGGACGGACATGAGTGCATCGAGGTGAAGGAGGGCGACACCTTCTCCTTTGGCAAGCACACCGTCACCTTTGTGGGCGCGCCTATGGTTCACTGGCCGGAGGCCATGGTGACCCTCGACGTCACCGACGGCGTCCTCTTTTCCGCCGACGCCTTCGGCACCTTCGGCGCGCTGGACGGCAAGCTGTTCGCCGACGAGGTGGACTTCGAGCGGGACTGGCTGGACGACGCCCGCCGCTATCTCACCAACATCGTGGGCAAGTACGGCCCCCACATCCAGCTCCTGCTGAAAAAGGCCGGCGGCGTTTTGGATCAGATCAAGTACATCTGCCCGCTCCACGGCCCCGTGTGGCGCAAGGATCTGGGCTGGTTCATCGAAAAGTACGACACATGGAGCCGCTATGCCCCTGAGACCCAGGGCGTGCTCATCGTCTACGCCTCCATGTACGGCAACACGGAGAACGCGGCGCAGGCGCTGGCGGCGTCGCTCTGCGATAAGGGCATGAGCAAGGTGGCGATGTACGATGTGTCCTCCACTCATGTCTCCCAGCTGATCTCCGAGGCGTTTAAGTACAGTCACATTGTCCTGGCCTCTGTGACCTACAATCTCGGCATCTACCCCGCCATGCATGACTTCCTCATGGATATGAAGGCACTGAATCTGCAAAACCGCACCTTTGCCATCATTGAAAACGGCTCATGGGCGGTGAAGTCCGGTGATCTCATGCAGAAATTCGTCAACGATGAGCTTAAGAACATGACGGTGCTCAACGAGCGGCTCAGCCTCGCCTCGTCCATGGGCACGGACAAGCGCACTGAGCTGGAAGCACTGGCGGACGCCATTCTGGAATCTATGAAGTAACTGGCAGGAAAGCCAAAACCAAGACAACAGACAACAAACAGCCCCGCCGTGTCGGCTGCAGAAAAACCGGCTTTCAAAAATAGAGCGGGCAAGCGTGATACTGCGCTTGCCCGCTCTTTGCCCAAAAGGACATGAGAAGTGACCGGAGAAGATGAGAGGATCGAAATGGAGATCAGAAAACGAAACGGGAAGTCTGTTCCTTTTCAACAGGAGAAAATTTTCAACGCCATGAAAAAAGCGTTTGATGGACAGGGAAGGGAGATTGGGGGCGGAGAACTGGAGGAGATCCTCGCCGCCGTTCTCGACAATCTCTCCGTCACAGTACCGCTCACCGTGGAACGTGTGCAGGACGAGGTGGAGCGGACGCTCATGGAGCGCGGACACTATGAGGTGGCCAAGGCGTACATCCTCTATCGCGAAAAGCGGTCTGCGCTGCGCCGCGTCCGGCATACCATCGCGCAGACGGTGGGGGATAACTCGCTTGACGAGGTGCTGCGCCGTATCCAGATGGATTTTACCGAGGAAATCTACTCCCTCGCGGCGCTTCAATTGAAGTTTGAGAGCTTCTGTCGCCCGGGCATGACGGAGGATGAGAGGGCTGAGGCACTGACCAAGGCAGCGGTAGAGCTGACTACGGCAGAGGCACCCAAGTGGGAGTTCATCGCGGCGCGGCTTCTGAACCACTCCTTTCGCTGTCGCAACGCACAGGAATGGGAGGGGCGCGGCGTCGGCGACCTCTATGGCAGGCTTCGCTATCTGACGGATAAGGGACTCTACGGTGACTATATTCTTGCCCACTATACCCACGAGGAGATCGCTATGGCGGAGGACTTTCTCTGCCCGGAACGGGACGAGTTGTTCACCTACTCCGGCCTTGACCTGCTGCTCAAACGCTATGTGATCCAGTCACGCAGCCGCGTGCCGCTGGAAACACCGCAGGAGATGTTTTTGGGTATCGCGCTGCATCTTGCTATGAACGAAAGCTCTGACCGCATGGGGTGGGTAAAACGCTTTTACGATATGCTCAGCCGTATGGAGGTCACGATGGCGACACCTACCATGTCCAACGCACGAAAGCCCTACCATCAGCTTTCAAGCTGCTTTGTGGACACTGTGCCGGACAGTCTGGACGGCATCTACCGCTCGCTGGACAACTTCGCAAAGGTCTCTAAATTTGGCGGTGGAATGGGGATGTACTTCGGTAAGGTGCGCGCTGCAGGCAGCACCATCCGCGGCTTTCAAGGGGCGGCGGGCGGTGTTATCCGCTGGATCCGGTTGGTCAACGACACCGCCGTGGCGGTGGATCAGTTGGGGATGCGGCAGGGCGCTGCGGCGGTTTACTTAGACGCATGGCACCGGGATCTGCCTGAATTCCTTCAACTGCGCACCAACAACGGCGACGACCGCATGAAGGCGCATGATGTGTTTCCCGCCGTATGCTATCCGGATCTCTTTTGGCGACTGGCGGAGGAGAACATAGACGCGCCGTGGCATCTCATGTGTCCGCATGAGATCCTCACGGTCAAGGGCTACGCACTGGAGGATTACTGGGGTACGGAATGGGAGAAGCGGTATCTGGACTGCGTCAATGACCCGCGCATCGAAAAGCGCAGCGTCACCGTCAAGGACATCGTGCGGCTGGTGCTTCGCTCGGCAGTGGAGACCGGCACGCCCTTCGCCTTCAACCGCGACAGCGTAAATCGTATGAACCCAAACGGCCACACGGGAATGATCTATTGCTCCAATCTCTGCACGGAGATCGCACAGAACATGGCGCCCATCGAGCATATCAGCACTGAGGTGCACACGGAGAACGGCGACACAGTGGTGGTGACGGCCACACGCCCCGGTGAGTTTGTGGTCTGCAACCTGGCGAGTCTGTCTCTCGGTAATCTGGCGGTGGAGGACGAGGCCTATATGGAACGCACGGTGGAAACGGCCATCCGCGCGCTGGATAATGTGATCGACCTCAACTTCTACCCGTTGGAATACGCGCGGCTTACCAATCAGAAGTACCGCAGCATCGGCCTGGGCGTCAGCGGCTACCACCACATGCTGGCAAAGCGCGGCATCCGTTGGGAGAGCGATGAGCACCTTGCCTTCACCGACGCGGTGTTCGAGCATATCAACTACGCCGCCATCAAGGCGGACACAGCACTGGCACGGGAAAAGGGCCGCTACGCGCTCTTTGAGGGCAGCGACTGGCAGACAGGCGCGTATTTTGAAAAGCGAGGTTATACCTCAGAAAAGTGGCGGGCGCTTGCGGAAACGGTGGCGGTGCAGGGAATGCGCAACGCCTATCTGCTGGCTGTCGCACCCACTTCCAGCACATCCATCCTCTCCGGCACGTCGGCGGGCATCGATCCAATTATGAAGAAATTCTTTTTAGAGGAAAAAAAGGGCAGCATGCTGCCCCGCGTTGCTCCGGAGCTTTCTATGGATACATGGTGGTACTATAAGGCGGCGCATCTGATCGACCAAAGCTGGTCGGTACGCGCCGCGGGCTTTCGCCAGAGACATATTGACCAGGCGCAGAGCATGAATCTCTATATCACCAACGACTATTCCATGCGTCAGGTGCTCAGACTGTATTTGGAGGCGTGGAGGGCCGGCGTCAAGACCATTTATTATGTCCGCAGCAAGGCCCTTGAGGTCGAGACCTGTGAAAGCTGCTCGTCATAAGGAGGATAGCATGATGGAACTGAAGAAAAAGCCCCTCTTTAACCCGGAGGGCGACCCTGATGTGCGCCTGCGGCGCATGATCGGCGGCAATACCACCAACCTCAACGACTTCAACAATATGAAGTACGCTTGGGTCAGCGACTGGTACCGGCAGGCCATGAACAACTTTTGGATCCCTGAGGAGATCAATCTCTCGCAGGATGTGAAGGACTATCCCCGCCTGCTGTCAGCCGAGCGCAGCGCCTACGATAAAATTCTGAGTTTTCTTGTCTTTTTGGATTCCATTCAGACAGCGAACCTGCCTAATATCGGCGCCTACATTACAGCCAACGAGGTCAATCTCTGCCTGTCCATTCAGGCGTTTCAGGAGTGTGTCCACTCACAGAGCTACAGCTATATGCTCGACACCATCTGTTCCCCCGTGGAGCGCAATGACATCCTCTACCAATGGAAAACGGACGAGCATCTGCTGCGCCGCAACACCTTCATTGGGGACTGCTACAACGAGTTTCAGGAGCGGAAGGACGCTCCCACGCTGCTGCGCGTGATGATGGCGAACTATATTTTGGAGGGCATCTATTTTTACAGCGGCTTTATGTTCTTCTACAATCTCTCCCGAAACGGGAAGATGCCCGGCTCGGCGCAGGAGATCCGCTATATAAACCGCGACGAGAACACGCACTTGTGGCTGTTCCGCAATATCATCACGGAGCTGCAAAAGGAGCAGCCGGAGTTGTTCACCGCCGAGAGCGTACAAGCGCTGCGCGAGATGATGCGTGAGGGCGTGGAGCAGGAGATCGCATGGGGGCATTATGTGATCGGCGACGACATCCCGGGGTTGAACCGGCAGATGATTAGCGATTACATCCGCTATCTCGGCAATCTTCGCTGGACGAGCCTTGGCTATCCGGCATTGTATCCGGGCTTTGAGAGCGAACCGGAGAGCATGGAATGGGTCAGCCAGTACGCTGACGCCAATATGGTCAAGACCGATTTCTTTGAGGCACGCAGTACCGCCTACGCCAAGAGCACCGCACTGATAGACGATTTATAAGAAAACCAAAGGCATCAGAATAGGAGGTATTTTTTATATGGGTATCCGAACGGTAACAGATGCCATCCGCTATGTAGGGGTGGATGATAACACATTGACACTCTTTGAAAACCAGTACCTCGTCCAGCCTATGGGAGTGAGCTACAACTCCTATGTCATTCTGGACGAGAAAATCGCCGTGATGGACAGCGTGGACGCACGGGCGGCGGAGGAATGGCTTTCCAATGTAGCGCAGGTGTTGGGGGGGCGCAACCCCGATTATCTTGTGGTCACACACATGGAGCCGGATCATTCCGGCAGCCTCATGCGGATAGCGCAAGAGTACCCGGAGATGAAGATCGTGGGAAACGCGAAAACATTTACCCTGATCAAGCAGTTCTTTGGCACGGGTGCATTGTCGGAAGACCGTATGCTGGAGGTTGGCGAGGGCAGCACGATCTCTCTGGGCTCACACCGGCTGCGCTTCCTGCTGGCACCGATGGTACACTGGCCGGAGGTGATGACGGCGTATGAGGAAACGGAAAAAATCCTGTTCTCGGCGGATGCCTTCGGACGCTTTGGCTCACTGGAACGGACTGCCCGTGCCCCCTGGGTGCCGCAGGCCCGACGGTATTGTTACAATATTATCGGGAAATATGGCGCACAGGTGCAGGCTCTGCTGAAAAAGACCTCCGCGCTGGAGATCCAAACGATCTGCCCGCTCCATGGTCCCGTGCTTACAGAAGGGCTGGAGGAGTGTCTGCGGCTCTATGATCTCTGGTCACAATGGGAACCAGAAGAATCGGAGAGCATACTGATTGCCCACGCATCCATCCATGGAAATACTGCCCATGCGGCGAAGACCATCAAGGGTAAATTAGAGAAAAAAGGCGTGCAGGTCAGCATATGTGATCTCACTGTGACAGATCTTTCCTACGCTGTTGCCAGTGCATTCTACTGCGGGAAACTGGTGTTGGCCTGCTCCACTTATGACGGAGGACTGTTCCCGCCCATGAAGGCCTTTTTGGATCATTTACAGACAAAGGGATTCCGAAACCGCCGGATCGGCCTCATGGAAAACGGCTCATGGGCCCCTGCTGCCGCGCGGCTGATGCGCGCCGAGTTGGAAAAGATGAAGGAACTCCGACTGTGTGAAACGGAGGTATCGCTGCGCGGCGCACTGAACCAAACCAGCGAAGCGCAGATGGACGCTCTTGTGGCGGAGCTCTGCGCGGAATAAGCTGCAACAAACCGCAGCTATTCTCGTACAGATGATGGTCTTACTCATCTGCTTTATGTCCCAAGGGCAGAGTACCATCATCTCAGGTTGAGGTCACGATGTGGTGTGGGGCGAGAACGGAGTCTTGAGAATACCCAAACAAAAGAAAGGAGCTGACAGATATGGCAGCTATGAATATGAATCAGGAGCAGTTTGAGCAGGCGACCCGGGGCGAAAAGCCCGTTTTGGTGGATTTCTGGGCGCCCTGGTGCGGCTATTGCCGGAGGATCGGCCCTGCGTATGAGAAGATTGGAGAGGAATACGCGGACAGCCTCGTTGTCAGCAAGATCAATATTGACGAGGAGCCGCGGCTGGCGGGGGCCGAGGGGATCGAGGTCATCCCAACTCTGGTGCTGTACCGGAACGGAAAGGCCGTGGATTCCATCACCGCGCCCGGCTCAAAGGCAGAGATCGACCGCTTCATTCAGGAAGCCTTGGCGAAATAACGGAGGATTCAGATATGAACAACAATCATGTTTATGATATGCTCGTGGTGGGCGGCGGCCCGGGCGGCTACACCGCCGCCCTGTACGCGGCCCGGGCGGGGCTGGACACCGTCGTGCTGGAAAAGCTGTCTGCTGGCGGGCAGATGGCCCTGACCGAGCAGATCGACAACTACCCCGGCTTTGAGAACGGGATCGACGGCTTCTCTCTGGCGGAGAAGATGCAAAAGCAGGCGGAGCGTTTTGGGGCACGCAGCGAATACGCGGAAGTTCTCCGCATGGATCTGACGGCGGTTCCCAAGCTCGTGGAGACCAGCGAGGAGATCTTCCGGGGGAAAACCGTGGTGCTGGCCACCGGCGCAGACCCCAGAACGCTGGGCGTTGCCGGAGAGACGGAGCTGTTGGGCCGGGGCGTGGCCTACTGCGCCGCCTGCGATGGGATGTTTTACAAGGACAAAACGGTGGTCGTGGTGGGCGGCGGCAATTCCGCCGCGGCAGATGCCCTCCTTCTCAGCCGCGTGGCGAAAAAGGTGATCCTCGTCCACCGCAGAGACACCCTGCGGGCCACCAAGATCTATCACGAGCCACTGGAACAGGCCGAAAATGTGGAATTCCGCTGGAACAGCACCGTTTCCGCGCTGCTTTCCGGGGACAGGCTGACCGGCGTACGCCTGCGGGACACCGTCACCGGTGAGGAAAGCGTGGTGGACTGCGACGGCGTATTTGTCAGCGTGGGCCGACAGCCCGCCACGGCGCTGGCGGTGGGTCAACTGGCGCTGGACGGCGGCGGCTATATCGTGGCCGGAGAGACCACGGAAACCAGTATTCCCGGCGTTTACGCCGTGGGCGACGTGCGGACGAAGCCCCTCCGTCAGGTGGTCACCGCCGTGGCGGACGGCGCGGTGGCAGTCCACATGGCGGAGAAATATATCGCGGAAAACCGATAAGGAAGGTAGATTGAAAAAGCCATGTTTAAGGTCAGGCCGGATACGACCGCAGTGGGGATGCCGACATATCTGCAAGGAAAACTGCCAGAGTGATGGCAGATAAGATCACCCATGTAAGATCGGGAGATATGTTGTCTCTCCATATCCAGTCCACGCAACAGTGAGCAACTGAACACAAAACACAGCCACAGATGTACTCTGCGGCTGTGCTTTTATGCATAGTACTTACGGAAAGGATTCGATGAGCAGATTTCTGTGATACGGATTTTGGATTCTCGCAGAGAGGAATTTCGATTGAGTAAAGCATATGAGCAGTTTAAGCGTTCTGGAAAAAAACAAGCGAATTTTGTAAAACAAATCTTCGGATGCATGATGTGAAGTCGTATGATTTTGTGAAGCAGTATTTCAGTAATCCTCAGCTCTTGGTGAAAGCCATAAAAGAGTATCGCAGAACAGCAAATACCCCCAAAGGAGAATACAGATTGTCTGATTTGCTGAGATGAGCGTTGCTTTTTTGATACATTAGCCGTGACTCAAATGGTCACCAGGAGATAAACGGGTACCAGTTTACAGAAAACAGGATAGAATCGTCTTCGATGCCTCGTTGGGAAACCAACGAGGTATTTTTTTTGCCCCAATCCGACTGCATAGGACACTGAAAAAATCAAAACAAACCATATGTAGTCCTGCAAGGACAACCAAAGTGCGCCTACGAGGCCAACGCGAAATCGGAGGATTCTTGTTAAACTTACTTTGTAAGGACGAAAGTCCGGATGTCCCTTGAAAACTGAATACTCATTCTTCAGGTACATTCCTGTTTGGTCGAGCCTTCGACTGCACGCCATGAAGCCCATCGGGGCGATAGCGGTTTCGCAGAAGCAAATGCCGGATTGCAACCGGCGGCGGTGCTAAAGCCAGACAGGGACAATGATACTTCCGTAATTCGCGGTCCGGCCATAAGGAAGGCGGGATGGTTAAATTCCAATGGAGCAGTGAAGCACACTGCCGCCTGTGAGAAATCCTACATCTCTGGGGTGATAAGAAAAAGTACAGAGAAACCATATTTTCAGAAAGCACTGCTGGGTGCTGTATCAGCATGATACCTGGCAGGCTTTATCCATATCAGTGTATGGAGATTGGAGACAACAGAAAATGAAAGAAAACTGGGTTTATCGGCGAGGTGATTTATATCTCGCCAATCTCGGTGTTCCGGTTGGATCAAAGCAGGGCGGTGTTCGTCCTGTTGTGGTTCTTCAGAATGATGCCGGTAATTATTATGCGCCGACAATCACGATTGCTCCGCTGACATCGAAAATTGAGAAGAAGCGAAAGCAGCCAACGCATTTCTTTCTCCGTAAAGCAAAGGGACTGGCAAAACCGTCTATGGTATTGGCAGAACAGCTCGACACCTGCGACAAGATATGCGTGATTCGCTATCTTGGGCGGGTAAGTAAGGGGCAGATGCGTGGGATTGACGAAGCTGTAAGGATTCAGCTTGGTTATTACATTCCGGAACAGGCAGAGAAAAAAAGACAGGGCAAATGCCGAAAGGAAGGCGAAGAAGGCGATGGATAAACTGATTACAAGGAAGGAAGCAGCCAGTATACTGGGAATCAGCGTAAAAACACTGGATGCTGCAAGAACAGACGGTTTGATCTCCTATGTTCAGTATGTGGAAAACGGCTGCGTTTATTTCACGGAAGTGGGGATTCAGGAGTACATTGCAAAATGTACACACCGTGCAAAACCGATGGAACGTGCTGCGACATATCGCAAACCTCGAAGCTTTCGGCGGTGAAAATCGACATCGTTGAGTATGGACGATGAATCCGCAATAATGAAAGCAACAACAGAATTGGAGGTAATGATATGGCGGCAAGAAGAATGATGATTCCCGATTATGGTACGGTGAGTATGAAGGGAACGCAGTATTATCGAACCCGTGTAACAGATCAGCAGGGGCGGCGGGTTTCCTTATATGCAAGAACGAGAGAGGAACTGTACCAGAAGGAACAGGAAGCGATCCAGCAGATTGAGAACAAGACGTATCGCCGCAGTACACCTACAGTGGAGGAGTATTGCGAGAAATGGTTGCTGATGCAGTCGGCACAGATCAGGATGACAACGCTGATTGACTATACATCGAAAGTGAAGAACTACATCATTAAGCCATTGGGCGATATGCATATGGGAGATGTAACAGCAGATGACATTCGCCTGGCACTGCTGGCGGCATCAAAAAAGTCGGCATCCGTGTACAAATCGGTGAGCGTTATATATAAGTGTATTTTTACGGCAGCAATGGAGAGCAAGATCATTGATGAGAATCCGACCATCTATCTGAAGAAGAATGTGGGAGGAATTCCCCAGAAGGAACGCCTCCCGCTTACGGATGAGCAGGTAGATAAGCTGCTGGATGCCATTTACGGCTTGCCGCCGTATGTGTTTGTAATGCTGGGGCTGTACGCAGGATTGCGGAGAGAAGAAATCCTCGGACTTCAATGGGATTCGGTGTATCTTGATTGCGAGGCTCCGTACCTTACCGTTCGGAGAGCCTGGCATACGGAGCATAATCGTCCGGTGATTCTGACAGAGCTGAAAACGAAGGCAGCGCATCGGAATGTCCCTCTGCCGGACAATCTTCTGGAATGTCTGAAAGAGGCGAAGAATACATCGACATCGGATTATGTGGTTGCAAACCGGGATGGAGACCCGTTGTCCTATACGCAATTCAAGAGATTATGGCAGTATATCGTAACCCGTACCACCAAGGAACGCTGCTATTATCGCTATGAAGATGGCAAGAGGGTAAAGCATACGGTGAAGCCGGTTCTGGGGCAAAAGGCGGCACACAATGGAAATGTGGTTTACAGTCTGGACTTTGAGGTGACTCCGCATCAGCTGCGGCACACCTATATTACGAATCTGATTCATGCTTCGGTTGATCCGAAGACAGTTCAGTATCTTGCCGGTCATGAAAGCAGCAAGATCACCATGGATATTTACGCCAAGGTGAAATACAATCGCCCAGAGCAGCTCGCAGGAGTGCTGGAAGATGCTTTTGCATCGTGGGATTAAGAGTAAATCAGAAAAAACTTAGGGCAGGGATGGTCAAAAATCCCTGCCCTTTTTACATACATTCGACATCCTTGAAGGAAGTGGTGTACGCCATGATAATAAAAGTGACAACACGCAATATATGAAGATAGACGAGGAGGAGAACACATGGCTAAAGGAAAAAAGCGTCCTGCTGAACTTCCGGAATACGGAACAGTGATGATGAAAGGGGTACAGTATTATCGTACCCGAATTACAGATGCAGACGGAAAGAGAGTGGCAATCTATGGGCTGACACGCGAAGAATTGTATGACCGGGTGGAAGATGCCCAGAAGAAAATTGCAGAAGTGGTTTTCCACAGAGAGAATCCGACCGTGGAAGAGTACTGCGAAAAATGGCTGCTGATGCGGTCTGGAACGGTAAGAACCAATACGTTGGAGGGATACGAGCGGATGGTGAATCGGTACATCGTGGGTCCAATTGGACAGATGTATATGGATGAGGTGACCACAGATGACCTGCGGCTGCTGATGGTTCCGCTATCAAAAGGTTCTTCCGGAATGTATGGTCAGCTTAATATGCTGATTAAGAACATTTTTAATTCGGCAGAAGAGAGCAAGGTGATCAAAGAGAATCCATCCAAAACGATTTGCGCAAGAGGAGGAAAGCCTGCGAAACGGCGCGAAGCTTTGACGGATGAACAGACTGCCATTTTGCTGGATAGCATTCGTGAGCTACCACCGTATGTTTTCGTAATGATCGGCTTGTACGCGGGATTGCGTAGAGAAGAGATTCTTGGATTGAAATGGGACTGCGTATTCCTGGATGAAAAAACGCCGTACATTTCTGTAAGGCGTGCATGGCATGTGGAAGGCGGTGAGCCGGTGGTCAACACACTTTTGAAGACTCCGGCAGCGAAGCGAGATGTTCCGATTCCCAAATGCCTGGTAGCCTGTCTCAAGGAAGCAAGGGAAAAATCAGAATCGGAATATGTGATCTCCAATTCAAAGGGAACTGTTTTGACGGAAGCACAGTTTGTGAGGGTCTGGAAGTACATAACAGTCCGTTCCACCGCAGAACGCTGTTATTACACCTATGTAAATGGGCAGTCCATCAAGCATAGAATAAAGCCAAGGCTTGGTGAGCATCAGCCGAACAATCCCAAGCTGGTGTATACGATGGACTTCAAGGTGACTCCGCACATGCTGCGGCACACCTACATCACCAATCTGATTTACAAAGGTGTTGATCCAAAGACGGTGCAGTATTTGGCAGGCCATGAGAACAGCAAAACGACTATGGACATCTATGCGAAAGTCAAGTATAATAAACCTGAGAAATTAAGCAGCGTTGTGAATGCAGCATTCGGGCTGCGTTAAACGGCACCAAAAATCTCGCGATTTCGTGGGTTTACCTATGGGTTTACTGAGAGAGGGAAGCCCGAAAAAACGCATGAATACTGGACTTTTGGGATCAAGGTCAGGTGAGTACGGCCTCAAAGCCGCTCGTCGCGCTCCGCAGTTCAGCAAGCGATAATCTACAGCTTAATAATGCTAAAAAAGCCCGGAAATACGCCATTTTCCGGGCTTTTTCTATGCCTGAAATCGCCTGATTCCGATGGTGAAATTTGAGGAAATTTGACTTCAAATTAACCCATTTTGATGGGTTTACCATGGGTTTACGGCCTATTTTTGAGCCTAATGGGTGGGAAAATGGGTTTACAGAAGGCCATTTTGGAGGGGAAATTAGCCCCATATCCTTGACAGATTTTCGGCAAAAATCCGGCTGAAACGGAATGAAAAACAGTGTCAGGTTCGTTTGGCGAGTTCTGACGAATTCTGCAAAAATTTAATATCAGGTATCCTGTTACATAGAGCCTTGGCTCATTCTTTGAAAACGAGAATGGGTCGAGGTTCTATTTTTTTCGCCCGAAATCCGGCGAGACAAATTTGAGCAGGAGGTAACAGGTATGACGGATTTCAATCAGAAGACCCATGACACCGATGTGGGCAGTCATGGCGGACAGTCAAGGCAGATGATGGAGGTGTTTGAGAACCAGGAGTTTGGTTCGATCCGCGTGTTGCAAGAGGCGGGCAAGACCTTTTTCTGTGCAAGCGATGTGGCGAAAGCCTTGGGGTATGTGAATCCCTACGCCGCAGTGAAACGCCATTGCAGAGGCCCCCTAACGAAACGCGAGGGGGTCGTTCAGAAGGTGAATCAGTATGGAGATGCTGGAGAGCAGGTCGTTGAAATCTCCTTTATCACAGAAGGCGATGTTTACCGGCTGATCGTTCACAGTAAGCTGCCATCGGCAGAACGATTTGAACACTGGGTGTTTGATGAAGTTCTCCCGTCCATTCGCAAGCATGGTGTGTATATGAGCGATTCCATTTTGGATCAGGTGATTCAGCATCCGGAGGTCATCTACACACTGGCACAGGAGCTTGTAGCCGAGAGAGAGCAGCTTGAGGGTATCTGCAAACAGCTGGATGCGGCACAGCCCAAGGCAGACTACTTCGACACCTTTGTAAATTCGGAAGATTGCACCTGCATCCGGAATTTCTGTAAGGAAATCGGAATCCCAGAGAAGACGGCAGTAGCTCTCTTACTGGATCACCGCTATCTGTACCGCAGTCCAAGCGGCTGGCTGATGCCTTTTGCAGACAAATCTGCAAGGGGCTATTTTATTGTCCGGGATTGCTACGGCAGAAGCGGAAAACTGGTGCAGCAGACGAGAGTGACCTGCAAGGGAAAGAATCATCTCTTCAAGTTGTTTAAGAAATGGGGTGTGATCGAATGACGCTTTTTACAGAGGGACGCCTTCAGGCGTTTGAACGCATGATGCAGGATACCGGCAAATACCATCGACGGGAGGACAGCGAAGATCGTTCGCGCAAATGTCCGAAGAAAAAAACGGAGCCTGCGAAAAAGGATGGTGAGCACCATGCCGGTATTCAGGGTTGAGAAAAACAGCAATTACACAACGATGTGCAATTACCACCTGCGGGATCAGGGTCTCAGCCTGAAAGGAAAAGGACTTCTCTCTATGCTGCTTAGTTTACCGGACACATGGAACTATTCGGTACGGGGATTATCTTCGATTACACCGGATGGCGTAGATGGGGTGCTTACAGCTCTGAAAGAACTGGAACGTCTTGGATATCTGGAAAGGAACCAGCAGCGTGAGAGTAACGGTCGGATGGGCAGAGCGGAGTATGTGATCTATGAGATGCCAAGGAAAAAGCCGTGTTCGGAATCACCGTGTACGGAAAAGCCGTATACGGTAAATCCGGATACGGACACACCGGTTACGGAAAATCCCGCGCAATTAAGTACTAATAGAACAAGTACTGAAACAATCAATAAAAGAGAGAAGAAGGAAATCCAGCACCGGTATGGCTCATACGAAAATGTCCTTCTCTCTGACACGGAATACGGCAAGCTCCGGCAGGAGTTCCCAGGAGATTATCAGATGCGGGTGGAACGGCTCTCTGAGTATATGGCTTCCACCGGCAGGAGCTACAAAAATCACCTTGCCACAATCCGGAGCTGGGCAAAGAGAGAAAAGCCGAAGTATAACCCGGCAGACTACACATTTGAGGAAGGAGACAGCCTATGAGCGACATGGTGCCTGAAGTCAGAGAGTTTCCGAGCTGGAAGTCCTGCTCTGCAAAATCTATGAGGACAACATTTTAGGAAAGCTGTCCGACAGCAGATACACCACTCTGGACGCTCAATACGAAAAGGAACAGTCCGAGCTTACCGTTGAAATCTCCGATCTGGAAAAGGCTATCAAGAGCTACGAGAAGCACGAAAAGGACGCTGACCGTTTTATCGCTCTGATTGACAAGTATGAGAACTTCGACAAGCTGACGATTGCCATGCTCAATGAGTTTATTGAGAAAATCCTTGTGCATGAGCGTGACCGCAAGGGCAGTATTCAGACCACACAGGAGGTCGAGATTTACTTCAATTTCGTGGGTCGTTTAGTTCCCCCTGCGTTTGGCGAAGTGGAGCTTACCCCGGAGGAATTAGAGGAAATCCGCAAGCGTGAGGAACGCAAGGACAGGCTCCACCAGAACTACTTGAAGCGGAAAGCCAATGGTAAACAGAAAGAGTATGAGGAGCGCACGAAAGCCAAGAAAAAAGCGGAGATTGAAGCCAGAAAACAGGCAATCCGCACCGAGGATATTGCCAGAGGGGTATTTATCCCGGTGAGCAGTTTGCCGCAGCTGGGACCGAGAAAGGGAGCGTGATTTTATGAAAGAGTTGAAACCGAGAATCCATGAGAACGGTATGGACTATGTGTTGGTGGGCGACTACTATGTGCCGGACTTGAAGCTGCCGGAGGAACGCCGACCTATTGGGCATTGGGGACGCTTGCGCCAGTCCTATCTGAAATTGCACCGTCCCATGCTTTACAACGAGCTAATTTTGTCCGGCAGGCTCCACACCGTCGTTGCCGATCTGAACGAGCAGGCGGCAGACAGGCTGGACTTGATTATCCGGCAGATGATGAAAGCCGAGGGCGTGACCGAAGCCATGAAAGCGGAAAATCAGATGTTATGGGTGCAGTCAATGAACTCCATCCGCTGCCGGGCAGAGGAAATCATCAAGACGGAACTAATCTACTGTTGAGAGAGGTAAAGCTATGATTTTGGAAGCCATGTATAATGGGGAGTTTTATCCCTGCGAGACAGTTGTACCTACATCACCGGAATACCGAAAGGCAGTCATAGCCTGTGAAAAGCTCATGGAGCAGTTGTCCCAGCGGCTCAGCAAAGAGGACTATGAGCTGGTGCAGGAACTCCGGGCGCAGACAGCAATCGCCCAATGTGAAGAAAGTGAAAGTCACTTCAAGTATGGCTTTTCCGCTGGGCTGATGTTCAGCAGGAAGCCCATGAACAAGTGCAGCAGAAGAAAGAAAAATAGATGAAGAAAGCCGCCTGAGCAGAAAGAAACTGTTCGGGCGGTTTCAGCATTCGCCAGTAGATTTATTCACACTCTTGTGATAAAATTTACTACAATAAAGAGCGTGATAGCACTAATTTTATGGGGGGATGCTTAATGAATAGAATTTTGAAAAAATTTTTACAGCGGGGTGTCGATTTAAGTCCTGTGGGAGTTGAACTCCGTGAGGATAATACAAATTATTTTTGTACCCCAAAAGGGGCATCGGTTTTTGGATGGGCAGGGATAGATGGTATCCACTTCTGTTTCATTCGTGGATTTGGAGAGATGGTTTTCTCTGTCAGCCCCATGAATACTTCTCCTGATTATGTTCATCCAGTAGCTGAAAATTTTACCGACTTTCTGCGGCTTATACTGGCTTGTGGTGATGTGGCGGCAGTGGAACAAGCGTGGATGTGGAACGAAGCACAGTTTGAAGCCTTTCTCAATGAAAACCCTACAACCCAGGAACAACAGCAAACTTTATCGGAAATTTCAGAGAAGATGAATTTGTTGCCTATGGAACAACCGTGGACATATATCAAAAACCTGCAATCTTCCTTTGATTACAGTCAGATTAAATACACAGAAGATTATTACGATAATGATATGACTTCAGAGGCAGAATTGGTTGCCCCTGAATGGAAGGTCTACTTTGATGGAGATTTCTGGGGACATCGAGGTAAAGACCGTGCCGGAAAAGAGATCAAGCTGGATAAACAATTCGATTGGGCTGGATATCATTGGGTAATTCCGGCAGCTTATTCATGTAGCAAAGGACTTGTCGTTGATTTTTGTATGCGAGTTGATTCAGAAAGCATCCGTGACTTCATGAAAAAATGGAATCTGGACTGGGAAAATGACTCATGTGAAAATTTTACCCGTGAGCAACAGATGCAGATGGAATGGGAAAACCCACTTTGTTTTAACTTCAAACCTTGCTTGAAGTTAAACGAGAAAATATTACAGACAACCCATGGCTGCGCTGTGAGCTTTAATCCTTGTCTGCCAGATGGCGTTATCAATGAGTTGGAAGCAAAATGGGCAATCGACCATTATGGGCTGGATAGTACTTATGGCTGGGTCATATGCAGAGACGTATTTCCTTGGGGAACCAAGCATCACCCTGAAATCAATAAACTTTTTCTTACAATGGAGCAGCAACCAGGACAAGTTCCAGGCTCACATTTCAAAGTTCACGCACCCGGAGATTCATTTATGTTTTCCCATCCTGTTAGCGGAATAACCCATACACTGACCGTGCAGGAAATAGAACAGCAGACAGTTCCTCAAAATAGTTTTGGTTCTGATCGCTGGATTTATCCGACACATTATATTGCCATGAGTTATACACTTACCCCTGAACCGATGGAGAACATTTCGGTTTTTGACTGTGATGAAGGCGATAGACCGATAGAAGTTACACCAGACGATCATTCGTTCCGTCCAGTTGGCAGTAGTTCCTGTTTTGTTGTTGGTGTTATTGGTGGTGCAGATGGTCCGACAGCAGTTATATATGGAACAAATTCACAAGAAAAACTTCATGCTGCTTGTTCTGCTCTGCACTTTGAACCGGTTGGTGATGATGTCGAGTGGCGTATCGTGTTCAATGTTACGCAGTTTGACAAAGAAACATTCCCAATTATCTAAAAATACCCTTAGAACTCTAAAGGCGCACTTCTATACTCTCTATCGAGAGTAGTGCGTCCTGCGGAGCTTCATTCTCTGTCAGCAGAAGAAAACGGCTTGCCTGCGAATGTTGCGTCACTTCGTTCCGTCAAGGTGGCTACACCCCCTTGCACCGCTAAAGCGGCTATCCCCTGTGGACTTGCCGTCCGCAAACAGCATAAAATGCTGTTCGCCGCCAGCAAGTTTGAAGGCGAATAAAATGAATTTTATGGAACAAGCAAATCGGGATTTGCAAAGGAGCGTGATTGTATATTTTGTTGGACGCGTTGTTGGAAATGTTGTGCCGTTTAAGTTGGATAGGTAGACGAGCGACAATTTGAAGTTGTGGAGGAAAAGCATTATGAAAAAAATTATGTTTGGTAACAGTTTAATGCTCTTAGGTATTGCAATAATGATTCTTGCAGGTTTAGAGCTGATATACATTGGTATTGTGTGGGCGTCTTTTCTTTTAATACCTGTAGGATTTATTATGGCTGTTATAGGGTTTTTTAGCAAAGACAGTTAAATACCGGTTTGTCGAATTAAGAAAATCGGTAGTTGACAAGGAGTTTTGATAGCATGAAAAAAATATTTCTTAAAATTGTGATAGGGGTTGTTCTTGCTTGTATTTTATTTGTTTGTTTTCTTTATACGAACAATGAGATCGGCGTGACTTCATCTAAGCTGGAGGCAGATATTCGTTCGTCGCAGAAGATTAAGGATGATTGGACGGTCGATGGAAGCGTTTCCAGCACGATGGCTGCATATATTTCTTACCCTCAGGATTTGAGTGACCATTCTTTTTCCGTCTATGTCAACCGCCCTGGTCTTTCCTTTGGATACTTTTTCCGTGGGGGTGGAAAACTTTCGGGGGTTCAAAGAGGAATTGCCGAGTACACTGTAGAAGGATATAATGAGCGAGCATTTATTTCTATGAATCAGCAACAGGTAACACAGCTTGAAATAGATGACGGCAACACAATTCAAGCGCTTGACATTGACAGCAATAAACCTTTTGCGATTGTTTTGCCTATAAATGCGGGAACCATTACATTCTATGATGTGAATGGCAATACTGTGGAATACTGGAACAATTCTCTTTGACAACTTCCAGTTTGTCTAACTGAACACAAAAACCGAATACCGAAAATCAGACCGTTGACTGGTCGCACTATGCGAAAAGTCGGCGGTCTTTTTTTATCCCCAAAATCAAAAAAGGAGGTCAAGCACAATGGCAAAACCGAAAACCCTTGAACAGCTTCGAGCCGAAAAGGAGCGAGCCGAGACGCAGCTTTTACAGGAACAGCACAAGCTGGAGCGTTTGGAGAACAGAAAGAAATATCTGGAGAAAGGCGAACGCACCAAGCGCACCCATCGTCTTTGCAATCTGGGCGGCACGGTTGAGAGCCTTGCCCCGGAGGTCAAAGATCTCACACGCACCGAAATGACAGAGCTGATGGAACACATCTTTTCTCTGTCCGAAGTCCAGCGAGCCGTCCGTCACATGACGATTACCCACATCAGCCAAGCAAACAGAGAAAAGGAGTTGAAAGCCGATGGCACTATTTCATCTGAGCGTCACGCAGACTAAGCGAAGCGCAGGACAGTCCGCTATTGCTTCTGCCGCCTACCGTGCAGGGGAACGATTGTATAGCGAGTATTACGGCGAATACAGCGACTACACCCGCAAGGGCGGCGTGATCTGCTCCGATATTCTCCTGCCGTCCCATGCACCGCCAGAATACGCAGACCGCCAGACCCTATGGAACGCTGTGGAAAAAGCCGAGCGTGGAAAGAACGCCCAGCTTGCATACAGTTTTGACATTGCCTTGCAGAATGAATTTTCCCTTGAGGAAAACATCGCTCTTGCAAGGCAATTTTTGTTGGAGAACTTTGTGAGCCGTGGCATGGTGGTTGACTTCGCCGTACACCAGCCAGACCGGGAGGACGGCGGCATACCAAACCCACATTTTCATGTGCTTTGCCCCATCCGCCCCATCGAGCAGAACGGCAAATGGGGACTAAAGCAACGCCGGGTGTATGAGCTGGACGAGGACAGCAACCGTATCCGAGACGCAGACGGAAAGTTTGTGTTCAACGCCGTTCCCACTACCGACTGGGGTAGTCCCGAAACGCTGGAACATTGGCGTGAAGCATGGGCGGAGCTATGCAATGCCAAGTTTGCGGAAAAATGTATTGATGTTCGTATCGACCACCGGAGCTATGAGCGTCAGGGCGTGGAGCTTCTTCCCACCGTCCACGAGGGCGCAACCGTCCGGGCAATGGAGAAGAAAGGTATCCGCACCGAAAAGGGAGAGTTCAACCGCTGGATCAAAGCCACCAATGCCGTTATCCGTGACATCAAGAAGAAAATCACTCTTCTGTTTGATTGGATTGCCGAAGCAAAAGCAGAGCTTGCCAAGCCACAGGCACCCGACCTTGTTTCTCTGCTGAACGCCTATTACACCAGCCGCAACGCCGGGGCGTATTCCCAGAAAGGCAAGGTCAGCAATCTAAAGGAGATGAACGAGACTTTCAATTATCTTCGGAAGAATGGCATTTACACCCTTGAAGATTTGGAAAGCCATGTCAACGAACACAGTGCTGCCACAGAGAGCTTGAAGAAAACGCTGGACGAACAGACCGCCCGAATGAAAGCAATTAAGCAGCTCTATGACAGCTCTGCTGCTTTCCAGAGCTTGAAGCCTGTCTATGACGGCTTGCAGAAAATCAAGTTTGAGAAGCCCAGAGCCAAGTACAAGGCAGAGCATGAAGCGGAACTGATACAGTTCTACGCCGCCAGACGAAAGCTGACCGGGGAGTTCCCGGACGGCAAGGTGGATATGAAAAAGCTGACTGAAGAGTATGACGAGCTGGAACAGGCGCACGAAACCACCTATGGCGAGTTTAAGGCTGTCAGAGACGATTTACACCGCCTTTGGAAGGTCAAGTCATGTGTAGATACTGCCGCCCGATTTAACGAGCACACAGAGGAACAAAAGCTCCAAAATCGACCCCAAACACGACACAAAAAGGAGGAACTATCCCGATGAATTATACCCAAGCACAGATTGACCGGGCAAACGCCGTCAGTCTGGAAGATTTTCTCCGTACACAGGGAGAGACACTTGTCAAAAGCGGACGGGAATACCGCTGGAAAGAACATGACAGCCTGACCGTCCGGGGAAACAAGTGGTTTCGCCACAGCCAGAGCAAGGGCGGCTATCCCATTGATTTTGTCATGGAGTTTTACGGCAAGTCCTTTCCCGAAGCTGTCCAGCTCTTAACCGGCGAAAGCGGTGAGGGACAGAGCGAAGCCAGCACAGCACCGCACACAGCGTTTCACTTGCCCTTGCACAACAGGACAGCCGACAGAGCAATCCAATATCTCACAGAAAGCCGAGGTCTCAACAAAACGCTTGTTGAGGCTTTTCTTCTTTCCGGGGATATTTACGAGGACGCAAAGCGGCACAATGTTGTGTTTGTCGGCAGAGACCGAAGCGGTACGCCGAGATACGCCCATGTGCGAGGAACGGCAGACCCATTCAGACAGGACATTGCCGGGGCTGACAAGTCCTATCCGTTCCGCTATGAGGGAAACGGCAATCAGCTCTTTGTCTTTGAAGCACCGATTGACCTGTTATCATTCATCTGCCTTTATCCGCAGGACTGGCAGAAAAGAAATTATCTTGCCCTGGGCGGCGTTTCGGGCAAGGCTCTTGACCGTTTTCTTTCTGAACGCAAGGACACCCAAAAAGTGTTCCTCTGCCTTGACAGCGACACCGCAGGAAGCGAAGCCTGTACCCGACTGGCACAGTCCATTCCCAGCGAGATCGCCGTCATTCGCCTTGTCCCGGCAAGGAAAGACTGGAACGATGTTCTCCGTCAGCAAAAGGACATTCCGAGCCACAAATTCATAGCCGAAACAATCACGCTGCGAGAGTTGCCTACCGCCCAGCCTGTCCCCATGCTCCGCATGGCAGATGTGGAGCTGACGAGCGTGGATTGGCTATGGTTTCCGTATATCCCCTTTGGAAAGCTGACGATCATACAGGGCAACCCCGGCGAGGGAAAGACCTACTTTGCCATGCGTCTTGCGGCGGCTTGCACCAACCGAAAGCCCTTGCCCGGTATGGAAACAATTGAGCCTTTTAATATCATCTATCAGACCGCCGAGGACGGTTTGGGCGATACCGTTAAGCCCCGGCTGATGGAAGCTGACGCAGACCTTGAACGAGTGCTTGTCATTGACGATAGGGACACACCGCTGACCCTTGCCGATGAGCGCATAGCAAGGGCAATCCGGGAGAACAACGCAAGGCTTGTTATCATTGACCCGGTACAGGCGTTTCTGGGCGCAGATGTGGACATGAACAGAGCAAACGAGGTGCGCCCGATATTCCGCAGTCTGGGAGACATTGCACAGGCTACCGGGTGCGCTATCGTGCTGATTGGACACCTGAACAAAGCCGCAGGAACGCAAAGCACCTACCGGGGATTAGGGTCTATCGACATTACGGCGGCAGTCCGCAGTCTGCTCTTTATCGGCAAGCTGAAGGACAGTCCCACAACGAGGGTGCTTATCCATGAGAAAAGCTCCCTTGCGCCGCCCGGACAGTCCCTTGCCTTTTCTCTGGGAGACGAGAAAGGCTTTGAGTGGATAGGGGCTTATGACATTACCGCTGACGAGCTTCTTGCCGGGACAGACACCGCCAAGACCGAAAGCAAGACCGCACAGGCGCAAATGCTCATTCTGGAACTGCTTGCGGACGGAAAGCGTATGCCGAGTGCAGAGCTGGAAAAGGCAGTCAATGAGCGTGGGATTTCCTCACGCACCATGAGAACGGCAAAGAGCCGTATCGGGGACAGACTTGTGACCGAGAAAGACGGCACAGCATGGGTCTGCTATCTCCGAGATTGACAACAGGAACACGGCAAGCGTGGCAAAGACGGCAAGGGTTTTATAGATACCTTAATGTTGCCGCCTTGCCTTGTTCCCTCATACCGACACCGCCCGATGATGAACAGTCACCGGGCATTTTTCATTTACAGGAGGATTTTGAATGAACAATACCGCAACCAACACCGCCACTTGCCCGACTGTCAGAAAGCAGATCGGCAAGACAACCTATATCGTCCGTGTGCATTTCAGCCAGACCGCAAAAGAGACAATGGAGGACAAAATCAAGCGTCTGCTCCGTGAGGAAGTCCGCAAAATGTGACTTCTTTTTGGATTTGATGAAAAAGTCCTTGACTTTTCGTCTCTGGCAAAACCGCTAAGTCGATTTTGATTTCCTGCGGTGCGCG